>CAVRXF010000056.1:0-6395 GCA_963724925.1 uncultured Actinomycetota bacterium | reverse complement strand
GAAGCTCTAGCGGGCAGTGGACGGGCCGAGCGCTGTTGGGGCGACAAACACCACAAGCGTTCGCGGACGCTACGGGGTCTGGCGACGGGTCGCCCCGTCCCAAGGCCAGCATCCAGCCGGCGAGACCCACCAGAGTCAGTGCAGTGAGGATTCTCGAACCGGGAATGCTCCCTCCAAACAGCGTCCGGGCGACGACGGCTACGACTGCGGTCCCCGCCGAGACCGTTACGAGGCGCCGGGTCCATAGCCGCCCAAGGGTGCGATCCACTGCGGCGTCATCGGGCGCTCCTGCCACGAATGCCGTCGCGGCATGCCCGGCCAGCCCGACCAGGGATGCCGGCACCACCAGCCACGAGAAGTCGGCCACGGCGACGACCCAGATCAGGCCCAGCAACACCGAACTGGCCAGCGGGACGCTACTGTCGGGCCATCGCGCACAGCCGAGGCCGAGCGCGGCGACGATCAGCCAGGCAAGCGAGAGCTGACCACTGGCCACGTGCACAAGGCCGAGGAAGGCTGCTGGAGCCAGCACGATGACGACCCTGGCCAGCGCGACCTGGCGTCCCCAAGGCAGGCTCCACGGCATACGACCTCGCATCAGGCGACCTCGCATCAGGCGACCCCGAGCCAGCCAGCTCACCGGTGCACCAGCCGAGGATGCCTGCCGCGCCGAGCCAGGCCTCGAAGGACGACGTCGAGGCTGCCCGGGCCGACCCATGTGACGACCGGAACCCCCGCCGCTCGAAGGCGATGAACCTCCTCGTCCCGGTCCAACTGGCGCAGCCGCCACGCCATGGCTGCAGACCGGTCGTCGGGGTCGGCGACCAGGTGGGCAGGTAGCGTGTCGATGACGAGGGCCGTCAGGCCGCGCGCCGCCGCTGCCGCCACGAGCCCGACGATCGACGGGTGCACGAGCGGAGTCAGGACAATGATGAGCGACCCGGAGGTCAGCCCGCGAAGCGACCGCATGGTGGACGGCGCACGATCAGTTGCCGGACGGATCCGGGCCAGAGTGTCGATTACCCGGCGGATCTGAGGCCGGCCTGAGCCGACTGGCACCTGCGACACGCCCTCGCTTCCCAGGACGCGCAACGAGATCCGGTCCCCCGCCCGGACGTAGTGCTCCGCCACTGCCGCGCAGGCGCGCACGGTGAGATCCAGGCTGGTGGCCCTCCCGTCGACACCCTCGCCCGGGCCGAGGTCGCTGAACGCATCGACGACGAGGACGACGTGGGCGTCGGCGTCGGCATACGTCGTGCGAACCTGCACCGCGCCGTAGCGCAGCGTCGAGGGCCAGTGGATCCGGCGCAGCCGGTCCCCCTGCTCGAACCGTCGGATGGTCGCGAACTCCGCCCCGCTGCCGGGCCGGGCGGAGCGGTTGAGGCCGACCAGGCCCTCCGGATGCGGAGTCATGGCGGCCGCATCGAAGCGGGCAGCCTTCGGGGTGGCCGTCACCTGGAAGGCGCCCAGTTGCTGGATCGGGGTCCGGTAGGCCCACCACGCCGAGCGGGACGCGACCAGCCCTGGCCCCACGCGCCGGATTCCCCAGCGCGTCACCCGGGCCACGACGGTCCGCTCGACCGACTGGTCACCTGCCAGATTGACAACCGCGGTGCCGTCGGCCATCGGGTCAACGGTGACGAAGCCCCCCGGGGACAGCCGCACGATCGTCTCCTCGGCCCGGCTGGGCAAATCCAGGGTGACCGTCCAGGCGGTGGCCTCCCCCTCAGCGAGCGCGCGGTCGCCCACTCTCGCCGCGGCAGCGCCGGTATGCCGGGGGCGCGCCGCCCATCCCCACGTCGCGACGAGCACGAAGGGCACCGCGAGGACGAGCAGGTCGATCCGTCGGGTCGGGACGGCCACCAGCGCCCCCAGAACGCCGAGCAGCAGGGCCCGGGACGCTGCGGGAGTGCGCCGCCACGGGCCCAGGTCAGCGAGCCTCGGCCCCTCGGTAACTACGCCGTCCGGGCCGCTACCTGACCGAGGGGCCAAGGCGGAGCTCATGGCCGGCTCGTCGGGGGCTCGGCACGCAGCTCTCGGGCAGTCGGGGTCGGGACACTGCCCAGGACCGCCTCGACGATGCTTCGCCCGGTCACTGCGCTCATCCACAGCTCGGGTTGCACGGTGACCCGGTGGGCAAGCACCGGCCGGCGCACGGCCTTGACGTCCTCCGGGGTGACGTAGTCGCGCCGCGCAGCACGGCATACGCCCGGCGCAGCAGCACCAGCGCGAGCGAGCCGCGCGGCGAGGCCCCCAGTCAGCACGTGCCGGTGGTCCGGGTGGCGCGGGCCAAGTCGACGCAGTAGCGGACGACGCTGTCGTCGACGGTCGCCTCTCGACAGCGGCCTGCATGGCGAGCAGGCCGGCCGCGTCGGTGACCTGGTCGACGCTACCACCTCCTCCCGCCGGCGCGCCAGCCGGCGGCGCAGGACGTCCTACTCCTCCTCGGCGGTCGGGTAGCCGAAGCTGACCCGCAGCGAGGAAACGGTCCAGCTGGGCCTCGGGCAGCGGGTAGGTGCCTTCGTACTCGACGGGTTGGCGGTCGCGAGCACGTGGAACGGCTCGGGCAGCGGGAACGTGTGGCCCTCGACGGTGACCTGCCGCTCCTGCATCGCCTCGAGCAGGGCGGCCTGGGTCTTCGGCGGAGTCCGGTTGATCTCGTCGGCGAGCATCAGCCCGGTGAAGAGCGGCCCTCGCCGGAACTCGAACTCGCCCGCCTCTGGTCGTAGACGAACGACCCGGTCAGGTCGCCGGGCAGCAGGTCCGGCGTGAACTGGGCCCGGGTGAACTGCAGACCCAAGGCGCGGGCCATCGTGCGGGCGGCGAGGGTCTTGGCCAGCCCCGGGTAGTCCTCGAGCAGGACGTGCCCCTCCGGCCAGCACGGCCGCCAGCACGAGGGTGAGGGGGTGGCGCTTGCCGACGACGGCTCGATCGACCTCGTCGAGGATCGAGCTGCCCAGGCGGGCCACCTCGGCCAGGCTGAGCGTCACCAAGCCTCCATTCGCGCCACGATCGCACCGAGCCAATCGAGCCGCAGCAGGCGGGGGTCCGGGTCGGCGAGATAGACGTCGGCGAGGTCCTCGGGGAGCAACTGGCCGGCCCACTCGGGGTTGGACCGCAGGTCCACGCCCCGCGTTCGCCAGACCCGTGACTCAATGATCGCGCAGATCCGCCGGTGCACCCGGACAGCAAGCTCTCTGGCGGCCTCAGAGCCATCGCGGACCTGTGACAGGTCGCGCGCCAGGGCGGTCGTCACATGGTCAGCGCCCCGGCCCGGTACCGCGCTGGACAGGTCAGCCGCAGTCCACGGCCCCTGCGGCGCAGCCGTGTCGGCATCGGCCGCCGCCACAAGGCACAGGACCACGACAGCGAGGGCGCCGAAGAGTACCGGGTCGGGCGAAAGGGCCAGCACGTGCAACCCGATGAAGACGACGACGAAGACGGCGACCACCTGAAGCGAGCGGAAGCGATGTGACGACAGGGCGCTGGCCATCGAGCGCCTCACCGGGGCTGCTCGGCGGTCTGGGCCGCTGCGTCGAGGTCCTGGTGCACCTGGTCGAGAGCTCGTAGCGCTCGCTCGCGCTCTCTGGACCCCATCGGATGGGACGAGAACCGCGCTTCGCGGTAGAGGTTGGCCAGCTCGGCCAGGGCCGCGATGTCGACGTCCCACGTGGCCAGCACGCGCGCCACGTACTCGAGGGGGGTTTCTGCCGGCCGGCGGGCCAGACGGGACGCCGCAGCCGACTCCTCGAGGTCGACCCAGGAGATCGCGGCACGTTGGCATACGTCGGCGGCAGCCATGCCGGATCCACGGAATTTCGCCAGAGTGCGGTACTCGGGTGAAGCTTCGGTCCGACGTCACGACGCCCCGGAATCTCTCGCCCTGACGTCCCACGCCTGCCCCGGCTCGTCGACGAACTCCTCGGCCTCGTTGGTGCAGCGGCGGTGCGCGGCTGGACGGACGGCCCTGGACCTCGCCGGTGCCGACCTCGCAGGTGTCGACCTGTGCGACGCCGTCCTGCCCGAGGTCGACCTCCGCTGCGCCAACCTGCGCGGTGCCGACCTGTCCGGTTCGGTCGTTGTCGGCGCCCGAGCCCGGAGGGGGCCGATCTGTAGATCGTCTTCCTCGGCAGCATGCGCTGGGAGCGCACCGGAGTTCGGGACGCGTGGGGCATCGTCGCCGGCGCGGATGCGCCCGTCGCGGGACGCCGACACCCACCGAGGGGCCGCCAAGGCTTGACGGTCGCCGAACTGGTCGGCCCACCTCTCCACGGGCGGAGCCCGTCTGGTGCTCCAGCCGAGTACGGGGGAACCCCCCGCCTCCGAGCTGGCGCTGGGCGGCGATCGACGAACAGCCGTCCGGGCCGGATGGCAACGCGTAGCGCCCAAACGACAGGGGGACGGGGATCGCGCGGGACGGCTTCGCACGCGTTGGAACGCGCGACGATCCCCGCCCGACGGCAACCCGGTGGTGGGGTCTCCACCTTGGCTCGACGCTCCAACCGATGTGCAGGACAACTTGGAGGATCGCTGCGACGTTCCAACTCAACTAGCAAGAGGATTGGTCAGCCTACGGCAGAGGCGGCCGGGGAGCACTGGTACGCGCCGAAGGTGTTCGCGGTCATGGAGGCCCCTATCGCCTACACACCCGGCAGGACGGCTCTGTTTCCGCCTGACCCCGGGTGAGCAGGCTCCGCCAGAGCTCGCAAGCGATGAGCGCGTCACCAACTCGTCGACACGGCAACGAGCGCGGTCATCACGCGACGCGGTGTCCATCGAGCAGAAGGTGCCCCAGTACTGGCCCCGAATACATCCACCCCCGCGACGAGGCGATGGTGACGGGCCGCCGGACGCCCCGAGGGAGTGAGGACAGGGTCATTGCGCTGACCCTATCCACGCGATCACCTCGTCCACCATGGACTGCCAGCCGGGTTCGGCCATGATCCAGTGCCCACGGCCTTCGTACAGCTTGGCTTCGACGCCGTAGTGCCGCGCGGTCTTGCGCACCAGGCCGGTGGACACGATCCGGTCCTGGGGTGCCGGCCAAGCACGAGGACGGGCACCCTCACCTTGCGCTCGTCGACCCTGACGGTGCCCAGGAGCAAGGAGCGGTAGACCTTCCCCGACTCGTGGGTCAGCCGGGTGTGGACGGCGGGTCGGTCGAGCCGCCGGCAGCCGGTTCAAGGCGAGCACCGAGCAGGAACCCTCCGGGATGATCGCCGGCCGGCCAGGCCAAGATTTTCGGCATCAGGGGTAGGAACCGGGGCAGGGCCACGGGCTGGGCGGTGAGCATCGCCGGCGGTGCGCTGGCGATCAGGACGACCGCATGTGCCCGGGCCGAGCTCGGCGAGCTTCTGCGCGAGCAGTCCGCCGAGACTGTGCCCCGATCAACACCGGCGGTGCATCGAGCCTGTCGAGAACACCCAGGGTGTCCTCGAGATAGTCCTCGACGGTCAGACCCTCGGCCCGGTCCGGCCCGAATCCCACGCGCCCACGCCGCGCCGGCGCGATCGCCAGGTGGCCGGCGGCGGCCAGCCGGGGAAGCCAGTGTCGGAACGTGTGGTGGTCGGCGAACGCCCCGTGCAGCAGCACGACAGGGGGTTTGCCGGTCTTCGTCACCGGAGCGCACTCGAAGGTGGGCAATCCTGCCCGAGTGCTCTCCCACGTCGGTCATGCTTTCGGTCATGGTCATATCGTCAACCTACTTGCCTACTTTGTCAATAGGCTTGCCGATCCGACCCAGACTGCCGCCATGCCGGACTTTCATGCGATGACCGCCGACCAGATCCGCGCTCACCGTGAGACCGTGCTGCTGCGGCTGCTCATCCGGCTCTCCCAGATCGAGACCAACGAGCTGGTCGAGCGCCTGCACGATCATGGGCACGAGGGCGTGCAACGCACCTACATCGCGCTGCTGGCGAACATCGACACGGAGGGTACCCGGCTGGTGGAGATCGCGCGGCAACTCGGGGTCAGCCGCCAAGCGGCCAGCCAGATGGTCAAGGAAGTCCAACGACGCGGCTTCCTCGAACGGCTGGACGACCCCAGCGACGGCCGCGCGATCCTGGTGCGGCACAACCCCGCAGGCCGGGCGCTCCTACTCGACGCCCTCGCGCTCATGAACGACATCGAGGCGGAGTACGCCGCCATCGTCAGCCAACCCGCACTCGACCACACCCGCCGCACCCTTCGCCGAATCGCCGACGCGGTCGCGGCCACCACCTCGCTGTGACGAAACCGGTTTCCCGTCCAATAAGCGCGTCGTTCTTGCGAAAGTGAGCGCCGTCCGGCGGAGCCCTAGCCGCCGCCAGCCTTGTCCTCGGGCAACACGCCGCCGCGCCACCGGAAGACCCGGCCCCGGCCTGGCGGCGTCTACCGTGGTCGAGGTGTCAGGT
>CAVRXF010000055.1:0-146435 GCA_963724925.1 uncultured Actinomycetota bacterium | reverse complement strand
GGGTCCGGGCTGCCGCCGCCGAGGTCGAGAAGCCGTCCGCACTGGACTCGACGGGGCGCCGAGGACGTCGTACCAGAGCTCGCAAGCCGGCCCTGGGCCCTCCAAGTATGCCGTCGGGCTTGCCGTCCCGTTGCACCGGGAACCGGCCAAGGAGGCGCGTCGCGGTCGATCTTGCCGGACGTCTTGTGGGCAAGGCCTCGACTACGGCCAGCCGGGGACCAGAGCCGCCGGAAGGACCTCGCGCAGGTGGGCTTTGGCGGTGAGCGGGTCGGAGTTTAGCGAACTCGCCTGCCCCCTTTCACCGGAGTCGATGTGACACCGCGCTTCAATCCGGGCCGGTTTCACATCCACTGGGGGGCCTGGCCCCCGTCGAGGGTGAGGTACCCGACGAGCACGGCGTTGCCCGACCCGGTGCGTGCGGACCGCAGCCGCCGCACCGTCACCCCGGGCAGGGCGAGCAGGACCGCGTCGATCTCGCCGAGCTCGATCCGGCGCCCGCCGATCTTGACCTGGTCGTCGGCGCGCCCGAGGAAGAGCAGGCCCTCCGTCGTAGCGGACCAGGTCGCCGCTGCGGTAAGCGCGCTCCCAGCCCAACGTGGGCATCGCCGCGTACTTCTGCGCGTCCCGCTCGCGCGTCGAGGTAGCGGGCCAGCCCGACCCCACCGATGACCAGCTGCCCGTACCTCGCCCCGACGGTGCTGCCCGCGCTGTCGACGACCGCGAGGTCCCAGCCGTCCAGCGGGCAGCCCGATCCGCACCGGCCCGTCGCCGGTCGAGCCGGGCGGCGCATGCGACGACCGTCGCCTCGGTGGGGCCGTAGGTGTTCCAGACCTCGCGGTCGCCGGTGCGACGAGCCGCGCCGCGATCTCGGGCGGGCACGCCTCCCCGCCGAGGATCAGCAGCCGGACCTCGTCCAGCGCCTCCGTCGGCCACAGCGCCACCAGGGTCGGCACGGTGGAGACGACGGTGACGTCGTTGGCCATCAGCCACGGACCGAGCTCCATGCCGCTGCGGACCAGCGAGCGCGGCGCCGGCACGAGGCACGCGCCGTAGCGCCAGGCCAGCCACATCTCCTCGCACGAGGCGTCGAACGCGACCGACAGCCCGGCCATCACGCGGTCGCCCGGGCCGAGCGGGCGCGTCCGGAGGTAGAGCCGCGCCTCGGCGTCGACGAACGCGGCGGCGGACGGTGGGTGACGGCCACCGCCCTTCGGCTTGCCGGTCGAGCCGGAGGTGAAGATGACCCACGCGTCGTCGGCTGGCGTCGGCTCCGGGCGGGACGGGCTCGTCGGGCTCCTCCCGGACGTCGATGGCCAGGCCGTCGCCGATCACGGCGTCGACGTGCGGCCTCCCCGAAGACCGTCCGGGCCCGCTCGTCGGGGTCGTCGGCGTCCACGGGCACGTACGCCGCACCGGCGAGCAGGGCGCCGCAGCGATGGCGACGTAGAGGTCCGTCGTGCCCGACCTCATCCGGACGCCGACCCGGTCGCCGTGGCCGACGCCGAGCCGGCCGAGCAGCCTGGGCGAGCTCGTCGGCGGCCTCGATGAACTCGGTATAGGTGAGCACCTCGGCGCCGTTGTCGAGCGCGGCGGCGTCAGGGAAGGCCCGCACCGTCTCGTCGAAGATGTCCACGAGGGTGCGTGCGGGCGCCGCGCTGCCCCCGCGCAACAGGGTCATGGCGTGGTCGGCTCCAGGTGGCTCTAGCTCGTTGGTCAGCCACAGCCTGCCCTACGTGAGCCAGGAACAGGTGACACCGGGCCGTGCGCGGACGGTACAGCCCTCGAGCGCTTGGCGACTCAGCTGCCGGGCCGGCTCCGCCGTTGCCTACCGGGTCAGCTGCTGAAGAACAGGCTGGACATCCCCCGCTTGCGGTACTTGTGGCTGCCCTGGTGTCCCCACCCTGGGCCGTACTGCGCAGGCGGCGGATGCTGGACGAACTGGCTCTCCATCCGGTTCGCGTGCGAGCAGGCGGTGCTGCGTGGGCTCGGAGCCGACCGGTGCCTCATCGCTCGGGCCGGGCTGATCGGCGGCCCCGGCGACGAGTTCGACCGAAGCGGTCACTGGCCGTTGCGGTTTGCCCAGCCTGCCACCGACGACGGCGCAGTCGTCGTCCCGGGCGTGCCGGGCCTGGGCACCCAGCTCGTCGACGTGCGCGACCTGGCCGCCTGGCTGCTCGACTGCTGCGAGGGCCGGGCACCGGGGATCGTCAACGCGGTCGGCGACCAGCTGCCGCTCCCCGAGCACCTGGCGATCGCGCGGGAGGTGGCTGGGCACACCGGCCCGGTCCTGCCCGCGTCGCCCGAGTGGCTCATTGGCCAGGGGTGAGCCCGTGGATGGACGCGCGGTCGATGCCCCTGTGGCTGCCGATGCCGGAGTATGCCGGGTTCTGCACGCGGGATGGGACCGCGGCGCGCGCACGGGTCTGCGCTGCCGTCCGCTGGCGCAGACTCTCGCCGACACGTTGGCCTGGGAACGCGCCCGCCACCCGCATCGGGCCCGCCAGGCGGGCCTGACCGACGGTGACGCGGCAGCCCTCGTCGACGCCTGGCGCTCCACCCACTGACCGGCATACCGCTCTGGCCCTCATCGAGTGGTCAGAACGTGCTGCCAAACGCGCCGGATAACTGCATCTTCTGACCACTCGGCGTCTGGCGCTCAGCGTTCGGTGGTGAGTTCAAGTGCGAGCTCGCGCCCGAGGAAGTCGGCCATTTGCTCGGCTGCCTGGTGCACCGCGTCCCGCTGATCGGCGTCGAGCGACGGCGCGACGCGCGCCTCCAACTGGACCTGCCGGCCCCGGATGGTGCGCCGCCACAGGCCGACCAGCTGCTCGCCAACGATGACCGTCGCCCAGAATCCGCCCTGGTCGTCGATCGACGGGGTGCCTGGCCGGGCGGGGAAGCTGAGCCGCGGATAGGTCAGCCACGCCTCGTCGTAGGTCGGCAGCAGGTATGCCGTGGGCGCGGCCGGGCTGCGCCGAGCCAACCGTGCAGGGTCGAACCAGTGGCCGACGCCGTCGACCTGGACCCGCTCGAGGCGATCGCCGAGCGCGGCGATGGCGGCTCGCGTCTCGGTGAGCCCGAGGCTCGACCAGCGTGCGAAGTCGTGGTCGGTGGCCGGACCATGGCCGGCGAAGAACCGTAGGACGAAGCGCTGCACCGCTTCCTCGCGCTCGAGCGGCGAGGCTGGGCACGAGCTCGTCGACCAAACCGTAGGAATGGCCCACGCCCTTCATCGGCGCGGAGACGATCAGGCCATGCGCCTCGGCGATGAACAGCAGATGTCCCAGCCGCTGACCCTTCTGCGGCAGACCGTCCCGGCGGGCGAACTCCTCGCCGATCTCGGCGCGGGTCAGATGGCTGCCGCCCTGGAGCAGCCCGGCCAGCACGTCCAGGCTGCTGGCGATATAGCGAGGGTCGTCGAGCTCGAGGAAGCGGTGCCGCGCGGCCATCCCGCTCACCTGTCGGGCGCCCACCAGCCCGAGCACCCAGCGCAGGTCCTCCGGCAGCACGAAATGCCACGTGCCGCGCATGGTGTGCGTGCGCAGGAAGGCGCCCTCGTTGAACTCGGCCGACACCGCGGCATACGACTTCGCCTTGGAGCGCATGGCGAGCGAGTAGAAGGCGTGGTCACGCTCCTGGCTCTGCACGCAGCACAGCAGGCGCACCACGTCGGCGGCGGTCGGCAGCGGCGGGGATGCGAGTCGTTGGGTCGACAAGCGCTGGCGCAGCACGCGCTCCCGGGTCATGCGCATGCGGTCATCTTGTCCGACCGTGCCGACAGCGGGCGCTACGCGTGAGCCAGTGCCGCAGCCGACTGCAGTCCGAGCATCTCGATGGACGCCTGCCGGATCTCGACCTTGCGAACCTTCCCGCTCGACCGTCATCGGGAATTCGTCGACGATGTGACATAACGGGGGATCTTGAAGGCGGCGAGCTTTCCCACTCGCGAACTGCGGAGGTCCGCGGTGCGGACAGCGCCGGCGCCCTCGGACGAAGCTCGGACCCACGCCATCACCTCTTCACCGACGCGCTCATCGGGCACGCCCATCACCTGGACGTCCTCGACTGCCGGGTGCGTGTGCAGGAACTCCTCGATCTCGCGGGGCGAGATGTTCTCGCCACCGCGGATGACCATGTCCTTGAGGCGGCCGGTGATGTGGACGTATCCGTCCACGTCCATCGTGGCCAGGTCGCCGGTGTGCATCCACCGCGCCGCGTCGACTGCCTCTGCGGTCTTGTCCGGCTGCGCCAGTAGCCCAGCATCACGGCGTACCCGCGCGTGCACAGCTCGCCTTCACGTCCCTCGTGGGTCGTGGCGCCGGTGACGGGGTCGACGACCTTGACCTCGACATGGGGGTGTACCCGGCCCACGGTCCCACCCGCCGCGCGAGGAGTCGTCGACGTGTGTCTGGGTCGAGACCGGCGAGGTCTCCGTCATCCCGTACACGATCGTCACATCGGCGATCCCCATCCGGTTGATGACCTGCTTCATCACCTCGACCGGGCAGGGAGAGCCGCCCATCATGCCGGTCCGCAGGGACGACAGGTCGAATGCCTCGAGGTCGAGACGGCCCGAGCTCCGCGAGGAACATCGCGGCACCCCGAGCAGCGACGTGCACCGCTCGCTGGTCGATAGCCACCAGGGTGGCGCGCGCGTCGAAGAACTCGGCCGGGTAGACCACGCACCACCCGTGCGCCGTCGTCCCAGATTGCCCAGCACCATCCCGAACGTGTGGAACAGCGGTACCGGCACGCACACCCGCTCCCGCTCGGTGTAGCCGCACATCGCAGCCCCATCGAGTCGGCATTGTTGAGGATGTTGCGGTGGGAGAAGGTGGCGCCCTTGGGATGCCCGGTCGTACCCGGAGGTGTACTGGATGTTGATCGGGTCGTCGGGCGGACAGCAGCGCGCGGCGCTCGCGGCCAGCGCCCGGTGTCGACCGTGCGGTCGTGGCGAGCGCGTCCCATGGCTCGTCGCCGATCGTCGTCACGAGCTCGAGCAGTCGGGCAATCGGGGCCGGACCGCGGCGATCATCGGCCCGGTCGCGGGCCTTCAAGGTCGCTGGCAGCGACGAGCATCCGGACCCCGACTGGGCCAGGACGTAGCCCAGCTCGTGGCGGCGGAAGGCAGGGTTGATGGTGACCAGGATCGCGCCGATCTCCGCGGTGGCGTACTGCAGCAGCGTCCACTCCGGGCTGTTCCCCGCCCAGACCGCGATCCGGTCCCCCTTGCCGATGCCCAGCCGTATCAGGCCAGGGCCAGGGCGTCGACGTCGACGGGCAGCTCGCGGTAGGACCACCTCCGTCCGCTTGGTACGTCGACGAGCGCCTCGTTCTGCCGGGTGCGCTGCGACCGTCCGGCGCAGGTTCTGCCCGATCGTCTCCTCGAGCAGGGGCCGCTCTCCCGTGTCGGCGGAGTAGGACGCTCCCGCCGCTGTTGAGGTCATCATGCTGCCATTCCCTTCAGGGCGCGCCGGTAGGCCAGGGCCCGGACGGGCGCGCTGTCGTGGATGTCGAAGTGGTGGTTGAGGTCGAGGTCGAACTGCGGGGCCCTGCGGTAGCCGAGTCGCTCGTAGAGCGCGACGGCAGTCGTCATGAACTCGGCGGTGTGGAAGGCGAACTCGTCCGCGCAGACACTTCGGGCCCGGCACTCGAGCTCGGCGAGTAAGGCCGTCGCGACCCCACGTCCGCGGGCCGCTGGGTGAACGGCAAGGCCACGACCGCCGGCCCAGCCCACTGGCCAGCCGAAGCCCTGGATGCTGCTGTCGGGGTAGAACGTGGCCGAACCGCGCACCACGCCGTCGACTTCGGCGACGACGAGCAGCCCCAGCGAGGTATGCCGGTCCAGGTCGAGCAGGTCCCGCAGGAAGCGGGACCAGGCCTCGCTCGGCATGGCCGCCTCATACTGCGAGTAGGCGTCTCGAACTAGCCGGGCGATGGTCGGATGGTCTTCGGGCCGGCCTGCGCGGACCGTCACCCCGTGTTGTCGTGTCGCCGTCAGGACGTCGCTGCAGATGGTCATGGTCTTGCCGTCCTCGTCGTCGGTAGGCCCGCCGGTTGGCGGGCGGGGCCCTCAGACGTGAGGACCGCTGCTGTCACTCACAGCACGACGAGGTGGGCGATCGTGTTCATTCCCCTTGCTGTTTCAGCAAGGGCAGCCTTACCGGCTCGCGTCGAGTCCTCGGAAAGCCTCTGCGGCGGCCCGTCGAGTACGCACGCCGAGTCGTTGCAGGATGGCTGCGACGTGATGGTCGACGGTCCTGGTGGAGAGGTGCAGCTGCTGGGCGATCTCGGCGTTGGATCGCCCGCCGGCGACCAGCTCGAGGATCTCGCCCTGCCGCGCGGTCAGACCCGCAGGGTGGGCTCGAGTCGACGACTGTGGCCCCCGCGGCAGCCGGGTCACTCCCAACCGCTGCAGCCGACCTCGGACCAGGGCCGCAGCAGGATCGGCCCCGAGGCGAAGGAGCATGTCCAGTGCCTCGAGGGTCGCTTCGACCTCGCCGGACTCGGCCAGCTCGAGAGCCCGTTCGTAGGGGTCCTCGGCCTCTTCCCACGCCGCAGCGGCGGCCTTCCAGTCGCCACTCAAGCCCGCGGCATACCCGTCCGGACAGCCGCTGAACGGCTGGCTCGCCAGACCGAGCCGCCGCAGGTACCGCATGAGCTCGCCGCGTTGGACGTGGCATCCCGGTCGATCGGTGCGCTCCAGCAACAGCTGCGGGTACGCCCCGGCCAGGCTTGGGTCACCGGCGAGCCAGGCGCGCTCGATGCGGGCCAGCCCGGTGGGTACCAGCCATTCGAGCACGTCTGCCCGCGAGGCGTGTTCGCTCGCCAGGTGCAGGGTCTCCTCCGCGTCGGGGTGCCCCTGTCGCACCAGGATGCGCGCCAGGATGGGTAGCGTCTCGCGGCCGATCATGCCCGGATCCCCTTGTCGCGCCAGCAGGTCGCGGTAACCTGCCGCGGCCTCGGACCATTGGCCTCGCATCGCCAGCAGACGAAGTCGCCGGGCCGTGAACATGTACCGGTGCACCCGGAAGTCGCGGTCGCGTCCGTATGCCTCGGCCTGGTCGATGTACGCACAGGCCCGCTCGTAGTAGCCCAGTCGCCACAGGCCCTCGATGAGGTTGTAGTAGCCACGCATCACGTACTCGTGGTTCGGCGCCTGCCGGGCGAGCTGCACGCTGTGCAGCAGCTCCTGCTCGCCCGGCAGGTCGGCCAGCTGCAGCCTCGCTGAGCCGTGGTAGTTGTGGCCAAGGGCTGTCACGTTGACCGCCCCGAGCGGCTTGGCGAGCTCGAGGGCGGCCTCCAGGTAGACCAGGCCCTCGACCTCGCGGTCGATGAGCACCAGCAGCCCACCGAGGTTCAGCAGCGCCAGCGCATGCGCGTTGCTGCCCCCGTGCCGCTCGGCCAATGTCAAGGCCTGCTCGGCCGACTGCCTTGCGCGGCCGGTCTGTTCGGTCAGCCACTGCTGTCTCGACAACGTCACGAGGGCTCGGACCAGCGCCACGTCGTCACCGACGACCTGCCACCCGTCCACGGCGGCAAGGGCCGCCTGTGCCGCCTCGTGGAGGCGGTTGCTGTTGGCCAGGGCCCAGCTGTACGCCTCGCCCACCGCCGCGCGACGCGCCGGGTCGAGCAGGGCACCCCGCTCCAATACCGCGCAGTACGCCGAGGCCGCCTGCGTGTGTGCGCCTACCCTTGCGGCCTCCCGGCCAGCGGCCAACCCCGCGGAGATGACTGCCGCGTGGTCACCGGCCTCAAGCGCGTGGTGCAGGACGCTGAACGGGTCGGAGTCGGCTCGGCCCCGGAGCGCCTCGAGCAGCTTACTGTTGAGGGAGCGCCGGGTGCTCGCCGGGAGCGACTGCAGGACCGCGCGTCGAGCCAGCTCGTGTCGAAAGCCGACGACGTCACCACGCAGCTCGAGGACCCGGGCCCCTTCGGCCTCCTCGACGGGCGACAGGTCCGACAGCAGGATCCGCAGCAGATCGAGGCGCATTCCGGAGGGTGAGATGGCGACGGTGTCCAGGGCAGTCTGCGCCGGCGCGCTCAGCTTCATCACTCGGGACAGGACCGCATCGACCACGGTCGGCGGGACGCTGCCCTCGGTAGCGGCCAGGGCCTCGGTTACGAAGAACGGGTTTCCCTGCGTCAGCCGGTACACCTCGTCGGCATCCACCAGAAGGGTCGCGGCCAGATTCGCGACGGCAGCCGGTGTCAGCGGCGCCAGCTTCAGGCGTAGCGCGGCCGGTCCGGCGATGGCGCCGAGAACCGCCCGGAGCGGGTGCTCGCGCGTCAGCTCGTCGTCACGGTAGGTCACCACGAGGATCGAGCTGAGCTCCTGGACCCGCCGCCCTGCGTAACGCAGGACGTCGAGGGTGGCGCTGTCTGCCCACTGGGCGTCCTCGACCACCAGCACCGTGGCGGGCCGGCGCAGCAGCTGCTCAGAGACAGCGGCAAAGACTCGATCCGGGTCGCCGCCCTCAGCCAGCGCGTCGCGCAGCGGGCCGTTCGTCCACCGGGTGGCGTCGCGCAACGGGCCCAATGCCCGTGGCATCAGGAGGTCTTCGCAGGAGCCAGCCAGCAGGCTTACCCGGCCCGCCTGACTCGCGACAAAGGCCTTGACCAACGAGGTCTTGCCGATGCCGGCCTCGCCACAGATCAGCGCCGTGCACCCGCCGCGGCCACCCGTGGCTCGCTCGGCGGCGGCATCCAGTGCCTCGAGCTCCGAGCGGCGCTCCAGCAGCGCCGAAGTCATGCCTCATGGTCTCACCCCTCGATCCGGGCACGATGCTGCTGCCGGTATGCCGTCCCGGACCTCCTGACTCAGGGACCACGGCCCGGCCAGAAGCCGCTGCAGGATGGCCGATGAGAACCTGCCGGGACGGTCCGTTGTCGGAAGCGCCAGAGCAAGCCCCGCTCCCGCCGCTGCCACCGCCGCAGCCACGCCCGCCGCAGCCCGAAAACCGGCAGCGAACGCCTCGGGCGAGGAGTCACCGCCGTGGCTGAGGAAGACCGCGCCGAGGCCGGCCACACCGAGGACCCCCGCCAGCTCCCGCAGTGTCGTGACCGTTCCCGAGGCTGGGCCGTGCGCCTGCTCGGGGACCGCCGAGAGGCTCGCCGCGGTGATCGGCGCGAAGAAGATGGCGTTGCCCGCCCCGGCCAGAACCAGCCCGGGTGCCATCAGGCCGTAGGGAACCGACGGGGAGACGACCAGTGCGAGCAGCCCGAACGCCGCAGCCACCATGACCAGCCCCGCGATGATGAGCGGTCGGGGACCCAACCGGTCGGCCAGCAGACCGCCAACCGGCGCCAGCAACATCGGCATGACCGCCATGGGCAGCAGCTGGCTGCCAGCTTGAAGCGGTGAGCCGCCCAGCCCGGTCTGAAAGAGCTGGGTGAGCAGGAACAGCATGCCGAACATCGCGGCATACATGGCGCAGGTTGCCATGCCGGCGAGCGAGAACTGACGACTGCGGAAGATCTGGATGGGCAGCAACGGGTGGGTCGTCCGCAGCTCCCAGGTGGTGAAGGCGGCCAGCGCGATACCCGAGCCGGCGAACGCCAGCAGCTCAGCGCCACTGGTCCAGCCAGCCTCTCGACCTCGGACGAGAGCCCAGACCAAGCCGAACAGCCCTGCGCTGCCGAGCAGGACGCCGACGAGGTCCAGCCGTCGCGGCGGGCCGCTGCTCTCGCGCAACCGACGGGCGGCGAGCGGAGCCAGCACGAGCCCGAGCGGGACATTGAGCCAGAAAATGCTGCGCCAACCGATCGCCCCGACGAGCCCACCGCCGACCAACGGGCCGATGGCCGCCCCGAGCGCACCGACGCCGCCCCAGGCCCCGAGCACGGCGCCACGACGAGCGGGCTCGGTGGCCGCGGTGAGCATGGTCAGGCTGAGCGGCACGAACATCGCGCCGCCAACTCCCTGCACGGCCCGGGCCGCCACGAGGGCGCCCACCCCGGGAGCCAGCGCCGCGGCTGCAGAGCCCAGCGCGAAGACGGCGACCCCTAGGCTGAAGATCCGGCGGCGACCGAAACGGTCCCCGAGCGCAGCACCCGTCAGCAGCAGGACAGCGAACGTCAGGGTGTACGCGTTGACCACCCAGACCAGGTCGGCCGGCGTCGCATTCAGATCGACCTGGATGCTCGGCAGCGCGGTCGCGACGACCAGCCGGTCCAAGGCGAAGGCGAACCAGGCGCTCGACGTGACGGCGAACGTCCAGCGGAAGGTAGTCGTGGTGGTCACGAACTCGGCTCCTTGGCTACGGCAGCGCCGCCACGCCTGGTCGTGGCGGCTACTCGGTGTGAGGCACGACGGCACCAGCGCCCGCGTTCACGCCGGGCAGAACCCGGTCGCCCGGGGCCATGAGTTAGGCACCGGCCTGCGCTGAGATGGGCAGTTGCTGCCGATGCTGCGCACGGCCCGCGGCGGCGAGTCTCGTGCCATGAGCTGCGCAATGTCCCATCGGCACGGTTGCCCCGTCGTATTCGCCTCGCCGTGCGGTCGCATCGGGTGCGCTCGCCTATGCACCCCGGAGGGGCTCAAAGCCGCCTACCAGGCCCATCACTCCCGGATGCTGGCCCGCGCCCGCCGGGTTGTGGTCGACCCGCACCTGGCCGAGGAAGCGGTGCAGGAGGCGTTCGTGCGCGCCTGGCGCTCCTGCGCCAGCTTCGACCCGGCAGGAGGGCCGCTCGTCAACTGGCTGCTAACCATCACTCGCAACGTGGCGGTGGACCTGGCCAAGGCCCGGTCCCGCCGCCCCCCGGTCGCGTCCGGGCCGACGGCCGAGCGCACCGAGCCGGCCGCGCTCGGCATGAGCGACGCCGACCGGCTGCTGCTCAGACACGAGCTGGGTCAGGCTCTCGCATCGATCAGCCCGCTACATCGCGAGGCGGTCGTCGAGATCATCCTGCGCGACCGCCCGTATGCCGAGGTCGCGACACAGCTGGGCATCCCAATGGGGACGTTGCGCAGCCGGGTCTACTATGCGTTGCGCGGGCTCAGGGACGTGCTCACCAGTGAGGCTGCCTGAACGCCCGGGCGGTCGGCCGGCTCGGCGCGCGGCCGAGCGCACGGCATACCGGGGCGTTCTTCCGCGGCTGGCGGATCACGGTTATCTTCATCCTGTGAACCCAAGCGTCACGGCTCCCGGGTCGCCGGCCTCCCTGCGGGAGATGAACCGGCTGCGGGTGCTGGACGCCGTTCGGATCCACGGAGCCTTGACCCAGGTCGAGATCGCCTCGGCGACCGGCCTGAGCCCGGCGACTGTGTCCAACCTGGTCAAGGAGCTCGACATCGCCGGCGCGGTCGATCTTCATCCGAGCGTGCGTAACGGGCGGCGGGCCGTGCAGGTCTCGCTCGCCGCGGCCAGCGGGCTGATCGCCGCGGTCGTCTTCGACGACCGGGACGTGCGGATCGCCGTCGGCACCGAAGGCGTGGAGGTCATCGGCCGCACCAGGATGCCGCTGCCGGCTGACCATCGCGCTGACGAGGGGATGGCGCGAGCGGCTCGTCTGCTCAGCGAGGTCGTGGAGACCAGCGGTCACTCGATGACCGAAGTGCGTGCCGTCGCAGTCGGGTTGCCTGCTCCCATCGACCGGGTCTCCGGGCAGGTGGGCTCGGACGGGGTGCTGCCGGGCTGGCGCGGCGTACACGTGGCCCGCGCGATGGAGGAGGCACTGCAAGCCGAGGTGCTGCTGGACAACACCGCCAACCTCGCCGCGCTCGGTGAGTTCAGGCACGGCGCGCTGCGCGGCATAGCGAACGGGGTGTTTGTCAAGGCGTCCTACGGGGTGGGCGCCGGTCTCATCCTGGGCGGTCAGCTGTACCGCGGGAGCGCCGGCACTGCTGGGGAGATCGGCCACGTGACCATCGACGAAGACGGTCCGCTCTGTCGGTGCGGTAACCGCGGCTGTCTGGACACTTTCGTCGGGTCCGAGGCGGTCTTGCGGGCACTGCGTCCCTCGCACGGCGATCTGACCCTCCGTGATGTCATCAAGCGCACCCTTGCGGGCGACCCGGGGTGCATTCGTGTCCTGGGCGACGCGGGTCGCCATCTCGGGGTGGCGTTGGCCAACGTGGTCAACTTGCTGAACCCGGAAGTCATCGCGATCGGCGGTCAGCTGGCTCGGGTCGGCGACGTGGTGCTCGTCCCGATGCGCAGGGCCATTGAGCGGCGCGCCATCCCGAGTGCGGTCCACTCGGTGAGCGTGCGAGTCGGCGAACTGGTCCCGGAGGACGCGGACGTCCTGGGGGCTCTGGCACTCGCCGGGCAGGTGCGACAGGATGCCGATCGGGCAGCATTGGCCGCCGGATGACGACCGCTAAGAACGCTCGGCCGTGGGCAACCGCCGTGGTCGGACATAGGCGGACAACCTGCCAGACTCACTGAGAGTCGTGACCCAATCGTTGTATTGACCTCTTGTATTCAAACCTTGACGCCAATCAGGGTGGGGAGTTGTATCGAAGGTCGGAGCCGCTCCACGGTGGCAGCGGTGCAATTGGTCACAGGAGATTACATGAACATTCGATTTACCCGCCTCGCCGGAGCCGCTCTTGTGCTCGGCGTATCGACCGCTGCGGTCACCGCGTGTAGCAGTAGCAGCAGCGGCGGGACGGCCTCAGGAACCACCGCATCTGGCGGCGCCAAGAAGATCGCCCTCCTGCTGCCAGAGACCAAGACGGCGCGTTACGAGGCCTTCGACAAACCGTTGTTCGAAGCAGCGGTCAAGGCGTCCTGCTCGGACTGCACGGTGCTCTACAGCAACGCCGCTCAGGATGTCGCCAAGCAGCAGCAGCAGGCCGAGGCTGCCCTCACCCAAGGCGCCAACGTCATCGTCCTCGACGCCGTCGACGGCAAGGCCGCCACCACGATCGTCGCGAGCGCCAAGTCTCGGGGGGTGCCAGTCGTCGCCTACGACCGCTTCGTCGCCGGCTCGGACTTCTACATTTCCTTCGACAACGAGAAGGTCGGCAAGTTGCAGGGCACCGGGTTGGTTGCCGCGATGAAGGATGCCGGCAAGACGTCCGGGGACATCGTCATGATCAACGGCGCGCCGACTGACGCCAACGCCGCCGACTTCAAGAAGGGCGCCCATAGCGTCATCGACAGCAGCGGCTACAAGGTGGTCGCTGAGTACGACACTCCCGACTGGAGCCCCGACAAGGCGCAGCAGTTCATGGAGTCCAAGGTCGCCTCGGTGAAGTCCACCCTGGTCGGCGTGTATGCCGCGAACGACGGCACCGGTGGTGGCGCCATCGCCGCGCTCAAGTCCGGCGGCGTCAGCCCCCTGCCCCCGGTGACCGGCCAGGACGCCGAGCTGGCAGCAATCCAGCGGATCATCGCGGGCGACCAGGCGCTGACCATCTACAAGGCGATCAAGCCCGAGGCCGAGGGTGCCGCGAAGGCGGCTTTGGCGTTGGCCAACAAGAGCCAGCCGCAGGCCTCGACGACCAAGGAAACGGTCGCCGCAATCCTGCTGGACCCGGTCATCGTGACCAAGGGCAACGTGAAGGACACGGTCGTGAAGGATGGCTTCTACAAGGTGTCTGACATCTGCACGCCAGACTTCGCGAAGGCCTGCATCGCGGCGGCCCTCAGCTGAGCGGAGTTTGACCAAGCCCGTCCGGACCCCTTCACACCCAGGAGGACGTCAACGATGACCACCACCTCCCCGGCGCCGCCCGTGCTGTCGATGACTGGAGTCTCCAAACGCTTCGGTGCCGTCCAGGCCCTCAAGGACATCTACTTCGACGTGCACGCCGGGGAGGTGGTGGCGCTCGTCGGCGACAACGGCGCCGGCAAGTCCACCCTCGTCAAGGCCATCGCCGGGGTGTACCACCCCGACGAAGGCACCATGATCTTCGACGGGAAGAAGGTGAACATCGGCTCGCCGGCCGAGGCTCAGCGGCTCGGCATCGCGACGGTGTACCAGGACCTTGCCCTGTGCGACAACCTCGACGTCGTCGGAAACCTCTTCCTGGGCAGCGAGCTCCTGCGTGGGCGGGCCCTCGACGAGGTCACCATGGAGAGCGAGGCCTGGCGGCTGCTGCGCGAGCTCAGCGCCAAGATCCCGAGCGTCCGCATCGCCGTTGCCAGCCTCTCCGGTGGGCAGCGCCAGACGGTCGCGATCGCTAGGTCGCTCCTTGGCAAGCCCAAGGTCGTGATGCTCGACGAGCCGACCGCAGCCCTCGGCGTTGCCCAGACGGCCGAGGTGCTCAACCTTGTCGAACGGCTCCGGGAGAACGGCCTGGGCGTCATCATGATCAGCCACAACATGTCCGACGTCATGGCGGTCGCCGACCGGGTTGTCGTCTTACGGCTGGGGCGAAACAACGGCGAGTTCCTGGTGCGGGAGACCACCAGTCAGGAGATCATCTCGGCCATCACCGGCGCGACGACCAACGCGGTGTCAGAGCGTGCCGCTCGACGGCCAGTTCAGGAGGAGCAGGCATGAGCGCCAACGAGACTCGTCCCCCCGGTGGCGTCGAGGACTCCGCGGCAGCCGAAACCGCCGTCAGGAGCGCGCCAGCAGCGGACATCGAGTCCGCCGAGGCGCTGCCCGCCGACCTTCAGGACGAGCGGCTAATCGCGAGCCAGGGGCTGAGCGGGTGGTTGTCGGCGACGCTCTCCCGGGTTCGTTCCGGTGACCTGGGCTCGCTGCCGGTCGTCGTCGGTCTGGTTCTCATCTGGGCGATCTTCCAGGCCCTCAACCCGGCGTTCCTTTCCGCCGGCAACCTGGTCAACCTCACCCTGCAGAGCGCCGCGGTCGGCACCATCGCCGTCGGGATCGTGCTGGTCCTGCTCCTCGGCGAGATCGACCTCTCGGTCGGTTCGATGAGCGGCCTCGCCGCGGCCATCCTGGCTGTGACCTTCGTCAACCAGGCGTGGCCGCCGGCGGTAGCGGTCCTGGTGGCGCTCGGTTCTGGTGCGGCCGTCGGCCTCTTCTACGGGTCCGTCTACAACCGCTTCGGCGTCCCGAGCTTCGTCATCACCCTCGCCGGTCTACTGGCCCTGCTAGGTATGCAGCTGCTCGTCCTGGGCAAGCTCGGCACCATCAACGTCCCCTTCGAGTCCATCATCGTCCAGTTCGCCAACGGACGGTTCCTGCCCGCGTGGCTGTCCTACCTGCTGGCCATCCTCACCGCGCTGGGTTACCTGCTCACGCGCATTCGGGTGAACGGACAGCGCGCTGCAGCGGGCCTGTCGACCATGCCCATCGGCATGCTTGTGGTGCGCGCAGTCCTGCTCGCCGCGCTGTTGATCGCGGCGGCATGGGTCCTCAACCGTGACCGCGGCGTGTCGTACATGGTCCTGACCTTCCTCGTCCTCGTCGTGCTCATGGACCTGGCGATCCGGCGAACGCGCTGGGGCCGCTCGGTCATGGCCGTCGGCGGAAACGTCGAGGCCGCCCGCCGTGCGGGCATCAACGTGTCCCGCATCTACCTGTCGGTCTTCACCTTGTGCGCCACGTTCGCGGCGCTCGGCGGGGTGTTCCTCGCCGCACGTGGTGCCTCCGCCAGCCAGAGCACCGGCGGCGCGGACACCAACCTCAACGCCATCGCCTCGGCGGTCATCGGCGGGACGAGCCTCTTTGGTGGCCGCGGCTCGGCATACTCGGCCCTGCTTGGCATCCTGGTCATCCAGTCGATCTCCAACGGCCTGGACCTGCTCAGTGTGGAGTCCGCGGTTCGGTACATGGTTACCGGCGGCGTGCTCCTGCTCGCGGTGATAATCGACAGCCTGAGCCGGCGCAGCCGGGCGGCACACGGCCGCGCCTAAACCCGGCAGCACCGGGCCACGCAACTGCCTTCGACGGGAGGGTTTGCGTCGTGGTTCACCACGCGAACCCTCCTGTCGGCAGGGCTGGGTGGGGTGCTGCCACCGCGACGAGCTGTATTTCCCGGCTGCCGGTAGCCATCCGGCGTTCGGCTACGTGGACCAGCGACCGCTCACCCCGCTGCTGCCTTGCGCGGGAGCTCGGCGCCTGCCGGCCGGCGCAGCCGCTTGCCGCCGGATGCATGGCCGTTGCGGCGGTGCTCTTCGCGGTGGGTCACCTGCTGTCAGGGCAACCTGCCGCCGGTGTTCACGCCATTGTCAATGCGAGCCGCAAGAACCACCGAGGCGAACGACGGCTCGAGTTGCTCTGCGGGGTATCCGAAGACGATCACGGAGGTAGCGGTCTGAGGTGGCGGCCCCACGTGGTGTAGGAGTTATGACCGCTGGGAGTGGCAAAGAGGAGCAGGGTCTCCCGATCTGGCTTTGCACGATGCCGCGAATCTCCTGGGCCTCCGCCTGGCCCGCGTTGCGCCACATGGGGTGCTCGAAGGCTGCCGGGCGCGAAACGGCCACCTCCCTCCTGCTTGGCCAAGCTTGGCTAAGCCGCTATGATTGATGGCCATGTTGGTGAATGTGGGTCAGGCCAAGACCGACCTATCGAAGCTACTTGCGCTGGTCGAGGCCGGGGAGACCGTGGATATCGCACGCGATGGTGTGCCGGTGGCGCGGCTGGTCCGTCTCGAGCCGCAGACCTCTCCCGGAGCGCGCTTCCTGGCCACCAGTGGTTCGCTGGCGGGCCGAATCCGGATTGCGGACGACTTCGAGTTCACTGAGGGCGAACTTGACCAGATGCTAGACGGGTCCGCGGGAGGCTGCTTCTGGACACCAGCGTCGTTCTGAGGCAGTTGGACGGGTCAGTCGCTGTACCGCCCCTCGCCCAGGAGGCGATATTGGCCGCCACGGAACTGCTGTTCAGCGTGGTCTCCTTCGCGGAGATCGGGATCAAGGCGGCTGTGGGCAAACTGGTTGTGCCGTCCGACCTGTACGCACAGGTGCTGCGCAGCGGCGTCCAGGTTCTGCGGCTGGGTGCCGACCATGGCCTGGCGGTAGCCGAGCTCCCCATGCATCACCGTGACCCGTTCGATCGGCTGCTGGTCGCCCAGGCTCGCCTTGAGCACCTGACGATCGTCACCTCCGACCGCCATATACCTCGTTACGACGTGCCCTGTATCGACGCGGGTTGACGCGTACCCTGCCTGGCAAGGAAGCGCAGGCGAGCCACCCGGGCGTCCCAGGCGTACACGACCGCGGTGTCGGCGAAGCTGTCGTGCCAGGCGCGATGGCGCCGGTCGGTGATGATGCCGAGCAAGCCCAGGCCGAACACGAGGAAGCTCAACGGGAGCGTCACAGTGCGCACGAACGCACGCGTCGGCCGCAGGTGCGAACCATCGGACTGGACGACACGGATCCCGACAACCGCCATGCCCAGGCTTCGGCCGCTGACCGACCACGGGTACCAGAACCAGAGGAAGTACCACAGCGTCGCGAGGCCAGCGCCGACGACGGGGTAGCTCGACAGCTGGAAGTCGTGTCCGGTGACGAGCCCGACGGCATACCCGAAGATGGCGACAGCCGCGCTGAGGATCGCCGTTGATGCGGTGGCGTCGACGGCGTACGCGGCAAACCGCGTGACGGCGCCCGCGTAGTGGCCCTGCAGGCCGACGTCCCGGTCCGGCGCGGTGACACCATGAGCCGCTCTCGGTTCCGGTGCTGGTTCTGGTTCGGAGTCCGGGACGAGCATGGCAGGGCCGGCCGGTATGCCGGTGGGCTGGCGCCGCAGCAGACGGTTCGTCCAGCGGATCGTCAGGGTGTCCAGGCCGACGCCCTGGCTGCGGACGGCGTCGAGCGCCTCGGTCACCACCCCGGACGTCGACTTGGCAACGATCGCCCCGAGCTCGGTCTTGGCGATGAGGGCGTCCACATCGACCTGGGCGACGATCCGGTTCACGTCGACGCGCTCAATGAGGGCGTTGGCGTCGACCCGGTCCAGAAGCCGGTTGGCGTCGACTCGGTCGAGAAGACGGTTCGGGTCCACCCGGTCGAGAAGCCGGTTCGGGTCCACCCGGTCCAGCAGAGTGTCGAGATCGACCCGCGCAACCGCCGCATCCAAGTCGACGCGGGACACGAGCGCGTCGAGGTCGAGGGCGGCGAGGACCATGTCCACGATCTCGCGGGCTAGCCGTCGAACCGGGGCGTCGTCGGTCACCTCCTCGCGAAGCTCCCGGCCGGCGTTGGCCAGTGGCCCGACCACCGGATGGGTCACGGCCCCGATGAGCTCCCCTAGTGGGCTGCCGGTGACCAAGCGCACCGCGCCTCCGGCCGCGCTCGCCACGTCGGCCGCGGCGCTCGCCGCGTCGCCGGCGGCCCGGCCCGCCACAGCGGCAATCCCGAGCGCAGCGTCACGGAACTCCCCATTGTGCTCGGCGCGCCGAGTCCGCTCGGCCATGGCCTCATTGTGACGCCGTTGCCCTGCTGCACTGGTGCTCAGGTGACTGGGCTCATGGCCGGGCGAAGTCGTTTGCGTCATGCCAAACGCGTCGTATTACGCGCGTCTGGCATGACGCAGGGCACTAGATCCAGCCGAGACCGACCGCGACCAGCCACACCCCGAACAGCGCGAAGAGAGCAGCGGCACCGTACTTGACCACCTGCCCCGGCAGGTTCCGGCCCAGTAGCGCGCCGACGAGGATGGCCAGGGCGTCGGCCACGACCATCCCGAGGGTGCTGCCGATCCACGTACCGAACCAGTCCTCGCGGGTGGCCAGGGTGATGGTGGCGAGCATGGTCTTGTCGCCGAGCTCGGCCAGGAAGAACGCGGCGCCGACTGCCCAGATGGCGCCTCCTGTGCTGCGTTGAGCCTTGGTGCGCTCGCTGTCGCTGAGCTCGTCACCGCGCAGCGTCCAGCCGGCGAACCCCAGGAAGGCCACGCCGGCGGCCAAGGTCACCCAGTGCTGAGCCTGCGCAAAGGCTCCACCGACCCAGAAGCCGATGCCCACCGACACCAGATGCACCACAGCCGTCGCCGCCGTGATGCCGATCAAGACGTCGCGAGCTCGGTAGCGAGTGGCGAAGGTGAGCGCCATCAGCTGGCTCTTGTCGCCAAGCTCGGCCACGAAGATGACCGCGGTGCTCAGCAGCAACGCGCTCCACAATCGGGTTTGCCTCCTCGTCTCCCGGACGAGGGAAACCGGACCCCCCTTCGAGCGGGAACGTCCAACGGCGCTCGTTTCGGCCAGTCACCCTAGGTGCTCGCGCCGCACGCTCCCAAATCGTGCGTCGATGAGTCCGTCGGTACACCCGCTCAACGTGCGCACGTGTCTCACCTGTCCCCTACGCTCACCGACAGGACCGACCCGACGGTGTGCCAGCGGAGTTCGAGGTGCGCACCATCGTCTTGCTGCCTCGCGGCACCGACCCGCCGACTGGCTGAGGACGAGTCGAACGCGCTGCAGGTCGCGCACCTTGCCTACCCGGGCGACCTGGCCCGGTGATGCGTCCGGCACGGCCCGGATGCCGGGTAGGCGGGGGTGCGCGAAATCACACCGAACGCCCTAACGGCCCCCCGGCACGGACCGGCACCGCCATGCGGCGGACCGGTACCTTCCCGTGTCGACAGCCCGGACCCGCGGGCGGGCCAAGACAGCGCTGAGTCGTCGCCGATGAGGTGAAGTACCAGGTCAGAGGACGTTTGCCCCCAGCAAGGGGCAAGGCAACAACCGCCGGTACAGCGTCGGCACTCCCCCAGACTCCATCGTGCCCTCGTTGCAGCGCCGCGTTCGATGACCATCCCCGTGGGTCAGGTCACCGCCGAGGCGGGCTTCCAACTTCGGTACTGTTCCCTCACTCGGACGAGCGAAAGGACCCGCAAGTGGCGCTAGACGTCGAGAAGGCATTGGACCAGGCCGGACTCACCAACCCCCACGTCCGCGCGTACGTGCGCGAGTGGGCCGACCATACCGGCGCGGAGCGGGTTGAGGTCGTCAGCGCGAAGGACGACGCGCGGCTCATCGAGGAGTCCCTGGCGGCCGGTGAGATCCAGCCCGCCGGAAAGGAGCTCTACTACTCCCGCAGTTATGCCAAGGACACCGCCCGCTCCGAAGAGCGCACCATCGTCGCGACGAACAACCCGTCCGACAAGGGCACCTACAACAACTGGCGACCGGCCAGCGAGATGAAGGCGCTGCTCAAGGACAAGATGCGCGGCGCCTCCAAGGGCAAGACGATGTACGTCATCCCCTACCTCATGTCACCGCATGGGTCACCGCTCGAGCCGTATGCCGTGGGGGTCGAGCTGACCGACCACCGCACCGTGGTGCTGCACATGATCCGGATGGCCCGAGTGGGGGTCGAGTACGTCGAGGCGCTTGCGGACCCGGACATGTTCGTCCGGGCCGTGCACGTGACCGGCGACCTGCCCAACCTCGGTCAGGGCACGCCCGACGACAAGCGCTACTTCGTCACCGTGCCGGACGAGCGCACGATCTTGCACTTCGGCTCTTCCTACGGCGGCAACGCGCTGCTCGGCAAGATCGCGCACGGGCTGCGCCAAGCCTCCTACGACGGCTGGGCATCGAAGCGCTTCCTCGTCGAACAGTTCATGCTCATCGGCATCGAGGACAACCAAACCGGCAAGACCTACCACATCTGTGGCGGTTTCCCGAGCGCGTCCGGCAAGACCAACCTGGCGATGATGCTGGCACCCGACGTCCTCGGCGACCGTTACAAGGTCACCTTCTACGGAGACGACATCGCCTGGCTGTGGGTCAACGCAGACCACAAGAAGCTCTTCGCGATGAACCCCGAGTACGGCGTCTTCGGCGTCGCCAAGGACACCAACGAGTCCACCAACCCCACTGCGCTGGAGTCGGTAGCCCCCGGCACGGGGACGCTGTTCACCAACATCGCCTACAACCCCGAGACGCAGCAAGTCTGGTGGGAGGGCCGCACCCCCGAGCCGCCGCAAGATGCCACCGGGTGGCTGGACTGGAAGGGCGAGCCGATCTCCGAGCGGCCGGAGGGCAGCAACGATCCGTGGGCCCACCCCAACAGCCGGTTCACCACCACCTTGGCCAACGTGCCGAACATCGCGCCCGACTTCGAGGAGCCGATCGGCGTGCCGATCGACGCCATCATCTTCGGGGGCCGCACCCGCGACCGCGAGCCGCTCATCCGCGCGATCACCGACATCGACGAAGGGGTCTACGACGGCCTGACGCTCGGGGCCGAGGCGACCTTCGCCGCCGAAGGTGTCGAGGGCCAGCTGCGGTACGACCCGATGTCGATGCGCCCGTTCATGTCCTACCCGGAAAGCGAGTACGCCCGGCACTGGCTCAACATCGTCGGAGCGGCCGACGACCGGCCGATCTTCGCGCACGTCAACTGGTTCCAACGTGACCCCGAGGACGGCCACTTCCTCTGGCCGGGCTACCGCGACAACCTGCGGCCGCTGCTGTGGCTGGTGCAGCTCAAGAATGGCGAAGTCACGGGCCGTCAGACCCCGGTCGGCATCTTGCCCACCGAGGAGGAGCTCAACCTCGTGGACGTCGACATCACGCCAGGGGACCTGCAGAAGCTGCTGACGATCGACGTCGAGCGCTGGCGTCAGGAGATGGGCTTCCGGGAAGCGCATCTGCGCCAGTTCGAGGGCCTTCCCGAGGAGATCTGGGTGGCGCACCGCCGCGTCGCAGCCGCCCTCGACGCGGAGGCGTGAGCGTCAGGGGTATGCCGGGCGACCGGCATACCCCTAGCCGTGCCATCACTTCGGCCTAGCTGGGCGAGATGCTCTCGCTCAGGGACAGGGCCTCGTCAGACGGGGTGAGCGCCTTCAGCACGAGCAGGGCCAGGTCGTCGTTGAGCACCCCATGGCTGTGTTCCTGGGCCGCCTCGACCAGGTGGTCCAGCATTGGCTGCAGGGCGCTGTCGTTGGTGGCGAGCAAGGTCGAGACCCGGTCTGTGCCGAACTCGTCGTCGCCGTTGCGGGCCTCGGTGAGCCCATCCGTGAAGAGCACGAGCGAGTCTCCCGACTGCAGGTGCAGCGAGGTCTCCCGCAGGTGGGGGTCCGGGAACAGGCCGAGCGCGCTGCCGGGCAGACCCACCGGTTCGACCCGACCGTCGCCGTGGCGCAGCAGCGGAGCCGGGTGACCGGCCAGGCTGAGCACCAGGTCCACGGCCACGTCAGTGGGGCGGGCGACGGCGAAGACCAACGTGCAGAACCGCTCCGGGTCGCCTTCGCGCAGAAGCGCGGCGTTGAGCTTGCTCAGCACTTGGCTCGGGCGCGGCTCGTCAAGGGCCAGCGTCCGCAGGGTGTAGCGGATCAGTGACGTCGTCGCCGCTGCCTCGGCACCTTTGCCACTGACGTCGCCGAGCACGATTCCCCAGTCGCACGGGCCGAGGGGAAAGACGTCGTAGAAGTCCCCGCCGATCTCGCGCCCGCCACCTGCCGGGGCATAGCGCGCCGCGAGCTCACATCCGGGAATCCTCGGCAGCGGCGTCGGTCGAAGGCTGGACTGCAGCGTGGCAGCGACGCGAGTGCGTTCCTGCAGCAGGCTGTGCAGCCGGGTGTCCGACTCCCGGCGTGCAGTGACGTCGCGCAGCAGCACGAGGTCACTCGAGCGGACCCGTCCGGACCGGTCGGGCAGGGGCAGGCTGCGCACGTCGAAGGCTCGGGGAACGCCGTCCACGGTCAGGCTGATCTCGACGTCTGTGCCTGCCCGCCCGCCGTCCTCGATCAGGGCGGACACCGCCAGAAGATCATCGAGGTTACGACCGATGAGATCGACCCGAGTGCGGCCCAGGATGTGCTCGCCGGCTGGGTTGACGTCGCCAATGCGCCCGAACGCGTCGCGCAGGATCACCGCATCCGGACCGGCCGCCACCACCAGCCGCCAGGCGATCGAGGCAAGGTTGAGCAGCCGCTCCCGGAACAGCCCCCAGACCAGCACGGCCCCGCAGAACACCATGAGGAACGGGGTCAGGTCGATGCGCTCGAACGGGCCAACCTCGAGGTTGTACAGCAGGTTCGCCACCCACGGCAGGATCGCGGCGGTCACCAGCACGAGGGCGGCGACTCGGTACTCGCGCGACAGCCTCATCATGCTGCGGACGAAGATGACGATCGCGGTCAGGATCATCGCGTACGCGTAGACCAGATGCACCCAGAAGGCCGCGCCGGCGCCGACGACCGGGATCTCCTCGCCGACTGTGCCTGGCACGTAGAACCGCACCAGATCGTGGGTTGCCGGGACCGCCAGCAGCACCCAGATCGCTATGGGTTCGATCGCGAGCAGCCAGAGCAGGCGACGGGTGACCACCCGCCCGTGCCCGGTGTACTGCAGGACGAACACCAGCCAGGCCGGGGGCAGCAGGGCGATGCCGACGTACTTGAGCTCTCCCCAGAAGCCCCGGGCGCCCAGACCGCTCGCGGAAAGCTCCAGCGCGTATGCCGTCGCCCACCAGGCTGCGGACAGCAGCAGCACCGCCAGGCTCAGCCCCGCTGCCGCCTCGCGCCGCCGCCATACGTAGATGGCCATGGAGGACAAGACCACGGCCGCCATGACCGTCAAGCCGGTCAGCAACCCGAGGAACACGTCAACTCCAGGTCGGGCGCGCAGCGTGCCGGTGCCGCGAACGCCACTCGGCAATGTCGCTACCCGGGCAGGACGTGGGCATGCCTCCGCTCCCCGAAACACCGTGCCGCCCCGGGGGCGGCGCTTGATTTATCCGGACGGGACAACGCTAGCCATCCCCGCTGTGCACCGTGGCCCGGTTTACCATGTCCAGACGTTGCGTGTCGGGCATACCTGGTCGAACTCGGTGAGAACTCCCTAAGGTGAGCCATGACCTTCTCTCGCGACCGCCTCACCCGGCTGCTGGTTGCCGCCCTCGCCGTGGGCGTTCTGGTCCTGGTGGCAACCGCACCAAGCGCTGCTGCCCACAACGCAAGCCGGCGCTACGTCGCCATTGGCGACTCGTTCTCCGCTGGAGTCGGCACGCACGGCCCGATCACTGACGCCTGCTACCGGTCTCCGCTCGGCTACCCCCCGCTGGTGGCGGAGCAGGCCGGCTGGCAGCTGGACTACCAGGCCTGCAGCGGCGCGACGACCGCCGACGTGCTCGGCAAGCAGTTGGGCACCCTCTCTCCCAAGACCGATGTGGTGACGATCGGCGTCGGCGGCAACGACGCGCTGTTCGGACTGCTCATCACCGCCTGTCCCTTCGGTAAGCCCGGCGACTGTGAGCAGGCGCTCGCGGCGGCACACCTGGCCCTGTCCGCGCTGCCCACTGGGCTGGACGCCGTGTACCACGAGGTCGCGACCAAGGCGCCCAACGCACAGGTCGCCGTGGTCGGCTACCCGCGCCTGTTCGACAAGAGGGACTGCAGCCCGTACGCCGACGTGACCCCGGCCGAGATGAGCGGTCTCAATGCGTTCGCCGACGAGCTCGACGCGGTCTTGCGGGACCGGGCCCACGCGGCGGGGTTCCGGTTTGTCGACGTGCGCGACGAGTTCGACGGCCATGCCATCTGCACGGAGCGGCCCTACATCCACACGTATGTGCGGGACCCGGTCTACGTGTGGGACTCGTTCCACCCGAAGCAGGCGGGGTATCGCGCGTACGCCCGCGCGGTTCTCGGGGCACTCGACGCGAAGACCCCGTGAACTCCGGCTGACCCGGACTCATTCCGTCACGGGAAAAGCAACGGTTAGGGATCTAGCGCGTGAGCGCAAGGCCTGTCATGCTTGGCATATCAAGCGGAGCGTTCAGGATGTCACACCAACCGCCCCACAAACCTGACCTCCCGGCATACTCCGAACCATCTCTCCGCCGAGCGAGGTAACCATGAGCATCATCCCCGACAGTGTCCCCACCGCCCTGACCAGTCCCGGCTTCTTCACCGTCCTGGAACCCTCCCGCATGCTCGTGGAGAACGGCGCCCTGACGCTGGCGACGCCGCTGCTCGTGCGCCAGCAGGCGCCGCAGGGTCGTCCGATTCTCGTCGTCACCGGTGCGCTGAGCACGAACATCGGCACCAACCAGATGCGGCGGGTGCTCACCCGCATCGGTCATCACACGCACACGCCGCCGATGACGACGATGCTTCGCAAGCCCACGACGATCCTTGAGATCATCATGGGCGAGACCGAGAAGCTCTACGCCCAGTATCGCGAGCCGATCACCCTGGCCGGCTGGTGCATGGGCGGCGCCTTCACCCGACTGACCGCTCAGGCGATGCCGGAGAAGGTCCGCCAGGTCGTCAACATGGGCAGCGCTCGCACCGCCGTGTGGTACCCGAAGGAGCTGGGGCCTGCCGCGGACCCACTCCCGGTGCCGTCCACGGTGATCTACTCGCGTACCGACGGCATGACGTACTCGAAGCATGTCTGTGAGCCCGAGGGCCCGCAGGTCGAGAACATCGAGGTGCTCTCCAGCCACTGGGGCATGGCCAACCACCCCCACACCCTGCACATCCTCGCCGACCGGCTGGCTCAGCCACTGGGCGAGTGGACGCCCTACCCCGGGCTGCGGGCCGCCAAGGACGAGCCCGAGACCGCGGCTGACGCGGCCGCGGCCTGAGCCGGCCGTTCGCCCCCGCTCGACAAACTCAACGACTTGGCGGTTGTTCCATGATGCATCCTGGAGCAACCGCCAAACTCAAGGCCTTTGCGCGGGCCGGTGCCGAGCGCCCGCCGCTACGCTCGCCCCATGCCCAACAGCCTGCTCATCGTGCATGTCGACGTCGCGGTGCTGCCGGCCAGTGTTGACGCCTTCCTCGGAGCGACGCAGCAGAACGCCCGAGCGAGCCGTGCTGAGAGCGGCGTGGTCCGCTTCGACGTCCTGGGTGACCGCAGCGACCCTAACCACTTCCTGCTCGTCGAGGTCTACCGCGACGAGTCCGCAGCTGCGGCCCACAAGGGCACGACCCACTACCAGACGTGGCGCGACGCCGTAGCGCCGATGATGGCGCGGCCGCGCGAGAACGCCCGGTATGTGAACCGCTCGCCCGACGACGCGGACTGGTAGCGCGGTGGCGGTTCGCCTCGACGTCGTGACGGCGGCGGACATCCGGTTCGGCGCCGGCCGGGCCAGCGAGGTGCCAGAGGCGTTGGCAGGGCTGGGCGTGACCCGGGTCTTGCTGGTCACCGGGCGAACCCGCTCGCGGTCCGCCGCGGCGGCGGCGGCCCTGGAAGACGCCGGTATGCCGGTCGCGCGGTTCTCGGTCGCCGGCGAGCCGTCGGTCGAGCTGGTTCGAGGGGCGCTCGCGGCGCTGGCCGAGTCCGGCAGCGACGGCGTGCTCGGCTTCGGCGGGGGCAGCGCCGTGGATGTCGCGAAGGCGGTTGCGGCCCTGGCTGGGTCCGGCAGCGACCCCATGGAGCACCTCGAGGTCATCGGTGCCGGGCGTCCGCTGACTCGGCCCGCGCTGCCGTGTGTCGCGGTCCCCACGACTGCGGGAACCGGTTCGGAGGTGACCCGCAACGCGGTCCTGTCCGGGGACGGGGTGAAGGCGAGCCTGCGCAGCCCGCACCTGCTGCCCAAGGTCGCCGTGGTCGACCCGGACCTGCTGGCCGGACTTCCTCGACCGGTCATCGCCTCCAGCGGGATGGATGCGCTCTCTCAGCTGATCGAACCGTTCCTGTCATTGCGCGCCAACCCATTCACCGACGCGTTGGCCCGCGACGGGATGCGCCGCTCGTCGCGGTCCCTGGCGCGAGGGTGGACGCATGAGATGGGCGAGCCCGACGTGCGAGAAGACCTGGCTCTCGCCAGCCTGTTCGGCGGGCTGTGCCTGGCGAACTCCGGCCTCGGCGCGGTGCACGGCTTTGCCGCAGCCATCGGGGCCCGGCTGGGCGCACCGCACGGCGCGGTCTGCGCGGCGTTGCTCGCCGCGGTCATGGACGTCAACCTACGCGCTCTGCGCGCCAGGGCGCGGGAGCACCCGGCGTTGCCGCGCATGGCCGAGGTCGCGACCCTGCTGACCAGTCGGCCCGAGTCATCAGCTGAGGACGCCATCGCCTGGCTGCAGGCCATGAGAACGTCCCTGTCAGTCCCGGGACTTGGCGCATCCGGCTTCAATGCAGCGCTGGTCCCAGACGTGGTCGACGCGGCCAAACGAGCCAGCAGCATGCGAGCCAACCCCGTCGAGCTCACCGACGACGAGCTGCGCGAGATCCTGGCAGCCTCGCTCTAGCGTCAGCCCTGCGGGCCCAGCTCGTCGAGGGTCTGCAGCGCGTCCGCGGCTGCGACGGCAATCTCGGGCTGGGGTGCCTGCGTGGCGCGAACCAGCGCGGCGCGGGCCTTGGCGGTGGCGATGCTGGCCAGGACGTCAACCAGCGTGGGCGACCCGGACCCAGCGGCTAGCCCCTCCTCGATCAGTGCCAACGACCGATCACCCCCTCTGACCAGCAGCATCCCGGCGACGGCCTGCTCGTCCTCGTCGCCGTCGCAGACCGCCGTGACCAGGCTGCGTCCTGCCGATCCCAGACCGGTGACCAGCCATGCGGAACCGGTGACGAGGAGCTTGGCCGAGCGCGCTGCGCTCACAGTTTCGCCGGTAGGTCGTATCGCTCCCAGTAGCCGGGGTCGTTCGTCGCGCCGTGGTCGAACCAGCCGTTGATATACGAGGCCACCATGCCCTGGTGCGCTGCTGGCGGCTGGAACGTCTGACCGCCACGGTCCGCGAGGATCACCAGGTCCATATGCACCCGGATGTCGAGCACCCGCTGCACCCTGGTGAAGTCGGGGAACCACTGCTCGTGCACCGGCCAGCTCAGCAGGACGAGCCGCTCGAAGCTCTGACCCCTCCCAGTGGCGAGGTTGGCCACGGTGCCGCCGTGGCTGTGCGCGAAGAAGTCCGGTTGCGCCAGAGCCTGGTCGGCGGTCCAGGCGAGCAGCCGATCCGCCGCCAGCGCCCGGGCCGCGTCCGAATAGAGGCCACTCCAGCCGAAGCTCGGGTCGTGCATGTGCAGCGGCGGCGCCAGGCCGTCCAGGTACGTGAACAAGCTCCCGCCGGGTTGCCACCACGTCGTCCGCGCGGCGAACGTGCCGTGGGTGAGGACCGCCGTGTGCGACGGGCGATCGGTGCCGGTCAGCGGCGAGGGGCGTCCCGCCAGGTGACGAAGGACAGCGTGCTGCGGGTCGACGCGGGCGAGTCCGGTTCGCCCGAGGTCCCGGGTGAGCTCGTCGCGGTGCCGCGCTCCCTCGGCCAACCGCGCCACGACGTCCTCACGGGGGCCGGTCGTGTCCAGCGCGGCGACGGCTGCCGAGGTCCGCACGAGCGGGCTGTCGCTGTGCAGGCTCGCCTCCACGAGAGCAGCGGCGGTCTGGGTTTCGGGATGCTCGACGAGCCGGCGGGCGAGCGCAGCGCTGGTGGCAAGTGGCAGGCGCAGGGCAGGTTGCAGGTGTGAGGGCAGGTCGATGTCCAGGTCTCGGATGGCGTCCTGCACCGTGAGCGGCTGCGCGCGCTCGATCCGATCCAGATCTGCTGGCAGGCCGAGCGCGTCCGGTTCCGGCACCCGCTGCAGGCCACCGCCCACGGCGGCGCCAACGGCCAGGACAATGGCCGCCTGGCTCATCCGCGCGCCGCGGCTGTCCTCTTCGAACGCCTCGGGACCGGCGAGGGGGGTCACCTCGCGATAGGGGGTCACCCCTCAAGTGTGCTGCTGGCGCTCCCCCTGCCGCTATGCGCAGCCGATGCGGGCGCCGAGCCAGGCGTACCAGTCGTGCAGACCTGCCCCGGTCCGGGCGCTCACTTGCAGAATCGTGGCCGTCGGGTTCACCGCACGCACGTTGCGCTCGAAGAGCTCGAGGTCGACGTCCAGGTGCGGCAGCAGGTCGATCTTGTTCACCAGGACCAGCTCCACCGACCGGAACATCACGGGGTACTTCAGCGGCTTCTCCTCACCCTCGGTCACCGCGGACACCATGACCTTGTGGTGCGCGCCCACGTCGAACTCGGCCGGGCAGACCAGGTTGCCGACGTTCTCCACGAGCACCACGTCAAGACCGGTCAGGTCCAGCCCGCGCAGCCCGCGAGCCACCATCGGCGCGTCGAGATGACACTCCCCGCCGAACCCGGCCGCGGTGTTCACCAGGCTCACCTGCGCGCCCATCCCGCCCAGCCGGTCGGCGTCGAGCGAGGTCTCGATGTCGCCCACGACGACGCCGGCTCGCTTCCCGCTCTCCCGAAGATGCCCGAGCGTGACCGCCAGCAGCGCCGTCTTGCCCGCCCCGGGCGAAGACATGACGTTGACGCAGCAAACGCCCGCCGTGTCGAGGGCGGTTCGGTTTGCCGAGGCTGCCGCGTCGTTCTCGCCGAAGACCCGCTCCAGCACCTGGACCCGCTCGACGCCGGTGCGGTATGCCGAGTGGTCGCCGAGGTCGCTCTCGTGTGGCTGCTCGTGGTGCTCGTGAATGCTCCCGTCGCCGTGCCGGTGGAACCGTCCCATGGTTACCCTCCCTCCTGCCGTGCTGCGGTCTCGGCTACCTCGTCCTCGTCCTCGACCTCCACCGCTGTGACGAGGAGCTCCTCACCGCCGATCACCGTCGTGTCGACGGACCCGCAGCGTCCGCAGGCAATGGACACCTCGTCGTCCATGGTGGTCTCGCCCAGGCAGCGGCGGCAGCGCAGCGACACCGGGATGTGGTCGATGTCCAGGCGCGAACCGGCCAGGGCGGTCTCCTCGGTGATCAGCCGCCAGCAATGGACCAGCGTGTCCGGGACGACCTGGCGAAGCTGTCCGATCGCCAGCTCGACGGCGATCACCTGACGTCCTTCGCTGGCCCGCTCGACGATCCCGTAGATCGACTGGCACAACGACAGCTCGTGCATGCCCACAGGGTGGCACGTGACGACGATTCCCACGAACCAACCGTGGCAGGGCACACTCACGGTGATGAAGAAGCGCATCCGCCTGGAGATCGTGGTCACGGGGCTGGTGCAGGGCGTGGGCATGCGTCCGTTCCTCGCCCGCCTCGCCAGCGAGCTGGGACTGGCCGGGGAGTGCTCGAACACGTCTTCCAGCGTCCACGTCGACGTCGAGGGAGAACCCGAGTCGGTCGCCGCCTTCACGCAGCGGATCCGCACGGATGCGCCGCCCCTGGCCGTCGTCGAAACCGTCCGCTCACGCCCTGCGTCGCCGACCGGCGTCGCCGGCTTCACCATCGTCGCCAGCGCGGCCGACCCCGGCCGACGCACGCTGGTCGCTGCGGACACAGCGTCGTGCGCCGACTGCCTACGCGAGCTGGCCGACCCCGCCGACCGGCGGTACCGCCATCCGTTCATCACGTGCACGAACTGCGGGCCCCGGTTCACCATCACCCTGGACCTACCCTACGACCGGCCGGCGACGACGATGGCGGCGTTCGCCATGTGCCCTGCCTGCGCGGCCGAGTACGCCGACCCGCTCAACCGCCGCTACCACGCCCAGCCGGTCGCCTGCCACGACTGCGGGCCGACGATCGCCGCCCGGGCGCCGGACGGCACCCTGCTCACCGCAGACCCGGACGAGGCACTCGCCGCAGCCCAGCTGGCCCTCGCCACCGGCCGGATCGTCGCGGTGAAGGGGATCGGCGGCTACCACCTCGCCTGCGATGCCAGCGACCCCGAGGCCGTCGCCCGGCTCCGCCAGCGCAAGCACCGCCCGGACCAGCCCTTCGCCGTACTCGCCGCCGATCTGGGCACGGTACAGTCGCTCGCCGAGCTGAGCGAGGGAGCAACCCGGCTGCTGGGCAGCGCAGCGCGGCCCATCGTCATCGTCCCCCGACGCCGGCCCGCGTCCTCGCTGGTCTGCGAATTGGTCGCTCCCGGGCTGGACGACCTCGGGCTGCTGTTGCCGTACTCGCCCGTCCACGTCCTGCTCATGCAGGGCGCCAACGCCCGACCGGCCCTCGTCATGACCTCGGGCAACCGCAGCGGCGAGCCACTCTGTGTCGACGACGCGGACGCGCTGGCGCGGCTCGGCGGCATCGCCGACCTGTTCCTCACGCACGACCGGCCCATCGCGGTGCCCTGCGAGGACTCGGTCATGACCCTCGACGTCGCCGACCAGCCGCTGCCGGTGCGGCGCTCGCGCGGGTACGCCCCGCTGCCCATGCAGCTGGCCGAGCCGGGGGACGGACGCGGGCCGGTGGTCCTGGCTGCCGGCGCCGAGCTGAAGAACACCTTCACGCTGGTGCGCGACGGACTGGGGTTCGTCTCGGCCCATGTCGGCGACCTCGGCAGCCTCGAGAGCCATGCCGCGCACGAACGGGCCCTGGCCCAGGCCGAACGGTTCCACCGGGCCATCCCGGACCTCGTCGTCGCCGACCTGCACCCGGCATACCGCAGCCGCGCTTGGGCCACGGCCCGTAGCGCCGCGCTCGACGTGCCCTTGCTGGACGTGCAGCACCACCACGCCCACCTCGCGGCCCTCGCCGCCGAGCACGGGCGGCTCGCCGAGCCGCTCGTGGGCCTGGTGTTCGACGGCACCGGGTACGGCTGTGACGCCACGGTCTGGGGCGGAGAGCTGTTGCGGCTCGGCGACGATGGCACGAGCTGCGATCGCGTGGGCCACCTGGGCACGCTGCCGCTGCCGGGTGGGGACGCCGGGGTGCGCAATCCTGTGCGCCTGGCCGCCGCGGCGATGGCCGCAGCCGGTATGCCGCTCGCCCCGGGAACGCCGGTCGCTGAGGAGCTCACCGACCGTGAGGCGAGGCTGCTTGCGGCGCTGCCGGGCACGAGCGCGGGCTGGGTGGCCACGAGCAGCGTCGGGCGGCTCTTCGACGTGGTCGCCGCGCTGCTCGGCGTCCGCCACCGGGTCACCTACGAGGCCCAGGCCGCCATCGAGCTGGAGACTCGAGCGACCCGGTGGGTGAGCGTGCGGCCGGGCCACGCGGCATACCAGAACCGCGCCCTGCTCGAGCGCTGGGGCCTCGGTATGCCGGTCGGGGCCACCCCGGCGGGAGTGGCCGTCCTCGACCCGCGGCCCGTGCTCGCTGGTGTCGACGCGGCCGTGCGGGAGCACGCGGACCCTGGGGAGCTCGCCTACGCCTTCCACGTCGCCCTCGCCGACGGGGCCGCCGAGCTCGCCGCCCAAGCCGAACCTGGGGCTCGAGTCGTCGGCCTGACCGGGGGCGTCTTCCAGAACCGGCTGCTCACCGGCTTGACCGTCGCCGCCCTCGCCACCCGCGACCTGCGGGCGCTAACTCACCGACTCGTCCCGCCCAACGACGGCGGGCTGTCCCTGGGCCAGGCTGCCGTGGGCCTGGCTCACCTGCGTCGCCAGGGCAGTAGAGTGAGCGGCCCATGAGGACGCCGCAGGAAGGCCGCTGATGACCGGCGAGACGCGTCAGGGGCCGCCACGCGACGAGGGCGCGGCATACGACCGGGCCGAGGCGTTTCGTCGGCGTCAGCCGCGACTGACCGACGACGTCGTCACGCTTGCCCACGGCGCTGGCGGATCGGCCTCGGCCGCCTTGCTCGACGCGGTCTTCCTCGGCGCGTTCGCCAACCCACTGCTGGACCCCCTCGGCGACAGCGCAATCCTGCCGGTGCCGGGCGGCGAACGGCTCGCCTTCACCACCGACTCGTTCGTGGTGACGCCGCTGCGCTTCGAGGGTGGGTCGATCGGGGATCTCGCTGTGCACGGCACGGTCAACGACCTCGCCGTCATGGGCGCGGTCCCCCGCTGGCTCTCGGTGGCCTTCGTTCTGGAGGAGGGTCTGCCGATCGACGAGCTCCGCGCGGTTGTCCAGGACATGCGGGCCGCCGCGGAGGCAGCCGGTGTGGCGTTGGTGACGGGTGATACCAAGGTCGTCCCCAAGGGCGCGGCCGACCGGATGTTCGTCACCACGAGCGGCTTGGGGACCCTCCCGCCGGGCCGCGAGCTCGGCGCCGGTCTCGTCCAGCCCGGCGACGCGATCCTGCTGTCCGGGACCATGGGCCGGCACGGCATGGCGGTGCTGCTCGCCCGGGGCGACCTGGCCATCGAGGCCGACATCGCGTCGGACACTGCGTCGCTCGCCGGCCTGGTTGCCGACCTGCTCGCCGCGGCGCCGGGCACCCGGTGGATGCGCGACGCCACCCGGGGTGGGGTCGGCACGGTGTGCAACGAGCTGTCGCGAAGCGCCGCAGTCGGGGTCGTCCTGGAGGAGGAGGCGCTGCCGGTGCTGCCTACCGTCCGCGGGGCATGCGACCTGCTGGGCATCGACCCGCTGTACGTCGCCAACGAGGGTCTGCTCGTCGCGGTCGTCCCCGCCGAGGAGTGTGATGTCGCTCTCGCAGCCTTGCGCGCTCACCCACTGGGCAGTCACGCTGCCGTAGTCGGCGAGATCGTGGCCGATCCGGCCGGAATCGTCGCGTTGCGCACCTCGTTCGGCGGCACCCGGCTCGTGGACATGCTCGTGGGAGACCCGCTCCCGCGAATCTGCTGAGGTTCAGCGCAGGAGGCGCACATGTGCTTGGGGATTCCCGGCCAGGTCGTTGACCTCGTCGACTGCGACGAGTTCCTGGCCAAGGTCGAGGTGTCCGGCGCGCAGCGGACCGTGTCGGTGCGGCTGCTCGCCGACGAAGGGGTGCACCCCGGCGACTGGGTGCTCGTGCATGTCGGTTTCGCCATGGCCAAGATCGACGAGGACGAGGCTGCCGCGACGTTGGGGGCGCTGGCGGCCATGGGCCGCGACTACCGCGACGAGGTCGACTCGTTCCGCTCGAGCAACCTGTGAGTCAGGAGCCCAGGGCATGAAGTTCGTCGACGAGTTCCGCGACCCGGCCGCCGCCCGTGCGCTGGTCTCGTCCATCGCGAGCATCGCCGGCACCGACCCGGTCGCCTTCATGGAGATCTGCGGTGGGCACACCCACACGATCTACCGGCACGGCCTCGAGCACCTGCTGCCCGCCAACGTCGACCTCGTCCACGGGCCAGGGTGCCCGGTCTGCGTCATCCCCATGGGCCGGGTCGACGACGCCATCTGGCTGGCCGCGCAGCCGGGTGTAATCTTCACGACCTTCGGCGACATGATGCGTGTCCCCGGCTCGCAGGGCGCCCTGCTGCACGCCAAGGCCCGCGGCGCGGACTGCCGGATCGTCTACTCCCCGCTGGACGCGCTCAAGATCGCCGTGGACAACCCGGAGCGCGAGGTCGTCTTCTTCGCCGTCGGGTTCGAGACAACCGCGCCGTCGACGGCTGTAACCCTCACGCGCGCAAAGGCGCTGGGGGTGCGCAACTTCTCGGTGTTCTCCAACCACGTGACGATCGTGCCGCCGATCACGGCGATCCTGGACTCCCCCAGCTGCGACTGGACGGCTTCATCGGGCCGGGCCACGTCTCCACCGTCGTCGGCACCGAGGTCTATCGCTTCGTCGCCGACGACTACGGCAAGCCGCTCGTCGTCACCGGCTTCGAGCCGCTGGACATCCTCCAGTCGGTCCACATGCTGCTCACTCAGCGGCGCGAGGGCCGCTGCGAGATCGAGAACCAGTACGCCCGGGTGGTCCGCAAGGAAGGCAACCCGCAGGCGCTGGCCCTGCTCGCGGAGACCTTCCAGGTCCGCCCGGAGTTCGAATGGCGCGGTCTCGGGACGATCCCGAGCTCAGGCCTGAAGGTGCATGCCGACTACGCCGACTGGGACGCCGAGGAGCGCTACGCAATCCCGGGTTCCCGGGTGCCCGACCCGAAGGCGTGCCAGTGCGGCGACGTCCTGCGTGGGCTGCTCAAGCCCTGGGAGTGCCGGGTCTTCGGCACGGCCTGCACCCCGGCCACGCCGATCGGCACCTGCATGGTGTCGTCGGAGGGGGCCTGTGCCGCCTACTACACCTTCGGACGGTTACAAGAGGTAGTCACCCCGAGCTAGGTCGCTCCGGTCAGTGTTCGGTGTGGCGGCAGTTGTTGGGTGTGGCGGCAGACATAGCTGCCGCCCCACGGCAGATCTGCCGCGATGCGCATTGATCATCGCCCGGGCGACCGTTGGCCGACCCAGCCCGACCGGCTAGCGCGCAGCGGCCGCTTCGGGGGTTTGCCCGACACCCGACACGGTCGTGTTGGGCTAGCGTTACTCGCGAGTAACATCTGAACGTACCAAAGTACTGTCCGTCTTGTCGCGAGCCGCGGCCGACATGTGCCCGGTATCGGACAACGAGCGATGGAGCCGGCGTGGCAGCGAACGTCAATGAAGTACTCATTAAGTACGGCTCCGACCGCACCCGGCTGCTAGACCAGCTCTGGGAGATACAGGACGAGTGCGGCTACCTGCCCAGGGAGGCTCTCGATGAGCTGGCGGCGGGCCTGGGCGTGTCACCGGTGGAGGTGTGGTCGACCGCGACCTACTACCACTTCTTCCACGACCAACCTGCCGGCACCCACCGGATCTACTACGCAGACACCGTCGTCGCGAAGATGAACGGCGGCCAGGCGGTCCGCGAGGCGCTCGAGCGCGAGACCGGGGCGATGTTCGGAGGCACCGACCCCACCGGCATGTTCGGCCTGTACACCACCCCGTGCATCGGGCTCAGCGACCAGGAACCGGCGATGCTCATCGACAAGGTGGTCTTCACCCGGTTACGACCGGGCAAGGTCGCCGACATTGTCGAGCAGCTCAAGGCGGGCCGGACCGCCGCCGAGATCGCCAACCCGGCCGGGCTGCCCACCGACGAGCTGGAGTACGTCGAGACCCTCGTCGAGTCCAACGTCCGCACCAGAGGGCCGGTCTTCTTCCGGCGCCCCGCAGACTACCGAGCGCTGGTGCGGGACTGCCTGGTGCTGCAGCCTGAGCAGGTCGTCGAGTCGATCTCGGAGTCCGGGCTGCGCGGTCGAGGCGGCGCGGGGTTCCTCACCGGGCTCAAGTGGCAGCTGTGCAGTGCCGCGGTTGGCACGCCCAAGTACGTCATCTGCAACGCCGACGAGGGAGAGCCGGGCACCTTCAAGGATCGGGTGCTGCTGACCCGCTCGCCCAAGCAGGTGTTCGTCGGGATGGTCATCTGCGCGTTCGCCATCGGCGGCTCGGAGGGGATCGTCTACCTGCGGGCGGAGTACTGGTATCTCAAGGACTACCTGGAGGCCCAGCTGGAGGCGATGCGCCAGGAAGGGCTGCTCGGGCAGGACATCGCCGGCCGACGGGGGTTCCACTTCGACATCAGGATCCAGATGGGCGCCGGCGCCTATGTGTGCGGCGAAGAGTCCGCCCTCATCGAGTCCTGCGAGGGCCGGCGCGGGTCCCCGCGGGTGAAGCCGCCCTTCCCGGCGCAACAGGGCTACCGCGGGATGCCGACGTGCATCGACAACGTGGAGTCGTTCGCGACCCTCACCAGCGTCGTGCAGGAGGGCAACGACTGGCTGGCCAGCCTCGGGACGTCCGAGTCTTCCGGAACCCGGTTGCTGTCGGTGGCCGGCGACTGCAGCCGGCCTGGCATCTACGAGATCGAGTGGGGGGTCTCGCTCGGCGAGGTCCTCGAGCGCGTGGGGGCACGGGATCCCGGGGCCGTCCAGGTGAGCGGGCCGTCGGGGGAGTGCGTCAACGTCGCGACCGAGGCCGACCGCCAGATCGCCTACGAGGACCTGTCGTGCAATGGCGCGATGACAATCTTCAACAAGGACCGCGACCTGCTGGAGATCGCCCGTGACTACCTGCAGTTCTTCATCGGCGAGTCGTGCGGCATCTGCACGCCGTGCCGGGTGGGAAATGTCGCCATCAGGGACAAGCTCGACCTCGTCATCGAGGGGCGGGCCTCCCAACACGACCTCGACGACATCGTCCAGTGGGGCGCGATGGTCAAGGCGATGAGCCGTTGTGGCCTCGGCGGCACGTCGCCGAAGCCGGTCCTCACCACCATGGAGAAGTTCCCCGAGCTCTACCGCTCGCGCCTGGTGAAGGAGACGACGGCTCTGTTGCCGTCCTTCGACCTCGCTGCCGCGCTCGGTGGTCAAGGTGACGGCAGCACGAACGGCGGGAGGCAAACCTCATGAGGGTGCAGATGACCATCGACGGCGAGGCCGTCGATGCCGAGGTAGGCCAGACCCTTGTCGTCGCCGCGGCCGCCTACGGGATCTACATCCCGACCATCTGTTCGCTGCCGAACCAGCCGAGCATCGGCACCTGCCGAGTCTGCTCGGTGCGGGTCAACGGGCAGGTCATGGCGGCCTGCACGATCCGGGCGCGCGACGGACTCGTGGTCGAGGTCAACACACCGGACTTGGAAGACATGCGCCGGGCCATCGTCGAGCTTCTGTTCGTCGAGGGCAACCACAACTGCCCCAGCTGCGAAAAGAGCGGCCGTTGTCAGCTGCAGGCCGTCGCGTACGAAGTCGGGATGACCTCGGCCCGCTTCCCCTACCGGTACCCGGTGCGAGAGGCTGACCCAAGCGCGCAGCGAATCTGGCTGGAGCGGGACCGCTGCATCTTCTGCCAGCGCTGCGTCGAGCTCATCCACGACCAGCAGAGCGGGCGCAAGGTCTTCTCGATCAGCCACCGCGGGCCGGCTGCGCGCATCGAGATCGACACCGAGCTGGCGAACGCCATGACCGACGAGCAGGTCAAGGAGGCGGTGAGCATCTGTCCGGTCGGGGCCATCCTCGAGAAGCGAGTAGGTCACGACACGCCGATCGGGGCGCGCCGGTTCGAGGTCCGCTCGGTGCGGTCCCGCTCGCTGGGAGGGATGCAACCGTGACCGATCGCACTGACCCCGGGACCTTCTCGCACGACCTGCCGCGGACCGCGTTTCCGGCCGAGCAGGCGGCCCATCGCGAAGGCAAGATCAAGATCTCGACGATCTCGCTCTGCGGCTGTTGGGGCTGCACCCTGTCCATCCTCGACATGGATGAGCGCATCCTGCCCCTGCTGGACAAGGTCACGATCCTGCGCTCCTCCCTGACCGACATCAAGCGGATCCCCGAGCGATGTGCGATCGGGTTCGTCGAAGGCGGGGTGGCGAACGAGGAGAACATCGAGACCCTGGTGCACTTCCGCGAGAACTGCGACATCCTCATCTCGGTCGGAGCCTGCGCGATATGGGGCGGCGTGCCCTCGCTGCGCAACACCTACCCCCTCGCCGAGGTGCTCGCCACGGCATACCTCGACAGCCCGACCGCGGTGGAAGGGGCCGATCCGGTCATCCCGGGGCACCCGGAGATCCCCCGGCTGACCACCAAGGTGTTCCCCTGCCACGAGGTTGTCCACATGGACTACTTCCTCCCCGGGTGTCCGCCCAGCGGCGACGCTGTCTTCGCGGTCTTCGACGACCTCGTCAACGGTCGTCCAGTTTCCTTACCCCGCAAGCTCACCCGTTTCGACTGACCGGAGGCCATGCTCATGAGCCGAAAGCTCGTCATCGACCCCATCACGCGGATCGAGGGCCACGGCAAGGTCGTCATCAACCTCGACGACGACAACCAGGTCGTCGACGCGCGGCTGCACGTCGTCGAGTTCCGTGGATACGAGAAGTTCGTCCAGGGCCACCCCTACTGGGAGGCCCCGGTGCTGCTGCAGCGGATCTGCGGCATCTGCTTCGTCAGCCACCACCTGGCCGGGGCCAAGGTCCTCGATGACATCATCGGCGCAGGCGCCACCGCGGTGCACGGCATCTCGCCGACGGCCGAGAAGATGCGCCGGCTCGGGCACTACACCCAGATGCTCCAGTCGCACGCGACGGCCTACTTCTACCTCGTTGTGCCCGAGATGCTCTTCGGGATGGACGCGCCGCCCGAGCAGCGCAACGTCCTCGGCCTCATCGAGGCCGACCCCGCCCTCGTCAAGCGGGTCGTCATGCTGCGCAAGTGGGGTCAGGAGTTGCTGACCACTGTCTTCGGCAAGCGCATGCACGGGCTGCTCGGCGTGCCGGGCGGCGTGCAGAAGTGCCTCACGGTGGCCGAACGGGACCGCTTCCTGCATGGCGACGCTAGCATCCCGTCCATCGACGAGGTCATGCAGTATGCCGAGGACGGCCTCAACGTCTTCTACGACTTCCACGAGAAGCACCGCGACGAGGTGGACCAGTTCGCCAAGGTCCCGGCCCTGAGCATGTGCCTGGTCGACGGAGCCGGCGACGTGGACTACTACCATGGCCGGCTCCGGGTCGTCGACGAGGCGAAGAACGTCGTCGAGGAGTTCGACTACCACGACTACCTCGACCACATGTCCGAGGCAGTCGAGCCGTGGAGCTACATGAAGTTCCCCTTCCTCAAGGCGTTCGGGCGCGAGGCCGGCTGCGTGCGGGTCGGTTCGCTGGCCCGCCTCAACGTCACCGGGACGATGACCACCCCCCGCGCGGCCGAAGCACTCGAGCGCTTCCACGCCTACACCCCGGGTCGGGCCAACACCATGACCCTGCACACCAACTGGGCCAGGGCCATCGAGATCATCCACGCGGCCGAGGTGGTGCGGGACCTGCTCAACGACCCGGACCTGCTCGTCGACGACCTGGTCGTCTCCCCGCCCGCCGACGCCTGGACCGGCGAGGGCATCGGGGTCGTCGAGGCCCCCCGAGGCGTCCTGCTGCACCACTACCGGGCCGACCCGGACGGGGCGGTCACCTTCGCCAACCTCATCGTCGCGACGACCCAGAACAACCAGGTGCTCAACCGGACTGTGCGTGCCGTCGCGGAGGAGTATCTCGACGGCCAGGTCGAGATCACCGAGGGCATGATGAACGCCGTCGAGGTGGGGATCCGCGCGTACGACCCCTGCTTCAGCTGCGCCACGCACGCCCTGGGCCAGATGCCGCTTATCGTCTCGGTCTACGACGCCGAGGGGCGGCTGGTGCAGGAAAAGGTGCGCTGAGGTGCCCGACAGCCTGCTCGCGACCCTCGACGACCCGTCCTGCCTCATCTACGGGATCGGTAACGTCGGGCGCCAAGATGACGGGCTGGGCTGGGCGTTCATCGACTGGCTCGAGGAGAGCAGGCTGTGCCCCCGAGCACGGTTGGTCCGCGGGTACCAGCTGGTGCTGGAGGACGCCGACCTGCTGGCCCGGGTCCGGGCGGTGCTCTTCGTCGACTCGACCAAGGACCCGGCCGTCGAGTCCTTCGAGGTGCAGCGCCCGCTCCCTCATCTGGACGTGAGCTTCACCTCGCACGCCCTGTCGGTCCCGTCGGTGCTGGCCACCTGCGAACTGTGCTTCGAGCGCGTTCCCGACGTCCCTGGTGCTCGCCATTCGCGGGTACGAATGGGAGCTGTCCGTCGGCCTTACGCCGGCGGCGGAAGCCAACCTGGCTGCGGCAACGGCATACACCTGTTCCCCCCGTAGTGTCCCGATCCGTGAACCCGCCTGACTGGAGTACGCGCATGAGCCAGACCACCTTCGACCGCGTCGCGACGACGATCTACCAGGCCCCGGTCGGCCAGTACATCGGCCGGGAGGGTGCGGAGGTGCTGGCGCGCCACGCCGGGGAAGAGGTGCACCTGAAAGACAAGCAGGTCCTCTTCCACAAAGGCCAGCACGCCAGCACGTTCTACATCGTCACCCAGGGACGGCTGGCCCTCATCCGCGAGGCGACCAAGAGCCGGCCGCAAACCATCCTGCACGTGTTGGAGGAGGGCGACCTGGTCGGTGAGCTGAGCTTCATCGACGGCAGCCAGCACACCGTCTCCTGCTGTGCGCTCGGCGACGCGTCCGTGCTGTTCTTCAACGTGCACGACCTCACCCCACTCATCGAGGAGAGCCCGCGCGTGCTGTACGACTTCATGCGCGCGGTCATCATGCGGGTCCACCACACGTCGGCGTCGATCAGCCGTCAGCGCCAGGAGCTGGCCGACTACATTGCGACCGGCGGCAAGCGGTCCTGACCAACGCCTCGGGGCTCACGGCTGGCCGAGGAACCCGGTCACGGCGCCGATGACGTATGCCGTCTGCTGCAGCAGGGGGACCCTCGGCTGGTCGCCGAGGCGAGTGCTCCCCACCGACCGGGTAGGGGGCGGCAGCCCCAGCAGGGTGAGGCCCTCCAGGATGTCGTCGCCGACCCGGGCCTGGGCCGTCGATGGCCGGGCGCCGGACGAGGAGGACACCGAAACCTGCGGCGGGGCGCTGACGAGCAGGCTCACGAGCCAGCCGACGTCACCCCCGGCGGTGGGTGGACCGGGCTGGTAGGGCGGCGGGTCGGTGAACTGGAAGCCGGCGACGTTGTGTCCGGCGTTCTCGAACGCCTCTGAGACCGGGTCGGGGTAGAACCAGCCAATTCCCGTGGCCTGCTGCCAGGACGTGGAGGACACCGCCACCATGGTGTAGCCGGGGTAGACGATGCGCACCGCCGCCCCGCCGGTGCCGCTGAGCGTCACGGTGAGTGCGCAGTCCTGGTCCGCCAGCGCGGTCTGGATGCTCGCGAGCGGCGTGCTCACGGCATACCCGACCTGACAGGTCGAGGAGACCTCGCCAGTCGACTGGGTCGACGGTCTGCATCCCGCCGTTGCTCGCGGTGGGTGTCGTCGTGGTGTCCAGCAGCTCGGTGATCAGCTGCGCTTGATCGCCGAACTGGTTGTCGCGCAGCGAGGTTGGCGGCCCCAGGCCCGCCGCCCCGGCCGAGAACGTCAGGTCGGCCAGGAGCCGGGCGTAGGCGTTCGGGAAGCCACCGGAGGCCGAGAGCGCCGCCAGGCCGGGGGCGTCGCCGGGCATGACCCGAGCGCTGATGTAGCCGAACGTGGCGGCGTTGAAGACCTGGTTAGCGTTCTGGTAGTACCAGGGGAAGTCGCCCTGGCTGGGGTACTGGACCAGCGTGACCGTGCAGTGGTACACCGGCTCGATCTGTTCGTTGACCGCAGCTGCGAGGGCGGCGTAGTAGGTCCCCGCGGCGGCGGGGAGGGGGCTGGCATTGCGCTTCCCTCCCCGCCGTGCGTGGGTAGTGCGCGCCGGCTGGCGGGCACCCATCACGAGGACGGGGCGCCGGTGACCAGGTAGACGTGCGGGTTGGCGGCCTCGAAGTCGCGCAGGCTGTCGAAGAGCGCGCTCTTGATCTTGCGCACGATCTCGGTCTGTTGCGGGACGCTGCGCGGGCTGGGGGGGTTCGCCGCGACACAGGTGTTGGCCACCAGGACGGTGGCCAGGGTGCTCGGGTCACCGACCCCGTTGACCTGGACCTGCAGGTTCATCTGCCCAGCAGCCGTATAGCCCTGCAGGTCCAGGCGGGCGGCCCCGCCTCCGACGAGGACGCCAGCTCCACCCCACAGTCCGCCGTAGACGAGGGCATTGATGGCCGCGACGGCACCGTTGTGGATTGCGGCTCCGCCACCTGGGAACGGGTTGTTCATGACCCCGTCCATCGCGCGGTCTGAATTGCCATGACAGCTCCTTTCTCGCCTCGACGAGGCGGTCAGCTCGCGGCGCCGGGGTTGGCGACGGCGGCACCGATGACGTATGCCGTCTTGAGGTTCTGCGGCACGCTCGTCACCTCGGGGGAGGCGCTGAAGGTGATGGTGAACGAGCTGTTGTCCGAGCCCTCCGAGTACGAGCTGCCGTACGCGCCCTGGCTGAAGCTGCCCAGCTTGATGAAGCCGAACAGGGTGAGGTTGCCGCTGACCTTCTCGTCCCACTTCTGGGAGAAGCTCTGGAAGTCGGCGTGCGCGTAGGTGATCGTCACCGTCGGGTAGTTGGTGATGAGCAGGTCGGTGACCACCCCGAAGTTGCCCTGGGCGGACACGGACGCCAGCTCGTACGGCGGCGTAGTCGAAGAACTTGAAGCCCGTGACGTCCTGACCCGTGTTGGCGACCGCCTGGCGCACCGGGTCCGGGTAGTAGAACCCGACGTTCGTGGCCTGCTGCCAGGGCGCCGGCAGCCGCCGGGCACCAGCGAGTAGCCGGCATACGCTGATGCTGACGCTGCAGTCGGTGCTCGTCCCCGATGCCTTCGACATGTCGTAGCTGGCGCTGGCCTCCGTCGAGAACTCCAGCCAGGACCCGACCGAGAAGCCGGCCTGGCCCTCGACGTTGACCTCGAGGCTGTCACCGGACGCGGACGAGGTGGTCAGCCCGATCTCGATGGTCCGACCGGTGTTCTGCAGGTCGTTGGTGATCGAGGACACCGGGCTGGGGATCGACCACCCCGCGTTGAACCCGGGGACGGGGGCGCCGGTGTTGGGGTTGAAGGTCTGCAGGCCGCCGTTGGTCGCCGACGGGTACTGCGCGTTGTTCTTCAGCTGCGCGAGCGTCCAGGTGCCGTTCTGCAGCAGGTCGGAGAGCCCGTTGACCGGCTGCATGAGGTTGAGGTACACGGTGACGTCGGTGATGATCTGGTCGGCCCCGACCGGCGCCTTGGGCAGCAGCGCCTTGAGGTTACGGGCCGCCGTCATCTGGCTGTAGGTCAACGGCGGGGTCGCGCCGCTCCACTGCGAGCCCAACACATAGCCGATGACGTAGTCCTGCTTGGTCGTGAACCCGGCGCTGGCCATCTGGGCGGCGGTGATGGTCCCGTACGTGTTCTGGTAGTCGGTCACGATCGTCCCGGCCTGCACCGAGGCGTTCGACTGGGCCTGCGCCAGCGACTGCTGGTCGGCGCTGCTGAGCGAGAAGGTCATGTCGTTGAGGACGGTGACCCAGGCGTTCGCAAAGCCGCCGCCCGGGGAAAGGGCCACGGTCCCGGGCACCTGGCCGGGGGAGATCAGCGCGTTGACGTACTGGTAGGTGCTGTCGTTGAACACCTGGTTGGCGTTCTGCCAGTTCCAGGTGAAGTCGCCCTGGGCGGGGTACTGCACGGGGTACAGCTGGGACTTGAAGGTGTCCTGCACGGCGGCCATGGCCCTGGCTTGGATCGCGGAGTAGAACTGCGGTCCCCCGGTCGTGTCGGTCATCCGTCTGGCTCCTTTCGAGGGGTTTGCACCAATCGGTGCAATGCACACCCTTTAGGGGCTATGACCTGATGGCATCGTCAGAATTGATGAAGTTGCCCGGGTCGGGGGAACGGCGGTCGGGGTATGCCGCGCGCCTGGCCATCGCGACGGCGGCAAGCTGAGTGCGCACGTCGAGCTTGGCCAGGACTGCCCTGATGTGGCTGCGCACCGTGGTGAGGGACACGTGCTCAGAGTCGGCGATGTCCGAAGCGCCAAGCCCGAGGGCCAGCAAGGCCAGGACGTGGCGCTCCCGGGAGGTCAGGACGGCCAGCCGTCCCGCCTCGGCTGCGCGCCCTCGCAACTGCTGCAGCAGCACGGCCCGGTCGGGCTGCGGTACCGAGTCGAGCAGCAGGTGATGCAGGGCGGTCATCAGCGCCGCGAAGGGCTGGTCGCCGTCGACCACGACGACGACACCCTGCTCCACCGCCCTGACGACCGATGTGATCGACCGGCGCAGTCCCACGGCGATTGCTGGACGTGAGCCCAGGCCTCGTGCCGGCAGCGTCGGCAGGAAGCCGCTTTGTCGGCCACGACGACGACCTGGGCGGGTGCCGCGCGGCCGTCGTCGCTGGCCGTGCCGTTCGCGTCCGGTGTCTGCCACCCCATCGCCTGCAGCCCCGCCTCGATCGCGACGCCGAGCACGCCGCTGCGCCAGACCACGACCACCGAGCCGGGCGCCTCGACCGACCGCCGGTCAGTACCGGTCACGGCGCCTGCCCGAAGGCGCCTGCCCTTGGCCGTCTAGTGGCTCGCCCTGACTTGCTGATGGCCTACGACAGCTCGCCCGGCGCATCACTGGCCGGCCCGCGCAAGGCAGGCCGCGGCAGCTCCAGCGCTGCCATCAGCGGTCGCCCGTGACCAACATGTCTGGATTGTGCCCTACGGGGTGGCAGTCCGTCCTGCGTCAACCGGCGTTGGTCCTGCATATGCTTTCGGGTATGGCGATCGGTCGGCTCGGCCTGACCGCGATGGCTGCTGAGACGGCCCTGCACGCCGGGTGCCCCCAACCGGTGCGGGACTGAGCGGCCAGTATGCCGGCCCAGGGCTCGCCAAGAACGCGCGCCGTCGTCGTCGGCGCGAGTATTGCCGGCCTGCTCACCGCACGCGTTCTCTCGGACCACGTCGACGAGGTCGTCGTGCTCGAGCGGGAGCACCTGCAGGACGCACCCGAGCCCCGAGGCCATGTCCCGCAGGGCCGCCACCTGCACCTGCTGCTGTCCGCCGGGCTGGACCGGCTGGTCGACTGGTTCCCGGGCATTGACGACGAGCTCGAGCGCCAGGGCGCGGTCTGGATCGACGGGTCACGGGGTTGGCTCTTCCAGGCCGGCGGCTACCGGGTTCGCGGCGACTGGGGTGTGACGGTGCTCAGCATGACCCGACCGCTGCTTGAACAGGTAGTGCGCCACCGGGTCAGCCAGCTGCGCCAGGTGCGGATCGAGGATGGCGTCCAGGTCAGCCAGGTGTGTGTCGCAGAAGGGCGCGTCACGGGCGTGCTGGCGGGCGGCGCCGAGCGCCAGGCCGACCTCGTGGTGGACTGCTCCGGCCGCAGCTCGCGTATCGCCCACCAGCTGGAGTCGTCCGGCGAGCTGGTCCCACCCATCTCGCAGGTCGTCATCGACTGCGCCTACGCCAGCCGCTTCCTGCCCCGCGGTCCGGACGACTTCGACGGGGCCTTCACGGTGTGCGGCACGACCCCATCGGCCAGTTTCCGCGGTGGTTCGGTGCTGCCCGTCGAGGGCGCCCGGTGGCTGGTAACGCTCGTCGGCGTGCACGGCGAGGTCCCTCCAACGGACGACGACGGCTTCCTCAAGTTCGCCCACAGCCTGCTGTCACCGACGGTGGGCCAGCTGATCGAGCACACCAGGCCGACATCGCCCGTCGCGGCATACCGCTTCCCGTCGAGCCAGCGCCGACACTACGAGAGGCTGGTACACCTGCTTCCGGGTCTGGTCACGGTCGGCGATGCCGCATGCAGCTTCAACCCGATCTACGCGCAAGGCATGGCGTGCGCAGCCATCCAGGCCGATGCGCTCGGTGCGGTCCTGCGTACTGTGCCCGTGGGGTCCGCCGAGCTGCCGCAGCGGTTCCACAAACGCGCTGCGGCCATTCTCGATACGCCCTGGTCCATTGCGGTCGGCGCGGACTTCCTGCATCCCGCCACCACTGGCCCTAAGGCACGCGGCACCGACCTGTTCAACCGGTACGTGCTGCGGGTCATCCGCGCTGGCCACACCGACCTGTCCGTCGCCCGGACCCTCAACCTCGTGCTGAACCTCGCCAAGCCGACCTCCTCGCTCGTGCGACCAGCAACGGTGGCCCGCGTCCTTCGGGCGTCGCGGCACTCGCCGTCGGCTACCGGTGAGGCCCCTCAGCACCCGTGGGTTGCTCCGCCCGGCTGAACCCCTGGCTCAGGCGAGCAGGCCGGGCCATGCTGACGGGATGGAGACCTTCGACGCGGTTCTCGAGGCAGCCGATCAAGGGCCAGGGTGCGGCATCCGGCTGCCGTTCGACCCCAAGGCGGTGCTGGGCCGGGCCCGGGCGCCCGTGTCGGTCACCGTCGACGGGCACGAGCCGTTTCGCACGACCACGGCTGTCTACGGGGGCGTTGCCTGGATCGGGCTGCGGCTGGACCAGCAGAGGGACTTCGGCGTAGGGGTCGGCGACCGCGTGCGGGTCGAGGTGGCCCTGGACGACGCTCCCCGCGAGGTCGAGCTTCCTGCCGAGCTGGTCGACGCGCTCGCGGGCGCGCCCGACGCGGCGCGCTACTACGAGGGGCTGTCCTTCACACATCGCAAGGAGTACGCACGGTGGGTTGGTGAGGCCAAGAAGGCGGACACCAGGTCGTCGCGCGCGGCCAAGGCGGTGACGATGATGCGCGAGAGGGTCCGTACTCCTGGGTGAACCAGGTCGGTCCGGCTGCCACTTCCCGCGCGTATGCCGTGGCGGCGCGTAAGGTTCGCCCGTGGCTATCGACCTCGTCGAGACGGGCATCGGCACTCTGCCGGCACGGATCCGCCACCACTGGCACGATCAACTGCCCCCCGAGCGCCGCACCCAGGTGGTCAGCTGGGCATCGTTCGCTACGACATGGGTCGGCGTCCGGGCCTTGACCCACTGGATCCGCCATGGGCACGGACCGCGCGGCGGGGGAATCACCCTGGGCGGCGAACATTTCCACCACTACAACCTCGGCATCCTCGGCCTGGCGACCATCGGTGCCGCCGCCATCTTCGGGACCGAGCCGCGCCGCCACGAGCTCGTCTCTGCCGCGGGCTACGGATGCTCGACGGCACTCATCGTCGACGAGGCCGCCTTGCTGCTGGACCTCAAGGACGTCTACTGGGCCAAGCAGGGCCGAACGAGCGTAGATCTTGCCGTAGGAATCATCGCCATCGGCGGGCTGGCCATCACCGGGGGGTCGTTCTGGTCAGCCGCGGGCCGGGAGATTCGGCAGGCGGCTCGGGCACTGCGCTGACGAGGTGGAGAGCGGCCAGCCCAACCAGCCGCGTGGCTCACCCGATGCCCGAGGCGATCAGGACCACAAGCGGCGGCAGGCTTGAACCAACGGTGCCCCGGATACTGCCCCCTCGCGGGTGCCAGTACCCGAGGGCGTCCGAAAGGACCATAGCGAGGCTGGCGAGCAGCATGTACCAGGAGGCGGTGAGGACAACGGTCCGGCCTACGAGCTCGGCGCCGACGTGCAGGATGAGCAGACCCACCAGCGTCCCAAGGCCCGCCAGCATGTTGCGGAAGCCAACGGCGAAGGCCCAGAGCCGCACGTCGTCAACGGAACTGGTACGGACATGGAGGAACCGGCGGACGCCCGGGCGGCCGTAAAAGAACATCTCAAGGGGGGCCGACGCGAGATACGCCACCGCGCCGACGAACGCGGCGAGCTCGGCCAGCCCGCTCATGGGTCCGACCTCCCGTTCTGCCACACAGTCGGCAGGCTAGGGCGCGTCCTGGCCAGGGGTCGATCCCAGAATCCTGGGAAATGCTCGGCTGGCATCGGAGTGCCACACTGTCGTTATGTGGGAGGACCGGGCCCACTGCGCCCGTCGGGACATCGCGGCCATGGCGGCCGGGGGGCTTGGCGTCGGCGCGCTGCACGCTGGCGCCATCGCGATCATCGATAGGCAGGTCAGCACCGAGCTGACCTGCTGGGCGAGCATCGACCCGCAGACCCTGGTGATCAGCGGCATGACCGGCGGACCGACCGGCATACCGCCGCAGTACGAGCCCCTGCTGGCCCAGGCTGAGTACTCCGCCGCAGAGCCACACACCTTCGCCGGGTTGGCTCGCCAGAACCACCCGGTAGCGAGGCTGTCCGACCTGGCTCAGGCCGAACGCGACCACAGCGCGCGGCTCAACACCGTGTGGCGACCGCTGGGGCTGGACCGTGAGCTGCGCATCCTCTTTCTCGTCGACGGGGCCTGCTGGGGCGCGGCGGGCATGGTGCGGACGGGCCGGGATTTCACCGACCGGGAGGTCGAGTTCCTCGTTGCGGTCGCCCCGTCCATCGCCGCCGCGACCCGCGTGGCGGTGGCGGTGGAGGCGCGTAGGCAGGCGCCCGTCGGGCACGCGGCCATCGTGGTCGTCGGTCCGCTCGGCGACGTTCGCGCTGTAACCCCCTCCGCGCGGGACTGGAAGAACCGGCTCGACGAGATCGCCCCGGGCCGGTTCATGGTCATGATGCAGGTCATGGCCACTGGCGCTCGGGCCGGCACCCGCGGCAGCTTCCGGGCCCGCGTTCGCGACGCGCATGGCAGCTGGGCGCTGCTGCAGGCCAGCCCGCTCATCGGCCAGGACGAGGACCAGGTCGCGGTCGTGATCGAGCCGGCCCGCGGCGACCAGCTGCTCGGGCTGCTGCTCGCGGCGTACGGCCTGACAGTTCGCGAGCGCGAAGTGTGCCGTGAGGTCATCGCCGGGCGGTCCACAGCCGACATCGCGGCCCGCCTCTTCATCTCGCCCAACACCGTGCAGGACCATCTGAAGTCCGTGTTCGCCAAGGCCGACGTCCGCAGCCGGGGCGAGCTCGTGGCCCGCCTGCGACCGGAGGGAGGCGGTCCATGACCGGGACGCTGGGCTGGCCGCAGCAGCCAGTCGTGTTCGAGGTCAACACCGCGGTGTGGCTGGGGGAGGTGGCTGAACGCGCTGGTGCTGGGACCACCCTGGCTGACGTGCCGTCAGCCGAGTGGGACGCCATTGTGCCAGAAGGGATCACCGTCGTCTGGCTGATGGGCGTGTGGGCTCGCAGCGCTGGTGGCCGGGCGATCGCCATGGTGAACCCCGGTCTGCGGGTGGCGTGGGCAACGGCGCTGCCTGGCTGGTCCGAGTCGGACGTCGCCGGCTCGCCGTACTGCATCCGCGAGTACGAGCCCGATGCGGCCTTCGGTGGCTGGCCCGGCCTGGACGCCGCCCGCGAGCAGCTGCGCCGGCGTGGCGCGCTGCTCATGGTCGACTGGGTGCCCAACCACATCGGCCCGGACTCGCCGTGGCTGGGCGTAGCGCCGGACGCCTTCGTCCGCGGCACGGCCGACGACCTGCAGCGTGACCGGGCGGCATACGTGCGGGTCGGGGACTCGGTGTTCGCGCGGGGCAAGGACCCGTACTTCGCCCCGTGGGCGGACGTCGTGCAAGTGAATCCCTTTGCCCCGAGCCTGCGGAGGCTGGCCATCGACAGACTCACCACCATCGCGGCGCACGCCGACGCGGTGCGGTGTGACATGGCCATGCTCATGCTCGACGACGTCGTCACGCTGACGTGGGGCGAGCGGGCGGGGACGGCGCCGGAGCGGACCTACTGGGACGAGGTCATCGGCGCGGTGCGCGCGGCGGACCCGGGTTTCCGGTTCGTCGCGGAGGCCTACTGGGACCGCGAGTGGGACCTGCAGCAACTGGGCTTCGACTACTGCTATGACAAGCGGCTCTACGACCGGCTGCAGCAGGGTGACGTCGGCGCGGTGAGTGCCCACCTGGATGCCGACCCGGCATACCAGCAGCGTCTGGTCCGCTTCCTGGAGAACCACGACGAGCCACGAGCAGCCGCGACGTTCGCCCCCGTCGAGCGGGCCAAGGCCTGCGCCGTGACGATCGCCACACTGCCGGGCCTGACCTTGTGGCACGAAGGCCAACAGGACCACCGCACCGTCTTCGTGCCGGTCTTCTTGAGCCGCCGAGTGAGCGAGCGGCTCGACGCCGAGCTAGCAGGCTGGTATCGGCGCCTGTGGGCCCTCGCGCCGACCGTGCGTGGCGGGGTCTGGTCCCGGTGCGCCGTCAGCGGGTGGCCGGACAACCCCAGCGCCGAGCGCCTCATTGCGTGGACCTGGGCCCGCCCGGACGGCTTCACCCTCGTCGTGGTGAACCTGGGTCCGGAGCCTGCGGACGGGACCGTCCACCTGGGGGACGTTGCAGCGGGAGGTGGGAGCTGGCAGCTGACCGACCTGCTCGACGGCTCGGTGTACCTGCGCGACGGCGACATCGCCGCTCATGGGATGTATGTCGCGCGGCCCGGCTGGGGCGTGCACGTGCTCGCCGCGGGAACCCTCCGATCCGGGTGATGCCGCCGGATCGGCTGAGCCAGATGATCGAGTCCGCAATGCTGACGCCGAGAACAGGCCATGAATGGCCTGAGAGGAGTTGACCGCACATGGGAACCAGCGCTGAACGGGAGCGGGTCAATGGCTTCGGCGGTATGGAAGACGGGCTGAAGCAGGCCAGCCCGTGGTACCTATGGGGTCCGTACCTGAGCGAGCGCCAGTGGGGCACGGTGCGCGAGGACTACAGCGAGAACGGGGAGGCATGGGGGTACCTCCCCCATGAGCACGCCCGCTCCCGGGCCTACCGGTGGGGCGAGGACGGGATGGCCGGGTTCTCCGACGTGGAGCAGCGGTTGTGTCTCGGGCTGGCCCTCTGGAACGGTCGCGACCCCATCCTCAAGGAGCGGATGTTCGGGCTGACCGGGGCGGAGGGCAACCATGGTGAAGACGTCAAGGAGTACTGGTGGTACCTGGACGCGCTGCCGAGCCACGCGTGGAACAGATGGCGCTACCACTACCCGCAGGCGGCCTTCCCATACGCCGACCTGGTGGCCGAGAACGGGCGACGCGGCAAGAACGAACCCGAGTACGAGCTGCTGGACACGGGGGCATTCGACGAGGACCGGTACTGGATCACCGAAGTCTGGTACGCCAAAGGCGAGGACCCTACCGACCTGCTGATGACCGTCGAGGTCACCAACGCAGGCCCGGAAGCGGACACCCTGCATGTGTTGCCGACCGCGTGGTACCGCAACACGTGGTCGTGGGACGAGGGCGCCCCCAAGCCCTCACTGGTGGGGACCAACGGGTCGGTCGCGCAGACGGAGCATCCGTTCCTGGGCTCGCTGGAGCTGGTGGCGGGTCCTGCTCCTGACGGCGCGGCTGCGCAGCTGCTGTTCTGCGAGAACGAGACGAACACCGAGCGGTTGTTCGGCAGTACGTCGACGACGCCGTATCCGAAGGACGGGATCAACGACCACGTCATCCGCGGAGCCGACACCGTCAACCCGCAGGCTCGGGGAACCAAGTGCGCCTTTTGGTACCAGTTGACCGTCCAGCCTGGACAGACCGTACAGGTGCGGCTTCGGCTGCGGCCCACGCAAGCCGGTGCGTCAGCAGCCGGACGGTCGGCCGTCCTTGGGAGCGACTTCGACCGCGTAATCGAGCAGCGTCGCGCCGAGGCCGACGAGTTCTACGCCGAGCTGACCCCACCCCAAGCCAGTGCGGACGAGGCGCTGGTCATGCGGCAGGCGTTCGCGGGGATGCTGTGGAGCAAGCAGCTGTACAACTACGAGGTCGCCCGCTGGCTCGACGGGGACCCGACCCAGCCGACCCCCCCGGCCTCCCGGCACCACGGCCGCAACTCACGGTGGCGCAACTTCAACGCCTTCGACGTCATGTCCATGCCGGACAAGTGGGAGTATCCCTGGTTCGCGGCGTGGGACTTGGCCTTGCACTGCGTGACCTTGGCCCACGTGGACCCGGCGTTCGCCAAGTACCAGCTCATTCTGATCTGCCGGGAGTGGTTCCAGCATCCCAACGGTGCGCTGCCGGCATACGAGTGGGACTTCGGCGATGTCAACCCACCGCTGCAGGCCTGGGCCGCCCTGGAAGTGTTCGTGATCGACGGCGCACAGGACTTCGACTTCCTCAGCCGCGTGTTCGACAAGCTGCTCATGAACTTCACCTGGTGGGTCAACCTCGAAGACTCCGGCGGGAACAACCTTTTCGAGGGCGGCTTTCTGGGGTTGGACAACATCGGTCCGATCGACCGGTCCCACCTGCCGGCCGGCGGCGCGCTTGAGCAGTCGGACGCGACCGGGTGGATGGCGTTCTACTCGATCGCGATGGCGGGTATCGCGGGCGCCCTGGAATGGGGCGGCCGCAGGTCGACGTCCGATCTCACCATCAAGTTCCTCGAGCATGTCGCGGCGATCAACGCGTCGATCGACAAGCACGACATGTGGGACGACGCCGACGGTATGTACTACGACCAGCTCCTACCGGCAGGGCGGCCTGCCGTGCCGGTCAAGGTCCGCTCGATGGTCGGGATCCTGCCGTTGCTGGCGGTTGCCATCATCGACGAGCAGCTGCTAGGCAGGTCCCTCACGATGGGCAAGAACTTCGCGACCTTGCTGCGCCATCAGGGCTACAGCAGCGTGGAGGAGGTGCGCGGGCGCGGACTCCTGCGCGGCGAACCCGGAGAAGAGCGCCTGCTGCTGAGTGTGGCCGGGGTTGACCGGCTGCAGAAGTTGTTCGACAAGCTCTTCGATGAGGACGAGTTCCTCTCCCCGTACGGCCTTCGCGCGCTGTCGGCATACCATCGTGGGCACCCGTACCAGCTAAGTACGGACGGCTTCACCGCCGAGATCGACTACGAGCCCGCCGAGTCGACGACGTCGATGTTCGGGGGCAACTCCAACTGGCGAGGCCCGCTGTGGTTCCCCCTCAATTTCCTGCTGGTCAGCGCGCTTGAGCGCTACCACAGGTTCTTCGGCGACGAGCTGACCTTCGAGTACCCCAAGGGCAGCGGTAACCAGCTGACCCTCGATGCCATCGGCCAGGATCTGGAGGACCGGCTCATCTCGATCTTCCTCGTCGGGCCGGACGGGCGGCGCCCGTGCTTCGGCTGGGTCGAGCGGTTGCAGACTGACCCGGCGTGGAAGGACAACCTCGTGTTCAGCGAGTACTTCCATGGCGACAATGGCGCCGGGCTCGGGGCGGCGCACCAGACCGGGTGGACCGGTCTGGTCGCCCACCTGATCCGCCACCGGCACGGGCAGGTTCGCTCGGTCGGCGCCGCGCTCAGGGACATCAGCCCGGGCGCCGCAGGATAAGGGACGGCGGGCTGGCCATTCGGGCAACCGGGTCAGAATCAGGCCGGTTGGGCGCGGTCTTCTTGCGCAGGCTGCCGCGGAATGAGCAAGGCCAGCACGAGGCCACCCACGGAGAACGCCACGAGGATCGTGGTGGACAGGATGAACGGTCGACCGCCGGGGAAGGACGCGGCGACGAGCGCGGATCCGGCCAACGAGGTTCCCAGCGAGGATCCCAGGTTCGACACGCTGCGGGATAGGCCGGAGATGTCGCCCTGGTCCTCTTCCGGGAAGCTCGACTGAACGACGTTGACCGAGGACGTGAGCATCGCACCGACCCCAATGCCCATGAGCAGCAATCCGGGCGCGAACAGCAGGACGCTGCCGTCGTCACGATAGAGGACAGGTAGCAGCACCATGCCCAGGGTCGTGATGGCAAAGCCCATTTGAATCAGCCAGCGTTGCGAATGCCGCCTGGCGAACCGACCCGCGGCTGCAGACGACACCAGGATCCCGATGGTCGCCGGCGTGAGCGCAAGCCCGGTCGAAATTGCGTTGAAGCCTTGGGCTTGTTGCAGGAACACCGAGATGACGAAGAACGAGCCCTGCATGGTCAGCCATTGGATGGTCTGGGTGCCAAGGCCCAGGTTCGCGGTCCGGTTCCCGAACATCCGCAGCGATAGCAGCGGCTCGTCGCCCCGGCGCTCGGTTGCCCGGATATGCAGGAAGAACCAGACGAGGAACAGGATGCCGATGGCAACAAAGAGCCAGACCGGCGAGATCCCACCCTTGGGAATCAGCACGGTGTTCCCGATAGCGAAGTCCTCGCGAGAGCCGAGCCAACCGTAGGTACTGGACTGGAGAATCCCGAGGACGACGAAAAGCAGGCCGAGCGCAGACAGCACCGCCCCAGTCAGGTCGAATGCCGGCTTCTCGCCGATGATCTCGGGATCGACGATGCGGCGGGCCAGCACGAGGATCGAGCCCACGACGAGCACCTGCAGAAGAAAGGACGCCCGCCAGCTGATCGAGCTGGTGATAACGCCACCGATGAGCGGACCTGCGGCCGATCCCAACCCGGCAGCACCGCTGATGATCCCGAAGTTCTTGGCCCTGGACTGCATGTCCGGGAACGCGACCGTGACGAGGATGTAGATCGGCGGGATCAGTAATGCCGATCCGACTCCCTCCAGCAACGAATAGCCGATGATCATCAGGCCAAGTCCGGGGGCGAGCGCCGCAAGTAATGCCCCGGTGCCGTAGATGATAAGCCCGGCGACAAAGCACCTCTTGCGCCCCCAGATCTCGGTGAGCTTGCTTCCGGGGATCATCAGCGACGCCATTGTCAGGGTGAACAGAGTGATCGTCGTCTGCATCCCGATAACGGTGGTGCCGATGTCGTTTGCGATTGTGCTGATGGCGACGTTCATGTTCGTCGCGGCGTAGCTGGCGATGAACTGTGCCAGCGCCAAGGGCAGCACCATGCCCGCTGCCGCGACCGCAGGACGTGCTGCGTTGGTTTCCGCCATTACTGTCCTTCCGGGCTGGGCACCGTGGGCTTGTGGACGCCACCCTGACGCCCAGCAGCGTACTGACGACGGAGTTCGCGGGCACCCGGGGCCCCCCTGCCGATGCCGTCAGGTTTAGGCGGCGTCGTCGTGCAGGTTGTGGGGGTGGGTGGTGTGGCTGCGGCCGTTGGGGGCGGTCCAGGTGCAGATGCCGTCGGGGGTCATGGTGACGGTCCAGCCGCCGTGGTGTTTGAACCCGTGGTGGGTCCGGCAAAGTGTCTGCAGGTTCGCCGCCAGGGTGGGGCCGGTCGGGTAGGGGGTGACGTGGTCCAGGTCGCAGCGGGCGGCGGGGGTGGCGCAGCCGGGGTAGCGGCAGGTGCCGTCCCTTGCTCGGACCAGCCGGGCCAGGGCGGCGCCGGGCCGGTAGGTGCGTTCGTCGAGGTGCTCGACGGCGCCAGTAGCTGGGTGGGCGGCGCCGAGGCGGAGGTGGGTGTCTGGGTTGGCCAGGATGGCGTTGACCTGCGCAGGTAGCAGCATCCCCACCGGGGGGATGAGGACGGGTTTGGGGACGAACCAGGTGCGTCCGTGCCAGTCGCGGGCCAGGTTCGGGTTGGCGTCCACCTCCCGCGTCTGCCGCAGCACGGTCTGGAACCGTGCGTGCAGCGGCGGGTCGGGCCGGTCCTGGACCCACGAGCCGCCCACGATCACACCGGGGTGTGCGAACGGGTCCAGCAGGTCCAGCCACGGCCGGGACCGCTGAGCGGCGCAGTCACACGGCGGCGGCGGGGTCAGCTTCGTGAGAGCACCCACTGGCCGGCCACCAGCCGGCTCGGATTCGGTTCGGGTCCGGGTGTCCGGGTCGGTCGGCGTGCTCGTCGACTCGGCGGGCGCGTTCGGTGCGGGCGCCGGCTCAGCCGCCGGCACGCCCGCGTCAGAGTCGCCGTCGTCGGCGGTGGGGGCTGAGGTGGTGGGGGCTGAGGTGGTGGGGATGATCAAGGTGGCGGTCGTGGACACCTGCACGTCGGAGAGGACCAGGTCGAGCAGCGCGTCGGCGCGGGACTGGGCCACCGTCAGGTCCGGGTTGCCGGCCCGGTACTGGGCGGCGAGGTCCTCGACGGCGGCCCACATGGCCACCGACGCCTCGGCGGGTAGCTGCGCATCCCAGTGGGTGAGCCCGGCCTGCTCGCCGGGGCTGACCCGCACCTGCCGCTGCGCCCCGCTGCCCTCCGCAGAGTCCTCGGGATCGGTGGGGTCGGTGGGTTCGGGTTGGGGGGCTAGGCGGGCGGCGATCAGCTCGGCGCGGGTCTTCACCCGCGACCCGGGTAGCTCCCGGATGTCCCCGTGATGCAACCGGGCCTCGAACTCGCCCAGCCGCTCCTGTTCGACCCACGGGCGGCCCGGGTGATCACGCTGACCCGGTAGGGTTCCAGGTCACCGGCCCAGGCCATCGCGGCGGTACCCGGCAGCTGGCTGAGGGTGTGCGCGGTGTCGATGCGGGTGACCATGGTCCGCGGGGCGATCCGCAGGATCGGCGCCAAGGCGGCGGCGGCCTGCTGCACCGGGGTGGGCGCCCCGACCGGCATACCGGCACCGGCGCCGTACCGGGCGGCCCGCTGCGCATCCCGCGCCGTGAGCACGTGCTCGGTGTAGCGGGTGACCGCCACGGCTTGGCGGGCGGACAGCGCGTTGATCGCCCGTTGGGTGGCCGCGACCACACATTCGGCCTCGTCCGCGCTCATCGCCGACAGCCGATCCTCGGTGACTCGGGCGAGGGCGGCGGCGAGCCGGAACGGGTCCGCGGCTTGCACCGCGGCCACCGTCGGCCCACACACACTCTCGAACATGCGTCTAGTCTACGCCTTTTCGCTCTCAGCACAAAGGCCTTCAACCCAAGAATCGAAAAAGGTTCCAACAGACTGCTTTGGACCTCACCAGCAAGCGGAGGATCTCGACCTGGTGACCGCCGGGCTCCACAGCGCGGGCAAGCCACAGGCCGGCGCCGGCCGGCTCCATCGGCCGTGGCTCCCTGACCCCGGTGTGCTGGGACACCGTCAGCGTAGGTGCGAGTTGCCGGCCCCTGCATCCCGTGGAACGCTCGACCTGTACCGACGAGCGCGAGCGACGACAGGGGGTAACCGCGATGGCGCGACTGGACGGTCGGGTGGCCTTGGTCACCGGCGGGGCCGGCGGTATCGGCCGGGCGGTGGCCGTTCGGCTGGCCGAGGACGGTGCTGCCGTGTTGGTGACCGACATCCAGGACCAGGCCGGAGCGACGGTGGCGACCGGCATACAGGAAACTGGCGGACGGACGCTCTACCGCCACCTCGATGTGACCGACGAGGCCGACTGGGCCGCGGCTGTCGAAGCGGCGACCGGGCAGTTCGCGGGCCTGGACATCCTCGTCAACAACGCGGGCATCGGCGATCTCGAGGTCATCGAGAACACGTCGCTGGCGGCGTACGAGCGAACCATTGGTATCACGCAGACCAGTGCCTTCCTCGGCATGAAGGCTGCCGCGGCGGCCTTGAAGGCGTCCGGTCACGGAAGCGTCGTCAACATCAGCTCGATCTTCGGTGCCATCGGCGGCTTCGGCGCCTCCCCGGCATACCACGCCGCCAAGGGCGCGGTGCGGCTGCTCACCAAGAACACTGCGCTGCACTGGGCGACCGAGGGAGTGCGGGTGAACTCCGTGCATCCGGGGTTCATCGACACACCCATGCTGGACCAGACACGGGGTACCGAGGCGGAGACCCTCATGGTCTCGTGGACTCCCATGGGTCGTCTGGGCCGACCAGAAGAGGTGGCCGCGGTGGTGTCATTCCTGGCCAGCGACGACGCGTCCTACGTCACCGGAGCCGAGTTCTACGTCGATGGCGGCTACACGGCCCGCTGAGACACCCGCCTCTACCCGTAGCTGTCGCAGCCCCACCCGTCGCCGTCTGCGTCGAGGCGATGGTAGTCGGGCCCGGTGATCCGCACCTTGCGGCGGATGTCGGCGCAGTCGAGGTCCGGCCCGGGTTGGTTCCAGGGCTCGGCTGAGCCGGCCGCCGCCTTGGGCGCCGGGGCCGGCTTCGGGCTCGGTGCTGGCTGCGATGCCGCAGCCGGCGGGAGGGCAGCTGGGCAGGTCTTGTTGGGGGCCTGGACGTCCAGGCGGATGTAGTCGCCTTCGCGCGGGTGGGCGCCGTACCCGTCGCGCGAGTCGTACCGGGCGACCGCAAGGCCAGCGCCGATGAGATCACGACCGGCGTCCGTTCCGCCGAGGTCTAGGTAGCGCAGCAGCCGGTCGTATCGGTCGCGGTCGTCGCGGCCCCCAGGCACGAGGCTGACCTGACGGCCCAGGACGAGCTGGGCAAGGCGCTCCGTCGCTTCGTCGTGCCCGCACTCGCCGACCTCGGGCGCGTCGATTCCTTTCACCCGCACCCTGCCAAACCCGCTGACGTCCACGGTGTCGCCGTCGACGACCCGGTTGACCGTCGCCGTAGCCCACGCCGTGACGCTTGGGTCGTCCGGCGCCACGTCGAGGTCGTCGGAGGCACCGTCTGCGTCCCGATCGGGCGCTGGCTGCGTGGTGCTGGGCGACGGTGTCGCCGGTGTCGACGGTGCGACAGGTTGCGGACTGCTGCTCGTGGGGGCAGTGGCAGAGTGCGAAGCTGATGTCCCACACGCGGCCAGCGCCACAACGACCAACACCAAGGCAATACCGCGCAACACCAGAACGTCCCCCTACAGCATCTTCCGCAAGGGTACATTTCGGCTTTCCCGGGGGAGGCCAAACCGCGTCAAGTCTTGGCGGGTTTGGCCTTGACCGAACGCTTTGCCGTGGCGCGCGCGTTGCCCAGCACCCTGGCGGAGTCGCCAAGGATCAGGCGGGCGGTCGCCGCCTCCCGTTCGCCCATCACCCCAAACGTGAAGGTGTCCTCGTTGGACGCCCGGGCCTGCTGACTGACCTTGGCGATGACGTGGCGCGCCACGATGCTGTCCTGGTACTCGCCCAGCGTGTCCTGCAGCTCGGTCCACGCCTCCGTGCGTCTACTCGCGTCTCGGACTACGTCCGTGGCCGCCTCAGCCGCATACCGCGCCGCCTTGATCCGCTTGCGCACGTCGTGGAGGGCCTCGTCGCGCGCGGCTGGGTTCTTCTCCTCCAGTGCGGTCACGACGGCCCGGCTGACGGCCTTGGCGGCCTTGCGGACCAGGCGGGGGATCTCCTGTTCAGCGGGCTCGTGGGCCCTCGGCTGCCACGGCGGGTCGATGAGCAGCGCGGCCAGCGCGGCCATGAGCCGCTCGTACCGGGGCCCGTCCAACGCCGCGACCAGCCTGGTGTGTGCCCGCTCGTGTTCGGCTGCGAGGTGAGCCTGAAGACGCTGCACAGAGGAGCGCCACGACCAGCTCCGGCTCGAGCTCGTCGGCCATCCTTTGGAAGCGCCGCAGCAGCACCTCGGCGTCTCGAGGCGCGCCCAAGGTGCCGGTCAACCACTGCACCTCGCGCCGCAGGGGGTCGGTGACGGTCCGGTCCAGCATCGGCCGGAAGGTTCGCAGCGCGCTGCGCAGTCGACGGGTCGCCACCCGCGCCTTGTGCACTGCGTCCGGTTGGTCTTCCCGGACATCCGCCTCCGTCCACTGCAGCACCCCGACCTGGGCAGCGAGGTACTTCCGCACGACATCTGCGGCTCGCGGGGCCGGCGGATGGTGCAGCGTGGTGAGCGCCTCGGCCAGCGCGCGACCGAGCTTGGACTGGCTCGGCGAGACGCTCAGGCCGTGGGTCACCAGAACCTGGGTCAGTTCTTCTAGCAGGCTGGAGGCGCCCTCGACGAGCTCGACCTCGATCTCGCGCCAGCGGTAGATGCGTTCCCCGAACAGGTACACCGTTGCTTCAACGGTGTCATCGGCAATGACGGCCAGCTCATGGTCATGGGCGTCCCAGAGACGTCGCTCGGTCCGCCGGGTGCGCAGCGTCGCGACGCGCACTAACGCCCTCGGCGCGGCGCTGTCGCGCAGCTCGGCTCGGAACGCCTCGGGGACTCGAACGGCCGAGGAGCCCAGCGGATGCGCCATCTCCAGGCGCGAACCCTCGTCGAGCGGTTTCTTCAGATGCCATCCCGCGTCGTGTCCCCGACTCTGCGGCGCAACGTGCGCTTGGCCTGCAGCAGGTCCAGCTCGAGGGTGTCCAAATAGGTTGCGGTCTGGGTGAACTGGCGGGCCGCTTCGACCCGGGCCACCCCGTTGACGCCCTCGCAGCCGCGGCAACGCCCACCGTCGAGGCACGTCGAAGGCTCGCTCCGCCTCCACATGCGCGTCATCAGCAACTCCGCTGTCATCGACTATCGGCTTGTCCTCGACGGTCGACTCGACTCCCACTCGGACTCCCTCGGTCGATGCTGCGCCGCTGCAGACCCAAGATTACGGCCTCACCGCGGCCAACCCGAGTGCGCACGCGACATTCTGTAGGCCCGGCTGCCGCTGGTTCAGTTGTGCAAGACGGCAGCCCCGTCGAAGCCACCGTGCTTCAGCTGGGAGAGCGCGGTCGGCGCGTCGGCCATGGCAAAGGCATGCGTGGTTGCTCGTATGCCGTGCCGCTGCGCCAGGGGGAGAAACTCCTCGCCGTCCGCGCGCGTGTTGGCGGTCACGCTGCGCAGCCGGCGCTCCTGGAACAGGTGGTCCGCGTAACGCAGCTCGGGGATGTCGGACAGCCAGATTCCCGCGACCGCGAGAGTGGCTCCCCGGTCGAGGGCGGCGAGCGCCACTGGGACGAGCTCTCCGGCGGGGGCGAACAGAATCGCGCCGTCGAGAGGTTCAGGCGGGGCATCGGTCGCACCACCGACCGAGTCGACCCCGAGGCGCCGCGCCAGGCCGCGGTTGGCCTCGCCTCGGGTGAAGACGTGGACTCTCAGTCCCTCGTGCAGCGCCAGCTGTGCGGTCAGGTGGGCGCTGCCGCCGAAGCCGTAGATCCCCAGCCGGCCCCCCGGCGGGACGGCGGCACATCGCAGGGCGCGGTAGCCGATGATCCCTGCGCAGAGCAACGGGGCGGCCTGCTCGTCGGGCAACGCGTCAGGGAGGGCGTAGGCGAACGCTTCGTCGACGACGCAGTAGTCGGCATACCCTCCGTCGACGTCCCAGCCCGTGAAGTTCGGTTCCACGCAAAGGTTCTCGGCACCACGCCGACAGAAGCGACAGGACCCGTCGGTGCCCGCCAGCCAGGCGACCCCGACTCGGTCGCCCACCTGGAACCGGCTGGTCCCTTCGCCGACCTGGTCCACCGTCCCGACGACCTCGTGCCCGGGGGTCACGCGGGGTCGCCGCGGAAGTAGGTCCCCCTCGACCAGGTGCAAGTCGGTCCGGCATACCCCGCAACAACTCACGCGCACCCGCACCTGTCCGGGGCTAGGCTCAGGTTCGGGCTGCTCGACTCGCCGCATCGGGCCCGAGTCGATCGGTCCGCACTGCTCGACGACCCAGCTGCGCACGGGGCCAGCCTAGAGCCGGTGGCCGTAGCCAACGTCCGCGAGCACTGGGGTAGCGTCGACACGGTGAACGAGTACGTGCCGGACTCGGGCCCACAGCCGCGGCCGCTTCGGCTGTCGGGCGCAGGCGGGATCACCCTGGCGGCCGACGAGTGGGGAGACCGCGACCACCAGAGCGTGCTGCTGCTGCACGGCGGCGGGCAGACCCGCCATTCCTGGAAGCTGGCGGGGCGGGCCCTGTCCCGCTACGGGCTGCACGTGGTCACGATGGACCTGCGCGGCCATGGTGACTCGGATTGGGCGGACGGGGCGACTACGGGGTGCGGCAGTGCGCAGAGGATGTGCTGCAGGTGCTGCCCCAGATCGGCACGCCGGCCGTCCTTGTCGGCGCCAGCCTCGGTGGCCTCACCTCGCTCATGGTGATCGACCGAGCCCCCGAACTGGTGCGGGCCCTGGTGCTGGTCGACATCGTCGTGCGCTACCAACCGCAAGGCGCCGCACGGATCCGCGAGTTCATGACAAGCGCCCCCAGAGGGTTCGCCTCCCTGGAGGAGGCGGCGGACGCCGTCGCGGCATACCTCCCGCACCGCCCGCGCCCGGAGGCCATCCACGGGCTACGCAAGAACCTGCGCTGGCGAGACGGACGGTGGCACTGGCACTGGGATCCGGCCTGGTTCACGCCTTCGGTCGTCTCCACGACGACAGCTACCATGGCTGCGCTCGACGAGGCCGCCGGGCGGGTCCGGGTGCCGACTCTGCTGCTGCACGGCGAGCTTTCGGATGTCGTAAGCCAGGAAGGCGTGGACCACTTCCGGGGTCTGGTGCCGCACGCGGAGGTCCTCGAGCTCGCCGACGCGACGCACACCGCGGCGACCGACGACAACGACGGGTTCGTGGCCGCGGTCGTCGAGATGTGCCGAACGCACCTCGACATTGCCGTCTGAGTGTCAGCGGTAAAGGCGCGCAGTGGAGGTGAAATCGTGCGGTCTTGCGCACTTCTACACCTCCACTGGCCCCCTGGCCGGAGGTAAAATGGAGCGGTGGAGGTGAAATCGTGCGGTCTTGCGCACCTCTACACCTCCATTGCTCGGTTATACCTCCAACGGGAAAGGCCAGTTGGGCCGAGTGCTGGACCTTGAAGGCCTCACCGAGCGCGCCCGCGGGCTGGTTCGTCCGGGGGAGCGGGTGGTCCTCGGGATCGCCGGTATGCCGGGTGCGGGCAAGTCCACGCTGGCCGCCGCACTTGTTGCGGCGCTCAACGCCGGCCCATCACCGGCTGGCGTGACCCCGGCGTCGCCCGGGCCAGGCGCATGGGCGGCCCTGCTGCCCATGGACGGGTTCCACTTTCCGCAGGCTCGACTCGTCCAGATGGGCCTGCGCGACCGGATGGGCGCCCCCGAGACCTTCGACGTCACGGCATACCTGGAGACGATCGCGCGGGTCACTCGCGACGAGCAGCCACTGCTCGCCCCGTCCTTCGACCGCACCGTCGAGGAACCCAGTGCGGGCGGCATCCGAATCGAGCGCCACCATCGTCTCGTCGTAACCGAAGGCAACTACCTGCTGCTGCCCAATGAGCCCTGGGCTTGCGTGCGAGCTCTGCTCGCGCAGGTCTGGTACGTGCAGCTCGACGAGCCGACCCGCGTGCGACGGCTGGTAGCAAGGCACGTCGAGTTCGGCAAGACCCCGGACGCCGCAGCCGCCTGGGTGGCTCGCTCCGACGAGGCCAACGCGCGACTCGTGGGGCTGCACGCCGGACGGGCCGACCTGGTCATCGATTTGGCCTGACCGGCAGCCGGCCGGAAGCGCGGCTCGCTACCAGTCGTGCATCGACCCATCGGCCCGCCGGGCGACGGGCAGGTACTTGGGCTCGTACGGGAAGCGGGCCGCTGCCGCCTCGTCCACGTCGACCCCCAGCCCGGGTTCGGGCGAGGGGATGAGCATGCCGTCCTCGAAGCGGTACCCGGCATGGAACACCTCGCCGGTCAGCACCATGTGCGGCATGTACTCCTGGATCCCGAAGTTGGGGATGGTGACGTCCAGGGCGAGTGCCGCGGACAGGCTGACCGGCGACAGGTCGGTGGCTCCGTGCGAGCCGAAGCGCACGTGGTAGAGGTCGGCCAGGTCGAACACCCGGCGCAGATGGGTGATGCCGCCGGTGTGGGAGACCGAGGTGCGCACGTAGTCGATGAGCTGCTCGGTGATCAGCGTCTGGACGTCCCAGATCGAGCTGAGCACCTCACCGGTGGCGATCGGTGTCGACGTGTGTGCGCGGATGACCCGGAAGCCCTCCTGCAGCTCGGCCGGCGTGGGGTCCTCCATCCAGAACAGCCGGAGGTCCTCGACGCTGCGGCCGAACTGCGCCGCCTCGCGTGGGGTCAGGCCGTGATGGCAGTCGTGCAACAGGTGGAACTCGCCGCCGAACCGCTCGCGCACGGCGGCGAGGTATGCCGGTGCCTGGCGTAGGTATTGCGCGGTGTCCCAAGGGGTTTCGGTCGGCAAGGAGGCGTCCGCCGGGTCGTAGACCTCCGTGCCGTGACTGACGCCGTACGCTCCGGGAACCCCGGCGAGCGCGGACTGGGCCCGCACTGCCCGGTAGCCGGCGTCGAGGAACCGGGCGACGTCCTCGAGCAACTCGTCCGTGTCGTTGCCGGTCGCGTGACCGTAGACGAGTGCGCCGGTGCGGGCTTGGCCGCCGAGCAACTCGTAGACCGGCATACCGGCGTGCTTGCCCTTGATGTCCCAGAGGGCCACGTCGACCGCGGCAATAGCGGTCATGGTGACCGGTCCCCGCCGCCAGTAGCGCCCTTGGACAGGTACTGCCAGGTGTCGTTGATCCGGGCGGCGTCCTTGCCGAGCAGGGTCGGGACGACGTGGTCGGCCAGGTACGACGCGACGGCGAGCTCTCGACCGTTCAGGGTGGCGTCGCCCCATCCCACGACGCCGTCGGAGTCGGTGACCTTCAGGGTGACGAAGTTGCGTCCGGGGGAGCATACGATCACCTGGCAGTCGACGATCTTGCTCACGGCCAGATCCGGTCGGCCTGCTCTTCGAGCCACATCGAGACGACGACCTTGCCCGAGGTCTGCGAGTCGAGGGCGGTGGCGAAGGCCTGCTCGACGTGGCTTGCCGGGAACACATGGGTGATGACCTCGGAGATGAGCGGATCGGTGGCGAGCAGCTCGATGGCTTCCCCGATCTCGTCGTCGAAGCGGAAGCTGCCGATCATCGTGATTTCCTTGGAGACCAGGGGCGCGAGGTTGACCGGACGGGGCTCATTGGGCAGCACCCCGACCTGCACCATGGTCCCCGCCCTGCGCACCGCCGCCACGGCTGCCGACACTGCTGCCGGTGCGCTGGAGCACTCGAAGGCCACGTCGTAGGCCAGCGTGGGGATGTCCTGCTCGCCGATCAGGATGGTGTTGGCTGCGCCGACCTTGCGGGCCCGCTCCAGCGGGCCGGCCAGCACGTCAGTGCAGGTGACCTCCGACGCCCCCTTGGCGACGGCGGCCGCGGCGACGAGCAAGCCGATCGGCCCGGAGCCCGAGACGAGCACCCGCTTGCCTTCGACGCCCTGCGCCAGCGCGAGCGCATGCAGTGCCACCGCGAGTGGCTCGGCAAGCGCTGCCGACCGCAGCGACAGGCCTTGCGGCAGAACGCGAAGCATGTCCCGGTCGACGAGCAGGTACTCGGTCATCCCGCCCTGGGTGTGCGGCCACGTTGACGCGCTGCCGAGGTAGGACCCCCGGGCCACAGATGCCGGCGGTCCTCGACGCCCGTCTCGGGCTTGCCGAACGTGGCCGGGTGGATCGTCACCGGGGTGCCCGGCTCGAGCTGCCCGGACGGGTCGAGGTCGACCGTGCCGGACACCTCGTGTCCAGGGGTGAGCGGCTCCTTGACGACGAACTCGCCGTTGGCCCCGTGGTAGTAGTAGTGCAGGTCTGAGCCGCAGATGCCGGCATACGCCATCCGCAGCCGCACCTGGTTCGCCGAGGGCTCAGGCACTGGCAGCTGCTCCTCGCGCATGTCGGCTTTGCCGTGGATCTTCAGTGCTTTCATCGGGGCCTCCTTGCCGATGGGGATGCTTCGTAGCTACGGGCGCGTTGCCGGGCTGGCGGCCAACGCAAGGGCGGCAGCCGAGCGCACGCCGCCGCTGACGATGGCCTCCGCGAAGTCGCCCACCCGCTCGGTGAACTCGGGGTGGGCAACCAGCTCGTTCGGGAAGAAGCCGCCGGACATGACGACCGCGACGTGCCCTCGGACGCTGGTCGCGCCGGCTGTGGCCTTAGCGAGACGCTTGCGGGCCGGCTCCACCATGGCCTCGGCGATGGGGCCGGGCTGGAAGCCTTCGGGGGGAGCGACGCAGCAGATCCAGGCGGCGACGGTCAGCGCGAGCTGCTGGGGCACGTCGCCGGCCTGCAGCATCCGCAGAGCCGGCCCCGGCACGCGCTGCAGCAGCTTGGTCGAGCCGTCCGAGCCCACCCGCGCGGTCTGGTCGCCCAGCGCCGTGTTCGACCAGCGGTCGAACAGGCTCTCGACGTATGCCGGTGCGTCGAATCCCGTGGGTAGGTGCACGCTCGGCAGGTACTCGTCATTGATCGCGGCCCGGACAGCAGTCTCGACGAACTGCTGGGCGCGTGCTGCAGGGATGGTCTCGCGCCCGTCCAACGCCCCGAGGTAGGCGATGAGCGAGTGGCAGCCGTTGAGCAGTCGCAGCTTGATCAGCTCGTACGCCTCGACCTCGTCGGTGAAGATGGCCCCGCCAGCCTCCCACCGGGGCCGTCCAGCGGCGAAGCGGTCTTCCAGCACCCACATCGAGAACGCCTCCGCGGGAACGGGACAGGCGTCGCGGAGCCCCAGGATCCGTTGTACCTCGGAGCTGGTGGCCTCGGTCGGCGCAGGCACGATGCGGTCCACCATGGCGTTGGGAAAGGTGACCGACTCCGACAGCCAGGCCAGTGTCCGGTCGGAGACGTTCGCAGCTTGGAGGAACTGCTCGACGAGCCCCTTGGTCATCGTCCCAGCGGACTGCAGGTTGTCGCAGGACAGCACGGTGACGGGCGCCCCGCTCTGCTCGTGACGCTTGGCGAGCCCACGGCATACCAGCCCGATGGGCGTGCTGGGGTCAGCCGCGTTGGCGAGGTCGCGCTTGACCGGCTCGGAGTCCACGTCGAGCAGCCCGGTGCGGGCGTCGCGGTGGTAGCCGTTCTCCGAGACGGTGAGCGTAACGATCTTGTGGGCCGGGTCGGCGATCTGGGCCAGAACCTGCGAGCCGTCCTGAGCGGCCACGAGCGTGCCGCGGTGCACGTCCATGATCCCCACCTCGGCTCCGGCGGCGCTGAGGGTGAGCACGCTATACAGGTGGCCCTGGGCGCGCATCGCGTCGACGACCGTGCGAGAGCGGTTGGCGATCCCGACGATGCCCCAGTCACCTGGCTCGGCGGTTAGCGCCTGGGCGGTGTAGACAGCGGCGTGCGCGCGGTGGAAGTTGCCCAGGCCCAGATGGACGATCCCGGTCTGGTTCGGCGCAGGCGCGCCAATGCGCTGGCTCTCGGGGAGAGTGGCTCGGGAAAGCTGGCTGGTCACGGGGTCACCAATCTGTGAGAGTTCCGTCGACGCGGCGGGCGACCGGCAGGTAGGCGCTCGCATAGGGGTGGCTCGTCGCCAGGCCCTCGTCGAAGTCGACACCGAGGCCGGGGGCCTCGCCCGGGTGCAGGACACCCTGGTCGCAGGTCCACGCGTGGGGGAAGGCCTCGTGGACCAGGTCCGGGTATCCCATGTACTCCTGGATGGCGAAGTTGTGCGTGGCCAGGCCCAGGTGGATGCTAGCGGCCAGGGCGACCGGGGAGACGTCCGAGGGCCCGTGTGGTGCCGCGCTGACCCCGTGGACCTCGGCGAGGGCGAAGATCTTGCGGGAATGGCTGATGCCGCCCGCGTGGACGACGGCCGTGCGGATGTAGTCGATGAGCCGCTCTTCGATGAGGTACTGGCAGTCCCAGATGGTGTTGAAGACCTGACCGATGGCCAGGGGGATGCTCGTGTGCTGGCGCACGTGCCGCAGTGCCTGTTGGTCTTCCGCCGGCGTCACATCCTCCAGCCAGTACAGGTCCAGCGGCTCCAAGCGCTTGCCCAGCTGGGCGGCCTCGGTGGGCGTCAGGCGATGGTGGGCGTCGTGCAGCAGGTTGACGGCTCCGCCCACATGGGCGCGCACCTGCTCGGCGACGGTCGGGAAGTAGCGCAGGTAGGCACCCGTGTCCCAGGTTTCCTCCGTGGGGACGCCCGCGCGCCCGGCCGGCTCGTATGCCGCCTTCCGCGTCACGCCGTAGACGGTGACCAGTCCGGGCACCCCGGTTTGGATGCGCACGTTGGTGAAGCCTTCGGCCAGGTGGCGGTCGACCGACTCGAGCAACGACGGGGCGTCCCAGCCGAACGCGTGGCGGTAGGTCGCGACGTGCTCGCGGACCTGGCCGCCGAGCAGCCGGTAGACCGGCGCCCCGGTGCGCTTGCCGAGGATGTCCCAGAGGGCCATGTCGACTGCCCCGATGGCAGCCATGCTGATCGGGCCGCGGCGCCAGTAGACGCCGCGGTAGAGGTACTGCCAGGTGTCCTCGATGCGGCCCGGGTCGCGGCCGACGAGCAGCGGACCGATATGGCTTTCCAGGTATGCCGCGACGGCCAGCTCACGCCCGTTGACGGTGGCGTCCCCGAGCCCGACGATGCCGTCGGCGGTGGTGATGCGCAGCGTCACGTAGTTGCGGGTCGGGCTGCTCACGAGGACCTCGACCCGCTCGATCACGTCGGTCATCTGGGTGCCTTCCTCATGGGGCCTTGGTCGGGTGAGTTGTCCGGTTGCCGCTCAGCGGTCCACCCGGGCGCTGCCACCGCCGGCGAGCTTGAGGACCTCCGTCTTGGTTGCCATGGAGGTGTCCCCGGGCGTCGTCATGGCGATGGCGCCGTGGGCGGCACCGAGCTGCACCGCGGTCTTGAGCGCCTGCCCGGACAGCAGCCCGTAGATGAGGCCGGACGCGAAGGAGTCGCCACCCCCGACTCGGTCGAGGATCTCCAGGTCGCGCTTGGTGGACTCGACGAGCCCTTCGGAGCGGGACCAGGCCACCGCCGCCCAGTCGTTGCGGGAGGCCGACCGCACCCCGCGCATGGTCGTGGCGACCACGGAGAAGTTGGGGTAGGCCTCGACGGCTCGCTCGATCATCGCGCCGAAGGATGCCGCTTCCAGGTCTGTCAAGTTCTCGTCGACCCCTTCCACGTGGAAGCCGAGCGCGGCGGTGAAGTCCTCCTCGTTGCCGATCATGACGTCGATCGACGAGGCGATCTCCCGGTTGACCTGCTGCGCCCGCTCCTGGCCCCCGATCGCCTTCCACAGGCTGGGCCGGTAGTTGAGGTCATAGGACACGACGGTGCCGTGCCGCTTGGCGGCGGTGACCGCCTCGAGCACGGTCTGCGCCGTGGACTCGGACAGCGCGGCGAAGATCCCGCCGGTGTGCAGCCAGCGGACGCCGAGTTCGCCGAAGAGGTACTCCCAGTCGATGTCACCGGGTCGTAGCGCGGCGGCCGCGGTGTGGCCCCGGTCGGACACGCCCACCGCTCCGCGCACCCCGTAGCCGCGCTCGGTGAAGTTGAGCCCGTTGCGCACGGCTCGGCCCACGCCGTCGAAGTCGACCCAGCGGATGAGGGACGTGTCGACCCCACCTGCGAGAATGAACGCCTCGATCAGGTGGCCGATCTCGTTGTCGACCAGGGCAGTCACGGCTGCGGCGCGCAGCCCGAAGACCCGGCACAGGCCGCGGACGACGTTGTACTCACCGCCACCCTCCCAGGCCTGGAAGGTGCGGGCGGTACGGATGCGCAGCTCGCCAGGGTCGAGTCGCAGCATGACCTCACCCAGGGAGACCGCGTCGTATCGGCATTCTTCCGCGGGGCGAAGGTCGAGCTCGTTGGCCATGGTGGGGTCCCCGTCAGGCCGCTGTTGCGGCGGCGGTGACCGCCTCTCGGCACAGCCGGGCGACCTGCTCGAAGTCGCCGGCGTCGACAGCGCTCGCCGGCACCATCCAGGAGCCGCCGACGGCAGGTACATATGCCAGCGCGAGGTAGTCGGCGAGGTTGGCCAGGCTGACCCCACCGGTCGGGACGAAGTGCAGGTCGCCGAAGGGGCCATGCAGGGCCTTGACCGCTGAGACGCCGCCGTAGGTCGACGCCGGGAAGAACTTGACGGTGCTCAGCCCCAACGCCTGGGCGGCCATGAGCTCGCTGGGGGTGACCGCACCCGGGATCACCGGCACCTCGTGGTGTCGAGCCCGCTCGACGACATCCGCGCGCAGGCCGGGGGAGACGATGAACCGCGCGCAGGCGTCGACCGCCACGTCGACCTGCTCGGGCGTCAGCACCGTCCCAGCGCCGACGAGCAGGCCGTCATGCTTGGCCATGGCCCGAATGGCCTCCGCCGCTGCCCGCGTCCGAAAGGTCACCTCGGCCACCGGCAGACCGCCGTCGAGCAGCGCCTGCGCCAGGCCGTCGGCCCTCGCGGCGTCGTTGACGACGACGACAGGGATGATCCGGTATTGGACCAGGTCCGTCAGCATGGTGGTCTCCTGAATCGTTCTGCCTATCAAAATGACAATGGCGCTAGGTGAAATGAGTATCGCGACACTTGGGGTCTCGCGCAAGAGGTCTCTACCCAGAACTTGGCCGAGATACGTGCGTGTTCGGCGAGGACGACGAGGTTCAGGCGCTGATCGGCCCGGGCAGCCTCAGGCCGACCGGCAGCAGGGGGGGAACCACGGAGGCGACGCTGACGGCCAGCTCTCGTACCCGCGGGCCGGTCATCCGCTCGGCAGGCGCGGTGATGCTGACGGCGGCTACCGCGGTGGAGCCGCGCAGGATGGGCACGCCGATGCAGGCGATGCCCGGCTCGTTCTCCATGAACTCGGTGGCGTACCCGACCCGCCGGGCCGCCTCAATGCGTTGCCAGACCGCCGCCTCGTCGAGCGTGCGGTCCGGCGGTAGCGCACTCATGTACGCGGCGAGCTGCTCGCGTTCGGTGCCCCGGTAGGCCAGCAGGGCCCGCCCCAGAGACGTGCTCGCCACCGGAACCGTCCGCCCGATCTGGGACCAGACCCGGATCGCGCGGTCCGGCTCGACCTTGTCGATGTACAGCACCTGGTCCGCGGCCAGGACCCCGAGGTGCACGAGCTCGTCGACCTCGCGGCTGAGCGCGACGAGCGCCGGATGCAGCAACAGCGCCAGGCTGTCGCCTTCCAGGTATCTCGTGCCCAGCGCGATCGCCGCCGCACCCAGCAGGTAATGCCCGGTGTCCGCGTCCTGCTGGGCGTAGTTACGAGCCCGGAGGGTGAAGAGCGCACGGTACGCGGTCGACTTGTTGATGCCCAGCGCCTGAGCAAGGTCGGCGAGTGACGCTCCCTTCGCGCCGGCTGCGGAGAGCTCGTTCAGCAGCAGCAAGGCACGGTCGATCGCCTCGATGGGCGACGCGGTAGTGCTCGGTCCCACGGTTACCTGTCCGATCCGTGCAGCGGCCGGGGCGACCACATCTGAGTCTGGCATAGGCTCGGTGAGCTGCTGACTGACCCCGACCTCCAGGAGGCCCACCCCATGGCGCTGTCTGTCGCCGTCGGCGTGACCGACGTGCCGCTTATCGAGACGACGATCGGCGCGAACCTCGACGACACGGTGCGCCGGTTTCCCGCCCGGGAGGCCCTCGTCGACGTCGCGCAGGGCCAACGCTGGACGTATGCCGAGCTGGCGGGTGATGTCGACACCCTGGCCAGGGCGATGCTCGGCTCGGGGATCGTGCCGGGAGACCGGGTTGGGATCTGGGCACCGAACTGCTCCGAGTGGGTCCTGGTCCAGTACGCCACGGCGAAGGTGGGCGCCATCCTCGTCAATATCAACCCGGCATACCGCACCCATGAGCTGCAGTACGTGCTCAACCAGTCCGGGGTGCGGCTGCTCGTCGCGGCGCCTGCCTTCAAGACCTCTGACTACGCCGCGATGATCGAGCAGGTCCGCGACGAGGTCCCGAGCCTGGAGCGCGTCGTGCTGCTGGGTAGCCCTTCGTGGGAGCGGCTGCTCGGGTCCGCGGGGTCGGTGCCCGCCGCACGGCTCGACGAGGTATCCGCGAAGCTCACGCCCCTCGATCCAATCAACATTCAGTACACCTCGGGCACAACCGGTTTCCCCAAAGGCGCGACCCTCAGCCACCGGAACATCCTCAACAACGGGTTCTTCGTCGGGGAGGTGTGCCGGTACACCGAGCAGGACCGGGTGTGCATCCCGGTGCCGTTTTATCACTGTTTCGGCATGGTCATGGGCAATCTGGCGTGCACCACCCACGGCGCATGCATGGTCATCCCGGCGCCTGGCTTCGAGCCGGAGCTCACCCTGGCGGCCACCCAGGACGAGCGCTGCACCTCGCTCTACGGCGTGCCGACGATGTTCATCGCGGAGTGGGCGTTACCGGACATCGGCAGCTACGACCTCTCGGCTGTGCGCACCGGCATCATGGCCGGGTCGCCGTGCCCGGCGGAGGTGATGAAGAAGCTCATCGCGGCCGGCATCGACGAGATGACGATCTGCTACGGCATGACGGAGACCTCCCCGGTATCGACCCAGACCCGCACCGACGACTCGTTCGAGCGAAAGGTGGGGACGGTTGGGCGGGTCTGCCCGCACCTGCAGGTCGCCGTGGTGGACCCGGCCACAGGGGAGCCGGTCGAGCGAGGCCAGACCGGCGAGTTCGCGACGAAGGGCTACTCGGTCATGCTCGGCTACTGGAACCAGCCGGACAAGACCGAGGAGGCGCTCAAGGACGGCTGGATGATGACCGGCGACCTCGCCGTCATGGACGAGGACGGCTACGTCCAGATCACCGGTCGGATCAAGGACATGGTCATTCGCGGCGGCGAGAACATCTACCCGAGAGAGATCGAGGAGTTCCTCTACACCCACCCCGACGTCCTCGACGCGCAGGTCATCGGGGTGCCCGACGAGCGCTACGGGGAGGAGCTCTGCGCGTGGATCCGGATGCGCGAGGGCGCCGAGCCGCTGACGGCGGAGGCGGTGCGGGCTTTTGCCACAGGGAAGCTCGCGCACTACAAGATCCCTCGGTATGTCGAGATCGTCGACGAGTTCCCCATGACCGTGACCGGCAAGGTCCGCAAGATCGAGATGCGTGAGCAGACCGCGGCGCGTCTGGCGGCCGCCCGCCTGGCCGAGCCCGCGTTGACGAAAACTCTCTCCGCCGAGAGGTCATTAGGTGCTGCTATCCGGCCCGCGTAACAGCATCTGCTGACCTTTCGCCGGTATGCCGTCCGCTCGCGGGACCCTCGACTGGCGCCTCTTGCATGACGCGCTCGAACTCGTGGCGCCGCCTGTGGCGGCCTGCGCCGCTCTCGTCCCGGACGCCGAGGTCGCACCGATCGACGAGGCGCTTGCCGACACGGCGGCCTTCTGCACGGCATACGACATCGCACCCGAGTCGTCCGCCAACTGCGTGGTCGTGGTAGGTCGCCGGGCCGAGCGGACGGTCCACGCTGCAGTGCTGGTCCTGGCCTGTGATCGGGCGGACATCAACCGGGTGGTCCGCAAGCATCTCGATGTGCGCAAGCTGTCGTTCATGGGTCAAGAGCAGGCCGAGGCGCTAACCGGGATGACCCAGGGCGGGATCACGCCGGTCGGGCTGCCGGACGACTGGCTGGTCCTCGTCGACGAGGCCGTCGTGGCAGCGGGGCCGGTCGTCATCGGCGCCGGCGTACGGGGGGCGAAGATCCTCCTCGAGGGTGCCGCGCTCGCGGCCCTACCGACGGCACGCGTGTTGGGCCTGGCTCTGCCTGCCTGACCAGGCACTTCGCACCCGCCCGAGGCATCGTGGCCGAAGCGCATTCGGCCCAGGGCTGCCGGACCGGTATCATTGGACTTGGTCCGAACAGATCGGACGACGACACTAGGCGCGATGACGAACGGCCGGCAACGGAGGCGGGCGGACACGATCGCCCTGCACTCCCGAACCGAGAGCATCGCATGTCCACCATCACCCGTTCCCCGTCCAGTCCTGCTCCTGTGGGAAACGCCGCAAGCGAACCATCCTCCGAACGGCTTTTCCTCGGGCTGAGCGCCCCCCAGGTCGCCGGCGGGGCCCTTGCCGCCGCGACGTCAGCAGTGGCGGCGTCGTTCCTGGGCGTTGCCGGCACTCTGATCGGCGCCGTTGTCGGGTCCCTTGTGGCCACGATCGGCGGGGCGGTCTACTCCCATTCCCTCGGGCTCGCTGCTTCACAGCTGCGCGTCGTGCGGGTGGCCGGCCGAACCGACCCGACGGGGGCAACCACAGACTTCCTTGACGATGAAACGGCCCCGGAATACGACGCCGATCCGGCTCACCAAGGCGTGTCGAAGGCCAAACCGGCCGAGCGGCGCTGGCTGCGCTTGGTGACCGGACTGGCGCTCGGGGTCGGACTTGCGCTGGCGGCTATCACCGCGGTCGAGCTGGTCATCGGCCACCCGATCTCCGGCTCGACGTCGTCCGGAACGAGCGTCGGCCAGGCCGTCGGAGCGCAGCGGGTTGAGTCGTCGACGACAGTGCCCGCCGCATCGCCCCCAGCGGTGCAGAGCGTTGGGTCGGTACCGACCGTTACGGCGACTGGATCGGCCACCTCGGGTCCAGCCGACACCACCACGAGCGGATCCGGGTCGACGCCGAGCAACACGACCGGCTCCACCAGCCCGAGCAGCCCGGCCGGCCCGAGCAGCATCCCCGAGCAACCAGCCGGCTGAGCCGGCGGGGCGGGCGGGCACTGGCCGGGGAGCGGTCTTGTCGGATTCGTATGCTTACGACATGCCGGCAAGCTCGGCCATCCGGGCCATCCCGGCGCCGACGTGCTTGCGAAAGCGGGCCACCGCGGCGGCCAGCTCCGCCGAGCCCGCCGTATCGGGGGGTATGCGTGCCGGATTGAGCACGACCTGGTCGGCCCAGGCCTTGATTCCGGGGTGAGACGCAAACGCCATCGATGCCCGGGTGCCCAGAACCTGCATGCGCGCCCAGTCGTCGGGCCTGTTCGAGTACGGCGAGGATGGGCACAACCTGTTCTTCTCGTCGTCGTCGTCGATGGTGGCCTCCACGTATCCGGCCAGCGCCGCGCCAAAGCACGGAAAGCCGGTGCGGATCGGCTGCAGCGTGATCTCGTCGCGACCCCAGATCGCCACCATCGGCCGGTACCGCAAGCCTGATGCGGCGCAGTGCACGATCACCGCGTTCTTCGCCGTGGCATGCTCACCCTGGACGAGCACCAACCGGTTCGGCTCTGCGTGGTGGATGTGCCCGAGCCGGACGACGTTCTCGATCGTGCGCAGTCGGTCGAGCTCCCACTGGGCGAGCGTCGGGGTCTTCGCCATAGTGGGAGTCACGGACTGGTCGATGCGCAGCATCACCCCGGCCTCCTCGAGGCGGCAGAACAGGTCGTCCGGCGATGCAGCCTCGGCCGCTGCTTGCACCGTGTCGGCTGCCATGCCGATGAAGACGGCGGGGTTTGGCTGGACCACTGCGCGGTTGAGCATCCATGGGTCTCGGGGCCGCACCCAACACAGCGCGCCTGGGTCAACTCCGTTGTCGAGCAGCCAGATGCACGCATCGGTAGCGGTCTTTCCCGAACCGACGATCACGTACTGAGCGGGCGCCCCACCCAGGTTGACCAGCTCGTTGACGGCCACCACGTGCACCCCGTCAGCAACGCCGAACGGCGCTGGCGTTTGCGCCGGTATCTCAGGGGAGAGGTAGCGGGCGTCAACAACGCGTCGCCTGGTTCGAACCTCGTACCGCCGTCCGGATAAGCGCGACACGAACTGACCCTCGCCCAGGTAGTCACAGTTCGGAAAGAACGACACCTTTCCCGACTCAAGCATCCGCTCACGCAGGACCTGGCCGTAGTACGCACAGAATCTCCGGTGCCGTCGCTCGCTCGTGCAGGCCGGCTTCCGGCCCGGTCGCCTGGATGCGCCCGTCGCCGAGCAGCTTCGACGCCACCCCGTAGAACGCGGACGCCTGATGGAGGCGGACAAAGGGGTACGCGTCCAACCAATGTCCTCCGACACTGTGCCGACGGTCGACCAAGACCACGCTGACGTCTGCATGGTCGATCAGCGCGTCCGTGAACGCCATCCCTGTCGCGCCCGCGCCGACGACCAGGTAGTCGGCCTCCAACACCCCCGCCACGGCCTCATGCTGACCCGCCCAAAGGAGCGGGTCAAGAGCGCATTCAGGACCAGTCGCGCCGGTCGGTGATGGGGGCGACGCCATCGGGAAGCGCTGGCACGACCGAGACGGTGCAGGTGAACCGCAGCCCGGACCGCACCCGGTCGGTCACCTCGGCGACGACCGCCCCGGCGTCGGCGCCGTCGCGCACGACGACCTCGCAGGCGAGCTGGTCCTTGTGGTCCAGGCGGTCGACCACGAACCGCCAGCCGGCAACGTCCGCGATCCCGGCCAGCACGGCAGCGGCCTGTCGCGGGTGCAGGAACATGCCGCGTACCTTGACCGCTGCACCGACCCGGCCGAGCACCCCGACCAGGCGGGGGTCGCCGTCGGGCCCGAGCCGCCAGGCCGAAAGATCGCCGGTGCCGAACCGCACGAGCGGGTAGTCCGGGCGCAGCAACGTCACGACCACCTGGCCCTCGCCCTCGGCGATCGGCTCGCCGCTGTCCAGGTCGCACACCTGCACGAGCACGCCGGGGGCCGGCACCAGACCCGCCCCAGGCTCGGTCTCGTAGCCGATCATCCCCGTCTCCGCGGTCCCGTACGCCATGAGCACGGTGGGGACGCGTTCTTGCAGCAGCGCGCGTAACGAGTCCGGGAGCGGCTCCGCGGTCACGACCGCCCGGGCCAGGCGCCAGCGTTCCACCCCCAGCCCAAGGTCGTCGTAGTGGTCCAGGACAGCCTTGAGGTAGCTGGGCAGCCCAGTGTATGCCGTGACGCCCAGGTCAGCGATCGCGCGCGCCTGCAGGTCCTGGTTGCCGATGCCACCAGGCAGTACGCGCGCCCCGAGCCCCAGCGCGGCCTCCTCGAACATCGCGCCGGCAGGGGTCAGGTGGTAGCCGAAGCAGTTGAGCACCAGGTCGCCCGGCCCGAAGCCGGCCGCCGCCAGTGCCGGCCCCCAACGCCACGGGTCAACGCCGCCCAGCTGGGGCTCGTACAGCGGGCCGGGAGACTGGAACACCCGCCTCACCGGCGCGTCGGGGGCGAGCAGCCCACCGTACGGCGGCGCGTCCAGCTGCTGGGCGAGCACGTCGTCCTTGGTCAGCACCGGCAGCGAGCACAGGCCGTCCGCCCCATCGACCGTATCGTCGATACCATTGCGGGACAACCGATCCGCAAGCGCGGGCACCATCGCACGCGCCTCGCCGACGGTGCGGGCGACCTGGGGAGCCAACTGCGCGGCGTACCCGTCGACGGCAGCCCGAAGCAACCCGGACATGGCAAGGTCCTTCCTAGAGCCAGCGCTTGCGGCGCTTGTAGTGCTTGACGTCCCGGAAGCTCTTCCGGTGGCCGGTGTCGCCAAGGCCGAGGTAGAACTCCTTGACGTCGGGGTTCTCCCGCAGGTCCGCCGCCGTCCCCTCGAGCACGATCCGGCCCTGCTCCATGATGTAGCCGTGGTCGGCGACCTCGAGCGCCCGCCGGGCGTTCTGCTCGATGAGCAGCACGGTGAGGCCGAGCTCCTCGTTGACCCGTTTGATGAAGGCGAAGATGTCCTTGACCAGCAGCGGGGCCAGGCCGAGGGACGGCTCGTCGAGCATGAGCAGCCGGGGGTTGCCCATGAGCGCCCGGCCGATGGCGAGCATCTGCTGCTCCCCACCGGAGAGGTAGCCGGCGACGCGGTTGCTCATGTCGCCTAGCTTGGGTAGCAGCCGGTAGACCCGGTCGATGTCCCCAGCCTCGCCGCCGCCGCGGAAGTAGGCGCCGGCGACGAGGTTCTCCTGCACGGTGAGGTGCTCGAAGACGTGCCGGCCCTCCATGCACAGCGACAGCCCCAGCTTGACCCGCGCAGCGGCGTCGAGGTGGGTGATGTCCTGCCCGCTGAAAAGGATCGTGCCGTCGGTGACCTCGCCGTGTTCGGTGGGCAGCAGCCCTGAGATCGCCTTGAGCGTGGTCGACTTCCCGGCGCCGTTGGAGCCCAGCAGCGCGACCGTCTTGCCTTCCGGCACCGCCAAGGACAGTCCGCGCAGGACGAGGATGACGTCGTCGTAGATGACCTCGATGTTGTTGAGGGTGAGCAGCGAGCCGCCCTCGCCGTCGGCCGGCGGGTAGCCGTCCACCCGACGCCCTTGCGGAGCGGCCGACGCTGAGCCGGCCGCTCCCAGGGTGTCCGGGCTGCCGTTGCTCACGGCACCTGGTTGGCCGCGACCAAGCTCAGCTGGCCGGCCTTGACCTGGTAGACCCCGGTGCCGGTCGAGCCGCGGTGTGAGTCCGCCGTGAAGGCCACCTTGCCGGTGCCGACGACCCCGCCGGTGTCCACCGGGTCCATGGTCTGCAGCGCGTTGCGGATCGACTCGCCGGTGAGCTTGTCACCACTGCTGATGGCCTTCTCGATGCCCTTGGCCATCACGTCCATCGTGTACCAGCCCTGCTGGTAGTGCAGGCTCTGAGCCGCCAGCGAGGAGCCCTTCGACTTGAGGTAGTCGTCGATGACCTTGAGGCCGGGCGCGTTCGTCGTGGCCGGGGCAAACGGCTGGACCATGATGTGCCCCTCGGCCGCGGCGTCGCCGGCGGTCTTGATGAACAGCTCGTCAGCACACCAGTTGAGGCAGACGATCTTCATCGGCAGGTTCTGGTCCTTGATGTCCTTGGCCACCTGCGCAGCAGGGCTCGACACGTTCTGGATGACGATGTACTTGGCCCCCTGGGCCTGGGCCTGGGCGAGCAGCCCGACGAAGTTGGGCGTCTTGGGCATCGGGTAGGCCTTGAACCCCATGTTGAGGTTCTTGCTCTTGATCCACGCTTCGCCATCGGCAAGCGGCGCCGTGCCGAACGGGCTGTCGTTGTGGAAGACCGCGACCTGGGTGGCGCCGCCGCTGTCCTTGGCGATCCAGTTGACCGCGATGCGCATCTGGTCGGAGTAGGTGGGCGCGACCACGAAGTTGAACGGCGACTGCTTGGGGTCGGTGAGGATCTCGGCATACGAGGCCGACATGAAGGGCAGCTTGTCGGCGGCCACCTTGGTGCGTAGTGCCTCGGTGTCGCCGGTGCCCCAGCCCTGGATCACCACGGCGCCGTCAGCGACGTACTTCTTGTACAGCTCCTCGGCCTTGGGGACCTGGTAGGCGTAGTCGTTGGACATGGCGCTGATCTGGCGGCCCTTGATGCCGCCCTTGGCGTTGAGCCAGTCGATGTAGGCGAGCATGCCCTCGTTGTAGGGCTTGCCCACATCGGCGGTTGCCCCGGTGAGGTCGGCGATGATGCCGACCTTGATCGGCGTGGTGTCGCCGCTGCCGCCGCTACTACTGGTGGCCGCTCCCCCGCCGCACGCGGCGACGCCGAGGAGCACTGACGCAGCGGCCGCGAGGGCGGCGAGCCGTGAGTTGCGTTTCATAGAGGTGACTCCATTTCGTTTCCAGGTGCTGGTCGTGGTCGGGTCAGGTGGGCGAGGTCAGTAGCGGAACGGCCAGAAGCGGACGTAGTCCTTCATCCGCGTCCAGATCCGGTTCAGACCTCGTGGCTCGATGAGCAGGAAGGTGATGATCGCGATGCCGAACACGGCGTTCTTTATCGCGGGGAGCTGCTCGGCGATGAACGGGGCGGATACCCGGGCCACGTCGACCACCTCGGTGAGCAGCGCGGGCAGCAGCATCATGAAGACCGCCCCGTAGACCGAGCCGGCGATGCTGCCCAGACCGCCGACGATGATCATGGCGAGGTAGAGGACCGAGACGTCCAGGGTGAACCGCTCCCACGTCACGGTCTCGGTGTAGTAGGCCGACAGGGCGCCGGCGAGGCCGACGAACCCGCTCGACACGGCAAAGGCGGTCACCTTGGCCCGGGTGATGTTGACGCCGATCGCCTCGGCGGCGATGTCCTGGTCACGGACGGCCATGAAGGAGCGGCCCAAGGCGGAGCGAAACAGATTGCGGGCCAGGATGACCGCCACGAACGTGATCGGCAGCAGAATCCAGTACCACTGCAGTTCGAAGGTCTCCCGTTCGATCTGCAGGAAGCCCAGATTGAGCCGGGGCACCTCGATGTAGCCCTTGTTATCGGTGAGGAACCCCCACCGGCGAACGACGAACAGGATGATCTCCTGCGAGGCCAGGGTGGCGATCGCGAGGTAGAGGCCCTTGAGCCGCAGCGCGGGCAGCCCGAACAGCGCGCCGACGAGTGCCGTCAGCAGGACGGCGACGAGGATGGCCAGCGGGACCGGGAGCCCCGCCCTGGTGGAGAGGATCGCCGACGTGTAGGCGCCGACGGCGAGGAACCCGCCCTGCCCCAACGAGATCTGGCCGGTGAACCCGGTGAGGATGTTGAGCCCCACCGCGCCGATGACGGCGATGAGGATGGTGTTCGCGATGCCCAGCCAGTACACGTTGAGCAGGTAAGGCGCCGCGAGCAGAGCCAGCACGACGAGCGCGAGGCGCGCCCACTCGGCCTTGGTATGCCGCAGCCGCAGCTCGGCCTGGTAGGTCCGGAAGTGGATACCGGTCGCGGTAGCCATGGCTCACACCCTCTCGATCCGGGTCTCGCCGAAGATGCCGTACGGGCGCACCATGAGGATGGCCATGAGCACGACGTAGGGGAGCACCTCGGCCAGCCCCGGATCGCCATACCCGGAGACGTACTGCTTGAGCAGCCCGATGATGAGCCCACCCACGATGGTGCCCGGGATCGAGTCCAGCCCACCGAGGATGACGACCGGGAAGACGATGAGGCCGAAGGAGGCGATGTTCTGCTCGACGGCGGACAGGTCGGCGAGCAGGACACCGGCGATCAGCGCGCTCACGGCGGCGAGCACCCACGCCAGGGCGAACGTCCGGTGGACCGAGATGCCCATGGTCAGCGCGGCCTGCTGGTCGTCGGCGACCGCGCGCATCGCAACGCCGTGTCGCGAGCGGCGGAAGAACGCGGTGAACGCGACCAGGACCACGGCAGCGATGACGATGACCAGCAGCCGGTTGACGGGGACGGTCACCCCGGCGACGACGATGCTTCCGGTCGGGAGGATCTTCGGCTGCTCGCGCACCGAGGTGCCGAAGAACATCTGGACCCCCGCTCGCAGCACCGCAGCGAGCCCGATCGTCACCATGATGACGCTGATCGGGTTCTCGCCGATGAGCGGACGCAGGACGAAGCGCTCGACCGCCACCCCGAGCACGATGGCACCCAGGACGCCGACGACGCTGGCGAGGACCAGCGGCAGCCCGAAGAGCACGAAGGCCGTGTAGAACGTGTACGCCCCGACGAGGAGGAACTCGCCCTGGGCGAAGTTGATGACCCGCGTGGCCTTGTAGATGAGCACGAAGCCCAGGGCCGCGAGGGCCAGGATGGCGCCGTCGGCCAGGCCGTACACGGTCAGCGAGATGAAGGTGCTCATCGGCGTCCACTCCACACTGGGCGTCGGCCGCGGCCGTCCGGCTCGCGGTACGTGGTCAGGTCGAAGATGCGTAGGTCGATGATCCGGTCGATCTTCGTGCCGTCCTGGTAGGCGACCGTGCTCGTCACGCCCACCCGGTCCTGTGCGCTGGCGAGCGCGTCGATGATCGCGGCGTAGCGCGAGCCGATGACGTTGCGGCGGACCTTGCGGGTGCGGGTGATCTCGTCGTCGTCCGGGTCGAACTGCTTGTGCAGCAGGACGAACCGACGCACGCGGATACCTTCGGGCAGGTCCTCGTTGGCCCGGTTGACCTCCTCGGCGAGCAGGTCGCGGACCTCGGCCTTGGCGGCCAGGTCGGTGTAGGTGGTGTAGCCAAGGCGCTCGTGCTCGGCCCACGAGCCGGTGGTCATCGGGTCGATCGTGAGGATGGCGGTCATGCCGTAGTCCCTGGACGGGCAGGCGACGGCCTCCTCGACATAGGGGGAGAACTTGAGCTTGTTCTCGATGAAGGCCAGCGAGAAGCGCGTCCCGTCGACGGTCGTGAGGACGTCCTTCTCCCGGTCGATGACGACCAGATGCCCGTTCTCGTCCAGGTAGCCGGCGTCTCCGGTGTGCAGCCACCCTTCGGCGTCGACGGCCTCGGCGGTCGCGGCGGGGTTGCGGTGGTAGCCCCGGAAGACCGAGGCAGAGCGCAGCAGAATCTCGCCGCTGTGGGTGAACTTGATGTCGGTGCCCGCGATGGGGGTGCCGACGGTGTTGAAGGCGATGTCGTCGTCGCGGTGCACCACGGCGATGCCGCAGATCTCGGTCTGGCCGTAGATCTGCTTGAGGTTGACGCCGATCGCGTGGAAGAAGCGGAAGACGTCTGGCCCCAGCGGTGCACCCCCTGTGTAGCAGTGCTTGCTGCGGGCCAGGCCGAGCTGGTCGCGCACCGGCCGTAGTGCGACCTGGTCGGCGAGGGCATGCAGGATCGCGAGCCCCCCCGCGCCACGGCCTTTGATCTTGCGTTCGGCGACCCGGTCGCCGACGGCATACCCCCACCCGAAGACGGCCCGCTTGAGCCAGCCGGCCTCGTCGATGCGGACCTGCACCTCCGAGAGCATGGACTCCCAGATGCGCGGCGGGGAGAACATGACGTCGGGGCCGATCTCGCGCAGGTCGGTCTTCTGGGTAGAGCTGTCCTCTGGGAAGGAAAGGGTCAGCCCGCGGCTCATCCCGCAGGCCACGGCGAGCATCTGCTCACCGATCCACGCGAACGGCAGGAAAGACACGTACCGGTCCTTGGTGCGGATCGGGTCGATAGTGGTGAGGTGCTCGGCCATGGCGAGCAGGTTCGCGTGCGAGAGCTCGGCCAGCTTGGGCCGACTCGTTGTGCCGGAGGTCGTGCAGATGACCGCGATATCGTCGGCTGCACCGGCGGCGACCTGCACCTCGAGCCAGCCCGGATGCGTTGCGCCCCACTCGCGTCCGAGCGACTCGATCTCCGTGAAGTCGCGAAGGAACTCGTCCCGGTACTGCTCCAGGCCGTGTGGGTCGTAGTAGATGACGGTCTGCACCAGCAGCGGCGGCATGTCGCCGTACCCCGGGATGCCGGCGCTGGTTCCCTCGCGGCTGTCCTCGGTGTTGTCGCCCTGCAGGCGGAGGCGGATGAGCTTGTCGACCTGTTCCTGGTCCTCGGCCACGACGACCTGGACCCGGGCCAGCGTGAGGATGTGCAACAGCTCCTCGCCGATGCTGGTGGGGTAGATGCCGACGACCGCGGCACCGATGCTCTGGGCGGCCAGCTCGGCGATCAGCCATTCGGGCCGGTTGTCGCCCAGGACCGCGACGATGTCGCCGCGCTCGACGCCGAGCGCGGCCAGGCCGTGCGCGAAGTCGCGGACCCGCTCGGCATACGCGCTCCACGTGAGGGGCGCCCAGATGCCGTAGCGCTTCTCCTGCAGTGCGGTGGCGTCGGGGCGCGTGGACGCGAGCTGGGCGAGCAGGCGCGGGAAGGTGTCCGCTTGAATCGCCGCCATCAGTCCTCCTCAGACCCGAGGTAGGCCTCGACCACGGCCGGGTTGGCCTTGACTTCGTCCGGGGTGCCGTCGGCGATGAGCCGGCCGAAGTCCAGGACGCTGACTCGGTCTGAGATGTCCATGACGACCGCCATGTCGTGCTCGATGAGCACGACGGTGACGCCGGCCAGCTCGTGCACGTCCAGGACGTAGCGGGCCATGTCCTCCTTCTCCTCGGCGTTCATCCCCGCCATCGGCTCATCGAGCAGTAGCAGCGCGGGCTGCAGCGCCAAGGCCCGGCCCAGCTCGACGCGTTTCTGGATCCCGTAGGCGAGGGAGCCGACCGGCTGGTGGCGGAACGCCTGCAACGACAGCAGGTCGATGATCTCTTCGACCAGCTCGCGGTGGGCGACCTCCTGGCGCCGGGCGGGGCCGTACCAGAGCAGGGCAGCCAGCACGCCATGGTGCATGTGGGTATGCCGGCCGAGCAGTAGGTTCTCCAGCACGGTGAGGTGGGTGAACAGCTCGATGTTCTGGAACGAGCGGGCCACGCCGAGCCGCGCGATCCGGTGGGGCGCCATGGACGTCAGTTCGTAGGTGTGTCCGTCGCCGGTGTGCAGGACCGCCGTGCCGGCGCCGGGGTGGTAGAGGCCGCTAACGCAGTTGAGCAGGCTGGACTTGCCGGCGCCGTTCGGCCCGATAACCGCGTGGATGTGGCCCTGGGTGACGGTGAACCCGACGTCGTCCAGGGCCAGGACGCCGCCGAAGCGCAGCTCGATCGCCGCGATCTCGAGCAGGGGCTGCCCGACGGCGACCGTGGAGGAGTTGAGTGAGTGCTCGTATGCCCGTCCCGCCACGGCGGACCTCCCGCTCCCGTTCTCATCCCCCGGCTGTGCAGACGAGCGTACTTTCCACTATCTGGAAAGGCAATGCTTCTTGTGGAAGTGAAATCCACGGCTTAGAGTCAACTACCCAGGCCTGTTGGTGTGGACTTTCTGTTTATGTGGACTGTGGTGGGCAACGAGAAGGAGGTCGGCGCGTGCCGCCGCTCAGCGAGGCCCTGCAGGAGGCACCGGGCTCACTTGGAACGGTCCGCAATGCCGTGCTTTTGCTCGAGCTGCTGGCCGAAGGACCGGCATACCAGCAGCTCACCGAGCTAGCCGACCGATCGAGCCTGTCGCTGCCCACAGTGCACCGGCTGTTGCGCTCCCTCGTCCTGGCCGACCTCGTCGAGCAGGACCCGCGATCCTCCCGGTACGGGCTCGGCCCCGAGCTGACTCGGCTGTCGCACCGCTACCTGGCCCGCCTACCGGTCCTTGGCGCCCTCGCTCCCTACCTGGCCCAGCTGCGCGACGAGGTCGGCGGCACGGTCCACATCCAGCTGCTCGTGGGCGCCTCGGTCGTCTACGTCGACCGGGTCGACGGGGCCGAGTCCGGGCCGTACCGCCACCCCTTCGGGCTGCCGCCGGCCTTGCTCACACCTGGTGGCCGCTTGCTCGCCGCGCGCGCCGACGACGAGCGGTGGAGTCTCGCCCTCGGCGAGGTCGACGAGCCGGCTCGGGCCTTGGCCGAGGGCCATCGCGTGGCCTGGGCTGAGGCCCCGTGGCTTGCTGGAGCAGACCTGGGGCCGGCCGGTTCGTCGGAGGTTGCCGTTGCGGTGGTCGATACCGGCGGGAGCGCCCTGGCCGCCCTCTCGGCGGACCTCCCGCGAGACGTCGGGTCAGAGCGCACGCGGACGGTTGTCGACCAGCTGACGCGGGCTGCGGCAGCGGCGATGCGAACGCTGGGCCATGGCTGACGGCACCTCGCCCGACCTGACGCGGTGGGCGGCGACCGCAGACCGGCTGCCCTGGGTCCGCCGCCCCGACTCGCTGTGGGTCGACGGTCCGCGGTACGGCACCTGGTTTGCAGGGGGACGGCTCAACGCCGCGACCGCGTGTGTTTCCCAGCATGCCCGGGTGCAGGGCGACGCCGTCGCGGTTCACTGGGAGGGCGAGCCGGGGGACCGACGCGGCTTCACGTATGCCGCGCTGGACGAACAGGTGACCGCCCTCGGACGGGCGCTGCGGGGCCTCGGGGTCGGCGTGGGTGACGTCGTTGCTCTGCATCTGGGCTGGCTGCCGGAGACTGTCGTGGCGATGCTCGCCTGCGCCAGGATCGGCGCGGTGCACACGATCATCCCCACTCCGCTGCCCGCTGAGGCCATGGCCGACCGGCTCACCACTATCAGAGCCCGCGTGCTCATCACCCAGGACGGCGCCTGGCGGCACGGCACCGTGCTGCCGCTCAAGGCCCGCGCCGACGAGGCCCTGTCCGCCGTCGGCGCGATCGAGCACACCATCGTGGTGCGGCGCACGGGGATCGATGTCGGGTGGTACGAAGGGGACCGCTGGTACCACGACCTGGTCGTCGGCGCCCGACCCGGCCAGGAGCGTGACGACGAGGAGCCCGCCGACGTGCCAGCCAACCACCCGTTGGCGTTGGTGAGCCTCGCGCACCGCCGAGGGCGGCCCCTGACTATCGAGCTGGGCACAGCCGCGGTCGTCGCGTCGGCGCTCGTCGTGCACCGCAGCGGCATCGCCGACGGGCCCGTGCTGTGGTGCGCGGGGGACGTCTCGTGGCTGGGTACCCAGGTGCACGGGATCTACGGTCCGCTGGCAGCCGGTGACACCGCGGTAATGTTCGAGGGGACGCTGGACGTCCCCACCCACGAACGGGCCTGGCGGATCCTGCGCAGGTATGCCGTGACGACACTCCTCACGACCCCGTCAGTGCTGCGGATGCTGCGCTCATGGTCGGTCGAGCGGGGAGCTCCGGCCCCCCGCGCGCTGCGCCGGGTTGTCGCGTTGGGCGAGCCGATGGACGCCGGAACTCGCGAGTTCGCGGCCACCGGCCTGGCCAGCGGCGTGGTTTCCGTCGCGGACGCATGGGGCCAGGTCGAGCTCGGCGGCATCGTCCGGCTCGACGCGCCCGTGGAGCCCGGGGGCATGCCCGACCTCGGGGAACAGATCGTCGACGCCAGCGGGCGTCCCGTCCTGGCCGGCAAGGTCGGCGAGTTCGTGCTCACCAGGCCGTGGGCGGGGACCCTGGTCGGCGCCTCCGGCCCAGCCGAAGCGCTGGACGAGGCGCACTGGAGCCGGCTTCCGGGCGCCTACACCACGGGGGACCGTGCGCGCTGGCGCAGCGACGGAGCGCTGGACTTCCTCGGCCGCACCGACGAGGTGGTCTCGGTATCCGGGCAGCTCGTCTCGCTGAACGAAGTCGCGTCGATCCTCGCGGAGCACCCCTACGTCTCGGCGGTCGACGTCGTGGAGCGCGGTGACCATGTCGGCGGGCGGGTGCTCGCCGCCGCGGTCGTCGTGGAACACGAGGCACCGAGCGACCTCGAGGTCATCGCGCGAGAGCTCGGCGACTGTGTCCGCGAGTCCTTGGGTGGTCTGGCCCGGCCCCGGCTGCTGATGGTCGTCGAGCGGTTCGGCACCGAGCTGGATCGGGACCTACGGCGGCGGGCCCTGGCCGGCCTACCTCTCGGTGAGTCCTCCGAGCCGCGACGGGTGAGCTGGGAGCAGGTCCTTGCCGCCGTCGGCTATCGCGACCCGGGTAGCGACCTGGGCTGGTGACCGGGGCAGCCGCCTCGCGCGCGGCGAGCCCATACCCTAGTGCGCATGTTGTCCCCGGCCGAGGTGCTTGCCCCCCGGATCTCCGCCGCGATTGCGGCCGCCTTCGGAACTGACTTCCGCGACGTCGACCCGGTGCTACGCCCAAGCCAGTTCGCGGACCTGCAGGCGAACGCCGCGCTGCCACTGGCCAAGCGGGTCGGGATGGCGCCACGCGAGGTCGCGCTCAAGGTGCTCGGCGCGCTCGACGTCGCGGACGTATGCCGGCAGGTCGAGATCAGCGGGCCGGGCTTTATCAACCTGACGCTCGACGAGGGCTGGCTGGCGCAGGCCGCGCGGGACGTCGCCGTCGATGCGCGCCTGGGCGTGCCGGTCGATGATGCGTTGACCATCCCCATCGACTACTCGTCGCCCAACGTGGCCAAGGAGATGCACGTCGGCCACCTGCGCACCACCGTCGTGGGTGACTCGCTGGCCCGCACCCTCGAGCATCTGGGCCACCGCGTCGTCCGGCAGAACCACGTCGGCGACTGGGGAACCCCGTTCGGCATGCTCATCGAGCACCTGCTCGACGTCGGTGTCGACTCCCCTGATGCGCTGCTGCTCGAGACGGACCCCAACGCCTTCTACCAAGGCGCCCGGCTCAAGTTCGACGCGGACGCCGGCTTCGCCGGCCGGGCCCGGGTGCGGGTCGTGGCCCTGCAGTCCGGGGACGCCGAGACCCTGCGCCTGTGGGAAGCGCTGATCGAGCTGTCCAAGCACTACTTCAACCGCATCTACGCCGCACTGAACGTCACGCTGACCGACGGGGACCTGGCCGGGGAGTCGACCTTCAGCGCCGACCTTCCGGTGCTGTGCGAGGAGCTGGAGCGTCGAGGCATCGCGGTCGAGAGCGACGGGGCCCTGTGCGTCTTCCTCGACGAGTTCACCGGGCGGGACGGCACTCCGATGCCGCTCATCGTGCGTAAGTCCGACGGCGGGTACAATTACGCGACAACGGATCTCGCTATGGTGCGCCGATGCGTCCGGGAGTTCGGGGCCGACCGAATCCTCTACGTCGTCGGTGCGCCCCAAGCGCTGCACTTCCAGATGGTCTTCGCCACGGCCCGCAAGGCGGGCTGGCTGCCCGACCTGGTGACGCCGGTGCACGTGCAGATCGGCAACGTGCTCGGGCCGGACCGCAAGCTGTTGCGCACCCGCTCGGGAGACCCGCTTCGGCTCATGGCGCTCATCGACGAGGCGGTCGAAAACGCCCGGCACATCATCGACGCGACGCGCCCGGATCTTGACGAGGACACCAGGGCAGCCGTTGCGGTGCAGGTCGGTGTAGGGGCCGTCAAGTACGCCGACCTGTCCGTCGCCCACGACAGCGAGTACGTCTTCGACCTAGAGCGGATGCTCTCGCTAACCGGCAACACGGCGGTGTACCTGCAGTATGCCGTCGCGCGGATTCGCAACATCTTCCGCCAGGGCGGGCTGGACCGCGACGAGCCGCGGCACGGCATACTCGTCGCGGAGCCTGGCGAGCGGTCACTCGCGTTGGCGCTGGTCGAGTTCGGGTCAGTGGTCGGCCAGGCGGGGCGCGAGCTGGAGCCGCACCGGCTGTGCGGATACCTGTTCGACCTGGCGCAGACCTTCTCGGTGTTCTACGAGAGCTGCCCGGTGCTGCAGTCCGAAGGCCAGGTGCGCGAGTCGCGCCTGGCGTTGTGCGCGCTGACGTTGCGGGTGCTGGTCCAAGGTCTGGACCTGCTCGGGGTGGTGGCCCCGGAGCAGATGTGACTCGAGCGGAGGCGGCAGATCATCGGCTTGCGTTGGAGGCAGATGTTCCGCAAAGCGGCAGATCTACCATTTGACGGCAACAATAGCTGCCGCCTTGTGGGCGGATCTGCCGCCTTGCGGGTGCGGACGGGCGGCGACTCCACATGGGCATTGTGGGCGCGGGAATGCCGCGTGCGCGGGGGTCGTTCCGCCCATATCGTTGAACTCTCAACTAGAGGAGCGTCGGATGCCTGCCGTCACTGTTCCCGACCTGACCGTGCTGCCGCGCGTCGAGACGGTCGACGCCACCAAGGTGCGTCGTCCGGTCCTCAGCATCACCACGGCTCCGAGGGGTTTTGAAGGCGAGGGCTTCCCGGTCAAGCGGGCCCTGGCCGGCGCGGACCTGCGCGAGCTCGACCCGTTCATCATGATGGACGAGATGGGCGAGGTGGACTACGGCCCTGGCGAGCCCAAGGGCACTTCGTGGCACCCGCACCGGGGGTTCGAGACCGTCACCTACATCATCGACGGCACGTTCGAGCACGAGGACTCCTACGGCGGTGGCGGCACGATCACCAACGGCGCGACCCAGTGGATGACCGCCGGGTCGGGCATCCTGCACATCGAGAAGCCACCGGAGTCCCTTGTCGTCTCGGGCGGGCTGTTCCACGGGCTGCAGCTCTGGGTCAACCTGCCCAAGTCGGACAAGTCCGCTGCACCGCGCTACCAGGACCTCAAGCCGTCCCAGGTCGCCCTCGTCTCCACGCCGGATGGCGGCGCGCTGGTCCGGGTGATCGCCGGCGAGGTGGCCGGGCACGTCGGCCCAGGTTCGACGCACACCCCCATCGCCATGATCCACGCCACCATCACGCCCGGGGCTGCACTGGAGCTGCCGTGGCGCCCCGACTTCAACGCGCTTGTCTATGTCATGGGCGGTTCCGGCCTGGTCGGCCCGAAACGCACGGCGATCTCCTCCGGACAGCTGGCCGTCCTCGGGGCTGGCGAGATCGTCACTGTGGCCGCGGACTCGCGCCAGGATCAGCGGCACGCCAGCGGTCTGGAGGTGGTCATCCTCGGCGGGACGCCCCTCCGTGAGCCGGTCGCCTGGTACGGGCCGTTCGTGATGAACACGAGGGCCGAGCTGGCCCAAGCCGTCGCCGACTACCAGGCCGGGCGTCTCGGCGAGCCTACGCCGCACGCGGGGGCGTCCGGCATACGGTAAACGAGGTGGCGAGCGTGCGCTTGCCGCGAGCAGCCCCGAAGGCCCGCGATGTGTCCCTGGCTCGCGGGCCTTTGGCGTGTCTCAGGCGGGCGCTGTCGGGGCGGGCTCAGGTGCCTGGCAGGATGCCCCTGGAGATGCTCACTGACATTGGTCCCTGTCGCAGCACTGGACGCAGCCCTTAGGTTGTCGCTTGTGCCGGGTTGGCTACCGGACAGCTGGGCGTCCTTGCGAGTCCAGGGCCCCCCACGAGCCGGGAGACAGATGTGCTGATCGGGATACCGAAAGAGACGTACGCGGGAGAGACCCGCGTCGCCGCCACCCCCAAGACCGTCGAACAAATCCGCAAGCTCGGCTACGACGTCGTGGTCGAGTCAGGCGCCGGAGCCCTCGCCAGCTTCGACGACGCCGGGTATGCCGCGGCCGGAGCCACCATCGGGGACGCCGAGAAGGCGTGGGGCGCGGACCTGGTCGGGAAGATCAACGCACCGGACGCCAGGGAGATCGGGCTGCTGCGTAAGGGCGCGATCGTCGTCAGCCTCGTCGCTCCTGCGCTCAACCCACGGCTGCTCGAGCAGCTGGCGGCCCAGGGTGTGACGGCCATGGCGATGGACGCCGTTCCGCGCATCTCACGCGCGCAGTCCCTCGACGTGCTTTCGCTCGATGGCCAACATCGCCGGGTACCGCGCGATCATCGAGGCCGCGAACGAGTTCGGGTCGTTCTTCACCGGGCAGGTCACCGCGGCGGGGAAGGTGCCACCGGCCAAGGTCCTCGTCGTTGGTGCCGGTGTGGCCGGCCTCGCGGCGATCGGCACCGCAGGGAGCCTCGGCGCGGTCGTGCGGGCCACCGACGCCCGCCCGGAGGTCGCCGAGCAGGTCGAGTCCATGGGGGCCGACTTCATCAAGGTGGAGGCGGGACAGCAAGAGGTCAGCGCCACCGGCTACGCAAAGGAGACCTCGGAGGAGTACAACCTCGCCGCCGAGCGGATGTATGCCGAGCAGGTCAAGGACATCGACATCATCGTCACGACGGCGCTGATCCCCGGCAAGCCGGCGCCCCGGATCATCACCGGCGAGATGGTGTCCACCATGCGCGCCGGTTCGGTCGTCGTCGACATGGCCGCAGCCAACGGCGGGAACGTCGCGGGGTCGGCGCCCGACCGGCTCGTCGTCACGGACAACGGCGTCAAGATCATCGGCTACACCGACCTGGCGGGCCGCCTGCCGACCCAGGCCTCCCAGCTGTTCGGCACCAACGTGGTGAACCTGCTCAAGCTGCTCACCCCGGAGAAGGACGGCCAGCTCGTGCTCGACTGGGACGACGTGGTCGTCCGGGGCATGACAGTGACCAAGGGCGGCGAGATCACCTGGCCGCCGCCGGCGGTGCAGGTGTCGGCGGCTCCCGTAGCCGCCACGACCGCCCCACCACCGGTGAAGAAGGAGAAGCCGCCGCCCAACCCGGCCACCCGGCTCGGCGTGCTGGCTGTCGCGGCCGCGTTCTTCCTCGTCGTCGCGGCCTTCTCGCCAGAGCCGTTCCTCGGTCACTTCATGGTGTTCATGCTCGCGGTGGTCATCGGCTACTACGTCATCGGCAACGTCCACCATGCGCTGCACACCCCGCTGATGTCGGTCACCAACGCGATCAGCGGCATCATCGTCGTCGGAGCACTGCTGCAGATCGGCGTTGCGGGCCACGTGTGGATCACTGTGGTGGCCTTCGCCGGAACCTTGCTGGCGAGTATCAACGTGTTCGGTGGGTTCACGGTGACCCAGCGCATGCTCGAGATGTTCAAGAGGGGCTGACCGGTCATGACCATCCCACTGACCCTGCTGCAGGGCACCTACATCATCGCCGGCCTGCTGTTCATCTTGGCTCTGGCCGGCCTGTCCAAGCACGAGACCGCCAAGGGCGGCAACCTGTTCGGCATCGCCGGCATGACGATCGCGCTGATCATCACGATCATCGCCGCCGTCGGCGGAGTCAACGCGGCCGAGGACCGCCTCGACCGCGCCGGCAGCGGCATGGCCGGGTTGATCCTCGTCCTCCTCGCCATGATCATCGGGGCGGTCATCGGCGTCATCAGAGCCCGCCGCGTCGAGATGACCGGGATGCCCGAGCTCATCGCGATGCTGCACAGCTTCGTCGGTCTTGCCGCCGTGCTCGTGGGCTGGAACAGCTTCTACGAGGGCGCCGTGGAGTACCAGGGCATCCACAACGGCGAGGTCGCGGTCGGCGTCTTCATCGGCGCCGTTACCTTCACCGGCTCGATCGTGGCCTACCTCAAGCTGTCCGCGAAGATGAAGTCAGCCCCCCTCATGCTGCCCGCGCACAACGTGCTCAACCTCGGCGCGCTGGTGGCTTTCTTGGTCTTGACGGTGTTGTTCGTGATCACCCCGAGCGCCTGGCTGCTGGGCGCCATGACGGTCCTTGCTCTCGCGTTGGGCTGGCACCTGGTTGCCTCGATCGGCGGCGGCGACATGCCGGTCGTGGTGTCGATGCTCAACAGCTACTCCGGGTGGGCCGCCGCCGCGGCGGGCTTCATGCTCAACAACGACCTGCTCATCATCACCGGCGCGCTGGTCGGCTCCTCCGGTGCCTACCTGTCCTACATCATGTGCAAGGCCATGAACCGCTCGTTCATCTCCGTCATCGCCGGTGGGTTCGGTGGGGACGGCGAAGTGGTCGGGGAGACCAAGGACTATGGCGAGCACCGCGAGACCAGCGCGGTCGAGGTCGCCGAGCTGCTGAAGAACGCCAGGGAGGTCGTCATCACCCCCGGCTACGGCATGGCGGTCGCGCAAGCGCAGTACCCGGTGGCCGAGCTCACCTCCCACCTGCGCAAGCACGGCGTCAACGTGCGGTTCGGCATCCATCCGGTGGCCGGGCGCCTGCCCGGACACATGAACGTCCTGTTGGCCGAGGCGAAGGTCCCCTACGACATCGTCCTGGAGATGGACGAGATCAACGACGACTTCTCGGGTACGGACGTCGTGCTCGTCATCGGCGCCAACGACACGGTCAACCCAGCCGCGCTGGACGACCCCACCAGCCCGATCGCTGGTATGCCGGTTCTGGAGGTCTGGAAGGCCGAGGATGTCATCGTCTTCAAGCGCTCGATGAACGCCGGGTATGCCGGAGTGCAGAACCCGTTGTTCTTCAAGGAGAACTCAGCGATGCTCTTCGGCGACGCCAAGGACCGTGTGGAGGACATCGTCAAGGCTCTCTAGGCGCATTTCCTCGGATGCGGCCGGCGCCTACTGTGAGGCGCATGGACAATCGCCCGTTGTACTTCGCCGCCGCCGAGGCGTTCATCGCCCTGGTCGAGCAGGTGCCGGGTGATGCGTGGCAGAGGGCTGGCCTCGGCGTCTGGGACGTCCGGGCCCTGGTCGGGCACACCTCCCGATCGCTGAGCACTGTCCGCGACTACCTCGGCGCGCCCGCAGACTCCGTGGCATGTGAGACGGCCCCTGACTACTACGCCGCGATCCTTAGCGCTCTCTCACCGCAGGGCCACGGGGACGTGGCAGCGCGTGGGGTGGCTGCCGGCCAGGCCTTGGGTGCAGACCCGCCGACTGCAGTGCGGGAGCTCTTGGCGCAGGTGCGCGCGGCACTGGCCTCCGTGGATGACCCGGTCATCACCACGATGGCCGGGGGCATGCGGTTGCAGGACTACCTGCCGACTCGCGTGCTCGAGCTCACGGTGCACTCCCTCGACCTGACCGACGCCCTTGGCTTGGCGTACGGGTTTCCGGTTGCGGCGGTCGAGCTCACGGTCGGCCTGCTGGGGCAGATCGCCGTCGTCACCGGCCGGGCGCCCGAGGTGATGCGGCTGCTCACCGGCCGGGGCGACTCGGCCTTCTCGGTGCTCTGACTCCTTGCTCTGTAAGCAAGGCGGCCAGCTGTTTTCACAGGTGCTCGGGCGGGAAGTAGGTCACCGGTCCGGTATCCGCGGCGCGGTCGCGGCGCTGCTGGTCCTCGCTGCGGTACAGGGTTTCGGACACCGGTTGGTGGACCGGCAGCTCTCTTGACTGGTCCGGGTCGACCCGGCCCCGGCGCTCCCGGACCGCCCGGTCCGCCCCCACGACCAGGCGCGTCCGGGCCTTCCGCGCCGTCGTCCCAGTCATCCCACTCGGAGTCGGCGCCGTCGGTGGTCGGGACCAACACCCGGTCACGGTCGTCGACCCCGAAGATCTCCGCGCAGATCGCGCGGTACGTGCGGTTCGGCGTCCGGGATCCAGTTGACCTTGTGCAGCGCCTGCTCTTGCCCGGCGCTCTCCAGGACGAACTTGCCGTACCCAAACACCCGGCCGGGGATGGTGCGGACGAACGACATGTCGGTGACCTTGGCCAGCGGCATCATGGCGATCTTGCGGGTGAAGATGCCGTAGGTCAGCACGAGGCGCTTGTCCGTTGCGACGAACCAGTTGCGCCGCCACTCCGCGACCTTCCAGATCAGCCGGGCGATCAGGGCGAACCAGAGCCACCAGCCAATCTGCGAGCCCTCCGGGCGGGCCGGAAGCCTCGACCCATAGCGCGAGGACCAGGCCGGCCACCGTGGTCAACGCCGGCTCCAGCGATTCGCACCCAGTGCCGGCGCACCGCGATGACGACCCGCTCGCCGTCGAGCAGGTACTCCTCGACCGGCACGTCCCAGTGATCGTCCATGCGGCGGCTAGCGACCAGCAGGTTGTCGAAGAACGCGAAGATCGCCGTGACGCCTTGGGCGACGATGTCGACGGCATTCCGGGCGATGTCCGCAGCCTGAGCGGGCGACTTCAGCACGGCATACACGATGAAGCCGATGATCACCCACTTGACGACGGTCTTGGTGCGCGTCATGGCGGGCGGCTCCTCGTCCGGAACGGGCGTAGGCACGGGCGCACCGAGGGCACACCCGATGGCCCAGTGTGTCAAAGGTGGCCCATGGTGCTGAAGTGACGCGCCGGTCGAGCGGGCGCGGGCTGGGCTCAGACCACGCCGTACAGGCGGTCGCCGGCGTCGCCAAGCCCGGGGACGATGTACCCGCGCTCGTTGAGCCGCTCGTCGACGGCGCCGGTGACGAGCGACAGCGGAACCGGCAGCGCCGACAGCGCCTGCTCGACGTGGGCGATGCCCTCGGGCGCGGCGATGAGGGTGATTGCGGTGATGTCGTCGGCGCCTCGGTCGACCAGGAACGGATCGCGTCGGCAAGCGTGCCGCCGGTGGCCAGCATGGGGTCCAGCAGGTAGCACTGCCGGCCGGAAAGGTCGTCGGGCAGCCGGTTGGCGTACGTCACCGCTTCCAGCGTCTCCTCGTTGCGCACCATCCCGAGGAAGCCGACCTCGGCGCTGGGCAGCAGCCGGACCATGCCCTCGAGCATGCCCAGCCCGGCTCGCAGGATGGGCACGACGAGAGGCTTGGGGTTGGCCAGCTTGATGCCCACGGTCGGGGCGACCGGTGTCTCGATGGGGAACGGCTCCACCCGGACGTCTCTGGTCGCTTCGTAGGCGAGCAGCGTGACCAGCTCCTCGGCCAGGCGACGAAAGGTGGGGGAGTCGGTGCGCCGGTCGCGCAGGTAGGTCAGCTTGTGCGAGACCAGCTGGTGGTCTGCGACGTGCACCCGCATGGGCGAAACTTACCGCGTGGGCAACCGAGCCGGACTCGGTCGTCAGAGGCGGGCAGCCTCGCCCGAGCGGTATGCCGGGTGGATGGGTCGCGCGCTCGAGCTTGCCCGCGAGGCGGCCGAGGCGGGCGAGGTGCCGGTCGGGGCGGTCGTGGTCGGACGCGGACGGGGTCGTCATCGGTGCGGGCGCCAACGCCCGAGAAGCGCACCGAGGACCCGACCGCGCACGCCGAGATCGTCGCGCTGCGGGCGGCCACCCGGCATACCGGCTCCTGGCGGCTGGTGGGTGCACCCTGGTCGTCACCCTCGAACCGTGTGCGATGTGCGCGGGGGCCCTGGTGCAGGCGCGGGTGCCGACGCTGGTGCTCGGCGCGTGGGACCCCAAGGCGGGGGCCTGCGGATCGGTGTGGGACCTGGTGGGCGACCCCCGGGCCAATCACCGGGTGCATGTCGTGGGCGGGGTTCGCGAGGACGAGTGCGGACAGGTGCTGCGCGACTTCTTCCAGGCCCGCCGCTGACCGAGCGCCGCGCCCCTCGGCGAGAGGTCAATAGGTGCAGTTATCCGGGTCCGAAACGACATGTACGGACCTCTCGGCGAAGGGGGCCGGCGGACCGGACGCGATTGGAAGGCGGACCGCCCGAACCGGTACCCTCGGCGGCGGTGGCGTGTCCGAGCGGCCAAAGGAGCACGCCTCGAAAGCGTGTGAGGGGGCAACTCCTCCGTGGGTTCAAATCCCACCGCCACCGCCAGGTCGGCGAAGCGTCCGTTGGATCCACGGGCCGGGCAAGCCCGGCGTCAGGGGCCGCGGGCCGCGTCGCCGTCAGCTCGGCAAATCGCGGTAGTCGATGAACGTCGCGAGACCGGACTGCCGCACGCCGAGGTGCTCGAGCCCGATGCGCTGATCGAAGCCGTCGAAGAGCCGCTTACCCGCGCCGAGGACGACCGGTGCGACGATGATGGACAGTTCGTCGACCACGCCGGCAGCCAGCGCTTGACGGATGATGTCCGCCCCGCCCATCACGTGAACGTCCCTGCTACCGGCGGCTCCCTGGGCCTGGCCGATCGCGAGGTCGAGCCCGTCGACGAACCTGAAGGCGTCCCCTGGTGGTTGCTCCTGCGGCCGGTGGGTGACGATGAAGAGCGGGACAGCCCAAGGTGCCGCCTGCGCGTCCGGGCTGCCCGTGGGCCTGGACTCGTACGTCCACGGTCCGCCGAACACCCAGTGGTGCAGCCGCTCACCACCCTCGCCGAGCCCAAATCCCGGACCGTCCCTGGGGCCGGCGACGTTCCCGTCGACCGACATGGTGATGCCGGCGATGACCTTGCCCATGGGAATCTCCAGGCTGCTCAGCACGGCGAGGCGGCCGGAGCGGGCACCGGCGCCGTTGGCTGCGCGAGCGCCGTGAAACCGTCGCCGAGCACCAGGTCGACTGATGCGTCGGCCCGGGTGTCCTTGACCGGCACAGAGCCCGCAACGAGGACGGTGACCAGCTGGGCGCCGGCTTCGCCGTTGGGTCCGTAGCGGACCTCGGCCGACTGGGCGATGGCCTTCTTGGCCGGGTCGTTCTGCACGCTGCCCACGACGAAGCCACGCTCCTTCACCAACTTGGCCGTCGAGTTTGCCAGCCCCTGGCGCTTGGTCGCGTTGAACACGTTGACGGTGACTTGCGACGGCACCGGCGCACTGCCGGGAGCAGGGGTACACGTGGCCGCCGCGTTCGTCGCCGGCCCGGCGTTCCAGTAGCTCGCCGCGTAGTAGAACGACCCGGCCAGCACGACTACCACGACGATAAGCACGATGGCGGTGCGACGACGCTTGCGTGCTCGCGCCGACGACTCGGACTCGACGACGAAGCTCACGGCATACCCTCCCGGTTCCTGACGCTAGTCAAGCACGAGGACACGCGCGTGCAGGGTGCCACGCTGGTGCAACGCGGCACGTACCGCCCGGTGCAGCCCGTCCTCGAGGTAGAGGTCTCCGTGCCACGACACCACATGGGCGAACAGGTCGCCGTAGTACGTCGAGTCGTCGGCGAGCAGCTGGCCGAGGTCCAAGGCGCGCTTGGTCGTGATGAGGTCCTGCAGGCGCACCTGGCGAGGGGCCACGTCCACCCAGTCCTTGGTCGACGTTCGCCCGTGGTCGGGGTAGGGCCGGCGCTCACCGATGCCCTTGAAGATCACGCCGGAAAGTCTAGGCTGAGGCGCCACGGCGACACCGGGCAGGGGAACGAGGGGAGTAGAGATGGACGGGGACCTCGACCAGGCCAGGCGACTTGCTGCTGCCGAGCACGGCCTGGCCACGTTGGCGACAACGCGGGGCGACGGCACGGTGCAGGTCACCCTGGTGAACGCCGGCGTGCTGCCGCATCCCGTCACGGCGGCGCCGGTGGCTGCCTTGGTGGCCATCGGCCAGACGCGCAAGCTGGCGCACCTTCGGCAGCGTCCGCACGCCACACTGACCTGGCGGGCTCGCTGGGAGTGGCTCTCTGTCGAAGGCGTCGCGGACCTGATCGGGCCGGACGACCCGTTCCCGGGTTTCGACCCCGACGGGCTGCCTCGGCTGCTGCGCGACGTGTTCAGCAGTGCCGGCGGCACCCATGACGACTGGCCGACCTACGACCGCGTCATGGCGCAGGAACGGCGAGTTGCCGTGCTCATCACTCCAGCGCGGGTCTACGGCAGCCCCACCGCCTGAGCGCGCCGGACCACGTCAGCGCATCGGGTGACCCCCGGGCATAGAGTGCCGACCGTGAGCGACGCCCAGAAGCCGCACGCCGCCGCTGCAGCGCACGACGAGCCAGCGCCATCGGGTGTCGAGCCCGAGCAGGTCCAGCAGATCCGGACCGGTTACGACTTCGCCGGAGGCGCGCTCGAGTTCGGCGCTGCGGTGGTCGAGGGCACGGCATACCCGGCAGCGAAGGTGCGCATCCCGCTCGGTGTCCTCAACCGGCACGGGCTGGTCGCCGGCGCTACCGGCACCGGCAAGACCAAGACCCTGCAGCTGATGGCCGAGCAGCTCTCGCAGCAAGGCGTGCCGGTGTTCCTGGCCGACGTCAAGGGCGACCTGTCGGGCATGGCGAGCCCAGGCCAGCCGAGCGACAAGATCACGGTCGCGCGCCCAGGACATCGGCGAGGAGTGGCTGTCCACGGCATACCCTGCGGAGTTCTACGCCCTCGGCGGGCAAGGCAAGGGCATCCCAATGCGCGCCAGCGTCTCGGCGTTCGGCCCGACCTTGCTGGCCAAGGTGCTGGGCCTCAACAACACCCAGGAGTCGAGCCTGGGTCTGGTCTTCCACTACGCCGACGCCAAAGGGCTCTACCTCGACGACCTGAAGGACCTGCGTGCGGTCGTGCAGCACCTTACGTCCGACGAGGGCAAGGCCGACCTCAAAGACTTGGGCGGGTTGTCGTCGGCCACGGCGGGGGTGATCCTGCGTGAGCTCATCACGTTCGCCGACCAGGGCGCCGACGTGTTCTTCGGGCTGCCGGAGTTCGACACGGCCGATCTGCTGCGCACGGCCCCCGACAGCCGCGGCCTGGTGTCGATCCTGGAGCTGCCCGCGGTGCAGGAGCGCCCCCAGCTGTTCTCGACCTTCCTCATGTGGCTGCTCGCCGACCTGTTCCACGACCTGCCCGAGGTCGGCGACCTCGACAAGCCCAAGCTGGTCTTCTTCTTCGACGAGGCGCACCTGCTCTTCAACGACGCATCGAAGGACTTCCTCGACGCGATCACCCAGACGGTGCGCCTGATTCGCTCCAAGGGCGTCGGCGTCTTCTTTGTGACCCAGTCGCCCAAAGACGTGCCTGCCGACGTGCTCGGCCAGCTGGGCAACCGGGTGCAGCACGCCCTGCGCGCGTTCACGCCCGACGACGCCAAGGCGCTGAAGGCAGCGGTGTCGACTTACCCCAAGAGCGGCTACGACCTGCAGACGCTGCTGACCCAGCTGGGCACCGGCGAGGCGATCATCACCGTGCTGTCCGAGCGGGGCGCCCCAACCCCGGTCGCCTGGACCCGGATGCGCGCGCCGCAGTCGCTGATGGCGCCTTCACCGGAGGGGCGGATCGACCAGACGGTCGCCTCCTCCGCAGTGGCCAGCAAGTATGCCGTCGCGACGGACCGTGAGTCGGCACACGAGAAGCTCACCGCTGCCGCGGCGCAGCAGGCCGCCCCCCAGCAGAGCGCCGAAGCCCAACCGGCTCAGCCCCCGCCCGCCGAGGCACCTGCGCCGCAGCGGCCGGCGCGCGCGGAGCCCACGGTGGTCGAGCAGGTGGTCGGCTCATCGGCGTTCAAGTCGATGTTGCGCACTGCCGGCACGGTTCTCGGCCGCGAGATCACCCGCTCACTGTTCGGTACGTCGCGCCGGCGGTGAGCCTGCGGTCTCCCGCCTAAGGCATCGCGAGCGCGATCTGAGGTACTCCGGGACCCGCTCTGAGGTCGCTGCCCGATCCGCTGACGGCAGCCCGGTTCATAGCGTCGGTGACGCGAGCAGCTAGCCCGCATGGTCACTGAGAATCGGAGCATTCCCCCATGAAGCGTTCAGTCCTGTCGACCGCCACCGCCGCCGGCGCTCTGGCCTTGGCCTTTGCGACCTCGGCCTCGGCACCGGCCGCCACGAGCACCGACTACGAGGCAGGCGTCGGCTGCCGCGATCACCAAGAACTTCCAGATGGTTCGTTCCTCCGCAGCGCAAGGCGCCGGATGCGTCCCCAACGCGAAGGCGTCCGTCAAGATCACCAAGATCGAGGGGGCCGAGCGCATGGACGTGAACGTTTCCGGCTTGCCCAAGAACACCGAGTTCGACCTGTTCGTCATTCAGGTCCCCGACGCCCCGTTCGGGATGGCCTGGTACCAGGGCGACATCGAGACTAACAACACCGGCCACGGGCACGGCACGTTCATCGGCCGGTTCAACATCGAGACCTTCTCGGTCGCCGTCGACACCGCGCCCGCGCCCGTCGTGCACAACTCGCCGCCCTTCCCGGACGCATCGAGCAACCCGAAGACCGCGCCATTGCACCAGTACCACCTCGGGCTGTGGTTCAACTCGGCTGATGACGCAGCTGCGGCCGGCTGCCCGAACGCCGTGACGCCGTTCAACGGAGAGCACAACGCAGGGGTCCAGGTGCTGAGCACCAAGCAGTTCCCAATCGACGCCGGCCCGCTCAAGAAGGTCCCGGCCTGATCTCACAGCATCATTCGGGGGAGATCGGTGCGGTCGGCTTGGGGGTACGGCCGGCCGCACCGATCTTGTATGCCGTGGAGCGCTTTCGAGTGCGCGCCTCAACGCTGCGTACGCAGCAGGGCTCGACCGCCGAGGCCGACGGCGAACACCAGGACACCGGCCAGCACCGAGCCGAATGGCAACGTGGCCGTGAGTATAAGGCACCCGACCAGCCCACCGACCTGGACCCAGCGCGGCCAGCGGCGGTGGGCCGGGCCCTGGGTCCAGGCCGCGACGTTGGCGATCGCGTAGTAGACCAGCACTCCGAACGACGAGAACCCAATCGCGTGGCGCAGGTCGGTGAGCAGCACGAGCATCGCCACCGCCCCCGTGATGGCCAGCTGCGCGACGGTCGGCACGTGGGTGCGCGCGTCGACCGCGGCCAGCCCGCGCGGCAGGTCCGCCTCCCGCGCCATGGCAAAGACGGTGCGCCCGACCCCGGTGAGCAGTCCCAAAAGGGCCCCCAGGCTGGCCACGGTGGCCCCGATCCGCAGGACCAGCCCCAGCCACGACACGTCCGCCGCCTGCGCCGCGACAAGCAACGGCAGCGCACTGCTCGCGATGCCCTCCGGACCGATGGTCACCAGCAGGGTGAGCGCGACAACGGCATACACGACGATGGTGACGAGCAGCGCGCGGGTGATCGCCCGGGGGATGGTCTGCGCCGGGTCGCGGACCTCCTCGCCCAAGGTGGCGATGCGGGCGTAGCCGGCGAACGCGAAGAAGAGCAGGCCCGCGGACTGGAGCACGCCGTAGGGGCTGGCCGGGCCGACCGACTCCTCCGGCGAGTGCCAGGACCGGGTGCACACCAGGATGACCGTCACCACCACGAGCAGGGTCGCCAGGGTGATGGCGAGCAGCACCCTGGCCAGCCGGGCCGTGCGGGTGATGCCGCGCAGCACGACGAGCGTCAGCGCAGCGAGCACCGCGAGCGCCACGAGTCTCGCGGCTCGCGCCTCACCGCCGAGAGCGTACGTCGCCACGGTCAGCGCCATCGCCGCGCACGACGCGGTCTTGCCGACCACGAACCCCCACCCCGCCACAAACCCCCAGGTGGGGCCGAGCCGCTCGCGGCCGTAGACGTAGGTGCCCCCCGACGTTGGGTACTGCGCGGCCAGTTGGGCCGACGACGTCGCGTTGGCCCAGGCGACGGCGGCGGCGAGCGCAAGGCCGATGAGCAGGCCCGAGCCGGCCGCCTGGGCGGCAGGCGTGAAGGCTGCGAAGACGCCTGCCCCCACCATCGATGCAAGTCCCAGGACGACGGCATCAGTCAGGTCCAGCCGGCGGGCCAGCTGCGGCCCCTCGTGCTGGTGTGCCGGGTCCGCGGGTTCCTGGGGAACCATGGCTTCATCCTGCCAGCGCGATGCGACCGGGCGTTGCTGGCGCTCCGGCCGGCATCCGCGTTCCCCCTTCCCGGGGCACGCAGCTGCTGTGGATACGATCAGCCGAATGCGGACCCGGTTACGGTTTGCCTTGGCCCAAATCGGCACTCGAGGCGCACCAAATCAGTGCCTGCCGCCTGACTAGGTGCCCGGGGGGAACTGGACCATGCTCGACGAACGGACCTGGCGCACCGGCGTAGGCAGCACGTCCCAGACGACGGCGTTGGTCGCCGCCAGGGAAGCCCGCAGCGTCACGAGCTGGCGCTCCTACCGTCGCGCTGATGCGCCGGATACGGCCCTCTGGATCCAGGTGACCCCGTTTGTCGACGCCTCCGACGCGCAGGGCGGCCTGCTCGAGTCGCGGTCACCGACCGTGCAGCTGACCAACGGGCCTCCCAAGCCCAGCCGGTCGGCGAGCCACATGAGGTCGCGCTACCCCCGGATCTGGCGGGCCGAACCGAGCTGGCCGACGAGCAGCAGACGCAGTTCCCCCGCGGACCCGGACGGGTGCTCACTCTGCGAGCATGCGCCGACAGGTACCTGGTGATCGTCTGCGCCGCCGGGTATGTGCCGGACTGGGCCTGGCCCCAGGTCCGAGACATCGCCGACGAGCAAGCTGCGAGTCTGTCGTCGGGCGGCTGAGCCGCCGGCAGGGGGCCGCGGTGGGCAGGCCCGGTGGCGACGCTCAAGGCAGCAGCAGGCACGAGTCGCCGAATTCGTGCCAGTCATAGCCTCGTGCGAGTGCCTCGTCGTAGGCCCGCTGGGTCAGGGCGGCACCGGCAACCGCCTCGACGAGCAGTAGATGCGAGGCCAGCGCGTCGTGCCATCCGGTGAGCAGGCCAGAAACGACCTCGGGCGGGTCGGCAGGCGTGAGCACTCGTTCGGTCCATCCCTCGCGTGGCACGACGACGCCGCGCACGACGGCGGACTCGATGGCCCGAGTCGCCGTCGTACCGACCGCGACGACCCGTCCGCCCGCCTCCCGAACCTGGTTGACCAGGGCCGCGGTCGCTGCGGGCACCTGGAAGCGTTCCGGCGACGGTGCCTCCCCGGTCTCCTGGGAGGACACCCCCGTGTGCAGGACGACAGGTGCGATGAGCACCCGCTGCGCGACGAACTGGGCGACGATGCGCTCGGTGAACGGGCGGGCCGCGCTCGCCATCTCGGCGCTGCCCGGCACGGTCGCGAAGACATGCTGGTATGCCGTGAGCGGCCAGCGCCTTCGCAGGTAGCCATAGGCGATGGGCCGCCCGTGGGCAGCGACGAGGGCCCCGACGTCCTGCCCTGCCTCTGCGTTGGCGCGCCAAAGCCGGTTTCCGGCGCCGGTCGGTGAGGACGGCCGTGCACCGTACGGCGCCAGGAGGCGCAGCGGGCCCGCGACGCCGACAACCCGTTGGCCCGGCTCGGCGTCGAGCACCGGCGTCGACCCGTCCGGTGACGTGCGCAGCTCCAGGACCCAGGTGCCGTCTGCCAATGGTGTGGCTACATGCACCACGACGGGTCGCGCACCGCAGCCGGTATCCAGCACGGCGTCGAACTCACCGTTGAGGGTCGCCGAGGTGTTCACGACCAGGACATCTCCGGCGTCGAGATGGTCGACCACATGGTGGAAGGTGGTGTGAGTGAGGGCGGACGGCCGGGCTACGAGCAGTCGTACGCCGTCGCGGGTCAGCCCGCGTTCCTCCGCTGGAGCAGCAGCGACACGTGGGGCCGGGCCGCGAAAGACTGTGGTCGGGCGTTCGGCGAGCGCGGTCACCGTTGGTCCTGATGCGCCTGGGAAGCCGCGTCGAAGTCCTGGGCGCGGTAGCGCCCGCTGGGTGGGCGCTCATGCAGGATGCGCAGCAACGCGGGCACGACCTCCTCGGGCAGCGGCCGGTCGCTGATGTCCTCTCCAGGGAAGGCGCCCTGGTGCATGTCGGTGCGCATGTCGCCCGGGTCCACGGCATACCAGCTGATGTCGGGGTGCTCAGCCGCCCAGGTGCCGGCGAGGTGGTCGAGCGCGGCCTTGCTGGCGCCGTACCCACCCCACGTCTCGTAGGCGTTCGTCGACGCGTCGGAAGAGATCGTCAGGACCGTCCCGCCGCTGGCCGTCAGCCAGGGCAGCAGTCGACGGGTGAGCTCGTTTGGCGCCACCGTGTTGACGGCCAGGACACCCGCCAGATCTTGAGCAGACAGCTCGTGCAGGGGACGCAGCGGGGTCGGGCCGAGGGTGCTGGCGTTGTGCACCAGCAGGTCCAGCTCGCCGTAGGCGGCAACGGCGTCGGCGAGCGCCCCCTGGTGGGCTGCGTCGGCGACGTCCCCGGGTAGCGCCGTCACGTGTGTGTAGGCGCTCAGGGCAGCCCGGGCGGCTTCGAGCCGCTCCGTCCCGCGCGCGTCGACGACGAGGCGGTAGCCCTCCTTCGCCAAAGCGGTCGACAGAGCGAGGCCCAAGCCGGCCGAGGCGCCGGTAACGAGTGCGGTGGTCACTGCTGCTCCTTCATGCGTACTGAAAGGCCAGCGTCGATCTTCAAGTGGACTTGAAGTCAAGCCTGGCTGCGACCGAGACTGGGAGGGTGCACACGACGGACCTGATGACCATGGCGCAGACCTGCCGCCGCAGCGGATTCGCGGCTTCCGCGCTGCGGTACTACGAGGACCTCGGGCTGGTCCGCGCCGAGCGCTCCCCAAGCGGCTGGCGGCGCTACCCGCGCAGCGTCCTGCGCCGCCTGGCCTTCATCCGGGCGGCGACGAACGTCGGGATGAGTCTTGACGAGGTCCGCCAAGCTCTGAGCGGCCTACCGGAGTCGCGTACGCCGACCCGGGCTGACTGGGCCCGGATCTCGCAGAGCTGGCGCTCGAAGCTGGACGAGCGCATCGAGGCGCTGGTGGTGCTGCGGGACGGCCTCGACTCGTGCATTGGCTGCGGTTGTCTGTCGCTGCAGACCTGTCCGCTGTCCAACCCCGAGGATGTTGCGGCCTCGAGCGGCATCCGCGGGGCTGCCTACCTGCCCGGGCTGCTCAACGGCTCGCCGACCTGACGCACCGGTGGCGGAGGATGGGGGATTCGAACCCCCGAGGGTGTTACCCAACACGCTTTCCAAGCGTGCGCACTAGGCCGCTATGCGAATCCTCCGCAGGCGAGGGTACCGGAGCGCGCCGCGGTAACCGAAGCACACCGCTTCGGACCGCCCGCGCCGATGTCGGGACCTGACCTAGGATGGCTCTCGCACCCCGCGTGGTGGTACCTCACTTAACCCCCCCAGGGCAGGAATGCAGCAAGGGCAGGTGAGCTCTTCCAGGTACGCGGGGTGCCTCACGTGCGCAGGCCCACGATCCGCCAGCAACCCGGGCAACGTCCTCCACCGAGAGGCACAAAGCACCGTATACACGGTTCTCGTGTAGCCTCTCTTGACAGCCGTGTCGAGAGCGTTGCAGCTGCGCAGCGGCGTGTGCTCGTTGCTCGGTGCGTTGGTGTCGTGTGCGCGCGCGCCGGGGGCGCGCAGGCGGCGCTTGGTCTCAGGCTCGCGGCCGGTCGTGTGCCGCCGCGCGGCGCGCCTTCTTGCGGCCCGCGGCGCGGGTGCTCGCGCTGGTCGCGCCGTCGCTCTTGCGCCCCTTGGCCGCGCCGTCCCGCTCGCCGCCGTCCCCGCTCTCGGCGCGCCCCCGCGCCCCGCGCCGGCTCCCGCCCCCGCTGCCTCTCGCTGCTCTCCGCGTCCGCCCGCTGCCCCCCCTGCCCCTCGCCCTCGCTTTCCCTCCCCTTGCCTTGCCCGTTGCGCCTGCCCCGCCGCGCGCCCCGTGCCTGCCCCGCGCCCGCGTGCCGCCCGTCCCCCCCGCCGTCTGGCCCCGCTGTGCTGCCCGCAGCCGCCCTGTCTCGCGGCGGCCTTCGCCGGGTGTCTCGGCGCCGGGCCCGCTCGAGAGCAGCCCTGCTCTGGCCCCGGCTCAGCGCGCCGCCGTGGCGCGGTCGGGCGCCTTGGCCAGCAGCTGCGGGTGTCGGCGGCGTCGGGTCCTCGCCGCCTCCACCGCGGCCGGGTTCTCCCGCAGCGCGTGCCGCAGCCGCTGCGTGGTGCGGGTGCGCTCCCCGTCAGCGTCTTGTGCATCCGGGCGAGACTTGACGCCTCGGCCTGGTCACTGTCCAGGCAACGGGCGCAACTGGTGGGCGTCGGGCGGACCATGTCGGCGAGCATGGCGCGTCGGGGTCGCTCTTAGCGCGAAGCCAGACGTCGCGGTAGCGCGGGCAACGGTTCAGCAATCAGTACGCCGATCAGCAGGTGCTGTCAAACGCGCCGGAAAACCGCATCTTCTGACCCTTTCGATGGGGAGTGGCGGGATTACTCGGCCGGGCCGCTGCCCGGTGCCAGGTGCTGGGCGAGGTAGCGCTCGACCCCGACGCGTTCCATCGCGTCCACCTGCCCCTCGAAGAAGTCCGCGTGCGTCTCCTCCTCGAGCGCCGCGGCCTCGAACAGGGTGGCGGTGGCGAGGTCCCCCAGGTCGCGGCACTCCTTGGCCGCGTCGGTGAACAGGGCCACGGCGGCGTACTCGCCAGCCAGCGCGTTCTGCAAAATCTCCGCGGGGTCCTCGCCGATGACCAGCGGCCCGAACGCGGTCAGCCTCGGGCGGCCCTCGAAGAAGATGATCCGCTGGATGAGCTTGTCGGCGTCTCGCATCTCGTCGATGGACAGGTCGTAGAACACCTTCCCCAGCATCGGGAAACCCCAGTTCTCGAGCATCCGGGCGTTGAGGAAGTACGTGTTCGCCACCTTTAGTTCAAGTGCCAGCGCGTCGTTGAGCAGCTCGATGATGCGGGGGCTCCTGGGGTTCACGACGCTCCTCGGGGTGGGTCGCGGGTATGCCGGTCGCTCCGGCACCGTCGAGCGTAGGCGAGCGTCGAGCCCGGGGAAACGCTGCGGCATACGCCCTCCACGGGTGTCGCAGCGGCCCAGTAGGGTCGAGAAGGTGACGACCGCGCTCTACCGCCGCTACCGGCCCGAGACCTTCGCCGACGTCATCGGTCAGGAGCATGTCACCGAGCCACTCATGCGAGCACTGCGGACCGGGCGCGTCGGGCACGCGTACCTGTTCTCCGGACCGCGGGGGTGCGGCAAGACCACGAGCGCGCGCATCCTGGCACGGTGCCTCAACTGCGAAAGCGGCCCGACCCCGGTGCCCTGCGGCACGTGCGACTCCTGCGTGGGCATGGCTCGCGGCGGCCCGGGCAGTGTGGACGTCATCGAGATCGACGCCGCCAGCCACGGAGGCGTCGACGACGCCCGTGACCTGCGCGAACGCGCTTCCTACGGGCCGGCCCTGAGCCGGTACAAGGTGTACATCATCGACGAGGCGCACATGGTGACGACGCAGGGCTTCAACGCCCTGCTCAAGATCGTCGAGGAGCCGCCAGAGCACGTGAAGTTCGTGTTCGCGACAACCGAGCCGGAGAAGGTCATCGGCACGATCCGCTCCCGCACCCATCACTACCCGTTCCGGCTCGTGCCGCCGGCCAAGCTGACCGAGTACCTCGAAACGATCACCCGGCTCGAGGGAGTGAGCGTTGCTCCGGGGGTGCTGGGGTTTGTGACCCGGGCCGGGGGCGGCTCCGTGCGCGACTCCCTGTCAGTGCTCGACCAGCTCATCGCCGGGTCGGGAGACGAGGGGCTCACCTACGACGGAGCGGCAGCGCTGCTCGGGTTCACCAGTGTCGAGCTGCTCGACGCGACGGTCGACGCGCTGGCCGCCCGCGACAGCGCGGCGGTCTTCACCGTGGTCGACAAGGTCATCGAGTCCGGCCACGACCCGCGCCGGTTCGCCATGGACCTGCTGGAGCGGCTGCGCGACCTGATCATCCTCGCCGCGGTGCCGGACGGCGCTGCCCAGGTGCTGCGCACCGTTCCCGCCGACCAACTCGAGCGGATGCGCGGCCAGCAGTCCCGCTTCGGGCCCGGCGCGTTGTCCCGAGCGGCTGACATCGTCAACGCAGGCATCACCGAGATGACCGGGGCCACCTCGCCGCGGCTGCATCTCGAGCTGATCTGCGCCCGCATCCTGCTGCCCGGTGCCGCCGGCGAGCAGGGGTATGCCGCGCGCCTCGACCGCCTCGAACGGCGCCTGGACGCGACGTCGCCGACGACGGCGAGGTTGCCGCCCTCAGTGCCATCCGCGGGTCGAGGCGATAGCGGTTCGGAAGCCGGCACGGTTTCACCTCGATCCCGGGACAGTGCTCCGGGTCGAGGTGATGTTGGTTCGGAAGCCGGCACGGTTTCACCTCGACCCACCGGAGCGGTCACCGGCGGCAGCGCCGAGCTGGACCTGGCCGCGGTCCGCAGGCTGTGGCCCGACGTGCTCGGCCGGATCTTCTCCATGCGGCGGGTGACCTGGACGTTCTTGTCCCAGCATGCTCAGGTCATCGAGTACGACGGGTCCAGGATCGTCCTCGGGATCGCGACGACCGGGCTGGCCAACACGTTCCGTCAAGGCAACCATGCCGAGGTGGTCCGCCAGGCGCTCATCGACGCCGTCGGCCTCGACGTGCGAGTCGAGGCGGTCCCGTTGCCAACCGACGCCGCGGCGACGACCGACCCAGCCCCCATCGCTCACCGCACTGACGACGAGGTGCGACCGGCGAGCACCCACGTCGACCCGCCGCCTCCGACGACTCAACGGGTCGACCCGCCGCCGACTCAGGACTCAGCCGGGTCGACCTTGCCCAACCCGGCCGGCGGCGCGCGGCATACCGGGATCGAGGCCACGAGCAACCCAGACGAGCTCGCGCGGGTCGACGACGAGGACGTCGAGGGTGGCGCGGAGGCGGGTCAGGCCGTCATCGAGCGGATGCTCGGCGGGAAGGTGTTGGGCGAGACGCCCTAGCGGATGGTGCACGCCCGCGAGCCGTAGGGCTATCTTCGGCCCATGCTCTACACGGCCGGAGCCATGGTGCTCAAGCCGCTCGCCCACGTGATCTACCGGCCGACGATCACCGGGACGCAGTTTGTCCCCGCGGACGGCGGAGTGATCATCGCCAGCAACCACCTGTCCTTCATCGACTCGTTCGCCATCCCGCTTGCATCGCCGCGCAAGGTCTACTTCCTGGCCAAGTCGGACTACTTCACCGGCCCGGGTGCCATCGGCGCGATGAAGCGCGGCTTCTTCAGCGGGGTCGGTGCGGTGCCAGTCGACCGGGACTCCTCCCGGGCGGCACAGGAGTCGCTCGACGTGGCACTGCGGGTCCTGCGAGACGGTGGCGCGTTCGGCATCTACCCCGAGGGCACCCGGTCCCGGGACGGACGGCTCTACCGGGGGCGCACCGGGGTGGCCTGGCTGGCGCTCACCGCGAACGTCCCAGTCGTCCCGGTCGGGCTTCGCGGCACCGAGGACATCCAGCCGGTGGGCAGCCGCTGGCCTCGTCCGGCCAAGGTGGCGCTCGCCTTCGGTCCGCCAATCCACCCGCAGGCGTATGCCGGTCAGCCGCAAGGGCGCTCGCGGCGCCAGCTGACCGACGACGTCATGGACTCGATCGCCCGGCTGTCCGGCCAGGAGCGGGCGCAGGGATACAACGACCTGCCCGAGCGGGAGACGGCCTAAGCCAGCCGCACGGCATACCCTGGTCGGGTGTACGAAGGCATCGTCCAGGACCTCATCGACGAGCTCGGGCGCCTGCCCGGAATCGGGCCCAAGAGCGCGCAGCGGATCGCTTTCCACATCGTCGCGGCCGATCCGCAGGAGGTCGAGCGGCTGGAGCAGGTGCTGCATGAGGTCAAGGCACGCATCCGCTTCTGCACGCAATGCGGCAACGTCGCCGAGGCCGAGTTGTGCCGCATCTGCGGCGACGCCCGGCGGGACCAGACCTCGATCTGCGTCGTCGAGGAGCCCAAAGACGTCGCGGCGATCGAGCGGACCAGGGAGTTCCGCGGCACCTACCACGTCCTCGGCGGGGCCATCTCGCCGATGGACGGCATCGGCCCGGAGGACCTACGCATTCGCGAGCTACTCCTGCGCCTGCAGGACGGGACGGTGCACGAGGTCATCATCGCCACCGACCCGAACATCGCGGGGGAGGCCACCGCGACGTATCTCTCGCGCAGCCTGCTGCCGCTCGGTCTCACTGTGACCCGGCTCGCCTCCGGCCTGCCGGTCGGGGGAGACCTCGAATACGCTGACGAGGTGACGTTGGGTCGAGCATTTGAAGGGCGGCGAGCGGTCCATGCCTGATGCGGCACATGGTGACGCGCCGAGCGACGACTTTGGCTACCTCGCCGCGGACTCGGCCCTGCAGGCCCGCACCTACCTCAACGCGGTGAGCGAGGTGGCGTCCGGCTCCTCGCCGGAGATTGCGATCCCCATCCTGCTCCTCGCGACGTCCCAGCTGCTCGTCATGGGCTCGCGGCTCGGGGCGATCCAGGACGTCGTCCTTGACGAGCGGTTCGAAGCCGACCCCGGGCCTGATGCCGACGTCGAGCCGTTACGGGACAACTTGGCCAACCTCTTCGACGGCCTCGACGACTATGCCGACGTCGTCGACCCGGTAACCCGGGCTGAGCTGACCAAGGGGTCGCTCTCCGATGACATCGCCGAGATCTCGCTTGCGCTGCTGCACGGCCTCTCGCATTTCGACGCCGGCCGACAGGTCGAGGCGCTGTGGTGGTGGCAGTTCTCGTACCTGTCCGCATGGGGCGAGCGAGCTGCGGCGTCGCTGCGGGTGCTGCAGTCAATCCTCGGCCACCTGCGCCTCGATGCCGATGAGGAGCTGGTTGCCGACGCCGAGTTCGACGCGCTGCACCCTTGACGCTCCACCCATAAGCGCCCCTCTCCCGGCGAGACGTCCGCGCCTGCGCCCTGCCCCGCGAGAGGTCAGCAGGTGCTGAAATCCGGGCCGAATAGCAGCATCTGCTGACCTCTTTCCGTTCATGCGCTGCCCGGCGCAGGCCAGTTCGTAATCGCGGATTATGTTGGTGGCGTTGGGTGGTGGCGGTAAATCGGGCGGCGATCAGGGTCCGGCGGAGCTTGGCGAGCATGTCCTCGAACGCGGTTTCGGTCTTGCCAGTGTACAGGGTTCGGCGGACTGCCGGGCCACGAGGTCGTCGCGGTGGTAGCCATAGGTGGTGTATCGTAGGTGACCAGGGTCTGGGTGAGGAACTCGAACGGGACGGTGCGTTCGACCGCGCGGGGCAGACGGTTGCGGGCCTGCCCGATGCCCAGAACCTGTTTGCCGGTGGCGTTGGCTACTTCGATGGACCACCGGTCGGCGTAGCGTTCGACGATCCGCCCGCCGTCGGTTGAGGTGTCGGTGGTGAAGATGGCCAGGTCGTACCCGGAGGTGGTGTGGTGGTCGCGGACCAGCACGAGCCGGCCGGGCGTGTCACCGGACGCGCCGTACCACAGGGCCCGGATGGTCGCGACCTGGACGGTGTCGACCCGTGCGTACCGCTCCACCCGCACGGAGCACCAGGATGCGGCGGCGGCCAGCTCGGCCAGGCGGCCGAGCCGGGCTCCCTTCTTCGCCGGCCGCCCACGCCGGCCCGTGCGCGCGGGCGCCCGTACAAGGCGGCGTTGGCCGGCAGCCGGGTGGTGATCGTGGTGCCGGTCACGACCAGCGGCATCCCGTGGTAGGCGGCGTCACCAACGGCGTGAATCACCCTGTCCGGGAACGCGTCCGCGAGCAGGGTGAGCAGCTGCCCGGCCAAGGTCACCGGGGAGGGGGTGTCCTTGCCGGCGCACGCCCAAACAGCACCGCAAGCACGTCGGGCCGCTGGTGAACGGCAGCCGCACGACGATCCCGGCGATCACCCACCGGTTGCCGCGCCCCAGCTTGGCCGGGCCCTGCGCGGCCCCGTCATGGGTCCAGAACGCGTGATGCACCTTCTTGCCCCACCGGCGCAACAGGGTGTCATCGACCGCGACCGTCAGCGGCGCGTCCGCCTCCACCAGCCGGGCCACGACCAGCCGGGCCACGGCCAGACCAAGCCGGTCGACATCCCAACGGTGCGTGGAGAAGAACCGGCACGCCGAGTGGAACGAGACCACCACGGCCATCCCCGCCCCGGCGAGCATCCCGACCACGGTACACCGCGAGGTGCGGGCCACCAGACCCGTGGCCAGCAGCACGAACAGCACGAACGTGGACGAGCGGGCAAACACCGCCCGCAACGGGTCCAGCACCTCAAGCCACGAGGACGGTAACCTCAGCGCGGGAAGCATCGGCAACGGTTTCGACACCATCGCCGATGCTTCTCACATCTGCCGCCCTGGGATCACACCGACACGCCAAGCCCACCATCAACACATACATCACCAGTCACACGTCACCGCATTTCGGCGGGGGTATTTGCGGCGGGGGTATTTGCGGCGGGGGACTGCTCGCGGGGTGTTGTGCGCGGGGTATTGCGGGTGAGGTTAGCGGGGCGGCCTAGGTAGACTGCACCGGGTCCGAAGTCGCCGCCCGCCGGAGCAACTCGTGAGCATCGTCGTCCAGAAGTACGGTGGTTCCTCCGTCGCCGATGCCGGGGGAATCAAGCGGGTGGCGCGGCGCATCGTCGAGGCCAAGAAGGCCGGTCACGAGGTCGTCGTGGTCGTGTCAGCCATGGGTGACACGACCGACGAGCTGTTCGAGCTGGCGCACCAGGTCAGTCCGGCGCCTCCCGGCCGCGAGATGGACCTGCTGCTGACCTCGGGGGAGCGCATCTCCATGGCGCTGCTGGCCATGGCGATCAGCCAGCTGGGTTTCGAGGCGCGCGCCTTCACCGGCTCGCAGGCCGGCGTCATCACCGACGCCGCGCACGGCAAGGCCCGGATCATCGATGTCACCCCCGGCCGGATCACCAGCGCCGTCGCAGCCGGGCACGTCGCGATCGTCGCCGGCTTCCAGGGGGTCAGCCAGGACAGCAAGGACGTCACCACTCTGGGTCGCGGCGGTTCCGACACGACGGCAGTCGCGCTGGCAGCAGCGCTGCACGCCGACGTGTGCGAGATCTACACCGATGTGGACGGCGTTTTCACGGCAGACCCGCGCATCCTGCCGGCGGCCCGCCAGATTGCCGTCCTGTCCAGCGAGGAGATGCTCGACCTGGCTGCCAACGGCTCCAAGATCCTGCATCTGCGCTGTGTCGAGTTCGCGCGCCGGCACGGCATACCGATCCACGTGCGCTCCTCGTGGTCCACCCGCGAGGGCACCTGGGTCCGGGAGAACGCCTACGAAGGAGGCACGGTGGAAGCCCCGATCATCACCGGCATCGCGCACGACCAGACCGAAGCCAAGATCACCGTGGTCGGCGTCCCCGACAAGACCGGCACCGCCGCCGACATCTTCAGCGCGGTCGCCGAGGCGGGAATCAACGTCGACATGATTGTGCAGAACGTCTCTGCATCGGCGACCGGCCGCACGGACATCTCGTTCACCCTGCCCGGCAGCGACGGGCCCAAAGCGGTCTGGGCGCTCAACGCCATCAAAGACCCGGTCGGCTTCGAGACGATCCTGTTCGACGACACAATCGGCAAGCTGTCCCTCATCGGCGCGGGCATGCGGTCACACCCGGGCGTCTCGGCCAAGGTGTTCCGGGCGCTCGCCGACGCCGGCATCAACATCGAGATGATCTCGACTTCCGAGATCCGGGTCTCAGCAGTGATCCGTGCCGACCAGCTCGAGGACGCCGTGCGGGCTGTCCATACGGCGTTCGACATGGACTCCCAGACCGGTGAGGCGGTCGTCTACGGAGGGACGGGACGATGAGCAGACCGCTCAACGTCGGGGTGGTAGGCGCCACCGGCCAGGTGGGCGGGGTGGTGCTGCGGTTGCTTGCCCAGCGCTCCTTCCCGGTGGGCGACCTGCGCCTGTTCGCCTCGTCTCGCTCGACCGGGCGGGTGATCGACTGGCAAGGCCGCGCGGTCAGGGTCGAGGACTCCGCCACCGCCGACCCGACCGGTCTGGACGTCGCGATCTTCTCCGCCGGTGCCACCACCTCGCGTGCCCAGGCCCCGCGGTTCGCTGCCGCAGGGGTGACCGTCATCGATAACTCCTCGGCCTGGCGGATGGACCCGGACGTGCCGCTCGTCGTCTCAGAGGTCAACCCGGCGGCCGCCAAGGACACCCCCAAGGGGATCATCGCCAACCCCAACTGCACGACCATGGCGGCGATGCCGGTGCTCAAGCCGCTATCGGACGAGGCCGGGCTGGTCCGACTGGTTGTGTCGACCTACCAAGCGGTGTCCGGCTCGGGACTGGCCGGGGTCGAGGAGCTGGCCGGGCAGGTCCACGAGGCAGTCCGCGCGGGCGGCATCGAGGCCCTCACCCATGACGGTGCGGCGCTGGCTCTGCCGCCACCGCAGAAGTACGTCGCCCCCATCGCCTTCGATGTCGTGCCGCTGGCGGGCTCGATCGTCCAGGACGGGTCGAACGAGACCGACGAAGAGCAGAAGCTGCGCAACGAGTCGCGCAAGATCCTGGACCTGCCTGCGCTTCGAGTCTCGGGCACGTGCGTGCGCGTCCCGGTCTTCACTGGCCACTCGCTGTCGATCAACGCCGAGTTCGAACGCGCGATCACGCCCGAGCGTGCGGTCGAGCTGCTCTCGGCCGCACCGGGGGTGGCTCTGCGGGACGTGCCCACGCCACTGGAGGCAGCCGGCGCTGACCCCTCGTTCGTGGGCCGGATCCGCCAGGACGCCAGCGTCGACGGCGAGCGCGGGTTGGTGCTGTTCGTCTCCAACGACAACCTGCGCAAGGGCGCCGCACTCAACACCGTCCAGATTGCGGAGCTGCTGGTCGCCGACTGAAGCACCGCGGAAAGGAGCGGTTGCGACGCCACAGCGGCGGATGCGCTCCTGTCGAGGGGACTTGGGGCCCCGTGGCTATGTGGCAGCATCAGGCCATGCGGGGTGCGCTCTTGGCGATGCTGGGCCTGACGCTCGTATTGGCCGGTTGCGGCGCTTCCGCCGAGCCGTCGACGCCGAGCACGGTGACCGTGACCGCTGGCGTACCGACACCGAGCGCAGCGGCCCCGCGAACGACCACAACCAGCGCCGCCACCGCGGGGCCAGTCATCGACGCCAGCTCGCACGACTCGGTGGCCTTCACCAGCCCCACCGGACGGATCAACTGCGCGGCATACCAGCAGCCGGCGGCCTGGTCGCTGCGCTGCGACGTGCTGGAGCACACCTGGACTCTGCCGCCCAAGCCCGCCGACTGCCAGAACGAATGGGGGATTGGGGCATACCTCGCGTCGACGGGGGCCGGCCTGGTCTGCGCCGGCGACACGGTGGCCTACGAGGCCAAGGCCGGGGCGGACACCACGTGGTGGAAGGGCCAGCCCGGCTCCCAGGTCGTGCCCGACCCGCGCCGGGGCGATCTCGTCGCGCTCTCCTACGGGGCGACGATGACGATGGGCCCGATCAGCTGCCTGAGCCGCCAGGACGGCATGCACTGCACGAACACCGCGACCAAGGCTGGGTTCGACGTGAGCCGGGAGAGCTACACCCTGCGCTGACTGACACTGCGCTGACGCCTGACCCGGTATGCCGGCCACCCGGCATACCGGGTCAGGCGCCCCTCAGTGGCGGTGCGGGATGACCTGCACCGGAAGCTCGCCGTCGGCGAACTGCCGACGGAGCACCTTCTTGTCGAACTTGCCGACCGACGTCTTGGGGACCTCGTCGATGACCGACCACCGTTCGGGCACCATCCACCGGGGGATCCGTTCGGTCAGCCAGTCGCGGACGTCCTCGCACTTCGCCGAGGAGCCTTCACGCAGAACAAGGTTGGCCAACGGCCGTTCGCCCCACCGTTCGTCCGGGACGCCGACGACGGAGGCCTCCCGGACATCGGGGTGCCCCATCAGGGCATTCTCCAGGTCGACCGACGAGATCCACTCACCACCGGACTTGATGATGTCCTTCGACCGGTCGGTGAGGGTGAGGAACCCGTCTGGTGTCAGCCGGCCGATGTCACCGGTGCGCAGCCAGCCGTCGTGGAAGCGGTCGCGCATCTCGTCCAGCTCGGCCTCCGACTCGGTGCCGTTGGAGTAGTAGGCGGCGGTGATCCACGGGCCGCGGACCTCCAGCTCGCCGACGCTCTGGCCATCCCAGGGCAGGGCACTTCCGTCGAAGTCGATCAGACGTGCGTCGAGCCCGGCGACGAGGCGTCCCTGCGAGCAGCGGTAGGCCCAGTACTCCTCGGACCCTTCCTTGGCCTCGCGAGGCGCCACAGCCAGCGTGCCGACCGGCGACATCTCGGTCATCCCCCACCCGTGGATGATCTTGATGCCGTGGTTATGCTCGAACGCCTTGAGCATGGCCGGTGGCGCTGCCGACCCTCCGACCATGAGCATGCGACAGGACGAGACGTCGGTGGGGTTCTGCTCCAAGTAGTGCAGCAGGTCGTTCCAGATCGTCGGGACGCCTGCGCCACCGGTCACCTTCTGAGACTCGATCATCTTGGCCAGTGGCTCGGCCTGCAGGAAGCGGTCTGGCATCACCATCGAGACCCCGCAGAGCATGGCCAGGTAGGGGAACCCCCAGGCGTTGGCATGGAAGAGCGGGACGACGACGATCAGCCGGTCGCCTTCGTGCAGCCCGAGCGTGTTGGCGACTGCGGTGGCATGCAGGAAGTTTCCCCGGTGCGAGTACACGACCCCTTTGGGGTGGCCGGTCGTTCCGGACGTGTAGCACATCGAGGAGGCACAGTCCTCGTCCAGGTTCGGCCAGTCGAACGTGGTGGGCTGCTCGGCCAGCAGGCGCTCCCAGTCGTGGACGCCCTCGATCTGGGGCGCCGCCTCCAGTGCCGCCCAGGTCTCCTCGTCCACAGCGCCGTTGACGATGACGTGGCGGATCGTCTTCAGGTGCGGGAGCAGCTGGGCGAAGGGCGTGGCCAGCGAGCTGTCGACGATGACCACTTTGTTGTCGGCATGGGTCGCGACATAGACGATCTGCTGGGGGAACAGCCGGATGTTGAGCGCGTGCAGGACCGCCCCCATGGAGGGCACGGCGAGGTAGGCGATCGCGTGCTCAGCGTTGTTCCACATGAAGGTCGCCACGCGTTGGTCGCCGGTGATACCCAGGCCCCGCAGGGCGTGCGCGAGCTGGGCCGCTTTGGTGCCCACCTCCGCGAACGTCATGCGTCGGCAGCCGTCGCCGGTCCACGTGTCGATGGTTTGGTTCGCGTGCACGGTGGTGCCGTAGCGCAGCATGTAGGAGATGAGTAGGGGGGTGGTCTGAATCGTGCTCCTCATGCTGACAAGGGTCCCACCTGGCCGCGCCGCCGGGAAGGCTCCGTGCGCGTGTTGTTACCCACCAGTAGGCCACTTGGGCCCGACTCGACGTGACCCGCGCCACATCTGGTGCTTGGCAAGTCAAACGATGCTTGGTATAGTTGCCACCCACCCAGCAGCACTGCCACGGAGCACGAGGTGACGAATGAAGTTCTTCCCGGACAACCTGGCCGATCTGGCCACTCACCCCATCTTCTACAGCACCCTTGAGCCGCAGCGGATGATGTTCGAGATGTGGGGCCTCTACGCCTCGACGCCGCTCATCGTGCCTCTGCACACGGCTGACAGGCACCCCGTCCTCGTGGTGTCAGGCATGTGCGGAAGCAACATGGGGACGATGCCCATGCGCATGGGCCTCAAGCTCATCGGTCACCAGGTCTATACGCCTCCGGCCCTCACGATGCAGCGCACCCCGAAGAAGATCGTGCAAATCCTCGTGGACGAAGTCGACAAGCTCTACGCCAAGCACAACGACAAGGTCAGCCTCGTCGGCTGGAGCGTCGGCGGTGCCTTCACCCGGATGGCGGCCTTCCAGACGCCCAACCACATCAGGCAGGTCATCAACCTCGGCGCACCTCTCGACGGGCCCTGGTACCCCAAGGACCGCAAGTATGCCGCGGGGCCGCTACCCGTCCCGTCCACCGTCGTGTACTCCCGGACCGACGGCTTCATGGAGTGGCGGCGGGTCGTCCAGGAGCCCGGCCCTCAAGCGGAGAACATTGAGGTCATCTCCAGCCACTTCGGCATGATGAACAACCCCATGACCCTGCACCTCACTGCGGATCGGCTCGCCCAGCCCAAGGGCGTCTGGGCTCCCTACGCCGGCCTGGTGCTCTCGGACCTGATCCCCAACCAGTTCCTGCGCAGCATGGACCAGAAGAACGGGCCACGGGCGGCGTAAGCGCCCGTGTCCAAACCCAAGACGGCCGGCCGGTCCAAGCCTCGGGCCGGACCGCGAGTGAGAGGGCGGGTGGCGGATGAGCGAGACCGCCTCAGCTGCCGAACACATTCTGCCGCCTGGCTATCCGGTCGAGTGGGAGGCCGACGTCGTCCTTCGCGACGGCTCGGTCGCGCACCTGCGCCCGATCACCCCCGATGACGCCGACGGCGTCCGTACCTTCCATGCCGAGCAGTCGCCCGACTCCATCTACCTGCGCTTCTTCGTCCCGATCCGCAGCCCATCCGACGAGCTAGTCGAGCGGACGACAGTCGTGGACTACCACGACCACCTCGTTCTGGTCATGACCATCCGCGACAAGCCGATCGGCTACGCCCGTCTCGATCGACTCGACAGCGAGTCGGCTGAGGTTGCCTTCAATGTCGCGGATGCCCACCACAGCAAGGGGATTGGTTCGATCCTGCTTGAGCATCTGGCGGTCATTGGCCTCGAGCTCGGGGTGGATCGGTTCGTCGCCGACGTGCTCCCCGAAAACCGCAAGATGCTCACCGTCTTCCAGACAGCGGGGTATGCCGTCCACTCCGGGCACGAGCACGGCTACATCTCCGTCTCGTTCGACATCACGCCCACCGCCCAGTCGCGTGCGGTGCAACAGGCTCGCGAGCACCGCGCCGAGTCACTGAGCGTGCGCCGCATCCTGACCCCGCGCTCGGTGGCCGTGGTCGGCGCCAGCCGTGAGCCGCGGTCCGTGGGCCACAGCTTCCTGCGTAACCTCACCAGCGGCGGGTTCCGCGGACGGGTGTATGCCGTGAACCCCGCCGCGTCCGAAGTCCTGGGAATGCCCTGCTACCCAAGCGTCTCCGAGATCCCCGGCCCGGTCGACATGGCCGTCATCGCGGTCCCGGCGCAGCAGGTCATCGGGGTCGTCGACGAGTGCGCCGCCAAGGCCGTGGGCACCCTCGTCGTGCCGTCGGGGCACTTTGCGGAGTCCGGCCCCGAGGGCCTGGCTCTGCAGCGTCAGCTGCGCGCGCGGGCCTTACAGGCCGGGATGCGGGTCATCGGACCCGTGTCGTTCGGAGTCATCAACACCAGCTCCGTCCACCCGCTCAACGCATCGCTCGCCGAATCCCTGCCGCCACCAGGGCGGCTGGGCCTGTTCGCCGAGAGCGGGTCGCTGGCCATCGGGCTGCTGGCGTCAGCGCAGCGGCGCAACCTCGGGCTGTCGGTCTTCGCCTCGGCGGGCAACCGCGCCGACCTGTCGAGCAACGACCTCATGCAGTACTGGATCGACGACCCGGCGACCGACGCAGTGGGCCTCTACCTCGAGACGATTGGTAACCCCCGCAAGTTCTCTCGGATCGCCCGGCACCTGTCCACCGTCAAACCGGTCATCGTCGTGAAGTCCGGCGTCTCGCACTACGGCATTCCTCCCGGGCACGACATGGTGCGCCCCACCCGCGTCCCGGGCGAGGCGTTCGAAGCGATGCTCGCTCAGGCCGGAGTCATCCGCGCCGAGAACCTGCACCAGCTCTTCGACATCGCCCAGCTCGTCGTGCACCAGCCGTTGCCCCGCGGGGACCAGGTGGCGGTCGTGGTCAACTCGCATGCGCTGGCGGCCCTCACGGCGGATGCCGCGCTGAGCTGGGGGCTGAGGATCACCCACGGGCCGGTGGCCCTGGACATCGAGGCGAGTGTCGCCGAGTACGCCGAAGCGCTCCGGGCCGCCTTCGCCGACCCGGACGTCGACAGCGTCCTCACCTCGTTCATCCCGGCGATCTATGTTGACGACGGCGAGGTGGCAGCCGTGGTGCGAGACGTCGTTGCCGGCGCCGACAAGCCCTGTGCCGCAACGTTCGTCGGGATGCGCGGGGTGCAGGAGAGGCTCGCCGTCGAGCAGCCGCCGCAGGTCAAGAGACGGATCGTGCCGGCATACTCGCTGCCTGAGGACGCAGCGCGGGCCCTGGCGGCAGCGACCCGCTACAGCCAGTGGCGCGTCCGTGAGCGCGGCGAAGCCGTTGCGCCGCAGGGTGTTGACCACGACGCGGCGCAGGAGCTCATCGAGGCGGTGCTTGCGATCCTCGCCACAAGGGCGGCGCCTGACCCGGCCGGAGGTCCGTCGCTTGCTCGCCACCCACGGGATCGACGTCTGGCCTTGGCAGGTCGTGCGCTCAGCGGACGAGGCGGCTCAGGCTGCGGGCCGGCTTGGGTTTCCGGTCGTCCTCAAGGTGCAGTCACCCGTGGAGCGGCGGCTGGACGCGCAGACCGGGCTGCGCGCGGACCTGAACGACGCGGACTCGGTGCGGGACGCGTTCACCGCGCTGGGGGACCGGATCGGAGCCCGTGACGACGAATCCGTGGTCGTGCAGACGATGTCGCCGCCGGGCACGTTCTGCGTGCTAGCCACGACGGAAGACCCCCTGTTCGGTCCGGTGTTGGCCCTGTCCGGCAGGGCAGCCGATCCCAGCGTGCCGGGCGACGTCGGCTACCGCATCCCGCCGCTCACCGACGTCGACGTCGAGGACCTCATGGGCTCGGCTCGGGTGGGGCGCGTGCTCCGTGACCCGAGCGGCAAGGAAGCCATCCACCTGGACGCCCTGCGTGACCTCATCGGTCGGCTCTCGGTCCTCGCCGACGAGCACCCCGAACTGGCCACGCTGATCCTCAACCCGGTCAACTGCTGGGGGGCCGGCCTGGACGTGCTGGACGCGGTGGTCACCGTGGCACCGGCTGGGCAGCGCGCCGAACCAGAGCGCCGCGCGCTGGACTGACCGGCTGGACAGGAGGGATACCGGTGTGGATCACACCGGTATCCCTCCTGTCGGCTCAGCCGGACGCTGCTCAACCAAATGGTTGACAAGGTTGGACAGCGCGCGCTACGGTTATTCAACCGAACAGTTGAGGAGCGCGCGATGGCGGACCACTTGTCGAGAGTGTTCGCAGCCTTGGGCGACCCGACCCGGCGCGACATGGTGGCTCGGCTGACCGTGGGTGACGCCACCGTGGGTCAACTCGCCGCGCCGTACGACGTGAGCCTGCAGGCGGTCTCCAAGCACCTCAAGGTGCTCGAGGACGCCGGGCTGGTGAGCCGCCGCCGCGACGCCCAGCGCCGGCCGGTGCACCTGGAAGCGGAGGTGTTCGACCTGATGACCAAGTGGATCGAGCGCTACCGCCAGCAGGCGGAGGAGCGCTACCGCCGCCTCGACGCGGTGCTGGCGCAGCTGAACGACACCGAAACCGACATCCCCACCGAAATGGAAGGAACGGCATCATGACCACAGTTGTCACCACGACGATCGAGGCCGACCCCAACGTCCCGATCATCCGGATGACCCGCGACTTCGCGGCTACGCCCGAGCAGCTGCTGCGGGCGCACACCGACCCGGAGCTCTTCGCGAGATGGGTCGGACCCGACAGCCTCACCACACGAATCGTGCACTGGGACGCCACGACTGGTGGCAGTTGGCAGTACGTGGCCGAGCGTGACGGCGTGGAGTTCGGCTTCCGCGGCACCTTCCACGAGGTACGCCCCGACCGCATCGTGCAGACCTTCACCTACGAAGGCGAACCAGACGGTGTCGCCCTTGAGACCCTGCGTTCGAGGACCTCGGCAACGGCCGAACCCGGCTACACGCCCAGTCCCTGACCGACAGCTTCGAGGGCCGCGACGCCTGGCTGGCCAGCGGCATGGAGTCCGGGGTCAACGAAGGCTACGCCAAGCTCGACGCCCTGCTGGCCGATGGCGCTGTCTGACGTCCCTGCCGACCGGCACCGCCAGGTCGCCGGCGCGTTCACCGAACGGGTCATGGGGACCCCGGACTGGGACGCGCCGGCACCCGTCGAGGGCTGGGTCGCTCGCGACGTCGTGCGCCATCTGACGCAGTGGTTCGCTTCGTTTGTTGCAGCCGGAGCCGGGGTGCGGCTGGCCCGTGGTGCTTCGGCGGACGAGGACCCGGTGTCGGCGTGGCGGGTCCACTCCGACGCGGTACAAGCGCTCCTCGACGACCCAGAAACGGCTGCTCGCAGCCTGGACAACCCGTACGTCGGCCAGCTACCGCTTGCCGATGCAGTCGACCAGTTCTATACGAGCGACGTCTTCATGCACACGTGGGACCTCGCTCGGGCGAGCGGCCAGGACGACCGGCTCGATCCTGACTTCTGCGCCGCGCTGCTGGCCGGGATGGAGGGCATGGAGGACGCGATCCAGATCCTCTGGTCACTATGGCGCGCGCGTCCCCGTGCCGGATGACGCCGACCCGCAGACCAGGTTGATCGGCTTCATCGGCCGCGACCCCGCGTGGTCGGCGGCGTAGTCTCCTGCGGTGGCTGGTCTGCAGGACCCGGTCGTGGACACCGCATCCGGGGCAGTCCGCGGTAGGTGGCGGGGCACCGGCTCTGTGCGGTCCGCGGCCTTCTTGGGTTTGCCGTATGCGCAGGCTCCCGTCGGCGACCTACGCTTCGCGGCGCCCAAGGCCCGGGAGCCGTGGACCGGCATACGAGATGCTCGCGAGTACGGCCCGACCGCGCAACGGGCGCCCCTCTCGCCGGTCACCACCATTCCGGAGCCGAGCACCCCTGGCGACGACGTGCTCAACCTCAATGTGTTCACGTCGGCCCCAGGTGCCGGCGCCGCGAAACTCCCTGTGCTCGTGTGGATTCACGGCGGCGGCTACGTGGCCGGGTGCCAGAACAGCTCGTGGTACGACGGCGCGGCGTTCAACCGCGACGGCGTGGTTACGGTGTCGATCGGCTACCGGCTGGGGATCGACGCCTGGCTGCACCTCGCGGACGCACCGGACAACCGCGGCGCTCTTGACTGGCTGGCCGCCCTGCGCTGGGTGCAGGACAACGTCAGGCAGTTCGGCGGCGACCCGCAGCGCGTGACGGTGGCCGGGCAGTCGGCCGGCGGTGGTGCCGTGCTCACCCTGCTCGGTATGCCGTTCGCTGCCGGTCTGTTCCATCGCGCGGCCTCGTTCTCCGGGGCGGTCGGATCAGTGCAGCGCATCGAAGACGCGAAGCTGCTGGCCCAGCAGTTCACCCAGACCACCGGGTTACCGGCCACCGCTGCGGCGGCCAGGCAGCTGACCGAGCAACAGACCCAGCACGTCACGTCGGCGCTCGCAGCCGGGGGCGTCGGCATCCCGAAGGTCCGGCTGGCGCCCGTTGCGGATGGCCGGCTGATCCCCTCGACGGCCCGCGACGGCGTCCGGCTGGGCGCCGGATCGTCCGTGCCGCTTCTGCTCGGCTTCACCCGTCACGAGTTCGACGGGGCAGCAAGGGAACTGGACCCTCGCCTGTCAAGGCCGCTGGCCATGGCGGTCCTCACCGAGCTTGGGCTGGACCCGCAGGTTGCTGCCGAGGCCGTTGCCACGGATCGGCGGCCGATGCCGCAGCTCATCGCCCGGGCGCTCACAGACGCGACGTTCCGCAGGCTGGGCCTGGACGTCGCCGAAGGGCGCGCGCGGCACGCGGCCGGCGTCTCAGGCCCGGCGCCGCCGTCGACCCCGAGTCAGACACCGCGTCCTGCAACCTCGCCCGCGCCGACCTGGCTCTACGAGTTCGCTTGGCCGTCAAGGGCTCCGGCGACAGAAGGGCTGGCCTTTCATTGTCTGGACCTGCCGTTCTGGTGGGACTGCCTGGGCGGCGAGCGCGTCGAGGCAGCGACGGGGCCTCGGCCGCCGCAGCACCTCGCCGACGCCATGCATGCCGCGCTGGTGCGGTTCGTGTCCGGTGAGGAGGCGGGCTGGCCGGCATACGATCTCGCATCGCGCAGTGCCCGGATCTGGCAGGACGAGCCGACCGTCGCGCACGACCACCTCAGCGGCGTCCGGGAGCTGTGGCTCTCCGGCTCACCGTAGCTTCACGTGAGCACCCCGACGGGCTGGAAGGCGACGATGTCGTCGGTTCCGGGGCGGATCACGCCGGCCGAGGACTCGGGGACTTCGTTCCAGGCTCCGGTGAGATCCCCCAGGGGCTCGGAGACGACGAACCGGGCCTCGTTGCTGAGTTCGTGCAGGACCTCTACCTCGGGATGCAGCTGGCGCAACGCGGACACGTCGGTCGAGAAGAACAACGAACGGCTCTGCCCTTCGCTGGAGTACCGGAAGACCCACATGGTCTCGCCGTTGGTCGTGGCCACGGTCATCTGGATCGGGTACTCGACGCCATGCTTGCGGCCGACCTGCTCCGTGAGGCCAACGGCCTTCGCACCGCAGCCAACGGGTCGTCAGCCAGGCCAAAGGTCAGGGCCAGGAAGAACAGGGTTTCCGAGTCGGTCGAGCCTTCGATGTCGGCGAACAAGGACGCATCGACCGCCATGAGCAGATGCTCGCCTGAGCGTGTGGAACTCGCGAATGGCGCCGTTGTGCATCCACAGCCATCGTCCGTGGCGGAACGGGTGGCAGTTGGAGCGCTGAACCGGCGTGCCGGTGGACGCTCGGATGTGGGCGAACAGCAGGGGGTGCGAATCCGGCCGGCGACTCTCGAAGGTTCTGGTCGTTCCAGGCGGGGTCGACGCTCTTGAAGACGGCCGGGGTGTCGCCGTCGCCGCCGCCGTACCAGCCGATCCCGAACCCGTCGCCGTTGGTCGTCGTGGCGCCCAGGCGGGAGTGCAGGCTCTGGTCGATGATCGAGTGCTTCGGGCGGAACAGCAGGTCCTCCGCGCGAATCGGGTCTCCGGAGTAAGCCATCCATCGGCACATGGACTCAGTGAACCAGGTGATGCCGCGCGGCGGTGATTTGGGGGACGATCCCAGTGCTTCAACCGCAAGCTGGGCGGATCCGCGCGAGTCGCGTGATTCCGGTGCGCTTTCCGTCCCGATACACACTCAACCCAGGGCGTCCCCATCCAAGCGTCCCGCAGCCCAGCCGGCCCCTCTGCGCCCCGGGCGGCCTCCCCGCGTGTCGAGGTGATACCGGTGCGCTTTCCGTCCCGATACACACTCGATCCGCTGTTGTGGTCGGGGTGACAGGATTTGAACTGCTCACGCGCCGGTTTCAGCCGCGGTTCTGATCTGCGCCGTAGGCATCTGACCTGCGGTGATATAGAATCATGCTGCGTGAAAGGCGTGGGCACAAGGGGACATGAAAGGGCCCCCTTAATGCCCCACTTATGCCCGCGCGTGTCCGCTGGTGTCACTCGATGACGCGGGCCAGGCGGGACTTCGGGACGGTCCGCAAGCGGGCCAACGGGCGCTGGCAGGCCTACTACGTTGGCCCGGACCAGGCGTTCCACCGAGCGCCGACCACGTTCGAGGCGAAGGTCGACGCCGAGGGGTGGCTCGCGGCGGAACGGCGCCTCCTGCAGAACGACGAGTGGTCGCCGGCGAGATCCAGGCGCGCCAAAGTGGTTCGCGCGACGGAGCTCTTCGGTCCCTACGCCGAAGACTGGCTCAGGCAACGCGAGCTCAAGCCTCGCACGAGGGCGCTCTACCGTCGTCAGCTGGACCGCTTCCTCTTGCCCGCATTCGGCGACGTCTCGCTCCGCGACATTTCCCCACAGGCCGTACGGACGTGGCACAGCAGCCTGGACGCGACCCGACCAACCCAGCGTGCACACGTCTACGGACTCCTGAGGTCGATCCTTTCGACCGCCGTCGCAGACGAGATCCTGACTGCGAACCCCTGCCGCGTCCGCGGCGCTGGCATCGCACGGCGCGCCCGCCGAATCGAGCCCGCGACACTCAGCGAGCTCGAGGTCATCCTGGGTGAGATGCCAGCGCGGTATCGAGCCCTCGTCCTGATGGGCGCGTGGTGCGGCCTGAGGTTCGGTGAGCTGATCGAACTTCGGAGGAAGGACCTCGATCTCAAGCAGGGTGTTCTTCGGATCCGCAGAGGGGTCGTGCGCATCGACGGGAAGGTCACCGTGGGGACGCCCAAGAGCGAAGCGGGCATCCGTGATGTTGCCATCCCGCCGCACCTGCTGCCTGTGCTTCGCGCGCATCTGCGCGACCACGTTGGGGTTGGAGGGGAGGCGCTGCTCTTTCCGTCGGTCCGGGATCGAGAGGTCCAGGTTCACTCCAACACCATCCGTCGGCACTGGCTCAAGGCCAGGGTCGCGGCGGATCGACCCGATCTGCGGGTGCACGACCTTCGTCACACGGGGGCGGTGCTTGCCGCGCAGTCTGGTGCCACGCTGGCCGAGCTCATGGCGCGGATTGGCCACTCCACGCCTCAGGCTGCCCTGCGGTATCAGCACGCTGCCCAAGGCCGAGATGCTGAGATCGCTGAGCGCATGTCGAGGCAGCACAAGAAGTGGTCCAAGAGAAGTCACTCGGATGGGGCTTGACGAAACCCCGGCGATGTGGCTGGCGCCAGGGATCGTTCCGGGGTCTTCGACGACAAGGATAGCCCAGGTGTAATCGTGGAACCACCGCCCCTCGGCTACAGTCGTCTACAACAACTGCTCTCAGCTGAGCGGCTCGGTTCCTACCTGCGGGCGGCTGGCGGCGACTTGGAGCGAGCGCTCGCACTGTACGAGTGGAACATCGAGGCGTCTGCCGCAGCCCTGTCCCTCGCGGCCATGGTCGAGGTCGTGGTCCGCAACGCCCTCGACGCCCAGGCGCAGGTGTGGGCTCGATCCCACGGTGGTGGCGACTGGCTCACGAGCGCGCCGTTGGATGACCGCGCCAGAGCGGACATCCAGAAGGCCAAAGCGCGTGCTGCTCGGGGTGGCCGGCAGGTGACCCATGGGCACGTGGTGGCCGAACTCAATCTCGGGTTCTGGCGCTACCTGGTCAGTCGGCGGTACTACGCATCGTTGTGGGTTCCCAGCCTCAGGCATGCTTTCCCCGCACTCTGGGGGCCAGTCGACCAACAACGGCGGCGCGTCGAAAGCGATCGAGCAGCTGCTCTTCCTCCGAAACCGTGCGGCGCACCACGAGCCGATCTACCGACGGGACCTTCGCGCGGACCTGGAGCGTGCCATCGCCTTGCTTGCATGCATCGACGCGACGGCCGCCACCTGGGCAAGCCAGCGAGAATCCCTCTCTGCAGTCCTGCAGCGGAAACCCGCCTGACGCCGGCTCGGTCCCGCCGACAAGCCGTCTACCAAGACCACTAGGTGCGGCCGACGGAGTGTCGCCACCCCACCGCCGTGCTTGCGGCAGAGGTTCCCGGTGACAGACGTCGGCTCGCGACGGCCCGAACCGGACAAACCGCCGTCCTGTCAAGGGGCACTCTCCACCGTGGCGAGTGCCGCCAGTCTCACGGCGGGCCGGGCTCGGCGCAACAGCCCCGCCCAGAATTGGGGGCCGACTCGCACTCTTCGTTCTGCGTCCTCTTGGGTTGGATGTTGTTGTGCCAGAACCGATTCACCGCGTCCAATCTCAGGAGGCGGTTGGGATCCGGAGCATGAGCCGGTCGACGTCGTCGGGGTCGATCCTGATGACTCGGGGTCCGTTGCGGTAGGCGGTGAGGTCACCTGCGGCGATGCGGCGGCGGAGGGTGCGCGTGCTCAGGCCGGTCCGGGCGGCGGCCTGGGCGAGGGATTCGAACTGACGACGTGGTTTGGGTGTCATGGCGTGGCCTCCTTCGTCGTCCCAAAGCGGCCGGCTTGTCGTTGGGACTCACGCGCCACGACAGGCTTTCCGGTCCTCCGGTCCCCTGCGACAGCCTGCTGTCTCAACGGTGCGCTGGCGGTGGCAAGTGCACCTGGGATTCGCCAGCCGGGATCTTCATCGCCGGATCCTCACCTCTCCCGTTGGCAGGCTCAGCGAGGCCAATATGGTGGGCGCTGCCATGGAGACTGCCCCCGCGATCGACGGTGAAGCACTGCGTGTTGCGCGGGAGCGGCTCGGGCTGAGCCAGAACGACCTGGCTCGGCGGATCGGGCTAGCTGACGGGCAGCGGGTGTCCCGGTGGGAGAGGGGTGAGGCTCGCCCCCGGACGCCGCAGAGCCTGCACGCCCTGGCAGCGGCGTTGGAACTCGAGCCGACCAGCCTTCTGCTGCGCCCGGGGGCGGGCGGGCCGAGCCTGCGTTGGTTGCGGTTCGCCGCAGGGGTGAGCGCCCTCGAGTTCGCCACGGCTGCCCGGACATCCGTGTCTACGGTGAAGAGATGGGAGCGCGACGGTCTTGTTGCCCCCGACGACGACACCGTGGCCAGGCTCGCGGCGATCCTCAAGGCAGCCCCGGGGGACGTCCGCCGCGCGCTGCGCGGCCAGAGCGGCTGATCCTGGGGCTTGGCCAAGTGCCCCAAGAGGCACCTGTCGCACCTGTGTGATCCGATAGGTAGCGAGATGCCCCAGGTTCTCCAGGCAACGGCGACTGAGAACACACCCACCTCCACGACTCGCGCTCTGGACTCATAGAGCCTAGGCTCTAGAGATCGAGTTTCGTGGATGGTGACCGCGGAGCGTGAGACGTCCGCTTAAGGAACCCCGTACGAGTCTTCGAGGAGGCCAACGGCATGAAGCAGTGGTGGACCGCAGGGATGCTCGTTGCGGCGATGGCCCTGCTCGCCGCCTGCACGGCAGGGTCTACGGCGGCGGACCCGACAACGTCCACAACCTCACCGAGCACCGGTGTCGCGTCGACCAGCACCGTCAGTGTGGCGTCAACCACCACCTCACCCGAGGACGCGGCCGCTGCACACGCTGAGGAAGTGCTTCGCGCCTACTACCGGGCTCAAACAAGCTGCTTTGCTGATCCCGACTCAGGTTTCACTCACTTGCTTCGATCAACTTGCTATCACCACCGAGCTGATGAACATGCGCAATGCCTTGGGCGGCGCCAAGCAGATGCGGACCAGGGTCAGCGGAGACATCTCTCTGCTGTCGGTTCGGCAGAAGAGTGTGAATCTGACGAACAACCCGTCGGCCACGCCCCCGGTAATACCGGAGGTGGTCTTCAGGGTGTGCACAGACGTGAGCAGCTACAACATCGTCGACAAGGACGGGAAGTCCATCGTTCCGCCGGATCGAAAGCCTCACGTTCTCGTCGATGTGTCGGTCCTCAACTACAAGTACCCGGACCCGGCCGAGTGGCGTGTAGGCCTAGTGACACCCGTGAAGGACGAGTCGTGTTGACGCGCCTTCGGGCAATCCCTACGGCGCTGTGCGCACTTTTTATGGTCGCTACAGCAGCACCAATGGCTGCGGCGGCCCCGCCTACGTGCGTCTCGTACGGTCCGACCGGGATTTGCTTGGTCTGGTCCAGTAGCGGCGACGCCGGGAGCGGCGGTAGCGCAGGTGGTGGCGACGCCGGGAGCGGCGGTAGCGCAGGTGGTAGAGACGCCGGGAGCGGTGGCAGCTCAGGTAGTGGAGACGTCCAACAGATCAGTCTTGACGGCGTTTCATGTCGGCCAGCAGGCCTCTCTGACCCTCAGCCGCCGCAGTCCTATCCCGTCTGGCAAGGCCACACCGATGGGGCGATCTACGACTGCGTCGTGGGGCCAAGGGTGGGGCCGGGGTTGTTCATCGTTGGGATGACGATTGAGTACTGGGCTGCTACCGCACCCGCGCCTCCACCGGATCCGCGGCAGTTGGCTCAGCAGGCGGTCGCGTCGATGAACCTGTCGGCGATCACGATCGGGCTGGTCCCGGAGCCCGAAGCGGGCTCGGTGGGACTTGTGGGGATGCCGAACTGGATGTGGGTTGAGAACCCGTCTGAGAACACGTGGGGTCCGATCACGCGTAGCGCGTCTGCCGCGGGTTGGACGGTGACGGCCACGGGCCGAGTGTCGCAGGTGGCGTGGAGCATGGGCGACGGTCAGGTCGTCTCGTGCGGCGCGGGCACGGTGTACCGGGACTCGTACGGCAAGTCGAAGTCGCCCAACTGCGGGCATGTCTACACGCGGCAGGGGGCCTACACCGTGCAGGCCACGTCCCATTGGGTCATCACCTGGTCGGGCATCGGGCAAGCGGGCACGATCCCGATGGATTTGACCCGCTCCGCTGCGGTGACGATCGGCGAAGTTCAGGTGCTCAGGCACTGAGGGCAGGGGAGGAGTCAGGACATGACCGCTCCCGTCGTCTTGCCGGGCGGACGGTGGGCGAACCGGCGATCGCGCATTTGCGGTGTTTGTCTACCCGTGAGGGCACCCTCAGGAGGGGGGCACCAGGGTGGACTGGGTGAGGTCGTCTAGTGCGCTGCGCACGCCCTGGGCGAACACCTCGAGGTCGGGGCAGCCATTGTGGTCGGCGACCGCGGTGATGTTCAGCTGACCGGCGTAGGACAGCACCGCGACTGCGAGGGTGAGGTTTGCCACGAGCGAGACCACCGGGAACATCTCCAGCAGTGGTGCTCCGGCGAAATACAGCGGCAGCGGGGGTCCTGGGACGTTGGTGACGCTGATGTTGAACAGCCGCTGACGGGCGAACACATGCAGGAACACCCGCTGGGCGGCGGCGAAGCGGAATACCCCGCTGCCCATCTGCGGGTGGGCGTTGGCCTTGCGCTTGGCCGTCTCCGCCGAGATCAGATGCAGCCGGCGAACGTGGTCGGGCTCGCCGATCGGCAGCGGCACGACCATCGACCCGGCCTGGTTGCCTCCGGTGTTGCCGGGGTGTTGCGGATGCAGCGAGACGGGGACCATGGCTCGCAGCACTAGCTGGTCAACGTGCTCCCCACGGCCGCGGAGCAGCTCCCGCAGGCCGCCCGCGACGGCGGCCAGCACCACGTCATTGACCGTGGCGTCGTGGGCGTGGGCGATCTGCTTGGCAGGTTCAAGGCCGGTGCCGATCAGGGCAAGCCTGCGGTGGACGCCAATCGGGTGGTTGAGGCTGGTGCGCGGGGCCGGCTGCTCGGCGAAGAACTCCCGCCACGCCGGCCAGGTAGCCCGGGTGCGGCGCAGCGTGCTGGCCGGGTGGGCGAGGCTGGACAGCGCCCGACCGAGCCCTTGTCCGCGCCGAGCCAGGTTGTCCCGCAGGAGCTCACCCGCGCTCGGGGCTTGTGCCGGCGTCCACGGCGGCGTGACCGGCCCGGTGGTATCGGCGGCCAGGCCCAGCAGCGCAGCGAATGCGGCCACCCCGGCGACCCCGTCGGCGATGGTGTGATGCATCTTCATGAACAGGCCCACCCGTCGGTGCGGCAGGCCAGGCAGCCACCACATCTGCCACAGCGGCCTGGCGGGGTCCAGCCGTCGCTGGGCCAGCCGCTGGCAGGCCACCAGCAGCTGTGCCGGGTCACCCGGTGCGTCCAGTGGCAGGACCTGGACGTGCTCGGCCAGGTCGAAGGATGCCGAGTCGACCCACACCGGCCAGCCCAGCCCCCTTCCGGGCCGGTACAGACACTGCCGGAACCGGGGGACAAGGTGCACACGCGGCTCGATCCGGCGACGGAGCGCGTCAAACCCAAGCTCGCCGTCATCGTCGAGCAGGCTGGCCCCGTCCAGGATCGCTACTGCACCGATGTCCCCGGACCAGCCGAAGTCGTCCCACAAGAGAACCTGAAGCTCTAATCCACTCAAGCGTTCCATGCGGCCCGTCTCGCCCATGAGGGCACAACCCTGTGGCCTCTTGCGACCTATTCTCCGCTGCGGGCTGCCCCGTGACTAGGTCCGACGGTCCCACCGAGCCCGGGACAAGCCCGGTCGGGTCCGGCAACAGGCTCTCCTGCGGGCCTGGCAGGCTGGCCGTCTCACCGATTGTCAGTCGCGCCCGATTCACCGGCGGGTACTCCCCCGCATCGCTTGAACCCGCACCAGGCGTCGGCTCCCAAGGCCGATCGGGGCTATTCCAGGCCCACGTCCGGCCCGCCCATATCGGACCCGGAACTCGGCTTGTGAGCGTATTGGTCGCAGGCCCTTTGTCGTGCGAGGGGCCGACGGAGAGGGTCTGGATGAAGGCGGTTGTGCAGGGACGTGTACGGGTCGGCGAACCGTCGCGATGTGAGGACGTCGCATGCCGGTGGTCGGCGACGACGAGGTGCTGGTGCGAATGCGGGCGGCCGGCGTCGACCCGGGGGTATGGCATCTGAGGACTGGTCGCCCCTATCTGGTTCGGCTATAGGGGATGGGGTGCGCCGCCCGAAGGTGGCGGTGCAAGGCCGTGACCTGGCCAGGATCGTGGCCGCTGTGGGCAGCCGTTGTGACACGCGTCGGTGCGGGCGATGAGGTCTACGGCGTGAGCACTGTCGGCTCCTTCGCCGAGTGCGCCCGTTCGCGGGAGCGCGACCTTGCTCGTAAGCCCGCCAATCTAAGCTTCGAGCAGGCGGCGGCTGTGCCCGTGTCGGGCATGACCGCGCTGCCCGCCCCGCGTGTCATCGGATGCGGCAGTCGGCCAGCGGGTGCTGGTCATCGGCGCGGCCGGCGGTCGGCTCGTTCGCCGTCCAGCTGGCCCACTAGGGCGTGTCCCGCAAGTGATTGTGGTCGGGTTGCGGTAGGTAGGTGGTGTGCATGATCGTCACGACCTGACTGACCAGGAGTGGGCTCTGCTGGAGCCGCTGCTGCCTGACCTGCGCCTCGGAAGGCTCGCCCGTGGAAGGATCATCGGCAGGTCGTGAACGGGGTGCTGTGGCGGACCCGGACGGGTTCTCCTTGGCGTGACCTTCCGGCGGGTACGGCCGCTGGAAGACGGTCTACAACCGTCACCGCCGGTGGTCTGCGGACGGCACCTGGGCATACGTGCTGAGCGAGCTGCAGCGTGGCTGCGACCTGGGCGAGCAGGAATGGTTGGTGGCGATCGACTCCACCGTCGTCCGCGCCCACCACCACGCAGCCGGTGCCCGCCGAGCGCCGCCGCCGGACGTGCCCGCCGAGGTCCTGGCGAACGGCTCTGCCGGACGCACCTTCGGTCGCCGCCGCAGTGGCCCACCGCGGGAGGTCGTCACGGCGTCAGCAGCGCCCACAGGGGGCAACCTCGAATGACACGAATCCTCAAGCGGGGCAGGACAAACCACGCGACCGTGAGGCACTGGGCCGGTCCCGTGGTGGGCTGAGCACGAAGATCCACCTGCTCGCCAGACAGCCGCTGCCGACCACTGACGACCGTGACGACCGCAGGCCAGCGGCACGACTCGCTGGCGTTCGACCCCTTGATGGACAAACTCGCGCGTGCTACGGCCCGCAACGGGCCGGCCACGGTGTCGTCCTGATGAGCTCTTGGCCGACAAGGCTACTCGTCCAAGGCGATCCGCAGCACCTGCCGCGGCCGAGGAATCCAGCGCCGCGATCCCGCTGAAGAGCAGACCAGATGCGGCCGACCAGCGCCGCGGCACCGGGGCCGACTCCCGGGCTTCGACGCCCACTCATACCGCCAGCGCAACGTTGTGGAGCGAGCGATGAACAAGCTCCGCGGCACCCGCGCGGTCGCCACCCGCTACGACAAACGCGACTTCGTCTACCGCGGCACCATCGACGTCGCCGCGATCAGAATCTGGCTCCGCGACCCCGTCGTCACCGACTTACGGGACACGCCCTAGTGCTGGCGCGGGTGACCGGCGTGTGCAGCACAGTGAAGACCGACCTGGTCCGCTCCATCGGCGCCGACGAGGTAATCGACTACACCCGGCAGAAGGTCGACGCCCGCGGACCGCGGCATGACCTGATCATCGACACCGCCGGGCGTCGCCGTTGTCGCCGTTTGCGCCAGGCACTGCCCCCGCATGGGACGACCCTGCTGATCGTCGGCGGCGAGGGAGGCGGGCGGAGGCTGGGTGGGTTTGACCGTCAAATCCTGCACCGACCCGATGACCCGGGTTCTTTTCTGCGATGGCTGCCGCAGCACCGGCCCCGCAAGACCTTGGCAGTCGCCCCCTCTGCGCGATCCTCACGGCCGAGTCTCTTGACCACCAGCGCGGCATTGGACAATGACTTGTCGAAGCCGAGTCCCCCCATCAGGCCTCGATTTCCCGAACGGGATCTCCGGACTGTGCCGCGGCGATGACCGCCTTGATGGCGTCGGCCACGACCGCGGCGTACTTCTGTTCGGAGATGAGCGTGTAGTGCGTGGCGCCGGAGACGGTGACATGTCGAGAGTTGGACGAAAGGGTGGGCAGGTCGGCTTGCAGCCGGGTCAGCACCTCGGCGTAGCGGTCTTGCTCGGTGACACTGAGGACGACCAGAGGCAGGCTGTCTAGGCCGCGCGCGGCGTTGATCTGATCTCGCGACGACCTGGCCCATGCGAGCAGTCCCTGGGCTCCGGCCTCCCAACCTTGCGGCCGAGCCAGGTAGGCGCGCATCTCGGCATACTCGCGGGCGGGTAGCCCGGCAATGAAGGAGCGTTCCGCGCGGACCAGGCGCAACACCCCGATACGAGCGAGCAAACCGGTCATCCGATTGCCTAAGGCGACGGTGCGCCCGTGGCGGGCGGACGGGATGTTGACCCACTGGTCCGGGTGCGAGGCATCCACCAGGGCCATGCCGACCACCTCCCCGGGGTACCGATCGGCGAACATCCGCACCACCAGCCCGCCGTAGGAGTGGCCGGCCAGCACGTACGGTGGGTCGATGCCGGCCACCGCGAGCGCGGCGTGCAGTTGGCTGGCGCTGGTCGCGGCGTCCACCCCGCCGGCCCCGCGTTCGCTCCAGCCAAGCCCGGCCCGGTCGTACGTGATCACTCGAGTCGAGCGGGCCAGCTGGTCACGTACCCAAGCCCAGTTCGAAGACATCGACGCCATGCCGGCCTCCAGGACAACAGTGGGCGCGACCGTGACATCTCCGGTCACGCACACATGCAGCCTGTGCCCGCCAACATCGACCATCCGCCCCGGCGCCGGAAAGCGAGCCTGGTCACGACGGCTGGCCAGGGCTTGCCACACGGACCCGACGGCCGCCAAGTCAGCAAACCGGTGATGGTCCGGCGAAGAACCCGATGCCCCGCTACGACCCGCTGCCCACGCGTCACCGGCATACCTGGGCAGTATGCCGTGCACCACACCCATCGCAAGGCCCAAGGAGCCGAGCATCGTTCAGCCTTCGGCGGCACCTCGCGGAAGGCCGGGGCACCTCGCGGAAGGCCGGCCGCTGGCGCAGCGGCCCGTCGCATTTGAGCCGCACCCCGCCGCGCCGTTCTACTGCTTGATGACTTTCCCGGAGCCGGTGGCGTCCTGGGTCCCCCGTGGGTCGCCCGAATATCGCAGCGTCCCGCTGCCGCTGATCTGCACCTGCAGGACGTCGCTGACCATGAGCTCGGCATTGCCACTACTTGAGATCTGCACCAGTGCGGTCTTGGTCGCAAGAGCGCTGGCGTGATATTCGCCGGAGCCGGACACGCTGAGGTCCTGTTCGCCGGCGGTTCCAGCCACCGTGACGGTCCCCGAACCGGTCGCCGAAGCGGTCGGCGAGGGCGCGGTCGCCGTTGGCTCCGTCCACGAGCACCTGAGCGAGTCCGTGCAACGGTGAGCAAAGCCGCGATCGAGCAAGGAGTGGTTCTGGTGCGGGAGGGCTTGCCGCCGGGACCGTGAAGGGCTAGCACCAGGGGGGATGGGATGCTCTCGCAGTTGCGCTTCGGATCATTTGGCCAGCGGCGCGGCGCTTCGGACCGATGAGACGACGTCGAGGATCGCTTGAGTGGTGGCGGCGGCGTCTTCTTCCTCGGCGATCAGCGCTTCTTGGGTGGCGCCGTCGATGACGCGGTGCACGCTGTTGGTCGACAAGGCGGCCAGGTCGTTCTGCGACGCCAAATGGGCGGCATCGCTTCCGCTGTCGGCGGTCAACACGACCAAAGGCTTGTCGCCAAGTCCTCCAACAATGCAGCCTGCTGCACCGAGGCGTTCGCTTGGATGTACTCATCGATCGTGCTGCGAATCGTGTTTGCGGTCGCGATGCTGGCGCGAACCTCGTCCCGGGGCCGCGGCGGCAGGCTGCCGAAGGCGAACTGGGCGTACAGGCGGCCCAGGCCAACTCGAGCCGAGGCCGAAAACCAACGCCGAGACGCGGCCCATGACGTCGTAGGAGCCGGCGTCGCCGGGCGATGCTGCCCGCGGTTTCGCCGCCGACCCGGTGCGGTGGAGTCCACCAGCACCATGCCGGCCACCTCGTTGGGGTAGCGAGCGGCGAACGTAAGCACGTAGAGGCCGCCGAAGGAATGGCCCGCCAGCACATAGGGTCCTGGAACGTGTCCGCGCTGCAGCACCGTGTGCAGCTCGGTCGCTATCTGCGCGCCGTCCTGGGGAATGTCAGCGGGCTCGCTCCACCCTCTGCCAGCGCGATCGCAGACGCAGACGCGGGTGTCGCGGGCCACGGCCGGCGCGATCCACCCCAGATTCGAGGACATCTCGCCGCCGCCCGGTTCGAGCACCACCGTGGGACCCCCTGAGCCGGTGCAGCTCAGGTGCAGGCTGTGTCCGCCCACGTCGATCAACTGACCATGGTCGCGCGTTCCGCGCGCCCGGCGGCAATTCCGGATGTTGGGCAGTCGGCTCACAACGCCCGGCGCATCACCCCCGCTGGAACTTCCCGGGGTAGCCGGCTTGATGGTGGTATCGATGGGAGGCCGGTCGCGCCCTTGGCGGCTCGGCCGGCGCGCGCTGATGTGTCGCATCGGGGGTGACCATCATCGTGCTGGGAGTAACGTGCCGCAGAGAGGACGCCGGGATGAGACGAGGGCCCGATGCTGATCACAACCGGGAACGATTTCCCCGACCATGAGATCGAGCGAGTGCTCGGCGAGGTCTTCGGCCTGACCGTGAGGTCGCGCAATATCGGTTCTCAGATCGGAGCGAGTCTGAAGTCACTCGTCGGTGGGGAGCTGCAAGGAATGACGACAATGTTGGCTCAAGGTCGTGAGCAGGCGATCGATCGGCTGGTCGACGAAGCTACCCGCCGCGGCGGGAACGCCATTGTGGCGATGCGTTTTGACACCAGCGAGCTGGGCAACACGTGGACGGAGATCTGCGCCTACGGCACCGCGGTTGTCGTGCGGGGGTTATGACGCCTCTTCTGCCCAGCGGCAGACCAGGCGAGGGTCGCCGCTCCTCAGCGGCGTAGTCACGCGTTCCGCACGCACCGCGGCGAGAGCGGACGACTCGTGTGGGCATGGCGCAGCGTCAATGGTTCGGCCTCAGAACGATCCCCATGGACCGGACCGGCGGTAGCCACGGAGCATCGCCGCGGCGACGGCGACTTGGACGACTCCGATGATGCCCTGAACGACCACATACCAGTCCGGCCCGTCAGGAACCATTCGGCCCGTTGTCCATGGCCATGGAAAAGTCCCCACTGGTGGCCAGGTGAGGTTCCCGCTGGTGGCCAAGTAGAAGTCCCCACCCTCTGCTCGTCGTGTCGAACGTGAGCTTGAGTCCCTGAACGGTGACGGTGGCGGTGTCTAGCCAGTCACTGCCACCGCTCAGGAGCTCCATTGAAGAACATGAGGGTAGAGATGGACATCATGGCCGCCTACCAGTTGGTGGGCACTTATCGGGCTGCCGCGGAGATTGTGGCACCACGCACAAGACGGTCAAGCGCGTGATCGAGCGCATCGATGCCGGGGGTGAGCGTCCGGTGCGGGCGCCTCGCCCGAGCAACTACGAGGACGTGCGAGACGTGGTCGCTGCGGCGGTCAAGGCCGGGCAGGGCCGGGCCAGCGCGAAGCGGCTGCTGCCGGGCGCGCGGGTCGCGGGCTACGCCGGCTCGGACCGGAATTTCCGGCGCCTGGTGGCCGAGGAGAAGGCGCGGTTCCGGCGCGCGAATGGTCGGGGTCGGCGTCCGGCGGTGTGGTCCCCGGGTGAGCATCTGGTGATCGACTGGGGCGTCATCGCCGGGGTGCACGTCTTCTGCGCGGTGCTCGCGTGGTCCCGGGTGCGGTTCGTGCGGTTCGCGGCGGACGAGCAGGCGGGGACCACCCTGGCGATGCTGGCCGAGTGCTTCGAGGTCCTCGGCGGGGTGCCGAAGGTCGTGCTCGCGGATCGGATGGGGTGTCTGAAGGGCGGGCTCGTGGCGAACCGGGTGGTCCCGACGAGCGAGTATGTCCGGTTCGCGACGCACTACCGGTATCGGCCTGACTTCTGCGAGGGATATGACCCGCAGTCCAAGGGCATCGTGGAGAACCTGGTCGGGTACGGCAAGGACGACCTGTTGGGTCCTTTGTTGGTTGAGCTCGCGCTCACTGGGGTCGACGGCGGCGGCTCCGAGGACGGCCAAAGGCACGCCGCGGCAAGGGTTTTGGGTGATCTGCCCGTGGCGAACGAGCGCGCGGTGGCCTGGTGTGCCGAGGTCAACGCGAACGTGCACAGTGAGACCTGCGCGGTCCCGGCCGTCCGGCTCGAGCGGGAACGGGAGCTGCTGACGGCGTTGCCGTCGCTGCGCCCGAGCATCGGGCCGGCACCGGTGACCCGCAAGGTGGACAAGCTGTCCACGATCCGGCTCGGCTCGGCCCGCTACTCGGTGCCGACCCGGCTGCGTGGGAGCCCGGTAGCGGTCCTGGTGGACGGGCCCCGGGTGATCATCCTCGATGCGGCCTCGGGTGAGGTGTACGCCGAGCACCCGCTGACCGCGCCGGGCGAGGCCTCGGTCCTGGACGAGCACTACGGCGGGCCACGACCTGCCACACCTGCTCGGGCGATCCGCCCGAAAACCGTTGCGGAGAAAGAGTTCTGCGCGCTCGGGCCGGTCGCGGAGGCGTTCATCGCCGGTGCTGCCGCGGCCGGGCACACCCGGCTCGGGCCGGAGCTGGCCGAGCTGAACGTGCTGGCCGCCGCGCACGGCACCGAGGCGCTCGTCGCGGCGCTCGAGCGCGCGGTCGTGTTCAGTCGGTGGAAGGCCGCCGACGTGCGCTCCATCCTCGCCGCCGGAGCGGGTACGCCGACGCCACGGCAGGTAGGGGACGCTCTGGTGATCGAGCTGCCGGTCGCCGCGCCCCGCTCGCTGGCCGAGTACGCACCGGCCGCCCTCGCGTCGAATCCCACTGGCGCCACAAGGAATCCGGGCCACCTTCATACCGTCACCGAAACCGGTCAGGTGGTGTCCTCATGACCGCCACCACCCCGCCGGTCCTGCCCGCGGACCTGACCGCGGGGCTGCGCCGGCTCAAGATGGCCGCGATGCGCCAGCTCGCCCCGCAGCTGCTGCTCACGGCCAAGACCGAACGCTGGGCACCCGAGGAGGTCCTCCGCGCGCTCGTCGAGGCCGAGATCACCGCCCGCGACGCGAGCAACGAACGCGCCCGGCTCAAGGCCGCCGGCTTCCCGATCCGCAAGACCCTCGAGGAGTTCGACCTCACGGCGTCCTCGATCCCGGCCCCGATGTTCGCCTACCTGGCCTCGCTGGAGTGGATCAGAGCGAGGGAGAACCTCGCCCTGATCGGCCCGGCGGGCACCGGCAAGAGCCACACGCTGATCGCGCTCGGCCACGCCGCCGTCACCGCCGGGCACCGCGTCAAGTACCTGACCGCGGCCGATCTGGTCGAGACCCTCTACCGAGGCCTCGCCGACAACACCGTCGGCAAGACCATCGAGACCCTGCTCCGGCATGAGCTCACTCCTCCTTGACGAGGTGGGCTTCGCCCCGCTCGATGACACCGGCGCCCAGCTGCTGTTCCGCCTCGTCGCGGCCGCCTACGAGCGTCGCGCCCTCGGCATCGCCTCCCACTGGTCGTTCGAGGACTGGGGCCGGTTCCTGCCCGAACACACCACCGCCGTGAGCATGCTCGACCGGCTCCTGCACCACGCCACCACCGTGGTCACCAGCGGCCAGTCCTACCGCATGCAACACGCCAAAACCCGCCAGGGAGGTGAGGCCAACAACCCGCTGAACAACCCACAGAGGGTGGGGACTTCTACCTGGCCACCAGCGGGGACCTGAGCTTGGCCGTTGACACGAGTTGCAGCACGGCAACCGGTACTGGAGCAGGCCCGCCGCGAAGGCCACCAGGATCAGCCAGAACGCCCAGCGCCACCGACGCAGGACGCCGATGGCCAGCACGCTCAAGAAGACCAGGAGGGCCACGGCGAACCCAACAAGTGCTGCAGTGCCACCACCGGGCATCCGCCCGAGCATCACCTCGCGAACGTCCGGGACACCGCCAGGATCACCACGAGCGCCACCCAAGCAACGACGAAGAAGCCGAGCACCAGGCCCTGGGTCCTGTTGATCGCGTGAAAACGGGCCACGTCCTCTCCGCATCCTGGTCACCGGCACACCGCGGCGAGCCTGTCACGATCCCAGTGTCAGCGGCGGGGTCGGGCACTGGATTTGGATTGGACCGGCTATTGCCGGCGTGTCCTGCTGCGCGTGACCCGCCGAAAGGTGGAGGTGCCTTGGACAGCGAGGTCGTGGCGCAGACCGCCGACCGGGGCACGGTTACCGGACGGTCACCGTCAAGCTCACCGACGGCGACGAACTGCGCCGGCTGGCCACCCGGGCCCACCCGCAACAGGCGGCGCTGATCGCGAGCCCGGTACGCACCGCGCTAGCACTGGCTCCGCGACCACCCGTAGGCGTCTGGGGTGCTTCACAGGCTCGTTTCGACGTCGGCTCGGGAGCCTATGGACGGAACGCGGACCCGCTCTGCAGAGCGCCGTCCGGCGCCGGCAGGTCGCCGCGGCGGACCGCGGCCACCAGCAGTGCGTGATCGGCCTCCGTCTGGTCGGCGTAAGCCCGGGCGAACCGGGTGAGGGCGCGGTCGAGCTTGTCCGAGCGACCGGCATACCCGGCGATCATCGAGGCACCACTGGTCCGCGCGTGGCCCTTGGCGAGCAGATGCCCGACGATGCCGGCGTAGTCGGCCAGCGCGGGTGGGTCGATGGCGTCCAAGGGGACGGTGCCCTTCATGTTGCGGAACTGACGCACGTAGAACTCCAGCTCGCCCGCGCTGGTCCAGCCCAACAGCGGGTCGCTGACCGTCTGCAGGGCCTGCTGGTACTCGACCACCCGCTGCCCCTGGTGGGCGTGCCACGCGGAGTCGCCGTGCACGTAACGCGCGAGCACCGAGCGGCGGGCCTGCTTCAGTTGCAGGAACAGCATGTCGTCGGGGTTGCTGCCCTCCAGCAGGGCGACGTAGGCCCGCAGCCCGACACTGCCGACGCCGACGACCTTCTGGGCGACATCCACCAGGGTGTAGCCGCCCACAACCCGTCGCCAGTGCGGAGCCAACGTCTCGAGGTAGTCGTCAAGGGCCGCACCGATGCCCTCGGCGTCGGCGTCCGGGAGGTGGGTGATCAGCGGCGGCTCCTCGACGATCCGACGTCCGCCCCGGTGCTCACGGGTGAACCGCGGCAGGGCCCGGTCGCTGGTGCGGTTGCGCGCTCGTCGAGCAGATCGGCGGATCTCGGCCCGCAGCGTCTTCTCGGTCGCCGTCTCGTGCAGCCGGTCGACGTCGAGCCGGTTGTAGGAGCGCATGAGCAGCGGCTGGTCCGCCAGGAACGCGACCTCCTCCCGGTAGGCCGACACGCACGACATCACCGCCGCCAGGCACGCCGCCTCGGTGGCACAGTTCTGCCGACCGGCCACCCAGATGCTCGCAACCAGCCGCCTCAGGTCCCACTCCCAGGCACCGGGATGCGCCTCGTCGAAGTCGTTCAGATCGATGACCAGCTCGCCCTCCGGTGAGGCGTAGAAACCGAAGTTGCCCAGGTGCGCGTCACCGCAGATCACCGGGGTGATCCCGGTGGACGGCAAACCGGCCACGTCCTCGGCCATCACGATCGCGGTGCCGCGCAGGAACCCGTAGGGCGAGCCGACCATGCGCCCGACCCGGATCGGGACCAGGTCGGGCAGCCGGCCCTCGTGGGAGAGGCGCACCATCGCGACCGGGTCCGGGCGAGCTGGCGCCGGCTCCCAACGCCCAGGGACCCGCGCGGCACCTGCTGGCGCAGCGCCTTGCCCATGGCGAAGCGCTCCGCGCGCGCCGTCGGCCGCGCCCGCAGCGAGGAGAACGCCTCGCTCTCCGCGCCGGGCAACGCGGTATGCCGACCGGCGCCCCTGACGACGGTCCTGTCACGCTGCACATCCATGATTCTGGGGTCCGTTCCCGAAAGAGTGAACTGGCGAGCCGATCAGCCGAACCGGCAGAAAGCGCTTCGTGCACCGGCCCGGCCCACGGCGCGAAGGCGCTGGGGGCAACGCCCCCTCTCCAACGGCAGCGTACGGCCGCTCCCGCAGCAAGGCTTCGCTATGCCGCCTCGCCCGCAGCGCCACTCGACGAGTGAGCACACATCCGCTACCTCAGGGCGCGCTCGAGGCGTGTCATCGCCCGAGCCCTCATCGCCGGATCCGTGCGTCCATCTGGGCCGGAATGCGTCGTTCGTCGGCACGATTTCACCCACGGCGGGATAGTGGCGCTTCCGCGCGCCGGGCGGCATCCTCGCGCGTAGCCGTCCTACGCGCGGGCATGGTCGCGCGTTCCGCGCGACGCGCGGCAAGAGGGGACGTGCAAGCGTCCGTCCCAGCTCGTCCGCGTCGGGGCCGGCGCGAACCTACGCCATCCCCACGGCCCAATCCGCTGGCGGGAGCACATGTTGTCCAAGGACTACGTCGGCGGACCCACCGAGGCACCCACCTGGCGAAGGACGCCGAAGACGTCTGCCGTCCCCCACCACTCACTGGCCAGACCGTCGGCAAACGTCAGAATCTGAACTGACTGCATGGCAACTGCGGCGCCGGTGCCGGGGATGCCGAGGAACTCCCCGTGATGTACTCCGTGCCAAGTCACGCGGGCGGCTATCTTGTCGCCTTCCACCACGGTGTCCTCGACGACGCCGGTGAGGTCGGCGAAGGCGTCGTGCATCATGGTGACCCAGTACTTGATTCCAACGCGCCCTGGAGCCTGTCCCGGCACGGCATTGTGGTCAACGATGTCCTCGGCGATCAGATGATCGAGTCCGTCAAGGTCGGCGGCGGCAACCGCCTCGATAAGGGCTTCGTAGGACTCTCGGAGGCTCCGCTCGCTCATGCCCACATGCTCCCCCGTCACCCCATGGCTCACCACAGGGTACGTCCTCAGCGGCACGAGCGGACGTTGGGAGTGGGCCTGTGGCTGCATGACTATGCAACATCGACGGGCCCGGTCCGAGCTCCTGGGACCTCTTGCCCGGAGCGCTCGTCCCGGAGAAATGGCGCCCGTAGGGGATCCGCGGCCGCCATCGCGATCAACGCAGACCTCGTCGAGGAAGACACCAAGTACGCGTTGAGTGCTCTGAACGAGGTCCTGCAGCACTGAGGTCGCAGTCGCTTTCAACCAGCAGTCACGACATCACCAAGGAGCTGAACCATGCCCACAAACCCAGCTACATCGACCACGCCAACCGTCCCACCGCCCTCGAAGCATCAGCTGGCCCTGATGATCTGGCTGGCTGTGCTCCCCACCCTGACCGTGCTCAACCCGCCTTGAGCGGCGTGCTCAGCGATGTGCCCATAGTGGTGCGGACATTCATTCTCGCGACAGTCGCGGTGCCCATCGTGATGTACGGCCTCATGCCACGGTTACACCAACTCCGGGCGCGGCTTCTCGCACTCTGGGGCTGAGCCCCGGGGTTCCCGCGGTACGAAGAGTCTCGAGGAAGGTCCGCTCATCGCAATCAGCGGACGTTTGGTAGTGGTCGGATGACACCCGGATGGGCACGAGCTGGCGGGCTGCAATCACCCGGTGTGGCTGGGGGACAGGACGGGCAACCGCCGTCTATGCTGCAGCCGATCGGTTCCTAGAGTGGGCGTCTCGGATGCCCTGACGAGGGGATGGTTATGGAGGACGACCAGAGGGCTGCACGGATTTTCGGGGTCTTGTTCGTCATCACGTTTCTTACCTCGATCCCAGCGGTGTTGCTGTTTCAGCCTGTCCTCGACGACCCGGCCGGTTACATCGCCGGTGGCGGGAAGGACAACGAGATCTACCTGGGCGTGCTGCTGGAGTTTCTCCTCATCGTCTCGAACGTCGGAACTGCGGTTGTGCTCTACCCGATCGCGAGGCGGCAGAACGAGGTTCTCGCCATTGGCTTCGTCGGGGCTCGTATTATGGAATCCGTCTTCATCGCGTCGGGGATCCTGTTCGTGCTTGGCATCGTCAGCCTGCGTCACGACTCTCCGGACGCGGCCGACCTCGCCGTTTCTCTCGCGGCGCTCAAGGATTGGTCGTTTCTCTTTGGCCCCGGGTTCGTCGTGCCCATTGGGAACGGGCTGATTCTCGGCTACCTGATGTATGCGTCCGGCCTCGTCCCGCGCCCCATGGCCTGGCTCGGTCTGATCGGAGGGCCACTCCTACTGATCCAGAGCACAGGCGTGCTCTTCGACTGGTGGGAGCGCACAGGCGCGGTGGGCCTTCTCGTGGCTCCCGAGTTCGTCTGGGAGTTGTCGCTCGGGATTTATGCAGCCATTTGGGGATTCCGGCGGGCTGCGCCCATCCTGTCGGCGCGCGAACGATGACATCGGGATCCGAGCCGAGTCCACCCACGTTTCAGAACCCGTCGCCGTGGCAGCGGTTCCTAGCACTTTCCGGAGTCGCTTTGCCGTGCTCCTCATCTTCGGCTGGTTCCTTAGCGGTGGCGACACGCCGGACTACACGGCGTCGGATCAGGATTGGACGGACTGGGCCGACGACAACCGCATGAGAAGCGGCATAAGTGGGTTCCTGATCCTGCTCGCAGGCTTCACGTTGCTGCACTTCGCGGCCGTGATTCGAAGAGTGCTGGGAAGTGCTGAGACTACGTTTCGCGGGGCCGCGGACTTCGCCCGCGTCGCGTATGCGGGTGCCCTCGTTGGCGCCGTAGGCATTGCAACCGCCATCGTCGTTGTCAGCGCTGCGACTAGTGAGGGTGCCGACGATGATCCGGTCGTCCTTAGAGCGGTGACAACTGGGTTGGCTGGTCCCTACCTGGTAGCCGCGATGGGCTTCGCCGCGCGAGGAATTGTCAAGACCTGTGGATTGGCGTGTCACGCGACTTGCTGGTCACCTCCGATCTCCTCGCTTGATTCGTCTGGTCGTTCGACGAGTTTGCCCTTCTCGAAGGTTGCGCCGGCACGGACCAGCGCGACGAGGTGGGGCGCGTTGACGGCGCGCCAGCGCGCCTGTGCCGACTCGATGAGCTTGAACGCCATGGCCATGCCGGCGGCTCTCGAACCGGGGCCTTTGGTGACCCGTTGCCGTAGCCGCACCGTGGCGAAGGTCGACTCGATCGGGTTGGTGGTGCGCAGGTGGATCCAGTGCTCGGCGGGGTAGTCGTAGAACGCGAGCAGCACGTCAAGGTGCTCGGTGATCTTCGCCGTTGCCTTGGGCCACTTGGCGCCGTAGCCGGTCTCGAACGCTTTGGCGGCCTTGCGTGCGTGGTCCTTGTCCTCGGCGTTGAAGATCTCCGCCAAGGCGCTCTTGGCGCCGGGGTGCGCCGACTTGGGCAGCGCAGCAAGGACATTCGCCTGGACGTGGAACCAACACCGCTGCTCGCGGGTGTCGGGGAAGACCTCACGCAGCGCCTTCCAGAACCCCAGCGCCCCGTCACCGACCGCGAGCACCGGGGCCCGCATCCCGCGGCGCTTACAGTCACGCAGCAGGTCGGCCCACGACTCGGCTGACTCGCGGAACCCGTCGGCCAACGCGACCAGTTCCTTCTGGCCGTCGGCGCGCACCCCGATCATCACCAGCAGGCACACCTTGTCCTGCTCAAGACGGACCTTCAGGTGAATGCCATCGACCCACACGTACACGAAGTCGCTGCCCTGCAGCGACCGCTTGGCGAACGCGGCGGCGTCGTCTTGCCATTGGGTGGTCAGCCGGGTCACCGTCGCCGCGGACAGCCCCGCGGCCGAGCCCAGGAACTGCTCCAACGCCGGGGCGAAGTCCAAGGACGACAGGCCATGTAAGTACAGCAGCGGCAGCACCTCAGCCACTTGCGGGGACTTACGGGCCCACGCCGGCAGGATCGCCGAGGAGAACCGCTTCCGTTCCCCGCTCGCCTCATCGATGCGCTGGTCGTTGACCCGCGGTTGACGCACCGGCACCGCCCCCGCCGCGGTGCTGACCTCCCGCGCCTGGTGGTAGCCGTTGCGGACCACCAGCCGACGACCGGCCTCGTCCACCTCGTGCGCGAACGCCTCGACGTACGTGGCGACCTCTGCCTGCAACGCCGCCGCCAGCATCTGCCGGGCACCGTCGCGGACCAGCTCGTCCAGCAGCGACCCACCCACTCCGGCCGGGGCGTGCTTGTTGGACTCGTTCTCCTCTTCGACTACCGTGAGCACAGGCGTACCTTCCCGAACCAGCGCGTCAACGCCGGTCCTGATCAGAGCTATCGGACTTTCAGATCATCCCCGGGAAGGTGCGCTCCTTCACGTCACCAGGCCGAGGGGGCCATCCACAGGTTCTGATCATTGCTCTCGCCGCGCTGCTCGGTGCCGCTGGACTGGTTACGATCGGAAGCGGTGTCCTCGCGCGATGGAGCGGCGTCGTGGCCCTAATCGGCGCGGTCGCTTTCCTATTCACGTTCATAACGGTTATCGCGGGCACGGGTGAAGACAGCGTGTTCGGCTACGGATTTCTGCCCGGCATCCTGGCGCTCGTGATCTGGTCGGTCGCTACGAGTATCGCCACCTATCGTGCCGAGGCAACTGACGGTGCGCCCGGTGCGCGCGCCGCCTGATCGTCGAAACTGCGCTAGAGAACTCGTCCAATCTCGGCGCTTGTGAAAGCGAGCGCGCTCGGACAACGGACGTGCTCTGCCGAGGGTGGCTGCTTCCGCTTCGTCGCGCAGATTGACAGCTACAACCCCAAGCAAGGCCTGCTGTTCCTTGACCTGTGACAACGAAAGTCAGGTAGGTCTGACCAAGCATCGGCTGGCTTGACCGGACGTTCGGCCCGAGCACCCGGTCGGGGTGATTGGATTACATATCCGAAACGTCCGCTCAGGCAAATCCGATCGCCCCCGCAAGCCGAACCCCTTGCGGGAACAGTCCAGGTCAGCAACAGGAACGCGCGTTCGGGCTTCCCGCAAGACCCGCCCGATGAAGATTCTCACCGGGGTGCCCTTTACGGGACGGGCTCGTTGCTCGTCCCGTGGACGCCAGGAGGGGCGGGCTGCCGCGAGGTGGGGCGTGTAGACAGGTGACCACGGGCCCGTCGGTCGAGCAGGGGTGGTCATGCATAACAGCCCGTACGGTCGAATGGTCATCCGCTGCGGAATGCTCCCGCTC
>CAVRXF010000054.1:0-8463 GCA_963724925.1 uncultured Actinomycetota bacterium | reverse complement strand
TTAAGGCTCGGGTCGATGGGGTCGGGGCAGCTGCCGGGCGGCATACCGTTGGCACATACGGGTACTGAACGGAGGCGAGATGCAGACACTGGACGTGCTCCAGACGCAGCTCAAGGCGCTGTTGGCCGAGTTGGATCAGGCGGCATCGGCGCACGCCGAGGCCATCGCGGCGGTCGCCCCAGAGCACCGCACCGGCGCGGTCAACCTGCTGCACTACACGGCACTTCGCCAACGGGACATCCGGGACCTGCAAAACGACGGGCTCGACGTCGGCGCCACCTCGCTGGCCACCACCGAGGCCGACGTGCAGGCCAAGATCCTGGCCGCCCGCAACGTCGTCGCGGCCCTCGGGGGCGCCCCTGGCCCCTGGGACGTCGATGGCATCAACGCGGCGCTGGACCGGGGCGACACGATCCTGGAAGGAAACGCCAACGCGACCTTGGGCTCGCCCGGACCCGGGGATTCCACCCGGATCATGGTGACCCTGCCCAGCGAGGCCGCCGATGACCCGCACCTGGTCGCCTCGTTCGTGGCCGCCGGGATGAGCATCGCCCGGATCAATTGCGCCCACGACGACCCGGACGCGTGGGCGCGGATGTGCGCCGACGTGCGGGCAGCCGCCCGCGCCGCCCAGCGGTCGATCCCCGTGTCGATGGACCTGCCCGGTCCGAATCTGCGCACCGGCCCGATTCTCGAGGGCCCTGCCGTCGGTCGGGCGCGCGGATCACCCGCGGCCGAGGCAGGCAGCGTCCTCGCGCCGGCGCGCATCTGGCTGACCGACGCACAGACCCCCACCATGTCACCGCCCGCCGCGCCCCCCGCCAAGCACCAACCGCTGCAGGTTCCTGTCGAGGGGACCTGGCTGGCCGATCGGATACCCGGCGACACCCTGACGCTGACCGACGCCCGCGGCCGGCAACGCACCTTCACGGTGTCCACGGCGGCGCCCGGCGGTGCCCTCGCTGACGGCGACCGCAATGCCTACATTCCCGACGGTGCGCAGATCCGATGTGGCAACACCTCCACTGCCGTCGCCGGAATCCCGCCCGTTGCCCAGCGATTGCTCCTGGCCACTGGCGACACCCTCGTCCTGACCGATGACCTCACACCCGCGACCCCACCCGGGCCGGGGGAAGCCGCCCGCATCGGGTGCACGCTGCCTGAGGCAATCGCCGCGGTCACGACCGGGGACCTGGTCCAGCTCGACGACGGGGCAATCCAGGCCGTGGTCGCCAGCGTGCAGCCCGGGGCGGTGGCACTGACCGTGCGGCACACCAAACCGGGCGGGCAACGACTCGGCGACGGCAAAGGGATCAACCTGCCCACCACCGCCAGACCCCGAAGCCGGTGCTGGCCAGGCAGAACACGGCGACCACCCTGCACGTGAGCGGCATGAGCGCCCACGGCCACAGCGGAATGAACGCCGCCGGCGCGAGGAACATCGCCAGCCCCAGCGCAGTGCCGACAACCCCGAGTATTCCGATCAGGGTCACGCTGACCGGTCTCGGCCATTGCTGGTCGTTGCGCGGTGCGGCGGCATACCGCTGGTTGGCCAGCCAGGCCGCCAGCAGCAGGAACGGGGCGACGAAGTACAGAGAGTTGCCCAGGTCCAGAAGGAGACGTGGTCGTGGATGAAGCGATCCCAGTGCAGCACCGTGGCGACCCCGAGCAGGTCATGAAGAGCACGACGGAGGGAAAGCCGTTCCTGACCACGGTGCCAGTGCTGCTGCGTGAGCACCCACACGAAGAAGTACGCCCCACCCAGGTATGCCGCCGCCAACACTCGCGAGGTCAGCGTCGGCTTGATCGGCCACGCGAACAACTCCCCGGTGTGGTCCCGGGACGAGGTAGAGGATCACGAGGCCGCGAGCAGGAAGGGCACGATGACCAGGGAAAGGCCCCGGGTGTAGGGCAGCCACCGGTCGTCTCGAGCCTGACGGACATGGCAGCCTCACCTGGACAACAGCGGGGCCTTGCACAGGTGAACATTCTCCGGACCACGGCCCTGGTGGGGTGCGTCCAGCCGGACCGCAGACCCCAACTCCGAACCGGACCACGCCCGCTCCAGAATGTTATCGGTCCAGCTCATGGGTGGGCGCGGCCTCGGAGAGGGCCCTGTGGCAGTCACAGACCTCAGCGGCAGCCCAATCGGCCCAGCGAAAGAGATCTCGTAGAAGTCGACCATGAAGCGGGGCACTCACCGAGGTGACCGCGGATCGTTGCGGGAAACAGGCCAAATGCCGGCCAGGTAAGCCGGGTGCCTCAACCGCTGGTCCTCGACTCAACGCCTCGGATCCTGTGCCAGCTCGATGTATTCAAGCCGGTCGTGTACTGGGGCGCCACAGCGTTGTCGAGGGAGGCCCGCCGCCCTTCGCCCTTGGCCCATTCGGATCCGGCGCGAGGTCGACGCGGGTGTCCGGTAATGGGCTGGAGTAGGAATGGGGGATGCCGCAGAAGATGGACCTTCGTACCTACATCGACAAGCTGCGCACCGAGGGGTACACGGTGCGCGACGACCACGGGGACGACCCGATGCTAATCGCTCCCAATGGGGATGCGGTCGAGACCTGGCGCGAGGGCTATCCCTACCCGGAGCTGATGTCCCGCAACAGCTACGAGGTGGAGAAGTACCTGCTGCAGATCGAGCTGCTCAAGTTCCAGTACTGGTCCATCGACACCGGCGCCAAGCACATCATTGTCTTCGAGGGCCGGGACGCCGCCGGTAAGGGCGGCACCATCAAACGGTTCATCGAGCACATCAACCCGCGCGCATCCAGAGTCGTCGCCCTGACCAAACCCACGACGACGGAGTCTGGGCAGTGGTATTTCCAGCGTTACGTCAACCACCTGCCCACGGCTGGGGAGATCGTGCTGTTCGACAGGTCCTGGTACAACCGGGCCGGGGTCGAGAGGGTCATGGGCTTCTGCACCGACCAGGAGTACCAGATCTTCATGCGCCAGGCACCCATGTTCGAACGGATGCTCGTCGACTCCGGCACGACGGTCACCAAGCTGTGGTTCTCGGTGACCCAGGACGAACAACGGACCCGGTTCGCGATCCGCCAGATCGACCCGGTCCGGCGGTGGAAGCTCTCGCCGATGGACCTGGAAAGCCTGGACCGGTGGGAGGACTACACCGCCGCCAAGGAGGCGATGTTCCAGCACACCGACAAGAAGCACGCGCCCTGGATCACGGTAAAAAGCAACGACAAGAAGCGCGGCCGCATCAACGCGCTGCGGGCGTTCCTGCACCAGTTCGACTACGCCGACAAGGACCCCGAAATCGTCTTCGCCCCAGACCCCAATATCGTCGCCCGCGCCAAGGACACCATCGGTGACTGACCAGCTGCACCAGGAACCCACGCCGGCTGCCGAAATCTATCGGGTGCAGCCCGCGCCCGGCGAGACGAGAGAACTCTTCCGGCAACGCCGAACCGGCCAAGGTCAGCTACGCCGCTGCCGGGAGAGCCGGAATTCGCCCGGCAGCGGTGGCCCCTTCGGTTCAGCACAAAGTTGCCGATCCGCACTCGCTGACCGACGCTCACCCGAGCCGGCGGCTTCCCGGCGGCCTCGCCCTATCTCTCGGGTCGAGACGAGGTGTCAGCGGCGACCACCGTCGGCACCCAGCTCATGCTGTTCGTGTTCCTCGCCGTGCGGGAGGTACGCGCCCTATGGTCCGGATCGGACGAGGTGTCTGCGCCCGCACCCCAACACACGATCCAGTCTGCAACTCGAAGCCACCATCGACAACTTCTTGTCTATCACAGGCCGCAAGCGCCTAGAACCAGCTGGCCACCTGCGAATCGGCCGCTGCCCCTGGCTGTCCCGCACCCAGCCCGCCGCGAACCCGGTGCGGCGTCCAACCGTGCCGGTCCGGGACAGACCCTCATCGGAAGTCGCTTGCAGTGCGGCGGCGGCATCACCGGCAGCCGCAGCCTCCAAGCTGAGGCCCGGGAACCTGTTCGAAGCCGTCCAGCAGAACCGGCCCCGTGCACGACCTCGATCTCCCATTCGCGCCTGTGTTGCATAGCACTGGTCCCGTGCAGCCGTTCGCCGTGCACCTCGTCGTCGCAGAGCAGGGCAAGGACCGTGTCGGCGTCGGAAACCAGCGGGTGCTGCCGCCGACGGGTTTGATCCGAGCGACCGGCTGCAGCGGGTGGTCGCGGACCAGCGCCCGCACCGGCTCCAGCAGCTGCCTTGGCACCGTCCGAGGGTGTGCGGTCACACAAACACAAGGCACCGGAAGCCGCCATTCGCATGATCGAATCCACGAATGGGGCAACCGCTTTGCGCACTTCCCACTGACGGGATTGATCCTAGACACACGCCCCAGCCCGCCATCGTGCAGCCAACGATCTCGGCGTAGCTGCGCCCTGTTGAGCGCCACGCTGAGCGGGGCCAACCGCGTCATGCTGAAGAACGTGTGCGGGGTGTCGGTGGGGCTGGTCGTGTGCGACGCCATGGTGCGCACCAACCGGGTTCTTCCGGGAAACGGCGGGGGCGGCGGCCCGGGATAGGTGTGCACGCGGGCCGACGGGATCCGTTGGGCCGCAGGGGTTGCCGGCCGCCGATGGGCCGTGGATGATGCAACCCGAGTTCGCCCGTTGCCCGCCCGGCAGTCGGGACGGCATGCTCTGGCGGGTGCAGACGGAGAGGTCGAGTGATCACAGTCGTGGACGTCGACGCGGCCCGGCGGGCGTTGACCGCGGGCGAGTTGGCCTGTCCGCGACCGGGCTGCGCGGGGATCTTGCGGGTCTGGTCGGCGGCTCGGTCCCGGCGGGTCCGGGGCCTGGGCGGGACGGTGCTCACGTTGACACCGGACCGCGCCCGCTGCCGATCCTGCAAGGCCACGACCACGTTGCTGCCCGCCTGGTGTCTGCCCCGGCGCGGCTGCCCGTCGAGGTCGTCGGTGCGGTGCTGCTGGCCGCCGCTGAGGGCGCCGGCTACCGTCGGGCCGCCGCCGGGGTCGGCGCTCCGGCCGGCACGGTGCGGGGTTGGCTGCACGCGGCTCGCGCGGGGCAGCGGCGCTGACCGCCCGGGTGAGCGGGGTCATCGAGGCCGCCGGCGCCGGCTTGTACCCGTCCCAGGGTCCCACCGGTCTGGCAAGGGCGGGCGCTGCCCGAGGCGGTCGCGGCCCTGGGCGCAGCGGCCGCGCGTTCGTCCAGGCCCTGGCCACCCCGCGCCGACCCGGCCCGGGCGCTCGGCTCAGCGGGATCGACTATCTGGCGATCCTGGCTGAACGCCACCGCCTGCACCTGCACCGCCAGCCGGGTGTGGTCGACCCCACCGGCGCGCTGCCCGGCCTGCGCGGCATCGGCTGCTGACCTCCGGCCCGGCCGGCTGATCTCACCCGCCATTCCCGGCCCCCGCACGCCCAAATCCCGCGACACGGTGCACACCAGCGCCCCGTCCCGCCGCACCTTGGCGTGTCCGCGGGTGCCCGCGGCACGGTGCACACCAAACCGTCATGGTGCCCACCATCGCCCGACCCGAGCTGCCCACCACGACGCCGTCGCGTGCATCGAACGCGTCGCGATCCTCCTCAACCAGCGTGGTGGTCAACACGCCCCCTGCGAACCAGCTCCGGATACGCACGGACAACCTTTATGGTCTCCCCCTGCTGGCCAGCTCGTTGTCGCTGACCCTCAAGGGCTCACTCGCCGAGAGTGGTGGGACATACGGATTAGACAATGAGGCCGTCGTTGGGGGGGTGCCGCTCGACCGGCCTCGGTGGAGCCATCGGACGATGGCCGCGATGGTCGGAATCGGTAGGCACGAGATTGAGCTAGCATCGCCGGCGGCGGCCGACATGTCCCCCAACCGTGCCCATCGAAGGGAACAGCATCATGAGCACTTGAGCCAGGAATGTCGTGCTCGTTCACGGCGGGTTCGTGGACGGGTCCGGCTGGCAGGCGGTCTATAACCTGCTGAGGGTCAGACGGCCACACGGTCAGCGTCGTGCAGAACCCGACGCTGTCACTTGAGGGCGACGCCGACGCCACCCGCTGGGTCCTCGACGACCAGGACCGGCCGGTCGTCCTGGTCGGCCACTCCTACGGCGGGGCCGTCATCACCGAGGCCGGCACCCACGGCAGCGTGGCCGCCCTGGTCTACATCGCCGCCTTCGTCCCGGACAAGGACGAGTCGGTCAACACGCTCCTGGCCGGTTTCCCGACCGACGTGCCCGGGCCACCGATCCTGCCGCCCAGGGGTGGCCTCCTGCTGCTGGACCGCGACAAGTTCCACGGCTCGTTCGCCGCGGACCTGCCGGCTGAGCAGGCCGCGTTCATGGCCGACTCCCAGATCCCCTGGGGCGTGGATGCCCTGGGCAGATCCATCACCAACGCCGCCTGGCGGACCAAGCCAAGCTGGTACCTGGTGGCAACCGAGGACCGGATGATCCCGCCGCCCGCCCAGCGGACCATGTCCGGGAGGGCCGGTTCCACCGTGGTCGAGGCCACCGGCAGCCACGCCATCTACGTGTCGCAGCCGGCCGCGGTGGCCGCGCTCATCAAGCAGGCCGCAGCCGCGGCGGCCGGGGGGTAGCAACCGCCGTCGGGATGTGTCCATCACCCTGGGCACCCGTGGAGCCGATCAACGCGGCTCCCACCCAAACCGGTCCGCGGGTCCAACCCGGGCTGAACGTCGGCCGCTACACGCTGGGCGTTACCGTGCGGAAACCCGGGCCCGCCCCGGAGGTCTCGATTCTGCACCGCCAAGACGACTCACCGCGGGGCGGTGTCGGTCGCTCTCGACGAGACGGCGGACCGAGGCCGGCCGGCGCGTCACGGGGGTTGCTCACGGCCCGGGCGTGCCGTCACGCGAGGCGACGGACTCCCCCATTGGCATGAGCGAATCCACGAACGGGCAACCGCTCCTGCGCGGTTCCCACCGACGGGATTGATGCTCGACACACGCCCCACCAACCATTCGGCAGCCAAACGATGTGGGCGATCTGCGCCCGCCTGCGAGCCGCGTCCGAGTCCGGATACGAACGGACAACCGTCATGGTCTGCTCCCCTGCCATAAGGCACCTCTTGAGTGCACCCTGTAACACGACCCCATGCGTACCCCCGCTGAATGAACGACCGAGACAGCAAGATGACCGGGGTGTTACATGACGGCTGATGACTGGCGACCCAGGAGCGGGTCCACTGCCCACGTGCCCCCTGACCAGCCCCTTTCCCCAATCAGCGGACGTCATCCGAGCACAGTGGCCTTGCTCACGTCTATTCCCGGTCAGGCTGCGCGACGCCACGGAACCCCTCCCGCGGACCCCCATGGCAACGGCAACGTCGCCGGCCGCGGGCTCAAACGGGACAGGCCCGGCCAGCGTGCAGGCGGCAACCAACTAGATGCCCCGCACCTGCTTGATGCGGTCTCGCCAACTAAAGACCTCGTCTCAGAAACTCACGCGGTCGTTGCGCCATGTCGCGCTGCGGCAGGCAGACTCCCGCCCAGCGAGGCGCGCGTCAGCGGCTGCGCGCACCAATGGCCTCATCGCCAGCTTTCTCGATCCACCCCAACGCTTCGACTCGAACCCGCCCGCGCCCCCCGAGACGAATGGACGAGTGCCGGTGAGGTAGCCCGCGGCACAGCCCCGCTGGGCGGCCAGAGCAGCGCTGACCGTGATCCGCTGCCGAAGCGCCGGAACCCGCCGGGACGCTACCGAGAGGAAGGCGGGGATGCCGCCCAGCGGCCGCAACGCAAGGTAGTAGGCCCCGATTTCTTATGCCGACATGTGGAGTAGAGATCGCTCCACAGGTGGAGCCACTTACGGTAGGACCATCTCGTCCCATTCGCGGATCCGGTGAGCACCGACCACGTCATGGAGGAGGAACGGGTCGTCGGCCATGAACTCGTCGACGGCTTCGCGGGTGGTGAACACTGCCATCGCACCGGCCGGCGGATCGGTGAAGGTGCCAACCATCAGCAGGAGGCCGCGATCGGCGAACTGCAGGAGTCGTTCTTGGTGTGCGGGAAAGTGCTGCTGCGCGACCGCAAGAGCGTTCTCGGCCAATTCGTAAAACAGCAGATACTTCATATGGTCACCAGTCTCTGGGCCTGAAGGGAACGCCTTACAGTCTCCCACCGGCTCCGGCGGTTGCCCGGCACTTTCGAGCCTGCCCGGAGCCGAACCTCCGGCCCGATAGTGCGCGTGTCTCTCCCGCGCGCCTGGGACAACCTGACGTTCCTGTGGGACGTGATCGGCCACCACCTGAGCCGACTACCGCGCGCTGGCCGGGCGCTCCGCTCGAGTAGAAGCCCTCGACCGTGACCTCATCGAGCTGGCCGACCCCACGACCATTGGTCGGTGCCCAGCAGCCAGCGTTTTGGCCAGTGACGCGACGCGGTGCACCCCAGGCAGCAGCTTGCCGGGGTCCTCGCCGCGGGCGCTGGCAGCCCGTTGGCTGCGCCGGTGGTGGGGTGTGGCGCCAAGCTTGTCGAGGCCAACCCCGAACC
>CAVRXF010000053.1:0-18267 GCA_963724925.1 uncultured Actinomycetota bacterium | reverse complement strand
GAATTGAACCCGCGTCCGATGACGAGGCGGCAGGACTTCTCCGGGCGCAGTGCGCTATGGCGTTTCTCAGCCTCAGGGCTCGCGCGCACGCGTTCCTGACAGGCTCAGTCGGGTGGTTCTCCCGCGCCGCCCCCCGACGTGACGCAACGGTGAGTTCCCTAGCTGACGCCAGGCACTGAGTCGGAACTAGCTCAGGCTGACGGACCTCGGGGCTCGCTCAGGCGGCGAGGGCGGAGTCGGTGCGCGCAACTTTGTTGGCACCTATTGGTTTGCACGGTCGTTAGCGAGATAACCTTCGTCCTCGGCCCGCTTCTCCTGCGACGACGACCACCGTCGAAACCGATCACCCCCGCGAAGGGCAGGCCACATCACGCTGTTCAGTTGTGGATCTTCAGTTGTGGACTTCAGTATGCCATGCAACGCCGACGGAGGCGTCGCCATTCCGGGCCGCCCGTCTCGGCAACTTCGCTGAGGCCCCCGTCACGCGGCCCGGGGCGAGTCCCGGTCGCTCTCGACCGGATCGGGCCGGGACCGTCCGGAGGGGTCCTTTCCCCGGTTGAGGTCACGGTCGTGACCAGTGGCCAACCAGATCAGCGCGGCCACGGCCGTGGCGCCAACGGAGAGGGCATAGTTGCGCGACGCGGCATCCACCGTGCTGTAGATGACCATGGCGGCGGTGATCCAGATGACCCAGCGCCGGGCGGTCGGTGCCGACTCGGTCATGGCGAAGATGAGTCCACCCCGCAGCAGGTACCACGGGTGCACCACCGGGCTGCTGACCACGAAGACGAGCAGCACCCAGCCCAGGGTGCGCACCGGCTGGCTGGCCTTGTACTTCCACAGCAGCCAGATGATGACGAGCGCCCCCAGCAGCTGGCTCACGCGCTGCAGGAAGGGCACCATCGCCCCGGCGGTGTCGTAGAACCCGACCAGGTTGAGCAACCACTCGACGCCGGTGCCCACCATGGTGAACGGCGAGAGCATCGAGCGGACGGTGTTGGGCACTCCCATCGCCTTGACCCACCCGAACCCCAGGCCACTCACCAGGCTGATGGCTGCGAACGCGATAGCGAACACGATCGTGGCCGGCACCAGCGCGCGCAGCACCTCGGCGTTGGTGGGCTTCTCCCCCTTGGTGCGCCAGACGGTCAGCGCGGCGACGGCGATGATCGCCGCGGCGGCGGGCTGCTTGACGCTGGCCGCCGCGGCGACGGCGATGGCGGCCCATACGATGTGGCGTTCCACGGCAACCCACAAAGCGAGGATCATCAGCCCGATCATCAGGCTGTCGTTGTGCGCTCCGCCCACCAGGTGCAGCACGACGAGGGGGTTGAGCACAGCCAGCCAGATCGTGGTCTCGCGGTCGTAGCCGAGCCTGCGGGCCAGCCGCGGCAGATAAATCGCGATAAGGACGACGCCAAAGGTCGCGGGGATGCGCATGAGCACAGCGGATAGGTAGGCGTTGCCGCCGCTCAGGTCGACGAGCAGGTGCTGCAGCTGCAGGGACAGCGGCCCGTACGGCGCGGGCGTGTACTGCCAGAGCGGGTCCACCTGCAGGCGGTAGTCGCCGTCGAGCAGGCCCGGGCCGTCGGTGTACGGGTTCAGGCCCTGGTGCACCATGGCGCCCTGCGCGGCGTAGCTGTAGCTGTCGAAGGACAGGAGCGGGGGCGCCAGCAGCAAGGGCAGGATCCACAGCCCCAGGGTGCCCCGAGTCGTCGGCCGATGGGTGGCCGACGGACGCAGGCGCAGCCACGAGTCCAGCAGCAGGAAGACCCCCACGATGGTGAGCGCCGTGGCGATGGCCATCCCGGGCCAGTACTGCATCGACCCGATGACCGGGGTGCTGCGGAACGGGTTCTGGTTGGGCAGGGACGCCGGGCTGAAGCTGCCGACGAGGATGAGGATCGTGGCGAGCACGCCTCGGCGAGTCGCAGGCTCGGCCCACGACTCTCGGACGTCCAGGGCTTCGCGCCGCAGCTTGCCAAGCACCGACCTGGTGGTCTGATGGGCTACATCGCGGGTGTCGAGGGCGGTCATGCGTCCCCGTCTGTCATGGTGCTGGCTGGGTCACTAACGAGGGGCCCAGCCTACCGCCCGCCGCCGTACGTCGCCCGGTAGGCACCGTGCCGTGCCGCCACCCGGAGGGATCGGCGGTTACCACGACCCGGAGCTCGAGCCGCCGATGCCACCGCCGGAGAAGCTGCCGCCCGAGCTGCCGAACCCCGACCCGCCCGAACTGCCTGGTGTGGACTGGAATGTCCCGGCCGCTGTCGAGGAGAAGGTGTCCACGCCGGAGACGATGCCGCCGAAGTTCGGGAACGCCGCTCCGTGCCAGATGTACCAGGTCGGCATGAGGACCGGCTGCCCACCGGCCGCGGCTGCAGCGGCGACCTGCTCGAAGGTCTTCGCCCACCGCTCGGCCACCCCGAACACGATGGCGTACGGCAGGTACCGGCTGAAGACGTCCTGCGCTTCCTCCCACCGGATCTGGCCCGCCTCTGCGGTTTCCAGGTACTGGCGAAACCCCAGCGACTGGGCGAGCACCGCGGAGCCCTCGGCGGTCTTCGCGGGCACCCGCCTGCCCAAGATCACCACGAAGATGCCCCCAATCAGGACTCCGGCCCCGAGCAGCAGCCCTGAGGACACCGGAAGCGACAGCCCGGCGGTGCGGTCGACGCCGCGCATGGTGAACCCCAGTACGAAGAGCAGGACGGCGCCGGCCCCGATCATCAGGAAGCCCAGCGCTTGCCATAGCGCACGCTGGCGTTGGGGTGACTTGCGGAACCAGCTGCGGCTGAGCACCTCGTCGTACATCTGGTCCTTGACGCTGGACAGTGTCTTGCTGAAGTGGTTCTTCAGGTCGGACAGCAGCACCGGGTTCGCCGTGGCGAACAGGCCCTCGAGCAGGGTGGACTCGTAGGGCCGAAGCGCCTCGCCCTCCTGCGGCACCAGGCGGGTGAGCTGCCAGTCGGTGCGCTTGGTCAGGCCACCGCCGTCAACCTCCTCGATGGTGAGGAACCCTCGCACGGCCAGGTCGATGACGCTCGCCGATACGTCCAGGGTGTCGGCGGACTCGTCGATGATCGTGCCGACCAGGCCGGGCTGTACGCCTGGTGGGGGGTTGAACTGCACCGCAATGGTCGGTGGGCCCCCTCGCTCGAGGGGCGGTGCGTCAGCCTCGCGTCCGGGTGTCAGCCCAGGCGTCACACCGGCATACCACTCGTCGCGGCCACGCGTGGCCACGAGCGCGCCCATGCCCACTGCGGCCACGAGGGGGATGAGCAAGGCTCCGGCGAGCGCGGCGTAGGAGGCCGCCCGGGCCTGGGTCTCGCCGAGTGGAGAACCGCCGGTGCGGATGTCGGGAGCGATCTTGTCGAACGCGGCCAGCGGGTACCGCGCCGCGATGGTGAGGTTCTCGAGGCTGGCCAGTGACGACACCGTGAACTCGGAGGTCTCGCCGGCGTCGGCCGCGTCGCACTGACTGCCCGCCGTGCCCCGCCCGCAGCGCACCTCGGTTGCCGGAGCCGGGGCGTCGACCCGCAGGGCGACCTGGTCCTTGGCGATCGAGTCGCTGGTGAAGATGTTGTAGTAGAACTCGGCCGTCTGGGTGTCGGTGAACGGGTTCATGACGTTGGCCAGGTGGTACTTGAGGACGTAGCTCTGGGTGCCGCTGACCTCGACCTTGGCCGACCCGATCTTGATCGTCGTGGTCGAGCCGTTGTCGACCAGTTGGTACTCGGAGTTGGCCCCGGTTGGGCTGGACACCGAGACGTCGCTCATCGCGTAGTAGCGGTAGGCGTCGGGCCGGTCGTCAAGGCCTTGCCGCACGGTGATGGACCGGTAGATGCCGTGCCGGACCCCCTGCGCAGGATCGAACCGGTAGCTGATCGTCTCGGTAACGCTGACCCCGCCGTCCTTGTCGAGGGTGTAGCTGCCCTGGAAGGACGGCATGACATTGGCCGCCGGTATGCCGGCCACGAGCGCCGCGACGGGCGCTCCCTTCGCTGTTGCGGCGCCGATCACGGGTAGCACGACGACCAGCGCCATGGCCAGCAGCACGGTGAGCAGTGCCGTGACCTGTGCCGTGACCTGGCCCCCGACGCGACGGTTAGTGCTCATCGCTCTCCCCTCGTGTGCAAGGCCCGTTCGGTCTCGCGCCGGTCCTGTCGCTCGCGCATGGCATGGCGTTTGTCGTAGGCCCGCTTGCCGGTGGCCAGCGCGATCTCGACCTTGGCTCGGCCGTCCTTGAAGTACAGGGCAAGCGGCACGATGGTGCGCCCGCTCTCGCGGGTCTTGGCTGCCAGCTTGTGCAGCTCCTCGCGGTGCAGCAGCAGCTTGCGCCGACGGCGAGGGGGGTGGTTGGTCCAGGTGCCCTGGGTGTACTCCGGGATATGCACTCCCTCGAGCCACAGTTCCCCGCCGCGGAACTGGGCGTACCCGTCCACGAGCGAGCACCGCCCGGCTCGCAGCGCCTTGACCTCGGTGCCCTGCAGCGCGATGCCTGCCTCGAAGGTGTCCTCGATGTGGTAGTCGTGGCGAGCCTTGCGGTTGCTAGCGACGACCTTGCGGCCCCCTTGCTTGACCACTGCCCGAGCGTCCTTCCGACCCCGGCCGGTCGAGGCGCCAACCGACGATGTCCGGCATGTGCCACGCTACCTGCTCGCGAGGACGGTTAGATTTATCCAGCCGCGGGGATTGACGAAGTGCCCGTTCTCGAGCGTCTCGAAGTGCAGGTGACACCCGGTCGAGTACCCCGTGGTTCCCGAGTAGGCAATGAGCTGACCGCGGCTAACCGACCCCCCGCGCACCACGAACGAGCTCAAGTGGTTGTACGTCGTGACCAGGTCGACGCCGCGCTGGATGCCGTGGGCGATCATGATGCGGTTGCCGTCGCCGCCGCCCCAGCCGGCGCTGATCACGGTGCCCGGGGCGGTCGCGTAGACGGGAGTGCCGCACGGGATCCCGAAGTCGGTGCCGGAGTGCAGCTTCCACACGTGCAGGATCGGGTGGAAGCGCTGGCCGAACTCGGAGGTGATTGGCCCGTTGGCAGGATAGTCCAGGTAGTTAGAGCCTTTGCTGTTGGTGCCCGAGTTCGGAGCGACGTACGTCCTGCCCGCCGCCGCCGCGGCCGCCCGGGCGGCTTGCTCGGCCTCACGGGCCTTGCGGGCCTGTTCGGCTAGCACCGCTTGGAGCCTGGCTTGTTCGGCTTCAGCGGCAGCGAGCTGGGCCAGCTCGGACGCCTTGCGTCCCTCGACGTCGTTGGTGTACTTCGTCCGCTGGGCCACCAGTGCGTCGAGAGAGTCCTTGGCCGACTGGGCCCCCGCCTTGGCTGCGTTGGCCGCGGCGAGCGCCTCGTCGGCCTGCCGCTTCAGCTCGGCGATCTCGGCGCGGACAGCGACGAGGTAGGCCTGCTGGGCCTGCCCGTCAGCACGGACGGCTTGCAGGGTGCGCAGTGCCTCGTTCGTCATTGCGGTGACCGTGTCGGCGAGCACCAGCCGGGTGGCGAAGTCGTCGGGACTGGTCGCGCCGAGGGCCACCGACAGCTCCGAGGATGCTCCGCCCTGGAACAGGTCCGCCGCGAACACGTCGAGAGTGCGCTGGGTGCTGTCCAGGGTCGCCGCGTTCTTGGCGGACGACTCGAGCGCCCGGGCCTCGTTCGCCTTCGCGACGGCGAGCTTGGTGGCGACCTCGGCGTTGTGGGCGGCGGCGGCCTTGGCCTTCGCGTTGGCGTCGGCAAGGGCCGTTTCGGCAGCCGGCACCTGCGACTGGGTCTGCTGCAGGGACAAGTAGGCGGTCGCGAGATCGGTGGACGTGCCCTCGAGGGCGTTGTTCAGGTCGGCGACGCGCTGGTCGGCCTGGCGCTTCTCGTCGTCGGTGTCGGCGTGGGCCAGTGGGGCCGCACCGAAGGCCGCCACGCAGCCAAGGGCCACCCCGAGCGACAGAACCCGGCGCGGCACGTGGCAACCCAACCTCATACGCGCAGGTACCTCCGCAGCGTGAACGCCGAGGTCAGCACCGCCAACAACCCGACCCCTGCGGCCACCCACGGTGCGATGACCAGGACGTCGGGAAGCCCGATGAACGCCGTTCGAGCAGCGTCGTGCTCGATCGCCGGTCACCCCGTAGCGCACCGTGGCCCAGAGCATCCCGATCGCCCGGCCCACGCCGCGCAGGGCCGCCACGACCGTCTCCATCATGAAGGGCGCCGGATGGTCACGTCGGAGGCGCCGACCAGGCGCATGATGCAGGTCTCGCGGCGGCGGGCGAAGGCCGTCTGGCGGATCGTCGGCCCATGAGCAGGCCGCGCAGATCACCATGAAGCGACAGGATGATCGCGCCCACGCGGCCACGTCATGAACGAGAGGACCTGTCCAGCGGCTGCTTCTGGTCCTGCACCCCGCCCGACGCCCGGGGCGCCCTTGTATCGAGCTGACGATCACATGGTCTTGCTGGCGTCGGTGAGCGAACCCGATAGGAGTCGCAAAAGGCCCGCTCGGTAACTTGCTCCCCGAGCGGCGAGTTCTTGAACTCTCCTTGGACCGCTTGAAGGCGTCCGCCTGCGACTCGTAGTAGACGTCCTTCACCGGCGGCTCCATCTGCTCGAGCTGGGTTCTGATCTGGTCGCGCTGAGCCTGCGTGGTCGCCTTCCCGCCGCAGGCGGGGTACTGCGACCCGTCGACGCATAGGAAGACGGACACCTGGACTCGGTCGTACCAGTAGTCCTTCATGGTGTCGACCTGACGCTGCGCGAGCAGCCCCAGCCCAAGCAGGTACATCGACACCATCGTCACGATGACGACCGAGACGGCCATGGAGACGTTGCGGCGCAGACCGCCAGCAATCTCGCCCAGCAGGAAGCTTGTTCGCATCGCCGCTGTGCCCCTAGCCGCGCTCGGCTGACGGCATACCGGCTGCGACCGGAGCTGCGGCGTTGACGGCTTCCTCCTCCAGAGCCTCTTCCAGCTCCGGGTCGAGCTCCTGCTCGATGCGGATCGCCGGCATGGCCGAGGTCGTCTTGCCGTACCCGCCTCGCGCCTGGTCGCGCACGAGGGCCCGCGGTCGAGCTCGATCGACCCGCTTGCGGATCTGTCGACGATCTCGTCGTCGTGCGTTGCCATGAGGACCGTGGTGCCGGTGCGGTTGATCCGTTCGAGCAGCTGCACGATGTCGACGGCTCGTCGTCGGGTCGAGGTTGCCGGTCGGCTCGTCGGCGATCAGGATCGCCGGCCGGTTGACGAACGCGCGGGCGATAGCCACCCGCTGCTGCTCCCCGCCGGACAGCTCGTGCGGGCATCCGCTTGGCCTTGTCGTCGAGCCCCACAATCTCGAGCGTCTCGGGGACGGTCTGGCGGATCGCACTGCGGGAGCGACCGATCACCTGCAGGGCGAATGCGACGTTGTGGTAGACGTTCTTGTTCGGCAGCAGGCGGAAGTCCTGGAAGACCGTGCCGATCTCGCGCCGCAGCATAGGCACCCTGCGCTCAGGTAGCCGGCGCAGGTCGCGGCCCGCCACCAGCACCGCGCCCGCGGTCGCGTGCTCTTCGCGCAGGACCAGGCGGATCAGGGTCGACTTGCCGGAGCCGGACTGACCCACGACGAAGACGAACTCGCCGCGTTCCACCTCGAGGCCGACCTGGTCGAGCGCAGGTCGGGAGGTCTTGCGATAGGTCTTGGTGACCTTGTCGAACAGGATCATTCCGGCTTCTTCGCTCGGGGACTCGGGCGGCACCGACATACCTGCGCATCCGGCGCGTCTTCGAGGGTACGGGTGTTGCCTACGAAGCGCACGTTACCGATGTGGCTGGCGTGGCGCACACTTCCGAACTCCCCTCCCACCGAAAGGTCAGAAGATGCGGCAATCGGGCCGGCTGCACAGCATCTACTGACCGCTCGATCGGCGCCCGGCCGGCCCTACGCGTTGCGCTCGGCGCTGCGCTTCCAGCGGATGCCGGCCTCTAGGAAGTCGTCGATGTCACCGTCGAAGACCGCGGCGGGGTTACCGACCTCGTGCTCGGTCCGCAGGTCCTTGACCATCTGGTAGGGCTGCAGGACGTACGAGCGCATCTGGTCACCCCAGCTGGCCTTGATATCGCCGGCCAGCTCCTTCTTGGCAGCGGCCTCCTGCGCCTTCTTGAGCAGCAGCAGCCGCGACTGCAGCACCCGCAGCGCCGCCGCCCGGTTCTGGATCTGGGACTTCTCGTTCTGCATGGACACGACGATCCCGGTGGGCACATGGGTCATCCGCACCGCGGAGTCGGTCGTGTTGACGCTTTGCCCGCCTGGCCCGGAGGAGCGGAAGACGTCGACCTTGAGCTCGTTCTCGGGGATGTCAATATGGTCGGTCTGCTCGATGAGCGGCACCACCTCGACCGCAGCGAACGAGGTCTGCCGCCGGCCCTGGTTGTCGAAGGGGCTGATCCGCACCAACCGGTGCGTGCCTGCCTCGACCGAGAGGTTGCCGAAGGCATATGGCACCTTGACCTCGAAGGTCGCCGACTTCAGGCCGGCCTCCTCGGCGTAGGAGGTGTCGAGCACCTCGGTCGGGTAGCCGTGCCGCTCGGCCCAGCGCAGGTACATCCGCAGTAGCATCTCGGCGAAGTCGGCGGCGTCGACGCCTCCGGCCCCGGAGCGGATGGTCACGACGGCCTCACGCGCGTCCCACTCCCCGCTGAGCAGGGTGCGGACCTCCAGATCGCCGACGTCGCGCTTGAGGCCGACCAGCTCACGTTCGGCCTCCAGGCGAGTGGCCTCGTCGTCCTCCTCCTCCGCCAGCTCGGCGAGGACGTCAAGGTCCTCGATCCGGCGGTCCGATCCCGACGACCCGGTTGCGTTCGGTGGTCGCCCGGGACAGCGCCGAGGTCACCTGCTGGGCCTTGTCCTGGTCGTCCCACAGGTCCGGGGCGCTGGCCTGCTTCTCCAGGTCTGCGATCCGGCTGGCCAGGGCGTCGAGGTCGGTGACCTCGCGCACGGTGTCCATCGTCGTGCGCAACTGCTTGATCGCCTCGGCGAAGTCGACGGCCATGATGACCCAGCCTACGGGAGCGGAGCCGGTATGCCGGTGCTCGCGCTGGCGGGGTGCGGCCAGTCGAGATGGGTTGGTCAGTCGCGCAGCGGGGCGCGGGCCCGGGCATCGACGGTGATGGTGACTGATCGACCGAGGGAGGCCAGGACGCCTCCGGTCATCGGCAGCACGGCGCGTCCGGTGAGCACGACGACGGCCGTGCGTCCGTCGGGGGTGCCGGAGGCTGCTTCCACGGCGATCGCTTCGACTCCGGCGGGGCGAGGCCGAGCTGCTAGGTAGGCCGCGGCTGCCTCGCGCACGGTCGCGTCGCTCACGCTGACGCTGTCGCCGATGCCGTGGTGGTATGCCCCGCCTTGGTCGAGCGCGTCAGCAGCGTCCAGAGCCGCCGCGTCCGCCGTGTCGACGAGACGCACCCGCGCCAGGTGCGCAGCCGTGACGTCCACTCCACCGATGATGAGCAGGATCGCCATGGCGAACAGGCCGATGACGAGCACCGTGATCTGCCCACGGTCGCGTGCCTCGCGCGCGCTCACCGGCCACCGAACCGGTCGACCGTCGACACGTGGGTGGAGCTGACCGGCACCGACAAAGGCAGGGCGCCCTCCAGGAAGGCCGGCACGAGCGGCAGCGGCACGATGACCGAGGCCGTTGCGGTGACCCGTCCGTCGGGCCGCAGGCACGGGGTGCCGTCGCAGGACAGGTCAAGCCCCGAGCTGTCCTGGAAGCCGAAGTCCTCGAAGGACAGGGTGGCTGCGGCCCGGGCTCGGGCAGCCGCCTCGCCCTCCGTGCTTGACGTGGTGAACGCACGGCCAGCCTCACGGGCCGCAGTAGTCGCCGAAAACGCGGCCGCCTGGATGCGTCCGACTATGACCACGAGGTAGATCAACGGTACGAGCACGAGCACGCCGAGGAAGACGAACTCGACGATGGCACGCCCGTCGTCACGCCTGCCGCTCCCTCGAGCGATTGCCTTCAGTATGGCCAAGGTCATAGCGCGGCCACCTGCGCCTCGTCAAAGGCGCGCCCGCTGACGGTGACGGTCCCGGTCGGTCCCACCAGCCCGATGACCGGGGCTGGGGCGTTGACGGTCACCTCGACGACCTGGATACCGTCCGCAGTTGTGGCCTTTCTCGCGCTGACCTGGCTGGCGTACTCGGGGGACAACGACTGGGTGATGAGGGAGCGAGTGCGCGACACGGCGTCGTCGATCGAAGCGTCGGCGCGTGCACCGGCGCGGGCTCCCTCTGCGGCGCAGGCGACGAGCGTGTTGCGCACGTACAGCAGCAGCCCGAGCTGGAAGACACCCACGGCGAGCAGGAGCACGAGCGAGGCCACCATGACGAACTCGGCGATGGCCGACCCGCGCTCCCTGCTCGTTGCGTGGGCGAGCGCCGGCCGCTCGAACCCAGTGAGCACACGGCATACCGATCGCACCAGCACCGCGGCGGAACCTACTTGCCTGAGACGCTGTTGATCGCGGACTTGAACATCTCGAGCAACGCGCTACCAGCGAATACCCACAGAGTCGAGACGAGCCCCGCCGTCATGACGGTGATGAGCACCCATCCGGGCACGTCGCCGCGGTCTCGGCGCAACCGCGCTGGCTGCGCGACCAGGCGGAAGACCAGGATGGTGGTCAGCGCAGCCGACGCGTGAGCACTTGGGCGCAGAGAACGGTAACGGGACATGGAGGTTCCCCTCATGGTTGGTTGCGACGGACGAATATCAGGTCGCCAGCTTGAGGAAGGCGAACCCGGGGAAGACGGCGAACAGGACAGTCACCGGAAGGACGAGAAAGACGACGGGAACCATCATGGCGATTTCTTTGCGCCCACCGCTTTCCATGATCGCTCGCCGACTGGCCTCGCGGACGTCCTGGGCCTGGGCACGTAGCACCTCGGCAAGCGGGGTCCCGCGCTCGACGGCGACGACCATCCCGTCGACGAACCGGGCCAGGCTGACCAGCCCGGTGCGGTCGGCGAGCCCCTGCAACGCGGTCGGCAGGTTCGCCCCGGCACGGGCGTCGGCCAGGCAGCGCGCCAGCTCGCCGGACAGCTCGCCCCTGGAGAGCCGGCATACCCGGTCGAGGGCACCTGTGGCACCCTCGCCCGCACTGACCGCAAGGGCCAGTAGCTCTGCGACGGTGGGGAACTCGGTGAGCATCCGCTGCTCCCGGTGACGGGCCTGCCGGCTCAGCCAGTTGTCCCGGGCCAGCAGCCCAAGCAGGACGAAGGCCAGCACGAGCAGCACGACGGCAAGCGGCGCGGCCCCCCGGGTGAGCATTGCCAGCAGACCGAGCCCCACGCCGACCAGGCCGCCCGCGGCGCCCCAGAGCACCTGCTCGGCACGGAAGGCGTCGACGTCGGGTGGTTGCCCCGCGCGCAACAGCCGGCGGCGAACCGAGGGCGCGCCGCCCAGCAGCCGCTCCAGCCGGGCGGCCAGCTCGCGGACAACAGGGTCGGCGAGGCGCCGAAGGGTCCCGTGACCCGGCCGATACCGCGCCGGTGACAGCAGCCGCGAGGGTGGCGCGGCGTCGCGCAGGTACGGCTCGAGCCGGTCCTCGAGCCCGGGCCGCCGGCTGCGCGGTAGCCCTTCGATTACGAGGAGTATGCCGATGGCTAGGGTGAGCCCGAGCAGGGCACCCGGCCAGGACCACCAAGTCAACGCAGCACCCGCTCTTCCTCGGGAAGGCGACCGATCCGCACCATGACGCGGTAAGCGACCACGCAGACCGTGCCCCCGACGGCGAGAATGGCCACCCCAGCGGGCGAGCTGTAGGCACGCAGCGAGTCATGCTGGATGGACATCATCGCCAGCACAACCCACGGGGCCGCGACCGCCAGGCGCGCAGCGTTGACCGTCCAGCCCTGGCGGGTCTCCAGCTCTGCCCGGGTGCGGGCGTCCTCGCGAAGGAAGCTGGACAGCGTGCGCAGCACCCGCCCCAGGTCCGATCCGCCGACCTCTCGGGCGATCCGCAGCGACTCCGACGAGACGGTCGCCCACGGGGTCGGCGAGCCGGTCCTTGAGCCGGTCGAGGCACTCGTCGAACCGGCCAGATGCTCGGTAGTCGTCGGCGAAAGCGGCGAACGCCGGCCGCAGCTCTTCGGGACCGCGAATCGCCGAGCTGGCCCAGCGCCTCCGGGAGCGCCATGCCCGGCCCGGACGGCGGAGGCGATGTTGTCCACCGCGTCCGGCCACAGCTCGCGCAGCTGGCGCGTCGCGTTGCGGGCCCGGCCGGCGACGAAGGCGTGCGGCGCGTACGCCCGCCATCGCCCCGAAGCAGCACCGCGACTGGCAGAGCGCCGGGTCATCGGCCAGGTCGCGAGGACGACCAGGACGACGAGGACTGACGCAGCAGGACAGCAGCTGTACGGGCGTGACGGACTCGAACCCGGCCTGCACCAGCTCGTCCTGGCAGCACGGGCGCGCCAACCCGGCCGCGACGCCCGCCGCTGACGTGGACCGCGGGGCCAGAACGACCAGCAGATAAGGAACACCCCGATGCCGAGCAGCAGCCCGACGAGCAGCGCCCTCACCAGGCCTCCTGGGCCAGCAGGGCCGCCAGGTCGTAGCCGGCGCGCTCGGAACCGCTCGGCGTGCGGCGGGAACCCTCCGCCCGAACCAGCCGGTCCCCGCGGGTCGACGAACAGATCGGCGATCTCGACGACGTCCCCCTCCACGCGGCCGGGGACGGCGACGATCTCGCCCACCCGCCGCGGGCCGTCGGGCTCCAGCGCCGATGTGCACGACGAGGTCGATCGACGCCGCGACCGTCGGGACGACGAACCGCGGCGAGACGTTCTCGCCGGCCAGCAGCGGAAGCGTGCACATCTTGACGATCGCCTCGCGGGCGGAGTTGGCGTGGATGGTGCACATCCCGGGCAGCCCGGAGTTGAGCGCGATGAGCAGGTCGAGGCTCTCGGCCTGGCGCACCTCGCCGACCACGATGCGGGACGGCCGCATCCGCAGCGCCTCCTTGACCAGCCGGCGCAGCGGCACCTCGCCGGTGCCCTCGAGGCTGGGCTGCCGGCACTGCATGCTCGCCACGTCGCGCAGCGCGATCCGCAGCTCGAACACCTCCTCGCAGGTGACCACCCGCTCGCGCGAGGGAATGGCCGCCGCCAGGCAGTTGAGCATCGTCGTCTTGCCGGCCTGGGTGCCGCCGGCCACCAGGATGTTGAGGCCGGACACGACGGCCGCCTCGAGGAAGTCGTGGCCGGCCGGGGTGAGCGTGCCCGAGCCGGACGAGGTCCTCGAGGTGGTCGGCCTTGACGACGAACTTGCGGATGTTGACGTGCCAGTGGTCGCGGGTGATGTCGGGGATGACGACGTGCAGCCGGGACCCGTCGGGCAGCGTGGCGTCGACGAACGGGACTGGAAGGTCGACGCGGCGGCCGGAGCTGCGCAGCATCCGTTCGACGAGGTCGCGGACCTCGTTCGCGGTCAGGATCGTCGTGGTCAGCTCGGCCCTGCCGTCGCGGGCGACGAAGACCTTGCTCGGCTCGTTGACCCAGAACTGCCCTTGCTGGATTGGCTGCTGTTGACTCGCGTTGGTATTCGCGTGTGACCTGCACAAACACCGTTGGCAACGTTGGCTGACATTGGTGGCCGACGAACGACTTGCGGACTCGCTGCGGACTCGATCGTCGCCACTCGACGTCGTCCTGCGTGGTGAGGTTGGCTGGCTTCGCTCCGCTACTGCCAGCCAAGCGGGGTGCCCCCTACGCAGCGGTCGAGCTGCCTCGCGGGCCATCGTGCCCGTCTCCCAGCACCGGCGGGATGACCTCGATGACCCTGCCAGCCGCGATGACGGCCTCCGTTCCGCATTGCACGGTTTGATGTCTTCTGACGCGAAGATTCCCCTATTCCAACGCCGCTCGGCGCTGGCAGCCATGCGAATCTTCGCCGACCATTGGGGCGCTCACGCGGCCGAAAGCCGGACCGGCTTTGACCAGCAGCCTTGAGCAAGAACCTGACCACAGCCTCCATCGGCGCTTTGCCTCCCTGGCGCGCCCTGGCGACGCTCGCTGAAACCTCGTCGAGAGTTCGGGATGGTCTCGCCGGTACTCTCGCGGCGTGAGGTCGAGGCTCAGTGACGCGGTCCTGCCGCTGATCCGCACTCGGGCGGATCTGCACCGATGGAGCGTCGCGAACGCCCACGGCGCGCAGATGCACGACGCCGTGGCGATCCTCGAGGCGGCCGCCCAGACCGAGGACCCCAAGGTCGTCCTCGCGGTGACGCAGCAAGCGATCGCTTCGGCGCTCAAGGTGGTCATGCGCGCCGACGACTCCAGCGGGATCATCGGGGGCGCGTGCCGCCTGCTGCTGCAGCTGCACCCCAAGGTGGCGGCTCGGGCCCACCCACCAGCGGGCAAGCTCGTCGAGTGGATGATCAAGTTCCAGTTCGACAACGAGTGCGACTTCTTCCACCTCGACCCAGTCGCATACGCCCCCGCGCTCGGCGAGGTCGGCATGGCCTCCTACCGCAACCGGCTGGCCGAGGTCCAAGCGCGCCTCGGGCCGCGGCCACCAGAGGACCGGAAGTGGTCCTCGCCGCACTCCGGCGACTGGTTCACCTTGGACTGGAACGCCCAACGCCTCGCCGTTTTCGACCATGAAGTCGAGGCGATCATCCGCACTCACGCGAAGGACCGCAAGGTCGCCGCGTGGCTGCAGGACACCGCCGAAGCGCTGGCGGAGATCGGCGAGATCGACCTGGCGATCGACTGGGCCAAGCGCGCCACCGACTTCGACCGCGGGTATCAATCGCAGCGGGCCGGCGAGTACTGGTGCACGCTACTCGCCGAGCACAGACCCGACGAGCTGCTCGAAGCCCGGGTCATGGTGTTCCGACGGTGGCCGTCATCTTCCACGGCTGCCTACCTGTATCGCGACGCCCAAGACGACTGGCCAGGCTATCGCGACGAAGTCATGGAACGCCTCGCCCGCTCTCCCCGGGACGCGGTGGTGTTCGCGCTGCTGACCCTCAAGGATGTCCCGCTGGCATGGCAGCTCGCCCACTCGCTCGGCCTCGACGACGAGCGCACCTGGGGTGACCTGGTCAAGGCGTACGAGAAGCTCGACCCGCTCGCCGTTCTCCCGGTCCTCACCCGACTCGTCGAGAACGACCTGACCGAAGCCGACGCACGCAACTACCGGATCGCTGCCAGACGCCTGTCAAAGATGCGCAAGCTCGCCGCCGACTCCGACGACGCGGTCGAGGTGGACAAGCTCATCGCCGACCTCCGCGAGACGCACCGCCGTCGGCCGCGCCTGCAGCACGAGTTCGACCACGCCGGACTGCCCTGATACAAAGAGGTCTCGCATAACGACTCCCCTGCTACGCCGGTCAGCGGGCCTACCGCGTCCCACGCAGCCCGGACTTGCGCCGGACACGCTGGATGAGCCCCGTGACCGTAAACCACCGTTTCGGCCTGTTTAGAACAGCGGATGCTGGCGCCTGGCAATAGCTGCAGGTCATCACCGGGTTTGTGCACACCAGCGAGCGTGGGCCTCGTGGCAACAAACGCGGCCCGGGCGAGCCGCTAACCTGCGATAGTCCGGCTAAATACCTCGAAGCGAGCTATTCTTCGGCCTGTGCCTCGAGCTCCGCGACCTCAATCGCGACGTCGAGCGCCTGGACAATCTTGCTCGTCGCGGACACGACTCGCGCGGTGCCGACGATCGGGGCGATCGCGGCAAGGACACCCCGGACGCTCTCGGCGTCCAGACCGACCTCGGTTGCGGCTCCGAGGTTCAACAGGTACGAGGCGGGTGGCGCGTCGACAGCAACCAGCGCAGCGATGCGCACGAGCATGAGCGCCTCAGGGTCGAGACTCGAGGCGCCTAGCGAGTCTGCGGTCATGCTCGCGAGCAGGTCGAGGACCGGGGTCTCACCCATCGATTCAGTCATTCTGCTACTCCTTCTTGGCCGAATGGTCATTTCCTGAATTGTGCCGCGTCTCTTTCTAGCCGGCACGCGTCCGCGTAGCATCCCTCAGATCGGGTGAAACACCGTAAGCCCGGTACCGGACTTCCGCGGTGGTGAGCACACGATTAGGTGAATTGTTGGTCCGACCTGCGCCGGCCCTCCCGCTCGTCAAAGCTGGGGAGGGCCGTCGCGCGTTGTCAAACCCGGATCCGCGAGTAGTTGTGGGTCCGGTCGGCGTGTGAGATGACGAAGGTGCTTGTCCTGCTTGGAGAATCGGGGTTGCTGAGACCGTCGATTCCAAGTCTGGAGAAGCACCATGTCGGTGAAGAGAATACGTCGTCGTGGTCGGGTCGGGAAGCGCGTGCGGATCGGCGCGGCGGACCCGTCGCTGACGGCGACCTCGGGCGTCGCGGCGATCGCGGAGTTGGTGGACAAGCTCGACGTGGTCGACATCTTCGAGCGTGGCATCGGCTCGATCAAGGACCGTAACCGGGTGCCACCGCTGGTGAGCTGCTGGTCGGGCTGGCACAGTCTCAGCTGCTCGGCCGTGACGCGCTGGTCGGGTTGGACCGGCAGCGTGCCGACGTGGCCACGGTGGAGCTGTCGGTGGTGCCGGTGTTGGCGTCCACGACGGCGGCTTGTCTGGCCCGCCGGTTCGGCCCCGATCAGCTGGCCGGGGTGCACAGTGCCATCGCGGCCCTGGCGGCGAACGCGTACCGGCTGCTACCGGCCCAGCGTCGAGCCGTGTTGGATGCCGCTATCACCATCGACATGGACTGCACCGACGTGCAGGTATACGGGCCCAAGAGGCAGGGGGGTGGCCTACACCTACGCCGGGCAACGCTGCGGGCGTCCGCACCTGGCGACCTGGGCCGAGGCGGGCCTGAGCACGGCAGCGGAGCTGCTGGCCGGCAACGACGACGTGCGGCCAAGGCCGCGGCGCTGCTGGGTCGGGCGCTGGCCGGGATTCCCGAGCAGGCGCGCACCGCGGCGGCCGGGGACCGGCTGCGGATGCGCGCATACGCCGGCTTCTTCACCGCCGAGCTGGCCCAAGCCGCGGTCGAGCACGGTTGTTGACTTCGCGATCGCGGCCAAACGCAACACCGCGATGTGGCGTGCCTACGCCGGTGTCGGCCAGCACACCTGGCGCGAGGCCAAGGACATGCCCGGGGCGCAAGTCGCCGCGGTCGACTACGCGCCCGGCGGCTGGCCCGAGGCCAGCTACACCACCATCCGGCGGGTCCGCATCGACGCCAAGGCCATCTCCGCTCCGACCCGATCCCGGCGACGGCGCACCATCGACCCCGACCAGGGCGAGCAGGGCAAGCAAGCCCAGACGGTCCGCGACGTCCTGGCCTGGTTCCGGCGCCGCACCGACTTCGAAGAGAGCCGATGACCACTGACTGAGCCGCGGATCCGTGAGGCCAAGCTCGGCGCCGGCCTGCGCCAACTGCCCTCGGCTCACACCGCCATCAACACGTGTGGATGTGGGCCGCGCTGCTGGCCGGCAGCCTGTCGGTGTTGCTCCAACCCTGACCGGCATCGATGAACACCGGGCGCACACCGAGCAACCGCGACCAATCCGCATTCGCCATCAGCGCATCGTGGCGTAGAGCCCTTTAGTTGAGGTTGTGTGTCAAAGCTCCGCTTCGTCGAGCCGCATGGAGGCCAGTGCCCAAATCACCAGCACGTCAAGGGCGATGACGAGGATGCTCCAGACTGGGTAGTACGGGAGCGAGGCGAAGTTCACCACCGCCTGCAAAGCGGCGAGCACGATGCCGACTGTTCGGGCGACGACGTTACCGGTGAGAATAAAGCCGCCAGCGACGGCGATGAGGATCCCAAGGACGAGGTGGATCCATCCCCACGTCGTGGTGTTGAAGGTGAGGAAGTAGTTCGGGGTGGAGACGTAGAAAGTCCCCCCGTTGATGATCGCAGCCAACCCCTGGATTACCTGGAACACGCCGACGATCATCATGAAGATCGCGGCCAACATGCTTGTGACTACGGCCATTGTGCTGTTTGACTTGGGTGCGCTCATGATCCCTCCAAGTGTGCGTCGAGGACGTCCCGAACCGGGTCATTGTTGCGGACCCTATTGACACTGGCGGCCTCGACATGCCGATGCAGGTGCGTCGGGTGCCGAGCGCGAGCACACAGCACGTCGCCGAAATATGGGCAGGTCATGGCGCACGTCAGGTCCCCGTAGCAACTCCCCCCCACGACCCGCACCAAGGGCGCACTCGTGAATTTCTCGGGCGGGAAGTCCAAGGTGAGGCAAGGTCTCTGGCCATCGCGCCACGGGTTCCTTGAG
>CAVRXF010000052.1:0-18560 GCA_963724925.1 uncultured Actinomycetota bacterium | reverse complement strand
CGATCCTGGCCAGGGTGCGACAGCGCGGAGGTTCGCTACCGGGGTGACGAGGACTGGTGCTACCGCTGCCACGCTCGCGGGGCTTAACCGCCAGGTAACGGTGGCCACGCTGGCACATTGAGGCGGTAGCGCGGGGTTACCCGGTCGGCCCTGTTACCACGCTGGCACCGCTATGGGCCGTCGGGAGCCGCGTAGCGGCCTGTTTCGGCGCGTCGTGACCTGGTCGCGGCGAACGTCTCGACGGTCTCCTCACTGGCGCAGCGTCCGACCGTTCAAGGATGCGCGCCTCGATCTGCCTCGTCTCGACCCAGCACACACCGTTTCCGGCGACACCCAAGTAGGCGGCCACCTCGTGCACGGTCATGAGGTCCGGCGCTCGCTCCGGCAATCGCGTCCTCCCTTCCCCCGGCGCGGACGTAGGCACCGGGCTAGTTCTGGCGAGGTGTTCCTCGCCGGCGTCAACAAAGGCCTCCACCCGGTGGCGGTTCGCCAGGCGGCCGTCGTTCCTTGATGCAGGCGCTACTGCCACCGCAACTGCCACCACGGCCCCTCTCCGCAGCTCGACCTCGGCGCATCTCCGCAGGTCAAACACCGTGGGCCCCCCGGGGCTCGAACCCGGAACCGACGGATTAAAAGTCCGCAGCTCTGCCATTGAGCTAGAGGCCCTCGGCCTCAGAGCGTACGGCAGGGGTCCGATTACCTTGCGCCGAGGACAAGTCGCCTGCCCACCGGCCAGGCGGCGCTCACCCATCGCGGCCGCCGACTGTGTGCGGCCGAAGGGGCGGTATATCGCACGTTCAACCGCACGAAAGACCAAGGAGCGGGCCGGATCCCCCTCCGGCCCGCTCCTTTCGGTGTTCTTCGGCTCGCCTTTCTGTCGTGGTCCCCCGTTCACGAACAGACGCGCGAGCCAACCTGCCCAATCCCGGCGTGCCCGCTCCCCGAAGCGTGCCCGTCCCCCGCAGGATGTGGCGTGGTCGGATGTCAGACGGTCGACCCCACGGTTCATTACACGGTTTCGGCAGAGTTTTTCTGGGACTCCTCGGGTTTCTGTGGGTCGGTTGAGGTTCTGCGCAGTGCGTGCGGGGGTGCCCGTGGGGGTGGCGGGGTCGTTTGGAGCCGACTCAAAGGGCGGGGGTCGTCGCCGCCGTGGCGCGTCCGCCGGGGCAGGCCCTGGCCTGCCCGTGCTGCCGTCTTGCACCCGGCCCGGAGGCTCCCGGTCAAGGGATGGGTCCGATGATGCTTCGCGCGAAGCGTTTGCGAAGGATCGTCGGGGTGCCCTTGACCGGGAGGGGGCCGGGTGTAGGCAGCGGCGCGGCGGCGACGACCCCCGCCACTGGCGCCGAACCGCTACCGGGACAGCCTGATCGGCTCGTTCGATCGCACCGGCTTCACCCAGCAAGATCCCGGGCGGACCTCGTTTCGGTGGGTAACTGGACGGTGATCCCGCCGCAGCACAGGTAGATCATCGCGATCAGGGCTGCGGCAGAGTGGTGACCGTAGCCGCGGTGGTTGATCAGCCGGATCTTGCTGTTGATGCCTTCCAGCTTGGAGTTGGACAGGCCCAACTCCACGGCTGCCAGGATCCGCTCACGGTTGGCCCGGATGGTCTTGGCCAGGGTCACGAACGCGGGGATGCGACAGCGGCAGGCCCACGCCAGCCACCAGTGCAGGTGGGTTGGGGCGTCGGTCGGATCGGCCAGCCGGTACAGGTCACGCAGGCCTTCCTTGAGCTGCCAGCACCGGTAGAGCACCGAGTTGCTGCGGCGCAGTTCGTGCAGCACCTCGAGCTGGCTGGGCTTGAGCTGGTCGGGGTCCTTGACCAGCGCCCAGCGGGTGTGCTTGACCCAGCGGCTCTGATCACGCGCCGGCGCAGGGGCGTCCTTGCGGGGCCGACCACGGGCGCGCTTGACCGGTGGCGTTTGCCGGGCCTGGTTCCAGGCCACCCGCCGGGTCTTGTCGATCGCCTCGTTGGCCAGCTTGATGACGTGGAACGGATCCGCGCACTGACGCACGTGCGGCACCTTGGTGTTGGTGGCCTTCTGGTAGGCACCCCCAAGGTCGAGCGAGATCGCCTGCAGCCGAGCACACCCGGCCTGCCCGAGCTGGTCGTAGAAGCCCTCCAGCACTTGGGCGTTGCGGCCCTCTCCGGCCCACACCACCCGCCCGCCCTGGTCATGGTCGGCGACCACGGTCAGGAACCGGTGGCCCTTGCGGTAGGACACCTCATCCACCCCGATCCGCACCAGCCCCGCCAGCCGGGCGCTGTCGATCTGCTCACCCACGACCCGCGCGATGATCCCATCGACGGTCTCCCAGCTGCTGCGCAGCAGCGTGCTGATCGTGGTCTTGTCGGTGTGCTGGGCCAGCCAGGCCACCACATCCTCGAAGTCGCGGCTGTGCCGGGCCCTGGGCCGGGCCCACGGCACCTGCTCAGTGCGCACCCGACCACAGGCTCGGCAGTCCAGCCGGCGCACCTGCGCCTGCAGCCACACCTTCGACCTTCCCCAGTCCAGGTGCCGCCACCGGCGCACCGACCGGTCATAGCTGCCCGTGCCGCGCCTGCCACACGGACACACCGGCCGGGCGCGGCGGCGGCCAAGCCCCAGCACCAGCCCGTCCTCAGCGAACTCCACGCTGGCCACCCACGCCCCGGGAAGGTCCAACATCTTGTTGAATGCCGTTGTGACGCGCACGTGACTGACCCCTCGCTCGACCGCCTTCGACAGCCTCGAACGTAGGACCCCCAGTCCGTGCGCGCCACGCACCCCCAGCCACAGCCCGAATCCCCCACAGAACCAAGCAAACCGCTCCTCAAACCCGGGTCAACCGACCCACAGAAAGCCGAGGAGAACCGTTTTTCTGGGACTCCTCACCTTTCTGTGGGTAGCTGGACGGTGATCCCGCCGCAGCATAGGTAGATCATGGCGATGAGGGCGGCGGCGGAGTGGTGGCCGTAGCCGCGGTGGTTGATCAGCCGGATTCTGCTGTTGATGCCCTCGAGCTTGGAGTTGGACAGGCCCAACTCCACGGCTGCCAGGATCCGGTCGCGGTTGGCCCGGATGGTCTTGGCCAGGGTGACGAAGGCGGGGATGCGGCAGCGGCAGGCCCAGGCCAGCCACCAATCCAGGTGGACTGGCGCGTCGGTCGGGTCGGCCAGCCGGTAGAGGTCGCGTAGACCTTCCTTGAGTTGCCAGCAGCGGTAGAGCACCGAGTCTGAGCGGCGCAGTTCGTGCAGCACGTCGAGCTGGCTGGGCTTGAGATGGTCGGGGTCTTTGACCAGCGCCCAGCGGCTGTGTTTGATCCAGCGGCTGGCATCGCGCGGCGGCGCTGGTGCATCGCTACGGGGCCGTCCCCGGCCGCGCTTGACCGCCGGGGTTTGCCGGGCCTGGTTCCAGGCCACCCGCCGGGTCTTGTCGATCGCCTCGTTGGCCAGTTTGATGACGTGGAACGGATCCGCGCACTGGCGCACGTGCGGCGCCTTGGTGTTGGTGGCCTTCTGGTAGGCACCCCCGAGGTCGAGCGAGATCGCCTGCAGCCGAGCACAACCGGCCTGCCCGAGCTCGTCGTAGAAGCCTTCCAGAACCTGGGCGTTGCGGCCCTCAGCGGCCCACACCACGCGGCCGCCCTGGTCATGGTCGGCGACCACGGTCAGGTACTGGTGGCCCTTGCGGTAAGACACCTCATCGACGCCGATGCGCAGCAGCCCCGCCAGCCGGGTGCTGTTGATCTGCTCGCCGACGACCCGCGTGATGATCCCATCGACGGTCTGCCCAGCTGCTGCGCAGCAGCGTGCTGATCGTGGTCTTGTCGGTGTGCTGCGCGAGCCAGCCCACCACGTCTTCGAAGTCGCGGCTGTGCCGGGCCTTGGGCCGGGCCCAGGGCACCGCCTCGGTGCGCACCCGAGCACAGCGTCGGCAGTCCAGCCGACGAACCTCCGCCTCCAGCCACACCTTCGACGCTCCCCAGTCCAGGTGCCGCCACCGGCGCACCGACCGGTCATACACCCCGCTACCGCGCCTGCCACACGGACACACCGGCCGAGACCGACGGCGCCGAAGCCCCAGCACCAGCCCGTCCTCGGCGAACGAAACGGTGGCCACCGACGCCCCAGGAAGGTCCAACATCTTGTTGAATGCCGTAGTGACGCGCACGTGACTGGACCCTTCGCTCGACAGCCTTCGACAGCCTCGACCGTAGGACCCCAGCACGTGCGCGTCACCCGCACCCCACACAGGCGTAGATCACCTACAGCGCCAAGCGAATCACTCCTCAAACCAAGGTCAACCGACCCACAGAAAGCCGAGGAGAACCGTTTTCCTTCGAGCTGGTCCTGGTGCCGCCCCGATCCTGGCCAGGAATGGTTGCCAGCGTCCCCGCAGTTGACGGTCTGCACGTCGAGAATGCCAGGGTGGACCCCGTTTCCGTTGCCTACGACGCCGCGCCGTGGCACGAGCTGTATGTCATGACCGGTGGTGCCGCCGGCGCGCTGGCAGGTCTGTTGTTCGTCGCCGTCTCGATCAACCTCGACCGCATCATCGGAGGGCAGGGACTCCCCCGACGAGCAGCGGAAACCCTTGTGCTCATGGTCAGCCTGCTCACCCTTTCCGTGTTGGTGCTCACACCCCAGACGCGGGCCGCCCTGGCGTTCGAAAGCCTCGCCGTCGGCCTCGTCGTGATCGCCGCCATGGTGGGCCGACTCCGGCTCAGCGTGGCACCGTCCGTGCCCCGGTACCGGCGCGTCGTACCGGCGCTGATCCTCGGCGCCTTCGGGGTGCCCGTCGTCGCTGGCGCGGTCAGCCTGGTAATCGGAGCCGGCGGCGGCTTGTACTGGTTCGTCCCCGCCGTGGTCCTGGGCTTTGCCGGCGCCGTTCTGAACGCCTGGGTACTGCTGGTGGAGATCATCCGGCAGGGACGCCGGCATGTACATCAGACGAGCGCTGCCGAAGTGCGCTGCGTCACAAGGGACTCCGAAGCGCCCGGTCTTTCGTTGGCCGGAGAATGCCTCGCGCCGTGGGCGATCCGCTGAATGTGACCTACCTTGCACTGTGGAGTGTGCGTACTCCCTTCGTACTGCTAGCGGTTCCGGACCGGACAAGCCGCTCGACTGATGCATGTAACCGTTCGTCAAACGTCACACCCACGCCGAGCGGGCGCGCTTCGCCACCGAAGTGCTACTCGAACCGCTCACCTGATGAGCAAGCTAGGGAACGGCATACCGGTGTATGCGCAGAACTAGCGTTAAGGGGTCAAACCAGCCAAGCCCGCAGCGAAAGGCCCCTCTGATGACGACCTACAAGGAGTCACTCTCATCCCTCTTCCCGACCTTCCCGGAGCTCAATGAGACACCTTCCGAGGTTGGGCCCGCCATCGCGGACCCGGGTCCCTTGGGCCTTTCCGCCTTCGCGGTCACCACGTTCGTCCTCAGCGCCGTCAACGCCGGGCTCATCCCGTTGGGCGTCAAGACGATCGTGTTGAGCCTGGCCCTGTTCTACGGCGGCATCGTGCAGATCGTCGCCGGCATCTGGGAGTTCAGGAAGAACAACACCTTCGGCGCCACGGCGTTCTGCTCGTACGGCGCCTTCTGGCTGGCCTACTGGGGCCTGTCCGTCTACTTCAAGCCGGCTGACGGCACGTCGGCCGTTGACGTCGATGTCGCGCTCGGGTTCTTCCTGTTGGGTTGGACAATCTTCACGGCCATGCTGACCGTCGCAGTGCTGCGCACCAACCTGGCCCTCGCTTCGACCTTCGTCGCGCTCATCATCACCTTTGTGCTGCTGACGTCGGGCCACCTGCTGCACAGCCACACCCTGGAGCAGGCGGGCGGTTGGATGGGCCTGCTCACCGCCGGGCTTGCGTTCTACACCGCCCTCGCCGGCGTCGTGAACGAGACCTGGAAGCGTTCAGTCCTGCCAGTCTGGAAGATCTGAGGCGGTCGGCGCTAGTCGGCAGGTGTGGTCTCCGCGCTCGTGCCACACCTGCCGGCAAGCCAGAGCCGGTATGCCGGGGAGTCACCGGGGTCAGTCCCCGGCGGCTCCCCGTTCTGCTGGCTAGCAAGGACGCCGCTCGTCCTTGAACTGCCGCTGACATCATGGGATTTGGCCCGCCCTGATCCACTCGCTGCCTAGGGGCTGCGTGCCACTCTGGGGTGTTGGACGTTACCGAGACCGTGGTCATAGCTGCCCCACCCGAGCGGGTCTGGGCGGTGCTGGTCGACGTCGCTGCGTGGCCGCCGTGGACGAGCTCAGTGCGCACCGCCCGCCCGTTGTCCCGGGGCCGCTGGCCGAGGGCAGCCTCGTGCAGGTGCGTCAGCCGGGGTTGCCGAGCTCAAGCGGCGCTGCGAGCAGCCCTGAGGTGTCTGGTCGCCAAGGTCCCTCAAGCCCCAAGGCCGTTACATCCGACCGCGGTTGAGGTCGTCAACCAGCCGGGGGAGATCGTCGCGCATCACTTGCCACAGAATCCGGCGGTTGACATCGACGTACTGATGCGACAACCGATTCCGCAAAGCCCGCAGGCCCTCGGCGTCTGAGGCCGAAGCAGCTTGGCGGCCCGGGCTCAACCGGCCAAACGCAGTGTGGATGTCGATCAGCAGTCCCTTCGCCGCCCAATAGTCGCGGTTAGCTGCTCGCGCAAACCGGTTATATCCGAGGGTCACAATCGCCTGCACGTGTCCGACCAGCTCCTCGATGTCGCGGATGACGTCCTCGTCGCTCACAGGGGGATGGCCTCAGCGCGAGCGCGGACCAGGGTTCGAGAGCCCGACCCGTCGTCATCGACGAGGTCGACAGGTACGCCCAGGATGGCCTCCAGCTCGTCGGCGACCCGATAGAACGCCAAGCCCATGTGTTCAGGCGCCCGCACCAGCAGGTCAACGTCGGACTGTGGTCCGTCCACGCCACGTGCGACGAACCGAACACCTGGACTTGCGTTATTCCCGCGCGGTTGAGGGCGCCCAGCAGCTGTTCTCGGTGTGCCGCGAGCTGCCTTCGTGGGCTCACCATGCCGGCAATTGCGCTCCGAACGCGTTCCACCATCTCTCGGCTCGCGGCGCCTCCCTGCTCGATCGAAGATAAGGCAGGCTGACTCAGCCCCGCCGCGCGGGCGACGTCGGTCTGGGTCAACCCGTAACGCTGCCGCATCTCGCGCAGTCCTAATCCCGGCATACGAATATTCTTATATACGCCGCCCACTTCAGCAACGCGGGATGCGCCCCGCGCGAAGAGCGCCTCTTCAGCCGGCCGACCGGCATACCGGGCATGACACCGCTAGCGCCCGGGTATGCCGTCACCGTAAAGTCGGTTGGCGCCGTCGGAGGGACGAACAATGCGATCCTCGCTGTACGAGCTCACCGCAAGAACCGCTCGCGTGACCGCTCGGGTCAAGGCTCGGGGAAGCGCAGTGCTGACCAACCCGCGGATAAACCGCGGCACCGCGTTCACCCTCGCCGAGCGGGGGGCGCTACAGCTGACCGGCCTGCTCCCGTCAGGCGTCAGCACGATCGAGTCGCAGGCGCTGCGTGCCTACGAACAGTACCGCCATCAACGCGACAACCTGCGCAAATGGGTCTACCTGGCCAACCTGCGCGACCGCAACGAGGTCCTCTTCTACCGGCTGCTTTCCGAGCACATCGAGGAGATGCTCCCGGTTGTCTACACCCCGACGGTCGGCCTGGCGATCGAGCGGTTCAGCCACGAGTACCGCCGGCCCAGAGGTGTCTACCTGTCGGTAGACCGGCCGGACGACATCGAGGTGTCCCTGAGGAACACCGGCCTTGGCCCCGACGAGGTCGACCTCATCGTGGTCACCGACTCGGAGGGAATCCTCGGCATCGGCGACCAGGGCGTGGGCGGCATCGAGATCGCCATCGGCAAGCTGGCCCTCTACACCGCGGCCGCCGGCATCCATCCGGCCCGCGCCATCCCCGTGGTCCTCGACATGGGCACCGACAACCTCGTGCTGCTCAACGACGACATGTACCTCGGCGAGCGACACGCGCGAGTGCGAGACGAGCGTTACGACGACACCATCGACGCCTTTGTCACCGCCGCGGCCAAGCTCTTCCCGCACGCCATGCTGCATTGGGAGGACTTCGGGGCCGGCAACGCCCGGCGCCTGCTCACCAAGTACGCCGACCGGATCTGCACCTTCAACGACGACATGCAGGGCACCGCCGCGGTGGTCCTCGCGGCGGCGATCGCCTCAGTGCGCACCGCAGGAGGCCGGATTCGTGACCAGCGGGTTGTAATCCACGGAGCCGGTACCTCGGGCCTGGGCATCGCCGACATGATGCGCGAGCTCATGGTCCAGCAAGGCCTGACACCGCAGGAAGCAACGCGCCAGTTCTACGGACTCGGCAGCCGCGGCCTGCTTGTCGACAACGCACCTGGCTTGCGCGACTTCCAAATCCCTTACGCACGGCCGGCGGAGGAGGTGGCCGACTGGGCAGGTGGCGGCGCCATCGGCCTCGCCGACGTGGTGTCGCACGTGCGGCCCACCATGCTCATCGGGACGTCCACCCAGAGCGGCGCCTTCACCGAACGCATCGTGCGCGAGATGGCCGAGCACACCAAGCGACCGATCATCATGCCGCTGTCCAACCCCACGTCCAAGTGCGAGGCCAGGCCAGAGGACATCCTGCGCTGGACCAAAGGGCGAGCCCTCGTGGCCACGGGCAGCCCGTTCCCACCGGTCGCTCTGCACGGCACGACCTACTCGATCGCCCAGGTCAACAACGCGCTCGTGTTCCCCGGCCTCGGGCTCGGTGTCGTCGTCTCCCGGGCCGAACGGGTCACCGACTCGATGCTCGCGGCGGCCGCCGATGCGCTCGCCCATCTGTCCGACCCGTCGATGAGAGGGGCGCCGTTGCTGCCCTCCGTCAACAGCCTGCGCGCCGTCTCCGCGGCGGTCGCGGTTGCCGTGGCGACGACCGCGGCCAAAGAGGGGGTCGCGCGAGTCGCGGTAGACAACCCGATCCAGCAGGTGCAAGACACGATGTGGCGGCCGGAGTACCCCGACTTGGAGGTCGAGCCGGACGACTAGGGAGGGCCGGCTCAGTCCCCACTCTTTCCACGCTCAGGGCACGCTCGCCGCGGAGTCTGCCGGCAGCAGCTGGTATGCCGGGTTGGCCACCGCGAGAAAGCCGTTGTTGTTGCCGATGCGCCCCTCGACCCGCACGAGGGTGCCGGGCTGCAGCCGGGCGATCCGGCGACGTCCGTAGAACACGAGGGTGACCCCGCCCGACTCGTCGACGAGCTCGCACCGTAACGCGGGAGTGGCCCCGACGGGAACGCTCTGGACGGACCGGATCCGCCCTTGGAGGTGCCCAATCTGCTCTACTGCGGCGGCGTCCAGCCCGCACTGCGGTCCTCGGCTGGCCCCGGTGCGGTATGCCGGGATCCGTTCTTGCGGCGCAGCACGCGCGAGGGTCTGGTCGCGTCGAACGGGACGATGGTCGCGGCCACGCCGCGGACCTGCGAGACGCTGGCCGCGATCTCGTCCGCGGTTCGGTCGTGTAGCAGTCGACCCAGCAGGGCGCCGTACTGCCTACGGGGCAGCAGGACGGTGACCTGGTTGTTGCGATCGGCCAGCAGGATCCGCTCCGCGAGCTCGAGCGCAGCACGAGGCAGCCGCCGGTCCGGACAGTCGATCAGCTCGGGGGAAGCGCCAGCACACCATGCTCGTCCCAGGTCCGCCGCAGTGCGTCGGCATGGCCGGGGTCGATGACGAAGTGGACGACCCGCAGCTGCGCCGGCCGCAGGCTTCGGGCGCAGTCGAGCGCCCGGATCACGGCGGGTCGACGTTGTCGATGAGCACGACGATCACGGACCGCCGAGTCAACGCCCGCAGGCCACGCGCGGCCGGCACGGCCACCAGGATCGCGCCCTCCCGCCGGTAGGCCTCGCGCAGGCGCAGCAGCAGGACCACCAGGATCGGGAAGAGGACGACGACCAGCCAGGCCCCCTCGGTGAACTTGGTGACCGCGAAGATGACGACGACGAGGGCGGAGGTCGCGCCGACCAGATCGTTGATCGCCGCCTTGGCCCGCCACCGGATCGGGCGCAGGGTCCGGAAGTGCTGGGCCATCCCGAAGCCGGCCAGGGTGAACCCGGTGAAGACGCCGATGGGGTAGAAGGCGACCAGCTTGTCCACGTGCGCACCGGTGCCGAGGATCAGCGCCAGCGCCAGGACGGCCAGCACGACGATGCCGTTGGAGAAGGCCAGTCGGTGTCCTCGCTTGGTCAGCCACCGAGGTAGGTACCCGTCGGCCGCAATGAAGTTCGCGAAGAAGGGGAAGCCGTGAAGGGAGTGTTGGCGCCGGTCCAGAGAATGAGCATGGTGGCGAACTTGCACGACGAAGAACAGCACGTGAACCCAGGGCCGAGTCACCGAGAGCCGCCTTCGCCACCTGGGAGATGACCGTCGGGGAACCGCTCTCGTAGGCAACCGCATGGGTCTGGTGAGCAAGCCACGAGATGCCTGCCACGAGGGTGCCGAGCAGCACGCTCATGACGATAAGCGTGCGGCGGGGCGTTGCGGCCTGCGGTGCCTGGAAGGCACTGACCCCGTTGGAGATTGCCTCAAGCCCAGTCAGCGACGACCCCCCGTTGGCGAACGCCTTGAGCAGGATGTACACCGCGCCGATGGAGAGCAGCGGGCTGCCGCTCCCCAGGGGGTAGGCACCAGCTGCACTAGCCGGGTCGTACTACGGGAAGTCGCCGGTGATCTCACGAACGAGCCCCATGACGATGACCACGCCCGTCGAGGCGACGAAGAAGTAGGTCGGGAAGGCGAAGGCCCCGCCTGCCTCGCGCAGCCCACGCAGGTTGCCGTAGAAGAGCACGGCAACGACGCCGACGGTGATCTCGAGCTGGAAGTCGGTGAGACCCGGCACCGCCGAGGTCACCGCAGCGCTCCCAGCGGCGGCCTGGACGGCCACCGTCACGACGTAGTCGAGCATCAGCGCCACCGCGCCGACCTGGGCGACCACGGGGCTGAAGTTGCCGCGGGCGACGGCATACGACCCCCCGGCCTGGGTGTAGGTCGTCACGACCCAGCGGTAGGTCAGCGTCACCAACAGCAGCACCACGAGCACGACGCCGGTCAGCGGCAGCAGCAGGCCATAGGCAGCCAAGCCGAACAGCGGCACCAGGATGAGCAGGATCTCCTCGGAGCCGTATGCCGACGAGGAGATGCAGTCGCTGGACAGCACGCCCAGGGCGAGGGTCTTGCTCAGTCGCTCGTGCTCAAGCTGTCTGGTCGTCAGCGGCGGCCCGAGCCGGGCGCATTTGAGTCGGTAGGCCAGGCTTTCCGCGGCTTCGATACCGGTGGGAATCGCATCGGGCCGCGCCAGAAAGCTGGCGCTCTGGTCCGTGACCGAGCTGCTGACCGAGGGCACCAGAACATCGAACGGCCCGCGGGCGCTCGGACCAAGTGCCCCAACGACTTCCTAACGCGAAGATATCGCTCGACCGAAGTGCGTCAGCCCAAAACGCTTTGGCCGGTGCGGGCCCGGACTGCCGAGAGGAAGGCGGCATAGCTCCAGGTAAGGTCGCGCACGCTCTTCTCGTAGCCGGACCAGCCGTCGAACTGCTCGCCGAGCTCCAGGTGGTCGCTGTGGTAGACGACGGCCTTGAGCATGGCGTCGCCGGCGGCGCGCAGTGCCGCACTGGCCGCCGTGGCGGTCGTGGCAGCCGTTATGGCGACCTGGCCGAAGAATGGCTCGGAAAGGCTGTCCAAGGGGACGCGACCGGATGCGTCGATCGCGTTGGCCAGCTCGTAGTAGAGCTGCGCGAAATTCGCAGTGCACAGCGCCCACGGGTGGTCGCCCAAGCTGTCCGACCCACCGCTGTAGAGGTCACCGGGGTAGCGGCCGAACATCGGCCCGTAGCCAAGCTTGGCGTCGTTGCCGTTGACCGGGTAGAACTCCGGCGACGAGGCATCCGCCCACACGCTGCGTAGCTGCGCCGCAGTGGACAGTAGCCGGGTGTCGGTGCACGACACCGCCCCGTAGACGCACGCCTGCACGATGTCGATGTTCGGGTCGTACCCCTGCGGCACCGTGGGATGCTGCGGGTCGCCGGGGGGACTGCCGCCGATCATGGTGGCGTAGTAGGTGCCGTTCCAGTGCACCGGCAGGGCGGCCTCGAGCCAGGCGATCGCCTGCGAGACCCCGTCCGGGACTGCGATACCAAGGGTGTTCGTGGCCAGTTCCCGCAGGCAACGCAGCTGCACCGACTGGGCGAAGAAGGAGAAGCCGACGTGCTCCTCCCACAGGTTGGTGGTCTGGTCTTGGTAACAGCCGAGCAGGAACGCGACGTTGCGTGCGATGAGGTCTCGGGCCACCTGCTGCGTCTGCGCGTCGAGCTTGCCGAAGAGAGCCAGCAACGCGACGGTCTGGACCGCGGGGCCGTCGTTCTGCTCCGACCACGGGCGCGGCTTGCCCTCGATGGTGAAGCAGGCATGCCCCTTGGTGGGCGCCGCGTTGCGCTGGCACAGGTCCGCGAAGGTCACATAGTCGACGAGCACCTCGACCGGGTCGTCTGGATCCGACGATGCCGCAGCGCCCAGTTCGAGCGCGGTGATGGCGGCGTCGCGGACCCAGTTGAAGACGTAGTCCTGGGTGATGCCAGGGGCGTTCGCCGGGTACGAAGGAGCGGCGAGCACGCACCCGGGCAACGACTCCAGGGTGTGGCTGGAGTCGTTGAAGGGGTAGCCGTCACTGGAGATGTTACGCAGCATCAAGGCGTACATGTGCTGGGCGATGCGCTGCAGGTCGATGTGGTCGACTTGCAGGTCCGCCCGCGCCAGCAGTGGCCGCTGGGTGGTGGGCAGCGCCCTTGCCGTCACCCCTGGTGCGCTGTCGCCGGACGGCTGCGCGGTGGACGTGGGGGCTGTCGTGGTGGTTGCGGTCATGGCATTCGTCCTGGGTGAGTCGGGACCCGCGCGAGCCAGGTCGGGGTGTCGGGTGGTTAGGGCCGCCGCGCGAGTCGGCCGGCGGTCGTCATCATCGCGGACATAGACGCGTCGTCGGTGTGTGGAGCAACGTTCCCTCGGCATCCACGCCAGAGGGGAAGGACTCGGATCCGTCGGCCTCGATGAGGCGCCACTGTGCGAGGACCCATGACCCATGAATGTCCACGGAAACGTACCGTGGCACGGAATGCCTTCCCTGTCCAGTAAATGCAGGTCACGGTTTCGCGGCCGTCCTCGTCGTGGCCCGAAGAATAGCTGGACCCCGCGAGGTGACGGTCTGGTCGGCATACACATGGCGCCGACAAGAGCGTTCCGTCACCGAATTCCCGCCGGAATCCCGCGGGTCCGCCGGACGGACTGGCCACGCGCATTCGCCCCGTCGGCCCCCTGGGACCGAGCCACCCCGCTCACCAGCCGACACCGGGTCTGGCGCAGGTCTCAGCACTGTGTCACACGAGAACTGATTCCCAATTACGCACGGAGAGCTAGGGGTTCAACCAGATAGCCCGGGCCGATAAGCCATGAAACAGACAAGTCTTGCCAATCTGGGCGACTGGTGCCACACTACGGAAAACACTCGACGAGCGGGTGGTGTATGTCAGCGCAATCGCTCAATTTCTTGACGTTCTCGGCGTGCCTGACAGGCTTTTCGCGCGTTCAGCTTAATCGCACGGGAATGGCCGCCTCGTATCGTCGCGAGCTCACCGAGATCGTGCCGTCACAGATATTCTCTCGTCTTTTCGAGACCTTCTCGGACGGGGAGGTCCGCCGGTTTCTGCCACGTCCGCCAAATCGCTTCTCGAGGACCGTGACCTGGGGCCGGTCGCGCGCAACATTATTCTCAGAAGGTATTGCGCGACATGGACCGAGCTGCCGGAGGACCGGTGCGCGAGGAACGGCGCCCCCCCAGGCCGGGCTGCAGTGGGTGACAGCCGTGGCGCACCCGGCCGGCGCGCGCCAGCAAGGCCATAGCACCCGGTCCAGCTACAGGTGGAGGGACTGCATTGACATCCCCACCGGCCCACCGGTGGTGGTCGACAAGGCGGCCGTCTACCCGATAGTCCCCAACCCTCGCCTTGACGAATTCGCCGACCCCGCCGCCGCACCCGCATCCACCCTCGCCACAGCAAAGGCCGTCTCGTGATCTTTCCCAGCGGCGCCACGCGGCGCACCCAGCATCAGGCGGCGGCACAGACCCTCTATGACGCGGTCATCGTCGGCGGCGGCATCAGCGGCGCCCTCATCGCCGACCAGCTGGCCCGGGCCGGCAAGCGGGTGCTCGTCCTGGAGGCTGCCTCCGGGCAGGACCACTCCCTGGCGGGGTACGAGGACTATCTCCAGCGCTTCTACGCCACCGCAGCCAAGGACAACCAGTCGCCCTACCCGCTGAACCCCAACGCGATGATGCCCCGCGGGGGCGACGTGCACCGCATCTGGCCGGGGCAGCCCGACAGCAGCGGCTACCTGGTGCAGAACGGACCGTTCGCCTCCGACACGACCTACACCCGGGTGCTGGGCGGGACCACGATGCACTGGGAGGCCAAGACCCCCCGCCTGCTGCCGGAGGACTTCGAGCTGTTCACCCGGCACGGGGTGGGCCGGGACTGGCCGGTCAGCTACGACGAGCTGATGCCGTACTACGTCCAGGCCGAGCGCGAGCTCGGCGTCTGCGGAGACGTCGAGCACCAGGCCTTCCTCGGCGTGCACTTCGAGCCGGGGTACGTCTACCCGATGCAGGAGCTGCCGCTGTCCTATCTGGACCAGACGGTGGGCAAGGGCATCGACGGCACCTTCGTCGAGGCGGGCGGCGAGCAGTACGAGCTGCGGGTGCGGGCCTTCCCGCAGGCGCGCAACGGGATTCCGAACCCGGCATACGACGGTGGCAAGGGCTACGCCCCCAACGGAGCGGTGAGCACCAGCCAGGTCGAGGAGGGCGGTCGCTGCCAGGGGAACATCAACTGTGTGCCGATCTGCCCGGTGCAGGCCAAGTACAACGCCGTCAAGACCCTGGCGAAGGCGCTGGAGCGCGGCGGCGTCGACCTGCTGACGCAGACGGTGGCTTCCAAGGTGCTCATCGACCCCGAGACCGGCCGCGCGAGGGGCGTCGAGGTCAAGGCGTACACCGACCCGTCCTCCCCCAAGCACACGACGTGGACAATGCAGGGTCACCTGGTGGTGCTGGCGGCCAGCGCGATCGAGAACGCTCGGCTGCTGCTCGCCTCCGGCCTGCAGAGCTCCAGCGGCCTCGTCGGACGCAACCTCATGGACCACGCGTACCTGCTGAACTGGGGCCTACTGCCCACCATCGCTGGAACCTATCGAGGCACCGTGTGCACCGGCGGAATTGTGGACCTTCGCACCGGCTCGTTCCGCCGTCGGCAGGCCGCCTTCGCGGTCGACATCCACAACGACGGCTGGGGCTGGGCCACCGGGTCGCCGTACTGGGACCTTTCCTCAATGGTGGACGACGAGAACCTGTTTGGCGCCGCCCTGCGCGGCGCCCTGCCCGACCGGCTGAGCCGCCAGCTGCTGCTTGCGTTCATGATCGACGTGCCGCCCAGCGAGAGCAACCGCATCTCCGTCGACCCGCGCTACACCGACGCGCTGGGCAACATGCGCCCGGTGCTGTCCTTTACGGTGCCGGAGTACACGATGCGCGGCGTCGCCTACGCGCGCCAGTTCGCGCGACAGGTCTTCCAGCGCCTCGGTGCCGCCGACCACACGCGTTACGACCCCACGGACCCGTCGTACGTCACCTACGAGGGGGAGGGCTACGCCATCCGCGGCGGCAACCACCTCGCCGGGACCCACCTCATGGGCTCGAACCGACGCGACTCGGTCGTCGACGCGGACCAGCGCTCGTGGGACCACGAGAACCTTTACCTCGTCGGCGGCGGCAGCATGCCCGGGATCGGCACCGCGAACGTGACGCTGACTATTGCCGCCCTGTGCTTCCGAAGCGCCGAGCGGATGCTGCGACAGCTGCGCGCCGAAGCCTGAGCAAGACCCCACTGGCGCCCCACCCAACGGGCAGCCCCACCCCCACGGGCGACCGCGAACGGAGTCCGATGCCCTCCCCGAAGATCACCTCCGTCGAGCTGCTGCACGAGTACCTGTATGCCGCGATGCAGCTCGAGCACGCCACCTTGCCGCCGTACCTGACGGCCCTCTACTCGCTCCAGCCCGGCACCAACAGCGACGCGTTCCACGTCCTGCGCGTGACCACTGTCGAGGAGATGCTGCACCTCACCCTCGCCGCGAACGTACTCAACGCCGTGGGCGGCACCCCGGACCTGACCAAGGCGGGGTTCGTGCCGGAGTACCCGGCATACCTGCCGGACGGCGAGACCGACTTCATGGTGAGCCGCCAGTCCTTCACGCCGGAGGCGCTGGATACGTTCCTGAGCATCGAGCGACCCCGTAAGTCACCCGACGAGGCAAGCCGGTTGGTCAAGCGGACGCACATGCGACACAACCGGCTGGCGGTGCGGCCGGACCAGCCGGAGATGCAGTTCTACAGCATCGGCGAGTTCTACCTGGAGATCTGGCGGGGGGTGCACTACCTGCACCAGCGCCTCGGCGACTCCCTGTTCTCGGGCGCACCGGAGAAGCAGGTGACCCCAGAGTACTTCTACTCCGGCGGTGGGGAGGTCGTCCCGGTCACCGACCTTGACTCGGCGAAACGCGCCCTCGACCTCGTCGCCGAGCAGGGCGAGGGGTTCGGCGGGGGGATCTACGACGACGAAGACGAGTTGGCCCACTACTACCGCTTCGAGCAGCTCAAGCTGGGCCGCCACTACCAGCCCGGGGACCAGCCACACCAGCCCACCGGCCCCGAGCTGCACGTCGACTGGAAGTCGGTGTACCAGATCAAGACGGACGCCACGCTGAGCGACTACCCGGAGGGCTCCGAGCTGCATGCCGCGGCCGCGGACTTCAACCGCGGCTACGGGGAGTTCCTGGCGTTCCTCACCAGGGCGTACAACGGCGAGCCCTCGCTGCTGCAGGACGCGGTCGTCGAGATGTTCCGCATCCGCAACCAGATGACCAGGCTGATCCACAACCCGATTCCCGGCACCTCGTTGAACGCCGCGCCGACGTTCGAGATGGCTGCGCAGCCCGTGGCGGTGGCCTCGTGAGCAGCCGGCTGGAACGCTTCCTCGCCTTCTCCGCCGAGGTCACGGCATACCCGGTGTTCGAGCTGCGCGGCACCGGGATGACGAAGGCCTATCTCGACACCGTGGTCAGGGTCGCCGGCGGCGCCGTGTTGGACGCGTTGCTGGACCGGTACCACGCCGGGGTCGCCGAGTCGGCAGGCGAGGACGCCGCGGCCGCCTCGCTGACCGACCTGCTGCGCCGGGACGTGTTCAGCGACGCGCGGCTCGGGCCGGTGGCGCGCAACATCGTGAAGATGTGGTACGTCGGTATCTGGTACGAGCTGCCGCCCGCGTGGACCGAGGCGTACGGGGCCCGGGACGGCAACGTCACCTTCACGGTCTCGGCGACCGCGTATACCGAGGGGCTGCTGTGGCCGGCGATCGGGGCCAATCCCCCCGGCGCCAAGGCGCCCGGATACGCCTCGTGGGTGCACCCGCCGCGCATCCCCGCCGTGCCGTGACCGACGCGCCAACCCTCCCGATCGGGCCGACGGGCCGGATCCGGTTTGGCCGCGAGACGACCGGAGTGCTGGCGGACGCCGAGAGCCTGGAATGGCTGGTGACCAACGGCATCGGCGGCTACGGCTCGGGGACAGTCGCTGGCTCCATCACCCGCGGCTACCACGGCCTGCTTGTCGCCGCCCGACGGCCCCCGGTAGACCGCCGGCTCATGCTCGTCAAGCTCGACGAGACGGCGGCCTACCGCGACCAGTCGTTCGACCTGGCCACCAACCGCTGGGCGTCCGGGGTGATCGCCCCGACCGGCAATTCCGCCCTCGACAGCTTCGAACTCGAGGGCACGGTGGCGCTGTGGCGGTATGCCTGCGCCGAGGCGGTGCTCGAGAAGCGCATCTGGATGGAGCCAGGCGCCAACGCGACCTACACGGCATACACCCTGGCGGCTGGGTCGGGCCAGATGCAGCTGTCGATCCGGGCCATCGTCGACAACCGGGTGTTCCACAACACCGGCCAGGTGGCTTGGCCGGCGCAGGTGACGACGGTGCCGGGCGGGCTCAGGGTCGCGTCCGGGGGACCGGACAGTATGCCGTTGGTTCTGCTCGCGAGCGCCGGGCAGGCGAGCGTGGCCAACGAGCTGTACCAGGGCTACCTGCTGCCGGCCGAAGCCGCCCGGGGGTTGAACGACGTCGACACCCACGTCCACGCCGGGACGTTCACCGCGACCCTGTCCCCCGGCGACACCGTCGTCCTGGTTGCCAGCGCCGACGAGGACACCTCGCTTGAGCCGGACGCGCAGGCCCAGCGCAGCGCACACGACGCGGCGGTGCTGTCGGCCTGGCAGCACACCCGTCCTGCGGACGCAGCCATGGCACCGGAGTGGGTCGAGCGCCTCGTGCTCGCCGCCGAACAGTTCGTCGTGTCCCGCCCGACCGCCGAACAGCCCGACGGCCGGAGCGTCATCGCCGGCTACCA
>CAVRXF010000051.1:0-78029 GCA_963724925.1 uncultured Actinomycetota bacterium | reverse complement strand
CGGAAGAACGCTGGGCGCGAGATGATCGGCATCACAGTGAGCTCCAGAAGGGGTGAACAGGCGTAACGCAAGGCAGCTCGGCTGCCTGCCCGAGCTTGATGGGTGCCTATATTAGGACAAAGTACTGACCGCAATCCGCGTACCATTGCCGATCCAGTGTCGGGAGACGTTGATGAAACGAACAGGCCGATGGGTCGTCGCGGCGGTCCTAACACCCCTGGCGCTGACTACTGCAGCGGCTGCGTGCTCTACGCAAGAGGGCCCGTCCATGACAGCCGGCTCATATACTGCTGGCCCCTCGACGTCGGTGCCCTCCCGAGACTCCGACAGGCCTCCTCCCAGCCCACCCTCCAGCGACTCCGAGCTACCGACGACTTCTGCGGGTCCGTCAGGGACGGCGGGATCCGGACCGTCGCCGGACGTCCAACGCTTCCTGGAGGTAGCGCGACAGACGTATCCCGGCCTGAACACTGCACTTCTCGAGCAGCGAGGTCATCAGCTCTGCACCCGACTCCAGCTCTCCACCTCGACTCACGACCTCGTCGGCGAGCTGACGGGAGAGCTGGGCAATCAGCCGGCGGCCCAGCAACTCGTGCGAACCGCCTCAGCCGCCTACTGTCCGGGGGCTGCGGACCAATGACAGCGGCCCATGCGGAAGCGGCGTGGACGGCCTTTCAGTGAGAGGTGATGCACCCTGGGTGAAGCAGCCAACTGCCTTCGGGCGGCCCGACTGGCGGCGTCGGCCAATGAACGAGGGTCAAGTGTCTCGCCTTGCCAAGCGTTACGCTTGATGCCATTGACGTTTGCTTCGGCGTCTGGCCGTGCTTGCGGCGGCGGCCCGAAGCTGCTGCACCCGATAACCGACCTCTTGTCGGGTGACGTGCGCAGGGCCTCCAGGACAGTGTCTCGGCTCCCGCCGACGAGATCCTGACCAAAGCCAACCGTGTTTCCTGGACGCCATGCAGGGTGCCTTCGACCAAGGGAAGTTGGTCCTGAGTACCCGACGTTGCTCGACCTGCTGCGGCGCACTCCGTCGTGGAAGGAGGGCCAGGGGATCAGTGCCGGCGACTTGGACCCACAGGGATACCACGTGCTCTACCGGGTGTTGCTGCACAGCGACGTGGAGTGGCGCTGCATAAGTCCAGGCGATCGCCAAGGGCCCTAAGAAGGCGTTCAGCCGGCTCAACCGCGCCTCCGTCTCGCTTGGGACCAAGATCGCCTGGGCAACTGGAGCGGCGACCGTGACGATGTTCTCCGCCGGCACGCTCGCCCCCGCCATCGGCGCGGCGATCGGCGGGGCAATGGGCTCTCTGGGGCTGCCGCGACCAGCGCCGGCCTTGCCTTCCTCGGGGGGCGGCAGCCTGGCCAGAGGCGGCTTTGGGATGGCCGGCGGGGTGCTGCTCTTGCAGGGTGCCGCCGGTGCGGGCTACAAGGGCAGCCGCTACCTGGCCACGTCCTTGGCGAGTGAGTGGCGCGCCGCCTTTAACTATGAGCTCGCCACGCTGCATGTGGCCTACCGGCTGTCGGAAAGCGACGAAGCGGTCGCCTCAAGCATCTTCGACGCTCTCTGCGCGATCGCCGTGGGGGCCGGTCCAAGTCATCTCCGCGTGGAACCCCCGCGGCGAGGCCCGGACCTTAGCTGAGCAGAACGCCGAGCACCAGCAGCGGCTGGCCGAGCGAGTGGCCGACCTCGGGGGTGCCGTACGCGGGCGTGTCGTGGCCGTCCCCGTGGATTACGGCTGGGCTGAGGAGGCGCTCGTCGTCACCGACCTGGACCCGGACGAGGGCCGCGAGCTGGCCCTGGCGTTCGGGCAGGCGGCCTTCCTCGTCTGGGACCTCACCCACGTGAGCGTCGTCCCCACCGGAGCCATTGGCGCCGTCACAGCGACCCGCAGACCGTGGCAGGTTATCGACGAACCCATGACCTGCCCGATGCGGCCGGACGACCGGCCCGGCGAGCGGTGCACGGTGCACGGCGGGCCGTGGACGAGCGGCGCCATCCACGCCGCGGCCGTCTGGCAGTCCCACCGCGGCTTGCTCACCTCGCAACTCGGCTGCGACGCGTGCGCGGACGCCACCAGTACAGTGCTCGGCCCGGGTGGCGGTCGTGGGGTGATCATGCTGTCGCCGCTGAAGATCGGTTCGGGGTGATGGCAGGAGCCCCTCCCTCGCCTGCGGCCCCGCAGGAGCAGATCGTCGCCTATCTCGCCGACCATCGCGCTGGCCTCGCGGTCGGGCTGTGGTTGTTCGGCCTGATGGGGCGCAGACTTGTAATGGGTACCACTACCGGGGCAACAAGATCCTCACCCCCGGGCGCCCGCTGCCTGAACCAAACGCACGGCAGACACCATGGAGAGCCCCTTGCGTGGAGACAGGCACGGCGGGTTCGGCGAGCGGGCCTGGGGAAACGGACCGGTAGCAATCCCGACACCGCGCCCCAGGCCGACTCATCCGTGCCGCCGTGTCCGACGCCGGGCCGTGGACTGGAGAGCTTGTCAGCGGCGCTGGTAGATGTCGCGGCGGTGCCCGACGGCCACAACGAGGATTGGGAGAACCTCGTCGCGCATTTCGTAGACGATGCCGTAGTCGCCGGTGCGGACCCGCCACGCGCCGTCCCCGCCGACCCGCTCCTTGGCACCGCCCGGGCGCGGCTGGTCGGCCAACAGCTCGATGGCCGCCTGAACGCGGCGCCGCGCGGTAGGGCCCAGCTTGCGCAGCTGACGCACGGCGGCCGGCGCAACTTCCGATAGGTCATGCCAGGCCGAGGTCGGCCTTGACCTGCTCCCACGGGATCGCCGGGTCGCCGTCCTGCATCTCCGCGCGCGGCTGCCGCGGCGGCCTCGATGTCGGCGAGGTCCTCCGCGGCCGAGATGAGCCGGTCCAGGTCGTCGGCGTCGATCACCGCGGCCACCCGCTGGCTGGCCGCGACGGGTCAGGTAGACGGGGTCGTGTCCGACGCGGGCGGAGTCGACAAACTCGGCCAGCCGGGCCCTGGCGTCGCTCACGGTGGTCTCGCCCATAGGCATATATGACTCGCTTTCCGCACTTCTCGAGCACGTTTAGCTCCCCCAGTCTTCGACAGTTGTGATCGCTTCGATCGAGAGGGCTTCGAGCCGGGTGAGGAGTTCGCGTAGCTCGCGGGCGTTGTCGAACCAGGGCTGGTAGCGGGCGAGCTGGTCCTGGCTGAGCAGTTTGGTGACGGTTTTGCCGTCGACGGTGCGGGTCCACTGGATGTAGGGGCCGTGCAGCTGCGGGGGGTCGTCCTTGCAGCGGCAGCCGGTCTTGCCGCACCGCATCATCCGGCGGGTGATGGTCCCGGGCAGGGCGAAGCCGGCCTGCGCGAGTCGGGCTGCGATGCGTTGCTGCGTGCGACGCTGAGCGCCCGTCGGGGTCGAGGTGTGCGGTGGGGTCATGGCGTGTCGTAGGTCCGTTCCCTGATTCGTGGTCCTTCAACGTATACCTTGAAGGACTATTGTGGGTAACCACCGAAACGGAGCGTCATGGGCGACTTCGAACTGCACAGCCAGCCACTGGGCCCGCTGCCGGTGGTCAACCACTTCCTGGGCCGGCTGGGGTTGCATCGGCTGCTCGAGGAGTACCTGCCCGGCGACGACCGCCGGTTGAAGATCGCCCCGGCGGCCGCAATCTCGGTGGTGGTGCGCAACCTGGTGCTGCACCGTGAGCCGGTCTACGGGTTGGGGCGGTGGGTATCTGGCTTCGAGCCGGCGCAGCTGGGGCTGGTCTCCCAGGAGGTGCGGCTGCTCAACGACGACCGGGTTGGCCGGATGCTGGCCCGGCTGTTCGACGCCGACCGGGCCTCGTTGTTGACCCGGCTGCTGCTGGAGGCGATCACCGAGTTCGGGATCGACACCTCCCGGCTGCACACCGACACCACCTCGATCCGCTTCTCCGGCGCCTACCCGACCGCGGACGGCCGCAGCCGTGGTGGCAAGCCCACCGCGGCCATCGCGTGGGGCCATTCGAAGGACCACAGGCCCGATCTGAAGCAGCTGGTGTGGTCGTTGACGGTCGCCGCCGACGGGGCTGTGCCGATCTGCCACCGGGTCGCCGACGGCAACACCACCGACGACGTGCTGCACATCCCGACCTGGGACCAGCTGGTGGGGATGCTCGGCCGGGTCGACTTCCTGTATGTCGCCGACTGCAAGCTGTGCTCGCGGGAGGCGATGGGCCACATCCACCGGCGCGGTGGCCGGTTCCTGACCGTTCTGCCGGCCAGCCGCAAGGAAGACGCCCAGTTCCGCGACTGGCTCCTCGACCACGAATCCGGCTGGGTCGAGGCCTGCCGCCGCTGCGGTCGTCGCCACGGCGACCCGGACGAGGTGTGGTGGACCGCGGTCGCGCCGTGGCCCTCGTCCGAGGGCTACCGCATCACCTGGGTGAAATCCTCGTCCAAGGTCGACCGGGACGCCGAGGCACGTCGCGACCGGATCGCCCGCGGCATCGCCGCGCTCGACCAGCTCAACACCCGGCTCGCGAGCCCGAAGGCCAGGATCAAGACCATCGTCGCGGTCGAGCAGGCAGCCACCGCCGCGCTCGACCAGATCGGCGCCACCCGCTGGATCGGCTTCACCATCAACGAGACCGCCACCGAGACCCTGCGCCAGGAGAAGCGCGGCCGACCGGGGGCGAACACCCGATACCGCAAGCTGACCCGCACCCACCACCGCGTTGTCTTCACCGTCCGCGAGGACCTCCTCGACCGCGACGCAGCCTCGGACGGCTGCTGGCCGCTGATCAGCAACGACCGCGACCTGACCGAGACCGAACTGCTCGCGGCCTACAAGTGGCAGCCCAACCTGGAGAAGCGGCACGCCCAGCTCAAAGGCACCCAGCTGGTCGCCCCGGTCTTCCTGCACGACCCAGCCCGCATCGAGGGCCTGCTGTGCTGCCACTTCATCGCCCTGCTCGTCCAAGCCCTCATCGAACGCCAGAATCCGCGCCGCGATGGCCAAGCGCGGCATCCGCCAACTGCTGGTCTACCCCGAGGACCGCGGCAGCACAGCTCCCACCGCCGCCCGGGTCCTCGACGTCTTCACCGGTCTGGCCCGCCACCACCTAATCGACCAGCACGGCCACCACGTGCAGACCTTCCAGCCCGAACTCGACCCGCTGCAACGCCAGATCCTCGACCTCCTCGGCGTCCCCGAGACCGCCTACCTCACCGCATAAGCGGGGGACCGAAAGACAACCCGGAAGTGCGGAAAGCGAGTCTCGCCGGTGGAGTACCTGGCGATTTCCTTCGAACCGCCGTCGACTCCCTACGGCTTCGACGAGCTTGCGTTCGCCGGGGCCCTCAAAGGGTCAGTTCTACCGCTGCAGTGCCTACGAGCACAGGGTTGCGGGGACCGGATATCGAGGCTGAGGAACGCGTTTCGCGCAGCCCAGCGCCCAGGCAGGTGCGCTTCGCCGCGCCGTGGCAGCACTGCCCCTCGATGAGATCAGCCAGTAGGTGCGGCGCCGCGCTGCAGGCCAAGGGTTGAGAGCAAGTCTTCGTGCAGCTGGACCCACACCAGGTGGCACGAGTCGGCATCGGGCCGGTCAACCCAGGACCGCTCCCCCCCGTCCACGCGAGCGCGTGCAGCCGCGAACCGGGCCAGGTAGCCGTCGAACCGGCGCAAGACGAGCAGCTGGACGCAGACGTCGGCGAGGCCCACCTCAAGCTGGCGAAGCTCGTCGAGGACGCGCTCGTCCCATCGCCAGTCGGTGTGGTCGTTGGCGGCCAGCGGATCACCGGCGACGGGCCGGATTTGCCATCGAGTGCATACCACGAGGAATCGCTCGTTCAGCTGGCCGAACCGTTCGTGGGCCCGCTCGACCGCGTGCCTGGCTGCAGTCCGGGCGAGCTCGTCCGCCAGCCGGCGCTCGTCCTCGACGACCCCGCGGTCAGTGAGTGACCACCCGGATCGGTTGCCGTAGCTGGTGCGTCGGACGAAGCCGCGTGCCTCGTCGTCTTCCAGCAGCTCCGCGACGACGGCTGTGTCCAACCCAGTGCGCGCGGCTATGGCCTGGGCGCTGGGCCACCCCATGAGGCGCGCCGCGTGGAGCGTCAGCAGCTCCGGCGACGAGGCGGCGCCGGGGCCAGGGCGCGTCGGGTTCGTCGTCGTCATGGGCTGACCATACCCACCCTGTTGTCAGACGCGCTGTGCCGCGCCCATCTCGGGCACGGGCCCGAGCATCTCGATCCCATGCCTCTCGGCAAGGGTGAGTACGTCGTCGATGCTCGGACTGCCTTGGGCCATGGCGGCGGCCGCCCGGGAGAAGCCCTCCATGGTGGCAGCCGGGGAGTGGACAACGAATGCCACTGCGTCACTTGACGACTCGTTCCGGATCGTGTGCGGAGTGTTGCCCGCAAGGGGGACCACATTGCCCGGACTCGCAGTGACCCTGCGTACTGCCGAAGGCGGTTCGCCGACGTAGAAGGTGAACTCGCCCTCGCGGACGTAGTTGATCTCGCTCGGTGTATGCCGGTGCAAGAGCGGGGGGCCGCCACCAGGCGGCATACGAATTTCTACCGCAAAGATGTCTCCATTGGTCTGTTCCGAGGTGGCGAGCACGGTGATCTCGTCGGTGCCCAGCAACCACTTCTCCGCGTGAGCACGATCGACAGGTAGCATGTCCATATCGGAAGGATAGACAGGAGACTTGTCGATGTCAGTGGCGCGGCCTATGACGTTCGGCCGCCGACGGCCCGTGAACACCGTTGTGCTGCTGCGGGAGGCGTTTCGCGAGCTGAACGGGCAGGTGGTTGTTCGCCTGGCCGAGCGGGGGCACGGTTTCGTACGCCCCGCCCACGGCGCCGTCTTCCAGTACCTCGACGACACGGGCACGACGGTGAGCACGCTTGCCGAACGCGCCCAGATGACCAAGCAGGCCATGGCGGAGCTGGTCCACCATCTGGAGCGACACGGCTACGTCGTCCGGGTACCGGACCCAGCGGACCGACGCGCCAAACTCGTGCAACCCACAGCGAAGGGGCAGGACGTCATCGCCATCGCTCAGGAGTTGGTCCCGGAGATGGAGCAGTTCGTCGCGGACGTCGTCGGTGCGCAGCGAGTCCAAGCTCTGCGCCAGGACCTCGACGCGATTCGGGTGGCAGTGGCCGCGCGAGCGAGAACCGAAAGGAGTCAGGAGGATTAGCCCAGGCTGCTAATACGGCCTCAACAGGTCCGGAACAGCCCGGCTGCGCATGGTGGTGGCACGACCTAGCCCGGCATTTCGCCGAGCGCACCACCAAAGGAGCAATCTGTGGACCTCAAGAAGACCGGCGTTGCCGTCGCAGCCCTCGCGGCCGCCGGTGCCGTTGTCGCTGCTGCCGCGAACGCTAACGCCGACACAAACACCGCGGTGCGTGCCGCGTCCAGCACCTACTCACCTGGCAGCGGGATGCCGCCGTCAAACGACACGCCTGTGACCGGTGACGAGCTGGCCAAGGTCACCGCCGCGGTCGCGGCCAAGGACGGGGTGACCGTCACCAGCGTCCAGAAGGACCCCGACGGCTCCTACGACGTCTTCGCCACCAAGGACGGGGCGCACGTGATGTACGAGGTGAGCGCGGACTTGGCGACCATCACGCAGAACACTGGCGGCGGCCGGGGCGGCCAAGACACCGGCGGTGGCCCCGGCCCGGGAACTGGCGGCGGCCCGGGCCCAGGAGCTGGCGGCGGCCGCAGTGGCTCGTACGGGGGGACCGGCTCGTAGACGCGCTCAACAGGAGGGTTACCGTCATGATTCGCGACGGTAACCCTCCTGTTGAGGTGGGGATGCCTTCGGGCGGTCATGTCGGTGATACACGGCGGTCATCGTCCCGTCTGGGTCCAGCCTGCGCAGGATGGCGTCCGCGATTTCGGTCAGCGACTCCACCTGCTTGGCATTGAGCGCATCCATCACCCGGTCCCGGACTGTGGCGGCATGACCCGGTGCCGTCCTGCGGACCTTTTGCCACCCCGCAGGGGTCAGTCGGGCGTTGGTAACCCGGCCGTCCTGCGGGCACTGGCGCCGCTCTACGAGCCCTCGATCCTCTAGCCGCCGAACCACATGGGACAACCGGGGCAGGGTCGCGTTCGTCTGGGCGGCAAGGGCGCTCATGCGCAGCGTCCGCTCGGGCGCCTCCGAAAGCATTGCGAGGACGTAGTACTCGAAGCTGGTCAAGTCCGCGTCCCTTCGCAGCTGGGAGTCGAGCACGCCGGGCAGCAGCTCCACCACCGCCATCAGACGAACCCACGCCGCCAGCTCGTCGCCGCTCAGCCACTTCACATGCACGGCGTCATTCTCCACTGCAGATAGTTGCCGATACAACCTTCGGGGCGCTACAGTTACTTGTAACAACAATTAAGTTCCCAAGCCCCGAGGAGCGCATGATGACCCGGATCAGCATCATCGGCACAGGCAAAATGGGCACAGCCATTGCCGACATCGCCACGAAGGGCGGGCACACCGTCGAGCGCTTCAACCGGTCCGACGCCGACCAGCCGGTCACAGGCGACCTCGTCGTGCTGGCCGTCCCCTACCCCGCCGTCGCCGATGTCATTGCGAAGCGCGCCGAGCAGCTCGCCGGCAAGGTCGTGGTGGACATCACTAACCCACTGAACTTCCAGACCTTCGACTCGCTGACCGTGCCGGCCGACGGCTCCGCGACCGCGGTGATCGCCGAGGCGCTGCCGACGTCGCGGGTCGTCAAGGCGTTCAACACCGCCTTCGCCGCCACCCTCGCCTCAGGTGCCGTCGGTGAGCTGCCCACCACCGTGCTCATCGCCGGTGACGACGCAGAGGCCAAGTCCGAGCTGGCCGACATCGTCACTGCGGGAGGTCTGCGCGCGATTGATGCCGGCGCGCTCAGTCGGGCCCGCGAGCTCGAGGCGCTGGGGTTCCTGCAGATCACCCTCGCGGCTGCGCAGAAGCTGCCGTGGACGGGTGGCTTCGCGGTCGTCGTCTGACGCTCAGCGCTACCAGTCGAGACGCTCGACAGGAGGGTTACCGTCATGATTCGCGCCAGTAGCCCTCCTATCGACGTGGGCGTCCACGTGGGCTTGGCGCTTAGCCTGTGGGTAGGGTCTGGGGCATGGCGTCCACCTGGTCGATCGCCTCCGAGGACTCGGTCCTGTCCATAGCGAGCCGCGGGTCGATCCTGTCGATCGGGTCCGTCGGCAGCATCGCGTCGATCGGCTCCCTCGGCTCCGCGCTTTCGGTGCTGTCCATCGGTAGCGCGGCGAGCTGGGGATCGGCGATGTCCGCCGCCAGCGGCGGCTCGATCCTGTCGGCTGCCTCAACCGGCGCCGTCATGGGTGAGCCGGGCACCAAGGAGCCGGTCCGGCGGGCCGCCGTACAGACGGTCCTGATCGGCGCGCTCGTCGTGCTCGCCCTAGCCGGCGGCAGGCGCGCTCGGTAGCGTCAGCCTCGTTCTTGCCACGTGCACAGGCAGACCCGGTTGCCTTCCGGATCGGCGAGCACCCAGAACCGCGGTGCCTCCTGGTCGCTGACGAGTGTGCCACCGGCGGCGAGCGCGGCATCGATGCGGGGCTGAACCTGGGCGGGCTCCACCCACACGTCGGGATGCCAACGTTGACGCGGTTCCGCGCTGCCCGACCGTTGGAACCACACTGGCGGAAGGACGCCGAACGCATCGCGCACCTCGTCGTCGACCCCCGGCGCCGGGGGGCCCTCCATCGCGAGCGCCGCGCGCCAGAACGGCAGGACCGTCTCGGAGGAGGGGCTATCCAGGCCGAGCTCAAGACGAGAGACGCTTGCGCACTCGATCTCGACGCCTGCGGCGGCAGCGATCGAGGAGACGGTCCGGGCCAGCCGAATGTCCCGCTCGGTGACCCCGCCAGCGTCGTGACTGCTCAACCGAACGTCGACGTGGCTGTAGCGCAGGTCGAGGTCGGGGTGGTGGTTCATCTGCTCGGCTGCCGCGCCGATGGCGTCGACGACCTCGAGCCCGGTCGCGAAGTCGGGCGTGTGGATACGGGTGTGCAGGCTGCCCATCAGGTTGGCCCACCCATCCGGTGCTTCGTCGGCGATCTGGGATCCACTGAGCTTGGTCATGAGGTCATGCTCGCCTAACGCGTCGAACCGCGAAAGGGCGGCTACGTCCGGGCATACCTGAGGCGCAACGTCTCCAGCAGGTCCACCAGCTCCGTTGGACGGCTGAGCGCAACACAGTGCCCGCCGTCGATCTCGTCGGGCTCGATGCCCAGCCGGGAGCGCACCACCTGGCGCTGCCATTCGGCGGGGAAGAAGCGGTCCTGACGCGCCAACACAAACCGAGTGGGAACCTCCGGCCAGTGGCGGAGCGGGTACGGCTGGGTCATCGGCGTCGCTGCCTGTATGCCGGCGTGCGCGCCAGCCTGCGCACGCACGTCCTCGGGAACGTCGTGCAAGAACACCTCGACCGGGTCGAAGTCTGGCCCTAGTGGTGTCTTTCGCCGCGTGGCGGTCTCGGGTCGCTGGCCCTCCTTCCGGGAGAATCTGTCCATGGCACTGGGGTATCGGTGTGGGGTTGGCTCGTGACGTTGGGGTTGGCGCCGAGGCAGGCGGACCTGTTCCGGTCCACGGTCGGCTTTTGTGAACCGCGGGTGGCGCCTGGGTCGATCTACGGATTGCTGCACCGGGAGTGTGACCGGTTGTTCCCGGAGGAGATGTTCGCGGACCTGTTCACCGATGTGGGCCGGCGCAGTGTGCCGCCGAGCATCGTGGCGGTGGTGATGGTCCTGCAGCGCATCGAGGGCTGCAGCGACCGTGAGGCGGTGGACCGGTTCTGTTTCGACGCGCGGTGGAAGTACGCCGCCGGTGGTCTGGATTTCGACTACCCGGGGTTCGTGCACACGGTGCTGGTGGACATGCGTGCCCGGTTGGCTCGCTCGCAGTGGCCGGACCGGATCTTCGAGGCGGTGCTGGAGGTGGCCCGGGCTGCGGGGCTGGTCGGGCGCAAGCGGGTGCTGGACTCGACGCCGATCTATGACGCGGTCGCCACGATGGACACCGTCACCCTGCTCCGGTCCGCGATCCGTGGGGTGTTGCGGGTCGCGGACAGCGCGCTGGAAGCGAGGGTGCGGGCGGTGCTGACCCGTGAGGATGACTACGCGAGCGCGGGCAAGCCGGCCTGTGACTACGACGACCCGTCCGCTCGGGTCGAGATGGTCGACGCGCTGGCCAAGGACGGTATGGCGGTGCTGGGCGTGTTGGACGGGCGGGAGCTGTCTGAGGTGGTGGCCCGGGCCGGCGAACTGTTGGCGACCGTGCTGGGTCAGGACCTCGATCAGGATGAGGCGGGGGTGCTTCGGATCGCGCGGCGGGTCGGAAAGGACCGGGTGATCTCCACGGTGGATCCGCAAGCGCGGCATGGGCACAAGACCGCGGCGCGTGGCTTCGACGGGTACAAGGGGCATGTGGGCATCGACCCGGACTCCGAGATCATCACGGCGACCACGGTCAGCGTGGGCAACGCCGGTGACGCCGGCGTGGCCGAGGACCTGATCGCGGACCTCCTCGACGAGCACGACGCGGACGACAGCGTGCCCGGCGAGGGCACCGACGACAGCGTGGCCGGCGAGGGCCCGGCCAGCGAGCCCGCCACGGCCGGTGAGGACGACAGCGCGGACGTCAGCGCGGACGGGCAGGGCCCGGCCGCCGAGCCCGCCACGGCCGGTGAGGACGACGCGGAACGCGCGAGTGTCTATGGTGACAACGCTTACGGCACAGGCGGATTCCATGATCGGCTTGAACGGGCCGGGATCGAGTCCAAGTGCAAGACCCAGCAACCTGCCAACTCCGGCGGTGGCTTCAGCAAGAACGAGTTCGACATCGACCTTGAGCAGGAGAGCGTCACCTGCCCGGCCGGGCGCACCGCGCCGATCCGTCGCGGTACCGACGGGGCCGGTACCGCCAGCTTCGGCCCGGCGTGCGCCGGGTGCCCGCTGCGCGAGCAGTGCACCACCGCCGCGTCCGGGCGCAACATCAGTGTCGGCGTTCATGAGGAACAGCTCGCGGCGGCGCGGGCCCGGCAACGGGATCCGGGCTGGGTCGGCGACTACCGGGCGACTCGGCCGAAGGTGGAACGCAAGATCGGGCACTTGATGCGCCGCAAGCACGGCGGTCGCCGCGCCCGGGTCCGCGGCCAGGTCAAGGTCGCCGCGGACTTTGCGCTGCTCGCCGCGTCCGTCAATCTGGCCCGTCTGGCCGTTCTTGCCGTGGCGTCTGTCCCCGCAGCGGGGTGGGCCACCGCAGCTGAGTGAATAGCAGGGGTGATGAGCCCCGATTGCCCTGCCCAGCAGTCGAACTGGGCGCCGAGGGCGCCAGCAGGGACCGACGGACTTCGTCCGGTCAACTCCGTCGCGTCCTCGCCGGAGCCTGGCTGCGGGCCGTGACCCCGTCCCAGCGGCCCACCGCGCCCCAACAACACCCCGTTCAACACCACTCTCGACGGGGTGACCGGTGGCTTCCCACCAGTCGCTTTCGCCGGGAAGCGGCGTCATGCCGTTGAGCAGCACGACGAGCTCGACCGGCCGCCGCTCGGCCACCAGCGGAGCGACGAACCCACCGAGAGACTGCCCGACCACGACCAGCCCGGAGCGCTCGCCCACTGCCCCTAGCACGACATTGGTGTACTCAGCGAGCCCCGCGGACTCGTCGCTGCACGGTAGGTCCATCGTCACGACGTCGTGGGCGCGAGCCAGGAGAAGGGGGGCGACCCGGTGCCAGTACCAGGCGTCACTTCCGGCGCCATGGATGAGAACGTACGTCGACATCGCGCTCCCCCGTCGTCCCCTACGACTGTAGCGAAGGTGTCCTAAATCGGCTCGGGCCTGCGTGGCTGGACGCCTACCTAGACTGGCCGAGTGCGCACCAGTCGGCAGCAGCCGCACGGACCTCGGACGGTCGACACACGCAGACTGCTTGACCTCGTCGCCACCAGCGACGTGCTTCGTCCGCAGGAGCAGGTCGACCCCGAGTGGATCGAGACGGTGATCCACACCTCGGCCCGGCACATCCTGGTGCCCACCCAGTCCTCTGCCGATCCCGGCCTAACGGCCGACGCGCAAATCCTGATCGTCGCGCGCGTCGGCCTGCGCAACGGGCTTGCCTGGCGCGGGCCGCGGGTCATGCAGGTCCCGTTGGCGCTTCGGCCGGACGTCTACGCACGCCTGCCAGTGCCAACCGACGCCGAGCTGGTCTGGATCGCTCGCCTCACCATCCCCGACGACACGCCCACAAGCACCGCGGTCCGCAGCAGCGGTGGTATGCCGTCAGGCGCGCGCCAGGGCGGCACCCCTGGCCCCATGGACGATGCCGAGCTCGTCGCCATCGAGCGGCGGCTAGCAGCCGCCTCTCCGGGTCCCTGGCGGTCCTTCGTCGAAGGGCGCGACCACTGGGGTGGGGACGACTTCATCCAGATCAGCGACGACGACGCCGAGCCCGACATGTACGTGCGCCGGCATGGCCCCGGGCCGGACCTGCGGCCGGCCAGCACCGCTGACCAGGACTTCATCGCGGCCGCCCGCCAGGATGTCCCCCGCCTTCTCGCCGAGGTGCGCAGGCTCAGAGCGCATGAGCACCAAGGCGGCTCATGAAGGGTGCCAGCCAGACGGCGGTCCTCGTCTGCCAGGGCCGCGCCATCGCCCACGGCAGGTATGCCGTTGAGCGCTTCTCCGACCCCACCGCGGCTGCCCTCCTGCGGGGGGCTGAACTGGACCTGGTGAACCAGGCCAGGCGCGAGGAGGCACCCGAGGGCTGGGCCGCACGCACGGCATACGAGCTCGCGCAAGGAACTGCGCAAGTCATCGTGCCGCGCACGGTGGCGATCGACGACGCCATCCGGGCGCGGCCGGGCGAGCAGCTGGTCATCCTCGGTGCCGGGCTCGACGGCCGTGCCTGGCGGCTGCGCGGGCTGGACCACTCCGGCGTCTTCGAGGTCGACCACCCGGACTCGCAGGACGACAAACGCGAGCGTGCCCAGGCGTTGGCCGACCTCGGCCCCCAGCCGTCGTACGTCCCGGTCAACTTCCGCCGTCAGGAGCTGGCCGACGCCCTCGATGCCGCCGGGCATCGACCGCTGCTGACGACCACGTGGGTGTGGGAGGGGGTGGTCCCGTATCTCACTGCGTCGGAGGTCCGCTCGACCGTCGAGGCCGTTGCGAGCCGGTCAGCCGCGGGTAGCCGGCTCATCGTCAACTACCAGGCCCCCTCGTTGCGGGCCAAGGTCGGCCGCCTGGCGGTCCGAGCTGCCGCACGACTGGGCCGCGGCAGCAGTCCCCTCGCGGGCGAGCCCACCCGGTCGACGTGGAGGGCGAACGCCATGGCGGGGGTGCTCGGCGAGTACGGGTTCAGCGTCGTCTCTGACGAAGACCTGTTCACAGTCGCCCAGCGGATCGGCTCCCCGACGACGCGGCGCGAGTCCTTGCACAACGGAAGGGTCACGGTGGCAGACCTGAGCGCACGCTCTTCCACTACCTCTCGGTAACGGCGGACGGCAGGATACCGGCATGGCAGATGTGACGAGCCCGGACGGGGGCGAGCTGCGCAGCCGCGGCGCGGCGTTGCGCGAGGCACTGGAAGGCGCCGGCATCCAGCTGGTCGTCGGCTTCGTGACCAACGGCTCCAACCTCGTGCACGCCAAGTCGATGCCGGTCGCCCGGACCGCCGACTTCGTCGCGTCCGGCGCCGGGATTTCCCCGGTCTACAACGGCTACAGCGTCGACGGCACCATCGCGTTCACCCGTCATTACGGCGCGGTGGGCGACCTGCGGCTGCGCCTGGACCCGCAGTCCGTGCACGTGCTGGCCGACGGGCTGGCCGTCGGGGCGGTCGACGTGGTGACCGAGGACGGCGCGATCGATCAGTCGAGCGCCAGGGCCATCCTCCAGCGGGTATGCCGTGCGCTCGCCTCGGACGGCGTCGACGCCACGGTGGGCCACGAGCTCGAGTTCGTCTTGGTGCCACCAAGCGGGGCCGCCCTGCCCCAGGGTTACTGGACCCCCTACGGGTTAGGGCCGATTCGCGAACGCCACGCGTTCCTGAGCGAGCTGACGGCAGCCAGCGCGGGGGCCGGCATCCCCCTGGAGCAGCTGCATGCCGAGTACGGTCGCGAGCAGTTCGAGATCTCCTTGCCGCCAGCGGATCCAGTCGCGTCCGCCGACGCTGTCGTGGTGGTCAAGGCGCTCGTCGCGCAGGTCGCGCAGAAGGCACGGCGTCGCCGCCGTCCTTCTCGCCGGTGCCGTTCCCTGGCGCAGTGGGCAGCGGTGCACACCAACACTTTTCGCTCTGCCGAGAGGGGGTAAGCCTGTTCTCGGACGGTGGTCGACCGGACGGCCTGCACGAGGAGGGGGCGAGCGCGATCGCTGGGGTGCTCGCGCATCTCAAGGAGGCGCAGGGCGTGCTGACCGGGTCAGTGTTATCGGGCGTCCGCCTGCTCCCGGGGATGTGGTCCGGAGCGTGCATCTGCTGGGGCACCGAGAACCGCGAAGCCGGTGTCCGGCTGGTGCGCGCCGGCCCGGCAAACCCGCACGGCGCGAGCGTCGAGGTCAAGGTCATCGACCCCTCTGCGAACCCCTACCTCGCGTCGGCCAGCGTCCTCGGCTTGGCGCACCACGGCATACGCGAGCAACTGGCCCTCGTCGCTGAGACCACGGAGGATCCGAGCCTGCTTTCGCCGCAGGGCCGGGCACGCGCGGGGATCGACGTCCTGGAGCAGGACCAGGGCGCGATGCTGGACGGCTCGAGTCGTCAACGCTGATGCGGGACATCCTCGGTGAAGCGGCCGTCGCGGCGCTCTTGGCAGTTCGTCGGCATGAGCGCGCCATCTTCGACGGACCGCAGGAGACCGTGGCTGAGGCGTTGCGACTGGCCTGGAGCGTGTGAGGTGGCGCCCGATGCAAACCTGGCCGCCCCAGCTCGTCGACGCCGTCGAGGACGTCCGCCTCGTCGACCATCATGTCCATGGGGCTCTCGTGTCGTCACCGTCCCGGACGGCGTTTGGCAACGCCATCAACGAGGCCGACATAGAGCCGCTTCCACGCGATGTCGACCCCTTCGACAGCCAGCTCGGTTTCGCGATCCGCGCGTCCTGCGCGCCGGTTCTCGGGCTGCCGCGCCATGCATCGGCCGACGACTACTGGACGGCTCGCTCGGCCTTGCCAGAGACGGAGGTGAACCGCCGCTTCCTGCAGGCCGCTGGAGTCAGCGACTGGATCGTCGACCAGGGCATCGGAGCAGGAGCGCTGCTTGACCCGGATGCCATGGCAACGGTGTCGCAAGGGTCCAGCCAACATGTCGTGCGCCTGGAAGTCATGCTCGAAAACCTCGCCCGGCTCGGCACGCCGCCGGCAGCGGTGGTCGACGACTTTCGAGTGGCGCTTCGCTCGATGAGCATGCACCTCGTCGGTGCCAAGACCATCCTCGCCTACCGGTGCGGTTTCGGGGTCGACCTGTACCGTCCGTCCGACGATGCCGTGCGCACGGCATACGCGAGCTGGGTGGCCCGGCTCGGCGGCCAGCACCCACGGGTGAGCGACCCGGTGCTCATCGCATTCGGCATCCACGAAGCGCTGGCGCTGGGCCTGCCGCTGCAGGTCCACGTCGGCCTCGGCGACCGGGACATGAACCTCGCGCGCTCGGATCCGTTGCTGCTCACCGACTTCCTGCGCGGACCGCAGGCCCGACGCTCGGCCATCCTGCTGCTGCACTGCTATCCCTTCGAGCGCCAGGCCGGCTACCTCGCACAGGCCTTCGCCAACGTCTTCCTCGACGTGGGCCTGTCGGTGAACTACCTGGGTGCCCGGGCGACCGCGCTGGTCGCGCGCACCTTCGAGCTGGCGCCGTTCCACAAGATTCTGTACTCCTCCGACGGCGTGCGGGCCGGCCGGAGCTGCACTACCTCGGCGCGCGGCTGTGGCGCTCGGCCCTGACGCGGGTCCTCGGGCGGTTCGTCCTCGACGACGAGTGGTCGCTTGCGGACGCGGTGCGGGTCGCGCGCATGGTCAGCCGAGACAACGCGTTCCGCGCCTATCCCAAGCTGGCTGCTGACCGGTAGCCGGCGAGGCTCAACAGGAGCGCTTGCGCCGCTGGGACGGCGCATCGGCTCCTTTTGACGTGAGAACGGGCCGTCTAGTCGGCGCTCACTGTAAGCGAGCCGATCCACTCGCGGGCGTCGACGAAGTCGGCGTCAGCCATCCCCTCCCCGACGAGGCTCGGCTGGCCATCCGCCCGTGGGTAGGACCCGAGGAACCGCACGTCCATGCACACCCGCTTCAGCCCGATGAGGGACTCGCGCACCCGCTCCTCGGTGAGATGGCCCTCGAAGTCGATCGAGAAGCAGTAGGACCCCATCACCTCCCCGGTCGGCCGCGACTCCAGCCGGGTCATGTTGACCCCCCGCACGGCGAACTGCTCGAGCAGCTCAAGCAGCCCTCCCGGACGGTCCGCGTGCTGGAACAGCACGACCGTCGTCTTGTCGCGACCGGTCGGTTCCGGCATCGAGCCGGGCTGGCTGACCAGCACGAACCGGGTGACCGCCCCGCTGTTGTCGCCGATGTCCTCGGCGAGCACTTCCAGCCCGAACGTTGCCGCCGCCACGGGCGCGCAAACCGCAGCGTCGAAGGGGGCCGGGCCCTCGCCCAGGATCTGCGCCGATGCCGCGGTCGACAGAGTGGGAACGTATGCCGCGTTGGGTAGGTGGCGCTCCATCCAGCCGCGCACCTGGGCCCAGCCGTGCGAGTGCGTGCCGACCGTGCGGACCGCGCCGACCGGCATGCCCGGTCGGGCTGCGAGCACGAAGGTCACCGGCACCAGGACCTCACCGATGATGTGCAGCTGGTCCCCCACGGAGAGCGCGTCAAGGGTCGCGCTCACCCCACCCTCGACCGAGTTCTCGATTGGCACCATCGCGGCATCGATGTCGCGGGTCCGCAAGGCAGCCAGCGCTGCGCCGACCGACCCGAACGGCACGTGCTCGCCGTCGTGCGAGGTCCCCCACTGACCGAGGGCCATCTGGCAGAAGGTGCCAACCGGGCCCAGGTAGCCATAGCGGGTCATGGCCGATCCGGGCAGGTTGGGCGAGTCTGGTGCATGCTGGGCAGGGTAGTACGCGCCGGTCAGTGGCTGCGCCGCCGCGACGGTCCGCCGAGGGAAGCCCATACGGTCCGCCCGTGCTTGTCCTCGGTCACCCCCCACTCGTGGGCCAGACTACGCACGATGCGCAGCCCGCGACCCGAGGTGGACCACAGTGCCGGGGGCGCCGGACGCGGCGTCGACGGCCCACCGCCGTCGGACACCTCGACCTCGACCACCCCGGACTTCACCTTCCAACGCACCCGGACCATGCCGTCGGCAAGCGGGCGGGCATGGCGAATGGCGTTGCCCATCAGCTCAGACACGACGATCTCCGCCTCGTCGACGACCTCGGCAGACACATCGTGGTCCTGCAGGTCCTCGACCAAGGCCCGGCGAATGCTCGGCACGGCCTGCGCGCTCGACGGAATCCGCACGGTTCGTTGCGTCTCCGCTTCTGCGGCGCGCGCGACCTCGTCGGTCACGGCCGATCCCCCCTCAATTCGTTCCTCATTGTCTGGTGCCCTCCCACACCACACGTCCCCCGGCTTTCAGGGTAACCCGGTTGTGCCCCGACGTGCAGTCCCAAGCCCGGCCCGCGACAGCCGGCGGCCTATCGTGACGCAGTGGCTGACCAGAGCGCTCACACGAACGCACCGCTCGTCGTTCCATGATCGTGGTCCTCCCACCGTTCCAGCGTCTGGTCGACGCGCACTGGCGCGACGTCGCTCGCCTCGCCCATGCCCTCGTGGGACCGGATGACGGCGACGACGTGGCCCAGCAGGCGTGGACCCAGGCGTATGCCGGGTACCCGCGGCTCCGGTCGGCAAACAACCTTCGCGGCTGGCTGCTTACCGTCACCTACCACTGCGCGATGGACAGCCATCGCGCGCGAACGCGTCGACCCCTCCCGACCGACGACGCCCGGTTACTCGACGACGCAGCGGTGCTCGGCGCACCCGGCATACCGCCCCCCGCAGCCGACGCCCACCTGCCGGACGAGGCCTTGTGGGCCAGCGTCGCCACCCTTCCCGAACGCCAGCGCCAGGCGGTGGTCCTCAAGTACGTCGCCGACCTCGACCACGCGCAGATCGCCACCGCACTCGAAACCACCCCAGCCATGAGCCGCCGTCTCGTGAGCGACGCCCTGGCCCACCTGCGAAAGGCCCTCCGATGAACACCGCGCTTACCGCCCGCCTGCGCCATTTCCCGGTCGCGGGAGCGCCGCCCACGTTCGGCTCTGCTGATGTCTCGTATGCCGTGGAGGAGACGGCCGTCGGGCGGGTTCTGCTGGCCTGCAGCGACTCCGAGCGGCTGCTCGCGTGCCGGTACGTCAGCGACGAGGCCGCCGAAGCGGCCCTCTTGGACAGGCTAGGGCGAGCGGTCAGCCCCCGCATCCTGCGCCGGCCGGGCGCCCTCGACCCGGCTCGGCGCGAGCTGGACGAGTACCTGGCCGGACGGCGGCGCGACTTCGACCTACCGCTGGACCTCGCCCTGGCCGGCGCGTTCCAGTCGAGCGTGCTGCGCACCTTGGCGGCGCGGGTGGGCTATGGGCGCCGAGTCAGCTACGGTGCGCTCGCAGCGTGGGTCGACCGCCCTCGAGCGGCCCGCGCGGTAGGTGCTGCGCTACGGGCCAACCCGCTGTGCGTTGTCCTGCCGTGCCACCGGGTCGTCGGCGCCTCCGGTGCCTTGACCGGGTATGCCGGTGGGCTCGCCGCGAAGGCCTACCTACTCGACCTGGAGGCCGGCTCACCCGCTCCGGCCGGATTCTGAGCGCTACCTGGCAGATCGTGGTTGGAGGTCTGAACGTGCGCAAGAGCGCTCGGTTTACCTCCGTTGCCCGGGTTTACCTCCGTTGCCCCGGGGTTTACCTCCGTTGCGCAAGACCGGTCAGGTCAGGACGACCGCGCCGTTCTGCACCGTCGACGGCGTTGACGCCAACGGCGCGCTCGCCGGACCGCCTTTCACCTCGCCGGTGAGAGCGAACTCGCTGCCGTGGCAGGGGCACGAGATGGTCCCGTTGCTCACCGTGTCGACGATGCAGCCTTGATGGGTGCATACCGCGGTAAGCACCTTGATGGTGCCCGCTGTCGGCTGGGTGACGACGAGCTTGCGGTCGGTCAGGATCTTGCCGCCACCCACCGGGATGTCGGCGACCTTGGCGATCTCCCCACCCGCGCCGCCCTCTCCAGATGCGGTGCCGGCAGGCGATGCCGCCGGGCTGCTGCCCGACCCATAGCCCGAGCAGGCGGCCAGCCCGGCCAGGGAGATGACCGCAGCGGCCCCGAGCACCGGCCGTCGAGCGACACGCCCCTGGCTCGTCGGCTCCGGCTGGCTGAACACGCAAGAGTCACAGGTCATCTCGGGTCTCTCTTCCTGGAAGGTCGGCTGCGCTGCGCGCGTCATCGAGTCAAACCGAACGTCGTGAAGAACCAAAGTGCGGAGGTCAGCCAGATGCCGACCAGGCCGGCGAAGAACAGCCCTCCGACGATCGGCAGAGTCCGCTCGGGCACGCCCGGCCGCGCCAGCGAGAGCATCTTGGTCGTGAAGGCACCGAAGAAGAACGTGCCGAGCAGCGAGTGCGCGAGGGTGCGCGGCGAGCTGTGGTCGAAGCCCAGCGCGTAGAGGCAGTGCACGACCACGGGCAAGGTGAGCAGGACCGCGACGCGCCCGGCCCAGCGGTGCACCGGCGCGGTCCACGACCGGTCGGCCAGCCCCAGCCGCCCCCACATCCCGGCCGCGGTGAGCACCTGGACCACGCCGAGCAGCAACGCGGCCGTGGTCAGCCAGACCTTGGCGGCCAGGCCACCGGAGAACCCGGCCAGGTTGACGGCATACCCGGCGGGCTGGTGCAGGGAACCGTAGACACCCAGCGCCAGAGCGACAGCGCACCCCGCGAGCACGGGGACAGCGAGCACGGCGCCTGGGCGCCGAGTGCCGCTGCTGCCAGGCGTCTCAATCCTAGAGCTGCTCATCGCCGCGTACCTCCTGTCCGGTGACGGACTCGCCGTCGATGATGACCGACTTGTCGGAAGGCAGCGTCGGTGCGGTGGTCTCGGTGCCCGCGCGGTTCGCTATGCCGACCTGGGTGCCGTCCGGCAGCACGATCCAGCCGATCGTCGTGCGGCCGTTGCTCGTCTTGGCCCGATAGAGACCGGCCGGCTTGGCAGCCGGCGCGACGGCAGCGGTCAGTGTCCGCCCACCCAGCGTGAAGCTGACGGCGGCTCCGGTCTCGGAGCGCTGGGCGGTGAGCCGCGACCCGGCCCCAGCAAGCTGGGCGCTGCCCCCACTCACCGTGCCGGTCAGCCAGGACTCGGCGCTGCGTCCGTCGCACAAGTATGCCGCGGCCCGGTCGTTCCACACCGCGAGCGCAACCGTCGTGCGCCCGTCGGAGGCGCGCCCCACGTACACCGCCTCGGGCGGGAACGCCGGCGCCGCGGGGACCTCGCCGCTGGGCGCCGGTGCGACGGTGGCGGACGCCGCCACCGGGCTGCTCGCGGTCGCTGAGGGCGGGGGCGACGTGACCGCCGGCGTGGCCTGGTCCGTCGCGACGACCGTCTGGGCGGGCGTGGTCGCCATGTTCACGCCGAGCAGGACGGCAAAGCCCGCACCCGCGGCCGCCAGGGTCACCAACGGCCTCCCGCCGCTCATGCCGCCACTCCCGAGGGGTAGGTGAGGGGCCCGACCGACGCGGCCGGCCCGAACACCCGCTGCTCGGCTCGCTCGAACCGGCGCCGGGTCAGCCGCCACGCGATCCGGAACGACATGGGCGCCGAGGTGAGCACCTGATGGGCTACCTCATCGGGAAGCCCGTGCATCGCCCAGGGCACCAGGCCGAGAACCTGGGTGGGGGTCAGGGTCCGCTGGAAGTACTGCCGCTCGACCAGGTCCCAGTCCGCTTGGGTGAGGTAGCGCTGCACCAGCACGAGCGACTCGCTCTCTTCGTGGTCGAGGTGGTGGGCCAACAGGATGCGCAGGCTGGTCAGGCGCGCTTGAAGCGTCTGTCTGTCGCGCTCGGTGCCAGCGGAGGCCAGCCGCCCCAGCCACTCCACGCACTGATCCAACAACGCGTCCAACGTCTCGTGCTCGACCGACATCGCATCGAGAGTACGCAGGTCGACCGGGTGCACCCGGCGACGCAGCAGGGGCCAGAGCCCGGCGTCCTCGCCCGCGTGGTGATGGTGCAGCGCCATGTGGAACGTGCGCCACCGTAGCGCCAGCCCGGCATACGTCTCGCGGTTCTGCGCGGGCGTGCGACGGGCCGCCGCCTCGAATCGGGCCAGGTCGCGACGGAACGCGTGATGCATGACGAACATGCCGGTCAGGTCCACCGGGCCGGGGGGCGCGCTGGCCTGTCCGGGTAGCACGAGCTGCTGCCGGTGCACGGTCGTGGTCATCGACGGTTCTCCTCGGTAGGGCGCACCGCGGCCTGCGGTGGGCGCTCGGTGATGGCAGCGGCGAGCCGGGCGGCGACGGCGTCGGGATTTCGGTCCCGCAGCCGCGCTGCCCCTCCTAGCAGGACGCGCGCCGCGGTCCGCGGGTTCAGCAGGGTGCTCGCCGGCGCCGTGAGGGCGGCGGTGCGCAGGAACGAGCCCGCCAGCTGCGGGTCGTCGACCGCGCCCCGCATGAGCAGGCGCAGGTAGCGTTCGAATGCGGTCTCGGCCAGGTTACGCCGCAGGGCCGATCCCGGACGGTCCAGCTCCGGGGCGATCGCCATGGCCCACGGCTCACGCAGCAGCGTGGCGATCGCGGGGAAGAAGCGGCGGGCAAGCCGGCCGGTGCCTTCGGCGAGGCATTCGGCGAGCGTCTTGGCCTGCAGCGCGGCCAGCGACATGCCCTGGCCTTTGACCGGGTCAAGTGAGCACACGGCGTCACCGAGGACGACCAACCCGCCGGGGAAGCGCTCGAGTCGCTCGTAGTGCCGGCGCAGGTTGGACACGAACCGGTATGCCGCGCCGTCGTCCAGGGGCTGCGCCCGCTGGAGCAGCTCGGCGAGGTAGGGCGCGTCGAGGCTGCGCGCGAACTCGCGAAAGCCTGGCAGGTCGCGTGCCGGCTGGTCGCCGTGGTAGCCCGACAGCGAGACCGACCACACGTTCCCGTGCTGGTGGGCCGCGATGCCAGATCGTGGGTTGTCGACCGATCCGCCTTGCGCGATGACGAGCACCCCCTCGTCCTGCTCGGCCGGCAGCCGGAAGGTCCGGGTAACGTAGCGCTCGTCGATGCGCACCTGGGACTCGTCGGGCGCGGCATAGCCTCGACGGCCCAGCCACTCGGGGGTGCGCGAACCGCGCCCGCTGGCATCGACGACGAGCGTCGCGGGGATCTCCTCGGCCGGCCCACCGTCTCGGGCCGCGACGCGTATGCCGTTGACCCGCCGCCGTCCGGGGTGAAGGTCAGGTCGAGCACGCTTGTCGCGGGCCGGAGCTCGACTCCTGGCAACGACCGCACGAGCCGATGGACGGCGGACTCGACCATCGCACGGCTCGCGGAGACAAAGTCGGCGGAGCAGCTGCCCCCGGCCAGTCGGGCTGTGCCGACGCACATGACCGCGCACTCCTGCAGGTCAGCGCGACGCCCCCCGCCTCGCAGTAGCGCGCCGGCGAACCCGGGCTGAAGCGCCTCGATCGCGTTCAGGCCGCCCGGAAGCAGCAGATGGGTATGCCGTCCCTGCGGAACTCCCGCGCGGGGCAGACCTTCGTCGTCGAGATCGTCGCGGTCGACGACGACGACCGAGGCGAACCGGTCGGCGAGCACGCCGGCGGCGAGCAGTCCCGCGACACCGGCGCCGATGACGACGGCGCGGGCGGTGGTCATGGCGGTCCTTTCCGGGGTGGCGATGCGGATGCTGTGGTGACGCCCACCCTAGGAACGAGCGCGGTAGGGCGCATGGGGATACCGCCTTAAATCCGCAGGCCTCGGCCTCAGCCTGCGCATAGGGGCTGGCGCCGGCCGCCCGGCATACCGTTCACTGGGGGGTGAAGGGGGTACCCATGCCGCGAACCGGCCATGATATTCACATGGTCGACCGCACCCCTGGTCCGCTTGCCGGCCGCGCGGACAGCCTGCCCGTGCTACGTGCCGCGCTGCACCGCGCTGCCGAGGGGACGCCGGGTGTGGTCGTCGTGTCCGGCGAGATGGGAGTCGGCAAGACCAGGCTGGTGAGCGAGCTGGTGTCGCGGGAGAAGCCGGGCTTGTTTGCCGGATCGTGTGTTCCAGTTGCCGGTGACCCGCTGCCGTTCGCCCCGCTCACCCAGGCGCTGCGCCGGCTGGTGCGCACTCCCGCGGCCCTCCAACTCGTGGAGCGCTCGCCCGACCTGGCCCGCCTGCTGCCGGATGCGGTCGTCGACGAGCCGCCAGAGAGCCCAGCCGGGGGCCTGCCGCAGCTGCGCCTGTTCCAGTCGGTTCTCGCGCTGCTGCGTCGTCTTGGCGTCGAGCGCCCCCTGCTGCACGTCGTCGAGGACGTCCACTGGGCGGACCGCTCGACGCTGGACCTCATCCGCTTCCTCGCGACCAACCTCACCGACGAGCGGGTCCTCATCGTGGTGACCTACCGCGCGGACGAGGTCGTCCAAGACTCACCGCTGCGGCCCTGGCTGGCCGAGCTGGGCCGGATGCCGCGGGTTTCCCGCATCGCACTGGAGCGCTTAGGCGAGGCCGACACGGCGGTCCTGGTCCGGGCTCTGCTCGGGGGGCCACCGGATCCCGTGCTGTTCGAGTCGATTGTCGAGCGCTCGGCCGGCAACCCGCTGTTCGTCGAGCACCTCGTCCTGCACGCGGCCGGGAGGGCACCGGCCTGCCGGACACCCTGCAGGACCTGCTGCGCTCGCGCGTGGCCACCCTGCCCGACGGCACCCGTCGTGTCGTGCGGGCCGCCTCGGTCATCGGTCGCGCGGGTCCCATCGACCTGCTCGCGACCGTCCTCAGTATGCCGGTCGGCGACGTCGAGGACGCCCTGCGCCCGGCCCTGGACCAACACGTCGTCGAGATCGGCCGGGAGGACTTCGTCGGGTTCCGCCACCCGGCCTTCCGCGAGGTGGCGTACGCCGAGCTGATGCCCGGCGAGCGCCGGCGGCTGCACCGGGTCGCTGCCGAATCGCTCACCGCCGCAGGGCGATCTAGCGCCATCGCGCTCGCCGAGGTGGCCAACCATTGGTACCAGGCCGGCGATCTCGCTCGCGCGCTCGATGCCGCGCTCGAGGCCGGTTACGCCGCCGAACGGGTGTACGCGTTCGCGGATGCCCGGGCTAGTTTCGCCCGGGCGGTCGAGCTCATGGACGCCGTGCCGTCAGCGGCCGATCGGGTAGACGTCCTGACTCGGGCGGCCCGCGCCGCCAGTGTGCTCGGCGAGGACGACGAGGCGGCCCGGCTGCTGCACGAGGCGCTGGGCGCCACGTCCGACCAGCGCCGACGGGCCGAGCTGCTCGTGCAGCTGTGCAACTTCAACTTCACGGCCGGCCGCGGAACCGACGGCGAGGACGCCGTCAAGGAGGCCCTGCAGATCATCCCCGACGACGAGACGAGCCTGCTGGCCGGGCAGGCCCATCTGGCACTGGCCCGGCTAGCCTCGGCCTGGTCGCGCTTCGACGAGGCCGACCGAGCGGGCCAACGGGCCTTGGAGATCTCACAGGCCATCGGGGCCGAAGCCGAGATCGGGCGCGCCCGTAACGCGATGGGCGTGGTCGCCGTCGGCCGGGGTCAGCTGGACGAAGCCCTCGAGCACCTCGAGAGCGCCCTGGCGATCGCCCGCGATGTCAGGGACGCGGTGGACATCTCCTTCGCGTACGTCAACCTCAGCCACGTCCTGCTGCTCGGGGAACGCCTCGACCGGCTGGTCGGCCTCTGCCGCGACGGAGCCGAGGAGCTCACCCGGATCGGCATGCTCCGCCAGTCCGGCAGCATCCTGATGGCCAACGCCGCGGAGGGCCTCTTCGAAGCCGGCCGGCTGGACGAGGCCGAGCAAATCCTCGATCAGGCGCTAGCCCTGCACACCCGGGGGATCATGGCCGTGCCGGTCCTGTTGCGCTCGGCGCAGTTGGTCCTTGCGCGCGGTGATCTGCAGGTCGCCTGGGAGCGGTGCGAGCAGGCCCGGCTCATCCTCGAGTCGGAGAACGCACCGCTGGCCTGGACCCGCGAGGGGGCCCAGGTCGCCGCCGAGGTGGAGCTGTGGGCGGGGCGCCCGGCACCGGCATACGAGCTGGTGATGGACGCGCTCACCGCGCTCGAAGGCACCGACGAGGCCTACCGGGCCCACATCCTGGTGACGCTGGGCTTGCGCGCCCTGGGCGATCTCGCCGAGGCTCAGCGCGACGAGCAGTCCCGGCAGCGCCAAGGGACCCAGCTGCGTGAGCTGCTGCGCCTGGCCCCTCGCCACCCGGACGATCCTCTCACCAAGCGGTCGGACTACGACGACGCGTGGACACTCACCGAACGGGCCGAGCTCGCGCGGGCCGAGGAGCGCGCCCACGCGGACCAGTGGAGCCGGGCTGCGGCGCAGTGGGACCAGCTGAGCCACCCGTTGCCCGCGGCATACTGCCGGTGGCGGGAGGCCGAGGCTCGCCTTTCCGACGGTGTCGACGCCGCCGGGATCGCCGCGCTGCGCGGTGCACACCAAAGCGCGGTCCGCCTGGGCGCGCACCGCCAGGTGGCCGAGCTGGAGTCCCTGGCCCGCTGGTACCGCATCGACCTGGTTGCCGACGTCGCGCCGACTCAGGAGGACCCGCTCGAGGTGTATGGCCTCACCGAGCGCGAGCGGGAGGTCCTCGCGGGCCTCGCGGCCGGGCGCACCAACCAGGAGATCGCCGACCAGCTCTACATCAGCGTCAAGACGGCGAGCGTGCACGTCTCCAACATCCTGCGCAAGCTCGGGGTGAGCGGCCGTCAAGAGGCCGCGCGGGTCGCCCACCGGCACGGCATCCGGGCCTGATCAGCCGGCGCGGGCGGGCCTGACCTACGGTAGGCGCGTGGATTCGCTCGTCACGGGGTACCTGCGACGGCTCGGGATGCCGGACCCGGGCCCGCCCTCGGCCGAGGGACTGCGCCGGCTGCACATCGCGCACGTCGAGCGGATCCCCTACGAGACCGTCGGGATCGCCCTGGGGCGACCGGTCGGCATCGCGCCTGAGGAGTCGGCCGCGCGCATCGTCGCCGGATGGGGCGGGTACTGCTACCACCTCAACGGCGCCTTCTCGTGGCTGCTCGCGCGGCTGGGGTATGCCGTGCAGCGTCATGTGGGCGGCGTGCAAATGCCCGGTCGCACCGCCCCTGGGCCAAACGGCAACCACCTGGTCCTCACGGTCGCCTTGGACGGGCAGAGCTGGCTGGTCGACGTCGGTCTCGGGCTCGGGCTGCACGAACCCCTGCCACTGCGACCTGGCCGGCACACCCAAGGACCGTTCACCGTCGAGCTGTCCCGGTCCACGCTGACCGACGGCTGGCGGCTGCAGCAGGACCGGCGCATCGACGTCTTCGACGGCATGGACTTCGCCGACCCCGCGGCAACGATGGCGGACTTCCAGGAGAAGCACATCCGCCTCTCGACCGACCCCCGGTCCGGGTTCGTCGCCTGGGTCAGCGTCCAGCAGCGCACCGCAGACGCCGCGTGGGCGCTGAAGAACCTCGTGCTCACTCGGTACGACGGCGGCGTGCCATCGACACGCGACCTCGACACGCCTGGCACATTCTGGGAGACCCTCGAGCGCCAGTTCCATTTCGCCCCGGCGGACCTGACCGATGCCGAGCGCGAGGTGCTGTGGGACCGGCTGCGGACCGCTCACCTGCAGTGGCGCGGCTGATGCGGCGGCCACCGGCCGGATTCGGAGCGTCCGCGCCGCTCCTGGGAGCTGGAGCGGTTCCTGCGGGCGTCGTTGGGCACGATCGTGCCCCGGGATCATGGCGAGAGCGACCGCGCCTTCCGGCGCCGGCGGATCGTCGCAGCGGTCACGGCGGTCACGGGCGCGGCGCTGCTCGGCTACTCGCTCAGTCTGCAGCCAGGGGACGACCGGTTCTACTACGCGATGTTCGCCCTTGGGGCGGTTTGGGCAGTCGGTGCCTTCGCGTCGGGCCCGCTGCACCTGGGCTGGGCCAACACCCGCGGCGGGGCGCGGCACGCCCGGCCGATCGTGCAGCCCATTGCGGTCGGCCTGTTCTTCGTCGGCGTCTTCGCGCTGGGGGCCCTCGTGGTCGCCCGGGTACCGGTGCTGAAGTCGGCCATCGACGATGTCCTCGACCACGCGCGGTACGCCTCACTCGTCGTCGTCTCCCTCATCACCTTGGTCAACGGCGTGGCCGAGGAGCTGTTCTTCCGAGGAGCGGCCTATGCGGCCATCGGGCGGGTCCACCCGGTGGCCTGGTCGACGGTCCTGTATGCCGCGACCACGCTGGCCGGCGGCAACCTCATGCTCGTCTTCGCCGCGGTCGTCCTAGGTCTGGTGGTCGGGTTGCAACGCCGGGTGACCGGCGGCGTACTGGCTCCGATCATCACCCACGTCACCTGGTCGATGTCGATGCTGTTCGTGCTGCCACCGCTGTTCCGTGCCCTGACCTGAGCGGGGAGATCCATGACATCGAGAGGTCAGCAGATGCTGTTAAGGACGGCCTTTGAGGATGGCATCTACTGACCACTCGATGGGGCCGGGAGGATGCGCCCATGGGCGACCGAACCGCAACGAACGGCCCTCGTGACCGGGGCAACGGGGTACATCGGGTCGCGGCTCGTGCCGGCGCTGCTCGATGCAGGGTGGCGCGTTGTCGTGCTGGCCCGGACGCCCAGGCGGGTCGAAAGCCTCGGCTGGGCGCCGGCCGTGCAGGTCGTCGAGGGCGACGCAACAGACCAACGCGCCGTGCAGCGGGCGTGCGCGGGTGTCGACGCGGCGTACTTCCTGCTGCACTCGATGGACGGCAGGGCCGACTTCGAGCGGCGCGACCGTGAACTGGCGCAGACGTTCGCCACCGCCACGAAGGCAGGCGGAGTGGGCCGGCTCGTCTACCTCAGTGGGCTGCATCCCGAGGGGGCGACGCTGAGCGCGCACCTTCGGTCGCGGACCGAGGTGGGCCGCATCCTGCTGGACAGCGGCGTGCCTACCGTGGTGCTGCAGGCCGCAGTCATCCTCGGGTCAGGGTCGGCGTCCTTCGAAATGCTGCGCCACCTCACCCGCCGGCTGCCGGTCATGGTCGCGCCGAAGTGGCTGGGCAACCGGATCCAGCCGATCGCCATCCGGGACGTGCTGGCCTGCCTCGTTGCCGCGGCGACGCTGCCACCGGACGTCAACCGCACCTTCGACATCGGCGGCCCGGACGTGCTGACCTACGCGGAGATGATCCAGCGGTTCGCTCGAGCCGACGGCCTGCCACCGGCGGCTGGTCCTCACGGTGCCCGTGCTCACGCCGTGGCTGGCCAGCCATTGGGTCGGCCTGGTCACACCCGTGCCCGCGTCCATCGCCAAGCCGCTGGTCGGCAGCCTCATCCACGAGGTGGTCTGCAAGGAGGAGGACATCTGGGAGCTACTGGGCCGGCCAGCGGCGGGCTGCTCGGTTTCGATGCGGCCGTGGCGGCTGCGCTCGAAGGGTCGGACGCCCGCCCTGCCCCGGGAAGCGTCGACCCCGCTCATCTCACGTCTGCAGACCCGGACTGGGCCGGCTCCTAGCCACTGATGTCGGCCACTGGCCGGAGTCGATGTGATAGCGGGCTCGGATGCGTCCAGTATCGTATCGACTCGGCGGCGGCAGCGGCTCCGTCGGGCAGGCTCCTAGCCCATCCCCGCAGCCCGACGCCAGCAGCCGCGCCAGCCGATCGGCGGCCGGGCCGATCCGGTGGCCTAGCGGTTCGGCCGGCGGGGGGGCCTGAGCCTGGTAGCGACCTCCTACACCGATGCGCACCTGGGGATGGGCGGCTCGCACGGCATGAACCACGTCCGTGAGCGGCGCTAGGTCCTCGGGGCGCGGAGCCGCCAGGACCACGTACGGCGCTTGCTCCAGGCCGACCGCGATGACCCAGTCCTCGACTGGGACATTGGCGCCGAGGTAGGTCGTGGCCAGGCCCGCGCGGCGAGCGCACACCGCGAACGCGAACAGGCCCAGCTCGTGCGCAGCCCCCGGGGGAAGCCCGAGCACGACGCGAGGGCCGGATGTCTCACGGGCCGCGGAATCGTATGCCGTGGCGAGCCTGCGCAGCACGGCGTTCGCCGCGAGGTGTTCTCCGGCGACCGACAGCCGCCCGCTCCCCCAGTCGGCCCCGATGGCCTCCAGCGCGGGCATGAGCCATTCGTCGACGGCACGCTCGAAGGTCCCCCGGCCCAGCCCCACCTCCAGCGCGTCCCGAAGCGCATTGGCGTTGAGATCCTGGGCGGCCCGGCGCAGCGGTGCGAACGCCTCGTCATCGGCGCTCTCGGGCGCGGCCGCGGGAGGCCTGAGCCGGCGACGCTGGATCTCCTGCGCAGCCTGGCGGGGACCCCAGCCGGACCGGACGAGAGCCCGCATCGTCCTGATGGCCTCGATCGCCGGCTCGTCGTAGAGCCGATAGCCCCCGGATGTCCGGGGCGGCGCGAGCACGCCATACCGCCGCTCCCAAGCGCGCAGCGTGGCGGTTCCCACCCCGGTCAGCTCGGCCGCACGCTTGATCGTGTACATAGTTTGTCTAGACTAGGCGGACTCTCAGTAACCTTCGACTGGCCACGCCTCGGTCCAACGGGCACCTACCTTCAACAGACATTTGACACAAGGTGGAGCCGAGCCTAGGCTCGCCACGAACCATTGACAACAGCAAATGCCGGCATTCGGGGGTCTAGCCGTCAGCCGAGCCGCCGGGGGAGTTCGGCTGACGCCGGCATACCGACCCAGATTTGCCAGTGCTGGAGGTCAAGCCATGACGGTGGCATCTCACCCCGCGTGCCTACGACGCGAACCCGTGCGCCGCATGTGCGTGCGCGCCCGCGTGTCCCGTGAACTGGTCGCCGCAGCGCTCCGCCGAGTTCCGGTTCGGGTCGTGCTGCCCGATGGTTCCCTGCTCGGTTCGAGGAGCTCCGCGCTGTCCTCAGAAGCGCCGACGATCGAGATCGTTCGCCCGACCGCCCTGTTCGAGCGGCTGGCCCACCAAGCCGGGATCGGGGTCGGGGACGGTTATCTGGCCGGTGACTGGCGCGCAGCACCCGGGACTGACCTCGCGGACGCCATCGCCGCGCTACTGGCGCCACTGTCCGCGCCAGGCCGTGGTCGCCTTGGTTGGCTGCAGGCGCAGCTGGACCGCACTGCCGCCGTCGCCGCGGTCGACTCCGACCCGCCGGTCGGCCTGCAGACCCAGTACGACGTGTTCACGGACCTGTTCGCCGGCTTCCTCGACGACACGATGACCTACAGCAGTGGCTTGTTCGACACGTCTCGCCGTTGGGCTGACCAGCGACTCGAGCAGGCCCAGATCCGCAAGATCCACGCGGTGCTCGACCGGGCCGGGGTAGCGCCCGGCATGGACATTCTGGAGATCGGCACTGGATGGGGCGCATTGGCGGTGGAGGCCGCCCGCCGAGGCGCCCACGTCACGACCCTGACCTTGTCGACCGACCAGGCCGGGCACGCCCAGCGCCGGGTCGACCGTTTCGACCTGGCCGAGCGGGTGGACATTCGCCTCTCGGACTACCACGACGTCGTCGGCACGTTCGATGCCGTCGTCAGCGTCGAGATGGTCGAATCCGTTGGGGAGGCCCGCTGGCCGGCATACCTCTTCGCCATCGACCGGGTCCTCGCACCGGGGGGCACCGCAGTCATCCAGTCGATCCTGACCTCCGACGAGAGCTACCAGGCCGCGCGTGGCGGTTACGGGTGGACCCAGAAGCACGTCGCACCCGGCGCGCGCATCCCTTCGGTGCCAGCCCTGCAGCGGGTCTGCGCCGAACACACGCAGCTGCACGTGGGCGAGGTCCATCGTTTCGGTCCGCACTATGCCGAGACGCTGCGCCGATGGCGCCGGACGCTGAATGAGCGCTGGCCGGCGGTCGCGCGGCGGGGGTTTCCCGAGATGACGCGACGCAAGTGGGAGTACTACTTCGCCGCCCGCGAGGCCGGTCTCGATGTTGGGCCAGCTCGATGTCGCCCAGTTGCTCCTACAACGGAACACGCAGTGACGCCAACCACGCAGGCCACCACGTGAGCAGATCGGTCGTGTGGTTCCGCAGGGACCTGCGCCTGCATGACCACCCGGCGTTGCACGATGCCGCCAGTTCCGGGGAGGTCGTGGCTCTCTTTGTGCTCGATCCCCAACTGCTCGGGGGCAGTCCGGTCCGCACCGCCCGTCTGCTGGCGTCCGTCCGTGCGCTGGCGGAGAGCACAGACGGGCACCTGGTGGTCCGCAAAGGCGCACCGTCGACCGTGGTAGCACGCGTCGCCCGAAGAGGTGCACGCCGACGCAGTCCATGTGACACGCGAGACGACGCCGTACGGACGGCGCCGCGACGCTGAGGTCGCCAGGACGCTGGAGCCGATGGGCATCCCGCTCGTCCAGACCGGTTCTCCGTATGCCGTCGGGCCCGGCCGAGTGCTGACCCACGCCGGCACGCCCTACCAGGTCTTCTCACCGTACGCGCGAGCCTGGCGGGCGCACGGCTGGCCCGAACCGGCGCCGCTGCCCCGCCGCCTGACGTGGGCGAACGGCATACCCTCCCAGCAGCTGCCCAAGACCGACGGCCAGGCACCGGCGTTCGGCGAGGTGGGCGAGGCGGCCGCGCTGAAGCGCTGGCGGGCCTTCCACGACACAGACGCTGGACGGCTACGGCGCCGACCGGGACCGGCCGGACCTCGACGCGACGAGCCGGCTGTCGATCAGCTTGAAGTACGGAGAAATCCACCCTCGCACCGTGCTTGCCGATCTCGCCGGGCGGGGACGGCACGCGTCGGTCGGGCGCTTCGTCACCGAGCTGTGCTGGCGAGAGTTCTACGCGGACGTGCTGTGGCACCAGCCCGCGTCGGCATGGGCGGACCTGCGCTCCGAGCTACGCGACTTCGGCTATGCCGACGTAGACGAGCCGGATGTGGCCGCGGCGGTGGAGGCGTGGCGCGCGCGGCCGCACCGGCTACCCCCTCGTCGACGCCGGCATGCGCCAGCTGCTCGCCGAGGGCTGGATGCACAACCGGGTGCGCATGGTCACCGCGAGCTTCCTCGTCAAGGACCTGCATGTGTGGTGGCCGGTCGGCGCCCGGCATTTCCTCGAGCACCTGCAGGACGGCGACCTGGCCTCCAACAACCACGGCTGGCAGTGGACCGCGGGCACCGGCACAGACGCGGCGCCCTACTACCGCGTCTTCAACCCGGTCACCCAGGGGCTGCGCTTCGACCCGAATGCGGACTACGTGCGCCGGTGGGTCCCCGAGCTGGCCCATCTGCCCGGGGCTGCCGCACACCAGCCGTGGAAGCATGCCGACGGCTACGCCCGCGGCTATCCAACCCGCCTGGTCGACCACGACGTCGAGCGCCAGGAGGCCCTGCGCCGGTATGCCGTGGCGCGAGCCTGATCGCTGCGCCGGCTCAGGGGTTGTTGGCCACCCCTTCGTCCACCGTGCTGCGGGCGGCGGTCACCACCGTGTAGGAGGCACCGGCGATAGCCGCGCCGATCGCTGGCGCCAGGAAGAACAACCAGACCTGGCTCAGCGCTGGCGCTCCGGCGAACCAGGCGACGCCGAGGGAGCGGGCCGGGTTCACCGAGGTGTTGGTCACCGGGATGCTCACCAGGTGGATCAGGGTCAGCGACAGCCCGATGGCGATCGGTGCGAACCCCTTGGGGGCCCGGTCGTCGGTGCTGCCGAGGATGACGTAGAGGAACACCGCCGTCAGCACGACCTCGATGACGAAGCACGACAACAGGTTGTAGCCGCCAGGCGAGCGGTCGCCATAGCCGTTGGTCGCAAAGCCGCTCTGTGATGCGCTGAACCCAGGGATGCCGTTCGCGACGACGAACAGGACCGCACCGGCGACCGTGGCGCCGAGGATCTGGGTGACCACGTAGGGCAGGAAGTCCCGCCACGGGAAGCGGTTGGCCAGGGCCAGACCCAGCGACACTGCGGGGTTGAAGTGCCCTCCTGAGATGTGTCCGAGCGCGAACGCGCCGGTGAGCACGGTCAGCCCGAAGGCCAGGGCGACTCCGGCGAACCCGATGCCCAGCTGCACCCCGTTGTTGAGGAACTTGGCGGCGATAACAGCACTGCCGCAGCCGCCGAAGACCAGCCAGAAGCTACCGAGGAACTCCGCGCTGAGCTTGGCGCCGAGGGGTGGTTCTTGCATGTCAAGGCTCCTTGTCGATTGCGTGCATCCGCGTTGACCCAACGTGACGTGGGAGTTTGTCTTCCGGGCACGAGCCCCTGCGGTCGTGCCACCCGTCGACGCCAGGACAAGACGAAACGGGGTCGCTCGAAACCTTAGTCACCAGCAGCACCCCCCGGCGAGCGGGTGGGTCCGACCGGAGACACCGAAACGACTATGTCGGATAGATCGGATATAGGTTGATTAGCGACCCAGAGCATAGCCCAAGTCCGGCATCGGATGACAACCGCCGTGCCCTCGTGTCCCAAGCCCCCAGTCTGCTCAGGCGCTCGCCGCCTCGCGGTCGCCGCTAGCGGAGGTGAAGGCCGCGGCATAGTCTCGGGCGAACTCCGCGACAGTGCGCGGCGACCGGCCCGTCAGCGCGCGCACCCAGTCGCTGGTCTCGACGTAGCCGCCCTCGCGAGCCAGGGCGAACGCGCCGATCAGCTGCGTCACCAGCCAGTCCGGCATACCCGCCGATACGAGGCCGGCGCGCGCCGCCTCCTCGGGCACGTCGACGTAGGCGATCGGCCGTCCGGCACCGAGGGAAAGCCCCTCGGCGACGTCGCCGAAGCTGACCGCCTCCGGACCGGTGAGCAGGTAGGTGCGCCCATCGTGGCCCTCACTGGTCAGCACCGCCGCAGCTACCGCGGCCACATCCCTGGGGTCGATCATCGCGACCCGCCCGTCACCCGCTGGGACGAACAGTCGGTCAGTGTGCGCGACGGCGTCCGCGGATGCCAGCAGGTTGGACATGAAGAAGCTCGACTGAAGGACGACCGACGGTAGGCCGGCACCGGCGAGGTGCTCTTCGATGCGCCCGTGCCAGTCGAAGGTCGGCAGCGGCGACCCGGAGCGCGCATGGACGGTGGAGAGCTTGACAATCTGCTGCACCCACTCGGCCGCGGCGGCGTCGATGACGGCGGTCTCGTTGGCGACCTTGTCCGGGCCGTCCGCGGAGGTGAGGAAGACCCGGTCCACGCCGTGGAGCGCGCGCCGCAAGGACGGCGGGTCACCGAAGTCACCGACGGCGAGGTCCACGTCACCCAGGGTGACGGCTGCCACGGCCGCATCGCGGACCAGGGCTCGGACAGACGAGCCGCGGCGACGCAGCTCTCGAACGACGTGTGCGCCGACGTTTCCCGTTGCGCCGGTCACCAGGATCGTGCTCATGTGCGGGTTCCTTTCGGGTAGTCGGCCGACTCGATGTACGACCAGACGGGTGGGATGTTGTGGCCACCCCGGAAGAAGTTGCCGGGGTCCCACGTGCGCTTCGCGTTGAGCAACCCCGCGTAGTTCGCCTCGGTGAAGGCGCTGCGGGTCTTGGTCGGGTCCAGCAGCAGGTTGAGGAACGACCCACCGGTGGCATGGGGCGCCAGCCGGGTGGCCAGCCGCGACATGAAACCGTCGACGGTGTCGCGCGGGTATGCCTGGCCGTGCGCAGCCACCGCATTGACCGAGAACGGGGCATCCGGGTGGCCGGTCGGCCCAGCGTCTGGGCCCGGGCGAGCCATGGCGCCGCCCCAGTTCCGCAGCTCGACGAACGCGAACGGCGAGTCCACGCCCTCGCCAGCCGCCTCGACCATGGCGTCCACGACGTCGTCGGGTACGTCGTGGAAGAGGTCGAAATGCTGGGTGGCTGCCATGGGTGGCGCGGGCGGGCCGTTCGTTGCCGCGCTCGCATCCGCGAAGCTGCGCACCGCGAAGCCGTCCGCGAGCGGCGGGCCGGCCGCAGCGACCAGCGGGGCGAGCAGCCGACGGCCATGGTCGGCGGAGCCGAGGTAGAACGCCCGGATCGCGAGAATCCGCTGCCCACGCAGCGGTTCAGGGATGAGCGGCGACGGCGGCAGCTTGAGCAGCAGCACCTCGGTGTTCAGCTCGTCGGGCTGCTCCAGCGCCCAGTCACGGTAGGCGGCGAGCGTTTCGGCAGCCCGGCTCACGGCATACAGCGACATGCCGCCGTAGACCGAGGCCACCGGGAAGAGCCGGAACTCCATCGCGGTTACAACGCCGAAGTTACCCCCACCGCCGCGCAACGCCCAGAACAGGTCCGGATGCTCGAGCGGGCTCGCGACCACTGCCTGCCCCTCGGCGGTCACCAGCTCGGCGCGCAGCAGGCTGTCGGCCGCGAAGCCGTGCTTACGAGACAACCAGCCGGTGCCGCCCCCGAGGGTGTACCCCGTGACGCCGACCGAGGAGCAGCGCCCTGACACCGGCGCCAGTCCGTACGGCGCGGCAGCCGCGATGACCTGGTCCCAGAGGACCCCGGGGCCAACCCGGACGGTCTGGGCCGCGGGGTCGACCGCGACCGTCGCCATCGAGGAGGTCTTCAGCAGCAGCCCGCCGTCGGCCGGCGAAACGGCCCCATGACCCGTGGACTGCACGGCGAAGGCCAGATCGTGCTCACGCGCGGCTCGGACGGCGGCCCGCACGTCAGCGGGGCCGGCGGAAACGGCCACGAACGCGGGCCTGGAGTCCACGCTGCGGTTCCAGCCGAGCCGCTCGGCGTCATAGCCCGGGTCGCCCGGAAGGTGGACCGAGCCGACCATCGTGGCGCGCAGCTCGCGGACGGCGCGGTGGACTGCGGCCACCGCCGTGGGATAGGGGTTCATCTCGGCTCTCTCGCTCTCGGATATGAGAGCAAGGCTGCGACGGCGGGCGTTCCGGAACCGTTCCGCGCCCGTCGCCAGGAGCGGGGGTCCGCTACGACGAGCGGATGCGGGCCGTAAACTCGGTATGCCGGCGGCGCGCCTCGGCCTCCCACACCTGCGCGCCACGCCCCATCGACAACAGCTGCTCCGCCGTGTGAAGTCCGGCGTTCGCGTCCTGCGTGGCGACGCATGCGGCGAGCAGGACGCGGGTCAGTATCGCGTGGATGCCCGGTGCGGCGTCGACTCCGCCGAGCTGCTCGATCGTCTGGCGGATTCGGACGACGCCAGCGGGATCCTGACCGTCGAGGACATCCAGATACGCGGAGAAGACGGCGCCTGCCGCCTCGAGCTGGCGCCCTTGGACGCTGGCCTCGCGCATCCGCGTCACGTAGCTGCGAGCGGCCTGCTCGTCTTGCATGTCCACGGCGAGGACGGCGGCGAAGATGAGCGCAACGACCCGGCTGTAGGGGTGCCCCATCTCGTCGGCGAACGCCAGCGCAGCGTCTCGGGTCACGCGGGCGGCGCTGGGGTCGCCCAGGAACCACAGGGTGTTGGCCAGGCGGCTCTGGCAGACGACCTTCGGGTCCAGCCCGTAGCGCAGCACGTGAGTCGAGTGGTGCGCGGGCTGGTATCGGTTCACCGCCACCTCGAACTGCTCTCGTGCAGTGGCGAAGTCGGTCTGCCAGAATGCGGCGTTGCCGAGCACGAAGGCGCCCTCTACGGCAAGCACGTCGTCGCCGTCGCGCTCGGCCCGAAGCCGCAGCTGCTCGCCGAAGCGCTTGGCCGCCCCGAAGTCGCCCCCAATGAGCGCATGCATGGCCAGCGACCGCAGCAGCGGTGGCGCCGGCTCGACTCGCTGGGCCGTGGCCAGCTCGAGGGCCCGCTCGTGTGCGTGCGCGAGCCGTGGTGACCCGAACCCTTCGAGGGTGCCGAGCGGGGCCAGGCTGGCCAGCAGCAGCTCGAGCTCGCGGCGGTCGCGCCCGGGCCCCGCTGGCAGCTCGCGGAGCAGGTCCAGGGCCTGCTCCACGAGGTGGGCCGACTCGGCGTTGGCGTACAACAGCTGCTGCGCCTCGGCCGCTGCGCCGAACCAGCGGACCGCTTCTTCCGGAGCGCCCGAGCGCTCGTAGTGGCTCGCGATGACTGCGCTCACCGGTCCCGGTTGGTCGGTATGCCGGCGAAGCAGGGCCTCGGCCACCCGCCGATGATGGCGCCGGCGCACCGGGCCGAGGCCGAGGTAGGCGACCTCCCGAATCCGGTCATGGCTGAAGTCGTAGCCGTCGCTTCCCCGCTCGCGCACGATGCGCCGCCGCCACAGCTCGTCCAGCCCGCCCACCACGGTGTCTGCGTCGGTGTCGCTGACGTCAGCCAGTAGATCGGCGTCGAACTCCCGACCGATCACCGAGGCGACCGCGACCAGGTGCCCGGCCGGCTGCGAGAGCTGAGCCAGCCTCGACTCGATGACTGCGCTGACCTTGGAGGTCAGCCGTGCGCCGCGCGGCCAACCGGCCCGCATCGCTTCGAGCACGAACAGCGGGTTGCCCTCAGTCTCGCCGAAGAGCGCCTCGGCAGCGGCCCCGGAGACCCCGGCGAGCTGGGCCGTCTCGTCGCGGCTGAGCGGACCCAGCTCGATGTCAGCGAGCCGGCCCATCGCCCGCAGCGCGGACAGGAGCTCGAGCATCGGATGGCCCTGGTCCAGCTGCTCGAGCCGCGCGGTTGCCCCCACCAGCAGCGGAGCCGAGGGTTGCACCCGCAGCAGGTAGTGGACCAGGCGCAGGGTCTGCTCGTCGGCCCAGTGCAGGTCGTCCACGACGAGAAGCGTCGGCCGGGAGGTCCCGAGCAACGCGTGGGCGATGGCGTCAAAGAGCCGCTGGCGCTGCTCGCTTTCCGGCAGGGGCTGCGGGGCCGGTAGGTCGGGGGCCTCGGCGAGCAGCTCAGGCAGCAGGCGGGCCAGCTCGGTCCGGCGGGGCCGGTCCAGCCGGCGGACCCGATCTCGGAAGGCGGGTGCGCGCAGCCAGGCGACCACGGGACCGTACGCGAGCGAGCCCTCCACGCCATACGAACGTGCTTCGGCAGTAAGGGCGCCGCGCCGGGCGCACCAGGAGCGCAGCTCTTCGACGAGCCGCGTCTTGCCCACGCCCGGCTCACCAGCAAGGACCACGAGCGCCGCCCGGCCCTGCTCGCTCGCACGCCAGGCGCCGCTCAGCAGCGCCCGCTCGCTCGACCGCCCGACCAGCCGGGACGGCTCGGGGGTCCGACCGGGACTGGCGTCGAAGCTGGCGGTTCGTTCCGCAGCAGAGTCTCGTATGCCGTGCGGGTCGCCGACGACGGGGCCACGCCCAGCTCGTTCTCGAGGGTTGTGACGCAGGCGTGGTAGGCCTGCAAGGCCCGGGCGCGGTCACCGCGGGCGCCGGCCAGGCGCATGACCAGCCGGTAGCCTTCCTCGCGCAGTGGGTCGTGCCGGACCAGCCGCTCGGCATACTGGACTGCCACGCCGAGGTCGCCGGCGCCTTCGCACAGCGAGGCCAGCCGCTCGAGCGCGGCAGCGTACTGGTGCCGCAGCCGCTCCCGGTCTTCGGCCAGCCACGTGTCGTAATGGTCCTCGAGCAGGTCCGAGGTGTAGGTCGCGACCGCCTCCTCCAGGATGCTGCGGGAAGCGGCGCCGTCGGCCTCGCTTGCGGCGAGCGCCCGCTCGAAGGCGGCGACATCGAGCCAGTACGGCGCGTCCGCTCGCCATCGCAGGGCCCTCGGCGTCACTTCGAGGAACCGGTCAGGGTCGGGCAGGTCGCGTCGGAGGTTGTGCAGCAGGTGCCGAAGGTTGGTGCGGGCCTGGACCTCGGTCGAGTCAGGCCACAGCAGGAAGGCCAGCCGCTGTCGTGGCTGCGGCGCGTCACGGCGCAGCAGCAGGTAGGCCAGCAGCGACTCGGCCCGGGCCGAGTCCAGCGGCGGCAGCGGCTCGTCCCCGTAGCGCAGCCCGACCTGCCCGAACAGCCGCACGTGCAGCTGCGGTTCGGACACCGTGACTGCTCCTGACCGGAATGGACGTCGACCCGGAACAACTCCAGGACTTGTCATCTCCTCCATGATGCATCGTGGAGCATCGAACAAGTCCAGGAGACGCAGCAGCGCAAGTGCCAAGTCGTTGAGCTGCCGAGGGCTCAGCCGTTCTGGGGCGGCCGGGGCAGCAGCCGCCACGCGGTCAGGGCACCGCAGAGCAGGACGGCCGCGCCGACCAGGTTGGCGGCGTGCCTGCCGTCGACGTATGCCGTGCGGGCCACCGACAGCAGCTGCTCACCGAGCGGCCCGGGCAGCGAGGTGGACGACGCGACCGCACCGGCGAGGGTCTGGCCTGCCTCATGTGCGAGGTCGGACGGCAGGTGGGCCGGGAGTGCGCCAGCCACGTGCGGGCGGTACCAGCCGTTGAGCACGCTGCCCAAGCGCGCTTTTCGGCGCTGCTTGGTTCGACCGGCGGGGCCGACGCGCATCGGCCGGAGCACGACGACTTCTTCGCGACCGAGCTGCAGTTCGGGCTGACCATCGTGCTGGTCGGCGTGGCGGCTCTCATCGGCCGGGCCCCCCGGCATGCCTGAGCAGCAGGCGCCTCGCCTCCCCGTCAGGTCAGCCGGACCAGCTGGGTCGGGTCCTCCACGGGCAGATCCGGGTCGACGACTGCGCTGACCATTACGCCGGTCAGCTGGACGTTGCCGCGCGCCACGGTGAGGAACGCTGTGTCGGCTGAGTCTCTGCCGGTGGCAATGCGCACCATGGACTTCCGAGGCGCCATCGTCGTCGCGTCCGCGGAGTACCACTGCCCGTCCAGGCACGCCTCGACGACGGCGTGGAAATCCATCGGCAGCAGGCCCGGGGCGTACACCGAGGCCAGGCGGGCCGGCATACCCTTCGCGCGCAGCATCGCAATCACGAGGTGCGCGAAGTCACGGCATACCCCCTCATGGGCAAGGTAGGTCTCCGAGGCGCCGTCGATGAACCTGCTGGACCCGCTGACATAGGCCAACCGCTGGTTGACCCATAGCACGACCGCGTCGAGCAGCTCCTTGCCGCCGCTGAGGTCGGGGAATCGGGTGTGCGCCTCGCCGGCCAGCCGGTCGGAGTCGGCATACCGGCTCGGCACGACATACTCGAACTGCTCGGCCAGGGTCGCCTCCGCAGGGGCGGCGTGACCAGTGACGGTGGCCCGGTAGCTGACCGCGAGCGGACCGGGCGGTATGCCGTGCGCCAGGTGCAGGCGGGTCCCGGAATGGGTGACGACCTCCTCGACGACCATCTCGATGCCGCCGACGGTGACGTGCAGCTCTTCGTCGATAGCCGGTCCGGATGCCGGGGCAACGGATAGAGCGACATCGGAGAAGGCCAGGACCTCGCCGAAGATTTCAGTGCTGACGGTGCGGACCGTCTGGTCGCTAGACACGGGGTCATCTTGACAGCAGCGGTTGCGCGCCTAGCCACCGCCCCGATCGTCTCTGTCATTGGCGACGGATCGGGACTGCTGTGACTTGTGAGTCCGCTGTGACCAACCGACGGAGGTAAAACTGAGCAGTGCTGGAGGTGAAACCGAGCGCTCTTTCGCTCGCTATCACCTCCGTTGACGTTTTTACCTCCGACCAGGGGGACCCCTAGCCCGACCGTCAACCGGGGGACGCGGCGTGGCGCCGCTGGGCGATCCGTCGCCAAATCCACGTGGAGGGCACCTGGTTGCCCGTGGCGACGTACTCGACTGCCGCGTCGTAGAAGAAGGCGTCGGTCAGCGCTGCGAAGGCCGCGGGGCCGCCGAGCAGGATGATCCCGTCATCGGTCTGGAGTGGCTCGTCGAGCGACGGGGCGAAGAGCGGCTGGCCGTCGCGCTGCAACAGCAGCGGGAACATCGGCAGGGCTCGAGTGCGGTCATCGGGATGACGCAGCAGGTCGCCCAACGTCAGCTCGTGACGCCGCAGCCAGCGGACGACCGAAGGGGTCTGCTCCCTCGTCAGCCGCACCAGCTGCCGCTCGGGCGTTTGCTCACCACAGCGTTCGGCGATCCGCTCGAGTAACCCGCTTGCCCAGGCGTCGTCCTGGCCCAGCGCATGGTCGACGAAGCTCCAGTAGATGGGCGTGACCACCCGAGCGAGGCTCTCACGCGCCACGAGGTCCGTTGCGACGTAGACCGAGTCGATGTCCAGCGCCTGCAGGAGCCGAGCGTTCGTGTTGCTCTTCTGCCGGACGCACAGGTAGATCGACGGGTTGCTGAGGCGCGCATGCTCGGCCAGGGCCAGGTTGGCGATGTCCTGCTCGGTGCCGGCAACCAGGCCAACCGCCCCGGTTACATCAGGGTTGCCGTCGTGCGGGTCGACGACGGTGACGTCCAGTTGGGCGGCGCGCAGGTCATCGGCGACCTCCGTGCCGAACTGTCCGTCGGCGCAGACCACCCAGCGCCCAGCATGCAGGCCTTCTCGCGCCGCGGGCAGCGGGGTGCCCGGCTGGCTCATCAGCCAGGTCACCAGCTGGTAGGTGATCGGGCGCTGCAACGCGAGCAACAGGTAGCCGCCATACCGGTCGTTGGGGTTGATGACCGCGTCCGCGCAGAAGTCGTGCATCTGCTCCTCCACAGTGCGGTCGCCGCAGCGGGCGACCACGAGCACCCCGGGCCGCAACAGCTTGACCGTCATGACGACCGCGAGGTTGGTCTCGTCATCGTCGGTCAGGGCGAGCACGCCTTCGCAGTGGCGATGTCCCAAGCCGGCCAGGCCGAGCACTGCCGGGCTGCGAACGTCGGCGTCGATCGCCGGGACGTCGACGGTCATCTGCTCCGTCGCCAGCGCCTCGATCCGGGTCCGGAGGTCGTCGACGACGACGAAGCGCCGGCGGGCATCGTCGAGCGACCGGCATACCTGGTGACCCGCCTGCCCGTACCCCGCAACGATGAGAAACGGCTCGGCGATCCGGCGGACCTTGCGCCGCATCGCCTGGATCCGCACGGCTTCCCGGAAGCTCTGGTCCTGGATCAGCGCGAAGAGGGTGCCGATGGCGAACGCCCACCCAATCACGGACGCGTAGATGGACAGCGTCACCCACATGCGCTGCGTGGTGGTGAACGTGTGGGGCAGCTCCCCGAACCCGATGGTGGTCGCCGTATAGCTCATGAAGTAGAAGGCGTCGAAGACCGTCATCCGCGCCGGGTTGCCCTCGGCGTCCTGCCCCGGGATGAGGCTGAGCCCGGCCACCGAGACGGCGAAGATGATCACGAGCACGACCATCGGGGTCCGCAGCCGCCGCAGGACGAGGAATATCGCGTCGGTCGAGGCAGCTTCGGTGGGCACGTCGACCACGCGTCGGCGCACCGGCGCGGTATGCCGGCGGGCCCAGGGCCGCGCGATGAACAGCAGCAGGTTGGCCATGGGAGTGGCTCAGCGCCGGTGGAAGGAGACCGTCTCGACGACGAGCAGAGTGACCGAGACGACGTTGGCCAGCAGCGCTCCGCCCGACAGCGACACGACACTCGACATGGACGAGCGGGTGATCCCCTCGGCCGCCACCTGGGTGGCGTAGATCCAGACACTCGCCGCCGAGATGAGCTGGATGTCGGCGACCAAGCTGGTCGCCAGGTGCACGGCGCCGATCTGGGTGCGGTCGCCGAACTTGAGCAGGGTGGCGATGAGGTTGACGACGACGGCGAGGTAGAGCTCGTTGATGTTGTGGACCTCCGGGTCGGCGATGTCGCCGAGGAAGAAGCCGAAGTTCAGAGTTGCCGCCAGAAGCACGAAGAACCCGAAGACGACCTTCTCGAGATTCACCTCACCGACCTTACCTACCCGCGGTAGCGAAGGGCGATCATCATGCCTGTTTCGGCGTGGTAGGCGTTGTGGCAGTGGGCCATCCACTGGCCCGGGTTGTCGGCCTGCACGTCGACCCGACGACTCCATCGGCCGCACGATGACGGTGTCCTTACGCAGCCCCGAGGCGGCAAGCGCGAAGGTGTGCCCGTGCACGTGCATCGGGTGGGACATCATCGTCATGTTGCGCACCGTGCAGCCGCACCCGCTCGCCCCCCGAGACGTCGATCGGCTCGTTGTGCCCGTATGGTCGCGCCGTTGATGGCCCACCGGTAGGGCCGCATCTCGTCCGGTCAGGATCAGGGGCACGCGGTCGTCGGGCTCGTGCGACGGCAGCCGCGCGGCTTCGGCGGGCAGCAGGTCGCGTGCCGACGCAGCACCGGCGCGGTCGAGCTCTCTGACCGGGCGCCGAGCCGGCGGGGCAGCGCCAGCACCGGTGCGCACCAAGGCGATCCCCTCGCCCGGACTTGCCCTACGGCGCCGCGACAAGGGGGAACACCCCGTCGCCCGAGGGTCACGAGGGCGTCGTAGCGCTCGCCCATGCCGATGTACAGCGCGTCGGTCGTCACGGGGCACGCACGGGATAGCCGTCGGTGTGGGTGACGGTCATCCGGTGCCCGCCGAGGGCGACCCGAAGGCGGTGTCCGACGCGGCGTTGACGAGGCGCAGGCGCACCCGCTGGCCTGGCCGGCGCGCTGAACGTCGCCGGCGCGGTCGCGACCCGGCCGTTGACGAGGAAGTGCGGGTAGTCGACGTCGCCGGCACCGCCGAACGGCGGCCGCGCCCATCGGCTGGCCCATCATGCCGTGCCATGCCGCCCATCCCGCCGCGGGGGTCGCGGTGCCGCCCTCGGCGACAAAGCCGGCCAGCACCTCGTCAGGGGTCCGGCCGGTGCCGTCGACCCAGTCGTCGAGCACGAGCACCCACTCGGCGTCGTAGCCGCCCGGCTCGGCCGGGTCGTCGACGACGAGCACGCCGTACAGGCCGCGGTCGAGCTGCACCCCGGACGTGCGGGTGGTAGAAGTACGTGCCGGGGTCGGGGGCGGTGAACTCGTACGTGTATGCCGTGCCCGCGGCGATGGGGTCCTGGGTCAGCCCGGGCGACGCCGTCCATGTCGTTGCGCAGCGCGATGCCGTGCCAGTGCACGCGTCGTCTCGGCGGGCAGCTGGTTGTCGACTCGGATGCGCAGTAGGTCGCCTGCGCTCGCCCGGGCCGTCGGACCGGGAGCGGTATCGCCGTAGGCCCACGTGCTCACGGTCGGGCCGCCGAGATCGAGCGTGACCGGCCGTGGCGTCAGGTTGAGCGCGACGACCCGCTGACCGGGCGCGGGGCGCTCTGGCGGCGGCGAGGCGAACGAGCCCGACGGCATACCGTCGCTTCCGGACGGCCCGGTGCAGGCGGCCAGCGTTCCAGCAGCGGCCAGGCCGAGGGCGCCGCGGAGTACGTCGCGACGGGAGATGCTGTCGCCGCCGGGCCGGGTCATGCAGCCATCAGCCGTCGTCCGCAGCCGCCTGGATGGCGGCCACATCGAGGCGGCGCATGGTGAGCATCGCCTCGGTGGCCCGCTGCGCACGGCTGGGGTCCGGGTCGGAGAGCAGAGCCATCAGCTGGGTGGGGATGATCTGCCAGGACAGGCCGTACCGGTCCTTGAGCCAGCCGCACATGCTCTCCTCGCCGCCTTCGGTGAGGGCGATCCAGTACGCGTCGACCTCGGCCTGGTCCTCGCAGTAGACCTGGATAGAGGCTGCCTCGGAGTGCGGGAACTGGGGTCCGCCGTTGAGTGCGACGAACGCCTGGGTGCCGAGGGTGAACTCCACGGCCATCGCACTGCCCGGCTCGCCGGGGCCGGCTTCGGTGTAGCGGCCGATGTCGCCGATCGCCGAGTCCTTGATGATCGAAGTGTAGAACCGGGCGGCCTCCTCGCCGTTGCCGTCGTACCAGAGACAGGTCTTCACGGGGGTCATGACCCCATTGTGCGACCCGCGGCCAGTCTCAGCCGTCGCCGACGGTAACCAGCTGCGCTTCGTCGACACTATGCGCGGGCGCGGCTTCGATGTGCGCCAGATGGCTCCGGGTCATCGCCAGCAGCAGGGCCGCACCGGCAACCGTGGCCGAGCCGAGCCAGAAGGGCGCGTGGATCGAGACTCGTTCGCCGAGCAGCCCGGCGACCCAGGGAGCCGCTGCCCCGCCGCCGAAGCGCACGAAGCTGTATGCCGATGACGCGACTCCGCGCGGATGCGGCGAGACCTTCATGACGGTCTCGGTCACGAGGGTGTTGTTGATGCCGAGGAAGGCGCCGGCCACCACGACGCAGGTGGCCAGGACCGCGCGGCTGTCGGTGTACATGGCCATGACCGCGAGGATCAGCGAGAACATCAGAAGCGCGCCGATGATGGCCGGTACCGTGCCAACCCGCTGCTGCAGCCAGGGTGCGACGAAGACCGACGTGATGGCCAGCAGCACCCCCCAGCCGAAGAAGACCCAACCGACCCCAAAGGCGTTCATCTGCATGGGGAACGGGGTGAAGGCGAGCAACGTGAAGAACCCGAAGTTGTAGAGCAGGGCAGTAACCGCGACCGACAGCAGGCCCGGGTGGGCCAGTGCGCGAAGCGGGTCGGCCAGCGAGGTGCGGGTGGTCGGCTTCGGCGACCGTGGCAATGCGACGTAATCCCGACCAGCGCGACCAGCATGAGGACAGCAACGCCGTAGAACGGGTAGCGCCAGCCGATCGAACCGAGGACCCCGCCGACGAGCGGGCCGACCGCGATGCCAAGGCCCAGGGCAGCCTCGTAGAGGATGACGGCCTGCCCGACCGAGCCGCCCGCTGCGGACACGATGGTGGCGAGCGCTGTCGAGATGAACAGAGCGTTGCCCAGCCCCCACACGCCTCGGAAGGCCACGATGCCGTCGATCGACGACTGGGCGCCGGCAAGAGCCGCGCCAGCGATGACGAGGGCGACGCCGAGCAGCAGGGTACGCTTTACGCCGATGCGGCTGGACACCCAGCCGGTCGCGAGCATCGCGACCCCGGTCACCGCGAAGTAGCTCGTGAACAGCAGCGACACCTGCGACGGGGTTGCGTCCATGGAGTCGGCGATCGGCTTGAGGATCGGGTCGACCAGCCCGATGCCCATGAACGAGATGACGCACGCGAACGCGACGACCCACACGGTCTTGGTCTGCTTCTGCTTGAGCAACATCAGGCGGTCTTCCTCGGGGCGGGGGCAGGCTCGACGCGGTCGAGCAGGTCGACGAGAGCGGCTTGGGCGGCGGCCAACCGGCGACGGTCGGTCTCGGACATCTGGGCCAGATACGGGGTCAGCACCGCCGCGCGGCGCCGCCGAACGTCGGCGAGCTTGGCGCTTCCCTCGTCGGTGAGCCGCACCAAGGTCGCGCGTGCGTCGTCCGGATCGGGGCCACGGCTGACCAGGCCGGTCTGCTCCAGGCGCTGGACATGGGTGGTCATCGTGGGCTGGCTGGTCTGGTCAGCCTGGGCCAGGGTCGAGACACGCACCGGCTGCAGTTCCTCGATGAGCGACAGTAGCCGGGCGGCGGCGACGGGCAGGCCGAGCTCGGACGACCGCGATGCCCACCGCGATAGCCGGGCGCTCGCAAGGAGCAGCAGCTCGGGGTTCAGGGTCATGCGGACCATTATATATAGATAGCCAAACTATGTAAATGCGGGAGGGAAGCCTGCGGGCCCGGGCCTGCGGGTCCGACCCTGTGCCGGCCCTGCGCCGAGAGGTCCGTAGGTGCTCTTATAGACCCCTCATAACCGCACCTTCTGACCTCTCGATGCCAGGCCGGCGCCGGTGGCGCGCGCTTTCCCGCATCCGGCTCAGCTGCCCTGTGGCTCACAGGGTAGCGCAGAAGTGCTGTGCCCGTGCCGTCGCCGACGTGTCGGCGTTGGCATTGGGCGTGGATGAGACGATTCTGGTCTCGCCCGGTGTGCCGCCCTCCCGCACGGCAGGTAGCTCTTGGCTACCGCCTTGCGGGTGGCCGCCAGCCACTGTTCCCACTCTTGTGGGCTTTGTGGCGGACGGTCGGCGTGCAGCGGAGCCCCCGACAGACCGGACAGCGCCAGTGCTGCACTGACACAGGTGCGCCGGCCCTGCCCCGCCAGGTGCCGTTCGTTCGCCGATCAGCCCGTACTGGATGAGGGCGGGGTCGTGGGGGACGACCGGCCCTTGACCAGGCTGGTGTCGGATGATCTGGTCCAGGCGACTTGGCGAGGTAGGCGCCGCTGTCGCGGTCGCCGAACACCCAGCTGTCTCGCCGGGCGCTGTTGAACGCGCCGAAGTAGCGGGTCTCCACCAGCGCTTCGGCTTGCTCCGCTGGCTGCGCTCGGCCCACTTGAAGGCGAGCCTCCACACATACGCGTCCAGCGCTTGGTGGACGTCTTGCTGGACACCACCGTGCGGTGTAGGCCGCCCAGCCCGGATGATGGGGTTGAGCCGTTGCCGCGACCGCCGCGGCGTTCGCCCCTCGCAGGGCACGCATCTCGGTGCGCGAGCCGTTCGCGGATCCCGTCTGCAGCGCCGCCGTGCTCGGCTTGATGAGCAGCTTGCCGGACTGTCGGCGCACGGGAACCCGAGGAAGTCGAAGCCCTCGCGAGGGCGACGAGCGCGTCTTGTCCTCGTTGAAGGCCAGACCCCTGGGGCCAGCCAGCGCGAGCCGAGCCTTGACCTGCTCCGCCTGGTCACGGCTGGTGACACCAGGCGAGCAGGTCGTCGGCGTATCTGATCACGGTCGGGGAGCCCGGTGCCATGACCTCGGACATGCGTGCCGGTTGTCAGGTGTCGGACCCCGGCAGCTTGTTCCATCCCGTGCAGAGCGATGTTCAGACAGCAGCGGACTGATCACCCCACCCTGCGGAGTGCCCTGCTCGGTCAGCGCGAACCGGCCCTCTTCGACCACACCCGCCTTCAGCCACCCGGCGATCGTCTCCCTGGCTGGGAAGCCGCCGAGCTGGTCGAGTAGTTGTTCGTGGTCGATGCGGTCGAACGCCGCTGCCAAGTCCGCGTCCAGGGTCCACAGCCGCTTCGGATTCGCTCCCTTGGCGACGTTGAAGATGGCCTCGATCGCGTCATGGCAGCCGCGGCCCGGTCGGAAGCCGTAGTTCTTCGGCTCGAATCGTGCCTCCCACTCAGGTTCCAAGCGTTGACCACGCGGCGCTTGCAGCGCTCTGTCCACGATCACCGGATCCCGAGCGGTCGCTTGTTGCCCTTCGCTTTCGGGATGTACACCCGCTTGACCGCGCGGGCCTTCCACGGTTCGGAGCGTTGCTGCACCCAGTCGGCCACTTCAGATCTTCTGCGACGCGAGCAGTACTACGCTTCCCGTCGATGCCCGCGGTCTTGCGGCCAGCGTTGAGCTCGGTCACCCGCCGCACGCTCAGCAGCGTGTTCGCGCGGGATCGCAGCATCAACTTCTGCAGGTTCCTGACCCTTTTGAGGTCCCCTGCCTGCGATCGCCGTGAAGATCCGTCTGCCGCAGACGCCGTACGTCCTGCTCGTCGCTCTGCCCAGTCGATCGACTGCCAGTCGGACGGTTCGTCCTCCGGTCCGTTCAGCACTGCTCCACCCGTCGTCGTCGTTGTTTCTCCCGCTGTCTTTGTTTTTTTCATCAGCCGTCCAACTTGTCCTTCGGTTCCAGGTCGTTGTCAGTCGTCTCTGCACAGGCTTACCTGACCCGCGTCAGCTCCCTTTCAGGTCCAGCAACAGCTCGTATCCGGCCAGTTCTCCGCGAGCTACCGGCAGAGGAGCCAGTCATGCTGTCGCGCTTTCCTGCTGCCTTTCGGCCACCGGCGTTCGCTTCTCGGGTCAAGCTTAGTGCAGTGCATGATCGCCATGACCTGACCGATGAGGAATGGGCTCTGTTGGAGCCTTTGCTGCCGGATCGTTCGCCCCGGATGGCGCGGCCGTGGAAGTACCACCGGCAGGTGGTCTACGGGGTGCTGTGGCGCACGCGTACTGGCTCGCCGTGGCGTGACCTGCCGGCTGGGTACGGGTGCTGGAAGACGGTCTACAACCAGCATCGGCGCTGGTCGGCGCACGCGACCTGGCAGAGTGTGCTCACCGAGCTGCAGCGGGGCTGCGTCCGGGGCGAGCAGGAATGGTTGGTGGCGGTGGTCTCCACCGTGGTCCGGCTCATCTCCATGCAGCCGGCGCCCGACGAGAGCCGCCGAAGGACGTGCCCGCGGAGGTCCTGCTAACGGCTCTGCACGACGCATCTTCGGTCGCGTCGAGCGACCTGCGCAGGTCGTCTCGCGGTCAGCAGCGCACACAGGGGGCAGGTCGAATGACACGTATCCTGTAGCGGGCAGGACAAACCCCGCGATCTCGTAGCATTGGCCGGTCCCGCGGCGGATTGAGTACCTAGATCCACCTGTCGGCAGACACCCGGTGTCAGCCGTTGACCAGGTCACCACCGCGGGACAGCGCCACGACTCGCTGGCGTTCGAGCTGGTCCTGGTCAAACTCGCGGTGCGATCGGCCCGCAAGGGCCGGCCACGGTGTCGTCCTGACGCGGTCTTGGCGGACAAGGCATTCTACGTCTAAGGCGATCCGGGAGCACCTGCGCAACCGCAGGATCAAGGCCGTGATCCCACTGTAGAGCGACCAGATCGCAGCCCACCAGCGACGCAGCACCGGGAGTCGACTTCCGAGATTCGACGCCCAGGCATACCGGCAGCGCAACATCGTGGAACGAGCGATCTACAAGCTCCGCGGCACCCGTGCAGTCGCCACCCGCTACGACAAACGCGAGTTCCACTCCCCGTGGTAGTCGTGGCAGCGTAGGACGCCGGTGTCGGTGAGGGTCTTCATGTGCTGGTTGGGGATCTTGATGCCGGTGGGGTAGGCGGTGGTGTCGAGGTCGGCGTGGACGGTCAGTCCGGTGGCGGTGGTGGTCGCGGCGATGGTCTCGAGGACGACTTCGTGGCCGGTCAGCGGCCTGCCGCGCCAGTTCATGGAGATGAACGAGAACAGCCGGTGCTCGACCTTGTTCCACTTGCTGGTGCCCGGTGGCAGGTGGGTGACGGTGATGGTCAACCCGGTGCGGGCAGCCAGGCGGCCAACTCGGTCTTCCACTGCCCGGTCCGGTAGCCGTTGGAGCCGCCGCCGTCGGCGGTGATCAGCAGCCGGGTGGCGTCGAGGTAACAGGCCCGGCCGACCTGGTCCCACCAGTGGCCGATGGTGGCCACGGCGAACGCGGCGGTGTCGTGGTCGGTGCCCACGCCGACCCAGCCGGTGTTCGCGGTCACGTCGTAGACCCCGTACGGGGTGACCTTGCCGGCCTCGGGGTCGATGAAGTCATACACGTTGACTTGCTCGGGCTGCCCGGCAGGCATCCATTCCCGACCGGCGTTCTTGTACGGCCCGATCAGCTCCTTTTTCTTCGCGTCCACGCTGATCACCGGCTGGCCGTCGCGCTGGTGGTCGCGGACGGCGTCGTTGATGTACCGGAACTGGCCGTCCCGGTCGGGATGTTGACGTCCTTCGGCGGTCTTGACGTTGGCCTGCAGACTGTAGCCCGCCTGCTTCAACAGCCGCCAGACGACCTTGTCCGTAAGCCGGAACCCTTTGTTCTGCAACGCTGTCGTCAGCTCACGCAGCGACTTCGTCGTCCACCGCAGCGGCGAGGTGGGAATCCCGCGGGTAGCCAGATCCACCAGATCGTCCAGCGCCAGCTCCAGACCCGGCTGATGCTCCTCGGCCCGCTTGCGCCGCCCCCAGGCCTGCGTGAACGCCCCGGCAGGACAATCTCGGAACCGTCCAACTCGCCACGGCCACGGCGCACGGTATCGGCCGCCACACCCAGCGCCGCCGCCACCCGCTCTGCGCCGCCGGAACCCAACTCCCGAGCCTCCGACCCCAGCCACAACCGACGCTGCCGCTCGTTCAGATGCGGGCGCAGCACCTCCCACCGCCGGGCCAGCGACTCCTGCACCGCATCCACCGCCACGTCCATAACGCGCACATGCTCGCCGACATGGTCCGCACCGACGCCCACCAGTTGCGCCCGGTTGCCCTGGACAGTGACCAGGCCGAGGCGGTCAAGGTCGTCGCCCGGATGCACAAGACGCTGATCTGGGAGCGCACCCGCACCACGCAGCGGCTGCGGCACGCGCTGCGGGAGTACTTCCCGGCCGCGGTGGAGGCGTTCGAGGACCTCGACGCCGCCGACACCCTGCAGCTGCTGGCCAAGGCGCCCGACCCCGCCACGGCGGCCCGGCTGAGCCTGGGCCAGATCAGCGCTGCCCTCAAACGGGCCCGGCGCCGAGACATCCCGGCGAAGGCCGCCGCGATCCAGGCCGTGCTGCGGGCACCACACCTGGGCCAGCCGGCGGTGGTGACGGGCGCCTACGCGGTCTCGGTGCAGGCACTGGTCGCCCTCCTGGGCACCCTCAACGCCCAAGTCAAGGCCATGGAAAGCCAGGTCGAGGCCCATTTTGGCCAGCACCCGGACGCTGAGATCATCCAGTCCCAGCCGGGTCTGGGCGCCGTTCTCGGTGCCCGGGTGCTCGCCGAGTTCGGGGACGCCCCCGACCGGTACGCCTCGGCCAAGGCCCGCAAGAACTACGCCGCGACCAGCCCGATCACCCGCGCCTCGGGCCGCAAGAAGGTCGTCGCCGCCCGGTTCGTGCACAACGACCGGCTCGTCGATGCCCTGATGACCCAAGCGTTCGCCGCCCTGCGCGCCTCCCCCGGCGCGCGCGCCTACTACGACCACCAACGCACCCGAGGCAACGAGCACAACGCCGCCCTGCGCCAGCTGGCCAACCGCCTCGTCGGCATCCTGCACGGCTGCCTCAAGACCGGCAGCCGCTACAACGAGACCACCGCCTGGTCGCACCACCTCAACGAGGCTGCTGCTTGACATTCAAGCTCCTGGGATGTCTCTCGATGCCAGCCGCGCCGTGGCCGGCGCCGCCCTGTGCTCAGCTGTCCCGGGTGAGCCGACGACGACGCCTCGCCGCAAGGAGCACGCCGACACCTGTCACCAGTAGCGCTCCGCCGGCCAAAACCACTGAGCCGACGGCTGCGCCGGTGGACGCCAACGACTCTTCCTCCTGCGTTGACACCGTAGGCGTCGCTGGACGCCGGAGGGGTGACGGGGTCGGCGTCGGGGTCAGAGCCGGATCGACCTGCACCTGCACCGCCGTGGGTTCGCCCTGGCCGCCGTCCTTGTCGGTCGCGGTGAACGACGCCGCGACCGGTCCGGCAGTTGCGTAGGTGTGCGTGACCGGCGGGTCCGCGGGCCCATCCATGGTCTCTACCGGCGACCCGTCGCCCCAGTCGACGGTGTAGTGGAAGCCGGCGGCCAGGTCGGCCGTCGACGGGTCGTCGGCGCCGACCTTCACGGTGAACGGCTCCCCCACCGTCGCGGCCAGATTCCCGGTGACCACGGACGCCGGCGCAGTGTTGGTCACATCGAGGGTGGCCGTGTCTGTCACCGTGCTGGAGGCGAGCGATACGCGCAGCGCAACGGCGTGGCTGGACGGGCCGTCGTTGATGCCGAGCGCCTCCAGCTGGGCCCAGGTGAGGGTTGGCGCGAGGCCGGTCGCATCGGAGTAGTCGCCGTCCCCGTTGACATCCCACTCGTAGGTCGCGCCCGAGGTGGAGCCGGAGCCGTCGAGCGTCAGCGTCTCCCCTTCGGCCACCACGTAGGGCCCACCGGCGTCTGCGACGAGGTTCACCACCTGATCGAGCGTGGCCTCGCTCGCCTCGGAATCGGCCGTGCCGCGTGTAGGTCGCGAGGATCGTGTGCGTCCCCACCGCCAGCGTCGAGGTGGTGAAGGTGGCCGTGCCATCGGACGCGAGCGTCACCGGGCCACCCAGCGCGGACCCGCCGTCGCTGAACTGCACCGACCCGGTCGTCGACCGGGCTGCCGCCCGAGACCACCGTTGCGGTGAAGGTCACGGCCTGCCCGGCGATGGAGGGGTTGATGTCCGAGGTGAGCGTGGTGGTCGTGACCACCTTGTTGACCACCTGGTCAAGGCTGGTCGAGCTCGCTTCGAAATCGGCCGTGCCGCTGTACTGCGCGAGGACCGGGTGCGTGCCCGTGGTCAGCGTCGACGTCGTCAAGGTGGCCGTGCCATCGGCGCAGCGTCACCGGGCCACCCAGCGCAAGACCCGCCGTCGCTGAACTGCACCGACCCGGTCGCGACCGGGCTGCCGCCCGAGACCACCGTGGCGGTGAAGGTCACGGCTGGCCGGCGCTGGAGGGGTTCGTGTCCGAGGTGAGCGTCGTAGTCGTGACCAGCTGGTTCACGACCTGGGTCACGCTGCCGGAGCTCGCCGCGAAATTGGCCGTCCCGCTGTAGGTCGCCAAGATCGGATGCGTCCCCACCGCCAGCGCGGACGTCGTGAAGGTGGCCGTGCCATCGGACGCCAGCGTCACCGGGCCACCCAGCGCAGACCCGCCGTCGCTGAACTGCACCGACCCGGTCGCGACCGGGCTGCCGCCCGAGACCACCGTGGCGGTGAAGGTCACGGCCTGGCCGGCGCTGGAGGGGTTCGTGTCCGAGGTGAGGGTCGTGGTCGTGGCCAGCTGGTTCACGACCTGGCTCACGCTGCCGGAGCTCGACGCGAAATTGGCTGTGCCGCTGTAGGTGGCCAGGATCGGATGCGTCCCGACCGCCAGCGCCGACGTCGTGAAGGTGGCCGTGCCATCGGCCGCCAGCCCCACCGGGCCACCAAGCGCGGACCCTCCGTCGCTGAACTGCACCGACCCCGCATTAACCGGGCTGCCGCCGGAGACCACCGTCGCGGTGAAGGTCACCGCCTGGCCGGCGCTGGAGGGGTTCGTGTCCGAGTTGAGGGTCGTGGTCGTGACCAGCTGGTTCACGACCTGGCTCACGCTGCCCGAGCTCGACGCGAAAGCGGCCGTGCCGGCATACATCGCCGTGATCGGATGCGTCCCGACCGCCAGCGCGGACGTCGTGAAGGTGGCCGTGCCATCGGCCGCGAGCGGCACCGGGCCACCAAGCGCAGACCCGCCGTCGCTGAACTGCACCGACCCGGTCGTGACCGGACTGCCACCGGAGACCACCGTCGCGGTGAAGGTCACCGGGCTGCCGAAGGTGGACGGGTTGGGCGACGAGGCCACTGTCGTGGTCGTCGGGCTGGGCGTGGTCACGGTGAGGCACCAGCCCCCGGCGATTGCCCCGGCGTCACCTGACGCGTCGTCGTTGACCCACAGGCTCCAGACGCCGTTCGGAGCGGACCCGTTGAACGTCGACAGGGCTGTCGCGGTGCTCGGCGGTCGGCGCCGGGGCGGGGAACGAGTCCGCACCCTGCGTGTCGTCATCGGTGGGTTTGAACGTGCCGCTGACGAGGGTGCTCGGCACCCCACCCGTCGCGTCGTCGTCGAAGGTCACGTTCAGAGGGCCGACGGCCGAGTTGCCGCCGGAGTCGCTGAGCAGCACCACGTTGGTCGTCGGCTGCGGGCCGGAAAGCAGGACATCGAGGTCGACGGGGACGGCGTGCGACAGTCCCTTGAGCGTGGCGGTGACCTTGGTGACGGAGCCGGTCAACCCCGACACGGTGATGTTCGAGGGGTACGGCTGGGCCGGGCCCAACGCGGGGACCGTGAGGGGGCCCGTGTTGCAGAAGGTGTTGCCAGTGACCACCGTCGCGTTGTCGACGCGCTGCGTGACGCTGCCGTTGCTGGTCAGGAAGCCGGTCGCGCCGCTGTACGTCGCTCGGATCTCGTGGGTTCCTTCGGCCAGCGCCATCGTGGACCGGGTGGCGACGCCGGACCCGTTGAGCGCGACGGGCGCTCCCAGGTTCGTGGCGCCGTCGCTGAACTGGACCGAGCCGACAGTCACCGGAGAGCCCCCGGAGGTGACACGTGCAGTGAAGTTCACCGAGTCCCCGGTGGTCGAGGGCGTTCCTGACGTGGTGACGACGGTGCTCGTCGCTGCCGCCGCGACCTCGGTCGTGACGGTGAGGCTCCAGCCGCCGGCAATCGTGCCTATGTCGCCCGTGGCGTCGTCGACGACGTAGAGCCTCCAGACGCCGTTGGGATTGATGCCCGTGAACGCCCCGGCCAGCGTTGTCTGCGACGAGGGTGCAGGCGCGGGGGCCGGGAACGTGTCGACGCCGTTGGTGTTCGTGGGCTTGTAGGTGCCGGTCGGGATGTTGCCCGACGGCACCAGTCCAGCGGCCGCGTCGTCGAAGGTGAGCGTGGCGTTGTTGGCGAAGGCCAGAGTGTTCGGGTCGCCGACGTCGGAGAGCACCACGAGGTTCTCGCCGGATGGCGCGACCACCATGGCGTCGATGTCGTTGACCGTGCTGTGGGTCAGGCCGTTGAACGCAACCTTCACAACGCTCACGGAGCCGGCCATCCCCGAGACGGTGATGTTCGACGGGTACGGGCTCGCGGGCCCGGTCTGGTTGGCCGACCCGGTCGCCGGAATGGCGATGGAGGTCGCGTTGGCGAACGTCGTCGGCCCGTCGGCTGCAGCGATGGCGCCGTCGAGACCACCACACCGGCCGTCGCAACCAGCAGCGCGATCAGGGCGAGGACGCGGGCTAAACCGTGCGCGCAAGGCCCCACGGGCTCGCCGGTCCACGCCCGATCTCGTCATCGATGCCCCTCCTCCGATCCGCAGACCGGGCCACTCAAAGCAAGAGCTGTCGGACATTTCTCTTTTGACGGCACACTATGACGAAGATCTGGTCGGATGACCAGTCCGCGGACCTGCTGCCCGCGCCTATCAGGGTCCCTACTCACCCACTGGAGTTCCTCATGACCGACCCATATCTCGGTGAGATTCGCAATTTCGGCTTCAATTTCGCCCCGTTGGGGTGGGCGCTTTGCCAGGGTCAGCTGCTGGCCATCTCGCAGAACACGGCCCTGTTCTCGCTCCTGGGCACCCAGTACGGCGGCGACGGGGTGACCACCTTCGCGTTGCCTGACCTGCGCGGCCGCGTGTCGATGGGGTTCGGTCACGGGCCGGGGCTCTCCGACCGAGTCCAGGGGGAGTCGGGGGGTGCAGAGGCGGTGACACTGACCCAAGCCCAGATCCCGGCCCATAACCATCCGGTGGCGGCCGCATCAGCCGCGACCACGAAGAACCCGTCAGGTGCAGTCCCGGCGTTCACCGCGGCCGGCACCTCGTATGGCACGACCGCCGACCTGGCGATGAGCCCGACCATGACCGGTTCGACCGGCGGTAACCAGCCGCACGAGAATGTCGAGCCCTACCTGGTCACCAACTGGTGCATCGCCCTGGAGGGGATTTACCCGCCACGCAACTGAGCGTGCCGGTGACGTCAACGGGCCGCACGACTCACGCCGTGCGGCTCGTTGGTCACCCAGAGCACGCCGGTCCCGACGAGAATGGCGGTGAAGCCGGTCAGCATGACCCAGGTGAGGGGCCGGTCGGTGGCGAACTCGGCGCGCGCCCGCACGGCGGCGACGCTCATGAGAACGAACATGACCACCTCGACCTGGACCATGAGCCGCACAGTGCTCCAGCGGTCGTCGACGAGGACCACCAGACCCGCGGCGCCGAGGCAGAAGACCGCGCCCATCACCCGGCAGGTCAGCTCCGTCAACGCCCATGGCCAGATCGGGATAACCACCGACGGAAGGGCCACCATGGCGGCGCCCTGGGCCAGCGCCACCAGCCCGACCACGACGAAACCCCATCTCGCCCCGTCGCTCAGGCGCGGCTCCAGCGGAGCCGGCGAGCCGGCATACCGGCGGTTGCCGAGCCAGACTCCTGCGACGAGGAAGGGCGCGAGGAAGTAGAGCGCGGTCCACACCCAGAAGGCGGGATGGGTGTGGTTGAACCGGTCCCAGTGCATGATCGTCACCACCCCGAGGATCGTCGCGAAGAGCCAGACGGCCGGAAACCCGGCCTTGATGACGTGCCAGTGGCTTTCGCGCGTGGCGCGAAGGAAGAAGTAGGCGCCTCCGAGGTATGCCGACGCGAGCACCGTCGGGGTCATCGTCGGGGCGATGGCCCAGGCGAAGAGCCGTCCGGTTTCGCCGGGGAACAGGTAGAGAATCGCGAATCCGGCGAGCAGAAACGGGAAGATGAAGACCGACAGGGCCTTGGTGGCGCGAAGCACGCGGTCGTCGCGGACCACGTGTGCGCCCATGTGCCGGGATGCTACTGGGCCCTCAGCTAGCGGTCCGCCGGTTCCCCAAATTGCGTTTCCAGTGCTGAGGCGACCACTTCGAACTCGACCAGTTCCTCGTGCGTCAGTCGCCTTTCGTGCACACCGACGACCATTGGTGGACCCGTCAGTCCCGCATCTCGGCCTGGGTGTCGACCAATGGTCGTCGGTCGGTACAACACCCGGCGACAGTCGTTCCGCGACACCTGGAGCGTTCCGCGTGTCGACACAGGTAGCGCCTCGCTGATGTGCTCGAGTCTCGGACCTCCGACTCCACGCCGCTGCACGTGCCGGTGACTGGGGGTGATGATGGCCACGTGGACTATGAGGTAAGCCTGACTCAGGTCGGGTCGCGGCGGACCGCCGTGGTCGCCGCGAGGACGTCGTGGCAAGACTTCCCCGCGCTATGGGGGCAGCTTCTCGGGGAGGTGTGGGAGTGCCTGCACGCGGGCGCGATCACCCGGGGATGCCCCAACATCATGCTGTACCTGGACAGCGTGCCGAACGTGGAGGTCGGCGTGCTGCTCGACCAAGCGTGCCCGCTCACCGGGCGTGTGGTGGCATCGGCGCTGCCCGCCGGGACTGCAGCCACGACCGTCCACAACGGCCCCTTTGGAAACGTGGGGGCGGCCCATGACGCCGTTCTCGCCTGGTGCGCTGCGCACGGGCACCGGCTGGACGGCACCCGCTGGGAGGTCTACGGACCGCACGACGACGACCCGGATCAGCAGTGGACGGAGGTCTACTGGCTGCTCTCATGACGGACCGGGGTCCGGGGTCGGGCCTGTGCGCGTCGAGCAGAACGGGACAGGGACAGGAGGGCGGTGAGCCGATCCGCGGTCGCCGTTCTCTGTCAGGGTCCTCCGTCGGTGAGGCCGCCTTTGGTGCACGGGGAGTCCCGCGGACGCGCTGGTCAGCAGGAGTCCCCTCACCGTGCCCGAGACGCAGCCCTGTGTCCCGACACTAGCGGGCGGCGAGGATGATGCCGACGAGTGAGCGGACCTACGACGGAGGTGGCGGTATGCAGGTGAGCGGCAAGGTCTTCGTGGTTACCGGCGGCGGTAACGGCATCGGGCGGGAAGTGGTGCTGGAACTTCTGCGGCGTGGGGCGCGAGTGGCCGCGATAGACGTCAGTCAAGTCGGCCTCGAGGAGACGGCCACCCTGGCAGGTTCACCTGGCGACCGGCTCACCATGTATCCGATCGACATCACTGACCGAGGAGCTGTCGACGCTGTGCCAGGCGCAGTGTCAGCGACACACGGACAGGTCGATGGTTTGGTCAACGTGGCCGGCATCATCCACCGCTTCGCGCCGGTCTCCGAGCTCAAAGTCGAGGAGATCGAACGGGTCCTGGCGGTGAACTTCTGGGGCACCGTCTACCTCACCAAGGCATTCTTGCCGGTCCTCGCCGCTCGCCCACAGGCAAGCCTGGTCAACGTCTCGAGCATGGGAGCGCTGATCCCGTTCCCGGGCCAGAGCGCGTACGGCGCGAGCAAGGCGGCGGTGAAGCTGTTCACCGAAGGCCTCATCGCCGAACTGCGCGGCTCGACCGTAGTCCCCGCCGTGGTGTTCCCGGGCGCCGTGGGGACGAACATGCCGGTCAACTCCGGCGTCGACATCCCGATCCCGCAGGGCCAGCCCGGCAAAGCGCCGAAGACCACCGCGCCGGCAGATGCCGGGCGGCAGATCGTCGAGGTCATCGAGAAAGGCATTCAACGGTGGCGCATAGGCAGCGACGCGCGCATGCTCGACCGGTTCTCGCGCCTGATGCCCCTGCGGTCTATCGGCACGGTGGCCGACCGGATGCAGAAAATGCTCGGCCGCTAGCACGTCCGCCGCCGACTCACTTCGCTACAGGGGACACCAATGACTGACGTGACCGTCCCGACGCCCCACGGCGACCTGCCTGTCTACCTGGCGACACCGGCTGGCGAAGGGCCGTGGCCCGGCATCGTCGTGATCCACGATGTCGAGGGGATGAGCGCCGACTTACGCAACCAGGCGGACTGGCTGGCGACGGCCGGGTTCCTCGCTGCCGCCCCCAATCTGCTCAGCCATGGCCGGAAGATGCGGTGTCTGGTGCGGGTCATGCGCGAGGCCGGCGCCGGCAGCGGCAGGTCCTTCGACGAGATCGACGCGATCCGCAGATGGCTGGCGGAGCACCCGCAGTGCACCGGACGAATCGGCGTCATCGGCTTCTGCATGGGCGGCGGGTTCGCGCTGCTGCTGGCCCCTCGCGGTCAGTTCGGCGTGTCCAGCGTCAACTACGGCGCGACGTCGAAGAAGAAGTACAGCGCCGACTTCCTTGGGGGCGCGTGTCCGATCGTCGGCAGCTTCGGCGGCAAGGACCCCAGCTTGAAAGGGGCCGCCGCCCGGCTGGAGGCAGCCCTGACCGCAGTCGGCGTGGATCACGACGTCAAGGAGTACTCCGACGCGAGTCACGCGTTCATCAACGACCACGCCGAGCGGCGGCTCGGTCCTGATGGCGGTGGCCGCCCGGCTCATGGGGGCCGGCTACCACGAGGCGTCGGCGACCGATGCACGGCGGCGCATCGAAGCGTTCTTCCACAAGCACCTCGAGGACGCGGCGCGGCATACCGAGGTGTGACCGCCCTGGCGCAGAGGTCGCCCGAGCCCGCTCCGCCGCACATTCCCGGGTCAGGCACATTTCCGAGGTCGTCGCGCGAGACTAGACCCCTTGACGGCTGGGCGGTGGGAGACGTGATGGACCAGGTCGGCAGCGACGCGACACGCGGCATCGGCGACGCGCTGTCCCGCATGGACACCCTCGGTGCGGCCTTGCCAGGGGACCTTCGGGCCCACTCCGCGTTCCTCGACACCTACCGGCGGACCACGGTCGCGGTGGGCGGCGAGGTCGAGGCTGGTCAGTTCGAAGACTCGGCGTGGGTGGAGCGCTGGGACGTCGCATTCGCCGACCTCTATCTCGACGCTGTAGAGGCTCAGCTCCTTGGCGGGCGCGTGCCGCGGCCTTGGCGGCTGGCCTTCGCGGCGCCAGCCTCTCTGCCGCCGCTGCGTCACGTGCTGCTCGGGATGAACGCGCACATCAACTACGACCTGCCACAGGCCCTACTCGCGGTCATCGACGACGCCGACTTCACCAATCCCGTGCTGTTTGACCGGCGTCGGCGCGACCATGAGCGCATCGACGCCATCCTTGTCTCCAGGGTCGGCGCCGAGAACGAGCAGCTGGCGGCGCAGTCGACGCTGCGGCTCACGGACCGCTTGCTGCGTCCGTTCAACGAGCGCGCCAGCAAGCGGTTCCTGCGGGAGGCGCGACGTAAGGTCTGGCACAACACGATCGAACTGCAGCGGGCGCGGCTGGTCGGGCCAGACCTGTATGCCGTTCGGCTCGGTGAGCTCGAGGTGCTCAGCGCCGCGCGAATCGCCGACCTGCTGGCGCCCGGCCAGGTGCTGCTGCGGCTGGCGGTGGCTGGTTTCGGTGTGGTGCTTCCACCGGAGGCGTAGGGGTTTAGAAGGGGTACGGCTCGATCTGCGACTGCACGGTCACCCATTGCAGATAGGTGAACGTGTCCAGGTTGGCGTGCCCACCGAACCGGCCACCGCTGCCGGAGGCCTTGACGCCGCCGAACGGGATCACCGCCTCGTCGTCGACGGTCTGGTCGTTGATGTGGATTGCGCCGGACTCGATCCCCTCGGCGAGCTCGAACGCCGCGTACGGGTTGCCAGTGAGGATCGATACTGACAGGCCGAACTCGGAGGCGTTGATGATCTCGATCGCTTCCTCGACGTTGCGGTATGCCGTGACCGGCGCCACCGGCCCGAAGATCTCCTCGGCGAAAGCTGGCGAGCCTTGGGGCACCGCGGCCAGGACGGTGGGCCGGTAGAACAGACCGTCGTAGGTGCCTCCGGCCGCGAGCGTGGCACCCTGGGCCACCGTCTCGGTGACCAGGTGGTGCACCTTGTCCCGCTGGCCCTCGTCGATGAGCGGTCCAAGGGCGTTGGCCGGGTCGGTGGGGTCGCCGACCGGGATGCGGTCGGCCTTCTGGGCGAGGGCGGCGGTGTACTGCTCCACCATTGAGGTGTGCACCAGGTGGCGGCCGGTGGCCATGCAGATCTGGCCTTGGTGCAGGAACGACCCCCAAGCACCGGCCGACGCCGCGGCCGCAAGGTCTGCGTCCGGCAGGACGAGCAGCGCGTTGTTGCCGCCTAGCTCGAGGTGGACCTTCTTCATGAGCGAGGACGCTGCGGAACCGACTTGCCGGCCGGCCGGTGTCGATCCCGTGAACGAGATGCACGGGACTCCTGGGTGTCGCACCAGCGCCTGACCGAACTCGGCGCCGCCGGGCAGCACGTGCAGCAGGCCGTCTGGCAGGCCCGCTTGGGCGAGCAGCTCGGCATACACGAAACCGCCGGAGATCGGCGTGCGGATGTCGGGCTTGAGGATCACGGCGTTGCCCAGCGCCAGTGCCGGGGCCACCGAGCGCATCGACAGAATCCCGGGGAAGTTGAACGGCGAGATGGCCCCGACGATGCCGACCGGCAGGCGCCGGGCGACCGACAGGCGCGGCTTGACGCTGCGCAGCAGCTCGCCATAGGGCTGGGCGGCCAGCGCCGCTGCCTCGTCCAGCTCGTCGGTGACCAGCCCGGTCTCGAACTGCGCCTTGCCCATTGCCGATCCGGACTCGGGAACGAGCCAGCTCAGCAGTCGGCCGGGATCCTGCCGCAACAACACGGCAGCCTTGCGCAGCACCGCGGCGCGCTCGTTGTACGTGGCTCTTCCCCAGTCCCGCTGAGCCGCTTGGGCCTTGGCCACGGCCGCGTCGAGGTCCTCAGGGGTCCCCTGGCCCACCGTTGCGATGGTCTTGCCCGTCGCGGGTGCAATCACATCGACCGTCGACGTCGCTGGCCGCCACGTGCCGTCGAAGATCGCGCCGTCCCAGGGCGTAGTTGCTTGGGTCGACTCCGTTGTCGTCATCTGCCCATCCTCGCTTCGCCCCCGGGCGGCAACAAGGGGGTGTCGCTCGGGTGGGGTCCTAGCCTGCGCATCGCGACAAGCTCCGTGCGCAACGACGACCATTGGTCACCTCCTAGCCGCGCACCCCGGCCTCGATGCCCACCAATGGTCGTCGGTCGGTACGCAACTTGGGCCGGTGCCATTGTTCACTCCGCGGTGAGGTTCAGCGTGACGCTGCGGGCGAGCCAGCGTTCGAACTTCTCGGGACTCCAGCCTCGCGCGATCACCAGACGCCGGTATGCCGTGAACGAAAGGTGGACCCAGCAGATGTCGGCTGCTTCGTCTTGTGACAGCCCCGGTCCTAGCCCGTCGATGGAGTCGAGAAAGGCGGCGAACGCTGCCGCGCCACAACGTGACTGGCTCTCGGAAAGGGCGAGCAGCTCGGCCGCATCGCTGTCGACGTCGGCGGCAGCTTCGAGCACATGGCCAAGGGCGGCCGCTCGCGCGGCGATCTCCGTTTGCATGGCCGCCCACAGGGCAATGGCTACCTCGGGATCGGTCTGCGCCTGAATGCGCTTGACCATGGGGCGCTCCGCCATCGGAACCGGTTCGTCGTCCCCAACGAGGGACCAGTCCCAGGCCAGCTTGAGCAACTGTGCCTTGCCGCCCACCGACTGGAACACCGTCTTGCGGCTGACTCCGGCTGCCTCAGCGACCGCATCGATCGTCGTGGCGGCATACCCGCGCACGACGAACAGCGAAGTGGCGGCTTCGACGATGGAGCGTCGGGTTGCCCGTGCCTGAGCCTCGCGCAGAGCGGAGCGGTACGGACGTGGGGACATCGTGCTCATCGCGTCGCTCCCCGAACCAACAAACCGCTTGACACCAGCAATCGTTAGCCTCACCCTCAGTGTATTGACCTCACTGATAGTAACCCGATCTTGGGTGACGAACAAAGACGGCAACGATCGAGGACCATATATTCACTCGCAAGGGGGCGTCATGCGCTGCGCGATCATCGGAGCCGGTCCCACCGGACTTGTCCTCGCGATGGGTCTGGCCCACCGCGGCCATGAGGTGACGGTCGTGGAAAGGGATGCCGGTCCGCGGGCCGATGGCAGCTGGCCGCGCCATGGGGTCATGCAATTCCACCATGCCCACGGCATCCGATGGCAGGTGGGCCAGGCGCTGCTGGCAGAAGCGCCCACCGCATACGAGCGCGCCCTCCAAGCAGGTGCCGAGCCGGTGCCGATGACGCTGCCTGACGGGTCGGTCATCCGGGGCGGGCTACGCTGCCGGCGATCCACCCTGGAGCGGGCGATACGCGACACCGCCCTTGCCACAACGGGGCTGACGCTACGTCGAGGCAACGCGGAGGGGGTCACCACGCAGGCGGGGCGGGCGAACGGCATACGGGTCGACGGCGCGGACCTGGCCGCGGACCTCGTGGTCGACGCCTCCGGAAGGATCGGTCGCGTCTCGGAGGAGTGGCGGGCGCCCGCCGCCCTGGGTGGCGACACCGGCATTGCCTACGTCGACCGCCAGTACCAGTTGCTGCCCGGAGCCGAGCCCGGCCCGCTCTCTGGCCCGGTGGCCTGGGTGCAGGACTTCGTGGGCTTTCAGGTGCTCGTGTTCCTGCATGAGCGCGGCATCTTCTCGGTCCTGCTCGTGCGGCCCGCTGACGACCAGCGGTTGCGCGGCCTGCGGCACGAGGCTGCCTTCGAGGCAGCGTGCGCGGCGATCCCGGGCCTCACCGTCTGGACCGACCCCGAGCGGGCCAGGCCGATCACTCCGGTGCTGGTCGGCGGTCGGCTGCTCAACCACTACCGCAGCCAGTGCGGCCCGCACGGGGAGCTTGCGCTGCCGGGGCTGTTCTTCGCCGGGGACGCGGTCGCGACGACGACCCCGAACTTCGGGCGCGGCCTGGCCACCTCGCTTCTGCAGGTGCGCGAGCTGTTGCGGCTGCTCGACGCCCATGGGCCGGACCTAGGTGCGGCTAGTGAGCAGTTCGACGCATGGTGTGAGGCGAACATGCGGCCATGGGTCGAGGACCATGTCCACATGGACGGTGCGCTAAGGCGGCGCTGGGCGGGCGAAGACGTCGACCTCAACAAGCGCGTGCCCTCCGACCTGATCCTCGCGGCGACGCAGGAGGACCCTCGCATCGGCGAGGCGGTAGGTCCCTACCTCAGCATGACCGGGCTGCCGAGCTGTCTTGACGGCGTCGAGTCACTGGCCCGGGCGATGTACGAGTCGGGTTGGCGCCCAAGTCTGCCGACCTACCCGACCCGCGACGACCTGGCCGCCATCGTGTCGGAACACGAGACGAAGGCCCAGGGTATCGCCAGCTGACTCAGCGCTCGCTGATCGGCCAGAGTATGCCGGTGCCCGCCAGGAGGAGTGTGAACCCGAGAGCACGACCCGGACAGCGCTAAGGAGTGCCTGGCCCGCGCTGACTTCGAGCGCGATGATGGGCGTCCGCGCTGGACGTCTGGTCGAGTACGCAGCCCCATGACCTCTCGCCCGCGGGACCTGATGTCCGCCGGCGCCGCGGCGCCGCTGCTGGGCCGACGCGAGGAGGTGGCGGCTTTACGCGCGCGCGGCTTCGGCCAGAGCGCCGCTGCCCTGGTGGTCTTGGTCGACCACAGCGGTCGGCGTACCCGATCGGCGAGCCTTGCGTGCGGGCAGCCAGTGGTAGCGCCACCACCAACCAAGCATCACTGCGGTGCTCAGCAGGTAGAAGATGTGCAGGAACCAGATGGGCCCGAACGGCAGGCTGAACACGTACACCGAGTGGACCAGGTTGCCGATGTTGGCGATCAGCAGGTTGCCAACACTGTACGAACTCAGATCACGGGTGCGGCCAGCCTTCACGAGCATCGGCAGGTAGCTGATGACGAAGAGGGTGGTGGAGACGATGCCGGCAACGACGCCGGCGGAGTCGAGTGACACGGTCCACCTCCTCGATAGCTGTGTCGCCACGGGCTCGGCCCGGGTGTGGCGATTCGGTTGATACGTCAAAAGTAGACGTGTCAACGATCTGCCAGCATCGGGAAGAGGCCTCAGACGGCATCGGCTGCACGCTCAGAAGTGGGCCGGGGCGGCTCAGGTCCATGCGCAACGCCACTCAGGTCACGTACCGAGCGCTGGTGCCCCCACTTGAGATGACCAGGCACGTCTGCGTCATGCCAACCGCGTGCTATTGCGCGCGCCTGGCATGACCGAACGGGTCGATCGGCATGGTTAAGTGGGCTACATCCAGCGCTCCGACGGGCGGCCCGCGCTAACCCCTTGCGAGTGGAGGTTCGGATGGAGGAGCAACTGCTGGTCGCGAGCCGGCGGTCCTTGCACGGCGTGGCCGAGCTGGTGATCGCAGGGCCGCAGTTCCGGTCGATGGGGTCGATCGAGCTGCGGGTACGAGCGGGGGGCATTGGCGGTGCCTTGTCCGGGGTCCGGATCGCGCCAGCCCTGGGGATCGCCGGAGTCGGGGCAGGTGCCGCGCTCGTCGGTCCAACGGGCACGGTGCCGCTCGAGGGGAGCTGCCGTACCCTCGCCGCCGCCCTCGGGCACGAGGTCTCGGACCTCGCTGACATCTACGGGGAAGGATCCGGCGTCGATCCCGACGAAACCCTGACCTTCGATCCCGACGCCGTTGGCCTGCTGCTCGACTGGTTCGGGCGCGGTGAGGCGGCGCTGCGCCGGTTCGCCCCAGAGAGCGAGGCGGTGCTCTGGCCCGAGCACTTCGACGTCGGCATCGCCCTCGACGAAGTCAACTACGGCGCGTCCCCCGGCGACAGCGGGATCGCAACCCCGTACGCCTATGTGGGTCCGTGGGAGCACCGCGAGGGTGACTTCTGGAACGCCTCGTTCGGCGCAGCCCGCCTCGCGTCCGAGCTGGACACGGTCGACGCCATCGTGGCCTTCTACGAGGACGGGCGCCGAGCGTCCATCGGCAGCGTCCAGCCCGATCCAGAGGGAGGGTGAACCACCTGGCCGATCTCATGAACGCAACAACCGGCGAAAGGCGCTGTCCATGGCGAAGCTGACGGTCGCGACGCCGCGGGGATACCTGCCGGTCTACCTGGCCACACCGTCCGGGGAGGGTCCGTGGCCGGGCCTCGTCGTCATCCACGAAGCCGACGGGATGAGCGCCGACCTGCGCAGTCAGGCGGACTGGCTGGCCGGTGAGGGCTTCCTCGCCGCAGCGCCGGACCTGCTGACCGGTGGGGCAAAGGTGCGCTGCCTGGTGCGCGTCGTTCGCGAGGCCGGCGCCGGTGCTGGCCGCGTCTTCGACGAGATCGAGGCGGTCCGAGACTCGCTGGCCAGCCGAGCCGACTGCACCGGCCGGATCGGCGTCATCGGCTTTTGCTTGGGCGGTGCCTTCGCGTTGCTGCTCGCCCCAAGCGGCCGGTATGCCGTGTCGAGCGTCAACTACGGCGCGGCGCCGAAGCGTAGCTTCACCGCCGAGTTCCTGCGCAACTCGTGTCCCCTCGTGGGCAGCTTCGGCGGCGAGGACCCCCGCCTGAAAGGCGCCGCCGCCCGCCTGGACGCGGCCCTCACCGAGGTCGGCGTGGACCACGACGTGTTGGAGTACCCGGACGCAGGGCATTCGTTCCTCAACGACCATTCGCAGTCAGTGTCGTTGTTCCGCATTGCTGATCGGCTGACCACCGCCGGCTACCACGAACCGTCAGCAGCCGACGCCCGGCGCCGGATCGTGAGCTTCTTCCGAAAGCACCTGGAGCAGAGAGGACTGAGGGGATCATGAGTGTGCGGCTGAACCACACCATCGTCAACGTGCGCGACAAGCACGCGAGCGCCCGGTTCGTCGTCGACATCCTCGGGCTGGCCGAGCCCACCACCTTCGGGCCGTTCGTCGTCGTGCAGGTCGACAACGACATTTCGCTGGACTTCGCGGACGACCACGGCCGCCCCCATTCGCAGCACTACGCGTTCCTCGTCTCGGAGCAGGAGTTCGACGAGATTTACGCCCGGATCCTCGAGCGCGGTCTGCCCTACTGGGCCGACCCGGGACACACCCTGCCGAACCAGATCAACACCAACGACGGCGGCCGGGGCCTGTACTGGGACGACCCCGACGGCCATCGACTGGAGATACTCACCGTGCCGTACGGCGGCTGGCCGACCTGACCGGCCAAGCAGTTCAACCCTCGACCGGGTCGCGCCGGAACACGGCGTCGACGTCGAGGTCCACGAACCGTCCGACGATGAACGTCGGGGCTTTGATCCCGAGCGGGCGGCGGTCCAGCCGGCCGGTCACCCGGACACGGATTCTCGTCTTCCGTCTCGAGGACCCGCGTGACCTGAAGGTGCACTGGCGCAGCGGCGCCGCGGGCGGACACCGTTGCTCGCACGTCCCAGACGGTCGCGCTCGGCTCGGCCTGCTGGGCCTCGACCCGGACCATGGGGTGGCCAGCCGCGTCGAGGAAGCCGGCCTTACGCAGGTCGGAGTCGCGGTGCTTGTTGCCGCTCTCGACCCCAGCAACGGTGAGCTCAACGGCGGCCTGCTCGACGCCCCCCTCCGGCGCGATGACGACGAGTCCGCCGGCGATCGGGAACGTCCCATGAACCGTCGTTACGAGCTTGTCTCGCACGGAGAACCTCGCCGTGCTCGCCTCCGCGACGACCGACCAGCGCCCGGCCCGCGTCCTTGCATCCCGGGCAGGTGGCTGCGTCGAGGCGGCTTGCGCGGTCATCGCTGCGCTCCGACGGAATCGGTCGCCGTTGCGGCGGCCCCGAAGGTGTCCTTGACGACGAACCGCTGGATGCGTGACGGGCCGGTCAGCAGCGCCGGGTCCTCTCCGGGCAGCAGCTCGGACGTCATTATCAGACGCTCCATGGTGTCGAAGAAGGCCTCGTCCGCAGCGACCACAACGGTGACTTCGGAGCCGTCGTCGCCGACACAGTGGTATCCGGCGAGCAGTCGGGCCCGCAGCTCGGGGTCGGCTGCGATGAGGGGCGCGATCCGTTCGCGGCCGGCTCGTGCGCTGGCGGCGACCTGCTCCGGTGAGCGAGGGCCGTCGAAGCTGACGATCTGGATGTGCATGGGGTCTCCTTGTGGCGGTGGCGCCCCCGGCGGGAGCGGCTGCTGCAACAGTGCGTCGGGCCGGGCGGCACCGCCTCAGTGGTGACACGCAAACCCGCTACTGAAATCCGGCGAGGGGCCCAATACTGACCAGGTGATCGAGATACCCGGGCGGGCGAGTGAGCTGGCCCGGATCGAGGCCGTATGCCGTGCGGCGCTCGCCGGCAGCGGCCGGCTCGTGCTGCTGAGCGGCGAGGCCGGGATCGGCAAGAGCCGGTTGGCGCAAGCAGCCTCGCAGCTCGCCGCCCGGCTGGGGATGCGCACCGCCCAGGGGTACTGCCTGGACGATCCCGGCGCGCCGCCGCTGTGGCCGTGGCTGCGGGTGTCCCGAGACCTACCCGAGCTGAGCGGTGCCCTTGATGCTGCCGAAGCCGCCGCACCCGACGATGCAGCACGGTTCCGGCTGGGGGAGGCCATCCGTCGCGCGGTAGCCGCTGCCGCGTCCGACTGCGGCTTGGTCGTCGTGCTCGACGATCTGCAGTGGGCGGACCCCGTCTCGGTCGCCGCCCTGCGCCATCTCGTGCCGGAGCTGTCGTCCATGCGAGTCCTCGTCCTGGCAACGGTTCGCGAGAATACGGCGGCTCAGAGCTCGCCGTTCGGACGGGTGGCTGGCGACTTCGCCCGGGCGGCGACCGTCGTGCCGATCCCTTTGCGCGGACTCGGCCGTTCCGCGGTCGAGACGTGGCTCGGGAACGACCCCGACACCCGAGCCTGGCTGCCGTACGTCGACGAGCTCGTCGCCCTGACTGGGGGTAACCCGTTCTACATCCGCAGCCTGACCTCGGAGCTCGCCAGCGCTGACGACCTCCACCGAGCGCTTGCTACGCGGCCTACCTGGCGCACCGTCCTGGTCGGCGCGTTCCGCGCACTTCCAGCAGCGGCACGGCATACCGTCGCCACCGCCGCGCTGCTCGGCGAGCGGCTGTCCCCGAGCTTGCTCGCCTCGGCCACCGGCCGCGCCGTCGCCGAGGTCAGCGAGCACCTTTCCGCCGCGGTAACGGCCGGGCTGCTGCACTTCGGGGAAACCGGGTTGGCCTTCACGCATGCCTTGGTCCGCGAAGCGATCGTCGCCGAGCTCACCGTGCCTGAGCGCGCAGAGGCACACGCCGCGATTGCCGCCACGCTCGAGGCGACCGGAGACGTGCTGCTCACCGGACCGAGCGCGATCCACTGGAGCCGAGTCGAGGGTCGCGAGGCCGCCGTCCACTGCCGCGACCAAGCCGCGCGCGCGGCGGCCACGGCGGCTCGAACGCTCGCGCACGAGCAGGCCGTCGAGTTCGCCCGGCTTCGCCTCACCTCGGCCCGCGCTCTGTGCGCCTCCGAGGCGGAGCAGGCCGAGATTCTCCTCGACCTCGCGCGGCACGAGTGGGCTGCGGGCCTGCTCCCCGACGCCCTCGGGTCCTGCGCGGCCGGCATCGACCTAGCGGATGCCGCCGGCCGGGTCGACCTGATGGCCGATCTCGCCCTGGTGCCGCAAGGCGTCGGCTCCGTCAACGTCGCCCAGACGGTGGGGCGGATGTGCTGGCGGGTCCTGGCACTGCTGCCCGACGACGGCGGGACGAGGCGGGCCCGGCTGTTGGCCCAGTGCGCGGTGGCGACGGCCGAGGCCGCTGGGACCGGCCTCCCCGAGGACGATCCGACAAACCCGGCGTCCGCCGACGCGCTCTCGGCGGCAGCGTTGAGAACGGCTCGACTCTCGGGTGACCCAGTGGCCGAGCTGGAGACCATCGCCGCCCGCCACTTCGTCCTGAGCTACCCGCAAGCGATCGACCAGCGCGCCGAGCTGGCGGCGCGTGCCGTTGTCCTGGGGGCGACTGCGACGACGACGATGGGTGCCTTGTGGGGGCATCTCTGGCAGGCCGACCTCGCGTTGCAGCTGGGGGACCTGCTCGCGCTGGACCGGTGCGTCGCCGAGATCGAGGCCGTGGCGGACCGACGGGCCTCACCGGTGGCCCGCTGGCACGGTTTGCGGCTGAGGGCGGCCCGTGAGTCGATGACGGGTCACTTCGAGCAGGCGTGCGACCTGGCGGACTCGGCATACCAGCTGGCCGTGCGGGTCGGCGACATCTCCATGGTTGGGATGTACCACGCCTTCCTGATTCAGCTGGCGCTGGTGCGAGGTGACCCCGCTCACGTGCCGCCGGACGCGATGCGGCTCCTCCGACAAGCGCCCGCGATCCCGCTTGTCAAGGTCGCGGTGCCGATGATGCTGGCCCTACGGGGTGATCTCGACGCCGCCCGGGCCGAGTTCGCCCCCCTGCGAAGCCTGCCCGCCCTGATGCCGCTCGGCCCCCGGTGGGCTGGGACCATCGGGCAGATCGCCCACGTCGCGATCCTGCTCGGCGACGCAGAGGTCGCTCGGGAGTGCTACCGGCTGCTGCTGCCCACCGCGCCGTGGTGCGCCGGTGACGGCGGTGGGTCCCCATTCAGCGCGGCGTCGAACGAGCTGCTCCTCGGGTGGCTTGCCCAGGCCCTATCTGACTGGGACACGGCGGCAGGGCACTTCGAGCGGGCGGCCAAGGTCGACGACCGCCTCGGTGCTCGGCCCTACGCGGCGTTGGCGCGGCTCCACCTCGCCGAATGCCTTGCTGCAGTGGCTGATCGGGCAGCCCTCGCGGAGGACGCCCCGGACACCGCTAGGTCGCAGCAGTTGGCCGGGACGGCTGCCGCGGAGTTCGAACGCCTGGACATGCCGGGTCCGCTAAGCCGCGCCCAACCCCTGCTGACTGCCCTATCGGCCACCGGCTCCCTGTTAGAGGGCTTAGACGGCGGGGCCGTCATTTTTGAGTCAACTGTGGATTCCAGGTCGCCTTGGATGCGTGCGGGGTTCCGGTCAGGCGGCCAGGTGCGCCTGACCGGCGAGCTTGTCGAACGCGGCTTGGTATGCGTGGGTCGCGGTGCGCAGTTGCGACGGCCAGGGCGGTGCGGGATCGACGAGTTCTGCCAGCGCAGTTCGTAGCAGGTGGTCGTGGGCGTGGGTGAACAGCAGCGCGTCGCGCAACCCGGCGTCGGTGACCTGGTAGCGGCGGGACTTGGGGATGCGTTCTATGAGGCCATGCACCCGCAGGCGGCGCAGGTCGTAGGTCATCTTCCCAGCGCTGATGTCCTCGATCGTGGTGCCGAGGAGGGTCGCGACGACGGCGCGTAGGTCACGGTTGGTGAACCCGTTGGGTAGCAGCCGGTGGATGAGCAGGGCCTGCAGCAGGGCATGCACGCGGGGGTTCCCGAACCGTAGTGCGGGGATGCGGGTGCCGGTGCTGGTGATGATCGGGCTGGTCAGGTCGGTGAACGCCTGGGCGCCGCGGATCGGGTCGTGGCTGATGCGTTGGACGCCGAGCAGGCGCCGGTTGGCGGTGAAGCCGATCTGCCGCAGGGCGGCAAGATTGGTCAGCCGTTTGGACAATCCGAAGTCGCGCGGGTCGTTGATGGTGGTCTCGGTCCGAAGCGCCCTGCCCTCCTTGTGATACTGCTTCACGGTGGTGTGCTTGTAGTCGATGTGCAGGCTCGGGGTCACCCCGGCCGTGATGACCCGGGTGCGGAAGCGACCCGGGGTCGGGTGTTGCCCTTGCGGATGATGCGCCGGTCGAAGACCAGGCTGATCCGGTCCGGGCGGCCGGCGTTGAGGTTGTCGTGCAGCACCTGCTCGAAGAAGAATCCGCCCGGAGACTGACGTGTCGAGCATCTGGGTCAGGGAGAACTCGGTTTGCAGCAGCGACAGGTCGTAGCGGTAGCCGGCCGCGTCGTCGGCGTCGGTGAACGGGGTGGGCAGATCCGCAGCCACTTGCGCAGCAGCGCCTCGATCTGCTCGGGGCCCAGGCTGTCGCAGATCGCTTGCAGCCGGTCCACGTCATCGACGGCGGCGAACCCGTTGTCCAACGCCTCGAACTCGATTCCGGCCTTGGCGGCTTGGCGTTTGGCCCACTCGTTTCCGTTGATGCACAGTCTCGCGGTAAACGGGAAGTAGATGCTGAACTTGATGAAGAACGGGCCGAAGTCGGCGTCCACGCAATAGAAGTAGAAGAAGTTGATGAACGCCGTGGAACGCACCAGCCACGCGTAGCTGCCGCCGGTGACCGGGTTGTACCGGCGTTGGGTACGCCACACCCCTGACTTCTCCTGCGCCCGCCCCACGTAGAGCACCCCTTCGGGCTTCGGTGAACCGGGCCAGGACCTGTTGGGTGACCTCGTCCTTGCGCTGGCCCTTGGCGAAGTGCACCAGTTCCAGGCCGCGGAGGAGATGAAGCCGTGGATGTCAGTCACGAACGCCTTGGCCATCGGATCCATCAACGCGGTCGAGGCGTACGCGTGGCCGCGGTGACCGACGAAGAACCCGGCAACTCCGCCGCCGTAGGCCAGCCGCGGCACCCAGACGTTCAAATACATCCGGTCCACGCACTCCACCTCGAACCGGACGTGATCGGTGAGGACATCGGCGACGCTGCGCGCTACGGTCATAACAGGCTCCGGTCGGACGGGCGGCCAGCAGGCCAACTAACCGCTACAGGCGGTTCATACACCGGACTGGCTCGCTAGTCACGGTCTCGAGCCCAGCCGGCCGGAGCCCCCTCCCAAGGGTGACCCCAAGAAGCATGCCTTCTTGGGATGGGGCGAAGCCCGGCTAGGGTTAGGACGCGGCACGAACGGACGGGCTGCAGGGGCGGGCCTGACCACGCGGGAGGCCGAGATCGCCGAGCTCGTCGGCAAGGCCATGACCAACCAGCAGATCGCCGACCGGCTGTTCCTGTCGGTGCGCACGGTCGAGTCGCATGTCCGCAGCATCCTGGCCAAGCTGCATCTCACGACGCGCACCGAGATTGCGGTGTGGCTGCGCGAAACCTGACCGCTCATCGGTATTTCGCAGCACCGTCGCGCACTCCTGGCTGGTGGAGACGTCTCTCGGCAGGGAGGTTGAGTAGGCGGTCGAACGGAGCGCGACCAACCGCACCTGGTTGGCCCGCACAAGGCTGCTCGTCGTCGGGGCGGGCGCGCTCGCGGCTGCCGTGCTCTCGGTCCTGGGCCTCTATGACCGGTTCTTCCCGCCGCTGGCCAAGCACGTCGCTTCGTTCACCATGGCTGAGGTGACCAAGCGGGTCAAGCTCAGCGACTTCACTGCGAGCGCATCGAACCCGGACGCGCCGATGCGGCCCGCGCCGTCGTCCGCCGCTCTCGGCCTTCCGTCCACGGATGGTCGACGCAGCGACAGCGCCCTGCTCCTGCAGGCCCCAGTGGAACAGCCACCCGCCGTTCTCGCAACCGTGGTCCCGACCAAGCCCGCGCCCACCACTGCCACCAGCTCTCCGACAACGAAGCCTTCGACGACCAGCACGACCGCCGCTCCTAGCGCGCGGCTCACCTGGCCGCCAACCGAAGCGTTCTCAAAGTCGGTCACGAGCCAGCCCGCCCTGGACCCCTACACGCTGCCGCCAGAAATGCTCGCCCGGATGCTCCCGCCGACCTACCTGGGCGCAGACGGCACCCCGCCGCCTGCCGACGACGTCGCCAAACGGCTCTCCCAAGCCCTGGCCAAGGTGGAGTCCACCCCCTCAGGCAAGAAGAAGGAACCCCTGGGCTGGGCCGTCGCGGTGAACGTGGACGTCGAGGGGTTCGACGGCCAGCCTCTGTTGCTCAAGTGGTCCCTGGACGGGCTCGACGTCCCGGGGAGCTGGACCACGGACACCGTTGCCTTCCGCCTCACCCCGAGGACGCCGCACGATGTGGGCAGCTTCGAGGTGTGGGTGCCGAATCTCAAAGGGCAGGTCGCCTACAACGTCAACCTCATGCTCGAGTCTGAGGTCGACCGAATAGCGCTTACCCGGGCGAAGCCCGTCGCTCTGCCGCGGCCCTGACCGCAAGCGCCGGCTTCGTTGACTGACGCAAACCGCTCACCGTGGAAACAAAGTCAACGAGTTGTTGGGCACTCCATGATGCATCGTGGAGCATCAGCAAACTCGTTGAGTTTGGCGCGATGCAACGGCTGACCCGGTGTCAGCGTGGGCGTCAGCGCTCTAGCCCTCTAGACGACGGACGATGCGGGCCGGGTTGCCCACGGCCAGCACGTTGGCTGGCAGGTCCCGGGTGACCACGGCTCCGGCGCCTACGACGGTGTTGTCCCCGACCGTGACGCCGGGGCAGATGATGGCGCCGCCACCGAGCCACACGTTGGTGCCAATGGTGATCGGCCGCGCCGCCTCCCATTTGGCGCGTCGCGGGCCGGGCTCGACCGGGTGGGTGGGCGTGAGCAGCTGCACATTCGGGCCGATCTGCACGTCGTCCCCAATCGTGATCCGCGCGACGTCGAGCGCGACCAGGCCGTAGTTGGCGAAACAGTGGCTCCCGATCGTGAGGTGCGAGCCGTAGTCCACATAGAGCGGCGGCCGGATGTGCGTCCCCTCGCCGACCGAGCCGAGCAGCTCGCCGAGCAGCTGAGCCCGCAGCGACTCCTCGCGCACGCCGGTCGCGCTGTATGCCGTCATCAGCTCGCGAGCCCTGACGCTGGCCGCCGCCAGCTCGGGGTCGTTGGCGAGGTAAGGGTCACCGGCGAGCATCCGCTCGCGCATCGAGCGCGAATCGTCGTCCGGGAGCGTCGGCACGGGGGCCACCGTACCCGGCGCACGGCATACCAAATCGATCTACCGAGCCTGCCCCAGCGGCAGGGGTCAAGTGCCGCTGCCCCCGCCGCCGCGGCCGAAGGCGTCCGTCAGCCGCATTGGCCGCACAGGTCCCGGCAGCGGAGGTGCGCTGCCGGGCGCGAGGTAGTCGCCGGTGGGGTTAAGCCATCGGGCGAGCCGGTCGTCGCCCTCGGCCAGAGCCGGGCCTAGCACCGCGGCTCCGACGATGATGAACGCGAATCCAGTGAACCAGGTGACGAAGGCCAGGCTCAGCCCGAAGGCACCGAACTGGGCGTAGTTCTTGGCGACGTTGGCGGGGAACCATACCGATGAGGCGAGGGTGTAGAGCCAGGCTCCGAGGCCGGTCGCGACCCCAGTCGGGAGCAAGGGACGCCAACGCACCTCGCCGCGCAGCATGAGGCGCGCGGTCCACCACCACAGGCCGACGGACAGCACCGTCCCGAGGATCCACGACGTGACGGACGCTACCGGTCCACGCAGGAGGGTATTCAGCAAGGCAAGCGTCCCGAAGAGCGCGAGGACACTGCCGACCCACACCGCGCCACGCCGTTTGTTGTGAATCCCACCGCCCGGAGGTCGACGCCAGGCCCGCAGGTAGGTCCGCTGCAGCGCGGTGGTGAACGACACTGCGAACGCGAGCGTCACGATCGCGCCGACCACGCCGGTTGCCGTCCGAGTCTCCTCGGGCGACTCGAAGGACTGGCGGACCAGGTCGAGGCTCCCGTCGGAAAGGCCGAACCGCGAGACCACGGTTGCCACGATCGACTGCCTCGTCGCGTCCGGGCTGAGCGCCACGACAAGCACGAGCAGCGGGAAGATGCACACGAGCAGCTTCGCGGCGAGGGCCACCGCCCGGTCGACGAACTCCACTTCCAAGAGCCGCGACCAGAAGCGTCCGACAGCCGTCGGCTCGAGCTGTTCGGCATACCGCTGGGCAGTCCCGCGGAGGCGTCCTGAGGCGTCGGTCGGTCTCCCTGACCTGCCCATCGAGTTGCTCACCTGTCCCCCTGTACCGGGCCCGCCGATCGCAGCAGCCTAGTGCGCTGCCAGGCTCCGCGGGTCCGGACTATCGGGTTGCCTCTCGTGGTCTGGCCCCGAGTGTGCGCCTCCGCATTACTCAAACCGGAAAGTCAATGACGGCAGGAGGACGACGCCATGTCGCAGGACCGAACCCGCCGCTTCCGACTCGCCGCCACCGCCCTCGCCGCTTCCGGCGCGCTCGCGATGGGCTCGGTTGCGGCCACGGCTGATCCGGGTGCACCCACTGTGGGCGCCGCCGATCCTGTCGTGCTCACCGGCACGCTCAGCTCCGGCGCGACGTTCGAGGCCCGGGTGCCCGCGGACTGGAACGGCATACTTGTGCTGTACTCGCACGGGTTCCGCGGGCCGGGGCCGAACCCTGCGTGGGACGTCAACAACCAGCCGACCTTCACCGCATTGGCAGATCGCGGGTATGCCGTCGCCGCCTCCTCGTTCGCGACCACCGGGTGGTCCCTCGGCACCGCAGTGAGCGACGAGCTGGAGACCCTGCAACGGTTCAGCAGCGAGTACCAGGCCCCACGCCGCACGATCGCCTACGGGCGGTCCATGGGCGGGCTGGTCACCAGCCTGCTGGCCGAGGTGCCCCGCTCCGGCGTGGACGGCGCGGTTGCCACCTGTGGGCTCGTCGGCCGCGGAGTGGCGCTGAACAACTACCAACTTGACGCGGCGTATGCCGCCGCCGAGCTGCTGCTGCACGACTCCGACCTGCAGCTCACCGGCTTCCATTCTCCGGCCGGGTCAGCGCCCGTCGCGGAAGCCATCTCGAAGGCGTTGGACCAGGCCCAGGGGACCCCGAAAGGCCGGGCCCGGATTGCCCTGGTCGCCGCGTTGCTGAACACCCCGACCGAGCTCGACGGCGTCGACCATAACGACCCCGTCGCGATGGAGCAGGCCCAGTTCGAGCTGGTCAAGTCGACGTTGCCGGTTGTCATCTCCAGGCGATCGGACATCGTCAACGCGGCTGGGGGCGACTCGGGCTGGACGCAAGGCGTGAACTACAGGTGGCTCGTGACGAGCTCGCCGCAGGCGGACCGGGTGCAGCAGCTCTACCGCGGCGCCGGGCTGGATCTGGACGCCGACCTGCGCATCCTGACCCGCAATGCCGACATCCGGCCGGACCGTCAGGGGCTGGCCTGAATGGAGCGCACGTCCCAGCCCACCGGGAAGCTGCAGATCCCGGTGCTGACCACCCACACCCTGGTGGACCTGCTGGCTCCCGTGGAGTACGAGGAGGAGTACGCCGAGACGGTCCGCGAGGCCGGAGTCCGGCCGCTGCTGCGGCGGGCGTTCGTCGACCGCGACGACCACTGCAACTTCACCGCCGCGGAGAATGTCGCCGCCATCGAAGTCATGAAAGCGATC
>CAVRXF010000050.1:0-91149 GCA_963724925.1 uncultured Actinomycetota bacterium | reverse complement strand
GCTACGCCGAACGGGTGTACGCCGCACTCGGCAGCTAGTACGGGGTCAGCAACCCTCGCCCGTTTGATGGTGGCGGCTCGTTTGACGACTTTGCGGAGTGTGGGGTCGGTGGTGTGGCGGTTGCGCCAGGCGACGTAGCGGCGGATCATGCTGGCTTGTTCTTTGTGGCTGGGGTGGTCGGTGCCGTCGAGGCGAAGTAGCGCAAGGCGGTGAACTGGGGTTCGATGGGTTTAGCCAGGATCCGAGAGATCGGGACGTAGGCCAACTCGACGTTGTTGGCCGCCGCCCACTCGGCGACCCGGTTGTCTCGGCGGTGGTTTGGTGCGGGCCGTAGTTGTCCAGCACGATCGCGAGCCGCACTGGGGCTGGTTGAGGGCCGGTAGCGGCAGAAGGCGAGGAACTGCCCGGCCCTTGCGGGTCACGACGTGTCCGTAGAGCCGGTCGGTGGACGGGTCGTAGCCGGCCATCAGATGCCGCACTCCGTGCGGGCGTTTGTAGGTTGCGCGCCGGCGGCGTCGCCGCGGCTGGGTCTGGTTGCCGGCACCGACCGCTGCCGGTGCCCACTGCCGGCCGGGGTGGGGTTGCAGGTTGAGCGGCCCGAACTCGTCCATGCAGATCACCACGTCTGGATCGCCCTCACCGGGGTTCTGCGCCCCGGCCATCGCGTACAGCGCCGGTACCCGGTTCTTCTTGGCCTCATAGTGCGGGTTGGTGCTGCTCTTCCAGGTCTTCACGGCCTGGAAAGGACACGCCCTGCTCGCGCAGCAGCATCCGCACCCCTCGTGAGAGATGTCCTCGACCACCCCCGCCGACCAGGTAGTCGGCCAGCTTGGACAGGCTCCAAGTCGAGAACGGCAACCCGTGATCGGTCGGTCGGGCCAACGCGATCGACGTGATCTGCTCGCGCTGTTCGGTGCTGAACTTGACCGGCCGCCCGCCGGCGTGCTTGGCAACTCAACTGGTGCGCCGCCGGGCGTTCTTGCTCGACAAGACCAGACGCTACGCGCTGATGCGGCTCGCGCTGTTCATCGCGAACGACATCAGCGGGGGCCGCGCCGGGGCTTCACCCAGATCTACCGGTTGCCCAACGATCTCGGCCTGGTCTCCCTCAACGGAATCGTCGTCGCACCCGGCCCACCGGGCCTGGCGGGCTTCGGCCGAACACCGCCGGTGAAGGATGTCGGTGAGCCGTGTGCGGGAGAACCGCATGCACGGTTCGACGGGCGGGGCTGGAAACGGAACGCGACCGCGTCACCGCGCCAGTCCCCGACCCAACCATCCTCAGCTAGTGTCGTGCGCCGTTAATTCGTTGATATTGTAGGCTGGGGCATGCCGCGAACTGGTCGCCCGAAGGCCGTGTTGGAGTTGACGCGAGGAGGAGCGTGCCCAGTTGAGCGGTGGGCGCGGCGGGCAAGTCGTCGCAGGCGTTGGCGCTGCGCTCGCGGATCGTGTTGGGCTGCGCGTCGGGGTTGAGCAACAAGGATGTTGCGGCGCGTGAGGGCGTGTCGCAGCCGACGGTGGGTAAGTGGCGGGCCCGGTTCGTCGAGCTCGGTTGGACGGGCTGGGTGATGATCCTCGGCCGGGGCGCCCGCCGTCGATCACCGCCGAGCAGGTCGAGGACGTGGTGGTGGCCACGCTGGAGTCCACGCCGGCGAATGCGACGCACTGGTCGCGGGCGAAGATGGCCAAGCGCAGCGGGCTGTCCAAGTCCTCGATCGGGCGGATTTGGAGGGCGTTCGAGCTCAAGCCGCATCGGGCCGACACCTTCAAGCTGTCCAACGACCCGCTGTTCGTCGAGAAAGTCTTCGACGTCGTCGGCCTGTACCTGAACCCGCCCGAGGCGCGCGGTCGTGCTGTGCGTGGACGAGTTATGTGACGCGTCACATAACTCGTCTGATGTGAAGTCTTCGGTTATGTGAAGTCGTTGGCGTTTGGGCTGGTGGGGGGCGTGATGGAGCCCGGCTTCTTCGCATAACCGTGGCTTAGATGGCTTGGCGGAGCCAGTCCAGCAGATCCTGCCGGGAGGTCGTGGTTGTACCGGCTTGGTCCGAGGGTTTTCGCGGCAGCTGCCTCGATGGCTTGACGTTTCATCTCCGGGTTGGCCTTGGCGTAGACCTCGGTCGTGACGATGGAGGCGTGCCCGAGGATGTCGCGGATGTAGATCAGGTTGACTCCGTTCTCCAGCAAGTGCATCGCCTTGGAATGACGCAGCATGTGGGGAGAGATCTTCGCGGGCACGAGGTCGGGCCGTTCGGCGTGCGCGGCGTGCGCGCATCTGGCGAGGATGTAGGCGGCACCAGCTCGCCCGAGCCGGCGGCCGTCCCTGTTGGCGAACACGGCCCCGGACGAATCGTCGGGAAGCGTGCGGACGTGCTGGGTGAGGATCCGAGCCGCCTGCGGGGTCAGTGGCACGATCCGGGTCTTGCGGCCCTTCCCGGTCAGGGTGGCACTGGCGGGTTTGCCGAGGTGAATGTCCCCGATCGACAGGTCACAGGCCTCTTGGACCCTGGCGCCGGTGTCGTAAAGCGTCGTCACCAGCGCCAGGTCGCGCAACCCGCGACGTGTGGCGCACTCCAGCAGCAACCTGACCGCTTCCACGGGCAGGTAGCCGATAGCCGGCTGGGTGCCTTGCGCGGCCTTGACGCCCAGGACCTGCCGGGCTTGGGTGATCTGCTCGGGAGCCTGGGCCTGGACGTAGCGGAAGAACGATTTCAACGCGGCCAGGCGCTGGTTGGCGGTCGCGGTGGAGCATTGCCTGTCGGTGCGCAGCCAACCAAGGAAGGCCGTCACGTTCGTCGTCGTGAAGTCGGCGAACGAAACCTTGTCCGGCGAGGTCGCCTGCTGCTGGTCCATGAACCGCAAGAACAGCGTGAACGCGTCCCGGTAGGCACAAATGGTGTTCTGGGAGCAGGCCCTGGTGATGGGCAGGTAGATGGTGAGGAACTGGGCCAACATGTCGGCGAAAGGGCGGGCGGCGGACATCTCACACCCTCTCGTGCGGGAAGACGCCCGCGTAGGTGTCTGCCATGGCCTGCTCGATACCGGCCCAGACCGACGGATCGAGGCGCAGGTAGTACTCCGCAGAGACGATGTCGGCGTGTCCCAGGTAGGTTGCCAGCAAGGGCAGCGCCGCGTACACGTCCACCCCGTCGTTTTGCATCTTCGCCAGGCATGCCACCGCATAGGAATGGCGTAGGTCATGGGTGCGGGGAGCGCGGCCCGCGGCCGTGGTGACTCCCGCTTGGAGCATCAGCCCCTGAATGTGGGCGGTCGCTGAGCAGGGGTTGTAGCCCCCGCCCCGCGGGGACGGGAAGAACCACGCCGCGGGATCCTCAGCGACAAGGCCGACGGCGACCGCGTAGCGGCGGGCGTGCGCCGCCAAAGACTGCGACATCGGCACCAGCCGGGTCCGGTTGTGTTTGGCTTTGCGGACGGTGATGAGGGCCTCGGCCAGGTCCACATCACCGACCCGCAGGGACAGTGCCTCACCGATCCGCAGTCCGCAACACCACAACAAGCGGACAAGCATCGCGTAGACCGGCTGGGTTTGCGGCCCACACCGTGAGGCGGGACGGGCGTCGGCGCACGCGATCACCCGGGCCATCTCCTCGGCGGTGACGATCCTGGGAACGAAGGACCGGGATTGTCGCGGCTGCGAGCGTTCCGGCTGCACCCATGCCTCGATTCCTTTCCATCGCAGGAACAGGGCGAACTGGCGGGCGATCCCCCGCCGGCCCGCAGCAGAGCCACAGGCCTCTGCGTCGCGGGGCCGGGCGAACTCCTCGGCCGCGTCCCTGGTCAACACCCGCTCGTCGGTGGCCCGCCCGGCCAGGAACCTCGACAGGCGCCTGACCAGGTACAGCCGGCTGTCGGGGTAGACGTAGCCGAGGTTCCTCTTGTAGTCGACGTACTCGCTGAACAACTCAGGAAACGCCCCGTCAGCGAGTGATCTCACCGGCCATCGGGCACCTCCAACGCCAGCGGGCGCAGGTGGGCGACGTCCACCCTGAGATACCGGCGGGTGGTGTTCGCGTCGGCGTGCCCCAGCACCGCGCCGATCACCGGATAAGGAGTCCCGGATTCGAGCATCCCGACCGCCGCGGAATGCCGCAAGGCATGCAGTCCGCGGTGCCGCCCGGACACCTCGACCCCCGCCCGGGCGAAACACCCGGCCACCACCTGATGGAAGTGGTTTCCCGCGACGGGCGGCTGCAGCGGGGCCCTGTGGCGCAGGAACACGTGCGGGTCGTCGACCTCGGGGCGCTCGTTCTTCCAATAGTCGATGATCGCCAACGCGCACTCCTCCGGAAGCGGAAGGTCGAGGCGTCGGCCAGTCTTGTGCTGCACCAAAGACAGTCGCCGGTTTGCCCAGTCGATCTGGTCGAACCGCAGTCCCTTGATGTCCCCCGACCGCAACCCAAGCAGCGACGCGAACAGCATCACCGCCCGGTCCCGCAGGCCCGACTCAGACCGGTTTCCGGCCTCGACCAACGCCCCGGCAACCTCACTCGGCCGGTAGACCGAAGGCAGGACCGCGTCCCGGTCGGTGACGATCACCGGGAACATGTGGCCCAAGGCAGGATCGGCGCCGTGCTCGCGGACCGCAAACCGCAGATACCCGCGCAGGAAGTACACCTGGCCAGCACGGCTCGAAGCGGCCATCGGCGCAAGCGAACGAACATAGGCGGACACGTCCGCAACGCTGAGCGCCGTCATCTGCTCCACCCCCAGCCCTGCCAGGAACGCCAAGAACCGGCGCAGCATCCCGGTCTTGCCGCGCACAGTCGCCTCGGCCAGCCCACGTCCCGCCAGCGACGACGCGTACGCCTCGAACTCCGCCGTGAAGACCTCGGGCACCAGGATCCTCCCGCGCCCGGCCCGCAGCGCGAACCGGCCTGTCTCTGCCACATCGAACAGGCAGCCCACCACCCGGCGGTAGAACACCTGCCACTGCTCGCCGCCGTCCGCGCCGATAGCAGCACAGAAGCGGGCAGCAGTCGGCCGGTCCGGGTCGCGAACCCCGCTCACCGCGCAGTACTCCCCGAACTCATCCCAAATGCGCTGGTAACAGGTACGAGAACCAGGCGAGTAGCCGGCCCGCCCCATGAACGCGGCCGCTTGAGCCGCCAGCTCGGTGACAACAAACATCGACGATCAACCTCCTTGGTCAGATGACACGACCAACCAAGGAAACCCGTGTTATGCGAAGAAGCCGGGCTCCATCACGCCCCCCACCAGCCCAACCGCCAACGACTTCACATAACCGAAGACTTCACATCAGACGAGAAGAGCCAGGTGCAGGCGCTGGCCCGCTCCCAGCCGGCGTTGCCGATGATGCCCGGGCATGCCCGAGAAGCGCACCCACGACTACGTCCGCCACGGCACCACCAGCCTGTTCGCGGCGTTCAACACCGCCGACGGGACGGTCATCAGCGCGCTGCACCGCCGCCACCGCACCGTCGAGTTCAAGAAGTTCCTGACCAAGATCGACGCGCAGGTACCCGCCGAGCTGGACGTGCACCTGGTCTGCGACAACTACGGCACCCACAAGCAGCCCGGCGATCAAGACGCTGGCTGGCCGCGCACCCCCGGTTCCACGTGCACTTCACGCCGACCTACTCCAGCTGGATCAACCAGGTCGAACGCTGGTTCGCCTACCTCACCGACGACCTGCTCCGCCGCGGCGACCACCGCAGCGTCCAAGCCCTGGAGAAGGACATCCGCGCCTGGATCGCCGCATGGAACGACGACCCGAAACCGTTCGTCTGGACCAAGACCGCAGAACAGATCCTCGACTCACTCGGCCGACTTATTAAACGAATTAACGACGCGGGACTAGCAGGACCACTTGCTGACGACCCGCGCGCACGCTCGCGGTGAGGTAGTCGTCGTAGAAGCGCGTACGAATCGCCACCGCGAAGGCGAATGCGGCTCCCAGCGTTCCTTCGGATTCATGTCCGCCAGGAAGCGACATCGGCGCTGCGGCCACGAATGCGGGTGCGTACGGATCGTCGAACAGCCGGTCCGGCCGGCGCCCTTCCAAAGCGCGTAGTCGGGCCATACCCACGGCGGTGCGGCCAACTCCACTGGGTTCCTCTTCGTCACCTGAACACCGTAAGGCGGCTGTCCCGGTCGGCCTGCGGCCGGCGAACACCCGGCTGGTCAACGCCCACCACCGCCACCCGCTCGTCGCGCTAGGGGCGGCGGCACGCTCTCGTCCTCGGACGGCCAGCGGTTCCCGCAGCGCGGCCGCAGCCTCACCGCCCGCGCCCTTTCGCGGTACTTCCTCGATGAGGGCACCACCACCTGCACCCACGTCTCGGACCAGCACTCGACCTACGGCACCAAGGTCATCCCGACCACGTGGCGCGAGGCAGTCGCGGTGCTGGACGAGATCCTCGGCAACGCCACCGACCTGCCGCTCGGTGAGCACACCGTCGACACCGCCTGGCAGACTCTGGCCAGGTTCGCGACCTTCAACCTGGCCCGGCTGCAGTTCTCGCCACGCATCCGTGACGTCGGCGCCTGCAGCTCTGCCAACTCGGCCCGGCCTCGACGTGGCGAGCACGGTACCCGCACGCCGTGGCCACTACTCGGTCAGCCGAGACAGACCCAGCTGATCGCCGACCATTGGAATGACCTGCTCCGACTTGTCGGGTCGATGAAGCTCGGACATACCACCGCCAGCCTGCTCATCGCCAAGCTGCACGCCAGCAGACGGCAGAGCACGCTGGCCAAGGCCCTGCACGAGTACGGCCGACTCGTGCGCACGATCTACCTATGCCGCTACCTCGCGGACGAAGGGCTCCGCCGGCGAGTCCGGCGCCAGCTCAACAAGGGCGAGAGTCTGCATGCGTCCGCCGCGACCTGTTCTTCGCCCACCAAGGCCACGTCCGACGGCGTCACCTCGACGACCAGATCGACCAGGCGCTGTGCCTGACCCTGGTCACCAACGCCGCCGTGCTGTGGACCACGACCTACCTCGCCGATGCCCTGGACGCGCTTCGCGCCGAAGGCGTCCCAGTCACCGACGAGGCTGCAGCGCATCTGACGCCAGCGCAGCACGACCACATCAACTTCTAGGTACCTACTACTTCGACCTCGACACCGAACTCCGCCGCGAAGGACGCCGCCCGCTCCGCATGCCAGCCTGACCGGATCAGTGATCACCAAACAACCAGATCCGCTCCGTTGCTAAGCCGACCCCCGGGGGCAGTGACAAGTCAGGTGGCAGTTGTCAGGTGGCGTGGGCCTGGGAAGCGGTTCGGTGTCGCCGACGGCTGGTGGCCGGGTCGGGGGACCTGCGGACCGAGGAGGTGGCGTCGTCTTGGGTCGATTGGTTGCGAAGACGCCGCGGCGCTCGCTCCATGCTCGGTAGCGAGCCCTGACCCGGCGGACCCGGCGCAGGACGAAGGCGACGAACGTCGCACCGATGACGAGCAGCACCGCGGCGAGGACGGCGGCGACCCAGGGGTTGGCGAACGCGGTGGCGAGCACGGCTGCGACGGTGAGGTCCTCGGTCGTGGACACGAGGACGTTGCTCGCCGGCTCAGGGGAGGTGTTGACCGCGACCCGAGTGCTGGCCTTGACCAGATGGGAGGCCAGGGCGCTGAAGCCACCCGTCGCTGCCATGAACGCGGCGTCGATGGACGCGTGCTCGTTAGCGAACAGGTAGCCCAGCGTCGCTCCGACCGCCGGGCGGATGACGGTGTGGACCGAGTCCCAGGCCGAGTCGAGGTACGGGATTTTGCCGGCGACCATCTCGACGAGGAAGAGGACGGCGGCGCCGACCAGGACGTCAGTACGCCCGAGCACGTCGGGGAGTCCCTCGACCTGCCAGAACCGCTCAGCCAAACCCATGAGCAGCACCACGGCATACGCGTTGATGCCGCTTGCCCATCCCGAGGTGAACACCCAGGGAAAGACCTCTGCCCCCATGTACGTGCGTGTCCCTTCCGGTCGGACGCGGTTTCCCAGCCGAAACGGTATGCCCGGCTGGTTCAACGGGTTGGGCGGGCCGCTCGTTACCGGCCGAGGACAACGACTTCGTAACGAGGAGCGCTCTGGTTGCGTGCCAAGGCGGAGATCCGGCGCAAGGCGGCAGACCTACCGCCAGCCTTCCCAGCAAGAGCAAGCGCCTGGGTGGTTCGGATCGCCCCCTGCTGACCCGAGTCACCCAGACGCTGCCCGTCTCCCCCTCGGTCTCAAGGGTGGCGGCGCGCCGGGACGGTTGGCATCAGTACGGGTACTTATATGTCCCGCTTTGAGGGCTTAGGCCCAGGCTGTGGGGGTGGGGCGTCCGGGCATGAGTGTGAGCCGGGTCAGCTAGTCGGCCAGGTGTACGAAATTCTTGTTCGGCCGGGCTTGACAGGGTGTCAGACCCAGGGGTTAGAGTAGGTGCCCGAACAGATGTTCGACCTAGGTAGGTCTGTGAACCTGCCTGGTAGACACCAGTATTCGCGGATGGGTCGAGTCCGTTTCACATGCCGTTCACCCTGCCGCTCAACTGTGCAGTCCGCCCGAAGGAGGGTCTTGTCGTGGTGCGCCGATACAGCGAACACATCGCGGTCAAAGCGAAGGAAGGTATGCCGTGCGCGCCCGGTTCCGTCGAGTTCGACGCTCTCGCCGTGGGGGCCGCGGGCCAGCCCGAAGCGTTCATCTGGCGGGGCCGGCTCTACGTCGTCCGCGAGGTTCTTGCGCATTGGCGTGAGCGGCGGGCCTGGTGGCGCGAAGCCCTGGACCCGCCACCGGGGCAGCCGCACGGGATCGCTACCGCCGCGCGGGAGCGGCAGGTCTGGCGGGTCGAGGCCAGCCCGGGCCGGCTGGCTCGAAGTGGTGTCTTCGACCTGGCCCACGACGACCCAGCCGGGCCTCAAAAGCCGACCGGCTGGCAGCTGCTGCGGGTAGCCGACTGAAGCCGACCGTGACGACCAACCAGCGAGGGAGACCACGATGAGCGCCGCTGCCCACGAACCCCAGCCGCGGCCGGCCCCGCCAATGTCCTCGGCCCCGCCAATGTCCTCGGGCCCGCCAGTATTGGCCCCGCCGGTATCGGCGCCGTGCTGGAGCTGCTCGACCGGGCCGGGGCGAGCCTGCTGCACGCGAGCCACTCGGGGGACGCCGGCGAGCGCTATGTCGACGCCCACCTCGGCGCGCTGCGAGCAGCGGCCGCTGTCCTGGCCGCCCGGACGTCTCCGTCGCGACCGTCCCGGCCGCGCAGCGTGTGGGAGGTGTTGCCAGCGTTGGCGCCCGAGCTGACCGAGTGGGCGATCTTCTTCGCGGCGTCCGGGCGCCGGCGTGCGGCCATCGAGCGGGGCGAACGCAACCTCGCGGCTCGGGAGGCCGACGACCTGCTGCGCCAGGCCGAGGTGTTCCTCGACATCGTCCACGACCTGCTCAGGGTGCCTCGGTCGGTGCCTCTGGCAACCTATCTCACCCCGGTCACCACGGTTCGCCACGGGAGCGCGGGGTAGCCATGGAGACCTTCGTCCACCTGCACGTCGCCTCCGGCTACTCCATGCAGTATGGCGCGTCGACCCCGGCCGACCTGGTCGCCCGGGCCGCCGCGTTCGGCCAGCCGGCGCTGGCCCTGACCGACCGCGACGGGCTCTACGGCGCGGTCCGGTTCGTCCAGGCGTGCACCGAGGCCAAGATCGCGCCGATCCTCGGGGTCGACCTCGCGGTGCGCCACCCGGGCGAGGCAGCCCGGCCAGGGCGGCCGCCGGACCGGCCAGCCCGCACCCCGGTGCGGGGGGGGCGCTCGTCGACCCTCGCCTCCCTCGGGTCACCGTGCTCGCCCGAGGGCGAAGGGCGGCGTCGCCCCCGGCCTGGGCTGGGCCCGGCTGTGCCGCCTGGTCACCCGCACCCACCTGTCCGGCGAGCGCGGCGCCCCGGTCACCACACCCGAGCTGCTCGCCGAGCTGGCTCACCGCGTCCCCGACGAGCCGAGCCCGCTCGTCGTGCTGCTCGGCCCCGACTCCGACGTCGGGCGCGCGGTGCTGGCCAAGCGCCGAGCCGAGGCGCGAGCCGCGCTTGCTCGCTGGCAGGCGCTGCTGCCGCGCGAGTCGATCGTCCTCGAGGCGGTCTGCCACGGCGGTCCGGAGGGCACCCCGTGAGCCTGGGCCACGCGGCGCGCACCCTCGCGCTCGGCCGCGACACCGGCATACCCGTCGTGCTCACCGCCGCGGTCCGCCACGCCGACCCGAAGGAGGCCGCCACCGTCGACGTCCTCGACGCCGCCCGCCGGCTGGTCGCGCTCGACGCGCGCCACCTCGACCGGGTCACCACCGCCGGTCACCTCGCGCCCACCCCGGCGATGCATGCCGTCGCCTGCGACGTCGCGGCGGCCTCGGGCCCAGGGGTCAGCGGCGGGGACACTGGCCAGGGAGGCGGCGCGGCCCTGCTCGCGCAGACCGTGGCCCTGGCCGACGAGTGCGTCCACGACCCGGCCATCGACCTCGGCATCGGCGCGGTCCACCTGCCCGAGCCGACCGCGCTCGGGCTGCGCCCGGACGAGGACCCGCAGCGGGTGCTCGCGCAGCGCTGCCGTGGCGCGCTCCCCAGCCGCTACCCCGGGGCGTCAGGTGCCGAGCTGGACCGGGTCACCGCGCGGCTCGAGGAGGAGCTGGGCGTCATCGACGCTCTGGGCTACCCGACCTACTTCCTCACCGTCGCCGCGGTCACCGACCTCATCCGGGAGATGGGGGTCCGGGTCGCGGCCCGCGGCTCAGGGGCCGGCTCGCTCGTCAACTACCTGCTCGGCATCACCGGGGTCGACCCGATCCGCTACGGCCTGCTCATGGAGCGCTTCTGCTCCACGCTGCGAGCCCAGCTGCCCGACATCGACATCGACGTCGAGTCGGCCCGACGCACCGAGATCTACGAGAGGATCCTCGCCCGCTTCGGCGGCGAGCGGGTCACCTGCGTGTCGATGATGGACACCTACCGGGTCCGCCACGCGATCCGCGACGTCGGGGCCGCGCTCGGCCTGCCGCCCGCCGAGGTCGACGCCATGGCCAAGGCGTTCCCGCACATCCGGCCCGGGACGCCCGCACGGCCATCGCCGACCTGCCCGAGCTGCGGGCGAGCGGACTCGACTCGCCCCGGTACGGCCTCATGTTCGACCTCGTCGAGCGGCTCGACGGGCTGCCCCGGCACATCGCCCTGCACCCGTGCGGGGTGATCCTGTCCAACAGCGGCCTGCTCGACCGCACCCCGGTCGAGGCGAGCTGGATCGGGTTCCCGATGAGCCAGTTCGACAAGGACGACGTCGAGACCCTGGGCCTGCTCAAGCTCGACGTCCTCGGCATCCGGATGCAGTCGGCGATGGCCCACGCCGTCGACGAGGTGGCGCGGGTGGACGGCATACCCGTCGACCTCGACGACCAGCGCCAGGTGCCGCTCGACGACGAGGCGACCTTCCGGCTGATCCGCACGACCCACACGCTGGGCTGCTTCCAGATCGAGAGCCCGGGGCAGCGCGAGCTCATCGGCAAGTTCGGGCCCGAGCGGTTCGAGGACCTCATCATCGACATCTCGCTGTTCCGGCCCGGCCCGGTCAAGTCCGACATGATCATGCCGTTCCTCAACGCCCGGCACGGCTGGGCGGACGCCGCTACCTGCACCCCACCCTGGTCCAGGCGCTCGGGAGACCGAGGGGGTCGTCGTCTTCCACGAGCAGGTCCTGCTCATCGTCGCCGAGACCACCGGGGTGACCCTCGCCCAGGCCGACGAGGTGCGCCGGGCGCTGGGCACCGGCAGGGCCAGGCTGAGGTCGAGGCTTGGTGGCGTCCGGCGGCGCTGGCCCGGGGCTACTCGCGCGCGGACGTCGACCGGATCTGGGAGGTGCTCAAGGCGTTCGCGTCCTTCGGCTTCTGCAAGGCGCACGCGGCGGCCTTCGCCCTGCCGACCTACCACTCGGCGTGGCTGAAGACCCACCACCCCGCGGCCTTCCTCGCCGGCGTGCTCACCCACGACCCGGGCATGTACCCCAAGCGGCTCATCCTCGACGACGCCCGCTCGTTCGGCATCGCCGGTGCTCGGCCTGGACGTCAACGCCTCCGCCAGCACCTACCGCATCGAGCGGGTCGAGCGCCGATGCGACGATGCCCCGCCGAGCATCCTGCGACCCCGACCCGTCGCCGACGCCCCCGGCGCACCCCGACCTGCCGGACTGCGCCGGCGGCCGTACGGCATCCGGCTCTCGCTCGCCGACGTCAAGGGGATCAGCGACGCCGAGGTCGCCCGGATCGTCGCCGGGCAGCCCTACGCCGACCTCGGCCGACTTCTGGAACCGCGCCCGGGTCAGCCGCCCGGTCGTCGAGCGGCTGGTCCTCGCCGGGGGGTTCGACTCGCTCTACGGCATGGGGTCGGCGGCGCGCCGGGTCGGCGCGGCAGGGTCACCCGGCGCGACCTGCTGCTGCACGTCGCCGAGCTCGACCGGTGGTCCGGTCGGGCGAGGGCCCCGTCCGGGCGGCATGCGGCACGGTGGTCTCGGCGGCCGGCGTCGATGTCGGCCACCGGCCGGGCGGGGTGAGCGCGGGGCACCGGTCACCGACCAGGCGGCCCTCGCCGCGGCGCACCCCGGGCGCAGGACCCGGTCCTGGCCCAGCAGCCAGGCGTGCCAAGCGGTCCCGGCTCGATCCGGGACGCCGACGTCACGGCGCTGGCCGCGGCCCAGTCCCAGGCGGCCGCGCCGGTCCGGCAGCCGACCAGCCCACCCAGCTCACCCTCGACCTCGGCGACCGCCCGCAGCTCGACCCCGGCAGCCGGCCTGCCCGAGATGACCGGCCCCGAGCGGGTGCGGGCCGAGCTCGACATCCTCGGCCTCGACGCGAGCGCCCACGTCGTCGACTTCTACGCCCCGATGCTGCGTCGCGCTCGGGGTGACCCGCAGCCGCGACCTGCTCGGCGCGCGCAGCCGCAGCGAGGTCTGGGTCGGCCGGGGTCAAGGTCGCCACCCAGACCCCGCCGGTGCGCTCGGGTCGCCGGGTCGTCTTCCTCACCCTCGACGACTCCACCGGCCCGGTCCGACGCACCTTCTTCGAGGACGTCCAGGGCCCCTACGCCGCGATCGTCTTCCACTCCTGGATGCTCCTGGTCCGCGGGGTGCGTGCGCCGCACCGGCGCCGGCGCGGCCTCGTCGTTGCGCGCCACCGGCGCCTGGGAGCTCTCCCCGCTGTGGGAGGCCTGGCCGCCGCCGGAGGCATCGGGCCGGACGCCCAGTCCGCCCTCTGGCAGCCGTCGTCGAGGCCGACCGCGACGCCGTCGACCTGGCCGCCGCGGCGGCAGCCGCTTTGCCGAGCATATGCCGGCGCGCCGGACGGCGACTCGGCCAGGCCGCAGCCACGCGAGGGTCCGGGCAGGTGGCATGGGCGGGCGTCCGATGCGAGGCTCCGCCAGGACGCCGCGTGCTCGTGCATGCCTCGGGGTTTCAAGCAGTCCCCGTACGCCGACGTCCGCCCGCCGGGCGAGGACGTACGGGCCGCCCGGGCGCTGGCGCCGACGAGCTGCCCGGCCGAGCGCGCCCCGCGCAAGCTGTGGCACGCCAGCCCCGGCAGCTCAGGCCACTGAAGGGCGCCGGTCACGTCGCTCCGTCGGTCATGCCAACCGCGTCGTATTTCACGCGTCCGGCATGACCGGACGTACGGTCACGGTCTGCCGCACGCAGGCAGGCGAGCGGAGCCTCGGAAGGAGAGCACTAGGCCGCGCAGGCGCCCGAGCAGCAACGCCGAGCGCGTCGTGCCGCGACCGCCTTGCGCACCGCGGCGCTCTGGGTCGCCGTTCAGGAGCTGGCGCAGCACGCGCTGCCACGGCTCGGCCGCCCGCTGCGGGTCCTCGACCTCGGTGGCGGCACCGGGGAGCTGGCAGTGCCCCTTGCCGGCTCGGCCGCGGCCGACCACGGACGTCACCGTCGTCGACCCCAGCCCCGATGCCCTTGCCTCCCTCGACGCGCCGAGCCGCCGAAGCCGGCGCTCGCCGACCGCATCCACCGCCGTGCAGGGCGACGCCGACACCCTCCCCGACGTCCTGCCGCATCGCGGCCTTCGACCTGGTCTGCTGCCACGGCACCCTCGAGGTCGTCGACGACCCCGACGCCACGCTCGCCCGACAGCGCGGGCGGCTCGCCCCCGACGGGCACTCTCTCGCTCGTCGCCGCAGCGCCTGGCCGCGGCCCTGGCCCGCGCCCTGGCCGGGCAGTTCGCGCGGGCCCACGCGCTGCTCCTCAGCGCGGACGGCCGCTGGGGCGCCGAGCGACCCGCTGCCGCGGCGGTTCGACGTGCCCACCGCTTGAGCACCTGGTCGCCGCCACGGGGTTACCACGGTCCGCGACTGCCACGGCGTGCGCATCTTCAGCGACCTGGTCCCCTCGGCCCTGCGTCGACTCCGAGGCCGACCGCGCAGCCCTGCTCGATCTCGAGGAGCGTCGCGAGCCACCCGCATACGCCTTCCTCGGCCAGCTCGGTGCCGGCCTGCACGTGTCGCACGCCCGCGACCCGGGACTGCACCCGATCCGGCGGGGACGCAGCCGATGAGCCGTCGCCAGTTCGCCCTACCCGCCGCGCGCTGCGCGACGCCCACCCGACGACACCGGCTGCACGGTGCTGCACGTCGACATGGACGCCTTCTACGCCTCCGCGTCTCTCGCTCGACCGTCCGACCTGCGTCGGCACCCGGTCATCGTCGGCGGGGCCGGCCGTCGGGGTCGTGCTCTCGGCCACCTACGAGGCGCGCCGTCTTCGGCGTCACCTCGGCCATGCCCATGGCCCGCGCCCGGCGGCTGTGCCCGCACGGCCACCGTGCTGCCGCCCGACCACGCCCTCTACAGCCGCGATCTCCGCCGCCGTCATGGCGACCTTCCGCTCGGTCACCCCCTGGTCGAGCCGCTCTCGCTCGACGAGGCCTTCCTCGACGTCGCCGGGGCGGTCCGGCGGCTCGGCCCCCCGCCGTGATCGCCCAGTGCCTGCGCGACACCATCGCCGACGAGCAGGGCATCACCTGCTCGGTCGGCGTGGCCCCGCCCAAGTTCGTCGCCAAGCTCGCCTCCGGCCTGGCCAAGCCCGACGGGCATGCTCGTCGTGCCGCAGGACGAGGTCGTGACCTTTCGTGCATCAGCTGCCGGTCGGCGCGCTGTGGGGCGTGGGGGACCGCACCGAGGAGGCGCTGGTCCGCCTCGGGCTGCGCACCGTCGCCGACATCGCCCACACCCCTCTCGACACGCTGCGCCGGGCGCTGGGTGACGCTACGCGGCGCCCACCTGCACGACCTGGCCTGGGGACGCGACCCCCGCGCGGGTCGAGCCCGAGCATCGCGAGAAGAGCATCGGCTCGCGACGAGACGTTCGACCACGACGTCGACGACCCGGCCGTCATCCACCGCCAGCTGCTCAAGCTGAGCGACCGCACCGCGGCCCGGGTGCGCGCGGCGCAGGCTGATCGGGCGCACGGTCACCCTCAAGGTGCGCTTCACCGACTTCACGACGATCACCCGGTCCCGCACCCTGCGCGAGCCGACCGACGTCGCTCGCGACATCTACGCCACCGCGACGGGCCTTGTTCGACGCGCTTGGTCTGCAGCGGGCCCGGATCCGGCTGGTCGGGGTGCGCCTGGAAGGGCTCGTCGAGCGCCGGCCGCCGCATGCAGGCCCGGCTCGACGAGCCCGACCACGGCTGGCGAGAGGCCGACCGGGCGGTCGACCGGGCCAGTGCCCGGTTCGGCGCGGGTGCCGTGCGACCAGCCTGCCTGGTACCCGAGCATCGGGTGCCCGACGGGCCGCACGACCTCGCGCCATCACCGGCACGGCGGCCCCAGGTATGAGAAACTGCCCGCGGGTTCCACACGGGCTCGCGGCGACCTATCCTGAGCATTGACGCAGCGGACGGAACTCCGGGGCCCGCCGAGCGTCTACGAGCACTATGTGACGCGAGGAGGAATCGGCCGTGCCGCTCTCAGAGCACGAGCAGAAGTTGCTCGAGCAGATGGAGCAGGCTCTGTATGCCGAGGACCCCAAGTTCGCCTCGCAGATGCAGGGCAGCTGCTGGCCTCGGGGCAGCCGGCGCCGTGCGCTCATCGGCGGCCCTCGGAGTCATCGCCGGCCTGGCCCTGGTGGTCCTGGCCGTGCTCACCAGACTCTGGCTCGGAGCAGTCGGGTTCGTCGTGATGGTGGCTGCCGCGTGCCTTCGCCTTCGACGCCCGCCCGAAGGACGGGCCCGACGGGCACGGTCGGCGCCGCGACGGCGTGGCCGACACCGGGCCAAGGGCGGCAAGGCAAAGGCCAAGGCGGCTCGTTCATGCAGCGGCTCGAGCAGCGCTGGGAGCGCCGCCAGACGGACCAGTGGTGAGCCGACCGGCTGCGTCAGCCCTGACCGAGGCAGCTCGCGACGACGCCCACGACTCAGCCCAGGTGGCGGTCGATGCGCCGAGCCGGCGATCAGCTCGATGCCCATGCTGTGCAGTACGCGCCTCAGGGCGAGCTTGGTGCGACGCCCAGGCCGCTGCCCGCGTTCGCGGCGTGCGGCCCAGCTCGACAAGGAAGATGCCGAGCACGAAACCGACGAACGCCCCCACCACCGGCACGACGAAGAACCCGACGACCCCGAGCAGGACCGCGAGCACCATCGTCGCGGTGCCCACGCCCGCGCGGCGCATCCGGCGCCCGGGACAGGTACTGAGCAGTAGCCCAGCCGCGTAGAGGACCGCACGCAACGGCGAAGACGACCCAGGCCAGCGGAGCAGGGTGGTCAGAGCCCAGACCAGGACCGCGGCCAGGACCGAGCAGCAGCCCGGGCAGCACCGGCACGACGATGCCGACCAGCCCGACGAGGATGAGCAAGCCGGTGACGGCGATCAGAGCTCGATGTGCTTCCCGGCGAGCGGCTGCGCCCGACCGTTACGACGGGCCGTTACCGCAGGCCCGGCTGCCGCGTCGGCGGTCAGCCGGTCGGTCTCGTCGTGGATCTCGGCCGGCCTGCGCCTGCAGCTGGGGAGGTGCTCGCGGCCGTGGTGGGCACAGAAGAGCAGCTCCCCACCAGCGTTCAGGCGTGGCGCGCACGTAGGCCTGGGCGCCGCAGCGGTCGCAGCGGTCCGCGGCGGTCAGAGTCGGGGGCCAGTGCAGCGTTCACGTCTGCCTACCTTCGCTTCGCGGAGGATGGCCGAGCGCACCCGTGCCTGCTGTCGGAGGGGACTACGCCGCGACGTCGGCCCGGTACCGGTCCAACAGTCAAGCACGGCGGTTCGTTCCCGCATCGCGTTGCTACCCGATGTGAGACGGAATCGATGACCCCTGGATACCTCGTGCGCGGCGTGGCTCTGCCGGGCGCGGCGGGCGCAGCCGGTATGCCGTCGCACTGCTGGGTTACCCTTCGCGGCAGGACCCCGTCGCACCCGCGGCTGCGAGCGCTGAGTGGAAGGACGACGGTGCCGATCCGCGCGACCATCGGCCCGCCCGTACGCGGACTACACCGCCCGCCACCTGCAGGTTCTCGAGGGGCTGGAGGCAGTCCGCAAGCGGCCGGGCATGTACGTCGGGTCGACCGACCGACGCGGGCTCATGCACTGCCTCTGGGAGATCATCGACAACGCCGTCGACGAGGCGCTGGCTGGGTCATGCGACCGGATCGAGGTCATCCTGCACCGGACGGCTCGGTCGAGGTCCGCGACAACGGCCGCGGCGATACCGGTCGACATCGAGCCGCGCACCGGCCTGACCGGGGTCGAAGTCGTCTTCACCAAGCTGCACGCGGGCGGCAAGTTCGGCGGCGGCTCCTACACGGCATCCGGCGGGCTGCACGGGGTCGGCGCCTCCGTGGTCAACGCCCTGTCCTCCCGTCTGGACGTCGAGGTCGACCGCGCGCGGCAAGACCTACGCAATGAGCTTCCGACGCGGCGAGCCGGGGGTCTTCGCCGACGCCGCCGGGGCCGCACGGCCCGCAGGCCCCAGTTCACGGCATACGAGACCGGCAGCGAGCTTCGCGTCATCGGCAAGGCGGCTCGGGGCTCCACCGGCACACGGGTGCGCTACTGGGCCGGACCGCCAGATCTTCCTCAAGGACGCCGACCTTCGACGACGAGCTGCTGTGGGCACGCTGCCGCCAGACCTCGTTCCTCGTCCCGGGCCTGACCATCGCCGTGCGCGACGAACGAGTCCCCCCCGGCGACGGGGCGTCTGCGGATCGACCTTCCAGCACGTCGGCGGGATCTCGCGAGTTCGCCGAGTTCCTGGCTCCCGACCAGGCGGTCGACCGTCGGTGTGGCGGCTGCAGGGCTCGGGGCACTTCAACGAGACCGTGCCGGTGCTCGACGAGCGCGGGCACATGACCCCCACCGAGGTCGAGCGTGAGTGCGCGGTCGACATCGCGTTGCGATGGGGCACCGGCTACGACACCAAGGTCGCCTCGTTCGTCAACATCATCGCCACCCCCAAGGGCGGCACGCACCTGGCCGGCTTCGAGCAGGCCCTGGTCAAGGTGTTCCGACGGTCAGCTGGAGGTCAACTCGCGCCGGCTCAAGGTCGGCTCGGACAAGGTCGACAAGGACGACGTCCTCGCCGGCCTTACTGCCGTCGTCACGGTGCGCCTGGCCGAGCCACAGTTCGAAGGGCAGACCAAGGAAGTGCTCGGCACGGCGCGGTGCGCGCGATCGTGGCGCGGGTGCTCGAGAAGGAGCTCACCGCCCGGCTCACCTCGACCAAGCGCGACGAGAAGGCCCAGTCGGCGCTGCTGCTTGAGAAGGTCGTCGCCGAGATGAAGTCGCGCATCAGCGCGCGGGTGCACAAGGAGACCCAGCGCCGCAAGACCGCGCTGGAGTCCTCGACCCTGCCCGCCAAGCTGGCGGACTGCCGCACCAACGATGTCGAGCGCTCCGAGCTGTTCATCGTCGAGGGTGACAGCGCCCTCGGCACCGCCAAGCTGGCCCGGTCCTCGCGACTACCAGGCGTTGCTGCCGATCCGGGGCAAGATCCTCAACGTGCAGAAGGCCTCGGTGGCCGACATGCTCAAGAACGCCGAGTGCGCCGCGATCATCCAGGTCATCGGCGCGGGCTCCGGACGCTCCTTCGACCTGCAGGCCGCGCGCTACGGCAAGGTCATCATCATGACCGATGCCGACGTCGACGGCGCCCATATCCGCACGCTGCTGCTGACCCTGCTTCTTCCGCTACATGCGACCACTGGTCGAGGCCGGCCGGGTGTATGCCGCGATGCCGCCGCTGCACCGCATGGAGGTCATCGGGCGGCCGGGCCGCAAAGAACGAGCTCGTCTACACCTACAACGAGGCGCGAGATGCGCCAGACCCGTGCCGCCGCTCGAGAAGCGGGGGCAGACGGTCAAGGACCCGCCCCAGCGGTACAAGGGCCTCGGGGAGATGGACGCCGACCAGCTCGCCGAGACGACGATGGACCCGCGCCACCGCACCCTGCGACGGGTCACCCTCGGCGAGGCAGAGGAGGCAGTGCTGGCGGCCGAGCGGATGTTCGACCTGCTGATGGGCAACGACGTGGCACCGCGTAAGGACTTCATCATCGAGTCGGCCGCCAATCTGGACCGCGACCGCATCGACGCCTGACCTTAACGAGGTTCAGCCCGCGGGCGGGGGGCCGGTGCTGCGACGCACCACGAGCTCGACGGGCAGCTCGTGGTCGCCCGCCTCGCTGCGCGAGAGGATCCCCAGCAGGGCGAGCATGGACCGAGCCGCCGCCGCGCCCTCGTCGGCGATGTTCTGCCGGATCGTCGTCAGGCCCAGCGGACCGGCTACGTCATGGTCGTCGACGCCCACGACGGACAGGTCCTCGGGCACCCGTAGCCTCAGCTCGCGAGCCGCCCCGAGCACCCCGACCGCCATTTCGTCAGACGCCGCGAGGATGGCCGTCGGCCGATCCGGTCCGGACAGCAACGCCAGTGCGCAGGCGTAGGCGTCACCGGCGCTCCAGTCTGACGGCAGCACCCAGTCCTCGCGCAGCAGGACCTCGTGGTCGTGCATCGCTCGCCGGAAACCCGCCAGCCGGTCGGCCGGCGTCTTGCGGTGCGCACTGTGCGGTCGGGCCACTCCGAGGTAGGCGATCTTCTGGTGGCCCAGCTCGATGAGGTGCTCGGCCGCCAGGCGGGTGCACTTGACGTCGTCGATGCCCGCCCACGGGGCGTCCCCGAACCGGCTGCCGACGGTCACCACCGGTAGGTCCAGCCGTCCGATGAGGTCTGCCTCTTCGGCGTTGAGCTCGATGTTGATGACGATGAGCCCATCGACGCGCTTGAACATCAGGCTCTGGGTGACCGAAAGCCGGTTGTCGGGAGTGCTGTCCTCGAGGTCCATGAGCAGCAGGTGGTGATGATGGTCGCGCATCGCCTTGTCGATGGCGCTGATCACGTTGGTGAAGAACCACCGGCCCATGAACGGCGTGATCGCTCCCACGAGCCGCGTGCGCCCCGATGCCAGACCCGCCGCAGTGGGACTGGGGATGTAGCCAAGGTCCTTGGCCGCCTTGCGCACTCGCTCTCGCGTGTCGGGGTGCACCTTGTCCAGACCGCGCAGCGCCCGGGACACCGTGGCGGCGGACACTCCTGCGGCGGCCGCCACGTCGTCGATGGTGGGCTGGCTCATCCGCTCCTCCTCGAGCCGTGGCGACTGCGTCGTCGACGAGTCGGCGGCAACCTCAGGCGCGTGGCTCGCACCTCGAACCTACCCCCTGGACGATGCTGGTCACCCTCAGGTGAGCGCGCTCGAACCGGGTCAGTACCGCACGACTGGGCCACGAGTGGCGCCTTCTCGCGGACGACCTGCACCGTCCAGACCCGCCCGTTGGTATGCCGCAGGCGAACCGTCGCCGCGGCACTTTCCGTCTCCTCGACGAGTCCAACGTCGAGGCGTCAGCGCGAGACCCCACCTCCTACCCGATCCTGGCTGGTGCGATCGCCCCGATTACCGCCGTGCCGGCCGTCCCGGAGCCGTCCCGCCGGCCGGTCGGCTCGGGAAGACCCACGGCACCGCCGTTGGCCGCGGCCGCGCGAGCCGGTGTCCCACCGGCCCAAGCCAGCACCAGAGTGTCCTCGCCCTTGAGAAACCGGTGGCACCGAACGCCGCTGGTGCCGCGGCCCTTTGGTGGGTACTCGGCATACGGGGTGGCCTTGAGGGCACCGGGCTGGGTGCCCGGTAGCGCCGACGACGTGCCGCTCGCCGTGACGACGAGCGCCGCCGAGCCGGGGTCGACGACCCCGAAGAAGGCGACCCGCTCGCCGTGGCTCAGCCGGACGCCGGCCATGCCGCCTGCTGCGCGCCCTTGCGGGCGCACCGCGCCGGCCGGGAAGCGCAGCAGCTGCGCGTCGCTGGTGATGAAGACCAGGTCAACGTCGTCGTCGGCCGCCGCGGCCGCACCGACGACGGTGTCGGCATCCTTGAGCGATATGAGGTCCCATGAGGGCCTGCCCAGAGGTTCGGGCAGCACGCGCTTGACGATCCCGGTGGCGGTGCCTAGAGCCAGGACGGGAGCGTCCGGTGCGACGGAGGCGAGAGTGAGCGGCTCCTCGCCACGCGGCAGGTCGACGAACGCGGTGAGGGGAGCGCCGCCGGAGAGCGACGGAGCATCGTTGGTGGTCGGCAAGGTCGGCAGGTCGAGCGCGCTCAGGCGCACCATGCGTCCTCGGGAGGTGACCAGGCCGACCTCCCCACGGGCGCTCGTGCGGACCGCGCCGACGATGACATCGTGGCGCGCCCGAGAGCCGGTGCTGGGCGGCGGATCGTCGCTGCTGGTCCTGGCCAGCAGGCCGGTCGAGGACAGCAGCACCCAACACGGCTCGTCGGCCACCTCCAGTGAGCCGTTGGCGGGGCCGCCGCGCAGGGCGGGGAGGCTCGGTCCAGCGCCTGCGGACTCGAGCAGGACGGTCCGCCGCGGGGTGCCGTACGCCTTCGCGACGTTGGCAAGCTCGTCAGAGATGGTGCTGCGTAGCAGCCGTTCGTCTGCGAGGATCGCGCCGAGCTGGCCGATGTCTCGCTGCAGGTCCTCCTGCTCCTTCTCGAGCTCGAGCCTGGAGAACCTGGTGAGCCGGCGCAGCTGCAGGTCGAGGATGTAGCTGGCCTGCACCTCGGTGAGGTCGAAGACGCTCATGAGCCGCGCCCTCGCCATGGCCGCGTCGTCCGAGGAGCGGATGAGCGCAATGACCTCGTCGATGTCGAGGATCGCGATGAGCAGGCCCTCGACCAGGTGCAGGCGCTCCTGTCGGCGGGCGAGGCGGTATGCCGTGCGCCGGCGCACGACGTCGGTGCGGAACTCGACGAAGACGCTGAGCAGCTCCTTCAGGCCCATGGTGCGCGGCTGACCGCCCACCAGTGCGACGTTGTTGATGCCGAACGACTCCTCGAGCGGAGCCAGTCGGTAGAGCTCCTCGAGGACCGCCTCTGGAACGAAGCCGCTGCGCACCTCGATCACCAGCTGCATCCCGTGCTTGCGGTCGGTGAGGTCCTTGACGTCGCTGATGCCGGCCAGCCGCTTGGCTTGCACGAGGTCCTTGATCCGCTCGATGACCTTCTCCGGGCCGACGAGGTAGGGCAGCTCAGTGACGACGATCCCCTTGCGGCGCGCTGTGATGCTCTCGATGCGGGCCGTCGCGCGGGTGCGAAAACTGCCCCGGCCGGTGAGGTAGGCCTCCCGGATCCCGTCCAGCCCGATGATCCGCCCCCCGCCCGGGAGGTCGGGCCCAGGGACATACCCCATCAAGTCGTCGAGCGAGCAGTCCGGGTTCTCCAGCAGGTGGCGGGCGGCAGCGATGACCTCGACGAGGTTGTGCGGGGCCATGTTCGTCGCCATGCCCACGGCTATGCCGCTGGCGCCATTGACGAGCAGGTTCGGGAAGGCCGCCGGGAGCACGGCCGGCTGCTGGTGGGTGTCGTCGTAGTTCGACACGAAGTCGACGGTGTCCTCGTCGAGGCCGGCGACCATGAGCAGCGCGGCGGGCGCCAGCCGCGCCTCGGTATAGCGGGAGGCGGCCGGGCCGTCGTCGAGCGAGCCGAAGTTGCCGTGCCCGTCGACGAGCGGCAGGCGCATCGTGAACGGCTGGGCCAGCCGGACCAGGGTGTCGTAGATGGCGCTGTCGCCGTGCGGGTGGTACTTGCCCATCACCTCGCCGACGATTCGGCTCGACTTCACGTGCGGACGGTCCGGACGCAGGCCCAGCTCGTTCATGCCGAAGAGGATGCGTCGCTGCACGGGCTTGAGCCCGTCCCGCGCGTCCGGCAGGGCGCGGGCGTAGATGACCGAGTACGAGTACTCGAGGAACGCCTCTGGATCTCATCGGCGACCCCGATGTCGACGATGTTCTCGACGACATCCTCGGGGGGCGGGGTGCTGCTTCGTGGGGCCATGCCGGGTGGTCCTCCTATCCGATAGGTGCGTCTGTGGGGGAGTGTTCGCCGAAGCGGCCCCAATGGGCTACCTGGTCCAGTCCCCGGCGACCGCGGCGCAAGCTGGGGCTCTTCGGGTGCGGCACGGCATACCCGAGGCTCACCACCCCGACGACCCGACGGCGCGCGGGTACGCCGAACTCCTCCTTGACCGCGTCGTGGCGCGTCCCGGGCACACCGAAGAACAGCGCCCCCAAGCCCTGGTCGACAGCAGTGAGCAGGATGAGTAGCGCGGCCATGCCGGTGTCGACGTCCCAGTAGGGGATCGCCCAGCGGGCTTCGTCCCGGTCCGTCCAGCCCTTGTCAGGTTCGGCGTACCGGTCGAGGTAGGCGTCGAGGTCGGACAGACACACCACCAGGACCGGCGCGGTACGCATCCGCACCAGCCAACCGTCGGGGGCGCCACCCTCGCTCGTCGCCGCCCAGAACGCCTCCCGCTCGGCTGGGGCGCGCAGCACCAGGAAGTCCCAGCCCTGGCTGAAACCCGCGCTGGGAGCGCGGATTGCCGCCCTCAGACAGGTGAGTACCGTCTCGTCCGCGACTGAACGGTCCGGGTCGTACTGGCGCACCATGCGGCGGTTGTGAACCGCGTCTCGCAACTGCATGCCCGCCATGCTCTCAGCGGGCCCGCTGTGCTCCCAGCGGGCCCGCCGTGCCACGATTGGGTTCATGGCTCAAGTTCGCACCTCGCCTCCGGGGTACCCGGTGGCCTGGGAGGCGGACGTGGTCCTGCGGGACGGGTCGGTCGCCCATGTGCGCCCGATCACCCCCGATGACGCCGACGGGATCCGGGAGTTCCACGCCGGCCAGTCCGACGAGTCCATCTACATGCGCTTCTTCGCTCCACTGCGCGAGCTGTCCCACCGGGACGTCGAGCGGTTCACCGTCGTCGACTACGACGACCGGGTGGCCCTCGTCGTCACCCTTCGCGACCACATCATCGGGATCGGGCGCTACGACAAGGTCGACCGCACCACCGCTGAGGTGGCCTTCAACATCTCCGACCACTACCAAGGCAAGGGAATCGGCTCGGTCCTGCTGGAGCACCTGTCCGCCATCGGCCACGAGGCCGGGCTAACCCGGTTCATAGCCGAGGTGCTGCCGCGCAACCGCAAGATGCTCACGTCTTCCAGGAGGCGGGCTACCACGTCGAGCACCGCCTGGAGGACGGCATCGTCGTCGTCTCCTTCGACATCACGCCCACGGCACAGTCGACGGCGGTGCGCATTGCCCGCGAGCACCGCGCCGAGGCGCTCAGCGTGCGCGGCATCCTCTCCCCGTCGTCAGTGGCGGTCGTCGGAGCCAGCCGGCGGGAGCACTCGGTGGGCCAGACCCTGCTGCGCAACCTGCTCGCGGGCGAGTTCACCGGCACGGTGTATGCGTCAACCCGGAGACCAAGAGTGTGCTGGCCTGCCCTGCTACCCGGACGTGATGGCCGTGCCCGACGAGGTCGATCTCGCCATTATCGCGTGCCCGCCGCCATGGTCCTGGATGTCTGGATGAGTGCTCGGCCAAGAACGTGCGGACAATCCTGATCTCCCGCGGCGAACTTCGCCGAGGCCGGCGAGCAGGGCGAGCAGCTGCAGGAAGAGCTGCTGGCGGGCCCGGCGAGACGGCATGCGCGTCATCGGGCCCAACTCGTTCGGCGTTATCAACAACGACCGGAAAGTGCGCCTCAACGCATCTTTCGCGCCGCACCTGCCTCCCCCTGGGACGCTCGCCCTGGTCGCCCAGAGCGGCGCGCTCGGCACTGCAGTACTCGCCTCGGCGACCAGACGCAACCTGGGCATCTCCGTGTTCGCCTCGGCGGGCAACCGGGTCGACGTGTCCAGCAACGACTTCATGCAGTTCTGGATCGACGACGACGGACACCGATGCGGTCGGCCTCTACCTGGAGACGATCGGCAATCCCCGCAAGTTCACCCGCATCGCCCGGCACCTCGCCAAGAACAAGCCGATGATCGTCGTCAAGTCCGGCATCTCCTCCTTCGGTGTCCCAGCTGGGCAGGTGAGCGCGGTGGCGACGGTGCGGCCAGAGGCACTCGATGCGTTGCTGCGCCAGACTGGGGCGATCCGGGCCGAGAACGTCCACCAGCTCTTCGACATCGCCCAGCTGGCGGTGCACCAGCCGTTGCCCGAGGGCGACCGCGTGGCGATCGTGGGCAACTCGCACCCGTTCGGCGCCCTCAGCGCCGAGGCGGCGCTTACCTGGGGGCTGAAGGTCACCCATGGCCCGGTCTCGCTCTCTGCCGAAGCCAGTGCGGCGGAGTTCGTGCCGGCCCTTCGTGCGGCGTTCGACGACCCGGACGTCGATAGCGTGGTCACCCTGTTCGTCCCGCCCATTCGGTCCTCCGACGGTGAGGTCGCAGCCGTGGTCCGCGATGAGGCGGCCCGTCACGTCAAGCCGTGCGTCGCGACCTTCCTCACCATCCGTGGGGTCACCCAAGAGCTGTCCGTCAGCGACCCTGGCGAGGTCCGACGGCGCGTGGTCCCGGCATACACGACGCCCGAGGATGCGGTGCGCGCCCTCGCTGCGGTCACCCAGTACGCCCAGTGGCGCGCCCGCGACCACGGTGAGTTCGTCGAACCGGCGGGCATCGACCACGACGCCGCTGCTGCGCTGATCGACCAGGTGCTGCAGGAGGATCCCGGAGGGGCGGCTGCTCTCCCAGCGCGAGGCCATCGACCTGCTCGCGACGCTACGGGATCGAACTTTGGCCGTCGACGATCGTCGAAACCGGAGACCAGGCCGTCGAAGCGGCCGAACGGCACGGGTACCCAGTGATCCTCAAGGTGGCGTCCCCGTTTGTGCGGCACCAGGCCGACATCCGCAGCCTGCGGATCGACCTCGGTTCCCCGCAGGCATTGCGCACCGCCTACCAGAACCTGCTGGTGAGGGCCGGAGCCCTGCCTGGCGAGCGGTTCGCAGTGCAGCACATGTCCCCACCGGGCGTCGCGTGCGTCGTGAGCACGACCGAGGACCCGCTGTTCGGCCCCGTCGTCTCGTTCTCCGTCGCCGGTCCGGCAACCGACCTGCTCGGCGACATCGGCTACCGAATCCCCCCACTGACGACCGTGGACGCCCACGACCTCATTCCTCCATCCGCGCCTTCCCGCTGCTGGCCGGTTACGGCGGCAAGGAGCAGATCCACATGGACGTGCTGCGCGACGTCATCGCCCGGCTGTCCGTCCTTGCCGACGAGCACCCGGACCTCGCGTCGGTGTCTCTCAACCCGGTCAACTGCTGGGGCGCCGGAGCTGACATCCTCGGCGCCGAGATCACCGTTGCCCCCGGACACGCTCGGCTGGACGCCGACCGCCGGGTCATCTCCTAAGTGTGAAGATGGGCTCATGCGTCCGGCCTCCAAGAACAGCCCCGGCTTCAGCCTGCCCGCCGACCTACGCGCGGCGATCCAGAAGGCGGGCTACTACCCGGCCCTGGTCTGCGACGTCGTAGGCGAGGCCCTCGCAGGGGACCAGGTCGTCGCAAATGTCGTGCACCAAGAGACGACGTTCGACCAGGAAAGCGTCCGCCGGCACATCACCGTGCTGGTCATCACCCCCACGCGCCTGGTCATCACGCACGCCGACGACCACGACGAGCACGACGCAGACCGAGCGGTGGCGACAGCGACTACCGAGACCGTCCCGCTGGGCGCGGTCCGTGGGGTCATGCTCACGCACGTGGTTGCCGCCCCGGACTCCTACCAGCCCGGTTCGCTCGGGCGCGAGATCACCCTGACCCTCGGCTGGGGCGCGGTGAGCCGGCTGGACCTGGTGCCAGCCACCTGCGGCGACCCGGCGTGCGATGCCGACCACGGGTTCGAGGGCACCGTCGCGTCAGACGACATCAGCCTGCGGATCAGCGCGGACGCCGACGGCGACATGGCGCTCGCGGGCGCCATGAACTTCGCGCGCACCCTCTCGGCGGCGATCGGGCGGTGAGCTCACCACTGCGCCGGACTACTGCGACGGGACGCCCGCGTCCGTCCTGCCCTCGGTCCTCGCCTCCCTCGGGTCGACGCGGTATGCCGATCGCGCGCTGCTGCCCCTGGCCCCGGCCCGGCGTGCGGTTGTCGTGCTCGTCGACGCCCTCGGGTACCAACTGGTCCGGCGCCGGCGCGGGCACGCGCCGTTCCTGCGCAGCGGACTGCACACGGCATACCGGCTGTCCTGCGGCTTTCCGTCCACGACGGCCACCTCGACAGCGACCTTTGGGACCGGGCTGCCGCCCGGGGCTCACGGGCTGGTCGGGTTCGAGGTGCTGATGCCCGAGACCGACCGGATCCTCAACCAGCTGTCCTGGGACAACGGACCCGATCCCCTTGTTTGGCAACCGAATCCGACCGTATTTGAGCTGGCGGAAGCCGACGGGATCACGGTGACGCGGGTCGGGCCGGGGTATTTCGACGGTTCGGGGTTGACCCAGGCGGCGCTGCGGGGCGGGGCCTTCGCGCCCGCGATCGCGCTGGAGGACGGGGTGAGTGTGGCTCTGGCGGCCGTTCGCAGGTCACCACGCTCGCTCGTCTACCTCTACTGGGGGGACCTGGACAAGATCGGGCACGTGCACGGCTGCCAGTCCTGGCAGTGGGGGCTGGAGCTGGAACGGATCGACCGCGAGCTGGCCCGGCTGGTGGCACATGTGCCGTCGGACACCGCTGTGTACGTGACCGCCGACCACGGCATGGTCGACGTGCCGTTCGAGTCGCGCATCGACCTGGGGCACGAGCCCGCGCTGCTCGCCGGCGTCCGGCACGTCGGGGGAGAGGCCCGCTCGGTGCAGCTGTACTGCGAGCCCAGCGGGGCGGCTGACGTGATCGCCGCGTGGCGTGCGCGCGTGGGTGAGTCGGCCACGGTGCGGACCCGGGAACAGGCGATCGAGGACGGCTGGTTCGGCCCGGTGCGCGAGAGCGTGGCGCCCCGCATCGGCGACGTCATCGTCAACTGCACCGGTGATGTGGCTGTCGTCGACTCGGTGCGGATGCGTCCGGTGCTGCTGAGCCTGCTAGGTCTGCACGGATCGGTGACTCTCGACGAGACTGCGATCCCGCTGTTCCACTGGCCCGCCCGGGCCGGCTGAACGGGTCGAATGGTCAGGGTCCGTCGCCTCCGATCAGGCCAGAGCGAAGACCTCTTGGGCCTCTATCGAGTGTGACATAACTCCTTCTAGAGTATATTACTAGTGACGATCACTAGTAACTGTATCTAGTAGAGTGGCAGGCGCCATGACAGACGTCAATCCCCTAAATCCCGTAAAGCTGACCCGTAAGGAACGGGCGGCGTCGACCCGACGGCGCATCGCCGAGGCCGCCACGGCCGAGTTCATTGCCAGCGGCTATCACGGCACGTCGATGGCGGCGATCGCCAGACGTGCCGGAGTGGCCGTGCAGACGGTCTACTTCGTCTTCCACACCAAGCCGGAGCTCTTCGCCGCAGCGCTCGATTCGGCTGTCCTTGGGCCAGAGGGTCGACCTCCGCTGGAACAGGCCTGGGCCCGAGACGCCGCTGCGCACCCGGACGGGCCGAACGCGGCGATCGCGGCGTTCGTCCGAGGCAGCGGGCCGATCTTCCTGCGCGCTTCGGCACTGTCCGAGGTGGCGCGGGCGGCGGCGCCCACCGACCCGGAGCTGGCCGCGGTGTGGGGCTGGCGCGAGAAGCTTCGGGTTGACGGCTACCGCGACTTCCTGGCTGCCCTACAAGAGCGCCTCCCCGAACACGTGGACGGATCCCTTGCTGGCGATGTCTTGATCGCGATGCTGAGCCCCGGTTTCTACCTGTCCCTTCGCGTCGAACGCGGCTGGCCGCACGAGCAGGTCATCGAGTGGATGGCGGGCGCCATACCGCACCTCATGTTGGGCATGTAGTACTGCCCGGGAGTTCAGGCGCTGCACTACGCACGGTTTGGGATGTTTAGTCAGTGTAGAACTCTTTCGGAATTGTACCTACAATCCCTTGCGCCAAGGCCGAATACGAGTAGACTAGACGCATGTTCGAGAGTGTGTGTGAGCCGACGGTGGCCGCGGTGCAAGCCGCGGACCCGTTCCGGCTCGCCGCCACCCTCGCCCGGGTGAGCCAGGATCAGCTGTCGGCGATGAACGCGGACGAGGCCGAATGCGTGGTCGCCGCGACTCAACGGATCGTCAACGCGGTGACTGCTCGGCAGGCCGTGGCGGTCACCCGCTACACCGAGCACGTGCTCGCGGAGCGGGATGCGCAGCGGGCCGCCCGCTACGGCGCCGGTGGCGGTATGCCGGTGGGGGCGCCGTCGGCGCAGCAGCAGGCCGCGGCAGCGTTGGCGCCGATCCTGCGGATCGCGCCGCGCACCATGGTCACCCGCATCGACACCGCCCAGACCCTCAGCGGGTTGCCGCGCACCGCCGCGATGGGGTGGGCCGGGGACCTGGAACCCTACCGGGTCAGTGTCATCACCCGGGCCGCCCGCACCGTCGAGCATGAGCGGTTGTGCGAGTTCGAGGCCCGGCTGCACCACGGGGACATCTCCGACCTGCCCGGCTCGCGGGTGAAGGCCCGCGCCGAGCTGATCGCGGCCCGCCTCACCCCCGACCCCGAACCCACCGACCCTGCTGACCCGGCCGCCCCGAGTGAGCCGGCCGAGGCCCGCGGGGCGGATCGGCAGGTGCGGGTCAGCCCCGGCGAGCAGGCCGGGCTTACCCACTGGGATGCGCAGCTACCCACCGAGGCGTCGGTGGCCATGTGGGCCGCCGTCGAGGACCTGGCCGCGCGGTACCGGGCCGGCGACCCAGAGCTGACGGTGGCCCAGTCCCGCGCCGACGCGCTGATCGACCTGGTCCTCTCCGACGTGCACGTGTCCACGACCGCGACCTTGATCATCCCCACCACCTCAGCCCCCGCCGGCGCAGCGGCGGAGTCCGATCCCGACCCGGGCCAGGTCCCAGACGAGCCCGGCTGCGCCGACGCTGCCGAACCGATGTCCGAACCCGCTGGGTGTGCCGGGGCGGCGGAGGAGCCCTGCACGGACGAGTCGACGGCTGCTGGGTCGGACACCGAGTCGGCTCGTGGCCGGCCGGTGCGTGCTCTCACGAAGCTGACCCCGCCGCGGCCGTGTGACTGCGCCGCTCAGCGGTCCCGGCCGTGGCTGGACCTGCTGGACCCGTTCGAACACCCCGGTGTGGTGCTGGGCGGCTCGTGGGCCCAGGACCGGCCCGACCCGCCGCTGCACGCACGGTTCCAGACCGTGGTGCGCCAGGCCCGGGAGGTGGACGCCAACCCGAACCTGGCCCGCGACTGGCACGGACGCACCTGGTTCGTCCCCAAACCGGTGCTGATCCCACCGGTGGGGATGCTGCTACCCGCGCAGGTCAACGCCATCCTGGCCAACCCGGACACCCACATCCGCCTCGGGCGAGCCAACCCATCTACTGGCGCCGTCGACACACTGGAGGAGCGCACCTACCGCCCCGGCGCCGCCTTGGCCCGGCTGGTCCGCGCCCGGGACGGCACCTGCCGCTACCCCGGCTGCGCCACCCCCGCCGGCCGCTGCGACCTGGACCACGTCACCCCCTACCCGGCCGGCCCCACCACGGCGGCGAACCTGCAGACACTTTGCCGGACCCACCACGGGTTCAAACACCACGGCGGCTGGACCGTCACCATGACCCCCGACGGTGTGTGCACCTGGACCGCCCCCAACGGCCGCAGCCACACCACCCACCCCCACAACCTCCACGACGACGCCGCCTGACCCGGAACGCGCTTGTTAGTCAGCGCTGGGCCGGGTGCCGAGTACGACGTCCTCCCAGCTGGGCACCGGAACCCGGGCTGGTCTACGGTTCGACCGAGCCGGCGGCTCCATCTCGTGCTCGCCGGTCGAGACCTCGCTCGCGTGGTCGGTGACGTCCGCGCTGTCGGTGACGTCCGCGTGGTCGACGACGTCTTCCGGCTGCACGGTGGGTTCGACAATAGGCGGATAAACCCGCGGATCAAGCAGCGAGAACTCGGCTTCTGCGTGCGGTTCGGCCAGCTCCTCCAGTAGGCCGTTGGAAACCTGCTCGGGCGCGATCGCCTCCGGCGCCACCTGCTCTAGCGGCAGGGACGCGTCCTCGGCGGGGCGGCGACGCGAACCCCGGCGTGATCGGGCGTTGGTGCGTTGGCGCATCGCGGTCACCAGGTCCAGCGGGTCGGAGGCTCCGTCGGTGCGCTCCGGCCCCGGTTCGGCTCCCACCCCGCCTTCTGCCTCGACGTCGTAGACCGGAACCTCACGCACGACAACCTCGGCGGCAGCGGACGTGTCGTCCTCGCTGAACCAACGGGCCTCGTCGTCGCGGGGATGGATCGCGTTGGTGGACGGGTCGAACCCCCACGTTGCCTGCCGCTGACGCCCACCGGCGGGGAAGGTGAGCACCACGGTCCACTCCGAGCCGGCCTCCCGCCACGCATCCCAGCCGACCTCGTCTCGGTCGACGCCACGGGCCGAGAGCCGGTCGACCACCCGCCCGGCCAAGGTGGGAGACGGTTGGGATGAGGAGCCCCTCGGCCGAAGGCGCACTAACCGGGCCAGGCCCGCGACGTACTCGCGCTCGGCGAGAATCGGCACCTCGTACTTGTGCACCTTCTCCAGGGGCCACCCGCAGCGTTCGGCGACCTCCGCCGCCGTGAGGCCGGCCCGGATCAGCGCTTGCACCTCCCGGGGGGGCGCGGCCTCGACGTCGAGCGGCAGCTGCCCATGGTGGGGCCGATGGGCGCGGACCGCGGTGCGCAGTACATCGTCGAGGGCGACCCGAAACCGCGAACCGTCCTCGTCGGCGAGCAGCAAGTGCCCCCCGTCTTCGTGGACGCCGATCAACCGCAGGTCTTGCATGCTCGCTCCCAGGTCGCCCGACTCTCCTAGGAGACTCTGCCATCGGAGCCGCCAAGCCACCAAGCGGCCACGCCGTGCGTACTGGCTGGCTACCGGGGGCCGTTACGGTGGGAGCGCCATGTCGACCCAAGAGGCCCTGCATCCCTACGACGGCGTCCTGCTGCTCTCCTTCGGTGGGCCGGAGGCGCCCGGCCAGGTGATGCCCTTCCTACGCAGCGTCACCGCAGGCCGTGGCGTATCGCAGGCCCGCCTCGACGAGGTAGCCGAGCACTACGCGCACTTCGGCGGTCGCAGCCCTATTGGCGAGGAGACGCGCGCCCTGCTGGCAAGCCTGCAAACCGAGCTTCAGGTCCGCGACCTCGATGCGCCGGTCCTGCTGGCCAACCGCCACCTGACCCCCAGCGTCGAGCAAGCCCTGCGCGACGCCCACGACCGTGGCCTGCACCGGCTCGTCGCCATCCTCACCAGCGCCTACCCCTCCTACTCCTCGTGTCGCCAGTACCGCGAAGACGTCGCCGCGGGCTGGCACCGGGTGCGGGAGGAAGGCATCATCGTGGAGATCGACAAGCTCGCCCCGTATGCCGGATCGCCGGCCTTCCGGGTCCCCCAGCGTCGGCTGGTCACTGAGGCGGTGCGCGACCTCGACGTGCCCGATGAGCGGCTGACCGTTCTGTTCGTGACCCACTCGGTGCCCGTTACGATGGACGAGCTCTCCGGGCCTGGGGACGGCGCAGGACACCGGTATCGCCAGGAGCACCTCGCCGTCGTCGACGACGTGATGGCGTCCGTACAGGCCGCTCTTGGGAGGGCGCCAGCCGGGGAGCTGGTGTTCTGCTCTCGTTCCGGACCTGCGGGAGCGGCCTGGCTGGAGCCGGACATCAACGACCGGCTGCGCGAGCTTGCCGCGAAGGGCAGCCAGCACGTCATCGTCGTGCCGATCGGGTTCGTTTCAGACCATATGGAGGTCGTCTACGACCTGGACACCGAGGCGGCCGACACATCAGCACAGGTCGGCCTGGGCTTCGTGCGGCTCCCGACGGTCGGGCGATCGCCGGAGTTCGCAGCCGGCCTGGTCGACCTGCTCCTCGAGCGGGCCGCCGAGGCCAGAGGTATGCCGGGGCCGCCCTCCTCGACCCTGCCTGCTGTCTGCGCCTCCGGATGCTGCCCCAACCTGGGCGCCCACCGCCCGGCGCTCTGCGGAGCAGACTGACGTGACCCTGCGGAGCAGACTGACATGACCGGCATACCGCTGCCACAACTGGAGCAGCTTGCCGTCGAGGTTGCCACCCTGGCCGGACGGTACGTCGTCGAGCAGCGCCCAGACCACCTGACCAGCTCCGGTACGAAGTCGTCCGACACCGACGTGGTCACCGTGATGGATACCGCAGCCGAAGCACTTATCCGCGGCCACCTGCGCCGGGCCCGCCCAGCGGACGGGTTGCTGGGTGAGGAAGGCGCCCGCCAGGGCGGCAGCACCGGCATCAGCTGGGTGGTCGACCCGATCGACGGCACGGTCAACTACCTCTATGCGCTCCCCCTGTATGCCGTCTCAGTGGCCGCCGTCGAAGGCAACCCGTCAGAGCCGGGGTGGCGTCCGGTCGCCGGAGCCGTGTGCGCGCCCGGCCACGACCGGGTGTGGTCGGCCCACCTCGGCGGGGGAGCGAGGGTGCGCAGCATGGAAGGCCTTGGGCACCCGCGGCCGGTTACCGTCGGCGGCCAGCGCGAGCTGGGCCAGGCGCTGGTGGGCACCGGCTTCTCGTACCTGCCCGACGTGCGCACCGAGCAGGCGCAGGTGCTCGCCCGGCTGCTCGCGCACGTCCGCGACATCAGGCGGCTCGGAAGCGCCGCTACCGACCTGTGCCTTGTCGCCGACGGACGCTTGGACGCGTTCTACGAGCGCTGTCTCAACCCGTGGGACCTCGCTGCTGGCTGGCTGATCGTCACTGAGGCCGGCGGCCTGGTCACGGGCCCGGACGGAGGCGAGCCTGGGGCCGACCTGGTCGTGGCCGCCAACCCGGGCTTGCACCCGCAGCTGCTGGCTCTGCTGTAGCGGCGTAACGCGGAAAACGTGCGCATCGGCGTGGGATAGGGCACAATCCGCCGCGCAGGGCACAATACCGCGGATGCGCACGTTGCATGGTGCATCCCCACCGGGGGACTTCAGAAACTGAGGAGTACGAACACCACATGGCGACCGACTACGACGCGCCACGCAAGACCGACGATGAGCTCTCCGAGGACTCCATCGAGGAGCTCAAAGCCCGTCGCGTGGACAAGTCGTCCAGCAGCGTCGACGTCGACGAGGCCGAGCAGGCCGAGGGTTTCGAGCTGCCTGGAGCGGACCTATCCGGCGAGGAACTGTCCTACCGGGTCATCCCGCGCCAGGCCGACGAGTTCACTTGCTCGCGCTGCTTCCTCGTCCATCACCGCAGCCAGCTGGCCAAGGAGATCAACGGTCAGAAGATCTGCCGGGAGTGCGTGGCCTGATGCTCCGGCGCCGCGCCGGTCCGGGTCGCGCTCCGTCGGCTCGACCCGGACCTTCCGGTGCCGGCATACGCGCATCCTGGCGACGCCGGGGCGGACCTGTACGCGCGAGAGGGGGCCGTGATCAGCCCGGGAGAGCGCGTCCTGCTCCCTACCGGGGTGGCCATCGCGCTGCCGCAGGGGTATGCCGCGTTCACCCACCCGCGTTCCGGGCTCGCGTCCCGGCACGGCGTGACCCTTGTCAACGCGCCAGGGACCATTGATGCGGGGTATCGCGGCGAGATCTACGTGAACGTCGTCAACCTCGACCCTCGCGAGCCGTTCGTCATCCGTCGGGGCGACCGGATCGCCCAGCTGGTGGTGCAGCAGGTGGCGACCGTGCGCTTCGACGTGCTCGACTCGCTGCCAGCGAGCGTTCGGGGGGACACTGGGCACGGGGCCAGCGGCGGCTTCGGTGCCAGCGACGGCAACCGCGACCCGCGGCAGTAAGCAGTCGGAGGGAGGACGCACGGTGGGCATCTTCGGGCGCAAGCGTCGCAACGCGGCAACCGACGTCGACTCGGCGCCAGAGCAGCCGGTTGACGATGTCGATATGGAATCCGACGCGAGCGAGGCACCAGAGGGGGCAACCGAGGCAGCGCACGATGACCTGACCGACGTGACCGACCTGACCGAGCACGAGGCCGAGGAGGAGCACGAGCCGCAGGAGCCCCCGTTCAACCGGGCCCGAGGGCCCTTCGACCGCGACGAGGTGGAGCAGGACGGGTCCCGGCTGGATCTGGGCGCCTTGTGGGTCCCCGCGGTGGACGGCATGCAGGTGCAGCTCGACCTCGACGAGGCGGCCCAGGCGGTCAACGCCGTTCAGGTCGCCCTGGACGGCTCGGTTGCCCAGCTGCAGGCGTTCGCGGCGCCGCGGAGCGGGGCGTCATGGCCCGACATCCGCACGGAGATCGCGCTGAGCATCAACGCGCAGGGCGGGTCGACACAGATCGTCGACGGCCCGCTCGGTCGCGAGCTCACCGCCAAGATGCCCAACGACGGTCCTGATGTCCGCTTCCTCGGTGTCGACGGGCCGCGGTGGTTCCTGCGCGCCGTCATCAGCGGGCCAGCGGCGACCGACGACGCAGCCGCGATCCGGCTCGTCGAAGCCGTCCGGGGGACGGTCGTCGTGCGCGGCGGCGAGGCGATGGCGCCGCGTGAGCTGCTGCCTTTGCGGGTGCCCACCGCCGAAGCGCCGCCGGAGACAGAGCCGCAGGGGCCAGCCGCGCCCACCCAGGCAGACCTCAAGCCCTTCCAGCGCGGGCCCGAGATCACCGAGGTCCGCTGAGGTGAGCACCCAACAACGGCGCGGGTTCTTCGGTCGGCTCGCCGACCGGCTCACGAAATCCTCGGTGGAGCTGGAGGATGACGAGCTGCACGACACAAGCGTGCGACTGGGCGCCACTCCCATCGCGCAGGTCAAGGCCCGAGAGCCGGTCACGGTCTGCGGCGAGGTGCGCTCGGTCGCCTTGCGCCCGTCGGTCCAGGTGGCCGCCCTCGTCGTGGAGATCTACGACGGCACCGAGCCCATGCAGCTGGTCTGGCTCGGGCGCCGCGCTATCGCCGGCATCGAGCCCGGGGTGCTGCTGCGGGCCCGAGGCCGGGCGACCTACCGGCGCGGGGTGCGCACGATCTTCAACGCTGACTACGACATCGTGCCGGCGCGTGGCTGAGGTCATCGGTGGAGCAGGGCAGTTCGTCACAGTCGAGGAGCTCCTGAGGGCTCGGCTGACCGCCGCGTTCGGGGGCTGGCGCGGGGCGGTGGAGTCTGCCCTGCCGACGGTCGCCTTCGTCGTCATGTGGACGGTGACCGAGCAGGTCAACCCGGCCGCGCTTGCCGCGGTCGCCACGGCGGCGGCGTTCGCAGTCGTGCGGCTGGTTCAAGGGCAGACGTTGCGCTACGTCCTCTGGGCGGTCATCGGTGTGGTCATCGCGGCCTTCCTCGCCACGCGCACCGGGCGCGCGCAGGACGCCTTCCTGCCGGGCATGATCCAGACCGCGGCCACCGGGCTGCTCTTCATGATCTCCAACCTCATCCGGTGGCCGGTCCTGGGGTTCCTCATTGCGGCGGGAGACCCCGAGCTGGCAGCCACCTCGGCAAGGGTTCGCGCGGCCGGCAGCCGCAAGGGCCGCGCCCAGCGCGCCGAGCTTTCCGACGCAGAGCGGGCCGAGGCCGCGGCCGCCGACGAGGCGGATGTCACCGCGATGAACGAGACTCTGACGATGTGGCGTCGCCACAGCGGGATCGTGAGCGTGGCCAGCCGGCTGGGGTGGGTGCTTGCCGGGCTGGCCGCAGTCCGCCTGGCCATCATGGTGCCGTTGTACCTCGCCGAGCAGGTCACCGCGTTGGGGGTCGCCAAGATCGTGCTGGGCTGGCCGGCATACCTTGCCGCTGTCGTGGTCATGGCGCTGCTGTTGCTGCGGGGGCACACCCCGTTGGACACGCCCGCGCCGCTGGACTAGCCGCTTCGAGGCGGGGCTCACTCCAGGTCGCGGGGCACCCGATGCCCAGGGGAGAGCATGTCCTCGAGCTCGTCCTCGGTCTCGTTGTTGGTGAGGAAGAGCAGCTCGTCGTGCGGTTCGAGCGCGTCGTCGCGGCTCGGCGCGATGGGGCGGTCTTCGCGGATGATGCCGACCAGCACCGTGTCCAGGGGCCAGGTGATGTCACCGACGCGCCGCCCGGCGAACGGGCTGTTCGCCGGAAGGGTGAGCTCGACCATGGACGCTTTGGCCTGGCGGAACTCGAACACCCGCACCAGGTCACCGATGCTGACCGCCTCCTCGACAAGGGCGGTCATCAGCCGAGGAGTCGACACCGCCACGTCGACTCCCCACGACTCGTCGAACATCCACTCGTTCTTGGGGTTGCTGACGCGTGCGACGGTCCGTGGGACCCCGAACTCCGTCTTGGCCAGCAGCGACACAACGAGGTTGGCCTTGTCGTCGCCGGTCGCCGCGACGACCACGTCGCACTGGTCGAGCCGAGCCTCCTCCAACGACGAGATCTCACACGCGTCGGCGAGCAGCCAGGTGGCGTCGGGGACGAGCGAGGCCTGGGCGTCGTCGGCGTCCCTGTCGATGAGCAGCACCTCGTGTGCGTTGTGCAGCAGCTCGCGGGCGATGGAGCGCCCAACGCTTCCGGCTCCGGCGATGACGACGCGCATCTGGACTCTTCCTGGCTTCCTATTTGCCGGTCACGGTATGCCGGTCACTCGGCTGGGGGAGCGGACCCCAGGATCCGCTCAAGGCGAGGCAGGTCGTCGATCGCGGCCGCGATGTGGACCAGGTCGCCGTCCTGCAGCACGCTGTCCGCGTCCGGGATGAACGCGTCGCCGAGGCGCGTGAGGAAGGCCATCCGCCCCTCGACCAGACGCTCAACGTCCATGATCCGCTTGCCGACCCACCGCTTGTCGACCGGTACCTCGGCGACGACGACCTTCCCGCTCGGGTCCGTGTATGCCGGCACCGCACCTTGGGGCATGAGCCGCTGGATGATCTGGTCGGCGGTCCAGCGCACCGTCGCTACCGTCGGGATGCCCAGGCGCTGGTACACCATGGCGCGACGCGGGTCGTAGATGCGCGCCGCGACGTGCTCCACGCCGAAGGTCTCGCGTGCGACCCGCGCGGCGAGGATGTTCGAGTTGTCGCCGCTGGAGACTGCGGCGAAGGCGTAGGTGTCCTTGATGCCGGCGTGCAGCAGGACCTCCCGGTCAAAGCCCATCCCGCTGACCGTCTTGCCCTCGAAGGTGCTGCCCAGCCGCCGGAAGGCAGACGGCTCCTGGTCGATGATCGCCACGTCGTAGCCCTGCGCTGACAGGTTCTTGGCCAGCGTCGAGCCCACCCGACCGCAGCCCATGATGACGACGTGCACGATGCTCAACGCTACACCGGCGAGTATCCGCACGCGCGCACGTGCGGGCGAGCCGACCGGCATACGATGACGCTCGTGCCCAACTCAGGACGGGTCCTTAAGCGGCTGGTCGTCGGACGCGCCATGCGCAGTGACCGCCTCGGTGAAACCCTGCTACCCAAGAAGCTGGCCCTGCCCATCTTCGCCAGCGACGCGCTCTCGTCCGTGGCCTACGCCCCCGACGAAATCCTGCTCATGCTCGGCCTGGCTGGTGGCGCCTTCGCCTACACCCACTCGTGGCAGATCGCCCTCGGCGTCGTGTTCGTGATGCTCATCGTCGTCGCGTCGTACCGCCAGAACGTGCACGCCTACCCTTCCGGGGGTGGGGACTACGAGGTGGCGACCGCCAACCTTGGCCCCAAGGCCGGTCTCACCGTAGCCAGCGCGCTGCTCGTCGACTACGTCCTGACCGTCGCGGTGTCGATCTCCTCGGGAGTGCAGAACGCAAAGACCGCCCTGCCGTGGATGCGCGGCCACGAGACCACCGTCGCAGTCGTACTGATCGTCCTGCTCACGGCGATGAACCTTCGAGGAGTGCGAGAGTCGGGCAAGACGTTCGCCGTGCCGGTCTACGCGTTCATGGTCGGAATAATCGGCATGGGGCTCTTCGGCTTCATCCGGTACTTCACCGGAACGCTCGGGGAGGCCCCGAGCGCGCAGTACACCCTGGTTCCCGAAGAGGGCCAGGGCCTGGCCGGCCTGGCGGCCGCGTTCCTGCTCCTACGCGCCTTCTCGTCCGGGTGCGCTGCGCTCACCGGCGTTGAGGCGATCTCCAACGGAGTGCCTGCCTTCCAGAAACCCAAGAGCAGCAACGCCGCATCGACGCTCGTGCTCATGGGCAGCATCTCGATCACGATGCTGCTCTCGATCATTGCCCTGGCGCGGATCACCGGGGTCCAGATGGCCGACGAACCGGCCCGACAGCTGCAAGACAACGGTGTGCCGGTTGGGGACAGCTATGTGCAGGAGACCGTCATCGGCCAGCTCAGCAAGACGGTGTTCGCCGGGTTCTCGCCGGGTTACATGTTCGTCACCCTGGTGACGGGCCTCATCCTCATCCTCGCCGCCAACACCGCCTTCAACGGCTTCCCGGTGCTCGGGTCGATCCTCGCCAAGGACGAGTTCCTGCCCCGGCAGCTGCACACTCGCGGCGACCGGCTCGCCTTCTCCAACGGCATCCTCATCCTCGCCGGCGCCGCCATCTTCCTCGTGATCGTGTACCAGGCCGAGGTGACCCAGCTCATCCAGCTGTACATCGTCGGGGTGTTCGTGTCGTTCACCCTGAGCCAGACCGGCATGATCCGGCACTGGAACCGGCTGTTGCCGCACGAGCACGACCCCAAGGCGCGGGCGCATATGCGCCGCTCGCGCGTCATCAACGCCATCGGCGCGATGATGTCGCTCATCGTCCTGGTCATCGTGCTGCTCACGAAGTTCCAGGCCGGTGCCAAGTACGCGATCCTGGCCATGGCCATCCTCTTCGTGATGATGCTCGGCATCAATCGGCACTACCGAAAGGTCCGCCAGGAGATCCTGCTGGTCGACGAGCGCGACCAGGTGCTGCCCAGCCGGGTGCATGCCATCGTCCTGCTGTCAAAGCTGCACAAACCGTCGGTCCGTGCCTTGGCCTACGCCCGGGCGACTCGCCCGTCCTACCTGGAGGCGCTCACCGTGGAGGTCGACCCCGAGGACACCAAGGCGCTGCGCGAGGAGTGGGTGCGCCGCCAGGTCCCGGTGCCGCTGAAGATCATCGCCTCCCCCTACCGCGAGATCACCCGGCCGATCATCGAATACGTCAAGTCGCTGCGCAGCGGCAAACCTCGCGACCTGGTGATCGTGTACGTCCCTGAGTACGTCGTCGGGCACTGGTACGAGCAGATCCTGCACAACCAGAGCGCGCTGCGGCTGCGGGTCCGGCTGCACTTCATCCCCGGGGTCATGGTGGCAAGCGTGCCGTGGCAGCTGCGCTCGTCCGAAGGTCAGGACGAGGAATGGTACGACGAGGCCCGGCTGCCGGGCCCGGTCGGCAACATCGTGCGGTGACCTCCGTCCGGCGTCACCGCCGGTCAGGCCCGCGCCCGGCGGCACCTCGAGGCGACTCCCTGGTCGGCACCACCCTGCTGCTGGATATCGGTCCGGTCGCGAACGGCGGGGTGTGCGTGGCGCGGCACGAGGGCCGGGTCGTCTTCGTGCGGCATACCCTTCCCGGCGAGCGAGTGCGGGCCTTGGTCACCGAGGGCGCCACTGGGGACCGGTACTTGCGGGCCGACGCCGTCGAGGTGCTCGAGCCGGCGCCGGACCGGGTCACCCCGCCCTGTCCGTATGCCGGGCCCGGCGGTTGTGGCGGATGCGACTGGCAGCACGTCGACCTCGAGCACCAGCGCTCGCTGAAGGCCGCCGTCGTCGCCGAGGCGTTCCGGCGGATCGCGGGTCTCGACGTGTGGGTGCCGGTGGAGCCGCTCCCCGGGGCGCCGGGGGGTCTCGGCTGGCGGACCCGGGTCGAGCTGGCCGTCGGCCCGGATGGGCGAGCCGGTCTGCGTCGGCATCGCTCCCACGACGTCATTCCCCTCAGGTCGTGCGCCATTGCTCACCCTGCTCTGCAGGAGTCCGGGGTGCTGGAACGCGACTGGGCCGGAACGCGGACCGTCCAGGTCGTCGTGCCCAGCGGCGGCGCCGACGCCGTGGTCGTACGCGAAGCCGGCGGCCCGGTTCCGGACCTCACCGAACACGTGGCGGCTGGAGACTGGTCGGGGGAGTTCTCGGTCAGTGCCCGCGGCTTCTGGCAGGTGCACCCCGGGGGGCCGGCGACCTTCGTCCAGCGGATCCTCGCTGACCTCGCTCCCCGGCCGGGGGAGCGGGCCCTGGACCTGTATGCCGGTGTCGGCCTGTTCAGCCTCCCGCTCGCGGCCGCTGTGGGCCCGGACGGTGCGGTGACCGCGGTGGAGAGCGACCGGGTTGCGGCCGAGCACGGCAGGCGCAACGCGACGGCATACCGGCAGGTGCGGTTCGTGGCTGGGCGCGTCGAGAAGGTGCTCGGCTCGCTCGAGCCAGCCGACGTTGTCGTACTCGACCCACCACGTACCGGCGCAGGCGCCAAGGTCATGGCCGCGATCACGGGGCTGGCGCCGCGGGCGGTCGAGTACGTGTCCTGCGACCCGGCGACGCTGGCGCGCGACGTCCGCTGCGCGGCCGCTTCGGGTTACCGACTGGCTGCGCTGCACGCCTACGACGCGTTCCCGATGACCCACCATGTGGAGTGCCTGGCCCTGCTGGTGCCAACGGCGTCTGCACATCGGGGCGCCGCCGTGAGAGGCTGACAAGACACTCGGCGCGTGGTAATTTATCTTGACGTCAAGATACTTTTCGAAGGGAGCCGTCGTGGCCTCAGTGGAGAGCTCGGTGAACAGCTTCGGCGCGAAGGGCGAGCTTCGGGTCGGTGGCACGGCATACACGATCTACCGCCTCGACGCGGTCGACGGCAGCGCGACCCTCCCGTACAGCCTCAAGGTGCTGCTGGAAAACCTGCTGCGCACGGAGGACGGCGCGAACATCACCGCCGACCACATCCGGGCCCTCGGCACGTGGGACCAGAATGCCCAGCCCGACACCGAAATCCAGTTCACGCCAGCACGCGTCATCATGCAGGACTTCACCGGGGTCCCGTGCATCGTCGACCTGGCTACGATGCGCGAGGCGATGGAAGCGTTAGGTGGCGACCCGACTCGGATCAACCCCCTCAGCCCCGCCGAGATGGTCATCGACCACTCCGTCATCATCGACGTCTATGGCAAGGCGTCGGCGTTCGAGCGCAATGTGGAGTTGGAGTACCAGCGGAACAAGGAGCGCTACCAGTTTCTGCGCTGGGGGCAGACCGCGTTCGACGACTTCAAGGTCGTGCCTCCCGGCACCGGCATCGTCCACCAGGTCAACATCGAGCACTTGGCGCGCACGGTCATGGTCCGCGACGAGGTCGCCTACCCCGACACGTGCGTGGGCACGGACTCGCACACGACGATGGTCAACGGTCTTGGGGTGCTGGGTTGGGGGGTCGGCGGCATCGAGGCCGAGGCGGCCATGCTCGGCCAGCCGGTGTCGATGCTCATCCCCCGAGTGGTCGGGTTCAGGCTCTCCGGGTCGATCCCGGCCGGGGTGACCGCGACCGACGTCGTGCTCACCATCACCGAGATGCTGCGGGGGCACGGCGTCGTCGGCAAGTTCGTCGAGTTCTACGGCGAGGGGGTCAGCTCGATCCCGCTGGCCAACCGAGCGACCATCGGCAACATGAGCCCGGAGTTCGGCTCGACGTGCGCGATCTTCCCGATCGACTCCGTCACGATCGACTACCTGCGCCTCACCGGCCGTCCCGATGAGTCGCTAGCCCTCGTCGAGGCGTACGCCCAGCAGCAGGGCATGTGGCTTGACCCGGCAGCCGAGCCGCGCTTCTCCGAGAAGCTCGAGCTGGACCTCGCGACCGTCGTCCCGTCCATCGCCGGACCGAAGCGGCCGCAGGACCGGATCGCGCTGAGCGATGCCAAGTCCGCCTTCCGCAAGGTGCTGCCCACGTACGTCGCCCACCAGGAGGGCGACCCAGGCTTCGCACCCAGTTTCCCGGCCAGCGACCCGGCCGGCTCGACCAGTGATGTGGAGGCCGGCGGCGAGCGGCCCGACGACTCCGGTGACGAGGCGAGCCGGCCGTCCCGGCCAGCGGCCGTCGTGACAGCCGGCGGCACCTCGTTCGAGATCGACCATGGCACGGTCTCGATCGCGTCGATCACCAGCTGCACCAACACGTCGAACCCGTCGGTCATGATGGCGGCCGCGTTGTTGGCCAAGAATGCCGTCGAACGTGGCCTCACGGTCGCGCCGTGGGTCAAGACGTCGATGGCCCCCGGCTCGAAGGTGGTCACCGGGTACTACGAGAAGGCCGGCATGTGGCCATACCTGGAGAAGCTGGGCTTCCACCTGGTCGGCTACGGCTGCACGACGTGCATCGGCAACTCGGGTCCGCTCGACGACGCGATCTCAGCCGCCATCGCCGAGAACGACCTTGCCGTCGTATCGGTGCTGTCCGGCAACCGCAACTTCGAGGGCCGGATCAACCCGGACGTCAAGATGAACTACCTGGCCTCGCCACCGCTGGTGATCGCCTACGCGCTGGCCGGCACCATGGACTTCGACTTTGCCACCGAGCCCTTGGGCACGGACGAGGCCGGCCGCGACGTGTTCCTCAAGGACATCTGGCCCTCGCCGGAGGGCGTCGAGTCGACGATCCAGTCGTCGATCAGTCCCGAGCTGTTCACCAAGGACTACGCGGACGTCTTCCAGGGCGACCAGCGGTGGCGCTCGCTTGAGACTCCGTCGGGTAGCACCTTCGCGTGGGACCCGGACTCGACGTACGTGCGCAAGCCGCCCTACTTCGACGGCATGCAACCCGACCCGGCCCCCGTCCAGGACGTCGCGGGCGCGCGGGTACTGGTGATGGTCGGCGACTCGGTGACTACCGACCACATCAGCCCCGCCGGCTCGATCAAGGCCGACAGCCCCGCCGGCAGGTACCTCACCGAGCACGGCGTGGACCGCAGGGACTTCAACTCCTACGGCTCGCGCCGGGGCAACCACGAGGTGATGATCCGGGGCACGTTCGCCAACATCCGGCTCAGGAACCTGCTGCTCGATGGGGTCGAGGGCGGGTTCACGCGCAACTTCCAGAACGGCGGCGAGCAGACGAGCATCTACGACGCGTCAACGGCATACCAGCAGGCCGGGGTTCCGCTGGTCGTGCTGGCCGGCAAGGAGTACGGCTCGGGCTCCTCGCGCGACTGGGCGGCCAAGGGAACCCGGCTGCTCGGGGTCAAGGCGGTCATCGCGGAGTCCTACGAACGCATTCACCGCTCCAACCTCATCGGCATGGGCGTGCTGCCGCTTCAGTACCCCGCCGGCGAGACGGCGGCCACGCTCGGGCTGGACGGGACCGAGACGTTCCACATCTCCGGGGTCACCGAGCTCAACGAGGGCCGCACGCCAGCCACGTTGTCGGTGCTGGCGGCCAAGGCGGACGGGTCGGTCGTGACCTTCGACGCCGTGCTGCGGATCGACACCCCGGGGGAGCGGGACTACTTCCGCAACGACGGCATCCTGCAGTACGTGCTGCGCTCCTTGGTGCGCTGACCGCCACGTGACCTCACCCGTCCCACCGGGTTGGCCAGCAGCTGTGCCACCCGCCGGGGCACCCGGCTGGCAGGACCGGGCCGTGGAGTGGCTGCTCGACTACTGTCCCGCTGACTACCGCGGGTATGCCGGATGGCTCAAGAACCCGGTGGCGCTCGCCTGGCTGACCCAACGTCACATCGCCGGGCAGGTCGAGGTCCTGCGCCAGGCGTACCGGGAGGTGCGTATCGAGCTCGGACCACACGTCACCCCGGAGGCACTGGCCGAGATCATGAGCCACCTTGAGGCCGAAGGGCTGCGCCTTCGGGCGGCCCGGCGGGGCGCGCAGCTGATCCGAGAAGCGTTGGAGGGCAAGACCTTCGTGCCTCGCCTGTAACACGCTCGCCCTGCGGGCCTAGCCACCCGGCATACCATCGGGGCGTGACCCGACTCGCCGTACTCTCGGATATCCACGGGAACTCGTTTGCCCTCGCCGCGGTTCTGCAGGACATCCAAGATGCGGGCGTGGACCTGATGGTCAACCTGGGTGACATCGTCTCAGGAGGTGTCGACCCGCGCGGGACGCTCGAGCTGCTGTACGCCAACGAGATGGTGACCATCTGCGGCAACCACGAGCGCCACCTGCTGTCCAGCCCGAGGGAGCACCTGGGGCCGTCGGATGCGTTCGCCCACGACGTGCTGACCCGGCACGACCAAGAGTGGCTGGCGTCTCTGCCGGCCGGTGCCGAGCCGGCGCCTGGGGTCATGGCCTTCCATGGCAGCCCGAGCGACGACCTGTGCTACCTGCTGGAAACCGTTACGCCGGAAGGGCTTCGAGCGGCGTCCATAGGTGAAGTCACCGAGCGGCTCGGCGAGCAGGCGGGCGGGTGGGGCCTGTACCTGTGCGGTCACACCCACCTGCAGCGGACGCGGACGATGCCCGACGGGGCGCTCGTCGTCAATCCCGGCAGTGTCGGTTTGCCGGCTTTCGCCGCCGACCTGCCGTATCGTCACCTGGCTGAGGCGGGGACTCCCGACGCGCGGTACACGCTTGTCGACGACGCCGGCGGCGCCTGGCGCGCCGAGCCTCGTCAGATCAGGTACGACCACGAGACAGCGGCCAGCGCGGCCGAAGCCAACGGCCGCGCCGACCTGGCCTACACGCTGCGAACGGGCCGGGCTGGCTAGCGCCGCCCGGCTAAGCGCAATCGCTCGAAAGATGAGGCATGCACCCAATGGGGCTGCTGCCGGCGGTCCGCACACCATGGGTGCATGGAGACGCAGAACACGTCGGACAAGCCGGGCTCACCACTCGGTTGGAAAGGCCAACCATGACCGGGTTTCTTCCCCGACTGCCCGAAGCGCCGACGGGTAGACGCGCAGTGCTGTGGGCCGGCGGGCTCGCTCTGGTCGCTTCGACCTCACGCGTCGGGAACGAAGAGCTGACCGAACTGCCTCTGGCACTCAAGGAGATCGACTCGGTCGAGGCGTTCGAGGCCATCTCAACGGCGGCTGGGGATTTGATACCCAACGGTCGAGTCGCCAAGTTCTTGATCGACCGGCGGGACCGGAATGCTCCGTCGGCACGGTTCGTCAACGGTAACTTCACCGAGAACGGGGTGGTTCCCGATGCGGCCAAGTTCCACTACTTCTTCGGCCGGGCGGCGTTCAACATCCCCGAGCCGTTGGGCACCTTCAACGCCGTCACCTACTTCACCCAGGAGAAGCGCTACATCGCCGGCACCGTGCACAGCTACTTCCTGGACGGCGCCGTGGAGCCGGTCTACGGCCTGCAGTTCTATCCGCAGGACGTGATTCGAGAGGAACTGGTCGTCGAGGCGGTGGGGGCGGTCCAAGCGCAGATCGGTATCCCGCAGGCCCGGTTCGCCTTCGTGCCGACGGGATCTCAGCAGACGACCAGCACCGTGGCCGACAAGCTAGCCGCGCTGAGGATCGAGCTGCTTCCGCTCGACCGAATCCTCGGTGCGATCCAATACGTGCCGCTCAACGTCGGCGAGGCGTGGGGACACCTGCGGATCTTCCCATCTGACAACGATGAGCTCACTGCCACCGACATCCCGGTCTTCGACGAGCTGCCGTTGGACCTGTCGGTGGTGGCCGGGGTGCTGACCCGAGCGGTGCAGGACACGAACTCCCACGTGAACCTGAAGTCCAAGGAACGGCATACGCCGAATGCGGTCCTGCGCGACGCCGCACTCGACCATCCACGACTGGCCGCGTTCGCTGACCAGCCGGTTCATCTGGTGGTGGCCCTAGACGACTTCCTGCTCGAGCCCACGACTGAGGAGATCATCGCCGCGAAGCTGGCCGAGCGGATGGACCAGCCGCTGATCGAGCTGACTTGGGAGCCGGAAACCGAAGTGCGTTCCTGCGACGAGATCGCTGCCGGCACCACCGCGCAGGCCCGCGCATTCGCGGCCAGGTACGGCTCCAAGGCGGCCAATCTCGGCTTCCTGGCCCACCGTAAGGTGCTGGGCCGGGTCGGCGACCCGGGCAGTCCGAGCGAGAAGCGCGGGTACGACCTGGTGCCGTTGGGTTTCGCCGTGCCGCTGCAGGCCTACCGCGACTTCATCGAGCATCCGCCGAACAGTGACGTCCGCGAGCTCATCGAGACCTTCATCACCGACGAGCAGGCCGGTGAGCTCTCGCCCAAGCAGCGCGCCGAACGAGTGGAACAGATCCAGGACGGAATCATGGCGGCTTCGTTCCCACCGGGCGCCCTGGAGCGGATCCGCGCCAAGATCAACGAGGTCATCCCCGGCGTCGAGAAGATCAAGGTGCGTTCCAGCGCCAACGCCGAGGACGTGCCGAACTTCGACGGTGCCGGCCTACACGACAGCTACGCCGCCGACACCGGCAAGCGTGATCGTCCTATCGGCCCCTGCCTGGTCGAGCAGGACGACGACAAGGACGGCGAGGTCAAGCGCAAGGTCAAGCCCAAATCCGTCGGCTGCGCGGTCAAGGGGGTGTACGCCAGCCTGTGGAACAAGCGCGCGGTCGAGGAGCGCTCGTTCGCCCGGATCGACCAGCGCACCGTCGCTATGGGCCTGGCCATAGTGCCCGCGTACGATACCGAGTCCGACGTGGCGGCCAATGCGGTGGTGGTCACCCGAGTGCTGAACACCGACGACGTGTTCGGCTACTCGCTGTCGGTGCAGCAGGGCAACAGCCTGGTCACCAACCCCGACCCGGGGACCTACTCCGAGGTGACCATCGCCGGGTTCATCTCCGACGACCAGCCGACCAGCCTGACGGTGACCCGGTTCGCCAAGCCGACCCCGCAGGCGCCGGAGCGCACCGAGCCGGTGCTCCCCACTGAACAGATGCTCGAACTGGTCGACCTGGCCAAACGGGTGGAGCGGGCCTACTGTCGAGCCACCCCGGGCTACTACCCCAACTGTGGCTTCGTCTCCGCCGCCAATGACAAGGCCGCCTCCTTGGACCTGGAGCTGAAGATCCTTGAGAACGGACATCTGGTCTTCAAGCAGGTTCGCGAGTTCGGCGGCCGCTAGCCCCGAACGTCTCGGCCGGGGCGCACCAACCCTAGCCGGCCTCCAGGCTTGAGAGCGGGCGGCGGCGAGCCCCCGGTGCGGCGCCGAGCTGCCGGGCTAGTATCCGGCTGGCGATGCGTGCCCTGGCCATCGCGTCATCGAAGCGGTGGGCGGACGGAGGTGTCCTCGCGGTGCGAAAGTGGTTCGCAATCGGCATTCTTGCTGCGGCGCAGTTCGTCATGGTCCTGGACAGCAGCGTGATGAACGTAGCGATCTCCCAGATCGTTGCTGACCTCAACACGACGATCCAGGGCGTGCAGCTCGCCATCACCCTCTACACCCTGGTCATGGCCGCCTTCATGTTGGTCGGGGCGAAGCTGGGGGATATTTGGGGTCGGGACCGGGCATTTGCCCTCGGTCTGGCGGTCTACGGCCTGGGTTCGCTCACGACCGCGCTGAGTCCCAACCTGACAGTCCTGCTCATCGGATGGTCCCTTGTTGAGGGCCTCGGCGCAGTGCTGGTCATCCCCGCCATTGCCGCTCTCACCGCCGCCAACTATGAAGGAAGGGAGCGCGCGCTCGCTTACGGGCTGATCGGCGGCGTGGCAGCGGCTGCCATTGCGGCCGGGCCCCTGATCGGCGGTTGGGTCACAACGGAGTTCACCTGGCGCCTCGTCTTCGCGGGCGAGGTGGTCATTGTCGTGGTCGTGCTGCTGGTCCGGCGGCGGATGCGAACCAGCCCGAGAGTGCAGCCAGCGCCTCGGCTGGACGTCGTCGGCGCAGCCCTTTCGGCAGTCGGGCTGGGCCTGGTCGTGATCGCGGTACTGCAGAGCAGCACCTGGGGATGGGTCACCCCACGCAACGCACCAACCATTGCGGGCCGGGAGATCACCCCACTTGGCTTCTCGGTGGTGCCCTTCTTGATCTGTTGGGCTTTGGCTTTCTCACCGGCTTCGTCAACTGGGAGCAGCGACGGGAGCGGCTTGGCCGCAGTGTCCTGCTGGACCTCGCGCTGATCCGAATCGTGACCCTGCGGGCCGGGCTGTCCACGCTGCTCATGCAGCAGCTGGTTTTGCTCGGGACGTTCTTCGTCCTACCCGTCTATCTTCAGGTCGTCCTCGGGCTCAACGCGTTCGAGACCGGCAAGCGCCTGATCCCCATGTCGGTCATGATGTTCATCGCCGCGTTAGCCGGCCCCCGTGCTGCGGCACGACGCTCCCCGAGGCGGGTGGCGCAGCTGGGCTTGGTGACCCTGTCCATCGGGTCCGTCATTCTGCTGTCGGCCATCGACGTGCAGCTCAACCGGTTCGGCTTCGCCACCGGCCTGGCGCTCTTCGGCGTCGGCATCGGACTGCTGGCCTCCCAGCTGGGGAACGTCATCATGTCCTCCGTCGAACCGTCCAGGACCAACGAAGCCGGCGGTCTGCAGGGAACAGCGCAGAACCTGGGCGCGTCCCTCGGCACGGCCCTGCTCGGCGCGATCCTGCTCGGCGGCCTGACCAACGGCTTCGTCGAGCGAGTCGCGCAAGACCCGACACTGCCCCCGGACGTACGCACGAGCATCTCTGACAAGGCGGCGGCCCAGGGGCTTGAGGTGATCTCGGTGCAGCAGGCGCAGGACATTGCGCTGCAGGCTGGACTGTCCCCCGACCATGCGGCGGCGGTGGCAGGCGCCTACGGCGAGGCCCAGCTCGACGGGCTGCGTTATGCCCTGGGAGCCGGAGCCTTGTTTGCCATCGTGGCCTGCTGGTTCACCCGTGGGCTGCCGTCCGGGCCGCTGGCCGCTCGCCCCGAACACGAAGCGGAGCCCAGCGGCACGGCGTAAGTCAGTAGGGCGTGGGGATCCAGTTCAGGGCCCGCTCGGGCTCCGCGTAGCCGTCGCTCTTGCGTCGGCGCGGCAGCTTGACCTGCTGCTCCGGCAGCGGCTCGTACGGCACGGTGCTGAGCAGGTGGCTGATGATGTTCAGCCGTCCTCGCTTCTTGTCTTCGGTCCGGGCGAGGTACCACGGCGCCCACTCGCTGTCAGTGGCCGCGAACATCGCGTCGCGTGCCCGCGAGTAGTCGTCCCAGCGGCTATAGCTCTTCAGATCCATGTCCGTGAGCTTCCACACCTTGCGCGGGTCCGTGATCCGGCCGCGCAGCCGTCGGGTCTGCTCCTGCTGGGTGACCTCCAGCCAGTACTTGACAAGGATGATCCCGTTGTCGATCATCGCTTGCTCCACGGCCGGGGCCTGCTGGAGGAACCTCTCGGTCTGCTCGGGCGTGCAGAACCCCATCACCCGCTCGACGCCGGCGCGGTTGTACCAGCTGCGGTCGAAGATAACCACCTCGCCCCCGGACGGGAACTGCGTGACGTAGCGCTGCACGTACATCTGCGAGCGCTCCCGTTCGTTGGGAGCGGGCAACGCGACCACCCGAAACACTCGGGGACTCACCCGTTCCGTGATCCGTTTGATGGTGCCTCCCTTCCCTGCGGTGTCTCGGCCCTCGAAGACGATGCAGATCTTCGCGCCGGTCCGTTTCACCCACTCCTGCATGGCGACGAGCTCACCTTGCAGTCGCTCCAGCTCGCCCTCGTACTCCTTTCGGCTCATCTTCGGGGCGGGGGCTGACGCGTCGGCGTGCGTGTCGGCGACGTCGGCCCGCTTCTTCTTCTTGCTCTTGCTCTTGGTCAACGTGGGTCTCCCGGGCTAGGTGGTGCATGGTCGGCTGGCTTGGTAACAGCAACGGTATGCCGTGTGGCGGCACGGGAGCAGGTGGTGAATCCGTCAGCAGGTCCCGGACGTCGACGCCGGCGGACCGCAGTTGTTCGGCCAGCGAGACCAAGGGTCACCGGTCGGCTTGTCGGCGGCCCACCCCGGTTTCTCTCCCATTGAGCGTTTTTCGGTCCCTCCTAGCACTTCTGCTCGACCCTTGGCCCCATATATGAAGCTCAGAGCGCTGAAGTCGTCCAAGAGCACGCCCGAAACGCCGGGACGCTCCTCGGCGCCACCGATGCGCATGCTTCTGGTCGGGATTGTTCTTCTCCTTCACCACCTTGACGACGACGGGCTATGGGAACCTGGTGCCGCAAGGCAACCGGGGGCGACTTCTGTCGACATCAGATGGAGTAGGCGAATGGGACTGCGGGACCGACGACGAGGGGACGACCCGGGGACCCAGCGCTACCAGATGCGCGAGAAGCTGATCTCGGTGGGCGACGACTACTGGATCGAGGACGAAGCCGGCCGGCGGGCGTTCAAGGTCGACGGGAAAGCCTTCCGAGTTCGCGACACGTTCGTGCTGCGGGACGCCGGTGGCGCGGAGGTGGCCAAGATCCAGGAGCGGATGCTGCGGGTCCGCGATTCCATGGAGATCGAACGCGACGCAGGCAACGCCACCGTCCGCAAGGCGCTCGTCGGGTTTCGGGACCGGTTCAAGATCGACCTGGACGGCGGTCCCGACCTGAGCGCCCACGGCAACCTGGTCGACCATGAGTACGAGATCGAGCGCGACGGCAATACGGTCGCCACCGTCTCGAAGAAGTGGTTCCGGGTCAGGGACACCTACGGAGTGGAAATCGAACCGGGCCAGGACGTCGGGCTGATCCTGGCCATCACGGTCTGCATCGACGCAATGGCCCACGACTGACGATCGGCCCTCTCGGGGCTACGCCGCAGGCACTGACACAAGGATCGTCTCCACGCCGAGCTCCTCGATGCGATTGGGTGTCCTCGGTCAGCTCGGACGTCCGTGAGCTCGAGAGGCGGGCTGCTGAGGCGGTGACCTCGGGCTAAGGGCTCGCGGCAGCAGAACCCACCGGGTATCAGCCGGGCGGGTCGGCTGCTCTGAGAACCAGGCGGGACACCCCGCCTCGGCGCGCCCGGTGTCCCGAGGGAAGGAGCCCCGATGAGCAACCCCGACGTGGAGCTGGGCACCCAGCGGCCGGCTGGGCAACAGGAGAGCCTGGGGCCGGTCACCGCGCAGAACCGGCCGATCTACCTGGCCGTCGTCATCGTGCTCGGGGTGATCCTCGTGGTGGGTGTCGGTGGGTGGCTGTTGCTGGCCTTCCAAGGCAAGGCGATGCCGGACGGGCTCACTGTCATCCTGGGGACTGTGGCGGGCGGGCTCATCGGCCTGATCTCCGACAAGGGCAGGGCGTAGGACGCGCGCCGTGCTCGACGACTACCCACCGCAGTGGACCTCGCCGGAGGTCAAGGAGATCCTGGGCATCCTCCGCAGCATCTACCGGGCTCCTGAGATCGACCAGATCGTCATCGACGCAGGGCTGGACCCGTCCCGGATCGCCTTCAACAACCGGGCCGACTTCACCTGGCGCTCCATCTTCGAGTACGCCGCTGGGCAGGGCCGGGTCGCACCGCTGCTGGACACAGTCACGGCGGCCCAGCCCCAGCTGAAGGTGCGCCTTGACGAGCTGCGCGCCGGCGCCGTCGCTGGCGGTGTGGCAAGCACGGTCATCGAGGGCGGGGCGACCTGGAAGAACTTCAGCACCGACGGGCGGGCCGAGGCGATCATCGTCGCGGGTCAGCCGACCTTCGTCGACGTCGCGTTCCTCGCCAAGGGCCTGGCCAAGGCCCGCAGCGTATGCCGGCTGGTCACCAAGTTCCCCGGCGAGGGCTCCGGCACGGCGTTCCGGGTTGGTCCCCGGCACCTGCTCACCAACTACCACGTGCTGTTCAACGCCGACGACGGTGACCGCAAGGTCGTCGGGGCGCAGGCCTGGTTCGACTACGAGACGGACGAGGCCGGGGTGTTGCGCTCCGTTGTGCAGATTCCGTGCGACGTCAGCAGTGTCGTAGGGGAGAAGTCAGAGGACTGGGCGCTGATCCGCACCGAAAGAGCCATCCCCGCGCGCTACCCGGCGATCACCTTGGTCGGAGCCCGCGTGCCCGCCGTCGACGACCGGGTGTACATCATCCAGCACCCCAACGGCCAGCCCAAGAAGGTGGCCTTCCAGCACAACCTGGTCCGCTCCGTCGCGCCTGACATGCTGCAGTACTGGACCGACACCGACCTCGGTTCGTCCGGCTCCCCGGTGTTCGATGAGAACTGGGATCTTGTTGGACTGCATCACTTCTCGGTTCCAGCACCGGCCGGCGAAGCGGCTAGCGTGCGCAATCAAGGGCGGCGGATCGATCGTGTCGTGCAGCGGATGACAGCCCGCGGCGTCTACCCGGTGGTGTGACATGGGCTGGATCGACACGTACTGGGACAGCGGCAAGGGCCGCGAGCTGGTCCGGCTGCTTGCGACGACCTACTCGGACCGTGAGGCAGTTCAGCAGCTCCTCGACGACGCCGAGGTGGGGCGAGAGTACAAACAGGCCACGCCCGCAAGCATGCTGGTGTACTGGCACGGACTGGCCCAGGAGCTGAGCGGTGCCGGACTGCTGCGCCAGCTGCTGGACCATGTGCAGGCCGAACAGCCGACGCTCGCACCAAAGATCGCCCGGCTGGACGAGGTTGTCCTGCACGTGGTCGCAGCCGGGGGGGTGGGGTCGAAGTACGACCTCTACCTGCTCAACCCCGGCCGACGCCCGTTCATCAACCGCAGCGACCTGCGTCAGCGGCTGCAGGAGCTGCTCGATGAGAGTTACCCCGTCCTCATAATCCGGGGCCCGGAGAAGTGCGGAAAGTCGTTCAGCTACAAGCTGTTGGAGCAGGTGACGCCGCCAGGTGTCCAGCCCCTGCACATCGACTTCTCCTCACCAGGGTCGGGTCGGCGAGCTCGCGACCTCATGGAGGTGCTGTGCTCCCGGATGGGCATCCCACCCAAGCCGGCTACCGCTCGGCGAACCACCGACGTGCGGCACGCCAGCGAGCTGGTCAACGACCTGGTGGGCAAGTACGCCGCTGAACCGCGACCGCGCAGGGTGCTCGTCATCGACGGGCTGAACCGGGTGGACCTCGCCAAGGACGTGAACCATGTGGTGGCCCGGCTCATCGCCGAGGTGAGCAACAACCAGCTCCCCGGCATCCAGCTGGTCCTCGTCGGGTACGCCGACACCTTTGACCAGCAGTTCCAGCCGGTGGTCCTCGTCGAGGACGTTGCCAGCATCACCCCGACTCACGTGGCGCAGTTCTACACAAAGCTCGGTGAGGCCGACGGCCAGCCGCTCAGCGACGAGGCCGTGCAGGGCCTGGTGACGCGGGCGCTCGCCGCCGCGCCACCCCTGCACGAGCTGCCCGTCCGGGTCATGGCCGAGTGGCGCGAGCTGGTCGGACCGCGGCCATGACCGACAAGGCCACCACTCGCGAGCGCCTGCGCAGCCGGGCCGCAGTGCTCGTCGACTTCGACGTTGCCCAGATCGCCGGGCGGGCCGACCCCGCCGATGACGTCCTTGACTTCCTCGACCAGGACTGCCTGCGCGTCCCGGTCCCGGGGGGGCCGTCGCGGTGGACCATAACGGACACGCTGCGCACCCTCGTCCTTTCCTCCTCACCCCCAGCAGCGCTGCGCGCGCAGCGGCGCAGGATGGCCGACGCGCCGCACACCGAAGTGCAGCAAGCTCTCGACCGGTCGTTGGGTGATGGGTGGGGCCCGGGGGAGTCCACGGGCCTCGACCTGGAGCGGGCTGGGAGCGTGGCCGTCGTCGCCAAGTGGTGGGCGGGACGACGTGACCGAGTCCCCAGTGTCGCGGAGGTGACCAGGCAGGTCGAGCGGCTACGCCTGTTCGCGGATACGCGGGCCATGGCCCAGGACCACTTCGTCGGCCGCCAGGACGTGTTGGGCCGGCTGCGTCAGCACCTCGTGTCCCACGAGCAGGCGCCGTTCCTGCTGTGGGGTCTGGGCGGGATCGGCAAGTCCGCGGTGCTTGCCAAGCATGTAGTTGGCGCGCTTGACGAGCTTGGGGCGTTCGTCGTCGTCCTCGACTTCGACGATGCCACCCTCAACCCGATCTACCTCGCTGAGCTCTGCAAGGGCATCATCGAGGCGCTCCGAGGCCAGGCCCCCCAGGACCTGGCCGACGCGCTGACCTGGCAACAGCACGCGTCAGCCGACGAGGCGTCCTACGGCAACTACCGACTCGAGAGCTCGCAGAAGGGCACCAGAACACTCGATGTCGAGTGGGCCAGGAGGCTGGCCGACGGATTCGACCTCATCTCCGCGCCCATCCTGCTGGTGTTCGACACCGTGGAGCAGGTCCAGCGACGGGGACCGTCCGCGGTGACCAGCCTGGCGACCCTGCTTGGCGAACTGGCGACCCATCCGCAGGTGAGCGTGGTGCTCTCTGGGCGTGCGCGCGTGCCTCAGCTCGCGGTCGCCGAGCACCACCTGGTTGGCTTGGACTCTGAACAAGCCATCGACCTGCTGGTCGACGTAAGCGGCCAGGCGGTGGACGCAGCCAAGGCCGAGGCACTCGTCGGCCTCTTCGGCACCTCCCCACTGACGGTCCGGCTGGTGGCGGCTCTGCTGGCCAAGGCCGACGGGGAGCCCGGTGACCTGTTCGACCTGCGGGCCGCCAACGAGCAGCTGGACGCCGAGCTGTACCTGCGCCTGCTCGGCCATATCACCGACGAACCGGTTAGAAGGCTGGCCCACCCCGGGCTGGTGCTGCGCCGGATCACCTCCGACATCATCCGCCGCGTGCTCGCCGAGCCCTGCGGGGTACCCATCCGCGACGACGCCGAGGCCCGGTCGATGATGGCCCGGCTGGCGGCCGAACCCATGCTCGTCGACGCTCCCGAGCCGGACCTGCTGGTGCACCGCCCGGATGTGCGCGCCGTCATGCTTCCCCAGCTGCTGCGTGACCCGAAGGTCGACGCCGCGGCGGTCCAACGCGCGGCTGTCGAGTACTACGCGGCCCGCACGGACCTGGACTCGCGGGTCGAGGAGCTCTACCACCGGCTGCTGCTCGGCCAGCCAGCGGCCACCCTGGACGAGCGCTGGGATCCTCACGCGACCGACCTGCTCGTCACCTCCGCTGACGAGCTGCCGCAGGCGGCCCGCGTCTACCTGCTGCGCAAGATGCCTGACCGCTTCCTAGGCGACGCGGACCGCGCGCTCGTCGACGACGCCCAGTGGGTCGCTGAGGTCGAACCCGAGATCCTGCGCTTGCACTCGGCCGGCGATGCGGCCCGGGCCCTGCAGCTGCTGCGCGAGCGGCGAGGTCCCGACGGCGCCGCACTGCTTCCAGCGCTGGAGGTCGAGACCCTTGAGGCCCTCGGACGCCTCGACGAGGCCGCGCGGTCAGCTCGGGACGCGATGCGCGCGGCAGCTGCCCGATTCGACGTCTCGGCCGTGGCCACCTTCGCGCTGCAGGACGCCCGGCTGCTGGAGCGGTCCACCTTCTCCGAACACGCCCGACAGGTTCTCAGCGAGGCGCTGGACGCCGTCCAGGGCCCGACCGTGGACCGCTTGCGGCTGCTCGTCGCCTGGCTCGGCCTGGCCCGCCGACACGGCATACCCGACCCGGGCGCACTGAGTCCCTACGGGGACGAAACGGTCCGCCTGGCCCGCGCCATCGGGCCGCGGGGCCTCGCTGAGGTGCCTGGGCTGCTTCGAGACGTCGCGGCAGAGGTGGGTGAGCACGCGCCGGACCTGCTGGACAGCGCGCTTGGCACCGTCGGTCTGGACGCCTTGGCGGGCGGATCCGTGCCGAAGCAGCTCGAGGCGCTGGCGGCGTCCACCGACCGGCGCGGAACCGTCATCGACCTCATGCAGCTGGCCGTGAACCGGCCCGACAACCTCGCCGGGCAGATCGACTTCCACGAGGTGATCAACCAGCCCCGAGGCCGGACCGGCCGCGCGCTGGAGGAGGTGCTCACTATGTTCGGCGACACCGCCGCCGGGCTGCGAACAGCGGTCGCCGCCGACTACCAGCGCGAGTCCGACGCGGTGCTCATGGGCGAGTCCCTGGCCACCCAGCGGCGCTGGAGCCCTGAGCAGGTCGACTGAGCAGCGGTATGCCGGACGGCTAACCGCCGCTGGCGACGGCACCCGCGCGGGCATCGGCCTGGCTCACCGAGCTCGCGATAGAACCGACGATCCTGGTGTAGTCGGCGCTCGGGTCCTTGCCCAGCACCGCGGCCCAGGTCGGCACCAGCTCAGAATGGTACTGGTGACCGAAGCCGTCGGGGACGGTGTTGGCGACCGCCAGGTCGGCCGACACCTGCCAGAAGGTCACGAACGGCAGCCAGGACATCTGCTGCATCGGACCCTCGGTGCGGGTCTCGACCAGCCATGGAGGGGTCTGGGATATCAGCTTGGGCGACCACCACACCACGGGGTCGGTCGGGTGCTGCACGAACACCACCCGCGGGTAGGACCACGCGCCGAGCTCGCGGCCGAACTGGTCAGCCACCAGCTCGTTCGGGCTGGCGGTGAACCGGAAGTGGCGACCGTTGTCGACCACCGGGTTCACCTGGGTCGACCCGCCCTCACGGGTCGCGGTGATGGCCTGGTGCATGGGGGTGAACTCAGGCGTCCCGGTCCAGACCGCGCCGTCGACCCGACGCAGCAGGTCGTCGGCGGAGGAGAAGGCCGCGGTGCTGCCGAACGCCCCCAGTGACTCGCCGCTCACGTAGAGCCTGGGACGGTGCTCGGGCGGCATCCGGGCCACGCGCTGCTCGACCGCATCGAAGAGCAGAGTGCCGGCAGCCGGTGGCTCGCTCTGCGCGCTGAGCAGCGCAAGCGCCGAGGGCAAGGTCGAGTACTGCATCGCCGCGATGGCCGTGTTACCGCCGCCCAGGTACTCGAACGCGGACGCGTTCCACTCGTTGACCCAGCCGCTCCCGGTCGTCGTGACGACGAGGATCGCGGAGCGCTCGAAGGCGCCAGTGCGCTCCATCTCGGCCACGACCGCGTCACGCACGTCGACGAGCGTGCGCCCGGCGGTCAGGCCGGCATACACCCGCACCGGGTCCTGGGCCGCGTGACCTGTCGCGGCCGCGATGTCGGCCCCGGTCGGCCCGCCAGAGACGAACTCGGCGCCTTCCAGCCCCAGGCTCTGCCAGTTCTCGCGAGATGCGGGACTGCCCGACCGCAGGGCGGACTGCGGCGCCGCGATCCACTGTGGCGCGCTCTGGTTCTGGTCCTGCGACATCCTGGTGGCGACCTGCATGATCGCGCGGATGACGACCTGGTTGATGACCCCCAGCACCACCACAGCGACCACGACCGAGGCCATGACGCGGGCCAGTACCTCGCGCATGACCCGGTTGCTGAGCCGCAGCACCCAGTCAAACAGCCGCTCGATAACCCACCAGAGACCAAGCAGGGCAAGGAACAGCGCGACTGCGACAAGCGCGCTACCCAGCACGAAGGCGAGACTGGGGCCGGGTAAGCCGACGGACTGGGCCGTGCGGTTCTGCCAGCCCACACTCGCGAACGGGAAGCCGACGACCCCGACGGCGAGCATGGCGACCCACAGCCGCATCAGTGCCCGCCGCGCACCCGGGCGGATGGACACCCGCAGGTCGGCCCAGCGCGCGAACCCGCCGAGGACCCACGCCAGGGTGACGCCCACGCCATAGCCGAACAAGGCGCAGATCGCGGCGATGAGCCCCTGCAAGGCCCAGGGACGCGGCAGCAGGGAGGGGGTGTTCGACGCGAGGTAGGCGAACATCGCGCCGACAGCACCCGGCACCGAGACTCCGCCGCTGTGGGAGCGCACCCACCCGGCGAACCGACGGAGGGCCGGCGTGGCCGACCCCGCCACGGGCCGCGTGAACGTCGGCGACGAGACAGCCGGTCCCCAGAACGCCCGGCTGGTCAGCGCCGCGGCGGACGCTTTCGTGGCCACCCAGGCGGAAGCCTTCGCGCGCTCGCTCGTCGCGAGCTCGCCAGCCCCGCTATGTCTCTCACCCACGTCCCAACCTTAGGGCGGGGTGGGGAAGACTGACGGCATGGCCCGCCCGACGACGAGTCGCCTTCCGTGGACGACAATCGCCCCGGTTCCCTCGCTGATCGCGCTGGCGCTCACGTGGGGCCGTGAGCTTGGCCCGGTGGTGGTGCTGCTCGTTGGCGTCCTGCTCGGAGCATCCGTGCTCGTTGCCGTCCACCATGCCGAGGTCGTGGCACACCGGGTCGGGGAGCCGTTCGGCTCGCTGCTGCTCGCCGTCGCGGTCACCGTCATCGAGGTCGCCCTCATCGTCACCCTCATGCTGTCCGGCGGAGACAAGGCGGCGACCCTCGGTCGCGACACCGTCTTCGCCGCCGTGATGATCACCTGCAACGGCATACTCGGGCTGTCGATCCTTATCGGCACCAAGGGCACTGGGTTCAGCAACTTCAACCCCGAGGGCACCGGCGGAGCTCTCGCCATGGTCGCCACGTTGGCGACCACCTGCCTGGTGCTGCCCAACTTCACCCTGAACCAACCCGGCCCGCAGTTCACCGGCGCCCAGCTGGTGTTCGCTGCCGTCGCCTCCTTGGCGCTCTACGCGCTTTTCGTCGTGACCCAGACGGTTCGTCACCGCGACTTCTTCCTGCCGGTCACGCCCGACGGCCAGGTCATGGACGAGGAAGCCCATGCCGACCCGCCGTCGGACCGGTCGGCGGTGACCAGCCTGGTCCTGCTGGTGGCCTCGCTCGTGGCGGTCGTGGGGCTGGCGAAGGTCGAGTCGCCCGCCATCGAGAACGCCGTGAGCGCGGTCGGGTTCCCGCAGTCCTTCGTGGGCGTCGTCATCGCCTTGCTCGTCCTGCTGCCGGAGACCCTCGCGGCGGTCCGGGCAGCCCGCCGCAACCGGGTGCAGATCAGCCTCAACCTCGCCCTGGGGTCGGCCATCGCCAGCGTCGGGCTGACCATCCCGTCGCTGGCAGTCGCGTCGATCTGGCTGCCGGGCCCCCTGGTGCTTGGCTTGGGGGCCACGGAGATGGTCCTGCTGGCGATCACAGTCGTCGTCGGCATCCTGACGGTCGTGCCCGGCCGAGCGACCCGCCTGCAGGGCGGAGTGCACGTGATGCTCGCCGCGGCATACATCTTCCTTGCGATCAACCCATGACTGCCGGGGTTCGTCGGACCACCCACGTCGTGCGGTTAGGCTGAGACGTGTCACAGGCCAGGTCCGCACCCGGTCCGGAAACGGACCGTGTGCTCACCGTTCCCAACGCACTGTCGGCCCTGCGCCTGGTCGGGGTGCCGGTGTTCCTGTGGCTCATCGTCAGCGGCTCGGACATCTGGGCGCTCGTTGTGCTTGCACTTTCGGGCCTCACTGACTATCTCGACGGCAAGATCGCCCGCCGCTACCACCAGACCTCGCGGGTGGGCGAGCTGCTCGACCCCATCGCCGACCGCCTGTACGTCGTCAGCACGATCGTCGGGTTGGCCTGGCGCGAGATCATCCCGCTCTGGCTGGTGGCCCTGCTCGTGCTTCGTGAGGTGTTCATGGTGGGCCTGCTGCTGTGGCTGCGTCGGAGGGGACAGCTCGGGCTACCGGTCAACTATGTCGGCAAGGCGGCCACCTTCAACCTGCTCTACGCCTTCCCGATCTTGCTCATCGCCCAGTTCCCAGGGGCTCTCGGCCAGGTGGCCTTGCCGATCGGGTGGGCCTTCGCCTGGTGGGGCGTCGGGCTCTACTGGCTGTCCGCCATCTTGTATGCCGTTCAGGCTCGACGGTTTATCGCACGCGCGCCGCGGCGCCTCGGCAGGGGTCTGATGTCACCGCCTCGCCGGGTCGACGAGTCAATGTCGCTGCTCAACGAGATGATGCAGCAGCCGGTCGACCCGAGCTACGCTACGGCGGCCGCCCGGCGGGTCGCGCGTGGGTTGCCCCGCTCAACCTCCACCCGCACCCTGCTGGTCTTCGTGACCCTGTCCCTCATCGGCTTCCTGTTCGCCTTGTCCGCCCTCAATGTCCGGTCAGCCACCAGCGTCGTCGGCCGCGCCCGCGCCGAGCTCGTTGACGCGATCGAGGCCCGCCAGGCCCAGGGCGACCAGCTGGCCAGCCAGGCCGCGGCACTCGAGGGGGAGGTGGCCGCTGCGCAAAGTGCCGCCCTCGGCAATCGCGGCCAGGACCTACTGGCCCAGGTCGTCGGCTCTCTCGGTCGCGACCGGCGCAGTGGCGGTGAGCGGGCCCGGCGTCCAGGTCACCCTGGACGACGCCGAAGAGGCCGCCGGCGCCAACTCTGACCCTCGCGGGCAGGGTGCGTTCGGGTCCGGGCGGGTGACCTCCCAGGACCTGCAGCTGGTGACCAACGGGCTGTGGCAGGCCGGGGCCGAGGCCATCGCCATCAACGGCCAGCGCCTCACCGCGCGATCGGCGATCCGGTTCGCCGGCGAGGCTATCCTCGTTGACTTCCGCCCGCTCGCCCGTCCCTATGTGGTCAACGCCATCGGCGACCCGGCCGGGCTGCGGGCCCGGTTCGTCGCGTCCAGCACCGGCAGCTACTTCGCGGCGCTGAGCGCCAACTACAGGATCCGCACCGAACTGGTCGCCCAGGACTCCATGACGCTTCCAGGTCATCCCAGCCCGGCGCTGCGGTATGCCGAGAGCGTGCCCTCCGGCATACCCTCGACGCCAACCCCGTCCGCCCGGGCGACCCCCACCGCAGACCGGGAGAGCCACGACGGTTGGCCCGACCCCTCGCCCCACGGAGACCTCGCGATGATCCCCGCTTTCGGCCTGATCGCCGGCATCGTCATCGGCCTGCTGCTCAACCCCGGCGTGCCGCTGTGGCTGCAGCCCTACCTGCCGATCGCCGTCATCGCCGCCCTCGATGCCGTCTTCGGCGGGCTGCGGGCCGTGCTCGACGGAAACTTCAACGACAAGGTGTTCGTCGTGTCGTTCCTCTCCAACGTGTTCGTCGCCGCGCTGATCGTCTTCCTCGGCGACCAGCTCGGCGTCGGCTCGCAGCTGTCGACCGGGGTCGTCGTCGTGCTCGGCGTGCGGATCTTCTCCAATGTCGCCGCGATCCGCCGCCACCTGTTCCGAGCGTGACATGGCTGCTCCCCAGAGCCCACCCGAGTCCCCCACTGCCTGGCAGCGGCTGCGCCGCACTGCTGCCCCGAGGGCCACTAAGGCCAACGCGCTCGCTGCAGTCCTGGCCGTCTCACTCGGCTTCGCCATCGCCACGCAGATCCAGCAGAACCAGTCCGCCGGACTGCAGACCCTTCGCCAGGACGAACTGGTGCGGGTGCTGGACGATCTGGGTCAGCGCTCCGCCCGGCTCGACCAGCAGGTCCGTGACCTGCAGGCCCAGCGGGACGGGCTGACCTCCGGGGCCGACACGGCAGCGGAGGCAGCCACGCAGGCACAGCGGCGGCTGGACCAGGCCAGCATCCTCGCCGGGACGGTCAAGGCCCACGGCCCGGGCATGCGGTTGACCGTGGCCGATCCTGGCCGGGCGGTCAAGGGGACCGCGCTGCTCGACGTCGTCCAGGAGCTGCGAGACGCCGGGGCGGAGGTCATCCAGGTCGGCCAGGTGCGCATCGTCGCAAGCTCCTACTTCACCGACTCGCAAGGCACGGTGAGCGTCGACGGACAGCCGCTCGAGAGACCCTTCGTGGTGCTGGCCATCGGTGACAGCCAGACCCTATCCTCAGCCTTGAACATCCCCGGCGGGATCGTCGACACGGTCCGGCGGGTGGGGGCGAGCGCCCTGGTGGAGCAGCTGGGGACGGTCCAGGTCGACGCGTTGCACACGCTCACCCCGGCGCGGTATGCCCAACCGGTCCCAGAGCCAGCGGCCAGCCCCCCGACCAAGTAGGGTCGACCCGAGCAGCCTGTCGGCGCTCCGGCACGGCACCCTCACTCCCGCGCCCGCGACGCCAAGCGAACGCCAAAGGAGCACGATGAGCGAGCTGAGCTACCCCGACGACCTGCGCTACACCACGGACCACGAATGGCTGCGGATCAGCGCGGACGGGTCGGCCCGCATCGGCATCACCTCCTACGCCCAGAACGCCCTGGGCGACGTCGTGTACGTGTCCCTGCCTCAGGTCGGGCAGACGGTCGTGGCTGGAGACTCCTGCGGCGAGGTGGAGTCCACCAAGTCGGTGAGCGACGTCTACGCGCCGCTCGACGGCGAGGTGACCGCCGTCAATGACGGGCTGGACTCGACCCCCGAGCTGGTCAACACCGACCCCTACGGCGAGGGATGGATGTTCGAGATGTCCGTCGCAGGAAGCGCCGAGCTCGACGGCCTGCTGGACGCGGCGGCATACCGCGAGACGCTCGGCTGAGTGCCGCCGAAACCCGGCCTGACCAGCACAGTCGCTGGCCGGGCTGCCGACTGGCTGCTAGCCGACCAGGGGTGAATGACGTACCCTGGCGGGACGGCCCATTCACCATGGAGAAACGCCGATGGCGGAGCAACAGCACCAGACCCGTCGCCCCGGCCGGGGGAGCCGACGACTATGCGTTTCCGCGGCGTCGGAGAGCACGACGCGGCGGACGTGGAGCGCGGGCTCACCACCGAGGACCAAGCGACCGATCGAGGCCCTGCGCCCAGGCACGGCGCTGCTGGTTGTGCTGCGCGGCCCCAACGCCGGCGCTCGGTTCCTGCTGGACGACGCCGAAGTGAGTTCCGGCCGACACCCGAACAGCGACATCTTCCTCGACGACGTCACGGTCTCGCGCAAGCACGCGGTCTTCTACCGCGACGGCGACGGGTATGCCGTGCGCGACGTCGGGTCGCTCAACGGCACCTACGTCAACCGGGCCTCGGTGGACCAGGCCGTGCTGCGCAGCGGCGACGAGGTCCAGATCGGCAAGTACCGCTTCGTCTACTACGCCGCCTGACGCCCCATCGTGTCGACGCCCCCTCGGGGCCGCAGCATCGGTGCGGTCCTGGATCAGCTCAAGCCAGAGTTCCCCGACCTCACCGTCTCCAAGATCCGGTTCCTCGAGGACGAGGGGCTGGTCACTCCTGGACGGACCGCCGCAGGGTACCGCACCTTTTCCGAGGGCGACGTCGAACGGCTGCGGTACATCCTTGCGGCACAGCGCGACCGGTTCTGGCCGCTCAAGGTGATCCGGGACGCGCTCGACGCTCTGGACCGGGGGCTAAGTCCTGCCGAGGACGGCAGCACCGCGGGACGGCCGGTGCCTCCCGCGCCACCCGCAGACCCGGACGTCCCCAGTGCCGCCGAGCTGCACGCGGCGACGACCATAGCGCTCACCAAGGCTGAGCTGGCCAGTGCCGCAGGCCTGGACGAGGCCACTCTCGGCGCGCTGCTGAGCTACGGGCTGCTGCGCCCGGACGTCGACGGACATTTCGGCGAGCCCGCCTTGGCAGTGGCGGCGGCGGCGGCGGCGCTCGCCACGTACGGCGTCGAGCCACGGCATCTGCGGGTGTTCCGCACCGCAGCGGACCGCGAGATCGGGCTGGTCCAGCAAATCGTGACACCGGCGCGCGCGGCCAGCCGCGGGGATACCGACCCCGCTGCGGAGGTCCTCCACCACTGTCTTGCCCTCCATGCGGCGCTGCTGAAGGCGGCGCTCGGCCCCTGATGCCTTTGGGCCCCAACGCGAGGTACCGTTATCGCGTGATCGAGGTCGACGTCCTCGGCGTCCGGGTCGAGATGCCCACGAACCAGCCGATCGTGCTGCTGCGAGAGCGCGACGGCGACCGTCACCTGCCCATCTGGATCGGGGCTGCAGAGGCCACCGCGATCGCCTACGCCCAGCAGGGGGTCATCCCGCCGCGTCCGCTCACCCACGACCTGCTGCGCGACGTGCTCGAGGCGCTGGGCCATCAGCTGCTGCAGGTGCGGATCGACGCGCTCAAGGACAAGGTCTTCTACGCGACGCTCGACATCGACGGCACCGAGATCTCGGCTCGCCCCTCCGACGCCATCGCCCTCGCGCTGCGCGTGCCCGCACCGATCCTCGTCGCCGAGGAGGTCTTCGACGATGCCGGCATCATCGTCAGTCCTGAGGAGGACGACGAGGTCGAGAAGTTCCGCGAGTTCCTCGACCAGATCACACCGGAGGACTTCGAGGACACGACCGGAGCTGGGGAGCAGGAGCGCTAACTGCGCTGACCGACGGTCGACGCACTCGCCGTGTGGAGGTAAAGCCGTAAAGCCGAGCAACGGAGGTGAAACCGTGCGCTCTTCCGCACGCTTACACCTCCGTCCACGACCTGACCTCCTCCTCCTCCGGTTTCCCCTTATCGTCATCGTGCCGAAAGTCTCACGTTTGAGTTTAAGGTTAAGGTCTGTGAATGTGGCCGTGGTCATGGCACGCCGAGGTCCGATGGTCGTTGACGGTGCGGGCCTAGGGCCGTACCGTCAAAGGAGCGAACAACGAGGCTGTAGTTACGCCCGGCAGGTTTGGGTGACGAACCGAGGAGGCACCGTGACCGGTGAGGCCAAGCACACCCACGTTCCGGCCCAGGGGATGCTGTTCGCGGACGACCTGCCGCAGCTCAGCGAGGACATCGGCTACCGCGGACCCACGGCCTGCCAGGCCGCCGGAATCACCTACCGGCAGCTGGACTACTGGGCCCGCACCGGCCTGGTCGAGCCTTCAGTGCGCAGCGCCACCGGGTCCGGCACCCAGCGTCTTTACGGCTTCCGCGACATCCTCGTGCTGAAGGTGGTCAAGCGCCTGCTCGACACCGGCGTCTCGTTGCAGCAGATCCGCACCGCGATCACCGCCTTGCGCGAGCGCGGGGTCGACGACCTCGCGCAGATCACCCTGATGAGCGACGGCGCATCCGTCTACGAGTGCACCTCGCCGGATGAGGTCATCGACCTGCTCCAGGGTGGCCAAGGCGTCTTCGGCATTGCGGTCGGCCGCGTTTGGCGCGAAGTCGAGGGGAGCTGGCCGACCTTCCGGGCGAGCGGGCCGAGGACGAGCATGTGCTCGCCGACGGCGACGAGCTCGGGGCCCGGCGGGTGGCCCGCCTGATGGCCTGAAGCCTGGTAGATTCGCCAGCGCTGATCACCTCACACGGGAGAGTCCCTGGGGCGGCTGGTGCCGCCGCCGGGGCGCCGAAGGGGCAACGTCCCCGGAACCTCTCAGGCGCCAGGACCGTGTGAGCAGGCACTCTGAACCGGCCTTCGGCCCGACAGAGGGGGAACCGCCGCGGTTCACGCCCCGAGCGTCCGGAGGTCTCATGCATCAGCCAACCGACCTCCACACGCTTGCCCGACTTCGTCGCCCGCCACATCGGCCCAGCGCGCAGGACGAACGCCGCGATGCTCGAGGTGGTCGGCCAGCCCTCGCTCGAGGCGCTCGTCGACACGGCGCTGCCGAGCGGGATCCGCGTCCCGAGGACCCGTTGCACCTCGACGCCGCCGCATCTGAGCCAGCAGTGCATCGCCGAGCTGCGCGCGCTGGCCAACCGCAACACCGGTGCTTAGCTCGATGATCGGGCTGGGCTACTACGGCACCATCACCCCGGCGGTGGTGCGGCGCAACGTCCTGGAGAACCCGGCGTGGTACACCGCCTACACGCCCTACCAGCCGGAGATCTCGCCAGGGCCGGCTCGAGGCCCTGCTCAACTTCCAGACCGTCGTCAGCGACCTCACCGGCCTGCCCATCGCGGGTGCCTCGCTGCTCGACGAGGCCACCGCCGCGGCCGAGGCGATGACGCTCATGCGCCGCACGGCCAGCCAGCCGGCAGACGCCGTCCTGCTCGTCGACCGGCGAGGTCTTCCCGCAGACGCTCGCCGTGGTGCGCGACCCGGGCCCCGCCGCTGGGCATCGACGTCGTCGTCGCCGACCTGTCGCAGGTCCGCACCCTCGAGCGTTGGTGGGCGCGGCTGGCGGCCGCGACGTATTCGGCGTGCTCGTGCAGTACCCCGGCGCCGACGGCGAGCTGCGCGACCTGGGCGCCGCTCAGTCGGATGCCGCGCACGAGCGCGGGCGCGCTCGTCACGGCCGCCGCCGACCTGCTGGCGCTGACCCTGGTGACGCCGCCCGGCGAGTGGGGCGCCGACATCGCCGTCGGCACCAGCCAGCGGTTCGGGGTGCCGATGGGCTTCGGCGGCCCGCACGCCGGGCTATCATGTCGCGTCCGCAGCGGCCTCGAGCGCACCATGCCAGGGCGCCTGGTCGGCGTCTCGCGTCGACGCCGTCCGGTGCCCCGGCCTACCGACTGGCGCTGCAGACCCGCGAGCAGCACATCCGCCGCGAGAAGGCCACCTCGAACATCTGCACCGCGCAGGTGCTGCTCGCCGTCATGGCCAGCATGTATGCCGTATGGCACGGCCCCGACGGGCTCGCCGCGATCGCGCGGCGGGTGCACGGCCTGACCCGTCGGCTCGTTCTCGGGCTGTCCAGCAGCAGCGTCGACGGTGCTCACGGCGGTGCCGTCTTCGACACCGTGCGGGTCCGCGTCCCCGGCCGGGCCGCGACGCTGCAGGCGGCAGTGCGCTGCCCGGGGCATCAACGTGTGGCTGGTCGACGCAGGACACGTTGTCAGCTCAGCTGCGACGAGACGACGACCCCGACGACCTTGCGGCGGTCTGGGAGGCGTTCGGCGTCGCCCCGCCGCCGAGGACGAACGCAGCCAGCCGGCTTTGGATGCGTCCAGGCCCCGGCATGGGGCGCAGCGCTTGGCCGGCGCACGGCATACCTGACCCACCCGGTCTTCCACGAGTCACCACAGCGAGACGGCGATGCTGCGCTACCTGCGCCGGCTCGCCGACCGCGACTTCGCCCTCGACCGCGGGATGATCCCGCTCGGCTCGTGCACGATGAAGCTCAACGCCACCACCGAGATGGAGGCGCTGACCTGGCCCGAGTTCGCCGACCTGCACCCGTTCGCCCCGCCGGAGCAGACCGAGGGCATCCGCGGGCCTGGTCGACGAGCTGGCCGGCTGGCTGTGCGAGATCACCGGCTATGACGCGGTGTCTCTGCAGCCCAACGCCGGGTCGCAGGGCGAGTTCGCCGGGCTGCTGGCGATCCACGCCTACCACCAAGCCCGGGGCGAGGGACACCGCCGGGTGTGCCTCATCCCCGCGCAGCGCGCACGGCACCAACGCCGCATCGCGGTCATGGCCGGGCTGCAAGGTCGTCGTGGTCAGACCGACCGGGACTGGTGGCGACATCGACATGGACGACCTGCGCGGCCAAGGTCGAGGCCCACCGCGACGACCTCGCGGCGATCATGGTCACCTACCCGTCGACGCACGGGGTCTTCGAGGACACGATCAGCGAGCTGTGCGAGCTGGTCCACGACGCGGGCGGGCAGGTCTACGTCGACGGCGCGAACCTCAACGCCCTTGTCGGGCTGGCCCAGCCGGGCCGGTTCGGTGCCGACGTCTCGCACCTGAACCTGCACAAGACGTTCTGCATCCCGCACGGCGGCGGCGGCCCGGGCGTCGGCCCGGTCGGGGTGCGGGCCCACCTGGCGCCGTACCTGCCCAACCACCCGCTCGATCCCGGGGCAGGACCGGCGACGGGGGTCGGCCCGGTCTCGGCCGCGCCGTACGGCTCGGCGGGCATCCTGCCGATCTCGTGGGCCTACGTGCGGCTGATGGGCGGGGCCGGTCTGACCCGCGCGACCGAGGTGGCCATCCTCAACGCCAACTACGTCGCCGCCCGGCTGGCGCGAGCACTACCCGGTGCTCTACACCGGACCAGGCGGCCTCGTCGCGCACGAGTGCATCCTCGACCTGCGTGAGCTGACCAGGGCGACCGGCGTCACCGTCGAGGACGTCGCCAAGCGGCTGATCGACTACGGCTTCCACGCACCGACGATGTCGTTCCCGGTGGCCGGCACGCTCATGGTCGAGCCGACCGAGAGCGAGGATCTTCGGCGAGCTCGACCGGTTCTGCGACGCGATGATCGCCATCCGTGACGAGATCGAGGCGGTGCGACCGAGCGGTCTGCTGGTGAGCGAGAGCATGCTGCGCAACGCGCCGCACACCGCGGAGTCGCTCGCCGGCAAGTGGGACCATCCCTATGAGCGGCGCGACGCCGCCTTCCCGCCGGGGGTCGACCCGACAGTCGAAGTACTGGCCGCCCGTCGCGTCGCATCGACGGCGCCTACGGCGACCGGCACCTGGTCTGCTCCTGCCCGCCGCCTGAGGCGTTCGAGGATAGCGCCCGCTGCGTTCGGTCATGCCAACCGCGTGGTATTCCGCGCGTTCGGCATGACCGAACGACGTCACGCAGCGCCGTCGTCGACCACGCTCACCCGCGAGCCGGTCGCGGTCTTGGTGACGCGCAGCTGGTCGGGGATGCGGGAGCGCAGGTCTGCCACGTGGCTGACTACCCCCACCGCCCGGCCGCCCTCGCGCAGGCCGTCCAGGACGTCGAGCACCTGCTCCAGGCTGTCCTCGTCCAGGGACCCGAACCCCTCGTCGACGAACAGCGTCTGCAGGTCGAACCCGCCAGCCTCCTCACGCACGCCGTCGGCCAGCGCGAGCGCCAGCGCCAACGATGCCACGAACGACTCACCGCCCGAGAGCGTCGACGTGTCGCGGGCCCGCCCCGGTCCACAGGTCCTCGACCGCGAGACCGAGGCCACTGCGGCGCCCGCGCCGCGACCGGAGCGTCGGAATGCCGCAGCCGGTAGCGTCCGTCGCCCATGCGCGACAGCCGCTCGTTGGCAAGCTCGACCACCCGCTCTAGCCGGGCGGCCAGCACGTAGGCGGACAGCCGCATCCGCAGGGTGTTGTCCGGCCCCAGCCCGCCCGCCGTGTCGGCCAGCCGCGCCATGGCGGCGTGCCGCTCGGACTGGCTGGCAACCGCTGGGCGTGCAAGCCGACGAGGACGCGCAGGTGCGTGAGGTCGCGGTCGCCCTGCTCGGCCAGCGCTGACGTGCGGTCCGCCAGGTGACGGGTCCGCCGCACCTGTGCCAGCTCGGCGTCCAATGCGACAAGGTTGGCCTCGCCGTCACTCAACGCCCGCGCCACCTCCGGATCGTCGAGCACGGTCTGCGCCTGCACCCGCTCGCGCTCGGCCTGAGCAAGCCGGCGCTCTTGGCCGGTCAGCGCGTCTTCTGGAACGATCGCCGCCCTGGCCGCAGCAACTGACCCGAAACCGTTGTCCGCCAGTCGATCTGCGACGGCCAAGGCGATCGCGGACTCGTACTGTGCGGCCTCGGCTCCGCACCGGGTCGCGTCAAGCAGGTCGGCCAGCGCGTTGGCGACCTCGGTGTGCCGGGCCGCGGCGCCGGGCTCGTCGCGCGAGGTTGTCGCGCAGGGACACCCCTCGGTATGCCGGCGCCGCCGCTCGCTCAGGTCTCGCTCCGTGCGTTCTGCCTCGGCTCGCATCGCGTCAAGCCGTCCGAAGGTTTGCTGCATGGCGCGCCGGGCCCGGTCGTGCTGCGCGTGGACGGACGTCAGCTCACCCGCGAGGCGGTTGGCCCGCTCGCCCAGTGCGGCGAGCGCATGGGTGTGCGCCTCGACTGCGCTGAGCCGATTGCGTGCGGCAGCCAGGTCGGCAGACAGCAACACTGCGTCACGATCCGATGCCCCCACTTGCTCTCGTAGGGCCAGGACTTGTCCCTCACGCGCCGCGACGTCACGCTGCGCCTCGGCGAAGTCGGCCCGCCGGTCTGCCCACTCCGTCTCGGCTGCCGCCACCACCTCGTCTGGCACCGCTGCGGCGAGGTCGGCCGGACTCGGGTGACGCGAGGACCCGCAGACCGGGCAGGGCGCGCCGTCGACCAGGCCGGTGGCCAGCCGAGCCGCAAGGCCGTCGAGGTGTTCCTGGCGCAGGTTCAGCCAGCCCGCTTGGGCGATCCGGGCAGCATCGTCGGCCACCCGCGCCCGCTCCCTAGCGTCGGACAGCTGCGAGGTCAGCAGGTCCAGCCCAGTGCGGAACCGGAGCAGTCGCATGGCCTCGTCGACGTCCAACTGGGCTTGCGGCAAGGCGGCGGCCGCGACGCCAGCCACCTGCTGCTGCTCGGCGACCTCGGCCGAGGCAACCACCAGCCGGGCGACGTCGGCCTCGAGGGACGCCTGCGCCTGCTGCGCATCCGCCGCCTCCTGTTCCTGCGCCGTGCGGCGGCGCTGGGCCTTCGCCAGTGCCTCGTCGAGCGCCGCTTCCTCGGCCAGACAGGCGTCGAAGCCGGACAGCGTCCTGGCAAGCCGCTGCGTCGCGGCCCCGTCCGAGACATCGACACCTGGTCCTAGCTCACCGACCCGTCGGGCCGCAGCGCTTGCCCGCTGCCTCGCCGCTGAGGTCCGTGCGGCTGCGTCGGCGAGGGCCCGTACGTCTCCGGCGACGCAGGACGCGCGCCGGGCCACGGCGACTCGCTCGGCGAGCGCGTCCAACTGGTCCTGACGGGCTGCCAGGTCGACGAGGACGGCTCGGGCCTGCTGACCCTTCTGCCGGCATACCAGCTGACGGGCGGCCGCGTCGCGTGCCGTGACCCGTTCGCGCTCTTGCGCCTCGGCTGCGTCGCGCTCGGCGAGTGCGTTTGCCGCGAACTCGCGGACCGCGTGCAGCACGGAGCCCACGACCGCCTCAAGCTCGGCGTGCGGGACGAGGTCCCAGGACGGCAGGCCGCCCGACAGCTCGGGCGGCAGCCGGGCGAGGACGTCATCGACCCGGGTCAGCGCCGTTGTCAGCGCCGCCTGCGCCTCGGGCCGGTCGCGCGGCATCGACCCGGCGCTGCTGGACCAGCCACTCCTCGACGTCGGTGAACGCGAGATGTCGAAGAGCCGCTCGAGCACCTCGCGGCGCGCCTCCGGGCGTGGCCCGCAGGAACGCCGCGAAGTCTCCCTGCGGCAGCAGCACGACCTTGGCGAACTGCTCCATGCCCATGCCCATGAGCGTCCTTGACGACCTCGCCGACCTCGTCGTGCGGGTGGCGACAGCGGCACCCACCCGCCGCCGACGCGCTCCTCGAGCAGGACCGTGGCCTGGACAGTCGTCACGCCGGTGCCGCGCTGCTTGGGCCGCGCGGAACTCGGGGGAGCGGGTGATCCGCAGCCGCCGCCCGGCCGGCGGTGAGCTCGAGCTCGACCCCGGGCACGGCGTCCGGCCGGCGTGGTCGCTGCGCAGCGAGCGGCCGGCTTGGGCGCGAGCGCCGGGCACGGCGGCGTACAGGGCGAAGCAGATCGCGTCGAGCAGGCTGGTCTTGCCTGCCCCGGTTGGCCCGTGGATGAGGAAGAGCCCCTCGGCCGAGCGAGCGCGTCGAAGTCGACCTCGACCCGCTCCGGCGAACGGCCCGAACGCCTGCGATCTGCGAGCCGGTGCAGCCTCACGCGCCGACACCTGCCGCCGTCCGGCGGCGCACGCCCTCGTCGTCACCGACCGCCGGGCACCCGTGGCCTCGACGGCCTCGGCCAGCACGGCCCGCTCCTGTCGCTGGTCGCGGCGTCCCGCCGCGCACGTGGGCCAGGAAGTCGCAGCACACGTCGAGCGTCCGTGGCGTGCCTGCATCGCGCGGCCGAGTATGCCGCCGAGCTGCACGGTCGGTCCCTCGGCTCGAACCGCAGCTCGAGGGCGTGCGGGAACCGGCGACGCACCCGGTCCATCGCGCCCAGCGGCCGCAGCGGGTCGGTCAGCGTGACCTGGCACCAGGCCGCCTCGGCGTAGCGCGAGGGTGCGGGTCGGCGAGCAGCTCCTCGAGGTCGCCGCGCAGCACGGCGCAGCGGCCGCGCGACCGGCGCCTCGACGGCGCGAGCAGGTGCCCCGCCCCGCGCCAGGTCGACCAGCCAGGCTGCCTTGACGCTGATCGGCCTCGCCGAACGACAGGGCGACGGGGAGACCCGCTGTAGCGGACCGCTTCGCTGACCTGCCTGGCGGCCGTGCAGGTGGCCCAGGGCCGCGTAGTCGACGCCGTCGAAGACGCTCGGGCGGCACGGCGGCCACGCCGCCGACGCTGATGTCGCGCTCGGACTCGCTAGCCTGCCGCCGCCGGTGACGAAGGCGTGGGCCATGACCACCGTGCTGCCCGCCGCGCTGGCGAGGTCGGCGCGGACCCGCCCCATCGCCGCCCGCAGCACGCCGGCGTGGGTGCGCTCGCGTCGGCGCCGAGCGCGTCGGCGGCCAGGGCCGGCTCGAGGTAGGGCAGCGGGTACACCGCGATGTCGCCGAGCAGGACCGGCCGGCCGACCGTCGACGACCGAGTGCGGATGTGCAGCCCGGCCCGCTCCAGCAGGTCGGAGCCGCGAACCCGAGCCGGATCGCCGAGTCGTGGTTGCCGCTGGACAGGACGACCTGCGCCCCGGCGTCGATGAGCCGGGTCACGGCTCTCGGAGAGCAGCGCCAACGGTGTCGGGCGAGGGCATCGCGCGGTCGTAGACGTCGCCGGAGACCAGCACCGCGTCGACCCGCTCGGCAGCGCACGACCTCGACGAGGTGGTCGAGGTAGGCCGCCTGGGCGTCGAGCAGCCCCACCTGGTGGAAGGACCGCCCCAGGTGCCAGTCGGAGGTGTGGATCAGGCGCACGCACCGCAGGCTAGGGGCGGTGTGCCGACACCGCTGCGAACCTACCCGGCGAGCCGCAACGGGCGGTTGCCGGGCTCACCAGTCGCGGGTGCACGGCATCGCGACTCGGCGGTGTGGCGCCTGACCGGATGCTGCCGACCGTCGCGCAGGGCAGGCACGGCATGGTCTGCAGCATGCGCAAGGAGATCCAGGCCGTCACCTTTACGCGGGAGCAGCGCCAGCGCTACCGCGAGAAGGTCCGCCAGAACCTCGACGTCTTCGAGCAGATGCTCGCGTTCAGCTCAGCTTCGAGTTCGACCAGCCGATGACCGGCATGGAGATCGAGCTCAACCTCGTCGACGCGCGACTACCAGCCGCGCATGCACAACGCCGAGGTGCTGACGCGCATCGCCGACCCCGAGCTACCAGACCGAGCTCGGGCCGCTACAACATCGAGCTCAACGTGCCGCCCGCGCCGCTGCCCGGCGACTCGGCGCTCGAGCTCGAGGGCGAGCTGCGCGGCAGCCTCAACGAGGCCGAGCGGCGCGGCCAACCGAGCTGGGCGCGCACATCGTGGCGATCGGCATCCTGCCCACGATCATGCCCGAGCACTTCGAGGGCGAGTGGATGAGCGCCAACACCCGCTACCCGCGCTCAACGACGCCGTCTTCGCCGCCCGCGGCGAGGACATCTTCCTCGACATCGAGGGCCCGACCGGGGAGCGGCTGGCCACCTACTGCCGACTCGCATCGCCCCCGAGTCCGCCTGCACCTCGGTGCAGCTGCACCTGCAGGTGGCGCCCAGGGAGTTCGCCGCCCACTGGAACGCCGCGCAGGCCCTCGCCGGGCCTCAGCTGGCGCTCGCCGCGAACTCGCCGTTCTTCTTCGGCAGCCGGCTGTGGGCCGAGACCCGCGATCGAGCTGTTCACCCAGGCCACCGACACCCGCTCCGATCGAGCTGAAGAACCAGGGGGTGCGCCCCCGGGTGTTCTTCGGCGAGCGGTGGATCACCTCGATCTTCGACCTGTTCGAGGAGAACGTCCGCTACTTCCCGCCGCTGCTGCCCGAGACCGTCCGACGAGGACCCGGTGGCCGTGCTCGAGTCCGGCGTGGCGCGCCCGAGCTAGCACGAGCTGCGGCTGCACAACGGCACCGTCTACCGCTGGAACCGGCCGATCTACGACATCGTCGGCGGCACACCGCACCTGCGGGTCGAGAACCGGGTGCTGCCCGCCGGCCCGACGATCGTCGACGCCCTCGCCAACGCGGCGTTCTACTACGGCGGCATTGCGGATGCTGGCCCACGAGGACCGTCCGGTCTGGACCAAGATGAGCTTCGCGCGCGGCGAGGAGAACTTCCGCGCGTGCGCGCGCGAGGGCATCGAGGCGCGGCTGCTACTGGCCCGGCCTCGGCGAGCTGCCCGCCGACGAGCTGGTGCTGCGCCACCTGCTGCCGCTGGCCCACGAGGGGCTGCGGCAGTGGGGCGTGTCCGAAGCCGTGCGCGAGCGCTACCTCGGCGTCATCGAGGGCCGGTGCATGTCGGTCCACAACGGCGCCAGCTGGCAGATCGAGACGGTGCAGCGCCTGCAGGCGCGCGGGGTCGACCGCGCGAGGCGCTGCGCCGGATGCTGCAGCGGTACGCCGAGGACATGGACGCCAACGAGCCGGTGCACACCTGGGAGCTGCCCGCCTGAGTCTGCAAGGCTGTCGGCATGCGCCTGCCGTTCCGACTGCTCAACGTCTTCGCCATCGAGGGTGACCCGTTCTCCGGCAACCCGCTGGCCGTCTTCGACGCCCCCGCCGAGCGGCTCGACACCGCGATGATGCAACGGGTGGCGCGCCAGTTCAACCTCTCCGAGTCGACCTTCGTCACGCTTGCCCAGACGCGCCCCGACCTCGCGGGGGTCGATGCCGCGGTGCGCATCTTCACGCCGACCATCGAGCTACCGTTCGCGGGGCACCCGACGCTGGGCACGGCATACGTGGTGGGGGAGCGCACCGGGCGCGACGCCGTCGTGCTCCGTATGCCGGCCGGGGACATCCCGGTCCGTGGCGACGCCAGCGGGTGGACCCTCACGGCAAACCCGGCGACGGTCCGTCCGGACGACGCGGACCGGGCCGGGCTGGCCGCAATGCTCGGCTTGGACGGCGCCGACGTCGCCGGGCAGGGCGCCTGGGTCGAGGCCGGCCTGGACCAGCTGCTCGTACCCCTGGCGTCGCCCGACGCCGTCCAGCGGGCGGTGCCTGACGCTGGGCTTCTGCGACAGAACGCGATGTCGGCTCGGGGTGAGGCGCTGTGTCTCGCCTGGGCACGCGCTGGCCTGGACACGATCGAGGCGAGGTTCTTCTTCAGCCAGGGCACCTCGGTCGTGGAGGACCCTGCGACCGGCTCCGCGGCGGCGAACCTGGGCAGCCTGCTCGCCGACGAAGGAGCGCGTTCGGTCCGCTTGGTCATCTCCCAAGGGGTGGCGGTGCTGCGCCCGTCACTGCTCACCGTCGCGATCGATGCGCAGGGAGTGGTCACCGTCGCCGGCCGGGTCAACCAGATCGGCTCTGGCAGCGTCGATATCGAAGTTCCTGTCGCGGACTGATGCCGACGTATATCGCGTTCCTGCGCGCTGTCAACGTCGCGCCCCGGTGGGTCAAGATGGCGCGGGTCAACACGTTGCTGCCCGAGCACGGCTACGCCGAGGTCGCCACCCACATCCAAAGCGGGAACCTGCGCGTCACGACGCCCACCCGCGGCGCTGCCAAGGTCGCCGCGCACCTGCGGACCGTGCTGTCGGAGGAGTTCGGCTTCGACATCCCGACGATCGTGCGCACCCCAACCCAGCTGCGCGAGCTGGTTGGGACGGTCGAGGGGGTCCCGGCGCCGCTGCCGGATGCCCGCCGCTACATCGCGTTCCTCCAGGCCGATCCGTCGGCCAAGGCACGGTCACTTCTGGAGGGGTGGGACAATCCGGGTGAGCGCGCCGCGGTGGTTGGGCCGCACGTGCTGCTGTGGCTGACGGTGCCGTTCCACCAGTCCAGGCTGACGAACGCCCGCATCGAGAGCATGGCGGGCATCGCCACGACGAGACATCTCAAGGTCGTGCGCACCCTCGCCGAGAAATGGGGCCGCTGACGTCGGCTCGTCCGCTCACCGGTTTCGGCGCACGACCTCGAAACACACGACGGCTGCCGCCGCGGACACGTTGAGGGACTCCACCTGGCTGTGCATCGGGATCGATACCCAGGTCTGCACCAGGGCGGCTGTCTCGCGCCCCGGCCCTGCAGTCTCGCTGCCGAGCAGGTATGCCGTGTCGCGCGGCAGGTCGGCGTCGTACAGGGCTTGTGACCCGGCAGCATCGAGCCCGACCACATGGAAGCCGTTGCCGCGCAGGGCATGCAGTGCCTCGGCGGCGGTCGCCGTCTTCAGGATGGGTGCGCTGAAGGCGACGCCGGCAGACGCCTTGACGACCAGGGGGTCGAGTGAGGCAACCCCGCGGCGCGGCACGACGATGCCGCTGAACCCGGCAGCGGTCCCCGTTCGCAGGATCATGCCGACATTCCCCGGCGTGGTGATGCCGTCGAGGACGAGGACCGGTCCCGACATCCCCTCGGCCAGCGCCAGATCGAGGGGACGCATTCTCGGAGCGACGACGTCCGCGCACACGCCTTGGTCCTGCTTGCCGTTCCCAGCCAGCTTCTTCACCCGGTCCGCGGGAACCCGATGCAGTGCGACGCCGCGCCGCTGTGCGGCGGCGACGATGTCCTGGACGTGCGGGCCCCGGGCGTGCTCGGCCAGCAGCACCTTGTCGACCCGCAGGTCGTGGTTTCCGAGCGCCTCCAGCACCGGGTTGCGCCCGTACACGGTGATGAACCGGTCCTTGGGGGAGACCTGCTCGCCGATCTGGCGGGACATGAGGCCATCCTGCCGCAGCGGGGACCATGGCCCCGGGGCGGCGCCCCTCGATCGGGGTACCGTGGAGAAGATGCCCGGTGCAAGCGCTTTTGCAGGCCTGGCGCAGGTTACCAAGGGAAGGAATCGTTTGTTGTGCCGATGACGCCTGCGCCGCCCCAGGCAGCTCTGCCAGCCGACGCCTGCACCGATCGGCTTGGCCCGGCACTCCAGCACGCGTCGGCCATCCTGGCCGGCTGCTCGGCCGAGCGGCAGGAAGCTTTCGAGCTGCGCTTGCGCCGCTGGTGGGACGACCTCACGACCGGGCTCGCCGAGCTCTACGGCGACCGCAGCGCAGCCGTCGTGGACCGGCTCGTGCGGGTTGCGGCGACGGCATACCGCGACCGCGACCCCGACCTGCACCGGCTCGACGCCCGCCGGCTGCTCGAACCGGACTGGCTGCAGTCAGCCGGGCATGTTTGGCTACGCCGCCTACGCGGACCGATTCGCTACGGCACCTGTGCGGGGTGGGGGAGCGCATCGGCTACCTGCGGGAGCTCGGCGTCACCTACCTGCACCTCATGCCGCTGCTGCGCTCGCGAGACGGCGACAACGATGGCGGCTATGCCGTGCCGGACTTCCGCGAGGTCCGCCGCGACCTGGGCACCGTTGACGACCTTCGTGCCCTGGCGAAGGCGTTGCGCGACAACGGGATCAGCCTCGTGCTGGACCTCGTGCTCAACCACGTCGCCTGCGAGCACGAGTGGGCGCGCCGCGCGCGGGCAGGCGAGCCGGCATACCGCGACTACTTCCACGTCTACCCCGACCGGGCCGAGCCGGACCGCCTTCGAGGCCAACCTGCCCGAGGTGTTCCCCGACTTCGCGCCCGGCAGCTTCACCTAGGACGACGAGCTGGACGGCTGGGTGTGGACGACCTTCAACGAGTGGCAGTGGGACCTCAACTGGTCCAACCCAGACGTCCTCGTCGAGTTCGCCGACATCGTCCTGTTCCTGGCCAACCTGGGCGTCGAGGTGATCCGGCTGGACGCCATCGCCTTCACCTGGAAGCGGCTCGGCACCAACTGCCAGAACCAGCCGGAGGTCCACGCCCTGACCCAGGCGCTGCGCACGGTCGCGCGGATCGCCTGCCCCGCAGTGGTGTTCAAGGCCGAGGCGATCGTCGGCCCGCGCGACCTCGTGCACTACCTCGGGCAGGGCCGAGCACTTCGGCAAGGTCAGCGACCTCGCGTACCACAACTCCCTGATGGTGCAGTTCTGGTCGATGCTCGCGACCCAGGACGCGCGGCTCGCCGCGCGACGCGCTGCGGCCGCTGCCGCCATCCCGCCGACGACGGCTGGATCACCTACGCTGCGCTGCCACGACGACATCGGCTGGGCCATCGACGACGCCGACGCCGCGGCGGTCGGGCTCGACGGGCTTCGCGCACCGGCGTTCCTGTCCGACTTCTACGCCGGCGAGTTCCCGGGTCGACTGGGCGCGCGGGCTGGTCTTCCAGGCACAACGAGGCGACCGGCGACCGCCGGATCAGCGGCACGACCGCCGCGCTGGCCGGCCTCGACACCGCACAGCGCGGACGACCCGCAGGCATCGACTGCGTTGACCGGATCCTGCTGGCGCACGCTCGATCGCTCGGCTTTGGCGGGCTGCCGGTGATCTGGATGGGCGACGAGCTCGGCCTGCTCGAACGACCCGCTCTGGGACACCGAGCCCGGCCATGAAGACGACAACCGCTGGGTGCACCGGCCGCGGATGGACTGGGAGCAGCTGCCGCCCGGCGCCACGACCCGGCCACGTCGAGGGCCGCCTCTTCCGGGGCGCCTCGCGCATCGCTAGGGTGCGCGCGCCGGTGGCCCACCTGCACGGTTCGGTACCTAGCGAGGTGCTCGGGCCCGGATCCCGGCGTGCTCGTCTCGCCCGTCGGCATCCCGTCGGCACCATGCTCTGCGTCTACAACGTCACCCCGCACTGGCGACCGTGCCCGGCTCGGGTGCTGCAGGACAACGGGTTGGTTCCCGCGGTCGATGCCCTCTCCGGCATACCGGTTGCGCCCGGTGACGACGCCAACGCGTCGCTTCCCCCGTATGCCGCGTGGTGGCTGCTGCGCGCCGGGCTCGGACGGGTAGCTCCACTGCTCCGGTGTCGCTGCCGGGCCCGGCCCGGTAAGGGTCGCGACGTGCCTCGCGAAGGGTGGACCTTCCTGTCCAACCACGGCCCTGAATGCCGGTGTGCCTCCACCTCGACCCCGACGCTCGGCTCCGTCGACGTCGCGGAACAGGTGGGGCATCACCGAACGAGCCGCGCAGCAGATCGTCGCTGACCTGGAGGCAGCGGGCTATCTGGACGCCAGCCATTCGGGCGGCGCAACCGGTATGCTGCGTGCACGTCAACGGGCGGCTGCGCCACCCCCTGGAGGCCGGCGTCCCCGTGGGGAACCTGCTAACCCTCCGTCGAAAACGCCCGCCGCCGAAAGGTTCACCTCCACCGCCGACTGGTGACGGCTGAGGTCGTCCAGCCCATCGCCCGACAGGTCGCGGTCGGATTCTTCGGCTGCCTCAGCGACACCGTCAGCGCCGCGACCAGGTCGCGCCGCTGCTCTGCTCATCCGCGCAGCACCGGTTCGATTGCCGCCGAACGACGCTGCATGACCGTCTCTACCACGTCCTGACCGGCGAAGGTGAGCGACAGGGTCACCTGCCGACGGTTCGCCGGGTCACCTCGCGGCGATGAGATCGGCGCGGACCAGTCGCTCGCGAGTTCGGCGGCCCGCGTCCAGGTGGCAGGCCGGCGAACGGGGCGGCGAGCTCGCCGAGCGACACCGGGACCCCGGCCGGCGATCACCATCGACACGCGGACCTGCAGCAGGTTGGTAACTCCTCGACGGCCGCGATGGACCGGGCCGCGATTGGCTACGAGGCACACGGCAGGCACCCAGCACCGCCTCCGCCTGGGCCCCTGGCCGGTCTGGAGGCGACCCCGACCGCGCTGGTCCACCCGTCCTCCCAGATGAAACTATTGCGTTACGAACTGTTGCGTGAGTCTGCCGTCCGGCATGAATCCCCGGCGAGCACGGCCCCAAGCTCCGAGCATGCCCGGGTCTTGGAGGTTGGCGTGCCCTGCACGGTGACGTCGGCCGCGGCCTGCCGCCACCCATCCCGGTCGCGATGGCGTGGATTCCCGCTGCGCGCCGCCACATCGAGGTTGCCGTGCACGTAAACGGCATACGGGCAGCCCACCTTGGCCTGCTGGCAGGGGTAATAGACCTGGTCAAGAAGTGCTTCAAGGCCCCGGACATGTAGCCGATGTTCGCCGGGGTGCCAAGCAGGAACCCGTCCGCGTGCAGCACGTCGTATGCCGTGGCCGCCAGCGCCGCCCGAACGCTCACCTGCACGCCCTCCACGCCTTCGGCCCGAGTGCCTTCCGAGGACTGCGTCGAGCATGGCCTCCAGGGACGGGACGTCGTGTGATGAACGACCAGCAAGTTGGGGCGCGTTCCGGGGCGCTCATCTGCCGACCCTATGACCGCATGCCGCCCGGACGGCAGACTGGCCGACCGGGGGTATTGGGCCCGGATCGACCTGCTCCGTACCAAACACCGCCGGTCGCAGACAGACCATGCCACGGACTTGGAGATGCCATGGCCAACGAGCCCAGCAGCCCATCGCGGGACAGCGCCCAGGGCCGGTTCTTCGCCCGGCCCATGTATGCCGTGCAGGTCGACGGCTGGCCGCCGACCGGGTCTACCCCCCGCAGGCCCTCGAGGCAGACGTCCAGGCGCCGCCCGGGGCGCGGCTGCGGATGTGGGAGATCCCCTGGCGGAGTCGCGGCACGTGCCGCCGGTGGGTTCCGACGGTGCTGGATACCGGCGCGTTTGCGTTGCGCAACAGCGGCAACCGCACCCTCATGGCGCCGAAGCGCTCGTGGAAGGCGGCGACAGAGCACGACGAGTTCGCCGAGATGGACACCCTCAACCTCAAGTCGATGTACAACGACGCGTCCAGATGCGCGAGTCAATCGCCTGGGGTCTGTTCGACGAGGCGCACGTGCCAGCCTCCCGGCATACCTATGCGCGCCTGGTCATCAACGGCCGCTTCCTGGGCCTGTTCTCGGTCATCGAACAGGTGGACAAGCCGTTCCTCTCTGAGCGGTTCGAGGGCAAACCCAGGGGCAACCTCTACAAGGTCTACGTGGGGGCACTCGGCCCCGGCTCCCTCGAGCACCGCGTGGGTCCGGACGGCGACGACGGGGCAAGCAGTACCAGACCCCGGGGGCGGCGACGACCAGACCTACCGGCTGGACAAGTCCTACTCGGACCGGCCGGACGCGAAGAGCTACGAGGACCTGGCCCAGCTCGTGCGCGTCATCAACGGCGTCGGGCTGCCGGGAGGGCCGGAGAAGTTCGCCACCGACGAGTTCGCCGACTCGGTGCGGGGCTCCTGGCGGTCGATGAGTTCCTGCGCTGGGCGGGCGTCAACGTTCTGGTTGGCGCGTGGGACAACTACTTCGCCACCCCCGCGAACTACTTTCTCTACAACGCAACCCGCACTCCGGGTTCGGACGACGTCATTGGGGAGCCGTACTTCAGCTTCATCCCGTGGGACTACGACAACACCTTCGGCATCGACTACTTCGGCGCTTCGATCTGGCAGTACGTCGACCTGCTGGACTGGCCGGCCAGCACGGGCGCCTACTGGGCGGCCAACCACCATCCGGGGCGGCGGTCTCGGATTCCGTTGGTGCAGAACCTGCTTGCCAACCAACAGTTCCGCCGCTACTACCTCGACCACATCGAGCACCTGCTCGACACGGCGGTCGACCCGGACATCGGTGCGCGTATCGGCCTGGGTGCCCACCCGGCGTTGTGGGGGAGGGTAACGCCGGGGGCCTACCTGGAGTCCGACACCCCGTTTGGCCCGCCGTTCACCGGGCGGCAGTTCACCAACCACGAGGTCTACCTGGGCGGGTTCGTCCAGCAGGAGCTGCGGCACGGCAACGCGTTCCTCTACGGCATCGAGAACTACGTTCGGATGCGCTATGACTCCGCTCGTGAGCAGCTCAAGGTCCTGCGCCAACGCGACCCCGCGGGGTCCAGCGGCGCCAGCTTCGGCGGGTGACCCTTGCACGAGGCCGAGCCGCTTGAGGTCCTGCGTGAGGCCAAGCTGGCCGCCCTGTTGGCCGACGTGCTGCCCCCTCAGCATGGGGAAGGCAGGCTCGACGCCGGCCGGCTGGAGGGCAGCGGAGTCGTCCTCGCCGAGGGCCTGCTATGGGTGGTGTTCGACAACCTCGCCGTCGTCGCCGGCCTCGACGCAGGGCTGGCCGTGCCGGACCCCGCCGCGCGCCTGGTCCCCATTGCAGCTGCCCTGACCGATGTCGAGGACATCACCCACGACGAGGTGAGCGGGCACTTCTACGTCGTCGTGGAGGGGCGGCAGGCCGGCTCGAAGCCTCCGCGTGCGCTGGTGGCCGACTTCGAGGGCAACTGGCGGCTCGTCGCGCGCAAGTGGGTCGACGTCCCACTGGTCAAGGCGAACAAGGGCATCGAGGGGCTCGACCTGGTGCGCCGGGCAGGCGGTACCTACCTGCTTGGCCTGCTGGAGGGAAACCGCGGCCTGGCCGGTAAGGCCGGACGCCGTCCCGGTGGCGGCCGGGTCCACGTGCTCGTCGAAGACGCCGAGCGGTGGCGCTCGGTAGCGACGCTCGACTTGCCCCAAGCTCTGCGCTTTCGCGACTTCAGCGCGATCAGCGTCTCCGGCGACCGCGTCGCAGTGCTCTCGCAGGAGTCGTCCGCCTTGTGGGTCGGCAGGCTACGCGCCGACCGGTGGGAGATCATGGGCGAAGGTGCCGTCTTCGTGTTCCCCAAGGACGACGACGGCCACACCGTCTACCGCACCGTCGAAGGGGTCACATGGCTGACCGAGCGGACGCTGGCTGTCGTCTCCGACCGCGACTCGTCCAGGTCAGGGTCGGTCGCTCACGACAAGGACCAGTCAGTGCACCTCGTGAGACTGCCGTCCCAAGCGTGAAGACCTGGCCGGCGGCGGGGGAGGGCTGGTGACCCCTGCGCTGCACGGCTTGTTCGCCAAGCGCGTCCGCGGCGACGATGCCTTGCATGCGTTGTCCCAGAGCAGGTTCGAGCAGGTTGGGCTGGCCGCGGAGATGTATGCCGGGTCACCGGAAGGCCTGGCTCATGTGCTGCGCTTCGCTCCGGCGGACACCCGGGCGCCCATGGTGCACCTGTCCCGCGACCTCGATCTGCTGCGCGACCGCGACCGGGCGGCCGTCATCGAGCTCGTGACCCGCTTCGGAGGTCGGCTGTCGGGGTTTGTCCTGCACGACCGGTACGACACCGCGCAGCGGCTGGCCGAGGTGCCCCGAGCAGCGGCGGAGGTCTCCGAGGCGCTCGTGCGCAGCGGGTCGTCTCGGTTGTTCGTCGAGTATGCCGCGGGGTGCACCATCGACCAGTTCGTGGCCCTCGGCGAGTGCCTGGCTCCGTTCGACCAGGTCGGTCTGTGCGTCGACATCGGCCACGTCGGCATCCGCGAGGCCCGCCGGCGGTTCGCGTTGCTCGCGCCCGAGGTGCGGGTGGACGTGGCTCACCTGAGCGCCGAGAACCCCCGGCTACCTGACCTGGTCGATGCCGTGGTCGCAGCGGTGGACGCAGGTCTGCCTGCCGTCACGGCGCTGACCCAGGCATTGGGCGGCCAGCCCAACCCCGTGCATTTCCACCTGCACGACGGGCACCCACTCGTCCCAGGCCTGTCCGACCATTATCCCTTCCAGTGGTTGCTGCCGATTCCCTTCTCTCGGAATGGGGTCCGGTCGCTGCCGACACTATATGGAGTGACCGGCCTGGCCACGATCCTGCGGACGGCGGGGGAGTCGATCTCCCCGGATCTGCTATCCATGACGCTGGAGATTCACCAGGGCCACGGCCGGTTGGGCCTCGACCCGCAGGCAGCAGCGCTGTTTCGCCATTGGACCGATCTCACCAACGCCGAGCGCCAGAACGCCTGGCTTGCCGACATCACGCAGAACGCTGCCCTGGTGCGCGGGCTGACCTCCATCGGGTAAGGGTCACGGCATACGAGAGCGTGCCGGGCGAGCGCCGGCCGCCCGGCGGGGAGCATGGCGGATGCTGCGCTCCACCAACTGAGCCCGATGACCGACCCCCGAACTCGCCTTCCGCGAGACGCCGTGCGTAGGAGACGTCGAGTCACGTTCCCGGTGAGACGGGGGCAACCCGGCGAGTCGCGCTGCGGCGGCCTGGCGCCGGCCTCCATAGGTGCGTGGGCCAGTAGGAGGCGAAGATGCGGCTGGTTCAGCCGCTGAGCAGGGCGTCCATCTGGCCAACCGCCTGCTGCAAACCCTCGGCCATGCCCATGGTCACGAGCTGCTCCATCTGCTCGCGCGAGTCGAAGCTCGAACGCAGCTGCATCCGGGTGCCGCCGTCGTGCTCGGTGAGCTGCATGTGCACGAGGGTCGTCGGCAGGTCGGGATTCGGTATGCCGTCGAGGTCGGCGAACCCGTCGGTGAACTCGAGAGACTTCGGCGGGTTGACCGACATGACCCGCCACCAGCCGCGGAACCGGTCGCCGTCGGGGCCGGTCATGAAGTAGGTGACGGTTCCGCCCGGGGTCAGGTCGTGATCCTCCACGGTGGCTGGGTAGGTCGGCGGTCCCCACCAGCGCTCCAGCTGCCGCGGGTCAGCCCAGAGCTGCCACACGCGCTCGGCCGAGGCGTCGAAGTCGGCAACCATGGTGAGGGTGAGGGTGTCGGAGTCCTTGTCGACGCTGGTAACGCTCATCAGCTGTCCTTTCATCGGGTTGTTGTCTCAGCGGAGTCTTCAGGCGTGCCGAGCAGCTCGGACATGCGGTCCACTCGGGCCAGCCAGGCCGACTCGAGCTCGTCGAGTGCCTGCCGCGCCCGGCGTACTGCGTCGCGGTCCGTGCGCACGAGCTGCTCCCGTCCGTGGCGCTGCTTGGTGACCAAGCCGGCCCGCTCCAGCACCGCGACGTGCTTCTGCACTGCGGCGAAGCTCATCGGATAGCCGTCCGCCAGTCGCGACACCGAGCGGTCGCCGCGAACGCAACGGCGCAAGATGTCGCGGCGAGTGGCATCAGCCAGCGCGTGGAACAGGTGGTCCACGCCTTCATCGGTAAGCTCAGTTACAACCATTTGGTTGTAGGTTACCCCAAGCCGGGAACTCGTGCAGACAACACACCGGACAGGGTGGCAACAACGGCTTGCTCTGCACGACGTCGCGAAGTAGGCCGACCGGCATACCTTGTGTGACTGCCACACCTTCGCTCGACTGCACGTGCATTCGAGAACCCGACCATTGGGTTGAGCCCTGGGGCCGCCGGGCCGCTACTGTCGACGGCGTCGATAGCCACACCCCCTCTCACCGAACGGAGAACGACATGACCGCGCTCCCGATCGCGCACGAGTTCGAGGACATCACCTACGAGGTCGACGGGCCGGCCGCCGATCATCACGATCAACCGGCCGGAGCGCTACAACGCCTTCCGCGGCCAGACCGTCGAGGAGCTCATCGCGCGCCTTCCGGGCCGCATGGGCCGACCGCGGGTCCGCGCCATGATCCTGACCGGCGAGGGCGAGAGGGCCTTCTGCAGCGGCGGCGACGTCAAGCAGAGCGCCGAGACCGGCGACTACGGGCCGACCAACAGCGGGCTGTGGGAGATCGAGTACCTGCACAAGCTCATGCGAGACATCCCCAAGCCGGTCATCGCGGCGGTCAACGGCGTCGCGATCGGCGGCGGGCATGTGCTCCACGTCCTCTGCGACCTCTCCATCGCGAGTGAGACCGCCCGCTTCGGCCAGGCCGGACCGCGGGTCGGCTCGTTCGACGCCGGCTTCGGCACGGCGCTACCTCGCGCGGGTGGTCGGGCGAGAAGCGGGCCCGGGAGATCTGGTTCCTCTGCCGCCAGTACGACGCCGCGAGGCCCTTGACGTGGGGCCTGGTCAACGCCGTCGTGCCGGCCGACGAGCTCCTGACGGAGGCCAAGCGCTGGGCGGCGGAGATCGCGCAGATCAGCCCGACGGCGATCCGGTTCCTCAAGCACGTCCTTCAACGCCGACACCGACCACCAGGGCGGCATTCGGCAACATGGCCTTCGACGGCCTCGACCTGTTCGTCGAGATCCGACGAGGGCAAGGAGGGCGCCGCGCCTTCGCCGAGAAGCGCAAGCCCGACTTCGCCCCGCGTTCAGGTCCCGACCGCACCACCGGAGGAACCTCCCATGACCTCGCGGAGCAGATCGCCCTCGTCACCGGCGGCGCGCCTCCGGCATCGGGCGCGCCATCGCCCTCGACCCTCGCCGAGGCCGGCGCCACGGTCGCCGCCGTCGACCGCAACCACCGGGGCCGACCGCGACACCGTCGCCGAGATCGGCGGCGCCTGCGCCGCTCACATTCGAGACCGACCTGACCGACGCCGCCGGCGATCCATGGCCCTACGCGACGAGGTGCGCGAACCGCGCACGGCCTGCCCGCACATCCTCGTCAACGCCGCCGGGTTGGACCGGATCGAGCCGTTCATGGACAACGACGACGAGCTCTGGCCGCCCTGACCTCGATCAACCTACCTCGGTCCCGGTGCGCTGTCAGCCACGCCTTCCTGGACCCGATCATCGAGGCCGGCCAGCCCGACGAAGATCGTCAACATCGCCAGCGACGCGGGCCGGGTCGGCAGCATGGGCGAGACGGTCTATGCCGGCACCAAGGGCGGCGTGATCGCGTTCACCAAGTCGCTCGCGCGCGAGATGGCCCGCCACCGAATCAACGTCAACTGCGTCTGCCCCGGCCCGACCGACACGCCCCTGTTCGACACGCTGCCGGAGACGGTCCGCGCCGGGCTCGAGCGGGCCATCCCGTTCCGTCGCCTCGGGACCCCCGAGGAGGTCGCGTCGGCCGTGCGCCTTCTTCGCCTCCCCGGAGTCGCGACTTCGTCACCGGTCAGGTGCTGTCCGTGTCCGGCGGCCTGACGATGGCAGGGTGACGGTGCTCGTCCGCTTCGGCCGGTCACCGGGGCAGCAGGGTCGACTCCGAGCCGTCGATGGTGATCTGGACCGGCGCCTTGTCGTCGATGCCCTGGGACACCGTGAGGGTCACCGTTGTCGGCGCGAAGTCCATCGTGCAGGGACCGGTCCCCGTAGAGACTTGGGTCGTGATAGCGATGCCGTTGCCCGCGGTCTTGGTCACGGCCGTCGGCAACTTGGGACAGCGGCTGCTGCCATACGTGACCAGCAGGAGTTGACCCGGGCTACCCCATCCTGGCGTACGGCTCACCGGCAGACGTCGTAACCCCCGGGGCAGACCCGCGGTGAACGTCACGACGGAGGATGCTAAGGCCGGGGCCGCCGTGCTGGTCACTTGGTCAGGTGTCGTGGCTGCTGCGCCTGTCGTCGGTTGAGAACCCGTCGACGTGGCGTTGCCGCAGCCCGTTAGCAGCAGCGCGGCGCCGGCGACGGCAGCCAGTTGCGACACGCGTGTGTGGGTTGGCATGGCGGTGGTATCCCTCGTCGAGCGTTGTTCGTCAAGTATGCCGTGGGCCCGGGCGAAGCTCTCGCCATGGGGAGTGCCCGGTGAGGGTTCGCGTCCCGAGTGGTCGTCTACCGTTCTCATCGACGGTGGCGATCTGGTCGCACTTGACCAGGGTACGGCGATCCCGATCACGACTGGGAGCCGGAAGCTGGTTTCGCGGGCGTTGGTGCTGGTGAAGGCCACGATCCAGGTGCTGAGGGTGAGCCAGTCTGGTTGCAGGACGACGGCATACCGGCGGCCGCGGCACGAGCGTAGCCGTCCTCCCCGCGGCATACAACGACGCTCTACTCATGGTGGTTGATGTTGCGCGTCTGGGCCTGGTGCTTGGACTGACATAGCGCCGCCACCGTGACCCCCGGGAACGCACGACGGCGATGTCGAGATTCGTCGGGCGGCCCCGTCCCTGGGGTGAACGTGGCCACAATGGGCCAGCACCACACAGAGGAGTGCGACCATGGCGAAGTACCTGCTGCTCAAGCACTACCGAGGCGGCCCGAGCGCCGGTCAACGACTTCCCGCCATGGACCAGTGGACGCCGGACGAGATCGACGCCCACATCGACGTTCATGCAGCGACGTTCGCCGACCGGCTGGAGAGCGCTGGCGAGTACGCGACGGACAGGCGCTGGCGCCCGAAGGCGCGTTGGTGCGCTACGACGGCGAGGGGCGCCCGCCGGTGACCGACGGCCCGTTCGCGGAGACCAAGGACCTGATCGCCGGCTGGATGGTGATCGACGTCGATCGCTACGAGCGGGCGCTCGAGCTCGCCGGCTGAGCTGTCCGCCGCCCCCGGCGCCGGCGGCGAGCCGCTCCAGGAGTGGCTGGAGGTCCGGCCCGTTCCTGACCGCGCCCCCGACGGTCACTGAGTGACGGCGTGAACGACGCTCGCTGCTGCGGGAGCTCGTCCCGCGGTGATCGGCGTCCTCGTCCGGCGCGGAGCGGACTTCGCGTCGGCCGAGGACGCCGTGCAGGAGGCGCTGGTGCGAGCGCTCGAGGCGCTGGCCCGACGATCCCGCCACGACGACCCCAAGGGCTGGCTGGTCACGGTCGCGTGGCGCAAGTTCCTCGACGCAGACCCGAGCCGAGGCACGCGCGGCGCGACCGCGAGCTCGAGGCGGACCTGCAGCCTGCGGCGGCGGAGCCGTGCCGGACGCCGACGACACGCTCAGGCTCTACTTCCTCTGCGCGCACCCGTCGCTGACCGCCGCCTCGGCGGTGGCTCTGACGCTGCGGGCTGTCGGCGGCCTGACCACCCGCGCAGATCGCGGAGGCCTACCTGGTGCCCGAGCCGACGTGGCGCAGCGGATCAGCCGCGCCAAGCGCCGGCTCGCGGACGCGACGCTCGACCGGCCCGGCGACCTGCGGCACCGTGCTGCGCGTGCTCTACCTCGTCTTCAACGAGGGCTACTCGCGGCGACGCTCGACCTCGCCGCCGAGGCGATCCGGCTGACCCGGCAGCTTGCGTCCATCGACCGACGAGCCCGAGGTCGGCGGCCTGCTCGCGCTGATGCTGCTGCACCACGCGCGGCGCGCCTCGCAGGACCGCGGCGGACGGCCGACTCGTGCCGCTGGCCGAGCAGGACCGCTCCAGCTGGGACACCAGCGCTGATCGCCGAGGGCGTCGACATCCTGCAGGCGGCGCTGGCGCGCGACCGGCTCGGGGAGTACCAGGCGCAGGCCGCGATCGCCGCGCTGCACGCGGACGCCCGCAGCACCGCGGAGACCGACTGGGTGCAGATCGTCGAGTGGTACGACGAGCTCGTCCGCATCACGAACTCACCGGTCGCTCGGCTCAACCGGGCGGTCGCGGTCGGTGAGGCCGACGGGCCTCGCGCCGGTCTGGCCGCACTCGCCGGGCTCGCTGCCGCGTTGCCCCGGCACACCGCCGTGACGGCATACCTGCACGCCAAGGCCGGCGACACGGCCGTCGCCGCGGACCTGTACGCCGAAGCCGCCCGAAGCGCCGCCAACGCCGCCGAGCGGGACCATCTCACCCGTCAGGCCGCCAAGCTCCGGCACTGCTGACCGAACTTGGCACGGACAAGCCCTTGGACGTACGACGCGGCCACGACGGGTCAGGCGAGCTCGATCGTGCAGGGCAACCGTGGCGCGCGGCTGAGGCGGACATCGGCTGTGACCAGCGGCAGCTCGAGCGAGACGGCGAGAGCGACGTAGAGCGCGTCATAGAAGCTCAGGTTGTGCCGCCAGGTCCAGGCTGAGCTGTCCAAGCGGGCCGACATGAGGGTAGCGATGGTCGATCAGCGCGGCGGCGGCGCGCAGGCCGTGGGCGGCCTCCTCGGCGCTGAGGCGACCCTCGCGTTCATGGCGGCGCAGCACGTTGCCGACCTCGGCGTCGATCAGATGCGGAGCGTGCAGGCGCACTCCCGCCATACGCGCCCGTAATGCGGAGGCAGCGTCGGACTTGCCGCCAAGGGCCAGGGCCAAGGCGGAGGCGTCGAGAACGCAGTCGCTCACCGCCGGTCCGCGGCGAGATCGGCCAGAATCGACTCGGGCGTCGCTCCTGGTGTGTCGTGGGCCGCAAGAGCGTCGTGCAGTGCCGTCAAGGCCTCCTCCGTGGTGGGTCGGCTGGCGAAGTCGACCACCCAGTCACGCATGTAGGACTGGATTGATCGCCCATGTGCGCGGGCCCTTTTGCGGATCACCTCGTAGGCGTCCTCAGGGATCTCCCGAATCTGAATCGTCGCCATAGCGCAACTATAGCGCTGTAGCGTGAGTGTATGACGTAGTACCCTCGCTGTATGACGATGTTGAGCTTCCGAGTCGATGAGCTTGAGGCCAACGAGGCGCAGGCCTGGGCGGAACGGCTCGGCGTGGACAGATCCGAGCTGCTGCGCGAGGCACTGCGCCGACACCTGTTGCGACTAGCAAGTGAGCAGGATGCCGAAGCATGGCAGCGGAGCCCGCTGACCGCGGACGAACAGGCGCTCGCAGCAGTCGAGTGCTGGGGTCCTGCCGAAGACTGGGCCGACTGGGCCGATGCAGCGGGGTGAGATCTGGTTCGCCGCGACGCCAGGAGGGGACCGGCCGGTTCTGGTGCTCACGCGTGACCCGGTAGCCGACCGAATGGGCGCGGTCGTCGTCGCAGCGCTGACGCGAACGGTGCGTGGGCTGGTCTCTGAACTC
>CAVRXF010000049.1:0-4699 GCA_963724925.1 uncultured Actinomycetota bacterium | reverse complement strand
CCGTGAAGGAGTGCAGGTAGCGGGAGGTCGTCGGCGTCGATGGCCGTGATCCAGGTGGTCGAGGCGGTCGCCGTGGCAGCCCGCTGAATCTCGGCGAAGTCGGCGACGTGTCCGGCGGTGGCGTCCAGGTGTGTGCTGCGGGCCCGGAGTTGTTGGAGACTTCAGTTGTTCCTCCTCTCGAGGCGGTCGGGTCGTCGCATGATCCAGCCGGTGACCTCGCGGACGGTCGGTGCGGCCGGGCCGCGACGGTGGGATGGGCCGGCCGGTGCGGAACGGGCGCAGGTAGCGGCGCACGGTCTGGTCGCTGCCGCGGTAGCCCTGGGTGCTGATCTCTTCGGCGAGGCGGGCGGCGTCGGTGCAGCCCTCGGCCCACCGTTGGTGCAGGTACGGCTTGAACTCGTCGAGCAGGCTGGCCCGCTGCAGGGTTTTGATCAGCAACTCGTCCAGGCCGGTGGCGTGGGCGAACCGGCGCACCGTGGCCACGTCCAGTTCCAAAGTGAAGGCGATCGCGGCAGCGACACGCCGCGCGCGTACAGCTCCTGCACGGCGTGCATAGCGTTGCTTGGTCCGGGTCACGATCGTACTTCTCCCGGGCTCGTCGCCGTCGCCGGCTGTTCGTCGGGCGTTGCCCTGTGTCGGGTCGGCCGTTCGGCGGGTCGTCCGGGATCGGTTCAGGGAGGTCGGCGCGGTGGCGCAAGCACCGTCTTCTCCACGTGCTCGCAGAGGTTGTGCCACAGGTGCCACCGGTCCGCGACCTGGATCGCGTCCGGCGCGCCCCGCCGGGCGCCCTCGGCGTATCCGCCGCCGCGGTCGCGGCAGATCACCTCGGACGCCTGGATGCGCGCGCAGCCAGGCGGCGAACGTGTCGGCCTGCCGATCGGCGAGCAGGTCGATTGGCCGGTGGGTGCGCATGTTCACCAGCGACCGTTCCGTACACGTGCCCGCGGCGTAGCGCGAAGTCGTCCACCCCCAGCGTCGCGACGGTGGCCGATCTCCGGGTCGGGCAGCGCCCGGACCAGGCGCAGCAACGGTCGATCGATTCACCCGCACGCCGAGCTGCGCGGCAAGCCGAGCCCCGACGCGGCCCGCGAGAGGCCAGCCCGATGGCCTCCAGAATCCGGCGGAGCAGCCACGCTGCGCCGCCCGTGGCGGGTGGTCAACCCGTCCACCTGCTCGGCGAACGTGACCCGCTACGCACCCCGGCGCCGTCACAGAACAGCCGCCGCACCCGCAGCAGGATCGTGACCGGCTGGCCGCTCCAACGCCGGCGTCGCTGAGCGTGCGTTCGTAGCGGCTGTGCACCCGCATCGACACCGTCCCCGCACCCCGGACACGCCACCGAGCCGTCGCGAGTCCGACGCCCGGATGACCACGGCCCCACCGCCTCGCCGTCGATGTGCTCGATCACCACCCCGGCCAGGTGCGGCAACAGAACACGACAGCACCCGAAGTCACATGCCCAGCATGATCAACCCCGAAGTGCCAGTCTCATCGGCAACACGCGCAACACCAGCATCACGGAAAGTGCGCGAGAACCGGGAGATCCCGCGCCCGCCCGTCCGTGTGATCACGGGCGGGACGCCCAGGGAACGCCGAGGCGGTAATCCTGGGATGAACGGGTGTGGGAAGTCGGACGGTCCCGTAGTACCTGCGAAGCCGACGAACAAGGTCGCGTGCGACCGCGGAGCCGGTGGAGGAAAGGGGATCGACCAAGGGGAACACGGCCAGCAAAACGCGTCCCGGACACAGGGCCGGGCAAGACGCGACCAGTGCGCTGGACCGTGTGCGGCAGGTGGCAGTACGAGACAAGGAGGCACGGTTCACCGCGCTGTTGCACCATGTGGACGTTGACCGGCTCCGGGACGGCGTATCGGGCGATCAACCCGAACGCCGCGCCGGGGGTGGACGGGTGACGTGGGCGGCCTACGGGCAGGACCTGGAGGACAACCTCCGTGGCCTGCACGAGCGGCTGCATGCGGGGCGCTACCGGGCCAGGCCGACCAGGCGGGTGTACATCCCGAAGACGGACGGGCGGCTACGACCGCTCGGCATCGCCGCGTTGGAGGACAAGATCCTCCAACGGGCCGTCGTCGAGGTGCTCAACGCGATCTACGAGGCGGACTTCCGTGGCTTCTCCTACGGATTTCGTCCCGGGCGTGGCCCGCACGACGCGTTGGACGCGTTGACGGTCGGTCTGGAGCGAAGAAGGTGAACTGGGTGCTCGACGCGGACATCCGCGACTTTTTCGGCCAGCTTGATCGGGCTTGGCTGCGAAGGTTTCTCGAGCACCGGATCGCGGATCCGAGGGTCCTGCGGCTGGTCGATAAGTGGCTGGCCGCGGGGGTCGTCGAGGACGGGATCTGGTCGCAGACCGAGCGGGGCTCAGCGCAGGGAGCATCGGTATCGCCGCTGCTCGCCAACGTGTACCTGCACTACGTCTTCGACCTGTGGGTCGATTGGTGGAGACACCACGAGGCGCGCGGCGACGTCATTGTCGTGCGTTTCGCTGACGACTTCACCGTCGGGTTTCAACATCGTGACGACGCCGACCGGTTCCTTACCGCGCTTCGCGACAGGTTCGCCAAGTTCGGTCTGGAGCTGCACCCGGACAAGACGCGGCTGATCGAATTCGGACGCTACGCGGCCGAACGTCGTCGGCGCGGGGGCTGGGTAAGCCGGAGACGTTCACCTTCCTCGGTTTCACGCACATCTGTGCGACCGGGCGGAAGGGGCGGTTCTGGGTTCGGCGCAAGACCGAGTCGAAACGGATGCGGGCCAAGCTGAGGCAGGTCAACGACCAGCTGAAGCGGCGCCGGCATTCACCCATCCCGGAGCAGGGACGGTGGCTGGCCAGTGTGCTGCGAGGCCACTTCGCCTACTACGCCGTTCCCGGCAACTGATGCACTCATCGTCCTTCCTCTACCAGGTGCGGCGCCTGCCTGGTTCCGGGCGCTGCGGCGCCGCAGCCAGCGGCACCGGCTCACCTGGGAGCGGATGGGCCGCATCGCGACCCGATGGCTACCCCTCGCCCGCGTGATGCACCCCTACCCGGAGGTCCGCTTCGCCGCCACATACCCAAGGTAGGAGCCCAGTGCGGTAATCCCGCTCGCTGGGATCTGTGCGGGGGGCGGAACCCGAAGGCGAAGGGCCGTCCCTACCGCGACTGGGAGCCGTGGAGGGCTGTGATTTCGGGGCTTGCGGTGGTCAGGCGTGCTGGTGTTACTGACTATGAGTATCCGAGCCGTGGGGAGACGCCGAGCAGGTCGAAGGCCTGGCGCTGCAGTGGGGTGGGTGTGGTGATCAGGGTGAAGGCGCGCGCCTGATCGATGGGCTGGATGTGGTTGGCGCAGATGGTGCCCAGGTCGGCGAGCAGGTCGGGGAAGGCGTGCACCGGGGTGCCGGTGGTCGGTGTGCTTGCGGGCGGCCTTGCGCAGCGCGGCGTCCGAGCGCGGGGCCACGGCGACGGGGCCGGCGCGTTTGGCGCGGGCGGCGGGCTTGTCGTGGTCGGTGAACAGGATCGGGGCGAGCGCGGCTTTCATGTGCCAGGCGATGTAGTAGGAGAGCATCCGCAGGAACACGTGGGCGCGGACTCGGTCGGCGAGGCGGTGGCGGATGGGGCGGACGTCCAGTTCGCTGTTGAGGGTGCGGAAGAACCGTTCGACGTCTTCGAGGCCCTTGTAGCGCAGCCACCACATCGTCCCTGGCGAGGGTGGGGTCGTCGAGGCTGGTGCGGATGACGTAGATGCCGTCCAACGCGGCCTCGGCGGTGATCTTGTCCCGGTCCCGGGCGAAGCCGAAGCTGTCCTCGCCGATGTCGGTGGCGAAGTGCTTGGCGACCTTGTAGCGGTTGATCACTTTCCCGACCCGCAGCGCGATCTTCTCCTTGCCGTGCAGCGGGCGGCGCTCGCGCCGGGTGGCCTCGGCGATCGTGGCCAGTTCGGTCTCGGTAGCGGCCAGCAGCGCCTCGCGTTTGCGGGCCCGTTCGGCGGCGAGGGCGGGGTTGCGGCAGCAGATCAGTCGCTCGCCGGGGTAGTCGGGGTGGGTGACCTGGAACAGATCCTGCTCATCGAACAGCGACAGCTGGATGCCGCCCTGCTCGACGAGGGCCTTGATCTGCGGGGCGCGCAGCGCGGTGATCCAGTCCAGGGAGGCCGGGCGCAGCTCGCCGTCGATGCGGGCGGTGGTGAGCATGCCGCGGTCGCCTACCAGGCAGACGTGGGTCAGCCCGAACCGCTGCTTGAGCTTGCCGATCTGCGCGGCGAGGGTCTTCGGGTCGGCGGTGTTGCCCTCGAACACCTCCACCGCGATCGGCACGCCAGCGGTCGAGCAGAGCAGTCCGTAGACGATCTGCAGCCGCCCTTTCACCCCGTCGCGGGGGTGACCGATCTTCCCCAGTGGGCAGGTGTGCCCCTCGAACGCGGCCGAGGAGACGTCGTAGAGCACCAGGGTGCCGTTGGCCAGGTGCCGGTGTGCGAGCGCCTGCTCGATCGCGTCCTGGCGGGCCCGCGCCCAATCCATCGCCTCGTATAGGTCATCCTCATCGCAGCCCGACACGCCCAGTACCTCGCCGAGGGAGCTGGTGGCGGTCTCGGCCCGCAACCCGCGCGCGGTCGCCAGCTTCGAGGAGGGCTCGATCACCTGGGCCACCAGCATCGCCAGCACCAGATCCCGGTTACCTGACGGCTGGGGGTCGAGCAGC
>CAVRXF010000048.1:0-35625 GCA_963724925.1 uncultured Actinomycetota bacterium | reverse complement strand
CGCTGGCAGCACGACGTCCGCAGACAAGGTCATCACCCTCGACGGCATCGGCCGCACGGGGCTGACGATCCGCTACGGTGACCCGGGCCCGAACGCGATCCGCCCACTCACCCGTTATGCGCAGAAGCTCATCACTGCCAAGCGGTTCGGCGCTCCTTACCCCTACGAGATCGTCCAGATGCTCACCCCTCGGCCCGAGCGACGCCTCGCCGTTCCCGCCCGGGGACTTCCAGGAGCTCGAGCTCGACAACGACGGCGAGACTCTGGTGCCCGTCGACCGCGCCCGGAAGCCAGCAACTCCGCGCACCTGGTCGTCGGGCTGCTCACCACACTACACCGACGTGGTGCCCAGAGGGGATGACCCGCGTCGTCATGCTCTCCGACCCTACCCAGGGCCTGGGCAACCTCGCCGAGCCCGAATGCCGCCGGGTCAACGCCTCGCTGAAGCTCGCGGCGCAACGCGAGATCCCGGTCGAGTGGTATGCCGTGTCCTCCGGCGCGCTCATCGCCATGGACTCGGGCACCGAGAACATGGACTTCATCGCCCTCACCCTGCGCCGGATCATCGAGTTCACCCAGGGCGGCGGCGAGGTCAACATCATCGTCACCGGCATCAACGTCGGAGGCCAGCCGTACTGGAACGCCGAGTCGACCATGCTCATGCACACCCGGGGCATCTTGGTCATGACCCCGGCCAGCGCCATGGTGCTGACCGGCAAGCAGGCTCTGGACTTCTCCGGGGCGGTGTCGGCCGACGACAACTTCGGCATCGGCGGCTACGACCGCGTCATGGGGCCTAACGGTCAGGCGCAGTACTGGGCGCCCAGCTTCCAAGACGCCTGCCTGCTGCTGCTTGCCCACTACGACTACGCGTACGTCGTGCCCGGAGAGCGTTTCCCTCGCCGGCGTCCGACCAGCGATCCCTTCGACCGTGACATTCGCCCATCCGGGCACGACGCCGTGGCCGGGACGACCTTCACCCGGGTCGGCGAGGTCTTCGACCACGCCACCAACCCCGACCGCAAGCAGCCGTTCGACATGCGCTCGGTCATGCGCGCGGTGGCTGATACCGGACTGCCGAGCCACTGGAACGCTGGCGGCACTGGCAGGACGCCGACAACTCCGATCGTGTGGGACGTCTCCGTCGGCGGCATACCGGTCTGCATGATCGGGCTGGGCTCGCGCAACGTGCCGCGCAAGGGGTTCGTCCCCGCCGACGGCCCGCCGGCGTGGACGTCGGGGACGCTGTTCCCGCAGGCCTCACGCAAGACCGCCCGGGCCATCAACGCTACGAGTGGCAACCGGCCGCTGGTCGTCATGGCGAACCTGTCCGGGTTCGACGGGTCCCCGGAGTCGATGCGCAAGTGGCAGCTGGAGTACGGGGCCCAGATCGGCCGGGCCGTGACCAACTTCCAGGGCCCAATCGTCTTCGTCGTCGTGTCGCGCTACCACGGTGGCGCCTTCGTCGTCTTCTCCAAGGCCCTCAACGAGTCGATGGAGATCGCCGCGGTCGAGGGGTCCTACGCCTCGGTCATCGGCGGCGCGCCGGCGGCGGCGACGGTGTTCGCCCGCGACGTCAAGCTGCGCACCGAGAAGGACCCCCGGGTGCACGAGGCGCGGGCAGCGGCGGCGGCCGCGTCGGGCCCGCAGGCTGGGCGGCTGCGGGCCCGGGTGGCGAGCATCTCGGCTCAGGTGCGCTCGGAGAAGCTCGGCGAGGTAGCCGACGAGTTCGACTCCATCCACACCATCGAACGTGCCCTGCGGACCGGCTCGGTCGACCGGATCATCGGTGCGGAGCAGATCCGTCCGTGGGTCATCGACGCCCTGGAGCGTGGCATTGCTAGGCACGTCGGCGGCTGACTGGTCGCGGGTCCGCCATACCGGCCCCTTCAGCGAGAGGTCAGAAGATGCACCTATCCGGGCCGGATAACCGCACCTTCTGACCTATCGACGAAGGTCACATCTGGGCTGCGGGTCAGTCGGTGACCTTCAGGACCAGCGCCATCCCCGAGTCACCAGCGGCGCAGCCAGCGAAGAGGCCGACGCCGCCACCGCGGGCCTTCAGCTCGTTGACGAGTTCGGCGATGGAGCGCATGCCGGTGGGGGCCTGCGGATGCCCGAAGATGAGGCTGCAGCCGCGCAGATTCATCTTGTCGAGCGGGTAGCCGGTCATCTTGCTGAAGTAGACGTCGTTGACCGCGAACGGGTTGTGCGTCGTTGCCAGGTCGACCTGGTCGATGGTGAGGCCTGCCGTCTCCAGCGCCGACATCGCCGCCGGGACCGGAGCGGCTGGCATATGCGCCTTCTCGACCCGCGCGATGCCGGTGGCGAGCACTTCGACGACGCCCTCCCCGCCGGAGCGCTCCCGGGCGTGGGACACCGTGCTGAGCACAACGCCTGCCGAGCCGTCGGCCGGGTGGGTCTGGGTGGCCCCGGTGTGGAAGCCGTCCGGCATGACGGTCCGCATCTCGCGGATGGCGTCCAGGTCCACGGGGCGGATGCCCTCGTCGGCCTCGAGCGTCACGGTCTTGCGCCCGACCTGGACTTCGATCGGGACCATGTACCGCTTCTGGAACTCGCGGTCGTTGGCCAAAGCGCTGCTGTACTGCTCGTAGCGCATCGCCTTGAGGTTGTCGCACTCCTCGCGGCTGATCCCGCCCGAGCGGGCGACGTTGTCCGCGGTGACCAGCATGCTCGTGCCGCCCCAGGGGTCCTTCGCGAAGCCGTCCAGGGTCCAGTTGGTCAAGAGGGGCGCGCCGCATGCGGCCGAAGGCCGCGGGTAGATGACCACGGCCCCATTGCTCATCCGGTCCGAGCAGACCACCAGCTGCAGGTCGCCGTCGGACTGGACCTGACCAGCGGCGGCCTGGATCGACGCGACAGACGTCGCGCAAGCCTGCACGACCATCGGGCCGGAGATGTGCGGCGCGCCAATTCGGGCCGCAATGGTGGGGGCGCCGTAGAAGATCTCCGGCATCGGGTTGGTCCACCCGTGGACGATCCCCTTGAGCTCGGCGGTGTCGATCCCCCGCTCGGCCAACGCCCGCGTTGTGACCGCCACCCCGGTGTCCAGAGAGGAGATCTCCGAGATCGTGCCCTGCCAGCGGGCGAACGGCGACGACCAGATGTGCCCGACCGGGAAGGCGACGTTGCTGAACTTCATCTACGGGGCTCCTCACGCATTGGTGAACGCTGTCACTGGCACGATAGCGCCGCGGGCCGCACCCGGGACAGCCGCCAAGTCGGCCCGCAGTCGTCCCATTCCGCACAGCGGACTCCTGGCCACCCGGACGATTGACAGCGCCTGGCGCAAGCCGGACATTCGTCTGATCTGGTGTCCACCTGCCGAAAGGTCCAACGATGAACCTGCGCCAGGCGATCGCCACCCAGCCGATGCGACCGTTCCAGATCCGCGTCATTGTCATCTGCATCTTCCTGGCGTTCATCGACGGTTTCGAGATCCTCATCGCCGGGTACGTTGCACCGTTCCTCGCCAAACCAGAGGTGTGGGGCCTGAGCAACGTCGAGACCGGCTGGTTGCTCAGCGCCGGCACGATCGGTATGGCCGCTGGCGGGATCTTCATCTCGCCGATAGCCGACCGCATCGGGCGGCGCAACCACATCCTGGGGTGCCTGGTGCTCATCATCGTCGGGATGTCCCTCTCCGCGATGTCACCCAGCTTCCCGTTCCTGCTCGTCGCGCGCGGGTTTGCCGGGCTGTGGATCGGTGCCCTGCTGCCGAGCGTGAACATCCTTGTCTCCGAGTACTCCTCAGACGCCAGACGGGGCACCGCGATGGGCATCTACGGCGTCGGCCTACCCGCGGGTGCGGCCACCGGCGGGTTCATCTCCACGTACCTCATCGGCGCCTGGGGATGGCGGGCGCCGTTCTGGTTCGCGGTCGTCGTCACTGTGGTTCTGTTGGTCACCTCCTGGCTCTGGCTGCCCGAGTCGATCCACTACCTCGTCGAGCGACGTCCCCCCGGAGGCCTGCAGGAGTACAACCAGATCGCCGACCAGCTCGGCTACGAGCACGCAAGCGAGCTGCCAACGGCATACAGCCAGCAGGCCGGGAAGGTCGCGGTGTCGACCCTCTTCCACGGGCTGCTCGCCAGGCGGACCACCCTGCTGTGGATCGGCTTCTTCTGCCAGTACGCAGCCTTCTACTTCGCCAACACGTGGACCCCCAAGCTGCTTTCGGACGCGACCCAGGACGCGACGCTCGGAGTGCGCGCCGGGGTCCTCGTCTCCGTCGGGGGTGTGGTCGGCGCCCTCGTCTTCGCTGGGCTGGCGACCAGGGTGCACCCCCGGGTGCTTACCGCCGGCTTGGCGTTCTTCTTCGGGTTGGTGACGTTTGGGCTGTACGCGAACTACTTCGGCACGCCGGCGCTGGCGCTGATCCTGGCCTTGGCGGTCGGCTTCACGACCAACGGCGGAAACGCCGCCTATTACGCCATCAGCCCGCCCGTCTACCCCACTCGGGCCCGGGCGACGGGAGTGGGCTGGATGATCGGCATCGGTCGGATCGGCTCGATCATCGCCCCTGTCGCGGCCGGCTACCTGCTGGTCGCCGGCATCAGCGGCCCCGGTCTCTACCGGATCTTCGGCGTGGTGATCGCCATCGGGGGCGTCATGGTCTACCTGATGCACCGCACCTACCGCGGGCAGGAGGAGGACGCCGACAAGGTCGTCGCCGAGCTCGCCAGGTCAGAAACGACGCACACTCAATAGCTGGTCGTCGGCCTCGGTGCGAACCTGCAGCGCGGACAGCGCGTGCTCATCGCCTGTCAGGTGGACCTCGCTGACCTGGCTCAGAACTGCATCGAAAGGTCTTGCGTCTAGGGCTAATAGGAGTAGACTAGACGCATGTTCGAGGGCGTGTGTGGGCCGACGGTGGCCGCGGTGCAAGCCGCGGACCCGTTCCGGCTCGCCGCCGCCCTCGCCCGAGTCACCGAGGATCAGCTGTCTGCGATGAGCGCGGACGAGGCCGAATGTGTGGTCGCGGCCACCCAGCGGATCGTCAACGCCGTGTCCGCCCGCCAGGCCGTGGCGGTCACCCGCTACACCGAGCACGTGCTCGCGGCGCGGGATGCGCAGCGGGCCGCCCGGTACGCGACCGGTGATGGTATGCCGGTGGGGGCGCCCGTCCCCGGTGCAGCAGGCCGCCGCCGCGTTGGCGCCGATCCTGCGGATCGCCCCGCGGACCATGGTCACCCGCATCGACACCGCGCACACCCTCAGCGGGTTGCCGCGTACCGCCGCGATGGCCTGGGCCGGGGACCTGGAACCGTACCGGGTCAGCGTGATCACCCGGGCCGCCCGTGAGGTCGAACAGGAGCGGCTGGGCGAGTTCGAGGCCCGGTTGCATCACGGGGACATCCGGGAGCTGCCCGGGTCGCGGGTGAAGGCCCGCGCCGAGCTGATCGCGGCCCGCCTGGCCCCCCAACCCGACCCCACCGACCCCACCGACGCCGAGGACTGCGCGGAGGGCAGCGGGGCGCAGCGGCAGGTGCGGGTCAGCCCCGGCGAGCAGGCCGGGCTTACCCACTGGGATGCGCAGCTACCCGCCGGGGCGTCGGTGGCCATGTGGGCCGCCGTCGAGGACCTCGCCGCGCGGTACCGCACCGGCGACCCAGAGCTGACGGTGGCCCAGTCCCGCGCCGACGCGCTGGCCGACCTGGTCCTCTCCGACGTCCACGTGAGCACGACCGCAACCTTGATCATCCCCACCACCTCAGCCCCTGCCGGCTCAGCGGCGGAGTCCGACCCCGACCCGGGTCAGGTCCCAGCCGAGCCCGGCTGCACCGACGCTGCCGAACCGATGTCCGAACCCGCTGGGTATGCCGGGGCGGCGGAGGAGCCCTGCACGGACAAGTCGACGGCTGCTGGGTCGGAATCCGAGCCGGCTGGTGGCCGGCCGGTGGGTGCTCTCGCGAAGCTGGCCCCGCCGCCGCCGTGTGACTGCGCCGCTCAGCGTTCCCAGCCGTGGCTGGACCTGCTGGACCCGTTCGCACACCCCGGTGTGATCGTGGGCGGCTCGTGGGCCCAGGACCGGCCCGACCCGCCGCTGCACGCACGGTTCCAGAGGGTGGTGCGCCGGGCCCGGGAGGTGGACGCCAACCCGAACCTGGCCCGCGACTGGCACGGACGCACCTGGTTCGTCCCCAAACCAGTCCTCATCCCACCGGTGGGGATGCTGCTACCCGCGCAGGTCAACGCCATCCTGGCCAACCCAGACACCCACCTCCGCCTCGGCGCCGCCCACCCAGCTACTGGCGCCGTCGAGCACCTCGACGAAGCGCACCTACCGACCCGGCGCCGCCCTGGCCCGGCTGGTCCGAGCCCGCGATGGCACCTGCCGCTACCCCGGCTGCGCCACCCCCGCCGCCCGCTGCGACCTGGACCACGTCACCCCCTTCCCGACCGGTGCGACCACGGCGGCGAACCTGCAGACACTTTGCCGGACCCACCACGGGTTCAAACACCACGGCGGCTGGACCGTCACCATGACCCCCCACGGCATCTGCACCTGGACCGCCCCCGACGGCCGCAGCCACACCACCCACCCCCACAACCTGCACGACGACGCCGCCTGACCCGAGCTAGCGGGAGGCACCTCAGCACTGAAATGCGCAGCCAGGCGCAAGTCGTTCTTTCACGCGACGCCGGTCACTAGGCTGGCTCACGCCGCGCGTATGAGTCACGGTCGAGGGATGGCCTCCGCCGGACCTGCGGGTGGCGATGCGGGCCTACGTGTGCCAGGCCCTACGTGTGCATGGAGGCGACGTGACGTTAATGCCGACCGCGACCCTCGACCTGCTCGCCACGCTGCCACGCGAGTACAACGCGGCCGCGGACCTCATCAGCCGCAACATCGACGCCGGACGGGCCGGCAAGGTGGCGTTCATCGACGACACCGGCTGGCACACCTACGGGGAGGTTGCCGAACGAGCGGCCCGGTGGGCCAACGTGACCCGCCACCTGGGGGTCGAGATGGAGCAGCGGGTCATGCTCTGCATGTTCGACACGGTCGACTTCCCCACGGTCTTTCTGGGCTCCATGCTCGCCGGCGTTGTTCCGATCCCGGTCAGCACCCTGTTGACCCCGGAGAACTACGGCTACCTCGTCGCCGACAGCAGGGTGCGTGTCGTCGTCGTCTCCGAGGCGTTGCTGCCGGCGTTCCAGCCGCTGCTGGGCAAGCTGCCCTTCCTTCGGCACATAGTGGTATCGGGGTCGGCCGCGCCCGGGACCCTTGCCCTGTCCGAGCTGCTCGAGCAGGCCGAGCCCGACGTGGAGCCGGCGCCGACGACGAGGGACGACATCGGGCTGTGGCTGTACTCGTCCGGTTCGACTGGTGCGCCGAAGGGGACCATGCATGTGCACTCCAGCCTCATCGCCACGGCCCTGGGCGCCGGCCAGCACGTGGTCCAGATCACCGAGGCGGACGTCTGCTTCTCGGTCTCCAAGATGTCCTTCGCGTACGGTCTGGGCTGCGCCCTGACCTTCCCGATGTCCGTGGGGGCCACCTCGGTGCTGCTTTCCACGCCGCCAAACCCCTCGTCGATCTTCTCGCTGCTGCGCGAGCACAAGCCGACGGTCTTCGCGGGCGTGCCCACGGCATACGCGTCGATGTTGGCCCACCCCGACCTGCCCGACCCATCCGAGATGGGCTTTCGCGTGTGCCTCGCTTCCGGCGAGGGACTGCCCCCGTCGGTCGGGCAGCGCTGGCAAGAGCATTTCGGCGTCGAGATCCTCGACGGCATCGGCTGCACGGAGATGCTCAACCACTTCATCTCCAACCGGCCGGGGCAGAACCGGTACGGCACGAGCGGGACCCCAATTCCTGGCTATGTTGCGTTCCTGGTCGACGACAACGGCCGGCCGGTGCACCAGGGCGACATCGGCCACCTGCACATAGCTGGGCCGTCAAGGGCCGAGGGCTACTACAACAACCGCGAGAAGTCGGCCAGCACGTTCCGAGGACCGTGGACGATTACCGGCGACAAGTTCCACCAGGACGAGGACGGCTACTTCCACTACGAAGGCCGCAGCGACGACATGCTCAACGTCGGCGGCCTGCCCGTCTCGCCGTTCGACGTCGAGTCGGCGCTCATCTCCCATGACGCCGTGCTCGAGGCGGCCGTCGTCGGCAAGGCCGACCCCCAAGGGCTCATCAAGCCCATTGCCTACGTGGTTGCCAAGCCGGGGGTCGAGGTGTCCGACGAGCTGGCGAACGAGCTCAAGAACCACGTGCGAACCCGGCTGGCCAAGTACAAGTTTCCCCGGTGGGTGGAGTTCGTCGACGAGCTGCCCAAGACGCCGACCGGCAAGATCCAGCGGTTCAAGCTGCGCCTGCGGGCCAACACGGAGGACTGAGCGCTCGACCTCCATTGGTCGAGCGCTCAGCCTCGGTTACGCGGCTACTCCTGAGCTTGCGCCGGGGCTTGCACCTGAGCGTGGGCCTCACTGCGGTGGATGCCGCCGACCAGCAGCGACACGGCTGCGATGACACCGAACAAGGCGGCGCCGAAGAACGCCCACGGCTGAGTCATCTTGGCGCCGACGACCCATCCGCCGAGGATGGGCCCTGTGATGGCCCCCACCCGGCCGACACCCGCGACGAAGCCGATCGCGGTCGCCCGGATCTGGGCCGGGTGGTTCTCGCTCGTGAAGGCGTAGACGAGAACCTGGCCGCTGAAGACGAAGATGCCCGCGATGAAGACGACGACGAATAGCACGGCCTGCCCCATCTTGATCGACAGCAACGCCAGGAGCACGGCCGCGCTGAAGAACCAGATGACCGCGGCAATCCCGGTGTTCAGCCGGTCGCCGACGTTGCCGGCGATGAGCAACCCGACGATGGCTCCGACGTTGAGCAGCAGCAGGAAGGTGAACGCCGCGCCGAGCTCGTACCCGGCCTCGCGCATGATGGTCGGCAGCCAGTTGTTGAGGCCGTAGACGAGGATGAGCCCGCAGAACGATGTCACCCCGAGAGCGATCGTGCGGCGCAGGTACTGCGGCTCGAACAAGGTGCGCCAGCTGACCGCACGGTCGTCCGCGCTCACGTCGGGAGCCGCCGCAAGTGCCTGGACGGGGATGCCGTTGGCGACCGAGATCACCTCGGCCTCGGCTTGACGACCCTTGGTGAGCAGCCACGCAGGCGACTCGGGCAGCTGCCACATCATGAGCGGCACGAGGAACAGAGCTGGGGCGGCGCCCCATACGAAGAGGATGCGCCAGTCGTCGGGGCCACTCTTGATGAACCACAGGGCCAGCACGGCAGTCAGCACCGCACCGACGTGATAGCCGGTCATGAGGACGGTCGTCGTTCGGCCGGAGCGGCCCAGGCTTCGGGCGAACTCGTTGACCATGGCGATCGCCGTAGGCAGGCAGCCACCGAGGCCAAGGCCGGCAAAGAAGCGAATCGTGCCGAAAACGAAGGGGTTCGGCGCGAAGGCGCAGGCGAGAGTCAACACCGAGAAGATCGCCACTGCCGCGATGAGCAGCTTGCGCCGGCCGAGGATGTCGGTTAGGTACCCGATGAGCAGAGCCCCAATGGTCATGCCGATGAGCCCGACAGTCACCAGCCAGGTCGCCCCAGCGGCATTGAGGCCCCACGGCTTGTAGGCCAACAAGGACGGGGTAACCGTTCCCATGATGACCAGGTCGAAGCCGTCGAGCAGCACCGCGCACCAGGCCAGCGGCAAAACCCACCCGGCTGACGTCTTGACGCCTTCTGTTGTCGTTTGTGCCATCCCATCCTCCTTCAGCTGTCCCGCCGAACTCAGGAGTCGAGGCCCGGAGGCGGACCGCACCGGTGCCACTGGCTCGGCCTGATCGTCCTCCCGAAGCCCGGGTCAGTGCAATGGTCAACCGTTTGCGCCGTACTGGTGGTCGGAATCTTCGCCGGACGGTCGAGCTTTCGCCCGCGCGTGCGTTGACCGGTAGCCCCGGCCCTTCTACTTGCCAACTGGACGCAGATATCATCGGCGCCACCCTTCCGCCGACTGTCAGGGAGCAATTGTGTTTAACGCCCAGGAATGGCTGGTGGACCGGCACATCGCGGAGGGACTCGGAGAGCACAACGCTGTCGTGGGCAGCGTGGAGACCCTCACCTACCAGCAGCTCTCCCAGCGGTGCGCGGACGTCGCCGCGGGACTGCGGAACCTGCACCTGCATCGCGACGACCGCATCGTCATCGTGATGAACGACGACGTACCGATGATTACGAGCATCCTCGGCGTGTTCAGAGCCGGCTTCGTCGCTATCCCCGTCTCAACCATGTTGGGCTCCAACGACATTCGCGATATTGTCAAGGACTCAGCGGCCGACGCTCTCATCCTGAGCGCAGAGTATGCCGCGACGGTCGCCGCGGCGATCTCCGACTGCCCGGACGTGGACCACGTGGTGGTCGACGGCGAGCCGGACCCGGCCGTCGAGTGGGGCGTCGACGCGCTGACCTACGACGAGCTGGTTCAGCGCGGACGTGCGGCGCCTGCCGAGCTGCGTGAGGTCGCGGACACGATCGCGGACGAGTGGGCCCTGTGGCTCTACACCTCGGGTACTACGGGCAAGCCGAAGGGGGCGATGCACCGGCACGAGAACATCAAGGCCTCTGGCTCGAGCTTCCCACCGGTCATGGCCCTCACTCCGGAGGACCGGTGCCTGTCCGTCTCGAAGATGTTCTTCTCGTATGGCATCGGCAACAGCGTCCTGCATCCACTCGCAACCGGGGCGACGACGATCCTCGAGCCGCGACGGCCGACGTCGGACGTGTTCGTCGAGCGGATGCTCCGTGACCGGCCCACGATCTTCGACGCGGTTCCGAGTTTCTATGCCCAGCTGCTGGCTGCCGACCTGCCGGCAAACACCTTCGACTCGGTACGCCTCTGCCAGTCGGCGGGCGAGCCACTTCCCGTTCCGATGCACCAACGGCTCACCGAGCGGTTCAAAGTGCCCGTCATCGACGGGCTCGGGTGCACCGAGTTCCTGAACACCTTCCTGTCCAACACGTGGAACGACATCAAGCCGGGCACGACCGGCAAGCCGGTGCCGCCGTATGAGATCGAGTTGCGTGATACGGACGGAAAGGTCGTGGCCAGGGGCGAGCTGGGCACGCTGTGGGTCCGTGGGCCGTCGATGGCGATCGGCTACTGGAAGCGGGTGGCGACCAGCCGCCAGGTCTTCGTCGGCGAGTGGTGTAACACCGGCGACACGTTCATCCAGGACGACGAGGGCTACTTCGTCTGCATGGGCCGCACCAACGACCTGATCAAGGCCGGTGGCATCTACGTCTCCCCCGGCGAGGTCGAGGACCGGCTGCTACGGCACCAGGCGGTCGCTGAGGTTGCGGTCGTCGGGTTGCCGGACGAGGACGGGCTGTTCAAGCCGGTTGCCTTCGTCGTCGCCCGGGAGGAGACCACCGAGGACGCTCTGATCCGGTGGTGCCGCGACGGTATGCCGGCTTTCAAGCGGCCTCGCCGGATCGTCTTCGTCAAGGAGCTGCCCAAGACCGCGACCGGCAAGATGCAGCGCTTCAAGCTGCGTGACCAGCTCGCTGAGCTGTTCGACCCGCTCGGTCTCGGCGTCCCGGTCCCTCCCGGGAGCTTCCCTGCGCTACCCCCGCCCGCGGGCTTCCCTGCCCCTCCGCGAGGATAGGCCCGACACGCTCACCCTCGGAAAGGCAGGTCCCCGGTGCTGGATGGCATGCCTCTGGTCGATGCCCACACCCACGTTCCCCTCCTTCCAACCCTCGGCGACTCGTGGCGGCACTGGACCTACAAGTTCGGCCGACCCGGCATCATCGAGGAGGTATGGGGGGCGGACGGCGTACCCCGCCCTGCGCGGCTCGAGGAGATCTTCCGGGAGCAAAGCGTCGACGTCGCCCTGCTGTTCTGCGAGTACAGCCCCAAGTCGACCGGGATCCAGGAGTTCGACGAGCTGCTGCCCCTGGTCGACCACAACCCGGAGATGTTCCGCCCGGTCGCCAACGTCAACCCGCACCTGCACTTCCCGCTCGCCAAGGAGCTCAAGCGCCAGCTAGAGCACGAGGCGGCCGCGTTGAAGCTGCATCCGGTGCACGGCGGGTTCCGGCCCGACGATACGGCGCTCTACGCGGCATACGGGATCCTCGAGGAGCGCCAGATCCCTCTGGTGATCCACTGCGGCACGAGCTCGTTTCCCGGCTCGTCGAACGAGTTCGCGGACCCGGAGCTGCTGCTCCCGGTTATCCGCGACTTCCCGGACCTCACGGTGATTCTGGCCCACGGAGGCCGGGGCTGGTGGTTCGACACCGCGGCCTTCATGGCGATGAGCATGGAGAACGTGTGGATCGAGCTGGCCGGGCTGCCGCCCAAGTGGCTGCCGCGGTACTACAGCCGTTTCGACCTGCCCCGGCTGGCCCGCAAGTGGATCTTCGCGACGGACTGGCCGGGCGTTCGTGACATCGCCGACAACGCCCGCGCGGTTGCCTCGCTGATCCCGCCGGAGGTGGTGCCAGGCGTCTACGGCGGCAATGCGCTCAAGCTCTACAGCGGGATGCCCGAACGGCTCAAGAAGATCGCTGCTGCCCAGGAGTGACGCCCGACTCGGCTAGCGGGTGGGCCAGCCACGAGTGGGTCGGGACGGCAGCGGCCAAGTCCTCGCTGCTGGCCAGCAGGGTCGGCGGCGCCTGGGGTTCGCGGTAGGCGATGGTGAGTAGGAACTGCCCGTCGCGGCGCCACCAACCCGGGTATGCCGTGCCGTCGGCTCCCGTTGCGGCGAGCGGCGCCCAAGCGTCCGGGCGCGCGTGATGGTCGATTGTGACCTCCACGGTGCGGGTGTCGACCCGCAGGCCGACCCGTTGCACCTTGAGTACGGCCTCCTTGGCCGACCAGAGCAGGTTCGCCGCCTCGTCCCAGCCGGGTTCGCCAAGGCCTCCGCGGGAGGCGACGTAGCTTCGCTCGGCGTCGGTGAGGAAGTCCGCGACGAACCCGGCGGAACGGGGCTCGACCAGCTCGAGGTCGACGCCGAGCGTCCCGCTGGGTAACGACCCAGGTTGCCCGACCAGGACGACCGCCCACCCGGCGCGGTCGGTGAGTGACACGTCGACACCGGCGGCCGCTGCGTCGAGCAGGACGTACGGCGCGCCGCTCGGATGGTTCAGCAGCTCGATCCGGCTGGCCGACCCCGGGTCCATCTGCAGGCCCAACGCGACGGCGACGGCCCGCTTGGCCGACCAGCGGCGCAGCAGGTACTCCGTGCGTGGCTTCGTGAAGCGCAGCCCGTCCAGGCGGGCGATCTCGCGCCCGCTCATCCAGCCGGTGCCGTCCGGAACGCTGGCCTCGCCCGTCGCCAGCCAGTGCACCCGCCACCCCCTTTCACTGTGGTCGAGCCTACTCATCTGCCCGACGGCAGCCCTGCGCCCGTTGATGAGCACCATCGGTCATCGGGTGCGCGTTGCCGTCGGGATTGCCGACCCAGACTGCGGCCGCGACCTGCGGGGGGTAGAGCAAGCGGGCTGCCTGAGCAAATGCGAAGCGGTCCGGTCGGCTCCCCCACTTGGACTCGAACCAAGAACCTGCCGGTTAACAGCCGGCCGCTCTGCCAATTGAGCTATGAGGGATCGAACTATGAGGCAATGGTGCGCGGCACAGGGTAACAAAACCTGGCCCCCGCGCGGAATCGTCGAGGGACTCTTCGGGCGAGGTCGCCGTCAGCCGGGAGCAGGCGGCATACCGGTCTCTTCCCGCAGCCGGGCAAAGGCACTGGCCACCGCAGCCTGGCCAGCCGAGTCCAGTGGGCCGCCCCGCCCGAGCACCACCTGCTCGAGCAGGCCGCGCGTGGTGAGGTCCTGGCGGATGGCGGCCCGGACGACGCGTCGGCCCGGCAGCGGCACCTGCTCGACGACGACGACGCTGGCCTGGACCCGCTCCCGGACGACCTGCAGGAACAGCCGCTCGTCGGCCAGCTCCCACTGGGCTGGTCGGGCCTGGTCGACCCACGTCACGGTGAGGGTGCTCGTCTCGCGGCTCCAGCTCGCAGCGTCGACCGCGTGCCAGGGCCGGCGCCACCGGACCTGCCCGCCGGACCCGAGCTCGACCAGGCCGTAGCTCGTCGCCAGCACCCAGTGTTCACCGGCCGCCGCTCGCGTGGAGGCGAGGAGCCGCTCTCGGCCCAGGACCCCGGCCTCGACGCCGCCCGCCGGAGGCCCAGCTTCGCGGTCGCGGCGAGCCCGCCAGGCCATCACCGCGACCCTCGGGCCCGCAGGTCGGCAAGCTCGCGTTGCAGCGCCTGCAGGCGGATGCCGACCTCGCGCTGGGCCGATGCGTCCGGGGACTGCGCCGCGTCGAGCCGGCGCAGCTGGCCGATCGCGTCGGCGACCTTGCGGCTCAGACCGATCTCGTGGACCCGGACGAATACCTCCGTGACGTACCGGTCCGAGGGGCGCCCGGTCGCCGGGTCCATCCGGACCGGGATCGCCCCGACCGACAGGTCCGTGATGAGGGGGTGGGTCGCCGCTGGCGCCATCTCAGCCAGCGCCGCGTGCCACGCTGACGTGGAGCGCCCGGAGGGCAGGCCGACGTCGATGACGGCGGCATAGATGGCCCCGTGGGCGGGGGCGGAGAAGCCTTCTGCCGCAAGGCCGCTGACGAGAGCTGCGTCAACAGACTCGGGGTACTGCAGCAGGCACTGAAGCAGCTGCCGCTCGGCCTGCACGACCGGGTCCCGAAGGTCGGGCATCGGCACCGCCTCGCGCAGCTCGCTGGCCGACGGCTCCACCGCCGACTCGGGCGGCTCGGCATACTGACGCGGGGGCGGACCCGAGGGCGCCCGGCCGGCCCTGGACACCTCGTCTCGCACCTGCTCGACGTCGACGCCGAGCCAGCCCGCGACGGTGCGGATGTACTCGGGCCGCAGCGAGCGGTCCCGTATGCCGGCCAGGACCGGAGCCGCCGCCCGCAGCGCCTGCACTCGTCCCTCCGCCGTGTCCAGGTCGAAGCGCCCGATCGTCGTACGCACCGCGAACTCGAACATCGGCACTGCATCCTCGACGAGCGCGCGAACGGCAGCGTCGCCGCCGCTCTGGCGCAACTCGCACGGGTCCTGCCCGCTCGGCTCGACCGCGACGTAGGACTGCGACGCCCACCGCTGGTCCTCCTTGAACGCGCGCATCGCGGCGGTCTGCCCCGCCGCATCGCCGTCGAAGGTGAACACGACCCGCGCTGGAGCGAGCTCGGCCTCGTCGCGCAGGATCCGGCGAAGGACCTTGACGTGTTCGGCCCCGAACGCCGTGCCGCACGTGGCGACGGCGGTCTCGACACCGGCTAGATGGCACGCCATGACGTCGGTGTAGCCCTCGACGATGACCGCCGTGCGCTCGTGCGCGATGGCCTTCTTGGCGGCGTCCAGGCCGTACAGCACGCTGGACTTGCGGTAGATCGGCGTCTCGGACGTGTTGAGGTACTTGGCCTCGATCCGGTCGTCGTCGAAGATGCGGCGGGCGCCGAAACCGACGACGTCGCCGGTGATGTCGCGGATCGGCCACACGAGCCGGCCGCGGAAGCGGTCGTAGAGGCCCCGCGATCCGCGACCGGCAAGGCCGCCCACCACGGCCTCGTCGTCGGTGAAGCCTTTGCCGCGCAGGTGCCCGACCAGCTCCTCCCCGCCCCGCGGGGCGAAGCCGACGCCAAATCGCTTCGCCACCGCCCCGTCGAAGCCGCGCGCCCGCAGGAAGTCGCGCCCGGCCCGGGCGGCCGGCGAGTCGAGCAGCAGGGCGGCATAGAACTCTTGTGCGACTCGGTGCCCCTCGACGAGCCGACTGCGCCGGCCCGGTGCCAGCCGGTCCGCAGCGGCGCCGCCCGCCTCGAAGTGCAGCTCGACGCCGACCTTGGCGGCCAGCCGCTCGACCGCCTCGGTGAAGGACAGGTGCTCGGCCTTGACGAGGAACGAGATGACGTCACCGCCTTCCCCGCACCCGTAGCAGTGGTAGTAGCCAGTCACCGGGTTGACGTTGAAGGACGGGGGTCTTCTCGTCGTGGAACGGGCACAGCCCCTTGAGCGAGCCTGCCGGCTCGCCGCAGGGTGACGTGCTCGGCGACGACATCGGCGATGGGGGCGCGCTCCTTGACGAGGGCGACGTCGTCGGCGCGGATCCGCCCAGCCACCTGGCCTCCCCTTTCCGTGCCCCCTCACCTGGGCACAGCGTATGCCGTGTGCAGGTGGATGGCCCGGCGGTCGGTCAGCGAGGCGACCTGGTCGACGACAACGCGCATCCGGTCCGCGGCGGCGTCGGCTCGCGCGAAGTCCAGCGCAAAGTCGGGGTCCAGCCGCTGCGGCTCTTGGGTGTATGCCGTGACCAGGCCGGTGACGATCTCGGCCTGCTGCTCGATCACCGAACGGCGCTCGTCCGAGAACATCACGTAGTGCGCCGCCACCGCCTTGAGCATCGAGCATTCGGCCCGGACCTCGTCGGGGATGACCAGGTCGGCAGCGAACCGAGTGAGCGGGCCCGGTCCGTGCCGGCCGCGGGTGGCGACTTCGACGGCATACAGAAACCGGCCGATGAGCTGGCTGGTCATGTCCTTGAGCGCCGCCAGGTCGGTGCGTGTGCCGGCGAAGCCGGCCGGAACCAGACCCGTCGAGACGAGGCGCCGCATACCCAGAAGGAGCTGCTCGTCGGACAGGTCGGGTGCGTACTCCGTACGGGCCAGGGTCGCGACGTCGGTCATCTCGCTCGGGCTGTGCAGGACGCGGGGGTCCAGCCGCGCGGACGCGATGGCGTCCTCGACGTCGTGCACGGAGTAGGCGACGTCGTCGGACCAGTCCATGACCTGGGCCTCGATGCACCGGCGCCCCGACAGGGCGCCGTTGCGGAACCAGTCGAAGGCCGGACGGTCGTCGGCATACACACCGAACTTCGTGGTGCCGCACGGTCCCTCGCCACGTGCCCACGGATACTTGGTGGCCGCGTCCAGACTCGCCCGGGTCAGGTTGAGCCCGGCGGGCCGGCCGTCGGAGTGCGCTCGCTTGGGCTCGAGCCGGGTGAGCACCCGCAAGGTCTGGGCATTGCCTTCGAAGCCACCGATGCCGGCTGCCAGCGCATCGAGCACCCCCTCGCCGTGGTGCCCGAACGGGGGGTGACCCAGGTCGTGGGCCAGGCAGGCGGTGTCGACCAGGTCCGCGTCGCAGCCCAGGGTCGCGCCGAACTCGCGGCCGATCTGGGCCACCTCGAGCGAGTGGGTGAGCCGGTTGCGGATGAAGTCGTCGCCGTCGGGCTGCACGACCTGGGTCTTGGCCGACAGCCGCCGAAGCGCCGCGGAGTGCAGCAGCCGGGCCCGGTCACGGGCGAAGTCGTCACGGTCGCCGCGCTTCAGGGCGGGGTCCTCCCGCACCCAGCGCTCCCGGTCGAGACGGGTGTACCTCACCGGCATACGCGCCTGCTCGCGCGGTCACGGTCATGCCAACCGCGCGAAATAGCACGCGGTTGGCATGACCGAACCTCAACAACTCCGGTCGCTGAACGCATACGACCAAACTAATCGTGGACGCGATCCCCGACGACTTCGGCCACACAGACGTGCGCCCGGCGTTGACTTGACGGATTCGGGTTTCCCCGGGGCCGGGAGTCAGATCGAGCCGAGCTGGTCGCGTAGCCGGGCCACCCAGACCGGCTCGGCGTCGTAGCGCAGCGGCTTGATGAGCTGCCCGGCGGTGCAGTCGGCAACCAGCTGGGTCATCCTGCGGTCGCGGGTCGCGGCCTGTTTGGCCGAGAGCACCCAGTGCACCGACATCTTGCGGTAGGACGGCGTCGCCCCGGCCCAGAACGCTGCGGCGCGGGGCTCGGCCGCCAGCCGCTGGGCATACTCGGGCGGAAACTGGCCGGTCTGGGCCTGCTCGTACGAGTAGATCCCCGAGCGGTCGGAGTTCCGCGCGGCATACGCCGCCCTGCCCGCAGGCTGCATGCGGCCTTCGGCGGTAAGCCGCTCGACGAGTGCGATGTTGGTGTTGCTCCAGACGCTGCTGCGCCGTCGCGGGGTCCAGCGTTGTCGGTTGCTGTCCTCGTCGATGCGCTGCACGACCGAGTCGATCCACCCGTAGCACAGGGCCTCGGGCACGGCCTCCGCGTAGGTGAGTCCCCGCGGGCTGATGTGACGCTTGGTGAACCCCATCCACAGCTGCGGGGCGGTGTCGTGGTTGGCCTCGAGCCAGGCCCGGAAGTCCTCGGGCCCGTCGAAGAAGGTTGCGGGCCGCTCCGGCGTGCCGCCGTCCCTCCCCACGGTCACCCTCCGGAAACGTCGAGCTCAGCGTCGGCGAGCTGGCACTGCTGGGCCTCGGTGAGCTCCGGGGAGGCCAGCCATCCCTCCGGCAGCGCGACCCGCTTCGGGGTGCCGGACCGCCCACGCTGCCCGTCGGCGTCGTCGCCGGGCCACGGGGTAGCCGGGTCGAGGCGCTTCAGCAGCGCGTCGAGCGCAGGGAGCGAGTCGACCAGGGCCAGCTCAGCGCGCACGGCTGATCCGGCCGGGAACCCTTTGAGGTACCACGCGACGTGCTTGCGGATGTCGCGGCAGGCGCGCTGCTCGTCGGTCATACCAGGCGGCGAGGTATGCCGTGTGTTGACGCAGCGTTTCGGCGACCTCGCCCAGCGTGGGCCGCACCCGTGCAGTCGAACCCGCGAATGCGGCAGCCAGGTCGGCGAACAGCCATGGCCGGCCCAGGCACCCGCGTCCCACCACAACGCCGTCGCACCCGGTCTGCTCGACCATCCGGGTGGCGTCCTCGGCGGACCAGATGTCGCCGTTGCCGAGCACGGGGACGCTTGTCACAAGCTGCTTGAGGGCCCGGATGGCTGACCAGTCGGCCGTCCCGGAGTAGGCCTGCGCGGCGGTGCGGGCGTGCAACGCCACGGCGGCGGCTCCTTCGTCCTCGGCGATGAGACCGGCGTCGAGGTAAGTGAGGTGCTCGGCGTCGATGCCCATCCGCAGCTTCACCGTCACGGGGACCGCTCGCCGGGCGCCTTCGGCCACGACGGCACCGACGATCGCCCGGAACAGCTGGCGCTTCCAGGGCAGCGCCGCTCCGCCTCCCTTGCGGGTGACTTTCGGGACGGGGCAGCCGAAGTTGAGGTCGATGTGGTCAGCCCGGTTCTCCTGCACCAGGATTCGGGCAGCAGCCCGGGCCGTTGCGGGGTCGACGGAATAGAGCTGGACCGAGCGCGGCGCCTCGTCGGGGTCGTGCTCGAGCAGGTGCATGGTCTCGGCGTTACGGGCAACCAGCGCCCGAGCCGTGATCATCTCGCTGACGAAGACGCCTCCGCGGCCGGGCCAGCCAGCAGCTTGGGCTCCGGCGGTGGCGAACTCGCGGCACAGCCGCCGGAAGGCGCGGTTGGTGATGCCGGCCATCGGCGCGAGCACGACCGGCGACGTGGTCAGGTTGCCGATCCCTAGCAGCGATGGCCGCCTCGGCAGGAGGGCGATCGTCATCGTGAGCCATTGTGCCAGTGGGCGGTGCCGGGGCAGGGCCTATCACGGCGGGGAGGACGTCGAGTTGCTCGACGAGCGACGAGGCGTTCGCCCAGTGGGACGCCACCGAGGACGCCACCCTGCGGGACTCTACCGCCGCTGATCCTGAGGCGCCGTAGTGCAGCGCGGAGAGATCGTTCTCGTCGACCTCGAGCCGGTCCGCCGAGACGGGTCTACGCGCCGACGCCAAGGCGCAGGCCGAGCAGGAGCGGTCCATCGGTATCAGACGCGTCCTACAAAGCGTCGGGTCAGTCCCGCACAACGCCATCGCCGCCATCGACGACGCACTACGAGTGCACCTCGCGCTCTAGTGGATTACCGCCACCCCAGTCAAGTCGGTCGTGCCTGCCTAGGGCGCGCTGATGGTGATCGCGACCTTGCCGCGGACGTCGCCCGCCTTCCAGGTGGCGCATCGCGTCCGCGACCTCGTCCAGCGGGTAGGTGCGCGTCGACGCTCGGGGTGACCTCGCCGGCCTCGATCAGGTCGGTGAGCCGCTCGAGGTCGCTGGCGCGCTCCTTGCTGACCAAGATGGTCAGCCGCTGGGGCACGAAGAGCGACAGGGCCGGCGCCCGCAGCTGCCGGCCCATTCCGCCGGTCAGCTTGCCGCCCTGTTCTCTCCGCCGACGATGACGGCGCGTCCCAGTCGGCTGTCAGGGCGCGACGGAGCCGTCGACAGGGGGGGTTGCCCGCCGATGTCGAGGACCAGGTCGTAGCGGGTGGTCCCGTCGGCGAAGTCGTCGCGGGTGTAGTCGATGACGTGGTCGGCACCGAGCGAGCGCACCAGGTCGAGCTTGCGCGGTGCTGCCCACGCCGGTGACCTCCGCCCCGAACGCCTTGGCCAGCTGCACGGCGTAGCTGCCGACCCCGCCGGAGGCGCCGATGACCAGCACGTCTGGCCCGGCCTCGACCCGGCCGACGTCGGTCAGGGCCTGCAGTGCGGTGCCGCGCGGAGATCGGCACCACGGCGGCCTGTTCGAAGGAGAGGTTCGCCGGCTTGCGGGCCAGCTTGTCCTCGCTGGCCGACGGCGTACTCGGCGAAGGAGCCTGGGCCGATGCCGAACACCTCGTCGCCGACGGAGAACCGGGTCACCGCCGCTCCGACGGCGACGACGGTGCCGGCGACGTCGCGCCCGGGAACCGGGTTCCTCGGCCGACGGAGCCCGAAGCCGAGGCGCATCAGGTACGGGCTTGCCGGTCATCAGGTGCCACGTGCCGCGGTCGAGGCCGGCGGCGTGCACGCGGACGAGGACCTCGTCGTCGGCCGATCTCGGGCCGGGCGATGCGCCGTGACTCGCAGGACGTCGGCTGTCGCCGTACCTGTCCTGCACGATCGGCCCGCATCGTCGGTCGCTCGGTCGCGGTGGCCGATGGTGTGTTCCCCGTGGTCGGCTGCGATCGATCGGAGCGTTTAGCTGGATCTGGTGCCGTCCCGGGTGTCGATGGCTTTCGTACTAAGTACGAATACGTATCGTACTAAGTACGAAACTGCTAGTGGCGGTCCGAGGGAGTGGAGAAGTGCCGATGCGCGACACGGCGACGCACCGACCGGCGACGGCCAGCGGCTCAGCCGGGAGCGGGTGCTGCGCGGCGCCGTCGGCGGTCGCCGACGCGGGACGGCATCGGGGCGCTGACGATCCGCTCGCTGGCCGCAGGAACTCGGCGTCAAGCCGATGTCGGTCTACTACCACGTCGCCAGCAAGGAGGAGATCCTCGACGGCATCGTCGACCTCGTCTTCAGCGAGATCGACGCTGCCGTCACCCGGCGGCGACTGGCGGGCTCGAGATGCGCCGGCGGGCGCGCGTCCGCCCGCGAGGTGCTGCGGCGGCACCGCTGGGCGATCGGCCTGCTGGAGTCGCGGACCACCCCGGGCCCGGCGACGCTGCGACACCACGACGCGGTCCTCGCGCACCCTGCGCGCGGCGGGCTTCTCGCTGGAGATGACCGCGCACGCCTACGCCCTGATCGACAGCTACGTCTACGGCTTCGCGCTCCAGGAGGCCGGCCTGCCGTTCGAGGGCCCCGACACCGTCGCCGAGGTCGCCGAGCCGATCATGGAGCAGTTCGCGGCCGGCGACTACCCGCACCTCGTCGAGATGGCCACCGAGCTACTACCTGCGACCCGGCTACGACTTCGGCGACGAGTTCGACTTCGGCCTCAACCTCATCCTCGACGCCCTGAGCGCATTTCTTTCAACCCAACTCGGCGACGCTCCGCCTTCCTCCTAGACTAGTGGCGTGTCGCCTCTAAATTGCTTGGTATGTCTGGTCCGCTGTTCTGGTTGATACTCGGCCAGAAGGAGTTGACGGCGTGCCTCGTCCGAAGGAGTACACGGTCACCTTGACTGAGGGTGATCGTGGGAAGCTGACCAAGGTGGTCTCGTCGGGGCGTCATCCTGCCCGGATGATCACTCGGGCCAGGGTGTTGCTGGCCTTGGATGAGACGGGCGGGCCAACGCCCGATCGTCGTGTGGTGGCCGAACGGGTCGGCGCCTCGGAGAGCACGGTGTATTTGGTCGCGAAGGCGTTCACGACGCATGCCGGTCGGGTCGATCAGGTGATCGCGCGCAAGAAGCGGGTCACGCCGCCGGTGGAGCCGAAGGTGACCGGGGACGTGGAGGCACGGGTGATTGCGTTGGCGTGCAGCCAGCCGCCGGCGGGACGTCAGCGGTGGACGCTGCGGCTGCTGGAGAGGCAGGTGGCCCTGACCGAGGGGATACCGCCGATGGACCACTCCACGATCGGGCGGGTCCTAAAAAGGGGGCGCTTAAGCCTCACCTGAAGGCGTGCTGGACGATCCCGCCCAAGCAGAACGCGGCATTCGTGGCGGCGATGGAGGACGTGCTGGGCGTCTATGCCCGCCCCTACGACCCGGTCCACCCGGTCGTGGTCATGGACGAGAAGCCCTTGCAGCTGCTCGCCGACGCCAGGGCTGGCACCCCGGCCGCGCCCGGTCAGGTGGCCCGGCAGGACTGCGAGTACGTCCGGTGCGGCACCTGCTCGATCTTCGTGTGGGCCGAGCCCCTGCGCGGCTGGCGCCGCGCCTACGCCGAGCCCACCCGTACCCGGATCGACTGGGCCCACGGCCTGGAGCACCTGCTGAATGTCGAGTACCCCGACGCCGAGAAGGTCGTGCTGGTCATGGACAACCTCAACACCCACTCGATCGCCTCCCTCTACGAGGCATTCGCACCGGAGAAGGCCTACGCCCTGGCATCCAGGCTGGAGATCCACCACACCCCCAAGCACGGGTCCTGGCTCAACATCGCCGAGATCGAGCTGTCCTGCCTGACCAAGCAATGCCTCGGCCGACGCATCGCCGACCGGGCCGTCCTCAACGAGGAACTCACCGCGTGGGCCGGCGCCATCAACGCCGACGAGCGCCAAGTGGACTGGAGGTTCACCACCAGCGACGCCCGCATCAAACTCCGGCACCTATACCCAGCGCTTTAAAGGCGACGGTCTACTAGGCGCTTGCGGCTTCTGATCGACAATTTGTTGTCTATGCCGCCGGGCTGATCGCGAGGTCGTGGAACAGGGTGCGCATCCCGGTGCGGAGGTTCTCGTAGTCACGGTCGATGCGGGTGTGTGTCTTGGGTGGCCGTCCTTGCCGTCGGCGGACGCCGGCGAGGATGGGGGCGATGACGTGCTCGCGCAGCGTGAGCAGGGCGGCGATGGTGCGGGCGGCCTGGCCGGGCACCTGGTAGCGGCGGGTCCGGCCAGGTTTGATGACCAGGTGTTTGCCGCGCAGTTTGCGCAGGTCGTAGGCGGCCTGCCGGACGGTGTAGTCCTGGGAGGTCGCGCCGGTGAGGGAGTGGACCTTGGCGGCCAGGTCGGCGACGGTGAACCCGTCGGGTGCCACGGCCAAGGCAAGCACGGCGGCCAGCGCGGCCCGGGCGCGGGGTTTGTTGACATCGACGCCGCCCACCCGGGTGGCTCCGATCTGAGACGGGGTCGGCAACTGGTCGAGGATGCCATCGGGCAGGAAGGCGACGTCGACGCAGTCGAGCATGCTGGTGAACCGGTCGACCATGCCCGCTAGGCGGGTCACGATGGCGGGGAACTTCTCCAGCGCCCGGCCGGTGTGCAGGGTCTTGGTGTTGTGCACGATCGCCTCGAACCGCAGCACGTGTTCGCCCTTGGTGTACCCCTTGAGGGTCAACAGTCCGAAGTGGACTTTGAACAAGGTGAGGTTCCACCGTGGTCTCTCGATCACGACTGCCTGACGAGGTGACAGGTCGGCTCCAGCTGGTCGCCGCGGGCGTTGGCCCACCCCGAACAGGGTCCGCAGCCTCGGCACGTCCAACCGGGTCCGGGTCCGGTCCACGACGGTGTCGAAGGCCCGTTCCATGACCGCACCGGAGGCGAAGATGAGGTTGCGGCTGTACTCGACCTGATAGACCGAGTAGGCGTAGCCGAATCCGCTGCGGCGTTGCTCGTCCAGGTCCAGCCCGAAGCACAGGCAGGCGGTGTAGATCCACCGGTCGATGACCTGGCTCAGGCGCCCTACAGTCCCGGGCTGGGACAAGGTGTCTGCGACCTGAGCCAGGCGCTCGGGCTCACCGATGCGGGTGAAGCAGTTGCCCTCCTTCGCGAAGGCTATGCCCGCCGCGTGTGCCTGGCAGGCCACGTACTCGTGGCCGTTGAGGATGACCTGCGCACCGAACGGCGGGTGACCGCTCATCTTGATCGTCAGATGCCCAAACGCCGGGTCGATGATGTGGAACGAGTAGTGATTGACGAACTGCCGAGTCTTCTGCAGGTTGCGGATCCTCCCGGCGCTGGTGCGGGTCACCTTCCACACCGTCGCCGGCGCCCGGGCCACCAGGACCAGGAACACGCCCGTGCCGACCGTGTGCTCGCGCAGGAACTCCTCGGCGATGCGGTGCTTGCGGTCCTCGGCCGTGCAGTCGATCACCGGCACCCGGTTCGCAGCCGCCCACGCCCGTACCCGCCGGGCGAACCGGCCGGCCAACCGGATCAGGTGCGCGTTGTCCAACGACTCATCACCGTCATCGTGCAGCCGGCGCCACCACGTCCGGAACCCGCCCGGGTTGTGCCCCAGCGGGAAGTACGCGTTGAGCACGATCCGGTCCACACAGTCATACGAGCCGGTCAGCAGCTCCCCGTAGCGTTCGGTGAATTCATCGACCATCCACGAACCGTAGGATCACCCACCACCGGTGACCAGAGCTGCCCCGAAGGGGCCACCCGTTCCGGGCGAAGTCCCGGAGCGGGCATAGAGGGCTAGGACCGGCGAAGCCGGAATTGCTGGTCAAGTTTCAGGCGGCGAGTCCGGATTCGCGGGCGAGGTGGTCGAGGGCGTGCTGGTAGGCCGAGCTGGCGGCGCGTAGTGGTCGGTTGGTCGGTTCGGTGAGTTGGGCGAGGCCGCTGCGGAGCAGCCGGTCGTGGGCTCGGGTCAGGAACAGGGCGTGGTGGAGCCCGTTGTCGGTGACCTGGTAGCGGTGGCTGCCGGACAGTCGAATGATCAGCCCGTGGGCGCGTAGGCGGCGTAGGTCGTAGGTCATCTGGCCGGCGGAGAGCGAGGAATTGTCAAGACCTGTGGATTGGCGTGTCACGCGACTTGCTGGTCACCTCCGATCTCCTGGCTTGATTCGTCTGGTCGTTCGACGAGTTTGCCCTTCTCGAAGGTTGCGCCGGCACGGACCAGCGCGACGAGGTGGGGCGCGTTGACGGCGCGCCAGCGCGCCTGTGCCGACTCGATGAGCTTGAACGCCATGGCCATGCCGGCGGCTCTCGAACCGGGGCCTTTGGTGACCCGTTGCCGTAGCCGCACCGTGGCGAAGGTCGACTCGATCGGGTTGGTGGTGCGCAGGTGGATCCAGTGCTCGGCGGGGTAGTCGTAGAACGCGAGCAGCACGTCAAGGTGCTCGGTGATCTTCGCCGTTGCCTTGGGCCACTTGGCGCCGTAGCCGGTCTCGAACGCTTTGGCGGCCTTGCGTGCGTGGTCCTTGTCCTCGGCGTTGAAGATCTCCGCCAAGGCGCTCTTGGCGCCGGGGTGCGCCGACTTGGGCAGCGCAGCAAGGACATTCGCCTGGACGTGGAACCAACACCGCTGCTCGCGGGTGTCGGGGAAGACCTCACGCAGCGCCTTCCAGAACCCCAGCGCCCCGTCACCGACCGCGAGCACCGGGGCCCGCATCCCGCGGCGCTTACAGTCACGCAGCAGGTCGGCCCACGACTCGGCTGACTCGCGGAACCCGTCGGCCAACGCGACCAGTTCCTTCTGGCCGTCGGCGCGCACCCCGATCATCACCAGCAGGCACACCTTGTCCTGCTCAAGACGGACCTTCAGGTGAATGCCATCGACCCACACGTACACGAAGTCGCTGCCCTGCAGCGACCGCTTGGCGAACGCGGCGGCGTCGTCTTGCCATTGGGTGGTCAGCCGGGTCACCGTCGCCGCGGACAGCCCCGCGGCCGAGCCCAGGAACTGCTCCAACGCCGGGGCGAAGTCCAAGGACGACAGGCCATGTAAGTACAGCAGCGGCAGCACCTCAGCCACTTGCGGGGACTTACGGGCCCACGCCGGCAGGATCGCCGAGGAGAACCGCTTCCGTTCCCCGCTCGCCTCATCGATGCGCTGGTCGTTGACCCGCGGTTGACGCACCGGCACCGCCCCCGCCGCGGTGCTGACCTCCCGCGCCTGGTGGTAGCCGTTGCGGACCACCAGCCGACGACCGGCCTCGTCCACCTCGTGCGCGAACGCCTCGACGTACGTGGCGACCTCTGCCTGCAACGCCGCCGCCAGCATCTGCCGGGCACCGTCGCGGACCAGCTCGTCCAGCAGCGACCCACCCACTCCGGCCGGGGCGTGCTTGTTGGACTCGTTCTCCTCTTCGACTACCGTGAGCACAGGCGTACCTTCCCGAACCAGCGCGCCAACGCCGGTCCTGATCAGAGCTATCGGACTTTCAGATCATCCCCGGGAAGGTGCGCTCCTTCACGTCACCAGGCCGAGGGGGCCATCCACAGGTTCTGATCATTGCTCGCGGAGAGCTGGTCGGATGACCTACGACCTACGCCGCCTACGCGCCCACGGGCTGATCATTCGACTGTCCGGCAGCCACCGCTACCAGGTCACCGACATTCATACTGGGTATCGCCGGAGCCCGACCCTCGCTGCTTGTACTCCGACTGGAGCAGAAGCGTGACTCCTTGCCTGTTGATCGCGGCGGTGGTCGGGCACCGCATCCGAGTACGCGCGCCCTGTTGAGAACCCGGTGACCGCCAGGCTACAAGCTGGTCGGATCCCTGATAGCGAATGTCTGGTGCGATGCGCTTCTTGTGGTGCGGTCTTTGCCGTGCCGGCACCCGGACCACGAGTAGATGGAGCGTTTCATGAAGATCCGGCTGGGCGTCGATGTGGCGTGCCGCGTGGCCCACCAAGCATCGTGCGCCGACGAGCACGGGGTGATGCTTTGGGTGGGGCATCGGTTCGGCACCGACCCTGATCAGCTCGAGGCGTTGTGGGCCAAGTTGCCCGAGGAGGCCACCGAGGTGATGGTCGTGATGGAGCCGACCCGCAACGCGTGGGTGGCGTTGGCGGCGTGGTTTCGTCGACGTGGCGCGACCGTGGTGATGATCCCTCCCGAGCAGTCCGCCGACCTGCGCGCCTACTACAACAAGCATGCCAAGACCGACCGGCTGGATTCGCAGGTGCTGGCTCGGCTGCCACTGTTGCACCCCGAGGGGCTGCACCGCGAGGACACCCTGGGCCCCGGTGACGCGCTCAAGCGGGCGGTGAAGGTGCGTTCGCAACTGGTGCACCGGCGGACCACCTCGATGGCCCGCCTGGATGCGCTGCTGGAGATCCTGGGACCGGCCTGGGTCGCCGCCATCGGCAGCGACATGTCGCTGACCGCGTTGCGCTTCTTGGCCCGCTACGGTGACCCGCGCAAGGTCAAGCGGCTCGGGCGCGCCCGGCTGGCGGACTTCTTCCGCCGCTCCAGCCGCGGCGCGTGGAACCACGAGCGGGCCGCTGTGGTGATCGAAGCCGCCGAGGCGACCCTGCGGCTGTGGGGCATCGACGGGATGGACTTCGACGAGCTCGCCGCCGACATCGCGGTGGAGGCCCGGTTAGCGCTGGCCGTTAGCGCGGAGATCAAGCTGCTGGACAAGCGAATTGCCAAGGCCTACGAGCAGGCCGACCCCAAGGGGATCGTCCGCTCCGTTCCCGGCGTCGGGCAGGTCGGCGCACCGCAGATCACCGGCCGCCTCGGTGACGCCACCCGGTTCACCAACCTCGCCGCGGTCCGCTCCTTCGCCGGGCTGGTGCCCCACCAGGACAGCTCCGGAAAGGCCGCCCGCGCTGGCGGGCCGACCAAGGCCGGCGACGCCTGCCTACGCGAAGCGTTGTTCATGGCAGCCGACCACGCCCGCCGGATCGACCCCACCCTGGCCGCCCGCTACCACCGGCTGATCACCCAAGCCGGCAAGCACCACAACTCCGCGCTGTGCACCCTGGCCGCGGTCCTGCTGACCCGTATCGCAGCCTGCCTGCGTACCGGCCAGCCCTATCAGCTGTGCGACACCGACGGCACCATCATCACCGAGCAGCAAGGCCGTCAGATCATCGCCGAGCGTTACACCATCCCGGACACCGTGCGCGCCGCTCGCCGCCAGGTCACCTCCACCCGCGTTCCGCGACGGAACGAGCGGGCCAAGAAAGGAGTCGCCAAGCGCTCCGAGGCCGCGCCCGTTCCCGAGCCAGCATGCCCCTAAGCCAGCCGCCTCTCAACCCCCTGTTGACTCCGCGTCAAGATGACCCGCGTGGACGGGGGGGTTGGGTGACTGATCTGACGTCCCCCGGTCGGGCGCGTTGTGCAGGGGTGGGCGTCGCCTGCGCCTTCTGGCTGGGGTTTGACTGGTCTGGTGTCGGGGTCAAGGCTCGGGCGCAGCCCGACCGCGCCAGCGGCCGTAAGGCCTTGAGGCCGGCGCCGGGCCGGTCGATGATGGGCCAGGTGCAGGCGCCGGGGATTGGGGACTTACGCCGAGGGAGCATCTTCGAGGAAGTCAACTCGAACCCTCTAAGCCCCCTTGACAGCGGTTGAGAACTCAACGGGCTCCACCACGCCCTGTTCCTGACCCGAGCCCACGACCGGCTGCTCCGCAGCGGCCTCGCCCAACTCACCGAACCGACCAACCGACCACTACGCGCCGCCAGCTCGGCCTACCAGCACGCCCTCGACCACCTCGCCCGCGAATCCGGACTCGCCGCCTGAAACTTGACCAGCAATTCCGGCTTCGCCGGTCCTAGCCCTCTATGCCCGCTCCGGGACTTCGCCCGGAACGGGTGGCCCCTTCGGGGCAGCTCTGGTCACCGGTGGTGGGTGATCCTACGGTTCGTGGATGGTCGATGAATTCACCGAACGCTACGGGGAGCTGCTGACCGGCTCGTATGACTGTGTGGACCGGATCGTGCTCAACGCGTACTTCCCGCTGGGGCACAACCCGGGCGGGTTCCGGACGTGGTGGCGCCGGCTGCACGATGACGGTGATGAGTCGTTGGACAACGCGCACCTGATCCGGTTGGCCGGCCGGTTCGCCCGCCGGGTACGGGCGTGGGCGGCTGCGAACCGGGTGCCGGTGATCGACTGCACGGCCGAGGACCGCAAGCACCGCATCGCCGAGGAGTTCCTGCGCGAGCACACGGTCGGCACGGGCGTGTTCCTGGTCCTGGTGGCCCGGGCGCCGGCGACGGTGTGGAAGGTGACCCGCACCAGCTCCGGGAGGATCCGCAACCTGGAGAAGACTCGGCAGTTCGTCAACCACTACTCGTTCCACATCATCGACCCGACCTTTGGGCACCTGACGATCAAGATGAGCGGGCACCCGCCGTTCGGTGCGCAGGTCATCCTCAACGGCCACGAGTACGTGGCCTGCCAGGCCCACGCGGCGGGCATAGCCTTCGCGAAGGAGGGCAACTGCTTCACCCGCATCGGTGAGCCCGAGCGCCTGGCTCAGGTCGCAGACACCTTGTCCCAGCCCGGGACTGTAGGGCGCCTGAGCCAGGTCATCGACCGGTGGATCTACACCGCCTGCCTGTGCTTCGGGCTGGACCTGGACGAGCAACGCCGCAGCGGATTCGGCTACGCCTACTCGGTCTACCAGGTCGAGTACAGCCGCAACCTCATCTTCGCCTCCGGTGCGGTCATGGAACGGGCCTTCGACACCGTCGTGGACCGGACCCGGACCCGGTTGGACGTGCCCAGGCTGCGGACCCTGTTCGGGGTGGGCCAACGCCCGCGGCGCCAGCTGGAGCCGACCTGTCACCTCGTCAGGCAGTCGTGATCGAGAGACCACGGTGGAACCTCACCTTGTTCAAAGTCCACTTCGGACTGTTGACCCTCAAGGGGTACACCAAGGGCGAACACGTGCTGCGGTTCGAGGCGATCGTGCACAACACCAAGACCCTGCACACCGGCCGGGCGCTGGAGAAGTTCCCCGCCATCGTGACCCGCCTAGCGGCCATGGTCGACCGGTTCACCAGCATGCTCGACTGCGTCGACGTCGCCTTCCTGCCCGATGGCATCCTCGACCAGTTGCCGACCCCGTCTCAGATCGGAGCCACCCGGGTGGGCGGCGTCGATGTCAACAAACCCCGCGCCCGGGCCGCGCTGGCCGCCGTGCTTGCCTTGGCCGTGGCACCCGACGGGTTCACCGTCGCCGACCTGGCCGCCAAGGTCCACTCCCTCACCGGCGCGACCTCCCAGGACTACACCGTCCGGCAGGCCGCCTACGACCTGCGCAAACTGCGCGGCAAACAACTGGTCATCAAACCTGGCCGGACCCGCCGCTACCAGGTGCCCGGCCAGGCCGCCCGCACCATCGCCGCCCTGCTCACGCTGCGCGACCACGTCATCGCCCCCATCCTCGCCGGCGTCCGCCGACGGCAAGGACGGCCACCCAAGACACACACCCGCATCGACCGTGACTACGAGAACCTCCGCACCGGGATGCGCACCCTGTTCCACGACCTCGCGATCAGCCCGGCGGCATAGACAACAAATTGTCGATCAGAAGCCGCAAGCGCCTAGTAGACCGTCGCCTCTAAAGCGCTGGGTATAGGTGCCGGAGCTTGATGCGGGCGTCGCTGGTGGTGAACCTCCAGTCCACTTGGCGCTCGTCGGCGTTGATGGCGCCGGCCCAGGCGGTGAGTTCCTTGTTGAGGACGTCCCGGTCGGCGATGCGTCGGCCGAGGCATTGCCTGGTCAGGCAGGACAGTTCGATCTCGGCGATGTTGAGCCAGGACCCGTGCTTGGGGGTGTGGTGGATCTCCAGCCGGGATGCCAGGGCGTAGGCCTTCTCCGGTGCGAATGCCTCGTAGAGGGAGGCGATCGAGTGGGTGTTGAGGTTGTCCATGACCAGCACGACCCTCTCGGCGTCGGGGTACTCGACATTCAGCATCTGCTCGATGCCGTGGGCCCAGTCGATCCGGGTACGGGTGGGCTCGGCGTCGGCGCGGCGCCAGCCCCGCAGGGGCTCGGCCCACACGAAGATCGAGCAGGTGCCGCACCGGACGTACTCGGAGTCCTCGCGGGCCACCTGACCGGGCGCGGCCGGGGTGCCAGCCCTGGCGTCGGCGAGCAGCTGCAAGGGCTTCTCGTCCATGACCACGACCGGGTGGACCGGGTCGTAGGGGCGGGCGTAGACCCCCAGCACGTCCTCCATCGCCGCCACGAATGCTGCGTTCTGCTTGGGCGGGATCGTCCAGCACGCCTTCAGGTGAGGCTTAAGCGCCCCCTTTTTAGGACCCGCCCGATCGTGGAGTGGTCCATCGGCGGTATCCCCTCGGTCAGGGCCACCTGTTTCTCCAGCAGCCGCAGCGTCCACCGCTGCGTCCCGCCGGCGGCTGGCTGCACGCCAACGCGATCACCCGTGCCTCCATGTCGCCGGTCACCTTCGGCTCCACCGGCGGCGTGACCCGCTTCTTGCGCCCGATCACCTCCTCGACCCGACCGGCATGCGTCGTGAACGCCTTCGCGACCAGATACACCGTGCTCTCCGAGGCGCCGACCCGTTCGGCCACCACCCGACGATCGGGCGTTGGCCCGCCCGTCTCATCCAACGCCAGCAACACCCTGGCCCGGGTGATCATCCGGGCAGGATGACGCCCCGACGAGACCACCTTGGTCAGCTTCCCACGATCACCCGCAGTCAACGTGACCGTGTACTCCTTCGGACTAGGCACGCCGTCAACTCCTTCCGGTCAAGTATCAACCAGAACAGCGAACCAGACATACCAAGCAACTTAGAGGCGACACGCCACTAGGCGCCTCCGTCGGGTCGAGGTGATACCGGGCCGGAACACGCGCCGACTTCACCTCGACCCAGCGGCATACTCGCGTAACGAACCCGGATGTCCCGGGTGCAATGCTTACCGGCAGTCCGACAGAGGAGAGCGCAGCCATGGCAGAGACCGCGAAGGTTGGGTTGGGCATTGACATAGGAGGGTCCGGCATCAAGGGCGCGCCGGTCGACCTGGTGGCCGGCGAGTTCCTGCATCCGCGCCACAAGATCCTCACGCCAAAGCACTCGACGCCCCAAGCCGTCGCGAAGGTGGTCGGTGAGATCGCCGACCAGTTCGCTGACCTGCCCGATGACGCCCCGGTGGGAGTGACCATTCCGGGAGTCGTGCAGCATGGGGTGGTCCGGACCGCGGCGAACATCGACAAGGCCTGGATCGACTGTCCTGGCGAGAAGCTGTTCAGCGAGGTGCTCGGGCGCAAGGTGACCCTGGTCAACGACGCAGATGCGGCCGGTGTCGCCGAGCTGCGCTACGGCGCCGCGCGAAACCAGACCGGCCTGGTCATCGTCACGACGCTCGGAACCGGAATCGGGGTGGCCCTGCTGCACAACGGGGTGCTCATGCCCAACGCCGAGCTGGGTCATCTGGAGATCGACGGGTACGACGCCGAGACGCGCGCCGCTGCCAGCGCCCGCGAGAAGGAGAAGCTGTCCTGGACCGAGTGGGCGCCCAGGCTGCAGCGGTACTACCGAGTCGTCGAGGACCTGTTCTGGCCCGACCTGTTCGTCGTCGGCGGTGGCATCTCCCGCAAGGCGCCCAAGTTCCTGCCGCTGCTGCAGCTGCGCACGCCGATCGTCGCGGCGACGCTCGAGAACGCCGCCGGGATCATCGGCGCTGCCGCCCTCGCCGCCGACTGAAGCGACTGCGGGTCAGCGGATGTCGGTGGGGCCCTGACCGGCGAGGTCGTAGAGCGTAACGTCCTCGCCTCCGAAGGTGCCGACGTGGGTGAGGTAGACCTTGCGGCCGATGGGCGACAGCAGCGCGTCGTGGATCGGCACGATGCCCCCCGGGGCAATCCGGCGGATGAAGTCGATCGTGTCGCGCACCGGCGTCCACGGCGCGTTGAGCGGCACGGCGAGCACGTCGACCGGGCCCGGGTCGGCATCATAGGCGTCGCCCGGGTGGAAGAGGGTCGGCTCCCCCTCGGCAGTGAGCCGGACGCCGATATTGGCGACTCGAGGCATCCCTGAATGGTTGAAGGCGTGCTGGTCGCCGAACGGGCTCACGGTGACGTCGCCGACAGTCACGTCGTGGCCGACCACCAGCACCTCGACCTCCAGCCCATCGTCGGCCAGGATCTCCGAGGTCTGCGCGTCGCTGTACAGCCGCGCTTGCCGGTTGGCCGCAACGAGCCCGTCGAACCGCTCCGGGTCGACGTGGTCGGCGTGCTGGTGCGTGACGATGATCGCGTCCAGGTCGCTAAGGTCCTCGAAACCGTCCGAGTAGTTGCCAGGGTCGATGAGGATCCGCCAGTCGTTGACCTCGACGAGCAGGCACGCGTGTCCGTGGTGGGTGAGGCGCATACCCCCACGGTAGCCGCGCGGCACGGCATACCGGCCCGTATGCCGGACCCAATAGGCTGCGGGCGTCCCGGCACCCGACGACAACGAGGCACCGCGATGAGCGCACCGATCGACCCCACGACGACTGCGGCCTGGGCCCGGCTCAGCGAGCTGAAGGCGACGCTGGAGCCGGACCTGCGGGGTGGTTCTCGTCCGACCCCGAGCGGGCCGAGCGAATGACCCTCACCGCCGGCGACCTGCGGGTCGACCTGTCCAAGAACCTCGTCACCGACGAGGTCGCTCGGCGGCGCTCGCCGCGCTCGGCGAGCAGGTCGGGCTCGAGCAACGGCGCGACGCGATGTTCGCCGGCGATCGGATCAACGTCACCGAGAACCGCTCGGTGCTGCACACGGCGCTGCGGGATCCTCGCAGGCTCGACCTCCTCGTCGACGGCCAGGAGGTCCACGCCGACGTGCACGAGGTGCTCGACCGCGTGTACGCCTTTGCCGAGCGGGTGCGCTCGGGAGCCTGGAGGGGGGTTAGCGGCAAGCCGATCGAGACCGTGGTCAACATCGGCATCGGCGGGTCCGACCTCGGCCCGGTCATGGTCTACGAGGCACTCGCCCCCTATGTGCGCCCGACCCTGCGCTGCCGGTTCGTCTCCAACATCGACCCGACCGACGTGGCCCAGAAGACGGCCGACCTCGACCCTGAGACCACGCTCGTCATCGTGGCGAGCAAGACGTTCACCACCCTCGAGACCCTGACCAACGCACGGCTGGCCAAGGACTGGCTGCTGGGGGCGCTGCAGTCGGTCGGCGCGATCGACGGGTCCGAGGCTTCACGCAACGAGGCCGTGGCCAAGCACTTCGTCGCGGTGTCGACCGCCCTCGACAAGGTCGCCGAGTTCGGCATCGACCCGGCGAACGCGTTCGGTTTCTGGGACTGGGTCGGCGGGCGGTACTCCGTCGACTCGGCGATCGGTACGTCCGTTGCCGTCGCGATCGGGCCGGAGCGGTTCGGCGAGTTCCTCGCGGGTTTCCACGCCATCGACGAGCACTTCCGCACGACGCCGCTCGCCCGCAACGTGCCCGCCATCATGGGCCTGCTCAACGTCTGGTACGTCAACTTCCTCGACGCCCGCAGCCACGCCGTGTTGCCGTACGCCCAGCAGCTGCACCGGTTCGCGGCATACCTGCAGCAGCTCACCATGGAGTCCAACGGCAAGTCGGTGCGCTGGGACGGCTCCGCGGTGACCACGGCCACCGGTGAGGTGTTCTGGGGCGAGCCGGGCACCAACGGCCAGCACGCCTTCTACCAGCTGATCCACCAGGGCACCCAGCTCATTCCGGCGGACTTCATCGCGGTGGCCAACCCGGCATACCCGCTGCGCGACGGCGAGACCGACGTGCACGGCCTGTTCCTCGCGAACTTCTTCGCGCAGACCGCGGCGCTGGCGTTCGGCAAGACGGCGGACGAGGTGCGCGCCGAGGGCACCCCCGAGGCGATCGTGCCGGCCCGGGTCTTCTCCGGAAACCGCCCGACGACCTCGATCATGGCGCCCGCGCTGACCCCGTCGGTCGTGGGTCAGCTCATCGCGCTGTACGAGCACATCACCTTCACCCAAGGCGTCGTGTGGGGCATCGACTCGTTCGACCAGTGGGGCGTCGAGCTGGGCAAGCAGCTGGCCAAGGCTCTCGAGCCCGCCGTCGCGGGGGACGCTGGCGCGCTGGACGCTCAGGACGCCTCGACGCGGGGGCTGATCGGCTACTACCTGCAGCAGCGCCAGGGCTGAGCCGCAGCCTCGGTATGCCGTGCCCCTGGTGTGGAGGTATCTGCGGCGAGGGGTGCACCGCAGCGGTAAGCAAACCCGAGCGGTGGAGGTGCTGAGGTGCGCAAGAGCGCTCGGCATTACCTCCGTTGCTCAGTTTTACCCTCCAAAGCCGGCGAGCCGATCGGCGTCGACCATCAGTCGACGGGTTGGTCGGCGGGGAACCGTAGCCCCAGCCTGGCCCGAATGGAGTCCATGAGCTGCAGGCGGCGCTCGGTCACGTCGTTCCAGCGATCGCTACCCGAGCCGGCCTCCACGAGGCGAAGGAACTCGGCGAACTCGTAGACCATGTTGATGTCCGCTTTGTCGACCCTGATCTCCTGCTGCCGGCCGTGCCCATCGACGAGCACGAGCTGACGCGGGTCGGGTACGTGGTCGATGACCAGCGTCCCGTCCTCCCCCTGGATCTCGCTGGCGACACGGCTGTCGCTGACCTTCGAGTAGGCAAGGGTGACAGCGGCCT
>CAVRXF010000047.1:0-9094 GCA_963724925.1 uncultured Actinomycetota bacterium | reverse complement strand
CGGGCCGTAACGCGGACGGCTCACCTGGCGACGCAGAACGGCGAGCTCGTGCCGCAGCACCGCGACCTCGATGTCTCTGGCGTCCGGGCTGGGACCTCCTGCTCCAGCAAGGAGCTACCGATCATCGCCTCGCAGCCACCGTCGGGCGGACGTCGCAGCGCTGGTCATTGTGCGTGCTGGTGAACTCGGGCGATGACGCCCACCGATTGCGTCCCCACAGGCTGCGCCCTTGGTGCCCTCCCTCCTGGGACCCGACGACCCGGAGATCTGGTAGCAAACGCATTGGATGGGCGTTGGGCACTGGCACCGAAGGAGCCCTAGGGCAACCGAGCTTCGATGTGTAGTACTTCGAGAATGTGGCCTATGCTACAGCGGTAGACGAGGTGAGTTGTGTCGCGTTGCTCGGGGAGGTCAGTGGTATATGCGCGGATTTTTCCGGCGGCGGCCGGAGCGCCTATACCGACCGCGGTGAGGTCGGTGGCGGTCCACACTCCGATGGACTGCGGGTGGGACAGCTCGTACACGTTCCCGATCCCCGCTGCCCAAACAACCCGGCGCCGGCGGCCCGGTACACCACTCGGGCGGTGGGCCCCTGCGAGGGAAGATCCGTGGTATACGCGGTGATCTCTCCGAGGGCGGCGGGAGCGCCGCTGACCGCGGTGAGGTCGGTGGCGGTCAAGCCCGGTGAGGGGCGAGTAGGACAGCTCGTACACGTTCCCGGCGCCGCCTGCCCCAAACGACCCCGCTGCCCGGTACACCACTGGGCGGTGGGCCCCTGCCCGGGAAGATCCGTGGTATATGCGGTGATCTCTCCGAGGGCGGCGGGAGCGCCGCTGACCGCGGTGAGGTCGGTGGCAGTCCACACCCCGGTGAGGGGCGAGTAGGACAGCTCGTACACGTTCCCGGCGCCGCCTGCCCCAAACGACCCCGCTGCCCGGTACACCACTCGGGCGGTGGGCCCCTGCCCCGCAAAGTCGGTGACGTACACCACCGGATCGCCTGCCGCAGCCGCCGCCCCCACCACGAACGTGGTCAGGTCCGTGGCGGTCCACACCCCGGTGAGGGGCGAGTAGGACAGCTCGTACACGTTCCCGGCGCCGCCTGCCCCAAACGACCCCGCTGCCCGGTACACCACTCGGGCGGTGGGCCCCTGCCCGGCAAAGTCGGTGACGTACACCACCGGATCGCCTGCCGCAGCCGCCGCCCCCACCACGAACGTGGTCAGGTCCGTGGCGGTCCAGCCCGGTGAGGGGCGAGTAGGACAGCTCGTACACGTTCCCGGCGCCGCCTGCAAACGACCCCGCTGCCCGGTACACCACTCGGGCGGTGGGCCCCTGCCCGGCAAAGTCGGTGACGTACACCACCGGATCGCCTGCCGCAGCCGCCGCCCCCACCACGAACGTGGTCAGGTCCGTGGCGGTCCACACCCCGGTGAGGGGCAGCGGGACAGCTCGTACACGTTCCCGGCGCCGCCTCCCAAAACAGCCCCGCTGCCCGGTACACCACTCGGGCGGTGGGCCCCTGCCCGGCAAAGTCGGTGACGTACACCACCGGATCGCCTGCCGCAGCCGCCGCCCCCACCACGAACGTGGTCAGGTCCGTGGCAGTCCACACCCCGGTGAGGGGCGAGTAGGACAGCTCGTACACGTTCCCGGCGCCGCCTGCCCGAAACGACCCCGCTGCCCGGTACACCACTCGGGCGGTGGGCCCCTGTCCGGCAAAGTCGGTGACGTACACCACCGGATCGCCTGCCGCAGCCGCCGCACCCGCGACAAATGTGGCTGAGGTCGGATCTCCCACGAGTCTTGACCATAGGGCGTAATTACGGTGCGGATCTGCTCAAGGCAAACTCTTCCAGAGGGAGCATTGAGCGTCCTCATCTTGCAGTTGAACTCTGGTCGAAAGGCCTTGCAGTGGTAGGTGTTCGCGCCTTCGAATAGCCCGACTGTGCCCACGGGTACGGGGATTGGGTTGGGCTGAGGGTCGCATTTCGTACAGTCGGCGTTCAAGGTGGTGGGTATCGGGGTACTGGCTGCGATATAGCGTCGCCACTTTAGTGTGGCCCAGGTTGGTATTTATGGTGACGTTTGGTGCCGCGGGTTCAATCAGCGGATTGTTGTTGTGGTCGGTTTCTCCGCTGGAGCATCCTCGGTAGGACTCGTATTCATCGGCGAGGTGGAATACGGTGTGTCCAAGTTCGTGGAGTGCAATCTGCTCGGCTCCGAAAGCAAGCGAGACGGTCCCGACAAGGCCACCGGTGCCTCCGTATATCATAGAATTGACGACGACGAGCACCGCGTGCGCTTCAGGTACTTCGGAGAGGGCGGTCAGTACGGCGGTCGAGTTATCTACCGTAAGCGCACGTCGCAATCCGCCCGTACAGAACGACGCGTCGAAATAGGTTCGCGCTGTAGTTCCGGATCCGGCGCAGCTAGAGGTCGATGGGTCGTCGGCACCGCTGTCCGTGGAGATGACATCGACGCGGTAGACGTTGATGGTGTTTCCAACTTCGTCGAACGGTGGGGTTGTCAACATCGTGTTTACGAATTGTGAAACGTTGCTCGCGTAGTTGGCCATCTCGGTGGCTTGATATCCATCGCCCATGATGACGAGGTTGAAGCGCAGCGAGCGTGGACCGTTGTCGACCACCTTTGTCGTGCCCAGGACGAGGCCGTCATTCCTGGTCATCATGCACTCCCCTGCTATCCTGGCCAAGCGAGAAACGCGTCAACTCGGTGGCAGGGCGCTGCACTGCGACTTGTTGTGCATGATTCGTTGTGGCAGTACTGATCAGCACTACATGATCTGCATCATGCAGGTTCGGAATCAGCACAGTGAACATTCCGGATGGCCGTGCGATCGGCAAGCGCACGATAGACTCGGCTGGATCCGGCGAGAAGACTTCTAGGTCCTGGGCCAAGGGATCTGGCATCACCTGGCGGTGCCGGACATCATCCTGTGCCGTGCGGACCTCCACCCCAAAGCCGCCCTGCCCCTCCAACTCAACCTGTTCATCGGAAGCTGGAGCGATCGCTCTCAGGAAATCCTGAGATAGGAGGCGAAGATCGCGCCACCCTGGTACTCAAACACCCAAACGGACAGCAGTAAAGTCGCTCGGCACGCCGTTGCCTCCAGCCACGCTCATGGTATGGATTCCCTCACCCGCAGCAGGAGCGCCACGCAACCATCGTGCCCATGTAAGCGTAGCCGGCCGCGCGGGCCCCATTCCGGGTCTTCCGTCCCTGAGAGATCGACGCTCGTGGCGCCGAGCGAAAGTCGCCGTCGGACAGGAGGGGGTGCCCGCGGTTCCGGCGCAGAAGAGATCTTCCGGCGCGGAGCCGCCGACCGGGTAGACGCCCTTCTTTGCAGGGTCCCAGAGTCGGGTGACATGGATCCTGCTCGGAGCATCCTGTGGCGCTTCATCGTGCTCCGACCCGGAGCATAAAGGACCTTGCCGCTCGGCAGCGACACGTCACGGACCGACAGGACCTCGGCGTCCTGCGTGACAAGCTCCCAGGCGTCGAGGTTCGCTATGCCGCGCCTCCCCACGTGCCGCTCACCGCTCGTTCAACCGTCGGAGCCAGAACTGATCGAATTGTCCAGCGTAGTACGGCACAAGCGACTTGCATACACCCCGTCGCCGGCCCACGGCCCGGCAGAGTCTGGTGATCATGCGTTGATGAGGGCGTTCCTGGTGTGAGGTGCGGCTGGCGGGGGCTGGGGCGGGTTCGGTCCTATGTCGCATCCGTGGCCCCAACGCCGCCATCGCTCGCCGTGGTCTGACCTTCGACTGCGGTGCACCGTCGGCCAGAGACTCGGTGGGGAGGCTTGAGGCGCGCACGACCCGCGGATTGGCCCCAGAGTGTCCCTTGGCCGGCAGATATCCTGACAACCGGAATGGGGGAGAGTTCACGCGACGAAAGCTGAGGCGGCTGGCCTGAGAGAGGAGTGCCTCCGTCGGCACCGACTCTCCCGACGGACCATTCTCCGGTCGTAAGGGAGGCGAAGGAGAGGGGGCGGAGCTGAAGGAAGAGGGCTAGTTGGGTGGTCCACGGATGGTGCGACGACTATTTGCTCTTCCTCGGTAAATGGTTCCATGCGGCCAAGGCGTCCCGTTCTGGCGTCCGCGGACCTGGTCATCATCCGGTAGCTGAAGCTGATATCACTTCTACCATCTCCCTGCTCCCTAATCTCGAAGCTAGCCGAGGTGGAGTCAGCTACGTAAAGCCCGTTCGACGGGCCTTCTGCAGTCAGGAACACGTGGTTCCTCGACGGTGCGCGAATCGCTGCGCGGTGACTGCGCGATGGCCTACCGGCCACCCTCGACGCCCCGGGTCCGTGCTCGCTGAGCATCGCCGTCCGGGGGTGGGGAACGGCAGACCCCAGTTGCCTAGAGATGCCCAAGAGAGCCACTGGTGCCCGTGACCCCCGAGCGCGATCCTCGTCCTTCACTCGCTCGGCGCCGGGAGTATCCCCTATGGACAGGGTCGAGATCGTGACGGAGATGCGGGAGGCCGCGGCTGACTTCCGCCGCCTGTTGGACAACGCGACCAGCGCCGAGCTGCGCCGAGGCTCTGACGGCACCAAGTGGACCAACGAGCAGCTGCTCTTCCACATGCTGTTCGGGTACCTGGTGGTGCGTCTACTGCTCCTGCTGGTCCGAATCCTTGGCCGGCTGCCCGACGGCGTGTCCCGGGGCGTTCGCGGCCCTGTTGAACGCCGCCACCCGGCCCTTCCACGTGGTCAACTACCTCGGCTCCTTGGGCGGAGCGCGGCGTGCTGGGCCACCGCCCGGCGTGGAGCGCACCATCGACCGGACCGTCAACGGCCTGGCCGCCTCACTCCTGCAGGCCAGCGCCCGCCGATCTCGCCCGGGGGATGCACTTTCCGACCGGCTGGGACCCCTACTTCCGCGACTACATGACCCTGGCGGACGCCTACCACTACGCCACCCAGCACTACCAGCACCATCGGCGGCAACTCACCCTCGCCCACGTCATCGAGGCCGGCGCGCGTCCAGAGGTGGACGCGACGGATTAGACCAGGACCAGGGCTGCGTCACTCGAGCAGGACGACGTTGCGCCAACCGTTTCCCTCGAGCGTCGCCGGGAACGCGACCCTGGTGGTTGAGGCTCGGGCGCTGGCGCGTCTTGACCCTGATGGTCGCCGTGGCCATGTTCACCGTCACCCGCGCCGTCCTCGGCGCCTGACCCGATGGCCGTCCGGCATCCTCGAGCGTGGTGCCGTGAGCTCCGGCCGGCGCGAGGCTGCATCCGCAGGAATAGAACCCTTCCCGCACCGCTACTATACCCATAGGGGTATCTGGCCCGCTTCACGACCGAGGATGTGACCCATGGCTACCGTCGCATTGACCGCCGGCACCTTCGAGACCGCCGTGCTGGACAACGACATCGTGCTCGTCGACTTCTGGGCGTCCTGGTGCGGCCCGTGCCGGCAGTTCGCCCCGGTGTTCGAGGCCGCCTCGCAGGCGCACCCGGACATCGTGTTCGGCAAGGTCGACACCGAGGCCGAGCAGGGTCTGGCCGGCGCCGCCGGCATCACCTCGATCCCGACGCTGATGGCGTTCCGCGACGGGCATCCTGGTGTTCTCCCAGCCCGGCGCCCTGCCCGCGGCGGCCCTGCAGCAGGTCATCGCCGGCGTGCGCGGCCTGGACATGGACGACGTCCGCCGCCAGATCGCCGAGCAGGCAGCGGCGACACGCCGACCAGACGATGGCCCAGTCGTGAGCTACGGCACGACGGTCGTCCTGGACCAGCCGTTCGACGACGCCGTCGCCGCGGTTCGGGTCGCCCTGGCCGACCAGGGGTTCGGGGTGCTGACCGAGATCGACGTGCAGGCGACGATGAAGGCCAAGCTGGACGCGGACCTGGCGCCGTACCTGATCCTGGGGGCCTGCAACCCGCCGCTGGCCTACCGGGCGCTGCAGGCCGAGCCCTCGGTCGGCCTGCTGCTGCCCTGCAACGTGATCGTCCGCCAGACTGACGAGGGCACCGTCGTGGAAGCCATCGACCCGATGACCATGGTGAGCGTCTCCGGCAACCCCGCCCTGCAGCCGGTCGTCGACGAGGCGGCCGGCAGGCTCCAGGCCGCGCTGGCCGCGCTGACTGCCTGACCACCTGACCGACCATGCCCACCCACCAACCAGGAGACCCCGTGGAGCTCGACACCGACGACATCACCCCGATCCTCAACCGGCTCCGCCGGGCCGAGGGCCAGCTCGGCGGCGTCATCCGCATGCTCGAGGAGGGCCGGGACTGCCAGGACGTCGTCACCCTGCTCGCCGCGGTCTCCAAGGCGCTGGACAGGGCCGGCTTCGCGATCGTCGCCAGCGGCCTGCGGCAGTGCGTCACCCAGCCGGAGAAGGCCGGGACCCCGGACCTCGCCGCCCTGGAGAAGCTCTTCCTGTCCCTCGCGTGAGGCCGTCGTGACCGCCCCACCCGAGCCGACCATGCGCCTTCGGCCGGCGACCGTCGCACTGCGTGGCTCCTGGTCCTGGGCCAGTTCGTCCTGCTGGCGCTGATCGTTCTGCTTCCGGGCGCGGACACTGGACCCTTCCGGTCGCCCTCGCTCGCGCCGCCCAGGTCGCCGCAGGGGTCGGGATCGTCCTCATGGTGGTCGCCGCCACCGCGCTCGGCCGCGGTCTGACCGCGGCGCCGTTGCCCAACTCCCACGCCGAGCTCCGCACCGGCGGGCTCTACCGCTTCGTCCGGCACCCCATCTACAGCGGGCTCCTGCTGTTCGCCGTGGCCCGCACGCCTCACCTCCGGGCAGCGTGTGGACCGCGGCGGCGTGCGTGGCGCTGGTCGTGCTGATCAACGCCAAGGCCCGCTGGGAGGAACGACACCTCGCGAAGCGGTTCCCGGGGTACGCCGCCTACGCGGTCCGCACCCCCCGTTTCATCCCCGGGCCGACCCACCACTGACTTCGACTCAGCCGGGTCGCGTCCTTCTTACAGACAGCTGCCAGCAGATGTACGCCAACGGCAGCTCGACTATGAAAGCCATCGCCGCAGCGACCAGCACGTCGGAGCCGGTGCTGCGTTGAGGACGTCGAACCAGGCGTCGATGACGAGCATCGTCGCCGCGGCTGCTGCGTACCCAGTCACAGCGGGGGTCCCGCGTCTGATCGACAACTCGGTGGTCACGAGCACGGCGCCCAGGGCGACGTCGAAGCGCCGCTCAGCAGGGACTTACGCCTCTGAGAGACGGTTCCCGCTGGGCGGCGACGATTCAAACGTGGCTACTTCAACTGCGCTTGAACTGTCAGACCTGAGGTCTGAACGCGCCACGCGGATCCGCACAGCTGCTCAACGCCGCTGCGGACCCGATCCGGTGGACGTTGCTGAGCCAGCTGGCAGGCGGCGGGTCGTGTGTGTGCAACCTGCAAGAGCACGTTCCGATCGCCGCGAACCTGCTCAGCTACCACCTGAAGGTGCTGCGCGAGGCCGGCCTGGTCACCGCCAGCCGCCGCGGCCGGTGGATCGACTACGCCCTGGCCGCGGACGCGCTGGACCGACTGCACGCCGCCCTGCCCGGAGCCGTAGACAGCCGCGCCGGTGCCGTGATGAGCATCGCCGAACGGATCCCCACCACCCACCGCGGTCAGGTCCTCACCCTGGCCGCCGCGGCCGCGGCCTGGGTCACGGTGTACTGGGTGAACGGCTGGCTGTGGGACGCGTTGCTGTACAACGGGTTCGGGATGGACCCGGACGCCCGGTTGACCGGCACCGCTGCACTTCTTCGTGTACGACACGATCAAGATCGCGCTGCTGCTGGTCGCGATCATCTTCATCGTCACCGTGCTGCGCTCCTACATGAGCATCGAACGCACCCGCGCCCTGCTCGGCGGCAAACGCGAAGGCGTCGGCAACGTGATGGCCGCCGGGCTCGGGGTGATCACCCCGTTCTGCTCCTGCAGCGCCGTCCCGGCGTTCATCGGGTTCGTCGCCGCCGGCGTGCCGATCGGGGTCACGCTGAGCTTCCTGATCGCCAGCCCGATGGTCAACGAGATCGCCATCGGCATGCTGTTCAGCCTGTTCGGCTGGCAGGTCACCGCCATCTACATCGGCGCCGGCCTGATCGTCGCGATCGTCGCCGGGTGGGTCCTGGGCCGGCTCGGGCGTGCAGAAATGGGTCGAACCGTTCGTGTTCGAAACCAAGCTGGGCGGGCAGGTCATCGACTCCTCCGCCGGGTTGACGTTCGACCAGCGCATCCAGATGGGCATGGAAGAAGTCGCGCACCATCCTGCGCAAGATCTGGCCCTACCTGCTGGTCGGGATCGGGCTCGGCGCGGTCATCCACGGCTGGGTGCCCACCGACTTCTTCACCACCTACGCCGGGCCCGGCAACCCCTTCGGTGTGCTGGTCGCCGTCGCCATCGGCGTGCCGCTGTACTCCAACGCCGCCGGGATCATGCCGCTGGTCGAGGCCCTGTACGACAAGGGCCTGCCGATGGGCACCCTGCTCGCGTTCATGATGGCCGTCGTCGCGCTCAGCCTGCCCGAACTGATCCTGCTGCGCCGGGTGCTCAAGCCGCCGCTGCTCGCCGCGTTCGTCGCCGTCACCGCCACCGGCATCGTGATCATCGGCTACCTGTTCAACCTCATCCTCGCCTGAACCCGAAACCCCACCACTGAAAGGACTCGCTCATGATCATCAAGGTGCTCGGCCCCGGCTGCACCAACTGCGTCAACCTCGAACGCGTCACCCGGCAGGCCGTCGACGCGCTCGGCGTGGACGCCACCATCGAGAAGGTCACCGACTACCCGACCATCGTCGGCTACGGCGTGATGGCCACCCCGGCCCTGGTCGTCGACGAGAAACTCGTGCTCTCCGGGCAGGTCCCGGCCCGCCGAGCTTCGTGCGCTGCTCAGCAGCCACGCCCCTGCCTACCGTCATGACGCCCGCCGAGACCTCCCCTCACACCGCGAGGCGGTGAGCGGCGTGACGAGTGGCGCCCGGACTCCGACACCGGGCGAGGGGAGCGGGACCGTCCGGACTGAACAGGTAGCGGAACCGTCGCGTCTGCACGGGCTTCACCCCGGCTGGTTCGCCTCCCTGATGGGCATCGCG
>CAVRXF010000046.1:0-3613 GCA_963724925.1 uncultured Actinomycetota bacterium | reverse complement strand
CCCGGTGACCGGGTTCTGCAGCTTGCCTCGCGCCGCGATGATCGCGAGGACCTCGTGTCGGACCGCGTCGCCGTCCACCGTGCCATCGGCGCCCCGATGGCTCTCACTCAGCTGCCGGAACGAGGCCGCATCGAGGTTGAGTGTCTCGACGTCCACGCGGACTTCGTCGGGCCATAGCTGCGCCCGGGTGTCCAGCCGCAGCGCGGCCTGCGGCAGCGTCACCGCCTCCCCGGCCGGCTCCAGCACCCGGTGCAGGCCGAACGGCGAGGACGACGGTTGGCTCACGATGTCCTTCGAGTCACGCAGTTGACGAATGATTTTACGTCCTGGCAACAGAGCACAGGAGATCTTCCTTTATCCTAGACGTATGACGCAAGGAATTGAGCAGCCGTACGTCTACCGCCAGCGGGAGCTCGTCGAGCCCGACTGGACCCGACTGCCGGGCTGGTCCGCCGTGACGCCCGTGCAGTGGGCGGACGTGCAGTGGCAGCGCAGCCATTGTGTCAAGAACGTCCGCCAGCTCCACGCCGTGCTGGGCTCGCTCGTGCTCGACGGGTTCTACCGCGACCTGGAACGCGACCAGGCCGAGCGCGCCACGATGTCCATGCTCGTGACCCCGCAGATGCTCAACACGATGGTGCCGGCCCCCGGCACCGGAATGCCGGCCGCGGGCCGCGAGTTCACCGCCGCCCTCTACGCCGACCCGGTGCGCCGGTACATGCTGCCGGTCTTCTCCGACCGGCGCGCTGACTGGCCGTCGCACCCGAAGGCCATGCGCGACTCGCTGCACGAGCAGGAGATGTGGGCCGCAGAAGGACTCACCCACCGCTACCCCACCAAGGTCCTCGCCGAACTGCTCTCCACGTGTCCGCAGTACTGCGGGCACTGCACGCGGATGGACCTGGTCGGCAACTCCACGCCCCAGGTGAGCAAGCTGCGCTTCGCCGCCAAGCCGGCCGACCGGCATACCGCGATGATCGACTACCTGCGCGCCACCCCCACGGTTCGCGACGTCGTGGTCTCCGGTGGCGACGTGGCGAACCTGCCGTGGAAGGTGCTGGAGGGGTTCGTGCTGCGGCTGCTGGAGATCGACTCCGTCCGCGACGTGCGCCTGGCGACCAAGGCGCTCATGGGCCTGCCCAGCACTGGCTCGCCGACGATGTGGTCGAAGGGATCGGTCGAGTCGCCACGGTGGCGCGGCGCCGGGGCGTCCACGTGGCGATCCACACCCATGTCAACCACGCGAACTCGGTGACCCCGTTGGTCGCCAAGGCGAGCCGCTCGATGCTGGAGGCGGGTCTGTTCAACATCCGCAACCAGGGCGTGCTCATGCGGGGCGTCAACGACTCGCCAGAGGCGCTGCTCGACCTGTGCTTCGCCTTGCAGGACAATGCCGCTATCACCCCGTACTACTTCTACATGTGCGACATGATCCCGTTCAGCGAGCACTGGCGTCTGTCCCCTCGCCGAGGCGCAGGCGCTGCAGCACGCGATCATGGGGTACCTGCCTGGCTTCGCGACCCCGCGGATCGTCTGCGACGTGCCGCTGGTCGGCAAGCGGTGGGTGCACCAGGCTGAGAGTTACGACCGCGAGCGGGGCATCTCGTTCTGGCGCAAGAACTACCGCACCTCCCTGGATGCATCCGACGATGCGGCGCTGTCTCGGGAGTACGTGTACTACGACCCGATCTACACCCTGCCGCCGGCCGGCCAGGCCTGGTGGCGCGCGACGTCCGACCACGCCACGAGCCACGACACCGCACTCGAGGCCGCCGCCGCAAGCCGGCTCGCCTCAGCCGCCCAGCTCGTCTGAGGCGACCCCACAGACGGTATGCCGTGCCCCTGACCCCCTGCAGGGCACGGCATACCTTGGGCCTGGCTGGGCATACTGTTTCAGCGTGGCGAAGGCGAGCGGGACCCCAGCGGCAACCCGACGCCCTCGTCGCACGGGACTGCTCGCTCTGCTGCTGGCGACCTTGACGATGATCGGGCCGTTCAGCATCGACACGATGTTTCCGGCCTTCGCCGACATCGGGCACGAGTTCGGGGTCGACGCTGCGGCCATGCAGCAGACGATTAGTGTCTACCTGGTTGCGTTCGCCGCGATGAGTTTGTTCCACGGCCCGATCTCCGACGCAGTCGGTCGCAAGCCGGTGATCGTCGTCGGCTCGTTCGCCTACACGTTGGCCTCGACGGTGTGCGCCATCGCCCCCTCGATGGGCTGGCTGCTGGCGGGTCGGGCGATGCAGGGCCTGTGCGCCGGAGCCGGCATGATCGTCGGGCGCACCATCGTGCGGGACGTGTTCGAAGGTGAGGCGGCCCAGCGCACCATGTCGCACATGTCGATGATCTTCGGCGTGGCCCCTGCGGTCGCGCCCATCGTCGGCGGATGGCTGCTCGGCTGGTCGAGCTGGCGCAGCATCTTCTGGTTCCTGGCCGGCTTCGGGCTGGTGCTGCTGCTGGCTGCTTGGGTCTTCCTGCCCGAGACGCACCCCAAGGCGCGGCGGACCCCCTTCCGCCCCGGCGCCCTGGTTGGCGCGGTGTGGTCGATGACCAGGGACCCCAACGTGGCCCGGCTATGCGGCGTCTCGGCGCTGAACTTCGCCGCGCTGTTCACCTACATCGCGGCGGCTCCGGCCATCATCGTCACCCACCTGCACCTGGGTCCGAGCGACTTCGGTGTGCTGTTCGTACCCGTTGTCGTGGCGCTGATCTTCGGATCCTTCCTTACCGGCCGGCTGGCCGGGCGGCTTCGCACGGGGACGTTCATCACGCTGGGCTTCGCCTCGTCGGCGCTTGGCGGCGCCCTGCAGGTGCTCGGCCTGACGGTGACCGGCGGGCCGCACCTGCCCTGGGTGCTCATCGGGCCGGTGCTCACCGCGTTGGGGATCGCGCTGGTCTTCCCGATCGTCACCCTGGTCCTGCTCGACCGGCAACCCGCGCACCGGGGCACCGCGTCGTCGTTGCAGGCGGTGACGAACACTCTGCTGAACGCCGTGATCGCCGGGCTCGTCATTCCGCTGGTGATCGGCTCGATGACCTCGCTGGCGCTGACGGCCGTGGCGTTCACCCTTGGCGCCTGGGCGGTCTGGTTCTGGCAGCGGCGCAGCTGCCCCGCGACGGTGGCCCCGGCCAAGGAGGCCGTAGCCCTGGAGCCCACCGACCAACTGTGATGTGGTCGACGCCGGTCGCCGGTCGCCCACCGCCGTCGCCGCGCCCTCGGGTCGAGTGTGTATCGGCTTGCAAACCAGCCCGATACACACTCGACCGAGCGACTTCTGCGTCAAGTCAGGGCGTCGGCTGCTCGTCCGGAGTGATCACCGGGCGGCCTTCCCACGGGGTCGACAGCACCACCGTGGTGCGCGTCTGGACGTGCGCAGCCGCCGATCCGGGCGAGCAGGTCCTCGAGCTTGACGGGAGAGGCGACCCGGACCACCGCGACATAGCTGAAGTCACCGGCGACCGAGTAGCAGGCCTCGATCTCGGGCACCCCCTTGAGCCGGTCCGGCACGTCATCGGGGTCTGCGGGGTCGAGGGGCAACATGGAGATGAACGCGGTGAGCGGCAGGCCGACCTCGTCGGCGTCCACGACGGCGCGGTAGCCGCGGATCAC
>CAVRXF010000045.1:0-21044 GCA_963724925.1 uncultured Actinomycetota bacterium | reverse complement strand
TCCCGCTGACGACCGGGCTGATCGCCGCCATCGTCATCGTGGGCGTACTGACGACAACCCTGTGGAACCCTCTCGAGTCGCAGGCCCTTTCTGGGTCGGTGACCTACGGCCTTCCGGCACTCCAAGCGCGACAGTGGTGGACGATCGTGCACGGGGGCCTTCTTCGCCCTCCAGCCCTTGCAGTATCTGCCCATCCTGCTCGGAGTGGCCGTCTTTGGCGGCTTCGCCGAGTGGCGTCTGGGCACCGCGAAGGCTGCCCTGGCCCTGGTTGGCACCCAGCTCGCCACGGTCGTCGGAACGGCCCTGCTGCTGTGGCTTGTCGCCGACCACGGATACCTGTGGGCAACGCTGTTGTCGCACCAGCGCGATGCCGGACCCTCTGCGGGTTTCCTCGGCGCTGCCGCAGCCGCGACGGTAACCCTCGCGGTCCGGTGGAGGGGGCGCGCCAGAACCGTTCTCGCGGCATACGCCTTCCTGGCCCTCGTCCATGTCGGGGGTCTGGCCGACCTCGAACACGCCATCGGGGTCGCGGTCGGGCTGGCGCTCGGACCGGTCCTGCTCGGACGCGCGCCCAGACCGACGGTTCGTCCCCTGGCCAGGAAGGACTACCGGCTGCTTGCGTCGGCCTTCTTCGTCCTCGCTGCGGTCGAGGGCCTCATCCAGCCGTTCACGACCGTGGACGGCCCACTGGTGAGCACGCTCTCCGACCGAGGCCAAGGTGGCCCAGCTCTCAAACCGCGACGTCATCGGCGCGCTCATCCAGGCGGTTCTTTGGCTGTGGCTGGCCAGAAGCCTTTACAAGGGCAGGCGCCGGGCCTGGCGCTGGGCGTTCGCGTTGCTTGCCCTGGTCGTGTTCATTCAGATCGTCGGCCTCGTGGTGATGATCCTCGACGGCGAGCCTGGACTGCCGGCGGCTCTCTACGACCTCGTGGGCAACGCCTTTGGTCTCGCCGTCCTCGTCTTCGGGCGCCGTGCCTTCCGTAACCCTTCGCCTCGCCGCGCGCGTCGAATGGCGGGCAGCCTGACCGCGCCCGCCGGCCAGGACGAACGCGACGTCGCCACCGGCCTGCTGCAGGAGGTGGGCACGGTCAACAACCTTGCGTGGATGACGACGTGGCCGGAGAACCGCTGGTTCGAGCGGGAGGCGCCCCCGGGATACATCGCCTATCGCGTCCATGCAGGCGTGGCCATCGGGCTGTGTGACCCAGTCGCGGGAACGCAGTCGCAGCGCTCGGACCTGCTGCGCGCCTTCGCCGACGACGTCCACTCGGCCGGGCTCGTGCCCTGCCTGTTCACCGTGACCTCGGAGGCGTCCCGCCACGCGACGAACATGGGCTGGCACTCGATCCAGGTCGCCGAGGAGGCAGTGATCGACCTGCCGTCCCTGGAGTTCAAGGGAAAGGCGTGGCAGGACGTCCGCACCGCGATGAACCAGGCGGCCAAACAGGGCATCGAGCTGCGCCTTGGGGCGCTCGCCGACCAGCCGCGGGGGATCCAGACGCAGGTGCGGGCCATCTCCACGGAGTGGGTCCAGGACAAGGGTCTGCCGGAGCTGGGCTTCACCCTCGGCGGAGTGGACGAGGCGATCGATCCTCGAGTCCGCGTCGGTCTGGCCGTGGACGCCGACGCGACTGTCCACGGGGTCACCTCGTGGATGCCGATCCACGACGATCGGCGGTGGCGAGCCGGCGGGGTGGACCCTCGATGTCATGCGCCGCCTTCGCCGGCGGCTTCCGCTACTCGATGGAGTTCCTCATCGCTTCGTCGAGCCTGGCCTTCAAGCAGGAAGGAGCCCAGGTCGCGTCCCTTTCCGGCGCGCCCCTGGCCCGTACCGACCCGGCGGGGGAGTCGACCCTCGACCGCGGCACCCTCGACGCGTTCCTCGACCGGATGGGGGCGGCTCTGGAGCCCTACTACGGGTTCCGGTCGCTCCACTCGTTCAAGACGAAGTTCCAGCCACAGTTCGACCCCCTGTTCCTCGTCTTCCCCGACGAGGCGGCGCTACCCCGGATCGGGCTGGCGCTGAGCCGGGCCTACCTGCCGGACGCCGGCATACGCGACCTCGTGTCGCTGGCTCGTTCTACCCGGCAGTCGGCGTGATTCGAGCACGGATAGTCGTGCGGCGGCTACGGGCCGTACGCGGTGAGGAAGCGGTCGCGGAAGGCGTCCATCGGCCAAACCGGCGCGTCCGGGCCGGGCGTCATCCCCTCCTGCCACCCCCACCCGGAGATCCGGTCCATCACGGCCGGGTCGTGGGCGATGATCGTGATCGGCACATCGTGGCTCGCACCCGCACCGGACACCATCGTCGCGGGCTGGTGGTCGCCGAGGATGACGAGCACGAGATCGTTGTCGCGGTACGTCTCCACGAAGGAGATAAGGGCGCTCAGCGAGTAGTCGATGGACTGCCCGTACGCAGTCCGTACTCGACTGGGATCGCGCCACATGACGTCCGGTGAATCGCCTTGCCCGGGCATGGCATCGAAAACGGAGCCGTTACCGACCTTGCCCCAGTCGACCATCTGCGGCAGCGGCGCCCACGGCGTATGGCTGGACACGAGATCGATCTCGGCCATGACCGGGGCGCGGTCGCGCTGAGCAAGCTCCAGGCTGTGGAAGGCGGACAGGGTGTACTGGTCGGGCATCGATGCGTAGCTGAACCTCGGACCGGCATACCCCACGTTGCGGGCGTCGTAGATCTGGTCGTAGTGATAGAACGTCGTTCCTTGCGGCCAGTCCTGATCATTCGACGGCACGTCGCCGACCGTCCGCCAGCCTGCGCGCTTGAACGCGTCGCTGAGGGTGGAGCGGTCGCTCGCGACAAGGTGGTCGTAGCGCTGCTGGTCATCGACCCACAGGCCGGATTGCAGTGTGGCGTGGGCCAACCAGCTTGCGCCGCCAAGGGTCGGTGAGGTGAGGAAGGCGCTCTGCGAGGAATATCCAGCCGCACGCAGTCGGCTGGTCCCGGCGCCCAACACTGGAGTGAGATGCGCCGACAACGCCGGATCTTGGAGCGCGACGCGCCCGTAGCTCTCAACGAAAGCCACAATGACGTCCTTGCCCCGCAGCCCGGTCAGCAGCTTGTCGGCAGCAGTGTTGCCAACAGGATCATCCTCGAGCGCGCTGGCGAACGCCCGCTCATTCTGTATGCCGGCGCCAACCTGGCTCACTTTGCCGTCGACGAAGCTGGCCGCGCTCGTGGAGGCGATCGGGGCGCCCGGGACGAGCTGCAGGCCGAACACGGCGCAGAGAGCCCAGACCACCCCAAGCGCCGTGACAGCCCGGGTCGAGGTGGCGCCATGGCGGCCCACGAGCCGCGTCAGGCGAAGGAGCGACAGCGGCATCAAGACAAGGACGGCCACGCCCAGCATTCCGGCTGACGCGAGGGAGACGATCGCGACGGGCCAGCCGATCGAGTCGCTGAGAAGACCCGCGGCGGATCCGAAGTAGCTCCAGTCGGTCACTGGGTTGAACGGCCGGCCAAGGCCAACGAGAAAGCCCCAGTCAAGGAGCTTGACAAGGGTCAACAGGCCCAGCAGCACCCCGACAAGCGCCGCCGTCATTCGTCCCGCTCTGGGGGGCAGGACGAGAGCGAGGGCGACGAAAAGAGTCCCTCGAGCGGGATACGGACGAACGCGCTCGGCGTGAGACGACTCATCTCGTTCGGGGCGACGAAGGCGAACCACGCGAGCAGGCCGCCTAGAGCCGCGAGCACACGGCTCACGAATGTGCGGGCGGCCCGTCGGTCGCCCGGGCGATCACGAGCTCCGTCGCCCGGCATACTCCGACACATCCTCCTCGTGCCCATGCCCTGCCGATGCGTTCCGGGCCTCGGCCAGGAACGGGATCCGGCCCGGTTCGACGGGCCGGTGGCGCCACAGCCCCCACACGTCGCGGCCAAACGACTCGGTGAGCAGAGCCAACGCGCCGAACAGTGCGGCGTCCGTCACCACGTGGGGCAGGACGTCCGCCGCTGCGCACGCCAGCACCACGCCCTGGGTGGCCGCGACGACCTTGCGCCAATAGCGCGGCGGCAGTGACCCGCGCATCCACGGCAGCAGCCAGCCGGCTCCGAGGAAGGCGTAGCGCGCCGCGCCGATCGCGAGCACCCATGCGCCACTCGAACGGGCGACATACGTGCTGAGGACGAGAATCAGAAACGCGTCGACCTCCATATCGAACCGCGCGCCGAGCGTCGACGCCGTTCCCGTGCGTCTCGCGACCCAGCCGTCGACTCCGTCCAGGACGATCGCGACGACTGCCAACCCCACCAGCGTCGTTACCCGGGTGGGTCGGCCGAAGGAGTCCACCGTCAGCGCGGCCACGCCGCAGGCGAGCGTGGCCCGGGTCAGGGTGACCCCGTCGGCAGGCCCCAACCCGTCTCTGCCATAGCGCACGAGGCCGCACGCGAGTGCCGCGCTCGTGATCAGCGCGCAGGCGGTGCCGACAACCCATCCGGATGGGCTGAGGCCGACAGTCCCGGCCAGCCCGCCCAGCAGCGCCAGCTGGGCGATCAGCCCAGCCGTCGGTCCGGCCTGAGCCGTACGCATAGTCGCTCCCTGCTTGTGGGTACAGCGGTAACACGAGAAATGCCACGCCCCGGTTCATTTCAGGGCTTGAGAAAGCACGCCGCGCTCAGGCGTTGGCCAGCAGCGCGAGGTCGGCAGACACAGGACGCCACCCGGGACGGGGGACCCTTCCAAGCGGGACGCGGCCCTCTCTACTGTCGGCGCACCACCCACCCGCAGGAGGTCGCTCATGAACCCGCAGGCCGAACTGGACACGAAACACGTGGGCAAACTGACCGGTGCTGCCGGAGCCCTGGCCCCGATCTGGTTTCTCGTCACACTCGCCATACTCGCTGTCCTGCACGGTCACGTCGACGTCAGCGGCCATCAGCTGGAACGATTCGGGCTGCTGATGTACCTCGGCTTCTTCGCGTACGGGCTGCTCACCATGATCTTCGCAATCGGGCTTCGGGACGCCCTGCCGCCCACGCGTCGGGCGCGGGCCGCCCGGGTGCTGCTCATGGTGTTCGCCTGTGGTCCGCTGCTCGGCACCTTCACGATGGGCACCGAGCACGGACCGCCGCAGAGCTGGCACGCGGCCCTGCACTTTGCCGGGTTCCTGTTGGTCACCTTGGTGCCCATCGTGGCCCTTCCGGTCTTCGCCTGGGCGGTGTGGCGGGACCCGCGCTGGGCCGGCTACGGCTGGCTGACCCTCGTGACTGCGGCGGTCATCACCGTTCTCGTCTTCTCCCCGAGTGTGCCGCAGGAGGGGTATGCCTTCCTGTCCGGGCCCGGGTCGATCCTTCACCTCGTCGTGCTCGGGGCTTGGCAGGTGCGGATCGCGTTGCATTCACGGCGGCTGGCGCCGAACGCTGGCTGAGCCCGTGAGGAGTCGGTCATCCCACGCCGGTCAGTTGGGCGGTCGAAGGGCCCAACTGCCGGCAGCCGGGGGTATGGCTGTCGCGCCCGAACGCGGGGACCATGGTGCCGTGGCGTCAGCAGGGCTCGAGGGCAGGGACAGCACGCGAGTGGGCGGGACGGCACGGCTGATCGGGGTCGCGCTCGTCGCCGCTGCTCTCGTGACCGTCCTGGCGACCCAGCCAACCAATCCACGTTCGCCGACCGACCTCGCCTTTCTGGCAACCTGGCTCGCCGCCGCGCTTGTCGTCGCCTGGCGCGGTCGCGCGGAACGGTCGACGGTAGTCGCTTCGGTCCTTCTCGTCGCCTTTCCGATGATGTGGATGAGCGGGTCGATCCGTTCGACATGGCTCGATCCGGCATGGACGGCGCTCGGCTCCATCAGCCTCGTGCTGTTCCTCTACACCTTTCCGCAGGGCACCTTCTTGGGAACCAGATGGGCGGTGACGTTCCTGGCCTCCGCCACCTACCTGACAGTCCGCGCGGTGCGCCCGGACCTGGTCGGCTCCTCGGTCGATGACATCGCCTTCCTTGGCGCAGTCGCAGTTCCTCTGTGCTTACAAGCTTTTCGTAATCGACGCGCATCCAATCCGATCGACAGGCAGCGCCAGCGGATTGTGCTACTGGGCCTGGGCAGCGCCATCGCGGGCATGGTCGCCCTCCTCACCATCTTGCGCACCGGAATCCTCGGAACGCAGGAGCAGGCTGAGGCGATCCTCGGGCCCAGCCTTTACGCCCTGGTCTTGCTGATTCCGCTTACAGTCGCGGTGGCAACGCTCCCGCTCCCACCCTGGGCCAGCAAAGGGATGACCTGGCTGGCCGGACTGGCCCGAGACGACCCCGCGAGAACCCTTTCCCTGCTGGGCGCCCAGTTGCAGTCAGGCAGCCCCGTGGACCAGGTCCTGCCAGCTGCTGCCGCCGCGATAGCAAAGTCACTGCGGCTGACGTTCGTCGCTGTCGAGATCAACGGCGGGCCCGAGACCAGAAGGCGGTGGGGGACCGCCGGTGAGCCGACAGGCACGCCGGTGCGTTGGGCTGTCGGACCACCGGGGACGGTGTGTGGCGAGCTCATCGCGGTGCCCCGAGCGGGAGAACAGTTCACGCCGACCGACCTCGAGGTGCTCGGCGAGCTCTCGCGGCAACTCGTCCCGATCCTGCGAACCGCCCAGATCAGTATCGCTCTGGGCGTCGTGCGCACCCAGCTCGTGGCTGCTCGGGAGGAGGAACGACGCCGGCTTCGTGCTGACCTTCACGACGAACTGGGCGCGACCTTGAGCGGGCTCATTCTGAAGGCAGGGGTCACGAGCACCACCATGGCGACCGACTCCATCCGAGCGCAGCTGATGCTGCGCGAGATAGAGGCATCTCTTCGGGACAGCGTCGCCACCGTGCGACGCCTGGTCGAAGGTCTTCGCCCACCCGAGCTCGACGAGCGAGGCCTGGTCGCGGCCATCCGGGAATGCGCCGAGAACCTGTCGGCTCCAGGCGGCATGATCATCACCGTGCGAAATGACGAGCTCCCGCCGCTTCCTGCTGCGGTGGAGCTCGCGGCATACCGGATCGTGCAGGAGGCGCTCACGAACGCGGTACGACACTCGGGCGGGTCCAGGGCTGGGGTCGATGTCCGCTGGCGCCTTGGCAGTGGCCTGAGTGTGCAGATCAGTGATGACGGCACGGGTCCCGGGGCGCACGATGGACGCGGCTTCGGGATCGTGTCAATGCGACACCGGGCGCGCGAGCTGGGGGGCGAATGCCTCGTCACCGCGGGCACCAGTGGCGGCCTGGTTGTCGCGGCCAGGATCCCGGTCGACCTGGCCAGCGCATGACGACATCCGCGGCCGGCACGAACGAACCCATGAGGATCATCGTGGCCGACGACCATGTGCTCTTCCGGGATGGGGTGCGCGCCCTCGTCGACGCGATGCCGGACGCGGTGCTCGTCGGCGAGGCGTCCGACGGCCTGCAAGCGGTGGCTGCCGTTGCGGAGCATCGCCCCGATGTCGTCGTCATGGACCTGCGGATGCCGCAGCTCGACGGAGTCGAGGCGACCAGGCGTCTGGTGGCGCAGGGGTGTGATATCCGGGTGCTCGTGGTGAGCATGCTCGAGGACGACGGCTCCGTGTTCGCCGCGATGCGAGCCGGAGCACGAGGTTACGTCCTCAAGGGAGCGGGCCACGAGGAGCTCGCCGCGGCCGTCCGGGCGGTCTACCGCGGCGAGGCCATCTTCGGGTCGGCGATTGCCAGCCGGATGACCCGGTACTTCGCGACGGTGACCCCGACGGTCCCCGCCGCCTTCCCGGAGCTCACCCCCCGGGAGACGGAGGTCCTGCAGTTGCTCGCCGAAGGCCTTCAGAAGGCCCAGATCGCGCGACGGCTTTCGCTGTCTGCGAAGACGGTGCGCAACCACGTGAGCGCTGTCCTCGGCAAGCTCCAGGTCGCCGATCGCACCGAGGCAGCTGTGCGCGCATTGGAGGCGGGCGTCCGCAGCGGCCCCAATGGCCCGTGACCGGGGCGCGCCGACAGTCTCACGACATGTCAGCGAGCTCGGCCATCCGGGCCGTCCCCGGCATGACGTACTTGCGAAAGCGGTCCACGACGGCAGTCAGCTCGGCGGAGCCGGCCATCTCCGGGGGAATGCGAGCCGGATTGAGCCAGACGCGGTCGGCCCATGCCTTGATGTCGGGGTGGGATGAAAACGAGATCGACGCCCGGTTGCCCAGCACCTGCATCCGCGCCCAGTCGGCGGGCGTGTTGGGGTATGGCGAGGGCGGACACAACCGGTTCTTCTCGTCGTCGCCGTCGAAGGTGGCCTCCACGTACCCGGCCAGCGCCGCGCCGAAGCAGGGAAAGCCACTACGGATCGGCTGCAGCGTGATCGCCTCGTCACCCCAGATCGGCACCAACGGCGGGTACTGCAGCCCGGATGCGGCGCAGTGCACGATCACCGCGTCCTTCGCCATTGGGGCCTCACCGTCGCCGAACACCAGCCGGGTCGGCTCCGCGTGGCGGATGTGTCCGAGCCGCACGACGTGCTCGATCGTGCGTAGCCGGTCGAGCTCCCACTGCGCGAGCGTAGGGGTCTTGGCCATGGTCGGCGTCACGGACCGGTCGATGCGCAGCATCACCCCGGCCTGCTCGAGGCGGTAGAACAAGTCGTCCGGCGATGCCGCCTCGGCGGCCGCTTCCAGGGTGTCCGCCGCCATCCCGATGTAGACAGCAGGGTCTGGCTGGACCACGGCGCGGTTGAGCATCCACGGATCACGAGGGCGGACCCAACAGATCGCGCCTGGGTCAACACCGTTGTCAAGCAGCCAGATGCACGCATCGGTAGCGGTCTTCCCGGAACCCACGATCACGTACTGCGAGGGCGCGCCACCAAGGCGGACCAGGTCGTTGACGGCCACGACCTGCACCCCGTCGGCAATGCCGAACGGCGCCGGCGTTACTGCCGGTATCTGAGGGGACAGGTAGCGGGCGTCAACAACGCGCCGCCTGCCGCGTACCTCATAACGCTTCCCAGACAGGCGCGACACGAACTGACCCCGCCCGAGGTACTCACAGCTGGGGTAGAAGGACACTCTTCCCGACCCGATCATCCGCTCACGCAGCACCCGCGCGTAGTACGCGCAGACCTCCGCCGCCGTCGCTCGCTCATGCAAGCCGGCCTCGGGCCCCTCCTGCTGAATGCGCCCATCGCCGAGCAGCGTCGAGGCCACGCCGTAGAACGCGGATGCCTGGTGCAGGCGGACAAAAGGGTACGCGTCTAGCCAATGCCCACCGCACCATGGCGACGATCGACCATCACCACGCTGACGTCCGCATGGTCGATCAGCGCGTCCGTGAACGCCATCCCCGCGGCCCCGGCCCCGACCACCAGGTAGTCGGCTTCCAACGTTGCCACCACGGGCTCATGCTGACCCCGCCAGAAGGACCGGGTCAACTGGTGGGCAGCCTCCTCTCACCCGGCTCTCGCTGATGCTCGCGGACAAGAGAATGTGACGGACGACATGCGGGGAATGGGACGTTCGCCTCTGGAAGGTCGACGACGCCCCCGGTGTGCTCGAACTGGACGCGGGGCCCAAGAAGGAGGCGGGCCATGGACAACGTCTGGTGGCAGCTGTTGTGGATAGCGTGCGGCATCGCAACGCTCGTCGCTGCTGTGCTGGCGGGCCGGAGCAGGCGAGCGCGATACGTCGGGCGGGCCGCGGTCGGTGTGCTCTTTGTCATCGGAGGGGCCCTGCTGCACGTGATCAACCTGGTGACCGGCGCCGACTACGCCGGTTTCGCCGACCCCGCTCACTTCGGGTGGGTCACCGACTCGTGGCGGGCGATCGTCGCGCCGAACCAGCTGCTGTTCATCGGCCTGCTGGTGGCGTTCGAGGCGACCGTGGGAGTGCTCGCCATCAGCGGCGGACGCCGCACCCAGGTGGGTTATGTGGGCGTGATCGCCTTCTACCTTGCCCTGTGGCTGTTCGGGTGGATCGAGACCGTGTGGTGTCTTCTCATGCTCGTGCCGATGTGGCTGCTGCTGCAGGCAGAACGGCATGCGGACGCCGCCGCATCCTCCGCCACCGTCCAGGAGATGCCGCCCGCGCAGATCGGCTCGTAAGCCGGCGCGACACCTACCGTGTGGCGTCCGGTATGCCCTGGTTCCAAGCGACCGTCGAGGCGGTAGCCAAGATCGGGAAAGGCGAGACGCTGTAGCTCAGGTGGCATGGAACGCGTCGCCGGCGGCGTGCATGTTGGCAAAGCAATGCTCGCGACCGATCCGCTCGGTAGCCCGAAACGGTCCAGCTCATCTTCGACGTGCTCGGTCGCGTTGGCAACGGCAAAGACGATCCCGCGCTGCTTGAGCTGCTCGGCCAGCTCGAGCAGCGTCTGGGCTCCGGTGTAGTCGATATCGTCGATGGCCTCGGCATGCAGGACGAACCAGCGTGGGGGATCGGGCAGGTTGACCAGGCCCATGACCTCTTCCGTGAGGCGGTGGGCGTTGGCATAGAAGAGGCCGACCCCGAACCGGTACACCACCAGGCCCGGCTCGGTCACCGCCCCGGGAACTGGCTTGATGAGGGTCCAGTGTCCGTGCTCGTCCCAGCGCATCACCGCGTCGTGGGGTGAGTAGTGCCGCTTCACGTGCACGATCAGGGACAGGGCGATCGCCAGGACGATCCCTGGCCCGACGCCGACGCTGACGACGACAAGCGCGGTGAGCAGCGCGATCCAGAACTCGTCCCGGCGCAGCCCATAGATGGCGCGCATGTCCTTGAGCGCGATGAGCTTGATCCCGATCAGGAAGACGACCGACGAGAGCACGGCGTTGGGCAGGTACTGCAGTGGCTTGGTGAGAAAAAGCAAGACGATGACGACCACCGCTGCCGTCGCGAGCTGGGCCACCTGGGTGCGGCTCTTGGCCTCGTCGACCATCTCCGTCTTGGTCGGGCTGCCGTTGACGACGAAGGTCCCACTCAGGCCCGCGCTGAGGTTGGCCAGGCCCAGCCCGACCAGGTCGGTGTTGGCCTCGTAGCGCTCGTTGTACCGGATCGCGTAGACCCGTGACGTGGCCGCGCTCTGCGCGAGGACCACCAGCAGCATCGAGACGGCGATGGGCAGCAGCTTCGCGGCGTCGTCCCACGACACACCACTGGGCATCCCGATGCTCGGCAGACCGCGGGGCACCGGGCCGAGGACCGAGATGTTGTGCTCCTGCAAGCCGAAGGCCCAGCTTGCGGCAATCGACCCGACCACAGCCACCAGTCCGGCCGGGATGGCCTTGACCCAGCGCTCGAACACCACCAGAACCGCCAAGACGCACACCGACACCGCGGCCGTCTGCCACGAGGCTTCGGGAGTGTGCCCGAGCGTCTTGACGAACTTGACGATGTCGCCGCTCACGAACCCGAGATCGGAGGTCTGGCTGGGGATGTCGAGCATGCCGCCGACCTGGCCGATCGCGACCTGGACCCCGACGCCGGTGAGGAACCCAATGAGTACGGTGCGCGAGAGGAAGTCAGCGAGGAAGCCCAAGCGCGCGATGCGTGCTAGCCAGAGCAGCGCCCCGGTCAGCAGCGCGCTCAGCCCGGCAAGGGCGACCCAGTGCGGCGAGGCGGGCTGCAACCCCGCGACTCCGAGCGCCGCGATGCCGGCATACATGATGGCTGCCGTCGCGGAGTCGGCTCCCACAACGAGGTGCCGGGACGAGCCCAACACGGCGAAGACCATGACTGGGATCAGCAGGGTGTACAAGCCGGTAATCACCGGCATGCCGGCGATCTTGGTATAGCCCATGACCTCGGGGATGGCCAGTGCCGCCAGAGTGACGCCGGCGACGATGTCCTGGCTCAGCCAACGCCGCTCGTACGGGCGAATCCCCTGAAGCACGGAGATGTAACGCCCCAGACCGGAGCTCGCGCCCGGGGTTGTGGCCGGCGTCTGCATGCGAGTGCTCCTTCGCGGACGTCCGTTCCGGTGGACTGGGCGACGGTTGCGCGGTTGTTCCCGGCCCGTGGGTGTCCAGATCATCTAACCCGAGCTGCCGAATCAGCCAATAGGGAGGATGCCTCAGCGGGTGCCCGGAGGTGAACTTCAACGGTGACGTCTCGGATTGCACATCCCAGCCTCGAAGAGCGTCGAGCTCAGGGCCTCGAAGCACGCGCCCGGGCAGCGATCACCAGCCACGAAGGGTGGGCGCCGGCAGACAACCGGCCCGACCCGGTCGGCTTGCTCGAGGCCCAGAACGTCACCCGCGAGCCGGACCTGGTGCCGGTCCGCCACGGGCGGATGATGGTCTCCCCGTTCACCTTCTACCGCGGTGCCGCCAAGATCATGGCCGCTGACCTGAAGGACACCCCCTCCGCTGGGCTGACCGTCCAGCTGTGCGGGGATGCCCACCTGTCCAACTTCGGTGGGTTCGCCTCGCCCGAGCGTCGGCTGCTCTTTGACCTCAACGACTTTGACGAGACCTTCCCGGGCCCGTTCGAGTACGACGTGAAGCGGATGGCCGCCAGCTTCATGATCGCCGCCCGCAACAACGGCTTCGGCAAGTCCGACGGACGCTCAGTGACGAGGGCGTCCGTTGCCGCGTACCGCCTGGCGATGGCCGACTTCGCGCAGATGCGGACCATGGACATCTGGTACTCCCACCTCGGGGAGGACGAAATCCTCGCGGCGGCGCGTGGCGCCGGGAAAGGCAAGGACGCCACCAAGGCCCTCAAGCGCATCGAGAAGACCCTCGACAAGGCGCGTACGCACGACAGCCTGCAGGCGCTGTCCAAGCTCGCCGAGTACGTCGACGGGCGCCACCGCATCATCAGTCAACCGCCGATCGTGATCCCCCTTCGCGACGTCATGAAGGCCCGCGGCGTGTCGCCCGACAGGATGGACAAGTTCGTCCACGACCTGTTCCGCGAATACCGGGCGACGCTGCAGCCAGACCGCCGCCACCTGCTCGAGCAGTTCCAGATCGTCGAGGCCGCCCGCAAAGTCGTCGGGGTGGGCAGCGTTGGCACCCGCGCCTTCATCCTGTTGCTGCAGGGGCGTGACCAGAAAGACCCGTTGTTCCTTCAGGTCAAGGAGGCGACGGCGTCCGTGCTGGAAGAGCACCTGCCCAAGGGCCACCACCAACAGCCCGGCGAACGCGTCGTCAACGGGCAGCGGATGATGCAGGCGGCCAGTGACATCTTCCTCGGCTGGGTCAAAGGGATTGAGGCTGACCGCCACTTCTACGTCCGCCAGCTGCGCGACATGAAGGTGTCTGCGGTGGTCGAGGAGATGGCACCGACCGGAATGACCGCCTACGCGGGCGTGTGCGGGTGGACCCTTGCCCGAGCCCACGCCCGGTCTGGGGACCCGGCCGCCCTCGCCGAGTACCTGGGGGAAACCGACGGCTTCGACAAGGCCATCACCGACTTCTCCGCTCGCTACGCCGACCAGAACGACCGCGACTTTCAGGAGTTCACCAAGGCCGTGGAGTCCAGGCGCCTCGAGGCCGTGGAGGGAGTCTAGAGCGCCCGCACCCGTGACGAGGACAACCGCACATACAGGTTCTCGACGGATGCCTCCGCTGCGGTGAACGTCGCCGCGTCGACCGGTATGCCGTTGGGGTCGCGCAGAACGAGTGTCCCGCCGCCGTTGCTGAGCTGAGCTCCGTTGCCATCCAATCGGATCAGTGCCGACTCACCCGCGGCCAGTGTCATCGCGCCGATCCTGAGATCCGGTTCTTGTCGATGAGCGTCCAGTTCTGCAGGGAGATTGCGGCGTTCGCCACGTTGCCGATGACGACGACTTCGCCGCCCGATCGGCCCCGGACGGGTTGACCAGCGCGCGCTCGAGATAGCGGGCGGCCGCCCCCTGCGATGAGCGCGGGGGGGGGAGGGGGGGTTGCGTTGCGTGGGGGGGGGGGGGGCGGGGGGGGGGGGGGAGCCCGGCCGTGGGGTGGGGGAAGAGAACCCGCCGTCGCGGAAGAGATGTGTGGGCGGCGGGGGCGTGGGGTGTGGGGTTTGAGGTGGGTGGGGGGGGGGGGTGGGGGGGGGTGGGGTGGGGGGGGGGGTGGTGGGGGGCGGGGGGAGGAGGAGGGGGGGGAGCGGGTGGCGGGGTTGGTGTGCTGCGGGGGGGGGGGGGGGGGGGGGGGGGGGGGGGGGGGCGGCGCCCCCCCCGGGGGGGGGGGGGGGGGGGGGGGGGGGGGGGGGGGGGGGGGGGGGTAGTCAGCGGGGGGGGGGGGGGGGGCGCCCGGGGGAGGCGGCGGGGGCGGCGGGGGGGTGGGGATCGGGGGGGGGGGGGGGGGGGGGGGGGGGGGGGGAGGGGGAGGGGGGGGGGGGGGGATGGGCCACCCGCCGGGGGCGGGGCGAGGAGGGGGGGTAGGTGGAGGGGGGGGGGGGGGGCGTTATGTACGCACCCACCGGGCGGGGTGCGGCGCAGAACCCGGTGGCATAGGCGAGGAGGAACACCCCTTGGAGGGGGTGTCGTGGCGGGGGGAGGCGGTCGAGCCGGTATTGAGAAGAGGGCGGGCAAGCCCGGTCAGATACAAGGGCGGGTGCCCGGCGGCCTAAAGCCCCAACAGCGTCCGGACTCGTGCCGGATCGCGAAGATCGGTCCAGGTCAGCCGGACGACCCGATAGCCGAGTCGGCGCAACGCGTCCTCGCGTCGCTTCTCGGCAACCAACGCCTCCCGCCCCTCGGCGCCGGCATACTTCACGGCTCCGTCGAACTCGACAACCAGGCGTTTCTCGCGGAACAGGAAGTCGACCCGGGCCACGAAACGCCCACGCTCGTCATGGATATCGACCTGCTGCTCAGGCTGACCCACGCCCAGCCCAGCGAACACCAACCGGCACCACGACTCACCCGCCGACTCGCTGTGCCGATCGGCCAGCGCGACGAGCTGTGCCGCGGCGACTCCCCACCGCCCGGCGCTTTCCCGGCGGAGCAGCTGCTCACGGCATACCACTCCTGTCCGCAGGCCGGCCTCCGCGGCGATCATCGCAGCGCGCTGTCCAACGGAGCCACAGATCTGCAGCACCGCTAACTCAGCGGCGACGACGGGTATGCCGTGGATTTCGGTCACGTCGCCAGCGGACACAGGTGCGTGGACCCAGAGGCCGCTCGAGTGGCGGGTGTAGCCCTTGCCGACCCCTGACACGTGAACCGGACCGAGGTCCAAGCGCAGCACAGGCAGGCCCCAGCAGACGGCGGCCGACAGATGTGAGCCCGCGTAGCCTGGCAGCGTGGCGATCACTGCCCGAGTAGCCAGAAGGTGTCGGGCCGCTGCATCAGCGGCATCGAACCGGGCCGCGTCGACATAGGCGCCCTGACGCACCCGGAGCAGAAACCCCTCGCGCACCATCCGAGAGATGTCATGGCGGTCGTAGCCAAGGTCCGTCAGGACACTGGTGGCGGTGACGCCGTGGTTTCGCGCAAGCCGCGCCCGCAGCACCTCGTCCACGGGCTCGATGGTTGCTGCTCATCCAGCCCGGCGGCGGCCCGTTCGGCGATCTGTGGATAAGCGTCTCCGCCATGGGGACGGGGGAGATGATCTCGGAGATCACACCGGACCCAGAGCGGGCTGTGCGCTCACCCATACGAAATTCCCGGAAACTCACGGGATCCCGTGTGATTCCTGGAATTTGATAAGGGTGGTGTGACAGAAGTGCTTGGTGTGGCCGAAGAGGTTCGTACGTCGACGGCATGGCGCATGCGATAGTCGAGGCTATGGCCGATGCCTACGTAGAGTGCCCAACGCCGGACGGTGAGACGCGACGCGTGCGGATCTCCAGCCCCGACCGGGTGCTCTGGCCGGACTGCGGCATCACCAAGCTCGAGCTGGCGCAGTACCTGCGCGACGTGGCCGAGGTGTTCCTGGCACGGATCGCCGGGCGGCCCGTCACCTTGCAACGCTTCCCGGGCGGGATTGACGGCGAGGAGTTCTACTCCAAGAACCCGCCCAAGGGCCTGCCCGCATGGGTCCGCACCGTGGTGATGACCTACCCCTCCGGGCGACGGCACCCGCAGCTGGTCGCCGACGAGATCGCCACCGCGGTCTGGGCCGTCCAGATGAACACCGTCACCTTCCACCCGTGGCCCGTCCGCGTCGACAACGGCGCGCATGCGCTCGACTACCCCGACGAGGTCCGCATCGACCTGGACCCCCAGCCCGGCCGCGGCTTCGCAGACGCGGTCGAGGCGGCATACGCGCTGCGGGAGGTCCTCACCGACGCGGGCTTGACGGGCTTCCCCAAGACGTCTGGCAACCGTGGAGTGCACGTCTACTGCCCGATCGCCCCGCAGCGCGAGTTCCTCGACGTGCGCCATGGGGTCATCGCCATTGCCCGGGAGCTCGAGCGCCGTATGCCGGACCAGGTCACCACCGCGTGGTGGAAGGAGCAGCGCGGCGAGCGGGTCTTCGTCGACTACAACCAAGCCTGCCGCGACCGAACCATCGCCGCGGCATACAGCCCGCGCCCGCTGCCCACCGCGCCGGTGTCCATGCCGCTGTCCTGGGAGGAGCTGAGGTCGGCGTCGCCGTCGGACTTCACCGTCCGCACCGCGCCAGCCCTGGTCGCCGCCCGCGCTGACCCGTGGCAGGCCTACGACGACTCCGTCGGCGACCTCGCCACGGCGATGTCGTGGTGGGAGCGCGACGCCGCGAACGGGCTGCCGGAGATGGCTTTTCCGCCCGACTACCCCAAGATGGCGGGTGAGCCGCCCCGGGTGCAGCCGTCCAGGAAGCGTTACGAGGACTCCGAGTACGTGCCGGGAGGAGCGGGCTACCTGCGCGAACACCCTTAGGTGTGCCGTCAGGCATACCCATCAGCCCGGTATGCCGGGCTGAGTGGTCAGGCCGGCGCGGCAGGCGGGCCTCCGGGCCCGGAGAAGGTCTTGAGGTGGCTACGCATTGCCAGACCGATTCCGACGAAGGCGATGCCCCAGATGAGCGCGACCAAGCCGAGCCAGAACGCGATGGCCACCGCGCCGGTCTCCGGGTTGGCGACGAAAAGCACCCCGAGCCCGAGCGAGAGCAGACCACCGACGACGAGCAACCAGCGCGGCACGGATATCGTGCTGGCGAAGGCGCCGAACAGCTCGATGACGCCGCGAACGATCAGCCAGATGCCGAGAATCCAGGTCAGCGCCGCAACGGCAACGCCGGGGTGGAAGATCGCGATGAGCCCGGCGAGGATCGCGATGACGCCCATGACGACGAGCCAGGCCCGGCCCTGCCCCTTCGACTCGGGTCTGAACGCCTGCCAGAGGGAGCCGACACCGTCGACGAGGGCCCAAATACCCCACAGCAGCGCCAAGGTCAGAGCCGTGCCCACTGGCCAGAACATCGCGATGAGGCCGAAGACGATGGCCAGCACGCCACGCGTGACGAGCATCTTCCAGCCCAGGACCGCCCAGTCCCGTTCCATCTTCAGCCTCGCTCTCTCTTTTCCTGGCCTGGGACGACGCCGTACGCCAGGCGTCGCACCTTGTGCCTCACGGTAGCCGTGACGAACCCGACCAGTCGGCTACGCCACGCCGCTCTCTGCGGGGCCGACCGGCCGTCCATCAACTTTGACTCCGCGGGGAGGCGGTGCGGCGCCGGGCAGCCGGGTCGCCGCTGCTGCTGACCGGTCCGCATCGCTATGCCCAAGATCTGCCGTAGCAGGCTGTTGCGGGAGGCATCGGTGACAATGAGCGGCATGCGCCTGCCCGTGATGCCACCCGTCGCCCCGATGCTCGCCAAGTCCGTGCCGACGATCCCGACGGGAGCGTTCTCCTACGAGCCGAAGTGGGACGGCTTCCGCTCGATCATCTTCCGAGACGGCGACGAGGTCGAGATCGGCTCGCGGAACGAACGTCCCATGACCCGCTACTTCCCCGAGATCGTCGAGGCGGTTCGCAGCGAGCCTGCCGCAGCGCTGTGTCGTCGACGGGGAGATCGTCGTCGTGGTCGGCGACCGGCTCGAGTTCGAGGTGCTGCAGCAGCGGATCCACCCGGCCGACAGCCGGGTGAAGCTGCTCGCCAAGCAGACCCCGGCCAGCTTCGTCGCGTTCGACCTGCTCGCCGAGGGCGACGTCGACTACACCAAGGAAGCGTTCTCCGTGCGGCGGGCTGCGCTGGAGAGGGCGCTGGCCAAGGCGCGCCCGCCGGTCCACCTGACCCCGGTCACCCTCGACCATGAGCTGGCCGAGCAGTGGTTCGACGAGTTCGAAGGTGCTGGGCTCGACGGCGTCGTGGCCAAGCCACTCAACGGCACCTACCAGCCGGACAAGCGGGTGATGGTCAAGATCAAGCACCAGCGCACGGCCGACTGTGTCGTGGCCGGCTACCGGGTGCACAAGAGCGGCCCGGACAGCATCGGCTCGCTTGCTGCTGGGCCTCTACAACGAGGCAGGCGAGCTGGCCAGCGTGGGGGTCATCGGCGCCTTCCCGGCCGCCCGGCGCAAGTGCTGTTCAGCGAGCTGCAGCCGCTGGTCACCACGTTCGACGAGCACCCGTGGGCCTGGGCCAAGCAGCTCGAAGGCGCCCGGACCCCCCGCAGCTCCGAGTTCAGTCGCTGGAACACGGGCAAGGACCTGTCATTCGTGCCGCTTCGGCCGGAGCTGGTCGTCGAGGTCCGCTACGAGCACATGGAAGGCGAGCGGTTCCGGCATACCGCGCAGTTCAACCGATGGCGACCCGACCGCGACCCCCGGTCCTGCACCTACGAACAGCTCGAGGAGCCGGTCAGTACGACCTGGCCGACATCCTCTCCTCCTCGTAAACGCCTAGCCCCTGGTGGCTGGCCGGCCGATCGCGCAGCCATCGGCCCATGAGCGTGCCGTCCTCCTCGACGAGCAGCCGCGGCTGGACGGCCCGCTCCAGGTGGTCGGCGACGCTGATCCGCCGATGCGGGCCGCCCACGGCGACAGGCGAGTACGTGATATCCAGCTCCTCCACCAGGTCCCCGGTCAGCAGCTCCCCGAGCAGATGCGGGCCGCCTTCGGAGTGGACGTGGCGCAAGCCCCGATCGTGCAGCTGGTGTATCGCGTTCGCAGGTCCACCTCGCTGCTCGCCGGCCACGATCACGCTCTCGGAACCTAGCGCGGCGCGCAGGTCGGCCAGCTCGGGGGAGTCGGCGCACGTGACAATCAGCACCGGCGCGGCCGGATCGCGGTGCAGCAGCTTCGGCGGGACGGCACCGCTGCGGGTCACCACAACCAGCGGAAGCGCCGGGCCCCGGCCGGTTGCGGCGCGCATTCCGGCATACCCGCCGGTCACCCGGATCCGGCCGTAGCCCTCGGCGCGCGCGGTACCCGCCCCGATGACCAGCACGTCGCTGATGGCCCGGAGCAGCTCGAACACCACATGGTCGGCCTCGGTGTTGATCGACCCGGTCACCCCGTCGGAGCCGGTCGCCGCGCCGTCGAGAGTGGAGACCATGTTGACCCGCAGCCACGGCCCCGAGGGCGAGGGGACGGCATACAGCCGGGCGAGCGCGTCCAGGTCGAGGGCGCCGCTCGCTCGGCCCCGACGGTCACCGGAGGGTCGGCGAGCAGCAGGCGCATGGCGGCATTATGCCGGTCGGTCGCGCATCCTCGACGCGTCCTCCGGCAGGATGGGGGCATGGCCAAGCATCGGCGCAAGGGCGGCCGCGACAAGTCCCGGCACGACAAGCACGTCGACAAGAAGGTGGCTCGGGCCAAGGCGAAGGCCAAGGCCGCCAAGGCGAGCAAGGCCGTGGCGCGGTCAGTCGACGGCCGGCCGGCCAGGCGCCCCAGCCGCACGCGGCGCCCCGGGTCGTGCTCACGCCGGTCGAGGTCGAGGTCGCGCGTGAGATGCAGCCGGAGCGTCCGCTGGGTCAGCTGCTTCGCGTCGAAGAAGGCTTCGAGCTGTCCAGCGTTGACACCGCGGGCGACCCCGGGGTTCGACGGCGACAAGCTGCTGGGCGCCAAGGCCCTGTCGACCTACGCGCCGGAGATCGGCGAGTGGCAGGAACGGCTCTACGCCGAGTCCAAGGGCGGGGGGAGCCGGTCGCTGCTGCTGGTCATCCAGGGCATGGACACGTCCGGCAAGGGCGGCATCATGCGCCACGTCGTGAGCGTCGTTGACCCGGGCGGCATCCGGGCGACGGCGTTCAAGGCGCCCACGCCGAGGAGCGGAGCACGACTTCCTCTGGCGGATTCGTCGCGCGCTTCCCGGGCCGGGCCAGATCGGGGTGTTCGACCGGTCGCACTACGAGGACGTGCTCATCGTCAAGGTCAACGCGCTGGTGTCGGCGGAGGAGCTGGACGCGCGGTACGAGCAGATCAACGCCTTCGAGAGCGAGCTCGTCGCGTCCGGGACCCCGATCGTCAAGGTCATGCTGCACATCTCGCAACGACGAGCAGAAGACCCGGCTCATGGACCGGCTGGTCCGGCCGGACAAGCGCTACAAGTACCAGCCGCACGACGTCGACGAGCGGATGAAATGGGACGCCTACCAGGCGGCCTACCAGATCGCGCTCACCCGGTGCTCGACGGCGGACGCCCCGTGGCATGTCGTGCCCGCGGACCGCAAGTGGTACGCGCGGTATGCCGTGCAGCAGCTCCTCTTCGAGAAGCTGCGGGAGATGGACCCGCAGTGGCCGGTCATGGACTTCGACGTGGAGGCCGAGAAGGCCAGGCTGGCCGCGAGCTAGTCCGCTTGCTGGCTTCGTATCGACGGCTCGGCGGCAGCCTGGGCAAGCGGCAGACCGGCCCGGACGCAGCCGGTTGGCGCGCAATGGCTTGCCGGGTGGCCGTCGCCGCGACGGACCGGGGAGGTGAGCGACCGGCATACCGCGTTTGGACGCAAGCGTTGTGGTCCGCTAGTCTCTGTGAGGCATCGAGCGAGGAGTTACACGTTTGATGTTCGTGCGGACGTAGCTCAGTTGGTAGAGCGCGACCTTGCCAAGGTTGAGGTCGCGAGTTCGAGCCTCGTCGTCCGCTCGGAGGTGACCGCCTTCGCGGTGGAGTGGCCGAGAGGCGAGGCAGCGGCCTGCAAAGCCGCGTACACGGGTTCAAATCCCGTCTCCACCTCCGGCTCCCGCAGAGCGAGTCAAACCCCGGGCGATTGGCGCAGTGGTAGCGCGCTTCCTTGACACGGAAGAGGTCACTGGTTCGAACCCAGTATCGCCCAC
>CAVRXF010000044.1:0-20945 GCA_963724925.1 uncultured Actinomycetota bacterium | reverse complement strand
TGGCTCACGCGCGGGCCGAGCAGGATTCGCGCGCGCTGCGCTCGAGGAGAGCGCACTTCTGGGCCATCGGCTGGGCGCGGGACGGTTGGAGATCTGGCCGGTGTCGATGCTGGCCTTCCAGGCCTTCCTGGCCGGTGATTATGAGCGTGCGCGGGTGATGGCCGAGCGCGCGCACGCCCTCGCCGTGGAGGTCGGCGATGAGGCGATGCAGATTCGGGGCTACTGCGCGCGCGGCATCGTCGCGGCGATCGGGGGCGACCGGTCGGGTGGGTGTCGCTGCTGGAGCAGGCCCGGCCATCGCCCGCAGGCTGGGCTCCACCTGGGGGACGGCGAATGTGCTGTACCTGATGGGCTGGGTTGCGTTTCTGGACCTGGACGCCGAGCGGGCGTCGGCGCTGGAGGTGGAGGCCCTGGGCCTGCTGTGGACCCTGGGCGATCGGCGGACCGTCGCCGACAGCCTGGACGTGCTGGCCTGCGCGGCAACCGGGAGCGGGCATCCGCGGCGGGTGCCGTGGATATTCGGGGTCACCGAACGGCTGCGGGAGATGACCGGTGCGGGGCGCCCCCCGTACCTGCACGGCGCCTGCGACCAGGCGGTCGCGGCGGCCCGGGCCCGGTTGGGTGATGCCGGGTTCGACGCAGGCTGGTCGGCGGGGCGCAGCTTCACTCTGACCCGGGAGATCGGTGAGGTGGTCGGTGCGCTGGCCGCGCTGGACACCGGCCAGCCGAGCGTGTCCGCCGCTGCTGACCGGCGTGAGGCGCAGATCGCCGACTTCGTCGTCCAGGGGATGACCAACCGTCAGATCGCAGACGCGCTGACGATCAGCGAGCGGACCGCCGAGCGGCACCTGGAGAACGTCCGGGTCAAGCTGGGGGTCACCTCGCGCGCTCAGATCGCCGCCTGGGCGGTACGGCAGGGTCGGGACGGCGACCGCCGTCTGTGACGCTCTCGCGGTTGGGTACCGTCGCCGGCGCCCGTGGCGGGATCTACGCATGTGTGCGCCCACTGGTCACCGCGAGGATCGGCGAGTCGGGCGACGGCCCGGCAGGAATGAGCGGAGGACGACGATGAAGCGCTACGAAGCCCTGTTCATCGACGGCGGTTGGCAGCGGCCGACCTCGGACCAGGTGATCACGGTGGTATGCCCGGCGACGGAGGAGGGGATCGGGCAGGCACCGCTGGCCGCGCAGTCCGACGTCGACGCCGCGGTGGCGGCGGCCACCCGCGCCCTGACCTCGGACTGGGCCCACTGGGAACCGAGTCGCCGAGCCGACGCCATGGAACGGCTGGCCGACGCGCTGGACCGGCGCGCGCAGGAGATCGCGGCCCTGGTCAGCACCGAGAACGGTATGCCGATCTCGCTGTCCAGCCTCATCGAAGCGGCCGTGCCCCCGGGTGTGCTGCGCTACTACGCCGCGCTGGCCCGGACCACCGAGGTCGAGCAGCGCCGCCCGGCCGTCGGCGTCCCGCGCGGCGACACGCTGGTGCGGCACGAGCCCGTGGGGTGGTCGCTGCGATCGTGCCGTGGAACGCCCCGTCGCTGCTGACGTCGTTCAAGCTCGCGCCTGCGCTGGCCGCCGGCTGCACTGTGGTGCTAAAGCCCTCGCCGGAGACCGCCCTGGATGCGTTCCTGCTCGCCGAGGCCGTGCTGGACGCGGGGTTTCCCCCGGGCGTGGTGAACATTGTGCCTGGCGACGCCTCGGTCGGGGAGCACTTGGTGGCCCATCCCGGTGTCGATAAGGTCGCGTTCACCGGGTCGACCGCGGCGGGCCGGCGTATCGGCGAGGTGTGCGGTCGGCTGCTGCGGCCGGTCACCCTGGAACTGGGCGGCAAGTCCGCAGCGATCGTTCTCGACGACGCCGACCTTGCGGCCACCGCGCAGGCCCTGGTTGGCACCTGCCTGCTCAACAATGGCCAGTACTGCAACCTGAGCACCCGCATCCTGGCACCGCACAGCCGCTACGGCGAGGTCCTCGACCTGGTGACCGACGTGGTGTCGTCCCTGGTCGTGGGCAACCCGCTCGACCCCGCGGTACACGTCGGCCCGCTGGTCAGTGCCCGCCAGCGGGTGCGGGTCGAGTCCTACATCGAGTCCGGCCGCAGCGCCGGGGCCAAGCTGACCACGGGCGGTGGACGCCCGACCGGGATGGACACCGGCTGGTTCGTCGACCCCACCGTGTTCGGCGAGGTCTCCAACGATATGCGGATCGCCCGGGAGGAGATCTTCGGGCCGGTGCTCGCCGTCATCGGCTACAGCGACGTGGACGAGGCCGTGGCCATCGCGAACGACTCCGAGTACGGGCTGGCCGGCAGCGTGTTCACCACCGACCTGGACCGGGGCCTGGACGTCGCCCGGCGGGTCCGGACCGGGACCTTCGGAGTCAACCAGTACCAGCCGGACCTGGGCTCGCCCTACGGCGGCGTCAAGGCCAGCGGCCTCGGACGCGAACTCGGCCCGGAAGGTCTGATGCCGTACCTGCAGTCGAAGTCCATCTACCTGCCGGCCGCGGCCCCGGCATGAGGGCGGCACGACGCCGAACGCATCATGAAACCGAAGGAGAAGGAAGATGACCGAGCACCCCAACGCGGTCGCGATTCGACGCGCGTACGAAGCCTTTGCGTCCGGCGACGCAGAAACCCTGCGCAACCAGTTCACCGAGGACGCCCTGTTCCATGTCCAGGGCCTGGGCGACCTTGACGGTGACTACCGCGGCCCGGACCAGGTCTTCGAATTCTTCGGCAAGCTCGCCGCCGAAACAGACGGGACATTCCGCCTAGAACTGCACACGGTCCTGGCCGACGACGACCACACCGCCACCCTGCTGGCCCAGTACGCGCAACGGAAAGGACGCACCCTCAGCGGGAACGTCGTCCACATCGCCCACATGCGCAACGGAAGAACCAGTGAGTTCTGGGCAGCTCATGCCGATCCCGTCAACACCGTGGCGTTCTGGCAATGACAGACATCCCCGCCTCGAAAACCGAACGCCGGGTCGGATCGCTGTTCGACGGGAAGGAGCGCCGTGCCCTCTGGGGCCGCTGATGGGCGAACGCGAGTGACCCATCGTTGATGCCTCAATTACGGCACTGTCCTGGGTGATTCAGCCTGCAGCAAATCTCGGACCTATCCAGCTACTGGCTCGTTCTGCGTTCCAGAAGAGAATGCAACGACACCTCTGAAATAAGCGCCAAGCGCCACATGCAGGTCACACTGAGCCTCGCCATTACCGGCGAGCCAAAGGAGAGAATCATGCGTGAGAAACTCGTTGTTGGGGTCGGGTTCGCCATCGGGGTATCAGCCCTTACGTTGGCACCGAGCGCCTCCGCCTCGGACGCTATCGTCAACGTGACGAAGACGTATCCGGCGTCTCAGCCGTCGTCCTTTGCCAGCGACCTTCTGCAGCTTCCCGATCGACATCACGGTGGTGGAGAACCGTGAGACGGACATCTCGACGACGGTCACGAAGAAGGACGGCACTCTGGTCTCAACGACGGACACCGTCTTCGGCCCGCTCGTGCTGACGTTCCGCAACCCTGTCAACGGCAAGTCCTTCACCCGGGACCTAAGCGGCTCGACCGTTAACGTCTCCCGTGCGGACGGCACCGGAAGGTTCGTCGGAGTGGGAAACAACTGGCTAGCGTTCGGTCCCACGGGGCGGGCGAACACCGGGGAGCCAGGACTCGTGATTACCCACGGCCCGGTCAAGGTGACGTTCACCGGGAATATCGCCCAGACTTTCTCCCTTCACGGCAACCAGGAGAACGGCTGCGCCCTGCTTACCTGAGATGACCACCAAGGTTCCTGCGGTGATTTCCCGCAGCACCCTTTATCCCCTGTCCGTAAACCCATAGAGCCGGAACTGCCGCCCCGTCCCTGTACCTGCCGCGTGGAGGACGGCTATGCTCGTCCGACATGCATGCCCGCCCAGCGGGGTTTGAAAATGAATCTCCCTGGCCGGGCGGGTGAACACTCTCGGCTCCTTCATCGATGTCAAGTGGTGCGTGGATTTCCCCGCGAGGGGTCCACTGGGTGGGCCGCTGGGGATTAGGCAGCAGAATGGTTGGATCGCGCTCCAGCGCCGCCCGAGCCGCTAACAAGGGTCCAATAGGTTCCAGCCAGATGCCAAACGGACTGTCAGCGAACTAAGGTGCGCTCGTCAAGCCGACGTGAAGTCAACCATCGTGAGACCGGTTCTCCACCGACGATCGGAATGCAGCACGCATCCGCCCTCGGCGTTCGAACGCCCGAAACGATCTCGCGCTCATCGGCAGCCGTGCGTCTTTGTGGGCGGAACCGATGCGGTTTTGCATCTGAGTTGAGTCACACCCGACGGCCTACACGCCGGCGACTTGGGCGGTGAGGAAGTGGACCCCGTGGCGATCGAGGTTGCCGCGGGCGCGGTCGTCATGCTCGGTGGTCCGTGGGTCGGCGTGTCGGGCCAGATCTGTGCGTCCCGCAGCGGGACGCCCGCGTCCAAAGCGCGTCTTTGGTGATCGCAGCATGCCTCATGGTGGCGGGCTTGTTGCCCTTGCCGACCAAATGCAGCACCCGGTGCCCGCGCAGGTTGTCGGCGTGGTCCTCGATCCGCACCGCGGCTGCCTCCGACGCCCGCAGTGCGTTGATCCCCAGCAAGACGCCAGGGCGCCGTGGTGGACGGTGAGCGTATGAGCGATTTGCAGGGACCAGATCAGCTCCGAACGGTCCAGGATCTGGGTGCGGGACTCGTCGCGGTGGATCGTCGGCAACCGGGCGTACACCGCGGTCCGCGCCGATGAGGCCGTCGATGTGAGCGAACCGGAAGAACCCGCGCACCGGGTGCAGCATCGTGTTCACCGAGGAGTCCATCAGCCCGGACTCACCAAGCTGGCGAATCTACAGCTCGACATGACCCCGTTCGATCCCCACCAGCGGGTCCAGCCCGTTCGTCCCAAAGCCACCTCCCTGCACGCCCTAAATAAGCAAGCGGAGCAACGATCACCGCGCACCACACCGAGGTAGACACGGCCAACCCCAGAACACCAGTCCAGATAACCGACGAACATCCCCCCAAACCGGACTATGCGGGCGCGCATCCGTCACCCCACAAAAGCCGCACCCAATTCTGTTCCGCTCATCGGCATGAGCGAATATCTGGACTCGAGGGTCGCTGGTGCGGGTGGCGCCCCCCAACTGGGACACGAACGGCTGGACGAGCCGGTACCGTCCCATCTGCTGCGCGTGAGGCCGCGACGCCGCGACGCCCCTACTGGCGGGTAGGGTTGGGCGCCCCCTTGCCGAATGCCCACACTCTGGCAGGCTCGGGTCTGACGCCCGCTGTCCCGTCCTATATACAGACAGGCCTGCAGCCAGATGAAGATCGTCGTCCTAGTCAAGTACGTGCCAGAGCCCACGGCCACGTGGCGGTTCGCCCCCGACCTCACCCTCGACCGGGCGGCCGTCGACGGGCGCCTCTCCGAGCTTGACGAGTATGCCGTTGAGCAGGCGGTTCGCCTGGCCGAGAGCGGAACGGCATCCCAGATCGTCTACCTCACGGTTGGACCGGCCAAGGCCGCCGAAGGGCTGCGTAAGGCCCTCGCGATCGGGGGCGACCAGGCTGTGCACGTCCTGGACGAGGCGATCCACGGCTCCTGCACGCTGTCCACGTCGCTAGTGCTCGCCAAGGCCCTCGAAAAGGTTGGTTACGACCTCGTGCTCACCGGCATGGCGTCCACCGATGCCGAGCTGTCGGTGGTGCCGTCCATGGTCGCGGACCGCCTTGGCATCAACCAGGCCACCTTCGCCGGCGAGCTGTCCGTCGAGGGCAGCGAGGTCACGATCCGCCGGGACACCGACACTTCTAGCGAACGGGTCACCGCCGCGCTGCCGGCCATCGTGTCGGTCACCGACCAGGCGGGTGAGGCGCGCTACCCCGCGTTCAAGTCGATCATGGCCGCCAAGAAGAAGCCGATCGAGACCTTGACCCTGGCTGACATCGGGGTCGACGCCGCCGCGGTCGGTCTCGAGGCCGCCAGCGTGCGCACCGTCGAGGTCAGTGCGACCCCGCCCCGCGAGGCCGGCACGGTCGTCACAGACGACGGCGAGGGCGCCGGCGCCCTGGCGCAGTTCCTCGCCGGTCGAGGCTTCATCTGAGCTCACCGGCATACCAACCTCAAGGAGACCCCATCGTGTCGGAAGTCCTCGTCCTCGCCGAGACCAGCAGCTCGGGGGTGCGAAAGCCAACCCTGGAGCTGCTGACCGCCGCCCGCGCACTGGGCGAGCCCGCCGCGGTCGTCTTCGGCCCCGCCGACGACGCGGTCGTCACACAGCTCGGCGAGTACGGCGCGACGAAGGTGTATGCCGTGCCCGCGCCGGAGGTGCACGACTACCTGTCCCTGCCCAAGGCCGAGGCTCTCGTCGAGATCGCTCGCCGGGTCTCCCCGGTCGCCGTGCTGGTCACCAGCGGCGCCGAAGGCAAGGACATCGCCGCCCGGGTCGCCGTGCGTCTCGACGCGGGGATCGTGCCTGACGCCACGACCGTGGCCGTGGACGGGGGCACCGTGACGGCGACCCAGACCGTGGTCGCCGGACGCTTCCAGGCCACCACCCAGGTCGTGCGTGGGCCCGCGGTGGTCACCATGCGGCCGAACGCGACCGCCGCCGAGCCAGCCCCCACGACGCCCAGCGTCGAGCAGGTCGAGGTGACCGTGAGCGAGAGCGCCAAGGGCGCCAAGGTCACCTCCCGCGAGCCCAAGGCCAGGAGCGGTCGTCCGGAGCTGACCGACGCGGCCATCGTGGTCGCCGGTGGCCGTGGGGTGGGCTCCGAGGCCGGGTTCGGCGTCATCGAGAAGCTCGCCGACGCGATGGGAGCCGCCGTGGGCGCGTCGCGGACCGTCACCGACCAGCACTGGGCGCCGCACGAGCTGCAGGTGGGCCAGACCGGCAAGACGGTGGCTCCGTCGCTCTACCTCGCCGCAGGCATCTCCGGCGCCATCCAGCACCGGGCGGGCATGCAGAGCAGCAAGACCATCGTCGTGGTGAACAAGGACCCGAAGGCGCCGTTGTTCCAAGTGGCCGACTTCGGGGTCGTCGGCGACCTGCACACCGTGCTGCCCGCGCTCATCGACGAGATCGGCAAGCGCAAGGGCTGACATGCAGATGCTCCGCTTGGTCCTGGGTCTCGTGCTGACGCTGGTGTGCCTGGGAATCGCGGGGCGGCGGCTGCACTTCCTCTACCGGTTGGGGGGCGTCGCCCAGCCGGTCGAGGCCGGGCGCCGCGACGGGCGCGCATCGGCGGCTCGGGCCGAGCTCGCGGAAGTGGCCGGCCAGCGCAAGCTGCTCGCGTGGACCGTCCCGGGCTTGGCGCATGCCGCCGTCTTCTGGGGGTTCCTCGTCCTGCTCCTGACCGTCATCGAGGCGTTCGGCGCTCTGGTCAACCCGCTGTTCCAGATCCCGATGCTCGGCAACTACCCCTGGTTCGGGTGGGTGGAGGACTTCTTCGCGTTGCTGTGCGTCGCGGCCATTGCCGTGTTCGTGGGCATCCGCATCGTGGCGGCCCCCTCGACGCTGGGCCGCCGGTCCCGGTTCTTCGGGTCGCACCTGGCGGCGGCGTGGTTCACGCTGTTCATGATCTTCAACGTGGTCTGGACGCTGCTGGCCTACCGGGGCGCCGCGATCAACGCCCAGCAGGTCAACACGAGCGGCAACCTGCCCTTCCTGCGCGGGGCCTTCGCATCAGAATGGTTCGCGGCCCGGTTCGCCCCGCTCGGCGAGTCGGCCAACGAGACCCTCGAGACGGTGCTGCTGCTCCTGTCCCTCGCGGTGCTGCTCGGCTTCACCATCTTCGTCACGTACAGCAAGCACCTGCACATCTTCCTGTCCCTGCCCAACGTGGCCTACGCCCGGCGCCCACGCGCGCTCGGGGCGCTGCTGCCGGTCCACTCCGGCGGCAAGCCGGTCGACTTCGAGGACCCCGGAGAAGACGACCTCATGGGCGTCGGGAAGATCGAGGACTTCACCTGGAAGGGCCTGCTCGACTTCGGCACCTGCACCGAGTGCGGCCGCTGCCAGAGTCAGTGCCCGGCGTGGAACACCGAAAAGCCGCTCTCGCCCAAGCTGCTCATCATGAGCCTGCGCGACCACGCCCTGGCCAAGGCCCCCTACCTGCTGGCCGCCCATGACCCTGAGGGCACTGCCGGCGAGCCGGCCGGCATACCCGAAGCCGCTCGAGCCGAGGCGCAGCGCCCCCTCGTCGGTCCCGCCGACGACGAGACGGCGTCGGTCGACGAGCACGGCGTGAGCGGCCTGGGCGTCGTGCCGTTCGACATGCTCTGGTCGTGCACGACGTGCGGGGCGTGCGTCGAGCAGTGCCCGGTCGACATCGAGCACGTCGACCACATCGTCGACATGCGACGCCACCAGGTGCTGATGGAGTCGGCCTTCCCCGAGGAGGCCGGCATCATGCTGCGTAACCTCGAGCATGCCGGCGACCCCTGGGGCCGAGGCGCCCCCATGCGCCTCGAGTGGGCCGAGCCGCTGGACTTCGCGGTGCGCGTCTTCGGAGCCGAAGGCGAGCAGAGCATCCCGGACGACGTCGAGTACCTCTACTGGGTCGGCTGCGCAGGGGCCCTCGACGACACCGCCCAGCGGACCGCCCGTGCCGTGGCGACCCTGCTGCACGAGGCCAATGTCAGCTTCATGGTCCTGGGCGAAGCCGAGGCGTGCACGGGCGACCCGGCCCGCCGAATGGGCCACGAGTTCCTGTTCCAGATGCTCGCCATGCAGAACGTCGCGACCCTCAACGAGGCCGGTGCGCGGCGCATCGTCGTCACCTGCGCGCACTGCTACAACACCCTGGCGAACGAGTACCCCCAGGTGGGCGGTCACTACGACGTCGTCCACCACACGAGCCTGCTCTCCCGGCTGGTCGCCGAGGGCCGGCTCACGCCGGTCCATCGCGTCGACGCCGCGGTGACCTACCACGACCCGTGCTACCTCGGCCGGCACAACCGGATCTTCGCGGCTCCACGCGAGGTGCTCGGCGCCGTCCCGGGCACCACCCTCACCGAGATGCCGCGCACCCGGGAGCGCTCGTTCTGCTGCGGCGCAGGAGGCGCGCGGATGTGGATGGACGAAACCCTCGGCACCCGGATCAACCAAGCCCGCGCCGACGAGGCCCTGCAGACCGGCGCTGATCTGGTCGCGGCGGCCTGCCCGTTCTGTATCACCATGCTGGGCGACGGCATCGCCCAGCGCCAGCAGGACGGCACCGCACGAGCGAGCGTCGGCGTGTCCGACATCGCCGAGGTGCTGCTTCGCTCGGTCCGCCCCGACCTCGCTGCCACCGGCGCAGCGCCCACCCGACCACGCTAGGACCGCGCACATGACCGACACGACAGCGACCGACAGCACCTCCACCCACGCCCTCGGTGCGGGACTGGACCTGCAGAGCCTGGGCCTGATGCTCGAGGCGCTCGACGACTTCGTCACCGACGCCCTCTCCCCCGAGCTGGCGTTGCAGCTCGACCACGACGACGTGTGCCCCGAGGACATCGTCCGCGCCATGTCCGACCCCGAGCAGCTCGGCGTCCAGCTGGTCTTCATCCCGGAGGCGTACGGCGGCATGGACGGCGGCGCCTTCGACGCCTACCGCGTCTGTGAGGTCATGGCCCGCAAGGACATCGGCCTGGCGACGTCGGTCTTCGCCACCTTCCTCGGGTCCGACCCCATCGTCGTCGGCGCCACGGAGGAGCAGAAGCAGCGCTGGCTGGGCGCCATCGCCGAGCAGGGTGTCGTGTTCGCCTACGGGGCGACCGAACCCGAAGCCGGTTCGGACCTCGGCTCACTGACCACCACCGCGACGGCCGTCCTGGGAGACGACGGCGAGGTCACGGCATACCGGATCAACGGGCGTAAGCAGTGGATCTCCAACGGCAGCATCGCCGACTACGCGACCATCCTCGCGGCCACCCCGGACGGGCCGACCTGGTTCGTGGTGCCCAAGGACACCCCAGGGTTCAGCTCAGCGCCACCTGAGGACAAGCACGGAATCCGGCTGTCCAACACCGCCGCACTGTTCCTCGACGACGTCGAGGTGCCTGCCGACCACCTCATCGGGCTCGTCGCCGGCTTGGGCCTCATCCAGGCCCAGCAGGTCTTCGGCTACACCCGCCTCATGGTCGCAGCCTTCGGGCTGGGCGGCGGCTGGGAGGCCCTCGACCGGGCCATCACGTACTCGGTCAACCGCGAGCAAGGCGGCGGTCCGCTTGCCGACAAACAGGGCTACACCCACAAGTTGATCGTCCCGCACGCCGTGCACCTGGAGGCCGCACGCGCCTACATCGAGCACACCGCCGACCTCATCGACCAGCATTCCGGAGCCAACGGGGCCATGAACCCTGTGACATTCAACACCGAAGGCGCCATCGCCAAGTACCTCGCCACCGAGGCCGGGAACGCGGCCGCCGACGCCGCGATCCAGGCGCACGGCGGCTACGGCTACACCCGGCCCTACGTGGTGGAGAAGGTCAAACGCGACGTGCGCATCACGACGATCTACGAGGGTACGTCGGAGATCATGGAGATGACGATCGCCCGCGACCGCTGGCAGCAGCACCTCAAGAGCGCCGGCCGCTACTACCAGGACCGGGCGACCCAGCTCAAGGCCCTGCACGCCCGCCAGCCGACGGTCGGAGCCGAGGTCGCGGCGCTCGCGACAGAGAGCCTCGCGATCGTCCTGGAGGCCTGCCGGACCGGCCGGCTGACCCGCAACCAGCACGTGCTGTTTCGGCTCGGCGAGCTCATCGCCTGGACCGAGGGCGCGGGAGTGTTCGCCGAACGGGCCGCGGCAGCCGCCGAAGGCACCGCCTTCGAGAAGACCCTCAAACGGTTCGACCCGCCCACGCTCGCCACCATGTCGCGCGTCTTCGCCCGCGAGGCCGCCTCCCGGGTCGCCCTCGACGGCTCCCGCTGGGTGGCCGGTGCCGCCGACCCCGGCACGCCCGCGGTCGCCGCGGTCACCGGCATACCCACCGCTGCGATCCAGGCCGCGCAGGCCGGGCTCGTCACCGACATGTCCGCCGTCGCCGACGCCCTCTACGGAAGGACGACACCATGAGCGAGTATGCCGTCCGCCCGGTCGCCGTCGTCGGGATCGCGGCGATCATGCCGCAGGCCCGCGACGGCGACGCGTTCTGGGCCAACATCAAGGGCGGTCGGTACTGCATCACCGAGGTCCCGCCCGAACGGTGGGACCCGGCGTTCTACTACTCCCCCGATCACACCGCCCGCGACAAGACCTACTCGACCATCGGCGGCTGGGTCCGCGAGTTCGACTGGGACCCGATCGCGTGGCGGCTGCCCATCCCCCCGATGGTCTCGGGGCAGATGGACGAGGGCCAGCGCTGGGCGCTGTCGGCCGCCCGCCGGGCCCTGCTCGACGCCGGCTGGCCCGGCTGGAACGTCGACAGCGAGCGCGTCGCCGTCATCCTTGGCAACGCCATCGGCGGCGAGAAGCACTACCAGACCAGCATGCGCATCCACCTGCCGGAGGCGCTCAAGCGGCTGCAGCAGTCGAGCACCCTGCTCACCCTGCCACCGGAGGTGCAGCAGCACATCGTCGAGGAGACCCGATCGGGCTTCCTGGACAACGCCCTCGAGATCACCGAGGACACCATGCCCGGTGAGCTGTCCAACGTCATCGCGGGGCGAATCTCCAACGTCCTCAACCTGCGCGGCCCCAACTTCACCACCGATGCGGCCTGCGCGTCCGGGCTCGCGGCCCTCAGCTCGGCGGTGCTCGGGCTCAACGACCACCAGTACGACGCCGTCATCAGCGGCGGCATCGACCGCAACATGGGCGTGGACGGTTTCGTCAAGTTCTGCAAGATCGGCGCACTGTCCGCATCGGGCACAAGGCCCTTCGACGCCGGGGCCGACGGCTTCGTGATGGGCGAAGGCGCAGCCCTGTTTGTCCTCAAACGCCTCGAGGACGCCGAGCGCGACGGCGACCGGATCTACTCGGTCATCCTCAGTATCGGCGGCTCCTCCGACGGCAAGGGCAAGGGCATCACCGCGCCGAACCCGATCGGCCAGCAGCTCGCGGTCTCGCGGGCCTGGGAGCGCTCGGGCGTCGACCCGGCCACGGTGGGGGCGATCGAGGCCCACGGCACGTCGACGAGCGTTGGGGACGCGGCCGAGCTGGAAAGCCTGACCAAGATCTTCGGGGCAGCGGGCGTAGCCCCGGGCGCCATCGCTCTCGGGTCGGTCAAGTCCAACATCGGCCACCTCAAAGCCGCCGCCGGCACCGCGGGGATGTACAAGATGGTCCGCTCGCTGCACGAGAAGGTGCTCGCCCCCTCGCTGAACTTCGTCAACCCCAACGAGAACGTCGACTGGGACACCGCGCCGTGCGCCGTCAACACCCGGCTGCGCGACTGGCCCACCCCCGACAGCGGCGTGCGCCGCGCCGGCGTCAGCGCCTTCGGCTTCGGCGGCACAAACTTCCATGTCGTCCTGGAGGAGCACGTGCCGGGGGCGCACAAGCCACCGCCTCGCGTGCTCGCCTCCGCCGCGGTGCCGAACAGCAGGGCGCAGGTGAGCGCCCCGGCCCCCGCCAAGGCGCCGCTGCGCGGCGCTCTCGTCCTCGGCGGGCGCGACGACGCCGACGTGCTGGCCGGGGTCCGCACGGCCCTGGCGGATGCCCAGGCCGGCAAGGCCCCCGCTCCGTCGGTGCCGGACCCGGGCCTGGCGAACGCCGCGGTTCGAGTGGCCGTGGACTACGCCGACGCGGCCGACCTGGCCGGCAAGCTCGACAAGCTCGCCAAGGGGCTGGCCTCGGCCAACCCGGCCGTTTTCCGGATGCTGCGCCAGCAGGGCGTCTTCCTCGGGCGCGGTCCCGCACCGAAACTGGCTTTCCTCTACACCGGCCAGGGCTCGCAGTACGTCAACATGGTCAAGGGCCTGTACGAGCGCGAGCCGATTGTCCAGCAGACCTTCGCGGAGGCCGACCGCGTGATGACGCCGCTGCTCGGACGCCCGCTGACGTCGTTCATCTTCGTGGACCCCAACGACGAGGATGCGGTCAAGACCGCGAACCAGCGGCTCATGCAGACCGAGATCACCCAGCCCGCGGTGCTCACGACGGACCTGGCGCTCACCAGGCTGCTCGCGGCATACCAGATCCGGCCCGACATGGTCATGGGGCACAGCCTCGGCGAGTACGGCGCGCTCGTGGCCGCCGGCTCGCTCGACTTCGACGCCGCACTCGAGGCGGTCAGCGCGCGCGGCCGGGAGATGGCCAACCTGTCCGTGCCCGACAACGGCGCGATGGCTGCCGTCTTCGGACCGCTGCCGGAGATCGAGCGGATCGTCGCCGCAGCCGACGGGTACGTCGTCATCGCCAACATCAACAGCTACTCGCAGGCCGTCGTGGGGGGAGCGACCGAGCCCGTCGAGCGGGTCATCCAGGCCTTCCAGGCCGCCGGGATGAACGCCGTGCGCATCCCCGTCAGCCACGCCTTCCACACCGAGATCGTCGCCCCCGCCTCGCCGGCTTTCATCACGGCGCTGCGCCGCCTCGATATGGCCGGCCCGAAGCTGCCCATCGTCGCGAACGTCACCGGCGAGTTCTACCCTGCCGACGCCGACACCGACTTCATGCTCGACTTCGCTGGCCGCCAGATCGCCTCCCCCGTGCAGTTCGTCAAGGGCCTGCAGACCCTCTACGCGGCCGGAGCCCGGGTGTTCGTCGAGGTCGGCCCGAAGAAGGCGCTGCACGGCTTCGTCGAGGACGTCCTTTCGGCGCACCACGACGACGTGCTCGCCCTCTTCACGAACCACCCAAAGGTGGCCGACGACGTCGCCGTCAACCAGGCCCTCTGCGGCCTGTATGCCGCTGGGCACGGTTTCGCGCCGGCCCCCGCCCCGGCCCTCAGCACCCCCGCGCCACCGGCGCCGCGTCCTTCTGCGCCGCCAGCGCCCCGGCCCTCGGACGAAGTCATCCGCGAGCTGGGCCAGCTGTTTGCCGGTGTCTTGGAGCAAGGCATGCGCCTCTACGGCTACCCGCCAGCCGAGGCGAGCCGGCCGGCATACGAACAGCAAGCACCCGAGCCGCGCCCCGTCCCGCAGCCGGTTCCCGCCACGACAACCTTCGAGCCCATCGTCATCACCGGCGCCTCGCTCGGGCTGCCGGGCGTCGAGCGGACCTTCGACGACGAGAACGTTGCGCGGATCCTCGCCGGCCAGCAGTTCATCACCTCCCTGCCTCGGCAGGCCCGCGAGCGGCTCGCCGACATGAACATCACCCGGCTGGTCAAGGACGCGAGCGGCGGCGGAAGCTTCCAGACCATCGACGACCCAGCCGAGGTCATCAAGCTCGCCGGGCGCACCGCGCCGGTCGACCTGGTCGCGCAGTTCGGCCTCGACGCGGCCCGTGACGAGGCCCTCGACGAGACCACGCGCCTGGCCATCGCGGCGGGCTTCGACGCCTTGCACGATGCCGGCATACCCGTTGCCATGCAGTACAAGACGACGACGCTAGGCACGCAGCTGCCGGATCGCTGGGGCCTGCCAGAGGCGCTGCGCGACGACACCGGGATCATCTTCCCGTCCGCCTTCCCCGGCTACGACCGCTTCGCCGAGGCCGTCGAAGGGTATGTCGTCGACCGCGCCCGCCGTGAGAACCTGCTGGCCCTGGAAGGGGTCCGCGCCCAGATGAGCGGCGCCGAGCCGGCCGCGGCTGAGGTGGACCGGCTCATCGGCGAGCTGCGCCAGGCCCTGCAGCGTGAGCGGTTTGTCTTCGACCGGCGGTTCATCTTCCGCGTGCTGGCGATGGGGCACGCGCAGTTCGCCGAGATCATCGGCGCCCGAGGGCCGAACACCCAGACCAACTCGGCGTGCGCGAGCACGACACAGGCGCTTTCGCTTGCCGAGGACTGGATCCGCTCGGGCCGCTGCCGCCGGGTCGTCATTATCAGCGCGGACAACGCGACGGGCGAGCATGTCCTGCCCTGGGTGACCGGAGGCTTCCTCGCGTCCGGCGCGGCCGCTACCGACGAGCGGGTGGAGGACGCGGCAACCCCGTTCGACCGGCGCCGGCACGGAATGATCGTCGGGTCGGGAGCCGCCGCCATTGTCCTGGAGTCGGCTGACGCCGCCCGCGAGCGCGGCATCCAGCCGATCTGCGAGGTACTCGCCGCGGTGACCGCCAACAGCGCGTTCCACGGCTCGCGGCTGGACGTCGAGCACATCGGCGGGGTCATGGACGCTCTCGTGGCAGAGGCCGAGCAACAGGGTGTCGACCGGGACGAGATCGCCGCCAGAACCGTGTTCGTCTCCCACGAGACCTACACCCCCGCTCGGGGCGGCAGCGCGTCGGCCGAGGTCTTCGCGCTGCGCCGGATCTTCGGTGCCGGTGCCGACCGGGTGGTCATCACCAACACCAAGGGGCTGACCGGCCACGCGATGGGCGCCGGCATCGAGGACGTCGTCGCGGTGAAATCGCTGGAAACCGGCATCGTGCCCCCCGTCGTCAACTTCAAGGAGCCCGACCCGGAGCTCGGCCAGCTCAACCTGTCGACCGGGGGCGACTACCCCGTCGAGTACGCCCTGCGCCTCGCGGCCGGATTCGGCTCGCAGATCGCCATGACGCTCATGCGGTGGACCCCCTTGCCCGACAAGCGCCACCGGCGCCCGAACGAGCTCGGCTACGCCTACCGCATCGTCGACCCGGACGCCTGGCAGCGCTGGCTCGACCGGCTCTCCGGCCGACCCGGCAGCACCCTGGAGGTAGACCACCGGAGGCTGCGCATCGTCGACACCGGCGCCCCGGCCGTCCCCGTGATCCGCCAGACCCGCGTGCCGGTGCCGTATGCCGGTCGGCTGGCTCCACTCGCAACAGGCGCACCGGTCGCACCCGCAGCCTCCCCCGCCCCTGCGCCCGCGGCTGCCCCTGCGCCCGCGGCTGCCCCCGCGCCCGCGGCTGCGCCTGTCCCTGCGGGCGAGGACCCGGTTTTGGAACAGGTCACGTCAATCGTTGCCCAGCTCACCGGCTATCCGCCCGAGCTGCTCGACCCCGACCTGGACCTGGAAGCCGACCTCGGCGTCGACACCGTCAAACAAGCCGAGGTGTTCGCCTCGGTCCGCGCCCACTACGGAGTCGAACGCGACGACACCCTCCAGCTGCGCGACTTTCCCACCTTGAACCACGTCGCGGCCTGGGTGCGGGCCAAGGCCGGCCTGCCCCTCCCGTCGGGCTCGGCGCCGTGGGCCGGACCGGCGGCCTCCGCCGCACCCAGCGCATCACCCGTTGCGACCCCCGACCGCGAGCCGCTCGCCGTCCCAACGTCGGCAGGTGCCGACGGTGTCCCAACGTCGACAGGTTCCGACGGTGTCGTCGACATCGTCGTGGGCATCGTCGCCGACCTCACCGGTTACCCGCCCGAGCTGCTCGACCCCGACCTGGACCTGGAAGCCGACCTCGGCGTCGACACCGTCAAACAAGCCGAGGTCTTCGCCGCGGTCCGAGCGCACTACGGAGTCGAACGCGACGACACCCTCCAGCTGCGCGACTTCCCCACCATCAACCACGTCGCCGCCTGGATCCGCGCCAAGACTGGCGCAGCCACCGCAGGCGTCGCTGGCTCTCTCGCACCCACGACGGTCCAACAGGAGTCGACCGGCGAGGACGAGGTCGTCAGGACCGTCGTGCGGATCGTCGCCGACCTCACCGGCTACCCGCCCGACCTGCTCGACCCCGACCTGGACCTGGAAGCCGACCTCGGCGTCGACACCGTCAAACAAGCCGAGGTCTTCGCCGCGGTCCGCTCCGCCTACAGCGTAGAACGCGACGACACCCTGCAACTACGCGACTTCCCCACCATCAACCACGTCGCCGCCTGGATCCGCGCCAAGGCCGGGATCGCCCTGCCGGCCGGGTCGACGCCGTGGGCCGGTCCGGCCGCACCCCCGGTCGTCACCACTGCCCCAGCGGCTGCGCCAACCGACGGGGCACCAGCGCCCGCTTCCACATCGGGGCCCACGGCCCCGGTCGCGACGACGGATGACGAGATGCTGAACACCGTCGTGCGGATCGTCGCCGACCTCACCGGCTACCCGCCCGACCTGCTCGACCCCGACCTGGACCTGGAAGCCGACCTCGGCGTCGACACCGTCAAACAAGCCGAGGTCTTCGCCGCGGTCCGCTCCGAGTACGGCGTGGAACGCGACGACACCCTGCAACTACGCGACTTCCCCACCATCAACCACGTCGCCGCCTGGATCCGCGCCAAGATGGGCGACGAACCGCCCGTCCCGGCCATCGACACGGTGCAGGCAGACCTCGGGGCAATCGACGCCCTGCCCCGCCGCATCCCCGTCCCCGTCCTTCGACCGAGCGTGGACCGGTGCCTGCCGACGGGAGTCACCCTCGCCGGGGCACGCGTCATCGTCATGCTCGACGAGGGCGGCGTCGGCGACGCACTGACCAAGCGGCTCGCGAAGGCAGATGCAACCCCGCTGACGCTGCCGGCCGGCATACCGACCGACGAGCTGTCTGCGCAGCTGGACCGCTGGCTCACCGACGGCCCGGTCGCCGGCGTCTACTGGCTGCCGGCGCTCGACGACGAGGGCAGCCACGACGAGCTCGACCTGCCGGCGTGGACCGAGGCACTGCGTCGACGGGTCAAGGCGCTCTACACGACGATGCGCCGGCTGTGGGACGACGGCCCGTTCCTGGTGTCCGCGACCCGCCTGGGCGGCCAGCACGGCTACGGTGCCGACGGCGCCACGAGCGCGATGGGGGGCGCGGTCACCGGGTTCACCAAGTCCTACCAGAAGGAGCGACCCGACGCCCTCGTGAAGGCCGTCGACCTGCCGGCCAGCCGCAAGACCACGGCGGTGGCCGACCTGCTGATCGAGGAGACCCTGCACGACCCCGGCTGCGTCGAGATCGGACGCCTCGACGGTCAGCGGTGGGGAGTCGGCTTCGCCGAGGTGCCCTTCCCGGACCTTGCTGACGACGGGTCCCCCGGCGGGCCGGACGGGATGGCGCTCACCGCTGAGTCGGTCTTCCTCGTCACCGGCGCTGCGGGCAGCATCGTCTCGGCGATCACCGCCGACCTGGCCAGGGCGTCGGGCGGGACGTTCCACCTGCTCGACCTCACCCCGGCACCCGACCCGGGCGACCCCGACCTGGCCGCATTCCTCGCCGACAGGGAGAGCCTCAAGACCACGATCGCGACCCGGATGAAGGACCGCGGGGAGCGACCGACCCCAGTGGCGATCGAGCGCGAGCTCGCCGGTCTGGAGCGAAAAGCCGCCGCCCTCACCGCGATCCAGTCGGTCCGAGGCGCCGGAGGCACAGCCTGCTACCACGCGTCGACCTCACCGATCCTGAGGCGGTCGCCGTCGTCATGGCCGACATCGCCGAACGCAGCGGGCGCATCGACGTGCTCCTGCACGCGGCAGGCCTCGAGATCAGCCGCAATCTGCCCGCCAAGGAGCCCGCCGAGTTCGACCTGGTCTTCGACGTCAAGACCACGGGCTGGTTCACCGTCTGGGCCGCGGCCAAGAGTATGCCGGTCGGCGCCACGGTCGTCTTCTCCTCGGTCGCCGGTCGGTTCGGCAACCAGGGCCAGACCGACTACGCAGCAGCCAACGACCTGCTGTGCAAGGTCACCTCCGCGATGCGCCGGCAGCGGCTGCAGACCCGGGCGCTGGCCTTGGACTGGACGGCCTGGGGCGGCATCGGCATGGCCACCCGTGGGTCCATTCCCAAGATCATGGAGCTGGCCGGAGTGCAGCTGCTCCCCCCGAGGCGGGTGTCGCCTGGGTCCGCAGAGAGCTGACGGCAACGGCATACACCGGCGAGGTCATCGTCGCCGGCGCGCTCGGGCAGATGGCGCCCGAGCAGCACCCGACCGGAGGAGCCGACCCGGACCGCCTTACCGGAAACGAGCAACGCGGGCCGATGTCAGGCGAGGTATCTCTGAGCGTCACCGATGGCCTACTCGTGCGCTCCACCCTCGACCCGGCCCGTCAGCCCTTCCTCTTCGACCACCGCATCGACGGGACCCCCGTCCTGCCCGGGGTCATGGGGATCGAGGCATTCGCCGAAGCGGCCGCGCTGGCCGCGCCTGAGGGTTACCGCGTCGCCACGGTCGAGGACGTCGCGTTCCGGTCCCCCGTGAAGTTCTTCCGAGACGAGCCGCGGACCGTCACCGTCGCGGCACGCGTCGAGCCGGGCAGCGGTGCCGGGGACCTGCTTGCCCGGTGCACGCTCAGCGCGGAGCGGCGCCTGCCTGGGCAGGATGCGCCAACCCGGACGACCCACTTCACCGGCACGGTCCGGCTGGTGCCCCCGACGTCGCAGTTGCAGGCGCCCCCCGCCGAGCCGGTTTCGGCCGAGCCGGCCGGCCCGGGGCTCGGCCGGGACGACGTCTACGCGTTCTACTTCCACGGCCCGGCATACCAGGTCGTGGAGGCGGCCTGGCGCGACGGCGACCGCTCGGTGGCGCGCCTCACCGACCCGCTCCCGCCGAACCATGACCCAGTCGACAGTCCTTTGCAGGTCCCTGCCCGCCTGGTCGAGCTGTGCTTCCAGACGGCCGGCCTGTGGGACGCGGCGACCGAGGGCCGGATGGCGCTACCCACCGCCGTCCAACGGCTGCAGGTGCTGCGCGACCCGACGAGCACGACCGGGCCGTTGTACGCCTGGGCGCGAGCGAGTGGCCCCAGCACGTTCGACTGCGAAGTGGTCGACGGCGGCGGCGCGCTCGTGCTGCGCATGGACGGCTACCAGAGCATCCCCGTGCCCGGTCCGGTGCCGCCGCACGTCGCCGAGGCCCTCCACGCGGCCTACGCCGACCCAGACCGAGCCCAGCGACCCTGATCGGAGCCCGCCGGTGAAGCCCATCACCCGCCTGGCGATCATCGACCGCGGCGAGCCAGTCGTGCGGATCCTGGCGGCCGTCGCCGCGCTGAACCGCCAAAGCGACGCCCCCATCACCACCATCGTCGTGCATGACGACGTTCGTGAACGCGCTTGGTACGCAAGGGAAGCCGACGAGCTTGTCGCCTTCCCGGGCGCGCGGGACGAGACGACGTCCGGGCCCGAGCCCGCCGAGGTGGTCGCGACGCTGCGAAGCGTGGACGCCGACGCGGTGTGGCTCGGGCACACCCCGTGCGTCGACCGGGCCGCGCTGGTCGCCGCGATGGAGCAAGCCCACCTGACTGTGGTCGGTCCGGACGCCGCGACCATCCGGGCGCTCGCCGACCTCGCGAACCTGTCCCGGCTGGGCGCGGAGGGGGGACTTGCCCCGCTGCCGCCAGACCTCGCGTCGGACCAGTGGCGCCGCATCGAGATCGACGTCCTCGCTGACTCGGCGGGGACGGTGTGGGCCTTCGGTTTGCGCGACGCGAGTATCCGCCGCGATGACGTGCTCATGCTCGCCGAGTCCCCACCGCCCGGGATGTCAGACACCACCGCCGGCGCACTGAGCCACGCCGCCCTGCGGCTGGCTCGGGTGGCGGCCTATCGCGGTGCGGGCGTGGTCCACCTGGCCCTGTCCACGGACGGTGAACGGTTCTGGCTGCTCGGCTTTGACACCCTGGCTCGGCCAGAGCACGCGCTCGCCGAGGAGATGACCGGAACAAGCTTCCTCGCGTTGCGGCTGCGCCTGGCCGCGGGGGCGCAGCTGGATGGGCAGCCCCCCGCTGCCAACGGGTATGCCGTCGAGGCGCGGCTGCTGGCCCTGGACCCGCAGCGTGGGTTTGCCCCTTCGGGTGGCGCCGTGGAACTGCTCGCCCTGCCGGTCGGCACCGGGGTGCGCGTCGACGCGAGCCTGCGCGACGGCGACATCATCGACGGCCGGCGCGAGCCGCTCATCGCGGCGCTCACCGCCTGGGGCCGGGACCGCGTCGAGGCCTTCGACCGGCTCCGTGGAGCCCTGGAGCACATGATCCTCGTCC
>CAVRXF010000043.1:0-6405 GCA_963724925.1 uncultured Actinomycetota bacterium | reverse complement strand
CGTACGGGGTCTACGACGTCACCGCGAACACCGGCTGGGTCGCCGTCGGCACCGACCACGACACCGCCGCGTTCGCGGTGGCCACCATCGGCCACTGGTGGACCCAGGTCGGCCGGGCCGCTTACCCCGACGCCACCCGGCTGCTGATCACCGCTGATGGTGGGGGTCCAACGGGCCCCGGACCGGGCAGTGGAAGACCGAACTGGCCGCCCTGGCCGCCCGCACCGGGCTGACCATCACCGTCACCCACCTGCCACCCGGTACCAGCAAGTGGAACAAAGTCGAGCACCGGCTGTTCTCGTTCATCTCCATGAACTGGCGCGGCAGGCCCCTGACCAGCCACAAAGTCGTCGTCGAGACGATCGCCGCGACGACCACCGCCACCGGGCTGAGCGTGCAGGCCGACCTCGACACCAGCAGCCACCCCACCGGCATCAAGATCCCCAACCGGGACATGAAAGCCCTCACCGACAACGGCATCCTGCACCGCCACGACTTCCACGGCGAATGGAACTACACGATCCACCCACGCAACCCCACGGGCCCGACACGCCCGAACCGAACGAAGTTAATTAATCACAAAGATTTAGATCACACACCCCCAGATAACTCATGCCCGACGACAGTTGTGGCCGTCCGTCCAAGCCTGAATCACATCGACCCCACCCCCTCTCTGTCAACTTTGCCTGAGACACCTCCAGCGGTACTGACTACCGAGTCGTGAGGGCGAGCAACGGAGAGGGATTCCATGTCGAGTGCTGTGCAAGATGCGCCTGTCGCGCATGCTGTCGAGGTGGAGGAGGTGCCCGATCCGCAGGTGCCCGAGCGGGCCACTCGCCGTACGTACACGGCCGAGTACAAAGCTCATCGAGGTGCTGATCGAGGACGAGGCGGCCGAGCGGGCCGGCAAGGGCGCGCTGCTGCGCCAGGAGGGGCTTGACAGGTCCCGGCACGACCCCCTCGTTGTACCGGGTCGAGCTGCGTGAGCGGGCGGTCCAGATGGTTGCTGAGTGCAAGGCTGACTACGGTTCGAGTACGCCGCGATTGAGGCGGTGGCCCGCAAGCTGGGGCTTGGTTCGCTTGAGGTTGGTGAACTGCGTGGTCTGCATCCCCAGTTCGCCCGCCCGGCAGCGGCTCGAGCAGGAACTCCGGGTCGTGTCCGTGAAGTGCGGCGGCCGGCGGCCGCTTCTGGGAAGGTTCGAACGGGCGGCGGCGAAGGTCGAGAGACCTCCGCAGGTTCAGGAAACGCTCCGGCTCCGGCTCGGCGATCTGCCACCCTCGCTGCCATCAGGCAGAGGCGACGGTAGCGACTGAGCGAGCGCCTCGGCCCATCAAAGCCTCCGAATTCTCACGGGGCCTCCCAGTGGCGGTCTACCGCCCCCGGCATGCCTGTCAAAAGGCGGCTGGTGTCATGGTCCGTCTCGCCAGTGCTCGATCCGGTGCTGGTCGGGGCGAAGCCGTTGTCGATGCCCCGCAGCATGGCCTGGGTCCGACTGGCTCCGCTTTGCTGCCAGATGTAGCGGTCTAGGGTGCCGGGGCGCTCGCGCTGGCCGAGGCGGTGGCGCTGTTGGCCGTCGAAGCGAGTCCGTTCTGAGTGGCCGGGGCGGTAGCGGTGCCCGAGGGCCGCGGCGTGGCGGATCCGGTCGCGGTGGTCGGCCTTGAGGTCGTGGCGGTGGCGGTGGCGGTGGCCGATCCGGCCTTCGGCAGCGATGTGGGTGACGCGACCGTGCCCGAGCTCCCTTGCCGCGGAGCGCTGCCCACTGCTTGGCCGATGGTCGTTCCGGACGTTGTCGAGCCGGAGACGGGGTGACCGATGATGAGCTCGGCCGCCGTGATGCCAGCGAGAGCAAGCACGACACCCAGCACCACCCTGACGGTCAGGCGCAGCCACCGTCGCCGGGCCGGCACCGTCCGCACGAGGCGGCACCTCGACCTGATCGTTGCCGTCACCCGCGGCCGGGCCGGGTCGGCTTCGACACCCTGACTGGCCAGTGCGGCAACTGGCCGGATCGCCGGCCGGATGACGCGCAGCTGGGTGGCGGCTTTCCGCAGGGAATGGGAGTAGACGGCAGCACCGATCGTGGCCACGACTGACCCGACGACGGCGCCGAGGGTGCCAGCGACGCCCAGGAAGGACGCCGCCAGCGCCGACGTTGCCGCAGCAAGCGCGCCGCCGAGGACCTGCGGCAAGCTCAGCCCCAGACCGGACTGGCCCGAGGTGGGCCCGCTGCAGGTGTCGGGGGCAGGGACAGCGCTCGACCGTGACTGGGTCGTGACGGACATGCGGATGCGATGCTCTCGGCTCGGGTGGTGGGTGCGATCCTGGCCGCCCGCCCCCGGCGCCGGCCGTTCGTCATCGCACCTCGTGATGTGTCCGGTGATCTGAACCTCGCCCAATTCTACCGCCCGCGACGGGTGCGCCCTGTGCGCCGGCACCCTCGACGGTCGCTGAGCCGCACGGTGACGCCCCGCCACCGGCAGCCTCACAGTTGCGTCCACTGTTGCTCGAACCGGGTCAGGTCAGGGCCGACACGCTTGCGGTGCCGTGTGACGTGCCCAAGAAGATTTTCGCCGAAAACCGTGTCATGGATCGCGGGCTAGCCCGTCCTACTGTTGACCGAACAGGATGCCTGGGGGCCGCGCAACGGGGGAGCGGAGGGATTTGGGCCGGTTGGTTCGCGCGTCTGGCGTTGATTGGGGGACATCGCCAGAAAGGCGAGCCGCGTAGTTGCGCGAGCGGGCGGGCCGGAGGGGGATTCGGCCCGCCCCTTGCCGCATCTGGATTTGGGTGGGGTGGGACGAGCCTAATAGCGCACGAGGACGAAGGTGTGGTCGATGTCCTGCTCGGGGGTGCCGATCTTGGCTCCCAAGGATGTGGGCAGCTCGGCCTCGGTGTAACGCTCGTCGCTGGCCAGGTAGATCCCGATGGCCCAGCGGTCGGGTGATCCTTGGTAGCGCAGGCGCAGGATTGGGCTGGGTTGACGTTGACTGGGAAGGCGGGCTGTGACATAGCAGAACTGCCCGCGGTAGGTCACGACGGGTTCGCCGAGGTGGGGCCAGCTCTGTTTGACATGGGCGGTGATCCGCGTGGTGACGGCGGAGCGGGACTGCGGAGCGGGACTGCGGGCTGGGAGCGTCAGGCACGTCGTTCATGATGACCGCGCCTCGGGTGAGCGTCGGGAATCGCCACGACCCCACACCCGGTAACGAACTCGACCAGTCACGCGCGCCACCTGCCTGAACACCGTCCGCACGGCTCGCCAAGCCGGCATGTCTGGTCGGCGATCGGCGCCCCTCGTCGGCACCAGCAGCGAAGCCGCTCGCCGTCGCCACAGCGTCGGGTAGGAAGTCGCCATGACCATACACACCGCCGACGCCGTGGTCGTGGGCGCCGGGCCCAACGGCTTGGTCGCCGCCAACGCGCTCGGTGACGCTGGCTGGGACGTTGTGCTGGTCGAGACCTCCGACGACGTTGGCGGTGCGGTGCGCAGGTCACGCACCCAGGGTTCGTCACCGACCTCTGCAGCGGCTTCTATCCGCTCGCCGCAGCCAGCCCGGTGATGCGCGACCTCGACCTCGCCGCATACGGGCTGGCGTGGTGCAAGGCGCCGGCGGTGCTGGCGCACGCGCTGGCGGACGGCGGCAGCGCGGTGCTGTGCACCGACGTGGCCGACACGGCTGCCCTGCTGGACCAGGACGCGCCCGGAGACGGCGAGGCTTGGCTGCGGCTGTACCAGGACTGGACGCGGGTGCGCGAGCCGTTGCTCGACGCTTTGTTCACTCCCGTCCCTGCGGTTGGCCCGGCGACCCGGCTGCTGCGCACGATGGGTGCCGCGGGAACGCTCGAGTTCGCCCGACTGGCCGTCCTTCCAGTGCGACGCCTCGCCGAGGAGAACTTCCGAGAAGATGCCGCCGCGCTGCTGCTCACGGGCAAATGCTCTGCACAGCGACCTGGGGCCGCAAGCCGCCTGCGGCGGCGTTTTCGGCTGGCTGCTGGCGATGCTGGGGCAGGACGTCGGCTTCCCAGCCCCGCAAGGCGGCGCCGGCCGACTTGCCGCGGCCCTGCGCTCCAGAGCGGAGGCGGCGGTGGCGCAGGTGTGGTGTGGGACGGCCGTGACGTCCGTTGACGTGGTCCGCGGGCGAGCGCGAGGTGTGCACCTTGCCGACGGTTCGAGCGTGCGGGCGCGTCGATGCGTGTTGGCGGACGTGACGGCTCCGGCGCTGTACAAGCAGCTGGTGGACCCGGCATACCTGCCGGCGCGGTTCCTCGAACGGATGGGACGCTTCCAGAGTGGGACCCCGCGACGCTGAAGGTGAACTGGGCTCTGCGCCGGCCCGTTCCGTGGACCGCTGACGCCGTAAGATGCGGATGATCGCCCCGGCGCTGGAGGCCGGGGTGGCGGCTGGCTGGGTCACCGGCGACGAGGTCTACGGACAACATGCCAAGCTGCGGATGATGCTCGAAGAACGCCAGATGCCTTTTGTGCTCGCGGTTGCGGTCAACCAGCGGGTGATCGCCACCGTGGACGGCAGGATCGCTCAGCTGCGTGCCGATGAGCTGGCGGCGATGCTGCCTGGGCAGGTCTGGAAGAAGATCTCCGCCGGGGACGGGAGCCAAGGGCCCGCGGGTCTACCACTGGGCCAGGGCGGCGATCCGCCCGCTGGAGGACAGCGCCAGCTACTGGCTGCTGGTGCGGCGCAGCCTGACCGATTCCGCCGACCTGGCCTACTACCTGTGGTACGGCCCGGAACACACCCCACTGCGGGAACCGGTCCGGGTGGCTGGCGCCCGCTGGGCCATCGAGGAGAGCTTCAAACCGCCAAAGGCCAAGTCGGGCTCGACCAGTACCAAGTCCGCCGCTACGACAGCTGGTACCGACACATCACCCTGGCCATGCTCGCGCACGCCTTCCTCACCGTCACCACCGCCCACGCCAGCCAAGCAGCCGACTCAAAAAGGGGGCGCCCGGCAGCGTCGAGGACCTCATCCCACTGACCCTGCCCGAGGTCCGAGGCCTGCTGGCCCACCTCATCTGGAACCAGCCACCCGACGCCACGTCGGTGCTGCACTGGTCACATTGGCGACGTCGCCACCAAGCCCGCGCCACCGACGCTGTCACTACACAGCCCGAGGAGTCCCACCATAAATGCGGCTGTAGTACTAAGGCCACGATTCGACAACGCGACAACGGCGCCGAGGTGGCGCAGCAGCAGGCTGCGGCCGGATACCTGCCCGGCGCGCTGGCCCCGCCTTCACCGGTTGACCAGCGACCCGGCCACGCACCGGCAGCGGGCGATGGTGCTCGGGCTGGCGCTGGACAACGCTGACACACCTCATCACTGGCCTCGGCCGCGAGCAACCCACCGTGATCATCACCAACGAGCGGCACGCCACCACCCGCGACCTGATCAACCGTTGCGCCCGCCGCATGACCAGCGAACAACGCCTCGGCGAGATCATCCGCGCGTTCTGCGCCGACGCCCTATCCTCCACCGTCAACCTCAACGTCGGCCTGGACATCATGCTCACCGTGCTCGCCCGAGCCCTGCTCGCCGCGCTGCGCCCGACTGCCCGGCTACGCCACCGTCATCCCCGAGACCGTCCAAGGCCGCTTCCTGGAAACCCCCGGAAACGATCATCACCAGCAACGACACCATCACCGTGGGCCTGGAACGCCGCGCCTGCACCCCCGTCTTACGCGCTGCCGACCTGCCCGCCCAGGCCCCCATACCCTGGCTCGGGAACAGAACTATCCGCTACGAACTCACCTGAAACCCCTTTGCGCCGAACCTCCTGCGTGGAAATCCGCGCTAACCTCGCCCGGGTGTCTCCGGTGTCTCGTGGCCGCGGCAAGAAGAACCGTTCCTCCAAGGGGCCTCGCGGCGGGCGGGCACCGGTTCGCCGGCTGGCACCGCTTGGCGGCGAGCCGCAAGCCTGGTCGCTGCCCGGTGCGGGGTTGGGCGTCGGCGACCGTAACGAGGGTCGGCATCCGCAGCGCTCCGCTGTGGATACGGTCGGGGCATCGGCGAGCTTTTGCCGGGCTGGGCGCGGGTGACGGCGGAGAGCAGGTCTTGGTGGCCGGACAGTCACGGGCAGGTTTTTGCCGCCGCGGCTGGCCTGCTCGGTTGCGCCGGGCCCGGCGAGCTCGACGACGCGGTGTGCGACCTGCTTGGCCGGCACTGGCGCGGCCTGTACGAGGTGCATGAAGCGGGGTTGGCCGAGCGTGAGTGGCTGGAAGGGCTGGTGGATGCGGCCAAGGGACGGGCCGGGGAACCCGGGGTCCGTCGTCTGCTCTACGGGATCGCCCTGATCGCTGCCCCGGGGCTGGCCGGCGTCGCCCTGGACGTGCTGCGCCACGCCCCGACCGGCTCGCACGATGAGGAGCCGGCGTGGCTCGGCGTCCC
>CAVRXF010000042.1:0-5774 GCA_963724925.1 uncultured Actinomycetota bacterium | reverse complement strand
ACCCTCGCCCTCGCCGCTTGCTCCTCGGCGGCGCCACCACGGGGTGAGCGACCCTGGTTCCCCTACAGCAGCGCGCACCGTCGGCGCGCAAGTTGGGCACATCCACGCAGTCGACCTCAATCCGACCGACGGCTGGTGTTCGCAGCAACCCATCACGGGGTGTTCCGCACGTCCAACCCCGCGCGGGGTGCCCGCTGTCATCGTCGCGGACATCGCGCCGCTGGTCGGGGTGAACCTGACTGCAACGTTCCTGGCGACCTACCGGGTTCCGTTCATGGCCGTGGGTATCGCCATCAATGCGTTCGCCATAGGGATAACGGCGGCGCAAGAGACCGCGAGAAAGCCCGGCTCGCCGGGCGGCAGGAGCTGCCGCAATGCGTCCTGCAGGACCCGGACAATCCTGGTGGCCGGGCTCCTCGCCGAAATGGCTCGAGCCGGGTACTCCCACGGGCTCGCCGCGCCTCAGCGGAACTCACCTGGACCGAGGTTCCCCAATCCCCCACCGCCACCACGAGACAAACGGCCCGCAAGGGCATGAACGCGGCACGCACCCCGGGAGATCCGCGCCGCTTGCGTCGGCGCAGCGGCACCCGCACCGACTCGACGCGCGACGATCTCGCTACCGGGTTGCCGGCCAGCGCGCCGCCGTTCATGGCGGTGGTGAAGGCCCGCGCGGGGAGGCCGCCAGGGGCCGAGCCGTGCCCTGGACGGGACGGTTCTGCTGCTCGGTGTGCTGCCGCACGATGCGTGGCGGCGCCCGCCGACCGGCCCGGCCAGGTACGAGTCGGATCACAGCCGCTGGGCGCGCCGGTAGTGCCGGACCAGGTCGGGGGACCCTGCCGCAGGCGGGGGGAGGACACGCCCTTGAGGCTGTTCACCAGCTTCGACGACGGCGGTGCCGGTCTGCTGGTGCGATGGTCGTTCTTGTCGGTCCTGGACCGTACGGTGCCCGGTGTGCAGCTCCGGTACGCCTATCGCCTGGACCCGACCCCGGGTCGGTGTCAGGCGTTGGCGCGGGCGTTCGGGTGTGCGCGGGTGGCGTTCAACGACGCCGTGGCTGCCCGTCGGGCCGCGCGCGATGCCGGCGCCTCGTATCCGACTGACGCGGCGCTGTCCGGGGCGCTGACCGCGGCGAGCGGACCCCGGAGCGGGCATGGCTTGCCGGGTGTCGGCCGTGGTGCTGCAACAGGCCCTCGCGGATGCCAACACCGCCTATCCGAACTTCTTCGCTTCGGTGAGGGGCACCCGGAAGGGCCGCCCCTCGGCGTGCCGCGGTTCCGGTCGCGCCGCGATCGGGCGCAGTCGATCCGGTTCACCAAGGCCGCCCGTTCGGGTGATCTCCGGCGGGTCGGCTGCGGCTGCCCGGCGTGGGCGACGTCGCGGTGCGCTGGTCCTGGGGGGACGCTGCCGGGGGAGCCGTCGGGCGTGACGGTGACCGTGGACGCGACCGGGCGAGATCATGCCTCGTTCGTCGTCGATGCCCCCGACCTACCCGCTGCCCCCGACCGGGCGGGGGTGGGGATCGATCTCGGGCTGACGCACTTCGCGGTGTTGTCCGACGGGCGGAGGTCGACGCGCCGCGACAACGGGCGCCAGGCTGCGGCGAGCCGCGCCCCCGCGCAGCGCGAGCTGGCCCGCCGTCAGAAGGGTTCCGCGCGCCGGGAGCGTTCCCGCCGGAGGGTTGCCCGCTGCCATGCCCGGGTCCGGGACTCCTGCGGGACTGGCTGCACAAGCTGTCGACCATGTTGATCCGTGAGAACCAAGCGGTGTATGTGGAGGACCTCGCCGTGTCCGGGCTGGCCCGCACTCGGCTCGCCGCAGCGTCCCACGATGCGGGCTGGTCCACGTTCGCGGGCATGCTCGCGTACAAGGCGGCGCGCCACGGCCGGACGTGCGCGAGGGTCGACCGGTGGTTGCCGTCGACCCGGGCCTGCTCGGTGTGCGGGGCGATCGGCGAGGCCAGGGCGCTGCACGTCCGCACCTGGACCTGCGGGTGTGGGACCATGCACGATCGGGACGTGAACGCGGCCCGCGACATCCTCGCCGCCGGACGGGTGGAGAGCAGCGAAACGCTCGTGGAGCTGGTGTCAGCCGGGCCCCGGTCCCGCAACCGGCCGTGAAGCGAGAACCCTCCGGGAGCACGGCATGAGCCGTGCAGACCGGTATCCCCGCCGTTCACGGCGGGGAGGACGTCAAGTGATCGATGAGCGAGCACCCTCCGCCATCTGGCGGTGCTCTACCCCGGGGGTTACCCGTGTTTACGCTCTGGGAAAGTGACCGAGTCGCCCAGGACGGTCAGGCTCGCGTGCTGGGCGTGCTGGCCCTGTCGGCGCAGGTTGCGCCGGGCGGTCTCCTGGAGCCGGCAGCGCCTGCTGGCCTACCAGGCGGACGAACTAGCGCGGCTGCGGCGCTACGCCTATGCCCGCTCGCCGTCCGACCCGGCGGTTTCACTCCGGAGCACTGGACGCTCGGCTGTCGGAGCTGCCGGTGTTGACCAAGGCCGAACTGATGGGGGCACTTCGATGAGCTGGTCACCGCGGACGACGTCCGGTTGGGCGCGGTCGAGGAGTACCTGGCTGGGCTACGCGGCAACGAAGTCGTGTCCGCGGCAGTAGCACGTCCGCGCCACGGCGGGCACGACCGGCGGGCGGGGTCTGTTCGTGCGGAACTTCGCCGAGTGGGCCGACGTGATCACCTCCTACAACCGGGCATTCGACTGGGCGGGGTCCACCGTCGGGTTGGCCGATCGAGTCAAGACCGCTGGTGGTGGATCAGTTCGACCAACCCCTCCCACCAGTCGGCGCGGGTGGGTGCGTCGATCCACAGCCGCTGGGTGCCGACGCTGCGCCTGGACTCGGGCGACGACGTGACGAGGATCGTGGTGCGCGCGAACGATTGGCAGCCGCAGAATGCCCATCGGCTATGCCTCGATGCTGCGCCTGCTCGCCGAGCAACAGCTCGCCATCCGGCTCACGATCGCGCCCGAGTTCGTGTTCAGCGCCTCGGAGGTGCTGACCAACCTCGACCCGCGCAAGCTCGCCAACATCGCCTGGGGGCGACCACCGCACAACGTGTACGGAGCGACAGAATCCTCGGGCATCGCCGCGGAGTGCGGGCAGCACCCGGGCATGCACCTGTTCGAGGACCTGGTCTATCACCCAGAAGGCCGTCGACGAGAACAACCAGCCGACGCCACCCGGGGGTGTACGGGGCCAAGGTGCTGGTCACCGTGCTGTTCTCGCGCACCCTGCCGCTGATCCGCTACGAGATGACCGACAGCGTCCAGCTCGCCGCCGAGTACGACTGCCCGTGCGCGCAAACCTGACGCTGCTGGCCGGGATCCAGGGCCGGGCGCAGGAGGCGCTGCGCTTCCCGACCGGCGACGGCGGTGGGCGGGTGGTGCAGCCCATCGTGTTCCACCACGTCATGGACCGTGTCACCGCCGCAGCATGGCAGATCATCCAACGACCGGACGGCCTCGAGGTCCTCCTGGTGCAACCCCACGAGGTGGACCAGCCGGTGTTGGCGGCCAGCCTGCAGGCCGCGCTGACCGCGCAGGGCGTCGTCGCGCCGACCGTGCGGATCCGCGAGGTCGCCGCCATCCCAACCGGACCAGCCCTCGGCAAAGCACCCTCATCACGAACGCCGACACCTAGCGGGACCTTCCCCCTTAGTTTGATCTTGGGTTGGTTGGACCTCTGCGGGCGAGGCCAGTTTGGTCGAACTGTCCCCTAGGGCAGGTGTGCGTGTCGGTGATCGACAGGTGACGTCGGTAGGTGTATTACCTAGAAGTGTGGCGAGCCTAGCGGGACCTTCCCCCTTAGTTTGATCTTGGGTGGCTGGACCCTCTGCGGGCGAGACCGGTTTCGTGCGACGACCTGCGCAGGTGTGCGTGTCGGTGATCGACAGACGACGTCGGTAGGTGTATTACCTAGAAGTGTGGCGAGCCTGGTCGGGAAGAAGCAGGGCGGTCGGACCTACTACTACCTGGTGGAATCCGCGCGGGTGCAGGGCAAGCCGCGGATCGTCTCGCAGCGCTACCTCGGGTCCGCCGAGGAGGTCGCCGCCCGGTTGTCGCAGGCCGGTCCCGGGGAACCGGCCCGGACCCGGCACCTCGCGTTCGGCGACCTGGCCGCGGTGTGGGGGATGCTCGATCGGCTGGAGGTGGTCGAGATCGTCGACGCGGTGGTCGGTCCCCGGCGCTCGGACGCGGCCGCGAGCGTGGGCACCTACCTGGCCCTGGCCACCTGCAACCGGGTCATCGCGCCGCGCTCGAAGCTCGCCTTCGCCGACTGGTGGGCCACCACCGCCGGGGACCGCATGGTCAAGCTGCCGGCCGCGGCGCTGGATCACCGACGGTTCTGGGACGCCATGGACACCCTCGACGAGCAGGCGTTGGATGAGATCCAGACCCGGATCGCCGCGCGGATGGTCACCGAGTTCGACCTGGGACTGTCCGGGCTGGCGCTGGACATGACCAACTTCGCCACCTACATCGACTCGGCCAACGACCGCGCCCCGATCGCCCAGCGCGGGCACGCCAAGCAGAAACGCACCGACCTGCGCCTGGTCGGGCTGGGCATGGTCGTGTCCCGCGACGGCGCGGTGCCCTTGATCGGACACCCCTACGCCGGTAACCGTCCCGACGTCGCGGTGTTCACCGCCGTCGTCGACGAACTGGTCACCCGATACCAGGCACTGGCCCCCCGCGACACCGGGGACACCACCGCCGGGGACACCACCGCCGGGGACACCACCGCCGGGGACACCGAGCTGACCGTGGTGTTCGACGCCGGGCAGAACTCGGCGGGCAACTTCGCGCACCTCACCGACACCGGTCTGCACTTCGTCGGCTCACTGCCACCCTCGGATCATCCCGACCTGCTCGCGCTACCCGCGGCCGTCCGCGAGGTGGTCGACCCCGAGCGCTTCGGCGGGCTGTCGGCCTACGACACCCGCGCCACCGCGCTGGGCGCGCACCGCCGGGTGATCCTCACCCACTCCCCGACCCTGGCGGCCAAGCAGTCCGCCGGGTTCGACCACACCTTGGCCAAGGCCACCCGGGCGCTCGGGGAGCTGGCCGCCACCCTGGAACGCGGCAAGACCCGCCGCAACCGAGCCGCCGTCGAGGCGGCCATCGCGAAGATCACCCGTCCGCGCTGGGTCGACCGGGTGCTCGCCACCACCCTCACCGGCACCACCCCCGCCCACATGCGGTTGAGCGTCACCATCGACACCAACGCCCGCACCGAGCTGGAGACCGAGCTGTTCGGCAAACGCCTGCTCGTCACCGACCGCGAGGACTGGACCATCGCCGAGGTCGTGGCCGCCTACCGCTCCCAGAACGACGCCGAGCAAGGATTCCGCCAGCTCAAAGACCCCCAGGTGGTCAGCTTCTCCCCGATGTTCCACTGGACCGACCAGAAAATCCGGGTGCACGTGTTCTACTGCGTGCTCGCCCTCGCCGTCGCGCACCTGATGCGCCGCCACGCCGCCCACGCCGGCCTGCACATGAGCGTCCGTGAGCTGCTGGCCACCCTGGCCGGCATCCAGGAAACCGTGCTGCTCTACCCCACCACCGGCGGGCGACCCCGCGCCCGACGCATGCTCACCGACACCAGCCCGACCCAGCAACACCTCTACGACCTGTTCGACCTCGCCGCCCACGCCCCCCACCGCTGACCAGCGACCTGGGTAATACAACCAGCCCGCCCACAAACGGCGCTGACCAGCACAAACCCGCTCAAGATCGAACTAGCCAGGAAGGTCCCGCT
>CAVRXF010000041.1:0-15837 GCA_963724925.1 uncultured Actinomycetota bacterium | reverse complement strand
CGAATCACGTCCTTGGCGGAGATGGCGTCCGGCGAGCGTGAACTGGTCGACCACCCAGCACGGGACGGCCGGGTGCACCTGGTGGAGCACCGACCGACTGGAATGACATCCCACGGGCCCGAACCCGAACACTGGCCCCAGCCAACCACGCACCATCCAAGGCGGAGTCGGACGCGCAGAGCCCTCCCCCACGCAGGGTGAGCGGTAGGTCGCGCGAGCTGGTTTGCTGTGTCAACTTGGAGTCGGGCCAGTCGATGCTGGCGCCACGGTGACGATCACCTTGCCGGCGGGGCTTCCTTTTCGACGAGATCGACCGCTTGTGCGGCCTGGGCGGCGGTAGGCCGAGTGGATGACCGGAGCCAGCGGCCACCCTCGATCAGGTCGCGCAGCTCGTCGAGAGCTCGGTCGTCTCCTTCGCGGTGAAACTCTTGAGCGTCTGGCCGACGAACCGGTTGAGCACGGCGGCTCGGACGAGATGACCGACCGGTCCAAACCACCGACCGCCCTCCCCGAAGGACTGGATCAATGTGCCGTGGGGGGTCAGGGCCTTGCGGATGGCAGCCGGGGAGTAGGTCCCGCCAGCTGCAAGACCATGTCGTAGCGGGCGGGGCCGCCGGTGATGTCGTGGGTACGGTAGTCCAGGACATGATCGGCGCCCAGGCCCAGCACGACGTCGAGGTTGGCGGTGCTGCAGACGCCGGTGACCTGCGCACCGAGATGCTTGGCGATCTGAACAGCGAAGGTCCCGACGCCGCCCGAGCCGCCGATGATCAAGACGTGCTGGCCGGCCCGGAGATTGCCGGCACGCAGCCCCTGCAGCGCGGTGACGCCGCACAGCGGAACGGCGGCGGCCGCTCGAAGGTCAAGTTGACCGGTTTGCGCGCCAGGCTGGCGTGCGGGACGCAGACGTACTCGGCGAAGGCGCCGTGACCGAAGCCGTACACCGCCTCGCCGGCCCCGAACCCGGACACCCGACGCCCGACCTGCTCGACCGTGCCGGCCACGTCACCCCCGGGGATGAGGAACTTGGGTTTCCGCAGGCCGCCGATACCAGCCGCGCGAAACAGGACCGGTTCGCCGCGGATGAAGTGCCAATCCCATGGGTTGGGCCGAGCTGGCCACCACCCGCACCAACACCTGGCCGTCACCGACGCTGGGCTGGTCGACCTCGACCAGCCGCAACACGTCGCTGGGTGCGCCGTACCCGTGCTGGACGATCGCCCTCATCATGATCCTCTTCCCGGCCTGGGAGCACGAACAGGTGTCCCGGTGATCAGCGTCAGACGCGGCGACGGCCCGGCCGGGCACCACCCCGAGGGCCCGACCAGCGGCTATGAAGCTCCTATTGGTGTCAAGCCGCGGCGAGCCAGGCTCGGTAGGCGTGGGCGAGGTCGTCGTTGCGGTCGCTGCGCCGTGCCCGACTACAGCGACCTGCGACCCGCGCGCCACGCCAAGTACCTGACCCTGTCCGCCGCCGCAACTCACCTCAACGTGTGGCCCGCAACCATCTCCCAACTCGAACGAGGACGCCGCCGATCACAGATCCCTTTGCCGACGACCCAGCCAGCGCCGGCCGAGACCGGCACCGGCCACATCGGCATGACGCTTCAGGAGGGTGACGTGGGCCGCACCGATGCAGGCAGGTCTTGAGTGCGTAGACGTAGAGCGTTGCTGATGACGCTGACGGAGGACAGCGCCATGGCTGCCGCGGCGATGATCGGGCGAGAGCAGCAGCCCGAAGAATGGGTAGAGCACGCCGGCGGCGATCGGGATGCCGGCCACGTTGTAGATGAAGGCGAAGACCAGGTTCTGGCGGATGTTCGCTCATCGTCGCCTCGGACAGCTGCCGCGCCCGCACGATCCCGGTGAGGTCGCCGCCGAGCAGGGTGACGCCGGCGCTCTCCATGGCCACGTCGGTGCCGGAGCCCATGGCCAGTCCGACGTCGGCGGCGGCCAGCGCAGGGGCGTCGTTGACGCCGTCGCCGGCCATCGCCACGACCCGGCCTTCGCTCGCGCAGCCGCTTGACGATGTCGCTCTTGTGGTCGGGCAGCACCTCGGCCTCGACCCGGTCGATGCCGAGGCTGCGGCCGACGGCCTGGGCAGTGACGCGGTTGTCGCCGGTCAGCATGACGACCTCGATGCCCGTCCTTGCGCAGCGCGGCCAGCGCGGCGGGGGTGGTGTCCTTGATGGGGTCGGCGATGGCGAACGACCCCGGCGGGCTGCGCCGTCGACGCCGACGAAGATCGCGGTGGCGCCGTCGCCGCGCAGCCGGTCGCCTCGTCGTCCAGGCAGGTCCGGTGTCGATGCCCTGGGAGGCCAGGAAGTTGCGCGCTGCCGAGGACACGACGCGGTGCCCTCGACTGAGCCGGTGACGCCGCGTGCCGGCCGGGGAGTCGAAATCGTTGACGTCAGGGATCGTCGAGGCGGCGGTCGTTGGCGGCGGCGACGACGGCCTGGGCCAGGGGGTGCTCGGAGGCCGCGTTCGACGCCGGCGGCAAGTCGCAGCAGCTCGTTCTCGTCGAACCCGGCCGGCACGCGATGACCGCCGTCACCGATGGGCTGCCCTCGGTCAGCGTGCCGGTCTTGTCGACGACGAGGGTGTCGACCTTCTCCATCCGCTCCAGCGCCTCGGCGTTCTTGATGAGCACGCCCAGCCCGGCGCCGCGCCCGACGCCGACCATGATCGACATCGGGCGTGGCCAGCCCGAGAGCGCAGGGGCAGGCGATGATCAGCACCGAGACCGCGCGATGAGGGCGTGGGCGAGCCTCGGCTCCGGACCGACGAGCGCCCAGACGACGAAGGCGATGACCGCAATCGCGATCACGGCGGGGACGAAGATGGCGGCGACGCGGTCGGCCATCCGCTGGATCGGCGCCCGTGAACGCTGCGCGTCGGCGACCATCGCCACGATGCGAGCCAGCATGGTGTCGCGGCCGACCTTCTCAGCGCGCATGACCAGGGCGCCGGTCTGGTTGATGGTGCCGCCGATGACGAGCTCGCCGGCGGTCTTGGTGACGGGCATCGACTCTCCGGTGACCAGCGACTCGTCGATCGAGGAACGTCCCTCCTCGACGGTTCCATCGACGGGCACCCGCTCACCTGGCCGCACCCGCAGCCGGTCGCCGAGCTGCACGTCGGCTAGCGGGACCTGCTCGTCGCTGCCATCGTCGCGGATCCGGCTGCGCCGTCTTCGGGGTCAGGTCCAGCAGGGCCTTGATCGCTCCGGAGGTCTGCTCTCGTGCCCGCAGCTCGAGGACCTGTCCGAGCAGGACGAGCACGGTGATGACCGCGGCCGCCTCGAAGTAGACGTCGACGGTCCCGTCCATGGCTCGCAAGGACGACGGGGAAGATGCCGGGCGCGACGTGGCGACGACGCTGTAGAGCCACGCCACTCCGGTGCCCATCGCGATGAGTGTGAACATGTTGAGGTTGCGGGTACGGACCGAGGCCCAGCCGCGCACGAAGAACGGCCAGCCAGCACCAGAGCACCACCGGCGTCGCCAGCACGAGCTGCAGCCACACCGACACCTGCGGGGGCACCAGGTCGCTGACCCAGCTGAGCAGGTCGCCGCCCATCTCCAGCAGGACCACCGGGATCGTCAACGCCACACCGATCCAGAAGCGTCGGGTCATGTCCAGCAGCTCGGCACTGGGACCGGTGTCTGCGGTGACCATGACCGGCTCGAGGGCCATTCCGCAGATCGGGCATGCTCCGGGGCCTGGCTGGCGGATCTGCGGGTGCATCGGGCAGGTGTACTCCGCCACCTCGCCTGTTGGCTGCCCAGTCGGCTGTGCCCTCGGGCCCGGCTCACGCTCCCCGCCCTCGCCGTGGTGGGCGTGCTCGGCGTGCTCGTGACCGGCAGGACCGGCGGGCAGGTATGACCCTGGGCTGGCACGGAACTTCTCCCGGCAGTGCGCCGAGCAGAAGTGGTAGGTGTGCCCGTCGTGGTCTGCGCAGAGCGCTGTCTTTGGGTCGACGGACATCCCGCAGACCGGATCGGTGGTGGCCAGCTCCTGTGACGTCCGGGTGTCTTGGCTGCTCATGTTTCCACTCTATCCTATACCCCCCCGGGGTATCCAGGGGTTGGCTCAGATGGCCTGGCAGGTCAAGGTGGTCGGTGCGGGTGCAGGGCGCCGCTCAGGGCTGGGGGGTTCCCAGTCCGCCGGTGCACTCGCCCCGCGGCTCTGGGCCTTGGAGGCGTCGGCGTAGTCGGCGATGAACTGCTTGAGGGCAGGGTCACTGGCCGAGCTCAGTCTTTGCTGGACTGCCCACACGGTGGCGACGATGGGTGAGGGCAGGCCTGGGTAGGGACTGAGCAGCGCATAGGGTTGGTTCCGTACCCGGGACTTGAGGGTGTCGACGTCGGCCGAGGTCAGGTTGGGCTGGTAGGTGATCCAGATGGCGCCGTGCTCGAGGGAGTGCACGGCGTTCTCGTTGGGCACGGGGTTGCTGTAGATGCCGCAGTTCTGCCATTCGGCGGAGTGGTCCCCGCCGGCCGGTGGGGTCTGGGGATAGGTCACGGCGCCGGTGACGTGGTTGCGGGACAGGTCCGTGAAGATGACTCGGGGCTCGGGCGTGCTGCTCGCAGCTGCGGTGCCCCTGCCGGGAGTCCGCGTGGCCCACAGGATGCCGGCGGCGGCCAGGACGACGACAGCCACCACGGCACCGACCCACGCCAGCCGAGGTTGCGCTGGCGGCGGCGCTGGGCGGCCTGTGCGGCTGCGAGGTTGGCCTGGCGGTCGGCACCGCGGGTGGCGTTGCGTGTGCCTTGCTCATGGATGCGTCAGCCGTTCCTGTTCATCCGGTTCATGAAGAACATCATCGCGGCCATCATCGCCACGCAGCCGAGCGCGTAAACAAGGCCGCCCGTGTCGATGGCGCCGGCACTGAGCAGGGCACCGAAGAGCACGGGCATGGGCAGCCACATCAGCATTATCAGCCAGCGTGGCCACCGTGGTTGTGCGTGGGCGGTGGTGCCTGGGGCTGGAAGCCGCATCCCAGCAGGGCCGGTTCGACCAGATGAACCAGCGGATGTACGAGACGCCGGGCGAGTGGGGCGAGCGGCCGGAGTCGAGAGTCCAAGCCCGCGATTGACGATCCCTCACCGGGACACGAACCCTCCGTGCCCAGGGTCGGCAGGTCAAGCACGATGGCCCGGACTCCGACTGTCCCGCGTGGCCGTCGACGCGATCTACGTCGACCACGGCCTGACCGGAACCAACCGAGACCGACCCGGCCGGCGAGAAGCCCTCGCCGCCTGCCACACCGGCGACACCCTTGTCGTCACCAGGCTTGACCGGCTCGCCCGATCCCTACCCCGCGGCCGCGACATCGCCGACACCCTCACCCGAAACGGCGTCACCCTCAACCTCGGCGGCAGCCGCTACGACCCGACCGACCCCGTCGGCAGGCTCCTGTTCAACGTCCTCGCCCTCGTCGCCGAATTCGAGGCCGACCTCATCCGGGCCCCGGCCCAGGTCGACGGCGGTGCGCATGGCAGCGCCATACCCTCGGTCGGACGCCCGACGGAGGCGGGCTGACTGGAGAGGAAGCCGGCCAGGATGCCCGAGACACGTGCAGGTCCGGAGCCGTGCAGGTCACGTACGGCCCGGACGCCGCGCCAGACGATCGGCCAGACGGGCGGCGTCGTCATCTTCCCCGCCAAGGGCGAGGTCCGCGTACAGGTCGCATTCCAGAACTTCGGCGATCGAACCGTCTACCACTGCCACATCCTCGACATGAGAATCGCGGCTGATGGCGGTGGTCCAGACCGATAGTTGACCCGGCGGCACCTCGCCGCCCGCGCGGACGGGCCGCTCCCCGATCAGGGCAGCGGCGTCGACTTTGTGCCGGCCGGGCCTGCCACTGTGGGCAGGGTGATCGTGAAGGTGGCGCCCCGGCCCGGCCCCTGGCTGTTCGCAGTGAGGGTGCCGCCATGGGCCTCGATGAGGGCGCGGGCGATGGTCAGACCTAGACCGCTACCGGGTGAGTCGGCCGACTCGCGGTGAAAGCGGTGGAACAACTGCTGTGCATGGCTCGGTTCGAACCCGCCGCCCGTGTCTCTAACCTCGATGTCGGCGAATGTGGCCTCATCACCGCCGCGCATCGTGACGGTCACCGCCCCGCCCTCTGGGGTGTGCCGCAGCGCGTTGTCGAGGAGATTCCCGAGCGCCTCGCGGAGCCGGTCCGGATCCACACGCGCCTTCGGGCCCGTGCCTGACGCGGGCAGGTCGGCGTGCAGCGTCACGCCGCGGGCGGCATACCGCTCGCCCTGCGCGGCGACGGCATGCTCGACAACGGGGGCGATCAGCTGGGGACTGCTGGTGAGGACGATGCGGCGCTCCTCGGCCCGGCTGACCTTCTCCAGGTCGCCCACGAGACGCTGCAGGTGCGTCGACTGGTCGGTCAGGACGCTAAGGGTCTCGGCGTCAGGGGCCAGGATGCCGTCCTGGAGGGCCTGGGCGGTCGCCTGCAGGGAGGCGATGGGGGTGCGCAGCTGGTGGGCGAGGTCTGCCGTCAGGCGATGGCGGTGCTCGTCGGTGACCTGCAGCCGGTCGGCGAGCCGGTTCGACGAGTCCGCGAGCGTGGCGAGCTCCGGGCCGAGGCCCGGGTCGTCGACGCGGACGCCATGATGCCCGTCGGCCAGCCGTTCCAGGGCCGCCGCGGTCTGCTGAAGGGGCTCGGCCACCCGACGGGCGATGAGCCAGCTGATGGCGGCGGCGACCAGCGACGCGACGACGACGCCGATGGCCAGGGCGAGCAGAAGTGCCTGGTCGAAGGCGTTGTCGACGTGCTGGCGGACACCGGCATCGATCTCCGGCAGCTCGGCCCCCTGCAGGTGCAGGTGGAACAGGGCCGGGCCGAACAGCAACGCAGCGGTCAGGACGGTCACGGCTCCGGCGACGACGATGAGGATGTTGTTGAGGAACAGACGCGGCGCCAAGCCCAGGCGCGACGTCCGCCCGACTCGGCGCCGCCTCTCCCCGGGGCGCGGGCCGGGACCGGGTGGGTTGCGGCCCGCCGCACGGGCGCTCATCCCTGCCCCATGCGGTAGCCGACGCCGCGGATCGTCCGGACGTACTTCGCCTCGCGCGCGTCATCTCCGAGCTTGCGACGCAGGCGCCCGATGTGCACGTCGACTAAATGCTCGTCGCTCGCCCACTCGCCGCCGCCCCACACTCGCTCCAGCAGCAGGGATCTTGAGAACGCGACGCGAGACCGTTCACTCAACGTGTCGAGCAGGTCGAACTCGGTCCTCGTCAGCTCCACCGCCCGCCCGTCGAGGGTGACCTCGCGGGCGAGGACGTCGATCACCAGCGCACCGAACACCCGGAGCGCCTCCTCCGCCGTCCCCGCGGCCCTGTCGTCGCGGCGTACGCCAGCCGACTGCCTCGGCCGGCGCATGAGGGTCCGGATCCGCGCCATCAGCTCGCGCGGAGAGAACGGCTTCGTGATGTAGTCATCGGCCCCGACCGCGAGCCCGACGAGCATGTCGACTTCGTCGGCGCGGGCGGTGAGCATGACGACATAGGCGTCTGTGAACGTGCGCAGCGTGCGGCACACCTCGACCCCGTCCATACCCGGCAGGCCCAGGTCCAGGACGATGACGTCCGGGTCGGCCCGTCGCGCGATGCCGAGCGCGGTCAGACCATCGGCTGCGCTGTCGACCTCGAAGCCGTCCGCCTCCAGATAGCCCACCACGACCCGCACGAGACTCGGTTCGTCGTCCACGACGAGGGCGCGGGGCGACCCCGCCGGTTCGTCGGTGGGGTCGGGCATGTTCAGGCGTCCTCCATGGCCACGAACGAACCGTGCCAGGTGTGATACCACACCGCACCGGTGCTCGCGTTCACCGAGAGCATGCCCACCATGTTGCCGCCCGCCGCCGTGTCGACGGTGGAGTAGCCGGGGTAGGCGTCTATGGACTTCACGCTCTCGCCCGGTCGGTTGGACGTCAGCCAAGCCGCTGCCGCCTGCGTCGCCTGCTCCTGCGTGAACGTGCCCGCCCGGCTTCCGGTGTTCCACATCATCGCCGGGCCGGGCTCAGTGTGCACCGCCCCCGAGGCTGGATCGACGAGCACTTCCGTGGTCGCCTCACCGTTGGAGTCCTTCAGCTCGACGTAGAAGTTGTCGGTGAACTGCATGACCTCGCCCGGGTGCAGCCCCCGCGGCGCGCCAGCCTGCGCCGCACGGGCGCGGGCCTGCCCGATCGAGGCGACGGGCTGGCCGTCTGCGGCCAGCCAGATCTGCCCCGCCATCATGCCGCCGTAGCCGCCGCCGCGCATCCCGTCCCCGGACCGCCCGCCCATCAATCCGCCCCGCTGGTCGGCGCCGGTCCACGCCATGCCACGCGTACCGTCAGCTGCGCCCCACGGTGCAGCGGACCGCCACGGGGCGGGCCCGAGGACGCCGACAGCCGCCATGGCGACGGAGGCCACGAGCAGCACCGAGGCCACGACGAGCACCGCCACCGGCCAGCGCTCGTCGCGCCGATTCGCTCCTCGCTCTGTACCCAAGAGCGTCACGGCCGGCCCTGCCGCTCGCTGCGCGACTGCGCCAGCGCCGCCCGCTGCGCCTGATACGTCTCGAGGTCGACCTCGCCACGAGCGAAGCGGCGATCCAGAATCTCCTCGGGCGCCTCGGTCGCTCTGGGGCCACCGAGCGCCTGGTGGCCGGACGGCAGAAGTCGAACCACCGCCCAGATGATCACGCCAAGCAGCACCAGCCAGAACACGCCCATGAAGAACCATCCACCCAGGCCCATTCCGGACCCATACCAACCCATCATCTCGACACCATCCATCGTTCGCGAGGGGCCGCCTGTGGCCCTTGCCTCACCCCCCACCCTGCCGCCCGCGTGTGTCGTCTCCTCAGCGAAGACCTCAAGATCATGTGTCGATTCCCGGCCTGTCGTCGCGGTGACCCAGCCCTGGCGCCTCGACTCCGCCCGAACCCCTCGGACCCACAGGTCGATGATGGGGGACCAGTCGCGTCGACTCCTACCGGGGCTGGCCCGACGCCACCCCGCCGACGGCGGTCTTCGTCGGACAGCTCACGACGTTCACCGGGTGCCGTGGCGAGGCGTGGCTCAAGAAGGGTTTGCTCTGCTCGAAGTAGCGGTGCCCGTTCTCGCTGACCGATGTCCGGCTCGACGAGGAGGCAGGTGTGTGATGAAGAAAGATCAAGTGGCCATCGGGATGGACCCGCACAAGCGGTCCATGACGATCGAGGCCAGAGACGCCCGGGAGCTGCTGAGGGCGACCGGCCGGTCGGCACCGACAACCGCCAGTACAAGGCGATGCTGGCGGTGTCCCGGCAATGGCCATGGGCCTGGCCGACGCGCTTCATCGGTACCTTCGAACCGCGGTAGATGGGGACGGACTACTCGGGGTTGGGTTGGAGGTGCTTGAGTTCCCGGCGATGGGCGAGCCAGATCACCGCTGCCATGACCATGGCGACGTCAGCGAAGCCGAGCAGCGACTCCCAGGGGAGGTCGATCTCGCCGACGCGAAGGTTGTTGAAGAACGCTCCCATCGGGGTGAGCAGCGGCCAGAGGATGAGGAGGTTGGTCGTCAGCCGGTACGCGACCGCGTAGACCACGCCCAGGGCGAGCAGGAACCACAGCTCCGACGCGCCCATCCCGTATCCCACGTGGTAGGCGCCGTAGAGAACGGCGGCGCCGGCCACGCCCGGGACGGGACCGAAGCTCGCTTCCAGCCGCCCCTGGACGAACCCCCGGAAGAAGACGGCCTCGAAGAGTCCGACGACCAGGGACATCCCGAGCAGGGGGATCCACTGCGCAGGTGCCGGCATGGAGGAGCCCAGGAACGTCACGACGAACTGGGCGGTCGCGAGCACCAGGCCCATGGCCAGGGTCGCGGGCAGCTGGTGCATGCCTAGTCCCAGCGAGCGTAGGGTTCGGCGCCTGCCCCACACCTGGTAGACGACCGGCCCGACGACACCGAGCAGCATCCCCGCCGCGAAGCACAGGAACAGGCCGAGGACGTTCTCGGTCGTGAACACCGTGAACGCCATCCGGAAGAGCACCACGACACCGACGTACACCCCAGCGACGACCGCGAGGTCCGTGCGGTCCACGTGCGCAGCGGACCGTGGGCGCAGTGCCGGCACCGAGGCCAGCACGAGGCCGGCGATGACGACGATCGTCGCCCACACCTTCAGGTCCACCAGGTCAAGGGCCAGCAGGGCCAGGACGCAGAAGAGGAACCAGACTGCCGTTGCGGTCGATACGCGATGGCTCTGCCGACGCGTCGCTCGCCGGTCGATGACTGACATCTAGACCACACTCCCGAGGAGCGCCACCAATCGCAGCGTCCCAGTGGCGCCGCGAACGGCCTCCTACCCATCGTCGCGACACCCGTCCACGGCGGGCCTCGACCGAGATGAACTTCACGGTCCCCGGTCCAGGTAAAGGGAAAGACCCGCTTCCCCTCGCAGCAGGCACGGGATCGTTCGTTGGAGCGCGATCTGCCCGCGCAGCGCCAACCTCCCGCGGCACGAGCCCGCCGGAATCCGATGTGCGGTTCGGACGGCCCGGCAGGAGGTCCGGTGCGCGGCGTGCTAGCCGGCAGGAGTCTGCCTACTGCAAGGCGGCCCAGGTCGGCTGCCGCATCCTTGACCGTGGGTCGTCCCGTAGTGTCTGCGTATGCGCGCAGATACGCAGCAACCTCGGCTTCCCGATGACCAAGTGGAGCTTGCCGTCGTGGTGTTTCGGATGCTGGCCGACGGGACCCGGATCCGGCTTCTGTGGGCCTTGATCGACACGGAACTGTCCGTGACCGAGCTCGCCGCGGCCGCGGGCAAGCCCGGCCCAGCGGTGTCCCAACACTTGGCGAAACTGCGGATGGCACGGTTGGTTCGGACCCGGCGCGAGGGCAACCAGGTCTTCTACCGCCTCGAGAACGGCCAGGTGGCAAGCCTCGTCCGTGATGCCGTGCACAACGCCGAGCACGCGACCGACGGCATCCCCCGCCCACCACCGCGGTGCCGCGACCGAGCTGTCGGAGGGCGCCCGATGAGCGGTCACCGGGAAGGGCCTGCGCCGCACGACCACGACCGACGGTGATCGGTGGGGTCGCCTCTGGCACGTCGCCACCGCTCACTCCCACGACGCGGCCGACTCGATCCACGCTGGGCTCACGGCCAGCGAGCACGGCATACGGGCGGTGAAGATCAGCCTCGTCGCACTTGGGGTCACCGCCGCCCTTCAGCTCGGCGTCGTGGCGATCTCGGGGTCGGTGGCCCTGCTCGCCGACACCATCCACAACTTCTCCGACGCCCTGACGGCCGTCCCACTGTGGATCGCGTTCGTCGTCGGTCGTCGGGCCGCCACCAAGCGGTACACCTACGGCTACGGCCGCGCGGAGGACCTCGCCGGCCTGTTCGTCCTCGCGATGATCGCGCTCTCGGCCCTCCTGGCGGGCTGGCAGGCCGTCGACCGGCTCCTCGACCCGACTCCGATCAGCAACCTCGGCTGGGTCGCGGCCGCGGGCCTCATTGGCTTCCTGGGCAACGAGGCGGTCGCGCTGTTCCGGATCCGCGAGGGCAGGGCCATCGGCTCCGCGGCGCTGGTCGCGGACGGCCACCACGCCCGTACCGACGGGCTCACCTCACTTGCCGTGGTGGTCAGCGCGGGCGGGGTCGCCATCGGATGGGGCTGGGCAGACCCGGTCATCGGGCTGGTCATCACTGTGGCGATCCTCCTCGTCCTGCGAACCGCCTCGCGCGAGGTGTTCCGCCGCCTCATGGACGGCATGGACCCCGAACTCGTCGAACAAGCCGAGACCACCCTCATCCGGGTCGACGGGGTATGCGGGGTGCGCCGGGTCAGGATGCGGTGGATCGGCCACGAGATCCACGCCGATGCCGACCTCGAGGTCGACGCCTCGACGAGCCTCGCCGACGCCCACACCATCGCGCACCAAGGCGAGGCGGAGCTCGTGAGTGTCATCCCGCGGCTCACCGCCGCCGTCGTACACGCCTACCCCGCCCATGCGGCAGCGACCAGCGCCGAAGGCTCGAGCGAGCCGCTTGCCCACACGACGGCGCAGGAGCACATAGCGGCGAACCCAGGGTCGCGCGTCACATGAAGGGACACTGTCGGCCAGGCGCACATCCGCTCATCGGCATATGAGCGGGCGTATCGCGCAAGGGTGCGTCCTACTTTCCGCCGGGAAGCACGCGGACCGTTCGGGCGTCCGGTTGGCCGCATGCGCGCGGACTCGTTGTCGTGCGTGCGGGAACGCGGGCACTATGGCTTGTGGCAGATGATCAGGGGTCAATCAGCTCGACGGTTACCGTCGCAATGTCACCGACGTCGAGGCGCTCGGCGTTGCGGATCGCGCGCTTGATCGGCAGCACGTACGTGCCACGCGCGCTGTCTGGGAAGATCGAGGTCGTCCAGGTGCTGGCGCCGACAGTCACCCGCACGCGGGAGGAACCAAAGCCGCGACGCGACCCGGCAGTCATGTCACGGATGTCCTCGGATGCCTCAGCCGGCAGGCTGAGGAAGGTCCAACTGTCGACGCGCCGGGCATCCCAAATCCACAGCTCGGCCTCGAAGACGACGACCACCGGCTCAGCCTCGCACACAGGACTGACGCGACCTTGCTTGACCGTGGCCACGGGCGTTGTCGTCCGCAGACGGGCGACGAATTCACTGACATGCCCACCTGCGGAGATTCCCGCTTCCGGGCGTCCGCCCCGGCCGCTTGCTCGCGGGTCGCGAGTCGATCGGCGCGGGAAGGGTCAGCGCCGCTTTCGGTGGGCCGCGAGGAACTCATCCACCGCGGCGTGTGCGTTCGCCCGCGCATCGAGGTAGCGCTCGTCATCGGCGAACGGACCGTACCCATCGAGCGCCGTGCTCGCGAGCTCGTCTTCGTAGTCGGTGTGGTGGTGGCGGATGTGGGCCCGGGCCGCGAGCTCGGCCTTCTCGGCACGGGTCAGCGTGCTGGTGCGCCCGACCCGGCCGCTGCCGACCTCACTGGCGCGGGTGGCGGCCGCGTCGGCGATCTGGTCGGCAAGCGGGGCATGCTCGTCGGCAAAGTCGAGGTAGGTGAGGATGGCCGCGCGCAGTTCGCTGCGATACCGCTCCTCGCGCCGCTCGCGTTGCCGCGCGCCGGCCCGTCGGCTGACGGCACGTGCCTGCACGGTCTGCTCGGCTCGCGGCACCGGCCGCGATGATCGCCTCCGTGGGTGCCCACAAGCCGATGCGCCGCCGGTGGCCCCGGCCACGGCCGCGCGGTTTCCAGGCCAACCAGTACCGGCCGGCAGCCGACACCTGCCGGGTGAGGAAAGCGTCGCCGGAGGGCAGGAACTCCCAGCCGTCGGGGATCTCGATTACGCCGTGCTCCGGGTTCCACAATCCGGACCGGGTGTCGTACACGTCCAGATGCAGCAGCGTCAAATCCACCTCGGCCACCGGGTCAGTATGTGGCCGACGGCCCCATCGCGGACACGGGTGGTACAGCACAGCGCGGACTCACCCTGAAGGGCGGCCAGGCGCCCGGACGCGCGAGGCCGGCAGTCCCGATACGTCGCGTGTTCGGGGGCGTTCGTCAGCCAGGCTCGGATCGCGCGTACCTGTCCAGGGTGGTGGCCCACATCCTGGAACATGATGCGACCCACCGGACCTCGATGGAGCAGCACCAACAGCGGCCGCTGCCAAGGGCGGGCGCTGATGGTGTCGCACGCGACGTGCAGACCCCTGCCGCGCCCTTCTCCCGGGCCCGCTCCGATCGAGCCCGCGCCGATCCGCCGAAACTGCTGTCCTCGACCGTCCAACCGACCACCGCGGGATCGGACAGTCGTAGCCACCCACACGCTTCTGCCGAAGCGCGCGGACCCGCGTCCTACCGGCTCCCCTCTGTTGTCAAGGGGCCGGGTTCGGCTCCTTTGAGTGTGCGCCGACGCTTGTCGCCGTCAAGGTCGTTCGTCCGGTGGGGCGCTCCACCTTGACGGCTCCGGCGCGTCGGCGCGTTGGCTGGGGAGCCGAGCCCGGGCGGGGGTTCGCACGGGTCGTGGCGGCCGGTAGCGTCGTGGGTGCGGGTCCGGGAAGTGGCTGACCGGTAAATCCACTTGACCGGCGGCAGCAGGAAACCACCGCCGGGGAGTTCGTCGTCTCGGCGGGCTGGTGGGAACGGGCCGGGTGGAGGTGGTTACGTTAGGCGGCGACGCTGAGGGTGACCTCGAAGCCGAGCGCTTGGAGTTGACGCACGTGGTTGCGGGTTCGGCGTTCTCGGTCGATGCGGTTGGTGAAGTAGTCCGAACCGAGGTCGCGATAGCGCAGTCCGGGGTTGGACAGCAGGTGCCAGACGATCACCAGGGTGGATCGGGCGACAGCGACGAGGGCCTTGAGCTTGCCGCGGCGTTTGACGATGCGCCGGTACCGTTCGCCGAGGAAGGTGTTGGTCTTGCCCGCCCCGGCGGCGGCGTCGCCGAGCACGGCTTTGAGGTATCGGTTGCCCTTGCCGGTCTTGCCGGCCGCTGTCTTGGCACCGGACTGGATCGTTCTGGGGCACAGCTTGGCCCAGGACACCAGGTGAGCGGCGGTGGGGAACTGGCCCATGTGCAGCCCGATCTCGGCGATGATCACCTGGGCGACGTGGCGCCCGACGCCGGGGATCTCGTCGAGGATGTCGATCACCTCTGCCGCCGCTCGGACCGCCGGTGGCGGGGTGGGTGCGCTCGGGTCGGGGCGCTCCAGGGCGGCGTGTACCGCCGCTGGCGGCTCGGTGGGTTCGGTGGTGCCGCCGCCAGGTCCGGGGCCGTGCGGGCCAGCAGGGACGGGCATTGCGGCTAGCAGCGCGTCGATGCGGGCGGTGAGCGTGTCGATCTTCGCGGTGAGTGCGTCGATCTGGTCGAGCATGATGCGAGCCAGCTCGCCGTGGTGGTCGTCGAACTGGCCGGTCAGGGCCTGCACCAGGTCGGTGTGCTTGAGCCTCATCCGGGCCCGGGCCAGATCTGCCAGCAGCCGGGGGTTGCGCTGCCCGGCGATCAGTGCTTCGAGCATGTCCCGCACCGACACCGTGTCGATGCGGGAGGCCACCGCCGAGACCTTGATCAGGGCGTCTTCCAGCAGCTTCTCAAGCCGTGCCCAGTACCGCACCCGTTCGGCGGTCAGGTCCACCCGCAGCCGGGTGTAGTCCCGCAGCACCCGGATCGGCCGCGGCGGTACGAACGAGGGCCGCAGCAGCCCCTTCTCGGTCAGCTTGGCCAGCCACACCGCGTCCAACTTGTCGGTCTTCGGCCGGCCCGGGACGTTCTTGACGTCGCGGGCGTTGACCAACTGCACGTCCAGGCCGGCTGCCTCCAACAGGTAGAACCAGATCCGCCAGTAGTCCGAGGTCGACTCCACGGTCACCTTCTCGACCCCCTGGCACACCAGGTGATCGGCCAGTTCAATGACCGCCTTGGTGCGGGCTGGCACGTCCCACACCCTGCTGACCCGCCGCCCCGTCCCGGTCTCGGCGGGCACCCGCAGGCACACTTTGCCCGAGTCCTTGGCCACGTCGATCGCGCATACCCGGTGCAGAAGCTGCTCGTGCGCCTCATCGAGGATCTCCTCGGGCTCTCCCTTCGCCATGCTTCCTCCCTCCAAGATCGACTGCGAAAACGGTGGGATGCCTGGGGGCCTCGGTCGGGAATCGAAAGTCTGACCGGCGTGCTCGAAGCAACAGTGCGTGACCCGTCAAGGTCGGGCCCCGGCGCCAGACTGATCCACGAGCTCCGAGCCCAAGAAAACACCGGCGTCGGCAGGCAACCCACCCCCATTTTCACGCCTGCGAGGCGTCACCCGAAGGGACAGGGGGACT
>CAVRXF010000040.1:0-28001 GCA_963724925.1 uncultured Actinomycetota bacterium | reverse complement strand
CGGGTGGGACGGGTCGCTGGTGTGCATCGTGTCGCGGGATTCGGGCGTGCCGGGGCCTGGCGGTTGTGGATCAGCCGGCCGGGCCGGAGGTCAGCAGCTGGCCGCGGGTGAGGACGTGCTCAGCGGCCAGCCGCGCAGGCTGGGCAGCGCCCCGGGGTTCGACCACACCGCTGGTGGTGCAGGTGCAGGCGGTGGCGTTCCGCCAGGATCGCGAGGTAGTCCCTCCCGCGAGCCGACCGCCCGGGCCGGGTCGGCGCGGGGTGGCCAGGGCCAGCACGAACGCGCGGGCCGCTGCGCCCAGGGCCGCGACCGCCTCGGGCAGCGTCCGCCCTTCCCAGGCCGGTGGGGCCTGGGAGGGGTACGGGCTGGCTCCGTTACGATCCCGCTGACCGGGCGGTCAGCGCCGCTGCCCCGACGCGGGCCGCGTGCAGCCAGCCGCCCACCGCCGCGGCAGCGCCGACCCTGGTCGGTGGCCCGGCGGTAGCCGGCGCCCAGCAGCGCCGCACCGACGACCTCGAACGGTGTAGCCGCGCCGGGGTAGGCACCAGGTGGGCAGCAACGTGGCTCGTGGCCCTGCAGGCCACCGGGCGCGGTCCGGCTGTCAACGTGGACACCGTCCCGCCCAGGCCCCTGGACCCGCCGGGACCGAGCCGCCGACCAGACCCGCAAGATCCCCGCGCAGCCCGGTCGGCGGACAGGCCAGCCGCCCGCGGAGGCTGCCGCGGCTGCGTCCACGTCCACGACTGTGATCACTCGACCTCCCCGTCTGCACCCGCCAGAGCATGCCGTCCCGACTGACGGGCAGGCAACGGGCGAACTCGGGTTGCATCGGCGACGGCCCATCGGCGGCCGGCAACCCCTGCGGCCCAACGGACTCCCGCCGGCCCGCTGCGCTCACGGCGCACACGAATCCCGGGCCGCCTTGTGTCTCCCCGGAAGAACCCGGTTGGTGCGCACCACGGCGTCGCATACAACCAGCCCCACCGACACCCCGCAACACCGGCTTCACCATGACGCGGTCGGCCCCGCCCAAACAGCCCGCGAGGACACCACCATCACCGCGGCGTCGCTCGCGCCTACGCCGTCGGTGTGGGGGTTGTGGGGTGGGAGGGCTCGTCGGGGTGGTTCCGCTCGCTTCGGGCGAGGCAGCGCGGCTGCGTCCTTCGTCAGGTCCACCGGGCCTTCGTCAGCCGGGCGCCTGACCGAGGCGGCTGATCTCCGAGCACGGGCCTCGCATCGCCTGCGCGAGCTGGCTGAACAGGGCCGTCGCGTCCGGGCGTCCGCCGGCCCGAACACATCCACCAGCGTCGACCCGACGCCAGCCGGCCGCCCCGTGCTCCCTGCGCAGCTTTTTCTATGATCTGCTTTCACCCCGGAAGCAGCGTCGAAGCAGGGTCGCCGGCGTCGTTGCCTAGGAGACGATGATGTGATACCAGAGGCCACGACTCGCACTCCAGCCGCCGGTCCAGCCCGGGTGACGGCGCCGTTAACGAGGCGGGCTGAGCCGTCGCGACCAGAGTGGCGACCAAGTGAGTAGCCCTCAATCCCCCTCGATCTTCGGACGTCGCCAGCCCCAACCATATCCCCAGCGAGTTTGACTCCGTAACCATCATCAAACGGCCAATGCCGAAAGCCCCAGCGGACCCAACGACTGGTGTTGATCCATCGCAACACTGCGTGGCAGGTGCAGGATTCGAACCCTGCGTAGGAATCATCGTCTGTCGGTTCTGAAGACCGAACACCAAACCCGCTTACTAGCACTGATGCCGTTCCCGAGCAAACTTCGCCACGGATTCCCCCAGCCCGTCGTTGACAGCCGGACAATCCCTGGCTGTGACGTTCGAATGCCATCGATTGCAGGTCGAACTGACTGCAGGTGAATGGGCAGTGCGCGGGCCGGGTGACGGTCATGCCGTGATTGTCGACGTCACGGCAGCCACCAGTGTTTCGACTTATTCGGGCGCGCGCGCATCAGTGTTGGCATGGGGTAGGTGTTGGTCGCTGAACGGCCAGCGGGACGCTCAGCGGCACGCCGTTGAATCCTGCCAGGATTGTGGCGCTGATGACTGACGGTCGTATGCCGGTGCCAACAACCTGAGAGTGCATGTGTTCAGGTGTCGTTGAGACTCGGGGGCATCGGAGACGGGAGGAATCGTCAAGACCTGTGGATCGGCGTGTCACGCGACTTGCTGGTCACCTCCGATCTCCTCGCTTGATTCGTCTGGCCGTTCGACGAGTCTCGCCCTTCTCGAAGGTTGCGCCGGCACGGACCCCCGACGGGCGGGGCGCGTTGACGGCGCGCCAGCGCGCCTGTGCCGACTCGATGAGCTTGAACGCCATGGCCCTCCCGGCGGCTCTCGAACCGGGGCCTTGGGACCCGTTGCCGTAGCCGCAGCCGTGGCGACGGTCGATTCGCGTTGGTGGTGCGCAAGTGGATTCAGTGCTCGGCGGGGGTAGTCGTAGAACGCGAGCAGCACGTCAAGGTGCTCGGTGATCTTCGCCGTTGCCTTGGGCCACTTGGCGCCGTAGCCGGTCTCGAACGCTTTGGCGGCCTTGCGTGCGTGGTCCTTGTCCCGGCGTCTAAGATCTCCGCCAAGGCGCTCTTGCCGCCGGGGTGCGCCGACTTGGGCAGCGCAGCAAGGACATTCGACTGAACGTGGAACCAACACCGCTGCTCGCGGGTGTCGGGGAAGACCTCACGCAGCGCCTTCCAGAACCCCAGCGCCCCGTCACCGACCCGCGCCCGGGGCCCGCATCCCGCGGCGCTTACAGTCAGCAGCAGGTCGGCCCACGACTCGGCTGACTCGCGGAACCCGTCGGCCAACGCGACCAGTTCCTTCTGGCCGTCGGCGCGCACCCCGATCATCACTAGAGGGACACCTTGTCCTGCTCAAGACGGACCTTCAGGTGAATGCCACCGACCCACACGTACACGAAGTCGCTGCCCTGCAGCGACCGCTGCGAACGCGGCGGCGTCGTCTTGCCATTGGGTGCACCGGGTCACCGTCGCCGCGGACGGCCCCGCGGCCGAGCCCAGGAACTGCTCCAACGCCGGGGCGAGTCCAAGGACGACAGGCCACTAAGTGCAGCAGCGGCAGCACCTCAGCCACTTGCGGGGACTTACGGGCCCACGCCGGCAGCATCGCCGAGGAGAACCGCTTCCGTTCCCCGCTCGCCTCATCGATGCGCTGGTCGTTGACCTCGTCCATCACCGGCACCGCCCCCGCCGCGGTGCTGACCTCCGCGCCTGGTGGTAGCCGTTGCGGACCACCAGCCGACGACCGGCCTCGTCCACCTCGCGCGCGATCGCCTCGACGTACGTGGCGACCGCGCCTGCAACGCCGCCGCCAGCATCTGCCGGGCACCGTCGCGGACCAGCTCGTCCAGCAGCGACCCACCCCTCCGGCCGGGCCGTGCTCCGTTGGACTCGTTCTCCTCTTCGACTACCGTGAGCACAGGCGTACCTTCCCGAACCAGCGCGTCAACGCCGGTCCTGATCAGAGCTATCGGACTTTCAGATCATCCCCGGGAAGGCGCGCTCCTTCACGTCACCAGGCCGAGGGGGCCATCCACAGGTTTGATCATCGCTCGGTAGATGGCGCACAGCTCGGTTAGCCGGTAGGCCACGTTGACCGCTGCCTCGTTGCCATCAATCGTGCCGCGCATAGGTCAGACCTCCGGTACAGGGATAGCGGCGCTGCCTCGGCTGCTGGCGCCCGCGCGCCCGCTCGATGGCACCCAAGGCGGGGAACTCGCTCTCCGGCACGATCTCGATGGCGTGCACGGGGCACTGCCAGTAACACGCCGTGCAGCCGGTGCAGGCTCGCAGTCGAAACGGTACCGGTTGCCCTTGCCCAGCCGGATGACCGCATCCTCCGGGCAGGCGCCGAAGCAGCCGTCGCACTCGAAGCAGTTCCGCACGAGAGGCAGCGCCCCGCTTCGAAATTGGCCTCTGGGGCGACAGCCCCGCCAGCACCTCCTGGAAGTCGGCAACCCAGGTCGCCGGCGCGAGCTCGGCCCGCTGGCGCCGGTCGTGGTCCCCGAAGTATCACAGGTGCAGGCTCTCGAACGGCGCAGGCGGGTGCTTCGGGCCGGTGGCGAACGCCTCGCCGCGCAGGTAGGCGTCGACACCGCGCGCCGCCTTCTTGCCGTGCCCCCGACCGTGACCGTGCGCTCGCTGGGCAGCACGTCCCCGCCGGCGAACCGCCCGGTGCCCCGGTCATCCGGGTCGTCCGATCCACCTGCACGACGTCGACCTCGAACTCGACCCCGGTCACCGGGCCGCAGGAAGTCCGTGTCGCTCTCCTGGCCCAGGGCCAGGATGACGGTGTCGGCCTCGAGGGTCTCGAACTGGCCGGTGCCGTGCGGCCGGCCGTTGTCGTCCAGCTCCTGGACCTCGACAGTCAGGTCGGCCGTACCCATCCAAGCGATCGTGCGCAGCCAGTTTATCCGGGATACCCTCGGCTCTGCGTCCGCGGCCTCTTCCTCGTGCGCCTGCATCGTTTTCGCGGGTCCGCGTAGACGATGATCGAGTCGTCGGCGCCGAGCCGGCGGGCTACCCGGGCGGCGTCCATGGCGGTGTCGCCGCCGCCGTAGACCGCGACCCTGCCGGACATGCCGGTTGCTCCCCCGACTGACGTTGCGTAGCAAGCCCACGGCGTCGAGGATCCGGCCGGCGTCGCCGTTGGGGATGTCGACACGCTTGCTCAGATGGGCGCCGACGGCGACGAACAGAGCACGAAGCCGGCCCGCTCGGCCTCGAGATCTTGCGACCCGCTCCCCGAAGACGACGCCCATGGCCGCGATCCGGGCGACCTCGGCGTCGAGGACGTCGCGCGGCAGCCGGTGCAGTGCCGTAGCGCATCATCCCGCCCGCCAGCGGCCCGTTGTCGCGCACCACGGCCTCGTGCCCGAGCCGAGCCAGGTGGTATGCCTGACAGCCTACGGCCCGGCGCCGACGACCAGCACCCGCCGACCGCTGCGAAGTCCGGCACCGGGAACCGCCTCGGTGCTCGTGGCCAGGTCACCGAGGTAGCGTTCGACGGCGTGGATTGAGACCGACCCGTCGAACTCTTTGCGGTTGCAGGAGGTCTCGCACGGGCGGGAGAATACCCGACCGTGAATCGACGCGAACGGGTTGTCGGCGGTCAGCAGCCGCCAGGCCTCCTCGTCCTTGCCGACCCGGGCGTGCCCGAGCCACCCCTGAAGATTGGCTCTCCCGGCATCGATGCGGTTCGGGCCCTGATGGCGACGGACTGCCTTGCTGGCAGGGGATCCGGTACGCGGGCTGATCTTCGGCTGACGCGCACGGGCGTGGACCTAGGTTTGGAGGTTCCTACACGCAGCCAAACAAGGGACACCCGTGCATGTCACGACTGTATTCAACCGCCTGCTGAGCCTGCCGGGGGTGAGCGTCACGGAAGGTTGCTTTGAGGATGCGGCAGCCCGTCGTGGACGTGGCGTTGTGGCGCCGCCGGTTCCACGGCCCGGAGTGCACGTTCACACCGCGGCCTGTTACGACACCCCCGTGGCTCGCGTTGGCGGCATACCGACATGGGTCGCTGGACGTCCGGCGCGGGCCGGTCTGCGCCGGCTCGCGCGCCCGGCCCACGGGGTCAGGGTCCAGGCCGTCCCGTTCGCCCGGCACCGCTCGGGGTTCAGCCGCGACTCGAGGACCTCATCGCGTTCCTGGCGACCAAGACCGACAAGACCACACCGCGCTCTCCCGGGTGGACTGGGACAGCGTCGGGCGGATTGCGAACGCGTCGTCGCCGACGGCCTGGACCCCGGGCGTTTAACAACGGCTGGCGAACATCGGCGTCGATGAGGTGAGCTGGCGCAAGCGCCACCGGTATCTCACTCTGGTCACCGACCACTGGCCAAGAAGATCGTGTGGGGCGCCGAGGGCAAGGACACCGCCACCCTCGATGCGTTCTTCGACGAGCTCGACGAGACCCATATTCTGCTGCGCTGCAGGCGATCAGCATGGACATGGGCGCGGCGTTCCTGAAGAGCGCCGCTCTGAGGGCACGCCCCGCAGGCGGTGACTGCATCGACCCGTTTGACGCGGTCACGCTCGTCACCGACGCCTGGACGTGGTGCGCCGGGTGACCTGGAACCAGCTGCGCCAGCTCCTCGACCAGGCCGCTGCGAAGAAGTCCAAGGGCGCCCGCTGGTCGCTGCTCAAACGCCCCGAGAACCTCACCGACGACCAGGCCGCGACGCTACGTCAGCTCCGCAACCGCGGCGGTGACCCGTGGCGGGCCTACAGCCTCAAGGAGGCCTTCCGGGCGATCTTCTCCGGCGACCTGCACCCCGAGGAGACCCTTCAGCTCATCGACCCGCGGCGCTCCAAGGCCAGCCGCTCCCGGCTCGCTCCCTTCGTCAAGGTCGCCAAGACCATCCGCAAGCATCGTGACGGGATCCTGGCGGCCATCCCGACTGAAACTCAACAATGCCCTCTGCCCGGGCATTGTTGATCTTCAGTCGGATGGCCGCCAGGATCCCGTCACGATGCTTGCGGATGGTCTTGGCGACCTTGACGAAGGGAGCGAGCCGGGAGCGGCTGGCCTTGGAGCACCACCGGTCGATCAGCTCGAGGGTCTCCTCGGGGTTCAGGTCGCCGGAGAAGATCGCCCGGAAGGCCTCCTTGAGGCTGTAGGCCCGCCACAGGTCACCGCCGCGGTTGCGGAGCTGACGTAGCGTCGCGGCCTGGTCGTCGGTGAGGTTCTCGGGGCGTTTGAGCAGCGACCAGCGGGCGCCCTTGAACTTCTTCGCGGCGGCCTGGTCGGGGAGCTGGCGCAGCTGGTTCCAGGTCGCCCGGCGCACCACGTCCAGGGCGTCGGTGACGAGCTTGACCGCGTGGAACGGGTCGATGCAGATCACCGCCTGCGGGGCGTGCCCTTCAGAGCGGGCGCTCTTCAGGAACGCCGCGCCCATGTCCATGCTGATCGCCTGCAGCGCAGCGGATTCGGTCTCGTCGAGCTCGTCGAAGAACGCATCGAGGGTGGCGGTGTCCTTGCCCTCGGCGCCCCACACGATCTTCTTGGCCGTGTGGTCGGTGACCAGAGTGAGATACCGGTGGTGCTTGCGCCAGCTCACCTCATCGACGCCGATGTTCACCAGCCCGTCTAAACGCCCGGGGTCCAGGCCGTCGGCGACGACGCGTTCGCAGATCCGCCCGACGCTGTCCCAGTCCACCCGGGACAGCCGCACGATCGTGGTCTTGTCGGTCTTGGTCGCCAGGAACGCGATGAGGTCCTCGAAGTCGCGGCTGAACCCCGAGCGGTGCCGGGCGAACGGGACGGCCTCGACCCTGACCCCGTGGGCCGGGCACGCGAGCCGGCGCAGACCGGCCCGCACCAGGACCTTCCAGCGACCCATGTCGGTATGCCGCCAACGCGAGAACACCGGCCGGGTGTCGTAACAGGCCGCGGTGCTGAACGTGCACTCCGGGCACTGCAACCGGCGGCGCCGCAACGCCACATCCACGACGAGCTGCTCGTCCTCGAAGCAAACCTCCGTGACGCTCACCCCCGGCAGGCTCAGCAGGCGGTTGAATACAGTCGTGACGCGCACGGGTGTCCCTTGTTTGGCTGCGTGTAGGAACCTCCAAACCTAGGTCCACGCCCGTGCGCGTCACCCGACGCTCAGCCCGCGTACCGGATCCCCTTGCCAGCAAGGCAGTCCGTCGCCATCAGGCCCGGAATCGACCCACATCGATGCCGGGAGAGCCAATATTCAGGGGTGGCTCGGGCACGCCCGGGTCGGCAAGGACGAGGAGGCCTGGCGGCTGCTGACCGCCGACAACCCGTTCGCGTCGATTCACGGCCGGGTCTGCTCCCACCCGTGCGAGACCTCCTGCAACCGCAAAGAGTTCGACGGGTCGGTCTCAATCCACGCCGTCGAACGCTACCTCGGTGACCTGGCCACCGAGCGCGGTTGGCGGTTCCCGGTGCCGGATCTTCGCAGCGGTCGGCGGGTGCTGGTCGTCGGCGCCGGGCCGTCCGGCCTGTCCGCGGCATACCACCTGGCTCGGCTCGGGCACGAGGTCGTGGTCCGCGACAACGGGCCGCTGGCGGGCGGGATGATGCGCTACGGCATACCGCCTACCGGCTGCCGCGCGACGTCCTCGACGCCGAGGTCGCCCGGATCGCGGCCATGGGCGTCGTCTTCGAGCAGGAGCACCGGGTCGCAGATCTCGAGGCCGAGCGAGCGGGCTTTGATGCTGTGTTCGTCGCCGTCGGCGCCCATCTGAGCAAGCGTGTCGACATCCCCAACGGCGACGCCGGCCGGATCCTCGACGCCGTGAGCTTCCTGCGCAACGTCGAGTCGGGGGAGCAACCGGCACTGTCCGGCAGGGTCGCGGTCTACGGCGGCGGCAACACCGCCATGGACGCCGCCCGGGTCGCCCGCCGGCTCGGCGCCGACGACTCGATCATCGTCTACCGCCGGACCCGCGAAACAGATGCCGGCGCACGAGGAAGAGGCCGCGGACGCAGAGCCGAGGGTATCCGGATCAACTGGCTGCGCACGATCAGCTCGATGGGTACAGCCGACCTGACTGTAGAGGTCCAGGAGCTGGACGACAACGGCCGGCCGCACGGCACCGGCCAGTTCGAGACCCTCGAGGCCGACACCGTCATCCTGGCCCTGGGCCAGGAGAGCGACACGGACTTCCTGCGGCCCGGTGACCGGGGTCGAGTTCGAGGTCGACGTCGTGCAGGTGGATCGGACGACCCTGATGACCGGGGCACCGGGCGTGTTCGCCGGCGGGGACGCGCTGCCCAGCGAGCGCACGGTCACGGTCGGGGGGCACGGCAAGAAGGCGGCGCGCAGTGTCGACGCCTACCTGCGCGGCGAGGCGTTCGCCACCGGCCCGAAGCACCCGCCTGCGCCGTTCGAGAGCCTGCACCTGTGATACTTCGGGGACCACGACCGGCGCCAGCAGGCCGAGCTCGCGCCGGCGACCCGGGTTGCCGACTTCCAGGAGGTGCTGGCGGGGCTGTCGCCCCAGAGGCCCATTTCGAAGCGGGGCGCTGCCTCTCGTGCGGCAACTGCTTCGAGTGCGACGGCTGCTTCGGCGCCTGCCCGGAGGATGCGGTCATCCGGCTGGGCAAGGGCAACCGGTACCGGTTCGACTACGAGCGCTGCACCGGCTGCACGGCGTGTTACTGGCAGTGCCCCGTGCACGCCATCGAGATGGTGCCGGAGAGCGAGTTCCCCGCCTTGGGTGCCATCGAGCGGGCGCGCAGGGCGCCAGCAGCCGAGGCAGCGCCGCTATCCCTGTACCGGAGGTCTGACCTATGCGCGGCACGATTGATGGCAACGAGGCAGCGGTCGACGTCGCCTACCGGCTAACCGAGCTGTGCGCCATCTACCGAGCAATGATCAGAACCTGTGGATGGCCCCCTCGGCCTGGTGACGTGAAGGAGCGCACCTTCCCGGGGATGATCTGAAAGTCCGATAGCTCTGATCAGGACCGGCGTTGACGCGCTGGTTCGGGAAGGTACGCCTGTGCTCACGGTAGTCGAAGAGGAGAACGAGTCCAACAAGCACGCCCCGGCCGGAGTGGGTGGGTCGCTGCTGGACGAGCTGGTCCGCGACGGTGCCCGGCAGATGCTGGCGGCGGCGTTGCAGGCAGAGGTCGCCACGTACGTCGAGGCGTTCGCGCACGAGGTGGACGAGGCCGGTCGTCGGCTGGTGGTCCGCAACGGCTACCACCAGGCGCGGGAGGTCAGCACCGCGGCGGGGGCGGTGCCGGTGCGTCAACCGCGGGTCAACGACCAGCGCATCGATGAGGCGAGCGGGGAACGGAAGCGGTTCTCCTCGGCGATCCTGCCGGCGTGGGCCCGTAAGTCCCCGCAAGTGGCTGAGGTGCTGCCGCTGCTGTACTTACATGGCCTGTCGTCCTTGGACTTCGCCCCGGCGTTGGAGCAGTTCCTGGGCTCGGCCGCGGGGCTGTCCGCGGCGACGGTGACCCGGCTGACCACCCAATGGCAAGACGACGCCGCCGCGTTCGCCAAGCGGTCGCTGCAGGGCAGCGACTTCGTGTACGTGTGGGTCGATGGCATTCACCTGAAGGTCCGTCTTGAGCAGGACAAGGTGTGCCTGCTGGTGATGATCGGGGTGCGCGCCGACGGCCAGAAGGAACTGGTCGCGTTGGCCGACGGGTTCCGCGAGTCAGCCGAGTCGTGGGCCGACCTGCTGCGTGACTGTAAGCGCCGCGGGATGCGGGCCCCGGTGCTCGCGGTCGGTGACGGGGCGCTGGGGTTCTGGAAGGCGCTGCGTGAGGTCTTCCCCGACACCCGCGAGCAGCGGTGTTGGTTCCACGTCCAGGCGAATGTCCTTGCTGCGCTGCCCAAGTCGGCGCACCCCGGCGCCAAGAGCGCCTTGGCGGAGATCTTCAACGCCGAGGACAAGGACCACGCACGCAAGGCCGCCAAAGCGTTCGAGACCGGCTACGGCGCCAAGTGGCCCAAGGCAACGGCGAAGATCACCGAGCACCTTGACGTGCTGCTCGCGTTCTACGACTACCCCGCCGAGCACTGGATCCACCTGCGCACCACCAACCCGATCGAGTCGACCTTCGCCACGGTGCGGCTACGGCAACGGGTCACCAAAGGCCCCGGTTCGAGAGCCGCCGGCATGGCCATGGCGTTCAAGCTCATCGAGTCGGCACAGGCGCGCTGGCGCGCCGTCAACGCGCCCCACCTCGTCGCGCTGGTCCGTGCCGGCGCAACCTTCGAGAAGGGCAAACTCGTCGAACGACCAGACGAATCAAGCGAGGAGATCGGAGGTGACCAGCAAGTCGCGTGACACGCCAATCCACAGGTCTTGACAATTCCTCCCTCTCCGATCCCCCCGAGTCTCAACGACACCTGAACACATGCACTCTCACGTTGTTGGCACCGGCATACGACCGTCAGTCATCAGCGCCACAATCCCCTGGTCAGGCCACCCAACGGCGTGCCGCTGACCGTCCCGCTGGCCGTTCAGCGACCAACACCTACCCCATGCCAACACTGATGCGCGCGCGCCCGAATAAGTCGAAACACTGGTGGCTGCCGTGACGTCGACAATCACGGCATGACCGTCACCCGGCCCGCGCACTGCCCATTCACCTGCAGTCAGTTCGACCTGCAATCGATGGCATTCGAACGTCACAGCCAGGGATTGTCCGGCTGTCAACGACGGTCTGTGGGGACTCCGTGGCGAAGTTTGCTCGGGAACGGCATCAGTGCTGGTTGTCAGCGGGTTGTGGTCTTCGGTCTGCAGAACCGACGGATGATTCCTACGCAGGGTTCGAATCCTGCACCTGCCACGCAGTGTTGCGATGGATCAACACCGGGTCCGTTGGGTCACTATGCGGCTTTCAGGCATTGGCCGTTTGATGATCGTTGCCGGAGTCGAACTCGCTGGGGCTGGGTTGGGGCTGGCGACGTCCCGGGATCGAGGGGGATTGAGGGCTACTCACTTGGTCGCCACTCTGGTCGCGACGGCTCAGCCCGCCTCGTTAACGGCGCCGTCACCCGGGCTGGACCGGCGGCTGGAGTGCGAGTCGTGGCCTCTGGTATCACGTGGTAGCCCTCATCATCCACAACGCCGCGACCCTGCTTCGACGCTGCTTCCGGGGTGGGGGCGTTCGTAGGTCGGACTGCGCAGGGAGCACAGGGGCGGCCGGTGGCGTCGGGTCGACGCTGGTGATGTGTTCGGGCCGGCGGACGCCCGGACGTGACGGCCCTGTTCGCCAGCTCGCGCAGGCGATGCGAGGCCCGGTGTAAAGGCAGTGGGCCGGTCCGGTCAGGCGCCCGGCTGACGAAGGCCCGGTGGACCTGACGAAGGACGCCGCGCTGCCTCGCCCGAAGCGAGCCGACCCACCCCGACGAGCCCTCCCACCCCACAACCCCCACACCGACGGCGTAGGCGCGAGCGACGCCGCGGTGATGGTGGTGTCCTCGCGGGCTGTTTGGGCGGGGCCGACCGCGTCATGGTGAAGCCGTGTGCGGGGTGTCGGTGGGGCTGGTTGTGTGCGACGCCGTGGTGCGCACCAACCGGGTTCTTCCGGGAAACGGCGGGGGCGGCGGCCCGGGATTGGTGTGCACCGTGACGCAGTGGGCCGGCGGGATCCGTTGGGCCGCAGGGGTTGCCGGCCGCCGATGGGCCGTGGATCATGCAACCCGAGTTCGCCCGTTGCCTGCCCGTCAGTCGGGACGGCATGCTCTGGCGGGTGCAGACGGGGAGGTCGAGTGATCACAGTCGTGGACGTCGACGCGGCCCGGCGGGCGTTGACCGCGGGCGAGTTGGCCTGTCCGCGACCGGGCTGCGCGGGGATTTTGCGGGTCTGGTCGGCGGCTCGGTCCCGGCGGGTCCGGGGCCTGGGCGGGACGGTGCTCACATTGACACCGGACCGCGCCCGCTGCCGATCCTGCAGGGCCACGACCACGTTGCTGCCCACCTGGTGCCTACCCCGGCGCGGCTACACCGTTCGAGGTCGTCGGTGCGGCGCTGCTGGCCCCGCGCCGGCTACCGCCGGGCCGCCGCCGGGGTCGGCGCTGCGGCCAGCACGGTGGGCGGCTGGCTGCACGCGGCTCGCGCCGGGGCAGCGGCGCTGACCGCCCGGGTCAGCGGGGTCGTCGAGGCCGCCGCCGCCGGCCTGTACCCGTCCCAGGTCCCACCGGTCTGGGAAGGGCGGGCGCTGCCCGAGGCGGTCGCGGCCCTGGGCGCAGCGGCCCGCGCGTTCGTCCAGGCCCTGGCCACCCCGAGCCGACCCGGCCCGGGCGGTCGGCTCAGCGGGATCGACTACCTCGCGATCCTGGCCGAACGCCACCGCCTGCACCTGCACCACCAGCAGGGTGTGGTCGACCCCACCGGTGCGCTGCCCGGCCTGCGCGGCTCCGCTGATCACGTCCTCACCCGCGGCCAGCTGCTGACCTCCGGCCCGGCCGGCTGATCCACAACCGCCATTCCCGGCCCCGGCACGCCCGAATCCCGCGACACGATGCACACCAGCGACCCGTCCCAGAGAGGGACCGCACCTTGGCGTGTCCGCGGGTGCCCGCGTCACGGTGCACACCGAACCGCCATGGTGCCCACCATCGCCCGACCCGAGCTGCTCACCACGACGCCGTCGTGTGCACCGAAGCGACGCGATCCTCCTCATCCAGCGTGGCGGTCAACAGCCCCCTTGGCTCCCCAGCGCGAACCGGTGCTGTAGAGCGTGGAGGCGGAGTAGCCATCGATGATCGGCCCGTCGAATTGGTAGCACGCCGCACTGCGCGCGGACGCGCGACCATGCGGCGCCGGGCAGACCACCCCAAGCATGATCGCGGTGCGCGAGAGACGTGCCCGGCGCAAAAGGACCCCGTTGCCCGCGAGGCAGCCAGCCGTGCCGACCCGGCGTGCCTGCCCTTCCGCGGCCATCGGCACGACCGCGCGGACCGCGGCCAATCCGGGCAGGTGGGACGTCGGGGTGGCCGCCCGGCCCCCATAACCTCGCACACGACGGGTGGGCACGACAGAATTCGCGCACGGCGTCGTTCACCGCGCTCAGGCCGATCGAGAGTGCTCATGTTCATGTGGCCTGCGCCCTCGATCACGAGGGGTCCGTCTTGTGGGATCGCCTCCTCGAACTGGGCGCGCGATGCTGAGCGGCGAGCGAACCCCCAAGTGCCGCCGGGTAGGCGGGACGCATTGCTGCGTCCCGCCCCCCTCAGAGCCGTACGTGCCACTCGTCGCGGCATACGGCTCAAGCAAGCCCCAGGGGCGATTCAGGCGGTGAGGCCTGCGTCGCCTTGAAGATCCTGCGCCGTAACCGCCGTACGTGCTCCTCGTGCACAGGCCAGATGATCTGGTCCCAGTCGAGGTCTTCGTCCTCGGGTCCGTTCACCGTCATGGGTGTCCAACTTGTCCTTCGGTTCGGGTGGGTCCGGTGCTGTCGTCGTCAAAGGCTCACCCGCCACACGTCAGCCGCATGACACGGCCGGGCACCAGGCCCGGTATCCGGCCAGTTATACAGAAACCCCCGGTTGGAAGGTCCGGGACTGCGGTTGGAGGATGTCCCGAGTTCCGTGGAACTTCGGTGGCGGCCCGGTGAGCATCAGGCTGCGGTCACGTCTTGAGTGTCGCAGTCGGCGCTGACAGTCTCGGTCGCCGACATGCCGTTCGCAGGGCGGCGCGGAGGGCGGGCAGGTGCAGGTGGCCGTTGACGCGGCGGAACTGCCTGCTGGCCTCGACCATGCCGGCGGCGCACCAGCGCAGCGCCATCTGCCCGTCGCGCCACCGTTTGACGTTGCTGGCGTGGTCGCGGCAGATCGAGATCATCGACTCCACCGCGTTGGTGCAGCGCAAGGTCCGGGCCAGGGTCGGCGGCACGTCCGAGACGCAGCACGGTCAACGTCTCATCCATACCCTCGCGGAGGCTGGCGGCGGCGCCGGGGTGGGTCTTGTCCAGCTCCTCGGCCAACGCCTCCAGCAGGGCTTCGGCCTCCAGCGCGGAGTCGGCGTGGTAGGCCGGCCCGCATCCGCTGGCCGACCGGGCCGCGCAGCTTCTCGGGCAGATGGTCACGGACGTTGCGGATCTTGTGGAGTTGGCAGCGGCCGATCACCGGATGGTCGAACACCTCCCGGACCGCCGGCCGCCAGGGCCTTGGCCCCGTCCAGGACGGCCAGGATCGGCCGGTGACGTCCAGGCCGCGCTCGCGCAGCCCGACCAGCAGGCCCGGACCAGGGTGGTGTTCTCCGTCGATCCCTCGACCAGACGCCAGCGGGTGCTTGATCCCGTCGATGTCGATGCCCAGGGCGACCACGCACAGGTGGTCGGCGAAGTGCACCCCGTCGATCATCATCGCCACCAGGTCCAGCCCGGACAGGTCCGCGGCGAGCAGGTCGGCCAGCGCGGTCTCGGTCATCGCCACGAACTTCCGCGACACCGCCGACTTGACTCGTCGACGCCGGCCGGCCTCGACCTTGCCCGCCGACCGGCTCCAAGGCGACCGGGTAGCGGCGGGTCGACACCCCGGCCAGCATCCGCTCCATCGCCATCCTCCCGAGCAGCTCGGTGCCGGTGAACAACTCGTACGCCGGCACCGGCAGCTCACCGGACCCGTCGGCGGCCCGGACCCGCGGCCGGGACACCGGCACCCGCCGCCCGCCCAGGGTGACCGACCCGGCCTCGGTGCCATGCCGGCGTCGCGGCCCGGTCCGGGTCGTGCTTGCCCCGCGGCCCGCACACCGCGGCCACGTCGGCCTCCATCAACTGGGCCATCACCTGCAGCCCCGCGCCGACCGCGAGCGCCAGCAGCCCCTCCCGCATGTCCGCGGCGATCTCGCTCCATCGCCACACTCACCTGCTCCGGCACGGCCAGCGCACTCGTGTCGATCGTCTTCGTCTGGTACTTCTTGGTCACAGCGGTCCCCTGTCTCTGGGTCGTCTTGGCGGACGCCCGACACCTACCACACGGCAGGTCTCAGGCGGGGGACCGCCACCTCAACTTCCACGAGACCCGGGACAACCTCGATTCGAACGAGCGTAGCCGTCCTCCGCGCGGCAGATTCGGAGGTGTTCCGGTTGCGTGGCGACGTCAGGACGATCGGCTCCGACGCCGCCTGCGACATCCGGCTGGCCGGGCTGGACCCGTTCGATGCGCAGGTGCGACACGACGCCGCCGACGAGTTCGTGGTGGTCCGCCTCGGTCGTGCGGGCACCACCCGGGTCAACGGCGCCCCGGTCGAGACGGCGCTCCTGCGTGCCGCCTCCCGGCTCGACATCGGCGACTGGGCCATGTCGTTCTACCGTGAGGAGTACGCCGACCACGGCCGCCCCTACGGTGGTCGCGTCGGCGGCGAGATCGGCCACCAGCGTCGGCAGCCTGCCCGGCACCTGCGACATCCGCACCCGGAGGAGAACGAGTGACTTCATCTGGACGCGTCCTGGTCGCGGGGGCCTCCGGCTTCGTCGGCCGACGCCTCTGCCCGGCGCTCACCGAGGCCGGTCACGGCGTACGCGCCATGACCCGCCACCCCGACTCCTACACGGGTGAGGGTGAGGCGGTGTACGGCGACGTGCACGACGCGGACACGTTGCCCAAGGCTCTCGCTGGCTGCCGCGCCGCCTACTACCTGGTGCACTCGCTGGACTCCAAGGACTTCGTAAGGCTCGACGCTGAGGCGGCCCGTGCGTTCGGCAAGGCCGCCGCCGAGGCCGGGGTGCAGCAGATCATCTATCTCGGTGGTCTCGGCAGCGAGTCCGACCAGCTCTCCTCGCACCTGCGCAGCCGGCGCGAGGTGGAGGGTCTGCTCGGCGAGGCCGGGGTCCCGGTCACCGTGCTGCGGGCCGGGATCATCGTGGGCAGCGGCGGCATCTCGTGGGAGATGACCCGCCAGCTCGTCGACCATCTGCCCGCCATGGTCACGCCCAAGTGGGTGCGCACCCGGACCCAGCCGATCGCCCTCGCGGACGTGGTGCGCTACCTCGTGGGGGTGCTCGACGAGCCCCGGGCGGTCGGCAAGGTCTTCGAGATTGGCGGGCCCGAGGTGCTGGAGTACGTCACGATGCTGCGCCGGGTGGCCCGGATCAAGAACAGCCGGTTGGCGATCGTGCCTGTCCCGCTGCTCACCCCGGGGCTCTCGTCCCGGTGGCTGGCGCTGGTCACCGACGTGGACACCCAGACGGGACGGTCGCTGATCGACTCGATGAGCAACGAGGTCGTGGTGCGCGACGACAGCATCACCCGGGTGGTCCCGTTCGAGCCGATGGGCTACGACGAGGCGGTCCGCGTCGCGCTGGCCGAGCACGCCGCGCGGCGGGACTGTCGATGACCTCGGTGCGCACCGCTGCCCGGTGGCGGCGTGCGCGGCGCCTGCTCGAGGCGCGACTGCCCCTGCCGATCACCCACGTGGTGCCCGTCGAGCGCCTCGAGCCCGCAGCCGTGGTACGGCGTCGGCGCCGGGTCGTCACCGGGGTGTCGGTGCTCGGCACCGGCCTGCTCGGCCTCTCGCTGTCGACGAAGCCGGACTCCCGGGCGTTCTACGGCGATGACCTCCGCCGTCGCGGCCACCTGGACCGCCGGCGGTGTCGTGTCGGGGCCGCTGCATCTGGGCTGGATTCAGAGCCGGGACCAGCACCGGCGCCGCCCGGTCCTCACGCCGGTCGCGACCGGTGTCGGTGCGTTCGGGTTCTTCTACGCCGTCGCCCTGGTGGCCAGGCGGATCCCTGTGCTCGACCGGGCGATCGGCAACGTGCTGCAGTTCGCCGAGGAGGGTCAGGGCCCCCTCGTCGTGGCCACCACCCTCGCCAACGGCCTGGGCGAGGAGATCTTCTTCTGGGGTGCGATTTACGCCGCGTTGGACCCCGGCTATGCCGTGGTCGCCTCGACCGCGGTCTACACGCTGACCACCGCGTCCACGCGCAACCCCGCGTTGATGCTCGCGGCCGGCGTGATGGGTACCCTGTTCGGGTTGCAGCGCCGCGCGTCCGGCGGGCTGCAGGCCCCGGTGCTGACCCACCTCACGTGGTCCACTCTGATGGTGCGCTACCTTCCCCCGCTGTTCCGGCACGCCCACGGTGGCCGGGCGTGAGCACCGACGTGGTCGTCGTCGGAGCCGGCCTGGCCGGTCTGGCCTGTGCCCGGGAGCTGACCGGTCGAGGTCTGGACGTACGGATCCTCGAGGCCGGTGACGCAGTCGGCGGGCGCGTCCGGACCGACCACGTGGACGGGTTCATCCTCGACCGCGGCTTCCAGGTGCTCAATACCGCCTACCCTGCGCTGCGCAGCCACGTCGACCTGGACGCGCTCGACCTCAGGGCGTTCGACCCCGCGGTCGGCATTCACCTGAACGGCGAGCGGGTCACGGTCGTCAACCCGGTGCAGCGCCCGAGTGGCGCCGCGACCGCGCTCGGCCTCCCCGTCGGCGGCATCCGCGGCAAGGCGGCGGTCGGGCTCTACGCCGCCCGGTGCGCCACGCTGCCCGTGGGTCGGCTCAAGCAGCGCCGTGACGTCAGCGCGGCCGACGCCTGGCGCCGGGCCCACATCCCACCCGACGTCGTCGACGGGATCCTGCGCCCGTTCTTCTCCGGGGTGCTGCTGGAGCAGGACATGACCACCTCGCGCCGGTTCACCGACCTGATGGTGCGGATGTTCGTCCGGGGCCGGTCGACCGTCCCGGCGCTCGGCATGCAGCGGCTGCCGATGCAGCTGGCCCACCCGCTCGCCCGGGAACAGCTCCGCCTGCAGATCCGGGTGCACCGCGTCACGGGCCGGGGCGTCGATACCGATGACGGGCCCGTGGGGGCGCGCGCGGTCGTCGTGGCCACCGACGCGTGGACGGCCTCGCGGCTGCTGCCGCGTCTGGTGACGGCGCCGGCGCCACGGGGGGTCACCACCGTCTACCACTCGGCGCCGGCCTTTCCGGAGGCCACCGGCATGCTGCTGCTGGACGCCGACCGGTCGCCGATCGCGAACACCATCGTGATCTCCGCCACCGCGCCGGACTACGCCCCCGCTGGTCGCGCGCTGGTCTCCAGCTCGATGGTGCACGGCTCGGTGCCGCCCGACCCCGACGGGCGGGAGGTGCGGCAGGCACTCGCACGCCTGCACGGCACCGACACCTCCTCGTGGGAGCTCGTCGCGACCTACGACCTGCCGCACGCGTTGCCGGGGATGCCGGCTCCGCACCCGCTGACCAGGCCGGTGCGGTTCGCCGGCGCGGGTGAGACGTTGTACGTCGCCGGCGACCACCGCGCCACCAGCTCCATCCAGGGCGCTCTCGCCTCCGGGCGCCGCGCCGCCCACGCCGTCCTCGCCGACTTGAAGGTGAACGCATGACCCGCCTGCTGACCAACACCCTCGACACCGTCCTGGACCGGAGGGTCGTGCCCGGCTACCCGAAGATCGGCACGGGCTGCGCCGCATGACGTGGGAGAAGGACGACCCGCTCCTGACCGTGCCAGCGCCGCTGCGGATCGGCTGCTGCTTTGCCCCCAAGACGGTCCCTGCAGGGTGGTGATGGGGTAACCAGGATGGGGGCCCAGGGCGTGGACCTGCCCGTGTGAGGACTGTCAACTTGGCTTGGCCCGCTCTTGTGGGCAGGATGGAAGCGAGTGAAGAGGGGCCCCGTCGCCTCCGATGAGATGGGTCCTGATTCATTGACTGAGGACCGCAGGACCCGGGAGCCGCCAGATCGTTCAAGCCCTGGAGGAGCGTCGCCCCGCGGACAGACGAAACGGCATGCAACGAAGCACTCTGAGGGCCTGGGCTGACACCGCGGCTTGGTGGCAGGAGGCGAAGGAGTGGGCGTATGCCGGCAATGAACATCACCGAACGGATCTACCTGCGGATGGAGCGGCCCGGGTTTCCGTGTGACATCGCTTTGATCAACGTGCTGCAGCCCTCGCCCGAGGGGGCGCTGCCGTTCGAGGCGGTGCGCGCGATCTTCGCCCAGCGTGCCCATCGGGCGCCGGTGTTGACCCGGATGCTGGCGCCCGCCCCGCTTGGCATCGGCGAGGACCGCTGGACACAGGCCTCGACGCTGGACCTCGACGCGCATATGCACCACAGGACCGTCCCCGAGCCGGGGGATATGGATGCCCTGCTTGCCACGGTCTTGGAGATCTCGAAGGACCCACTCGACCGCAGCCGCCCGCTCTGGGAGGCGTGGTATCTGACCGGGCTGGCTGGCGGCGCGGCAGCGTTGGTGTTGCGCACGCACCACGCGGCCATCGACGGCATCGGGACCATGCAGCTGCTTCAGACCCTCTTCGACACCGAGCCCACGCCAGTGGACCTGGACAAGGTGGCGCCACCGGTCGAGGGCCGGCCCTACCCGTCGCTGCTGCGCAGGGCCCTGTTCGAGGTTCCCAACCGGGTCGCCACCGAAGTGGTCACGACCGGGCGGATCGTCAAGAACGTGGGCGCCGCGGTTCCACGGGTCATGCTCGGCACGCCGGCGCGCGTGGTAGGGCAGACCGCCCCCAAGCTCGGCAGCTTGCTGCGGCTGCAGCAGCTGCCAGAGCCGGCGCACCTGCCCGGGTACATCCCTTCCCCGAGCGGACACCCGCCGGTCACGGTGTTCAACCACCATGCCGACAACCCGCGCAAGTCCATGGCGGTCATCTCGTTACCGTGGCAGCAGATCAAGCAGGTTCGCCGCGGCTTCCCTGACGTGACCGTCAACGACGTCCTGTTTGCCCTGGTGACCGGCGCTCTGCGGGACTACCTCACCGACCACGACGATCTGCCTGACCGGCCCTTGCGGACCACCTGCCCGGCGAGCATCCGGGTGCCAGGCATGCCCGCCGGGCAGGGCACCCACATCACCACTATCTGGATCGACCTGCCCGTGCACCTGCCCGACCCGGCCCAGCGGCTGCTCGCGGTCAGTGCCAGCGCCACAGCGGCCAAGGACGCCCTGCCCGAGTCGCGGGCATCCTGGCAGAACCTGGCCGACGTGGGGGACCTGCTACTGCCGGGAGCGGTGACGGCCGTGATGGCTTTCGCCGGGACGCCGGTCTTCGGGCTGCTCCCCCCCACCCAAAACCTCACCGTGTCCACAGTCGTCGGGCCTGCTGAACGGCTCTACCTTGGCACCCGCCAGCTCACCCACATGTACGCCAGGATGATCACTTGTCCACCGATCCACCTGTTCGTCCAGGCCCTGACCTACGACGGCAAGATCGACTTCAGCATCACCACGCTCGAGCAACTATGCCCCGACCCCCAAACGCTCGCCGACGGGTTGCGGATGGAACTGGACCGACTCATCGCGATCGTGCCCTGAGGGCCCATCTCGACAGCCGCTCGCGGATCGGGCAGACCAAGAACCCAACCTGTCCGTGCCCCAAACCATGCGTAGCCGGGCCGAGACAACAGCAGCTGCGCCCGTCTGGGCGTTTTCGCGCGCGCGTAGCCGTCACTCCGGTGACCTCGCCTTTGTGGTCGCGGTCGAGCGTCAGCTCGGCAGCGTCGGGCCGCTGCCGAGCACAGGACTGGTCGCTGAGAGTTACCCGGGTCTTCCGCCGCGAGGGCGGCGCCTGGCGGCTGGTGCACCGGCACGCCGACCCCCTCACCCGACCGATAGACCCTGCGCTCTTCGCCCGCCATCGCACGAAGCGACCACGCGCCCTCGTAGCGTTGGCGGCAATCGGAGATATAGGGAGAGGTCAGCCGCTCTGGCGCGGCCCTGGGTTTGGAACCGAGCAATGATCAGAACCTGTGGATGGCCCCCTCGGCCTGGTGACGTGAAGGAGCGCACCTTCCCGGGGATGATCTGAAAGTCCGATAGCTCTGATCAGGACCGGCGTTGACGCGCTGGTTCGGGAAGGTACGCCTGTGCTCACGGTAGTCGAAGAGGAGAACGAGTCCAACAAGCACGCCCCGGCCGGAGTGGGTGGGTCGCTGCTGGACGAGCTGGTCCGCGACGGTGCCCGGCAGATGCTGGCGGCGGCGTTGCAGGCAGAGGTCGCCACGTACGTCGAGGCGTTCGCGCACGAGGTGGACGAGGCCGGTCGTCGGCTGGTGGTCCGCAACGGCTACCACCAGGCGCGGGAGGTCAGCACCGCGGCGGGGGCGGTGCCGGTGCGTCAACCGCGGGTCAACGACCAGCGCATCGATGAGGCGAGCGGGGAACGGAAGCGGTTCTCCTCGGCGATCCTGCCGGCGTGGGCCCGTAAGTCCCCGCAAGTGGCTGAGGTGCTGCCGCTGCTGTACTTACATGGCCTGTCGTCCTTGGACTTCGCCCCGGCGTTGGAGCAGTTCCTGGGCTCGGCCGCGGGGCTGTCCGCGGCGACGGTGACCCGGCTGACCACCCAATGGCAAGACGACGCCGCCGCGTTCGCCAAGCGGTCGCTGCAGGGCAGCGACTTCGTGTACGTGTGGGTCGATGGCATTCACCTGAAGGTCCGTCTTGAGCAGGACAAGGTGTGCCTGCTGGTGATGATCGGGGTGCGCGCCGACGGCCAGAAGGAACTGGTCGCGTTGGCCGACGGGTTCCGCGAGTCAGCCGAGTCGTGGGCCGACCTGCTGCGTGACTGTAAGCGCCGCGGGATGCGGGCCCCGGTGCTCGCGGTCGGTGACGGGGCGCTGGGGTTCTGGAAGGCGCTGCGTGAGGTCTTCCCCGACACCCGCGAGCAGCGGTGTTGGTTCCACGTCCAGGCGAATGTCCTTGCTGCGCTGCCCAAGTCGGCGCACCCCGGCGCCAAGAGCGCCTTGGCGGAGATCTTCAACGCCGAGGACAAGGACCACGCACGCAAGGCCGCCAAAGCGTTCGAGACCGGCTACGGCGCCAAGTGGCCCAAGGCAACGGCGAAGATCACCGAGCACCTTGACGTGCTGCTCGCGTTCTACGACTACCCCGCCGAGCACTGGATCCACCTGCGCACCACCAACCCGATCGAGTCGACCTTCGCCACGGTGCGGCTACGGCAACGGGTCACCAAAGGCCCCGGTTCGAGAGCCGCCGGCATGGCCATGGCGTTCAAGCTCATCGAGTCGGCACAGGCGCGCTGGCGCGCCGTCAACGCGCCCCACCTCGTCGCGCTGGTCCGTGCCGGCGCAACCTTCGAGAAGGGCAAACTCGTCGAACGACCAGACGAATCAAGCCAGGAGATCGGAGGTGACCAGCAAGTCGCGTGACACGCCAATCCACAGGTCTTGACAATTCCTCTTTGGAACCTCGGAGATGGGCTCTCATGATGATCGAGCGGTGGCCAGCATCCTCGACGTCGCCAACATCGAAGGCGACACCGCCGGTGAGCGTCCGGGCGAAGCGCCCCGCAGAAGCGCGTTTAGCACGCACGGCGCCACATGCAGACGATCGACACCCGGCATGAGCGTGCACCACGGGCACGCTGGGCGGCGCGATTTCGAGGTCTACTTGCCCTTGCCTTCTTGAACCCTCGCGGGACAACGCGACTCGCCGCACCGCCTGGTGGGCCGCTCGACACCAGGCGAGCGGCGCAGACCGAGGACGATCGATTGCCGGCAAGACCGTGCATTGCCTCGGTCTGTCCGAGCGTTCCGACTGGCCACCACACCGCTGATCCGCGCATCGCCATGCTCTCGCCCACGTCGGGACCCGGACGACGCTGCTACCGGTTCGCTGCCTCGTCGGCGGCGGCCTCCTCAACGGTCAGCTCGGCGGCCGGGTCGGCCTGCAACCGTTCGTTGGCAATGGGCACTCCACTGCGGATCGAGCGACCGTAGCTGCCGTCGTCCACCCGCCAGAGAGCCCGGTCGAGCGCTGCCAGCCGGTCCCTGAGTGCTGCGGCAACGGCGTCGTCGACGCCCTGTTCGGTCAGCGACTGAGCCGAATCGGCCATATCACCGGTCTCGCCTTCGGCCTCTTGGTCCTCGGCCTGGGCCACCCGGGCATCGGCAAGCAGCTGTTGTACGTGTCCGCGTTCGGCGGTCAACAACGACCGGGCTCGGTCCAGAATCCATCACAACACCTCCCAGGCTCTCCGCTCCTAGACACCCATCATCCGCCGGGATCGGGACCTTCCACCCCGACCCCACCGGCCAGCGGCGACACCGATCGCACACCCGCGTCACGATCCCAACGCGCCACGGTCGGGCGGTCGCCAGCAGTCCGGCATGAGCCATCACTCAGTCTGCGGCAAAGTCGGACGACCCGAAAGGCTACGTCCTCAGCGCGGACGAGCGGACGTTCGAGATCAGGTCCGTGCCCTGCATAGCTTTGCAGCGTTGGCGGGTGAAGGACCAACCAGGAGATGGTCATCGACCGACCGGCGTTCGCATTCTTCGTGGTCGTGCCAGCCGTCATCGACCTGGTACCGCGCCCGCCCGGACGGGATCCCTGACCGGTCGCCGTTCGGCACTCGGGTTCTGCGCGGCGCGTAGTGGCGTACGGCGGCGCTGTTGGGGTGCTCGGCACGGTGACCCAGGTCGAGGTTCTTCCGGGCGAGTCGTTGATGGAACAGCCGCACAGCGCCGACCAGGTCACGGTCCGGCGGTTGGGTCGCCACCCCTGCGCGGGGGCAGGGGGGCCAACCGATGGGCGATCGCCGCGGCCCGCAACCGGGTCGGCACGTCGAGCTTGCGCAGGATGTGTGTGACGTGCACTTCCGTGGTCTTCTCGCTGATGACCAGTGTCCGGGCGATCTCTCGGTTCGTGCACCCCTGCGCGACGAGCCTGAGCACCTCCGCCTCTCGGGGGGTTAGCCCAAGCACCCCGGCCAGGTCCGGATCAGTTGGCTGGGGTTGCTCGGGCGCCCGTGGATCGACGCGTGCGCGCCGGGCTAGTGCCTCGAGCTCACGGGCGAGCGGTGCGGCGCTGATCCGGGTGGCCACGGCGTACGCCGCACGGAGCGGCACGGCCGCGTCGGAGTGGGCGGCCCCTGCCCCCAGTAATGCCTCAGCCTCGCGCCACCGGCAGTACGCCGCAATCGGGGGACGCTCGAGCCGATCCCAGGCGACCGCGGCGACGTCCCACAGGTCGGGATCGGTTTCGCCGCCAGCCCGCGAGTATTCGCTCTCCGCCAGAGCCAACCAGCCCTCGGCGTTCGGGGTGACGCGTGAGGCGATCGCGGCGGTCGCGCGGGCGTCGGCGATCACGTCCTGCATCCTCACGGTCCAGCGGCGGGCGGCTCCGGAATCGTGGCGGTCACGCGCGAGGGCGGCCAGCTCGGCCTGGGCCCGGAGCGCCTTGGCGCAGAACCAGACACGGAGCAGCGCGGTCTCGTCGGAGCCGGCCCTCGCTCGCGCCTCCTGCAGGAGCTGGTGGGCGTCGCTCCACCTCCGCTCCCACAGCGCGAGCTCGGCGACGCATGCCTCGAAGATCCCTAACCCGTGGTCCGCACGCATCGTCTCGCGAGCGAAGTTCAGGTGCGCCCGCGCGGAGTCGAAGTCGCCCCGACCGGTCTCGAGGTCGGCTCGTAGCAGGGGAATCATGTAGGGAAAGCTGGCGGTGGCTGCGCGTAGTGCGGAAGCGCTGATGCGGTCGCCCTCGTCCCACTCACCGAGGGCGAGCAGTGCCTCGACGTGGTTGGCGGTCAGGAGCGCGCTGACGGCGCCGTTGCGGCGCATCGCGGCCGTCCCCGTGGCCGCCAGGCGGGCGGCGGTGCGATGGCGACCGACGATGGTGAGGCTGTCAGTGAGGTTGACGTAGGCCCGTTCGAGGCCCACCAGATCGCCGTTCTGTTCGGCCAGCGCGAGCGCCTCATCGGCGATGGTGATGCCATCGTCCGCGTGGCCGCAGTGCACCAGGTCAACCCCGAGCACGGTCAGTGCCCGCACCTCCGCCTCCCGTGCACCCACTGCCCGCGCCTGGTCGAGTGCCTCGCGAGCCATCGGAAGCGACGCGGTGAATCGCCACTCCACCATGAGTCCACCCGCGAGGGACGACAGAGTGTAGGCCCACTCGCTCGACCCGGGGTGCTCGCGCGTCAGGGCCACCGCGCGCTCGAGAGCGCCCAGTGCGGCGCGGTCCTCGGCGGTTCCGTGCAGGTACTCGCCCAGGCGCACGTACAGGAGGGCGACCTGCTGCCAAGACTCGTCCGGGGTGAGCTCGATGGCGCGGCGGACGAGTTCGACCGCCCGCGGGTCGGCACCATTGTGGTCGGCCAGCTGAGCCGCCCACGCACACACCTCCGCGAGCTGGAGTCCTGAGATCTCCGCCGCCGCTGGCACCTCGTCCCACAGGCGGATGGCTCGCTCGAGGTGGCCGAGGGCCTCGGCGAGACCCGACATCGACTCCGCCTGGCCCGCAGCCTCGATCGAGGCGGGCAGGGCTTCGACCGGGCGGCGGGCGGCCGTCCAGTGCCGGGCCAGCTCAGCGGGAGGTGCGTCGGGGACGGTCGCCAGGTACGCCGCGACCCGCGCGTGAAGGTCCTCCCGCTCACCTGGCAAGACTGTCGTGTACACGGCCTCCGCCAGCAGCGCGTGCCGGAACTGCACCGCGTAGCTGTCCGGCCCCGCGACGAGGATCCCGCGTTCCACGGCCTGCCGCAGAGACTGGCGTACGTCGACCTCAGGCACGCCGGCCGCCTGGTACAGCGCGACGTAGGGCACGTCCCGCCCCGCCACAGCAGCCACCCGCAGCAGGTCGAGCGCGGCCCGGTCCAGCCCGGAGGTGCGGTGCAGCAGCAAGTCGCGCAGGCTGAGGGGGAGCTCCGAGTCATCACCGCTGCTTGCAGCGGTGAGCAGCTCCTCGGCGAAGAACGGGTTCCCCTCCGAGCGGGCCACGATCGCCTCGGCCGTGGCCGTCGCCAGCGGCGCTGTGCTCGCCCCCTCGATCAGGGCCGAGAGCTCGTCTGTGTCGAGAGGAGCCACGTCGACCACCTGCCCGGTCATCGAACGTCGGATCCCGTCGGTGAGGGTGCGCATGCGGTCGCGGGAGCCGATCTCGTCGACCCGGGCGGTTACGACCAGCAGGACGGGGAGGACGTCGACGTGGTGGGCCAGATAGACGATCAGGTCGAGCGTCGAGACGTCGGCCCAGTGCACGTCCTCGAGCACCAGGAGCACCGGTTCGGCCACTGCGTGTTCCTCGAGCAGCGACAACGTGCGCTCGAACACCCGCAGCTGTGAACCGAACCCGGTCTCGACAACGTTGGCCCAGGGTTGGCTCCACGGGCGCAGGGCCTCGACGAACGGGTGGTAGGGGAGCTCGGTCCCGGCGAGGTCGAGGGATTGCCCGAGGAGCACCACGAAACCCGCCGTCTCGGCGAGCTGAGTGAGCTCCGAGACGAGACGCGTCTTGCCGATCCCCGCATCGCCACCGACCAGGACAGCCGCGCCGCGCCCTGTCCGCGCGGCGTCCAGCGCGCCCTCGAGCTCCGCAAGTTCACGAGCGCGTCCAACGAACACACTTCCAGCGCCGGTCACCATCGTGGCCAGTATCTCGCGCCGGGCGACCTAGGGGGGTCCGCGCCGAGAGATAGGGGGTCGGTGCCCGATGCGGTCAGGCGTCGACCGGGACCACGATCGGCGCACGTACACCACAAGGAGGCAGCGATGACAACCACGACACGTCAGGGAGCGACGGGGATGCGGACGCACACGATCCGGGGAGGGGGCGGGCTCCGGCTCCATGTGCGCGACTGGGGCCCGCCCGACGCACCTCCTGTCGTGCTCATCCACGGCCTATCGCAGGACCATCAGTGCTGGGTGCGGCAGTACGACGGCTCGCTCGTCGACGACTTCCGGCTGATCGCCTTCGACCTCCGCGGCCACGGGATGTCGGAAGCGCCGGCCGACGCCGCGTCGTACGCCGACGGCCGGCTCTGGGCCGACGACCTCGCCGCGGTCATCGACCGAGCTAGGCCTCGACCGCCCGGTGTTGGTCGGCTGGTCATACGGATCCTTCGTGATCGGCGACTACCTGCGTGCCTACGGCCAGGGCAACGTCGTCGGCCCTCGACTTCGCCGGAGGAGCCGTCCGGCTCGGGCCGGCCGCCTTCGGCTCCCTGATCGGCCCCGGCTTCCTCGACCACTTCGCCGACCTCACCGCCGACGACCTGCCGACCAACATCCGCGGCGTCCGCGGCCTCGTGCACGCGTTCGCCGTGGAGCCGCTCCCGGCCGACGACATCGAGACGATCCTGTGCGCCAGAATGATGGTGCCCGCGGCGACCCGTGGCCACCTGGGCTCGCGCGACCTCGACTACGACGACGTGCTGCGCAGCCTGCGCATTCCCCTCGTGGTCAGCCATGGCCGGGAGGACACCATCGTGCTGCCGGCCATGGCCCAGCACGTGCTCGACGTGTGTCCGACGGCCGAGGCCTCCTGGTATGACGGGGTCGGCCACGTGCCGTTCCTGGAGCGCTCGAAACGCTTCAACGACGAACTCGCGGCGCTGACGCTACGATCTCGCGGCTAAACAGCTGAGCCGCCGGCCGCCGGGCGCCCAGTCCGGTCGGCTCAAGGTGAAGCGCCCCAGGTTTGACGCCGCTCCTGTTTGAGTCCAGGAGGATGCAACTGCCTGAGCCCATCCGCCAGCACACCGGCTGGCCCGTGAGCCCACGCTCGGCTGTCCCGCAAGCCGA
>CAVRXF010000039.1:0-4447 GCA_963724925.1 uncultured Actinomycetota bacterium | reverse complement strand
TGGACGACAGCCGAGACCGGCGCCAGCCCCGACGCGGTCGCCCGAGCGTTGGGTGCTCGTGGAACCAGACCGGCGGTCTGGACGCCGCCAACGGTTCCCGGGCGGTGACCTGGTCCTGAGCAGCGCAGGCTGGGCAGCGCGTCACCCAGATCGCTGCCGACGCTGCCGTATCCCACCAATGGGTGTCCACCCTGACCCGCCCGTTCGGGGCCGTTCCCGCCCCCGAACCACCCGGTCAACGAATGGGTTCAGGCCCGGTGCGGGCACGAGTTGACCAGTCACGGCGAGCCGGTCCGCGCGCTGGCGCTGCTGCACCTTCAAGGCCGAGTACGGGTACGGGTACGCCGGGAGTTCCCCCGAACCCGTCGGATGCCCGCACTGAGCGGACCTGCAAACCACGGCGCACGTCACCGACGGGTGGGGGCCGGGGCGTGGTGCACGTGCGGATTCTGGGCCGGGGCCTGGTCACCAGCGGGTCGGCCAGCACCCGCCACCTGCAGGCGTGGCTCGGCCCGGCCTACCAGGATGCGGCCACCGTCGCGCAAACGATCGCCGACGACGCAGCGGCTCGCCGTCCCGGGCCGGCTAGACGCGTCGCCGCTGGACGAGCGGGCCCGCGCCGACGTGCGCGCGTGGCTGCTCGGCCCAGTGGCGCCAGCGCGCCACCGAAGAGGAGCGCGCCAGCGAACGCTCATGGCTTGCTCAGCAGGCCGGCCTTCGACCCGGCGAGTCCAGCGCGCCCTGGACTCGCCTGGCCACAGTCGGCGGCCATCGGGCGCCTGATAAGCCGGACTATCAGCGCCAGTCCTAGCGATCCTTTGGGGCCCAAAGGATCGCTATGCCGCTCCGAGACTTCGCCCGGCACGGGTGGCCCCTTCGGGGCAGCTCTGGTCACCGGTGGTGGGTGATCTACGGTCGTGGATGATCGACGAGTTCAGCGAACGGTACGGCGATCTGCTGACCGGCGGCTATGACTGCGTGGACCGGATCGTGCTGAACGCCTACTTCCCGTTGGGTCACAACCCGGGCGGGTTCCGGACCGTGGTGGCGGCGCTGCACGACGACGGCGACGAGTCCCTGGACAACGCGCACCTGATGCGGCTGGCCGGCCGGTTCGCCCGCCGGGTGCGGGCCTCGCTGCCGCGCACGGCGTCCCGGTGATCGACTGCCCGGCCGGTGAGCGCAAGCACCGCATCGCCGAGGACTATCCTGGGCGAGCACACGGTCGGCACCGGGGTGTTCCTGGTTCTGGTGGCCCGGGCGCCGGCGACGGTGTGGAAGGTCACCCGCACCGCGCCGGGGTGATCCGCAACCTGGAGAAGAAGCGGCAGTTCGTCAACCACTACTCCTTCCACATCATGGACCCGGCCTGGGGGCATCTGACGATCAAGATGTCGGGGCACCCGCCGTTCGCCGCGCAGGTCATCCTCAACGGCCACGAGTACGTCGCCTGCCAGGCCCAGGCGGCCGGCATCGGCTTCACCAAGGAGGGCAACTGCTTCACCCGCGTCGATGAACCCGAACGCCTGGCCCAGGTCGCAGACACCTTGTCCCAGCCCGGGACGGCAGGGCGCCTGGGCCAGGTCATCGACCGGTGGATCTACACCGCCTGCCTGTGCTTCGGGCTGGACCTGGCCGAGCAGCGCCGCAGCGGCTTCCGCTACGCCTACTCGGTCTATCAGGTCGAGTACAGCCGCAACCTGCTGTTCCGCTACGGCGCGGTGATGGACCGGGTCTTCGACGCGGTCATGGACCGGACCCGGTCCCGGCTGGACGTGCCGACCCTGCGCACCCTGTTCGGCGCCAACCGCCCGCGCCGACCGGCCGGCACCGACCTTCGCCTCCAGGCAGCCGTGATCGAGAGACCCCGGTATGACCTGACCATCTTCAAAGTCCACTTCGGGCTGTTGACGCTGAAGGGCTACACCAAGGGCGAACACGTGCTGCGGTTCGAGGCGATCACCCACAACACCAAGACCCTGGGCTGCGGTCGGATGCTGGAGAAGTTCCCCGCCATCGTCGCCCGCCTGGCCGGCATGGCCGAACGGTTCTCCACCATCCTGGACTGCGTCGATGTCGGCTTCATCCCCGACGGTCTGCTCGACCAGCTGCCACCCCGCCCAGTCGGGGCCACCCGGGTCGGCGGCGTCGACGTGAACCGCCCCGCGCATGCGGCCGCCCTGGCCGCGGTGCTCGCGCTGGCCCTGGCCCCGACGGGTTCACCGTCGCCGACCTCGCCGCCAAGGTCCACGCCATCACCGGCCAGCGACCCGCTACACCGTCCGGCAGGCCGCCTACGACCTGCGCAAACTGCGCGGCAAGAACCTCGTCAACAAACCCGGCCGCTCCCACCGCTACCACGTCCCGCCCACGCCGCCCGCACCATCGCCGCCCTGCTGACCCTCCGCGAGCACGTCATCGCGCCCATCCTCGCCGGCGTCCGCAGCCCCGGCCAGGACGGCAACCCAGGACCCACACCCGCATCGACCGCGACTACGAGACCCTCCGCATCGACATGCACACCCTGTTCCGCGACCTCGGCATCGACACCGCCGGCATAGACAACAAATTGTCGATCAGAATCCGCAAGCGGCTAGAGCATCTGGCGCTCAGCCGGTGGACAGGTCCCAAGCCATTTCAACCCATCCCGGCCTAGCCCGAGGAACACATGGACCGACAGGTCAGGCTGCCCCCACCGACACCGTGAGTGTGGCGCGGATGCTGATCGACGCCGACTGGTTGACCACGCCCCACGACGTCGCGTCCCTGACCGCGCGGAGACAGGCGGTCCGGTTCGCCACCCCGGCCCCCCGGGGCGAGACATGAGCTCGGATCCGAATACGACCTGGGCCGGCACGCTCCTTCGGATGCAGGCGCGCAGCGCCTGGCACCCTGCCCGAGGGGGGCGAGTCGCGGCTGCGCGTAGGTCGCCGGGCCGCGGATCTAAGGCGGGTGCCTCATTGGTGGGATCAGCTGGCCGCCCGACAATTGGGATGACAGCAATCGGTTAGCTGGATTCAGCGAGCCACAGTTCTAACTCGCAAGCGAGGCCATGCCGCAGCGGCGAAGGCTCCTGACGGCGACACTAAGGGTTCTCAGAGAAATAACGTCTGGTTTGGGCCCGGGGTGGGTAGCGTCTGTGCTATGGACGTGGCGGTGGATGCGGTGCAGGAGTCGCTGGCCCGGCGGTGGGAGGTGCTGCGCCCGCATCTGAACGAGCGGCAGCGTCGGTTGTGGCTGGGGTCGGAGGCTCGGGAGTTGGGTTCCGGCGGCGCAGAGCGGGTGGCGGCGGCGCTGGGTGTGGCGGCCGATACCGTGCGCCGTGGCCGTGGCGAGTTGGACGGTTCCGAGATTGTCCTGCCGGGGCGTTCACGCAGGCCTGGGGGCGGGCGCAAGCGGGCCGAGGAGCATCAGCCGGGTCTGGAGCTGGCGCTGGACGATCTGGTGGATCCGGCCACCCGCGGGGATCCCACCTCGCCGCTGCGGTGGACGACGAAGTCGCTGCGTGAGCTGACGACAGCGTTGCAGAACAAAGGGTTCCGGCTTACGGACAAGGTCGTCTGGCGGCTGTTGAAGCAGGCGGGCTACAGTCTGCAGGCCAACGTCAAGACCGCCGAAGGACGTCAACATCCCGACCGGGACGGCCAGTTCCGGTACATCAACGACGCCGTCCGCGACCACCAGGGCGACGGCCAGCCGGTGATCAGCGTGGACGCGAAGAAAAAGGAGCTGATCGGGCCGTACAAGAACGCCGGTCGGGAATGGATGCCTGCCGGGCAGCCCGAGCAAGTCAACGTGTATGACTTCATCGACCCCGAGGCCGGCAAGGTCACCCCGTACGGGGTCTACGACGTGACCGCGAACACCGGCTGGGTCGGCGTGGGCACCGACCACGACACCGCCGCGTTCGCCGTGGCCACCATCGGCCACTGGTGGGACCAGGTCGGCCGGGCCGGCTACCCCGACGCCACCCGGCTGCTGATCACCGCCGACGGCGGCGGCTCCAACGGCTACCGGACCCGGCAGTGGAAGACCGAGTTGGCCGCCCTGGCCGCCCGCACCGGGCTGACCATCACCGTCACCCACCTGCCACCGGGCACCAGCAAGTGGAACAAGGTCGAGCACCGGCTGTTCTCGTTCATCTCCATGAACTGGCGCGGCAGGCCGCTGACCAGCCACGAAGTCGTCCTCCAGACCATCGCCGCGACCACCACCGCCACCGGACTGACCGTCCACGCCGACCTCGACACCACCGCCTACCCCACCGGCATCCAGATCCCCAACCAGCACATGAAGACCCTCACCGACACCGGCGTCCTACGCTGCCACGACTACCACGGGGAGTGGAACTACACCCTCAACCCGCCCAAGCCCGCCACCCCCGAAGCGGACTGAGTTATTTCTCCGAGACACCTAAGCTCCCACACGGATCATCATGCCTAGTCAT
>CAVRXF010000038.1:0-32653 GCA_963724925.1 uncultured Actinomycetota bacterium | reverse complement strand
CCCCCAGAGAGCCGCACCCGAATGGTTACGCGCCCGGGTGGTCTCAGACCAGCTCGGGTTGGCGTCCAGCCACGCCCCTGCTGTCGCCCCCACCGTGACACGCCCCGCCTTCGGGTCGACGTAGACGCCGGTGACGACGGCAGTGGTGACCTCGGCGAGCCAACGGGTCGCGTCGACCTTCCGGGTGAAATGCCTCGCGTGCTCCCGGCCAGCGTCGTCCCGGTACCGGGCACTCCACCGCCCATCCGGACGCTTCTGGATGCTCGCCATCACTTCCTCCCTCTCGCTCTGCTCCTACAAGTGCTCTCGCCATCCGCCGCTCCGCTGGCCAGGTCAGGCCACAACACTTCAGTTGTCCGTCGGCGCCAGACGTCCGACAACGGTGCTGCCGTGAGTGGCAGCCGTTCATGCGCTCACCTCGTTGTCTGAATGACTGACGTATGGAGCCACGGTTGACCGTGCCAGCTTCTTCGCTAGGGCGACCTTTGGTCCGTGGACAACACCTTCGACTGGTCCGCCGGCGGCGGTTGGCACTTCGTTAAGCACCGGGACGCGCTTGGGGTGGACACCGACGGGCGAGCTTCACGGTGGGTTCTGTCGTGACTGTGGCGCCGCGACTCACGAGCGGCCGCACGGGCCGGGCGCTCCGCGAACGCGTCCAGGCGGCCGAGTTGTCTGCCGAGACGGCCGCTGACAGGGCCAAGCACGCTCGCCGGCGGCACCACGCATTTGAGGGCTTCAGTTATGTCTCGGCGGGTCAGAGCCCGGCGAGGGCCCTCGCGGTCCGGTCGGGATCAGAATTTGACCTGCGACCCCCTTGACCCCCAGATCGGGTCGAGACGCTATTTGAGCGTTGGACAGGTACCCGTCAGTGCCTGCCAGTGTCCATAGTTGAGCACCGTTTCGCGCTCGTCGAACTGGTACCTGGTCCGTACTTGGTCCGTAGCTGGCTGTTCGCCCATGTCCCCTCTTACCCCGCTCTCCCCGAACCGAAGGTCAGGTCCCCGACGATCTGGCGGACGCCGTCAGCGACCGACCAGTAGCCGTGGCGAGGACCCTCTGCGACGTGGTGTCCAGGAAGGTGCTGTTCTCCCATTCCGACGGCAGGCCCGAACTGGCCTCCCCTCGTAGCTCGACTGTTTTCAGCCTCGGCCTCAGCCCGAAACGAGGTGCTGCGCGCCCGCGTACTCCGGAACGCCCTGATCTGCCGATGAGCGAGCGTCATACCGGCTCCCCTCTGTTGTCAAGGGGCCGGGTTCGGCTCCTTTGAGTGTGCGCCGACGCTTGTCGCCGTCAAGGTCGTTCGTCCGGTGGGGCGCTCCACCTTGACGGCTCCGGCGCGTCGGCGCGTTGGCTGGGGAGCCGATCCCGGGCGGGGGTTCGCGCGGGTCGTGGCGGCCGGTAGCGTCGTGGGTGCGGGTCCGGGAAGTGGCTGATCCGAAGTGCCGGTGTGCGGGTGTGAGCCGGCCGCGCTGGATTCTGAAGACGCCCCGCGGTGCCCTCCCGGGCCCGTCTTGGCGCCCGCAGCCGCGGCGACGATGGCGTCGGCGAGCAGCTGGCGGTAGATGGCGTCGCAGATGCGTCTCTTCAGGCAGCGCATGGCCTCCATCCGGGTCTTGCCCTCGGTGAGCTTGCGCCGGTAGTAGGTCCGTCCTGGGGTGTCGAGGCGGATCTGGGTGGCCGCGGCGATGTGGATCATGTGGTTCATCCGCCGGTTGCCGGCCCGGGAGAGCCGGTGGCGGACGATCTCGCCGGAGGATGCTTCGATCGGTGCGGTTCCGGTCCAGGACGCGAACCGGTTGCGGTCGGCGAACCGGGCCACATCCGCGACGTCGGCCAGAACCCGAGCTGCCACGACGGGCCCGACGCCGGGCAGGTCCATCAGCGTGGACCCGGTGGCGATGACCATCACCTTGAGTTCCTTGGTCAGTGCCTTGATCTTCTTGTCCACCGCGACCAGCTCGGTCAGCTGCTCGACCGCGAGCCGGCGCCTGGTCTTTCCGGCCAGGTCCCGCGGCCGCACACCGGCGAGAATTCCCTTGGCCTGCAAGGCCGTCAGGTCCTTCTTGGCCTTACCTGGGGTCAACTCGGACAGCAGCCGCTGCAACCGGTTGACCGTCTGGATCCGCCTGCGGGTCAGCTCCTGGCGCCGGTCGACGAGCATCCGCAGCGCCTCGTGGTGCTCGTCGTAGGACAACACCCGCAAACCCCTGGTCCGCACCGCAACGACCGCGACCGCGTGCGCGTCGTGGGCGTCGGTCTTACGGTTGTGCCCGGTGTCGAACAACCGGGCCCTCGCTGACAGCTTCGCGGGCACGTCGAGCACGTGCTCGCCGTCGGCCAGCAGCCGCTGCGCCAGCGGCCGCCCGGCGCCGTTGCTGCCCTCCACCGCCCACACCCGCGCCGGCCACGCCGCGACCTGCCGGCGCATCGCGGCGTACCCACCCCGATCGGTACCGAACCGGCCGGTCGCCAACACCGTCTCCCGCTCGTCGAGGACCTCGATCGTCGCCGACAACTTGTGGGGATCAACCCCGATGAACACGCTCGCCATAAGCTCGCTCCGCCTTTCCGCACTCGCCTGTTGATGACGCCGGGCGGGCATTGCTACTACGAGCAGGGCAGTCCCCTCTGGAGCCACGCGCACGGCACGGTGCCCGACGGAACGCAAACCGATAAAGAGCCACACCGATCACGCTGGTGGGCAGCCGCGAGGAGAGCATCCCGCCGGACACCTGGACCTGAGTCTGGCCCGACACCGGTCCTACAGGAAATTGTCTAGTAGCCCAGAAAGACGCACTGATCTGCTTGTGTGCGGGCGTGCTCGGCAGTGGGGATGGTGCCTGATCTGAGCCGCCGCCGGATGCGGCTAGGCTCGTCCTCGCCCGGGCCGTGCTCGGCGAGCAGCCCGAGATCTCCAGGCTCGTGCTCGGACTTGCCCCTCAGCTTGGGCCCGACCCGGGTCCGGCGTCGGGCAGGTCCACATCCGAGAGCTTCTTGGCCAATGGCTCTTCCCAGCCCCGGTGTATCGCCAGCACCCGCACGGTGTAGGCAACCAGGAACGCGACGCCAGCACAAATCCAGACGTTCAGACCGGTGGCGTCGCAGATGACCCAGACGAGGCTGGCGAGCAGAGCGGTCCCCACGTACCACTCGCCTTGTACGAACAGTTTCGGTGGCACGCCGCTGGTGAGGTCGATGAAGTACCGGCTGGCGGTGGCCGCGACGACCGCCAGCAGGAGCACACCGATGACGGGCAGCCCCACCTGAACGCCCTTCTGCGCCGCGACAATGGCGAACCAGGACAACGAGGCTGACGTCACCAGCTCGAACAGGCCCTCGCGGAAGAGCTGGCCGGGCTTGAATGCCATTCGGTATCCGGCGATGCCGGCGGCGAGGCTCAGGGTGATGTAGGCCGGGTTCGTGAGGGCGGCGGGGACCTCGTTGACGAGGATGTCGCGGGTGACGCTGCCAGATATTCCACCGAGCACGGCCATGAGCAGCACGCCGACGATCGTGTAGTTGCGGTAATGGGATGGTCGGCGGGCCAGGAGGGCGCCGTTGAGCGCGCCGGTCGTGGCCGCGATCAGGTCGATGGTGGTGAAGCTCCCGGTCAGACTCCAGTTGCCTAGCCAGTCGATGGACGCGTAAGCCACTTGAATCATCTGACGCTCCAGTCTTGAGCGGCGCTGTCGAGGCAGCCCTGCGGTGGTGGGTGCGAATCAGGACACGCGACCTGGGGTCCACGAGCCAGAGCGCAGGCCCGTCCACGCCTCGACACGGTGACGGCGCACCCCCCGCTGGTCGCCTGGGCATCCGGACGCCGGAGGCCGGGAAACACGCGGCCGGTGCTTTCACGGTACGCGCCATGGCACGGGTCGACCCCCGCAATGAGGCCTACCCGGACACCCCGGCACGGGCTCCGCGGCACGATGCCCGCCAGGGTGCGACGAGGACCCAGTGGAGTCTTTGATCGCTAGTTCAGAGGATGTTCACGGCTCTGGCGACAACCAGAGCGACGAGCGACAACGAGATAACCGACTCGGTGATCATCATCAGCTTGGCCCACGGCTTGATCGCACACACGTCCGTGGGGCTGAACGCTGTGGCGGTGTTGAACGACAACGTCAGGTAGTCCACGAACCGCGGGTACCACTGGGGCGGGGCGAACTGGGGCAAGGTCATCTCAGGGAATACCAGCGCGGGGGTGGTCGTGGTCGACCCCGCCGCCCGGGCCGCCGCGCCGCCGTGGTCGAGATCCCAGTACCAGAGCGCGAAGGCGACCACGTTGGTGAGCCAGATGACAACACCGATCGCCAGCAGTTGCCCCGCCGTGTCGAAGGCCGTATTCCCCAAGATGCCCACGACCAGGCGGGTTGCGGCGAACGCGTTCACACAGGTAATCAGCGCGATCATCAATCCCGTCGTCACCCGTAGCCAGCGTCGCTGCCGGTCGATCCGACCAGGGTCTCCAACGATCAGCACCACCAGGAACGCGACCAGGAACATCGGGTAAATCCAGCGGGGGGATACCCGAAAGTCCGCTGGGAGCAGCTGGTGCAGCACCCCGGCCGCGAGGACCGCGGCCGACATCGGCCAACGCTGCTCGCCACGCTGCCCGACGGGTCCCACAGCTTCGGGTGACGATCCGTTGTTGGGCACATCGCATTATGGCCGCCCGCCTGGAGATAGTAGGTCCTGGCAGCTGGCTTGACCCTCATTGGTGAAGTGGGCTATCCATTTCACTGCCAGGCACGTTGTCTCGCAACGGGTCCGCTAGTCGAGTTCGGTGGTCGTGCGCCAGCGTCGTTCCTGTGGCGGCAGCGCCAGTGTTCCAGGTTGTGATCTCGGGCCGAGGACGCCGTCGGGTTTGGTGGCCTTGGGCTGTGGGTTGGCCACCATCTGCCGGTAGGTCCGCGGTGGCGCGCCCGCGGCGTACTGCATCAGCCGGTAGAACAACAGGCCGCGGGCGCGGGCGTGGCGACGGTTGAAGCGGAAGCAGAACTCGTCCAGATAGGCCTGCATGTGTTCGGGCTGCATACCGCCCTGGTGGGTACCCAGTAGCCAGCGCTTACACAGGGACGCCACGCGGTGCACGGCCGGAAGCAGTTCGTGCGCCTGGGATCCGGACCCGGCGACCGGGTGCGGTTCGTGCGCGAACCAGCCCTGGCAGGCACCCGGGTAGGCCGACCAGCCGTCGGTCACCACCGTGGCGCCGGGCTCGACCGTGTTGAGCAGGAATGGCCTCAGCGAGGTTGCCGCAGCGTCCGGGATGACACTCATCCGCGTCCGGCCGTAGCCCTTCGGCTCGAGCAGCTCCACCGCGATGACCACCAGCGTCTTGCCCAGCGCACCGCGTCCGCGCGGTCCGGGCTGCTCACCGCCCAATACCGTCTCGTCGACCTCCACGCGAGCGGACAGCAGTTCGCGACCGGGGCGGACCATCGCGGTCCGGTAACGGTGCAGCATCGCCCACGCCGTCTGGTAGGAGCCCAGCCCCAGCAGCTTCTTCATCGTCAACGCCGAGACCCCGCCGGGGTCGGCGGTCATGTACCAGCCAGCCGCAAACCACACCGTCAGCGGCGTCCGGGTGTCCTGGAAGATCGTGCCCGCGGTGCGCGAGACCCGCTTGGTGCAGGCGCTACACCGCCAGACCCGGCCGGACACGACCGCCACCGTCGCCGCGCGACCGCAGCCGGGACAGACCAAACCACTCGGCCAGCGCAGCCAGTCCAGGTAGTCCATGCACGCCTCGTCGTCCGGGAACCACGCCCGAAGCTCGCCATACGACCCTGGGTAATGCAGGCCACGCGACGGCACTCATCGAGCGTAGAGTCCTGGCAGTGAAATGGATAGCCCACTTGGTGAATTAGACGTTAGCCTCGCTGTTTCATGACGTCGCTGCTGGTGGTCGGTATTGTCCGCTTTGGGGGTTGTGGGCTGTGGCGGGGTCAGACCGAGTGCGACAGACACTGATGCAACCACCGTTTGCTGCCCCTGGTGCTCGCCAAGGGCCGGTGCCTGGAGCTTTGAGGGCATGATGAGGCCGGCTCGTGTCACGGGTGGGGTCGGCGGGCCGGGACGTCGGCGGTCAGTCGAACGCGGCGCGTATTCGATGGAACGCTTTGGCGAGGTGGCTGGCCCAGCGCCAGGTGGCGTCGATCCGTAGGTGCAGCCGCCGCCCTGAGCTGGTCAGCCGGGCCGCGACATGGAGGATGCGGTAGCGGAACGCGGCGATCTCGCAGCGGGCCAGCTCGGGGGTGTCGGGGAAACCGATGAGTTTGGTCCAGCAGATCAGATCGAGCGCGGTCAGCACGGTCTCGAGCCAGGCGGCGTTCTCGTTCCAGGCTCGACACGGCAGGTTGCGCAGCCCGGTGGCCTTGGCCTAGCCGAGGAGACGGGCGAAGAGGTTGCGCTGGGCTGCGGAGTGGCGGTCGCCGACGGCTGGGCGGCGGTCGTAGTGGGCGCGGGCTCCGGGCGATGCGGTCAGGGCCGAAAAGGACCAGCTGTAGCCGGCCGCGTTGAGCCGGTTGTTCTTGATGCGGCGGTGCTGCACGCTCGTGGTCTTGCCGCTGGCGCGGGTGATCGGCGCGGCGCCGGCGTACGCCTTGAGGCCCTTGGCATCGCGGAACCGGGTGCTGTCGTCGCCGATCTCGGCCAGGACGCGGGCGCCGGTCAGGGAACCGAGCCCGGGGAAGCTGGTGATGATCTTGGCTTCGTGGTGCTGCTCGAACGCTTCGACGACGGCCGCCTCGAGGTCGTCGGCGGCGGCGCAGGCGGCGTTGAGCTGGCCGAGCAGGGCGAGGGTTTGGCGGCCCATGGCCTGTTCGACCCGGGGTCGTTGACGCATCTGTGGACGTCGCAGTTCGTCGCGCAGCCGCGCGGCCTCGGCGGTGATGCCGCGGCTGCGGCCTGCGCGTCGCAGCGCAGCTTGGAGTTGGGTCTGGGTGAGCTTGGCCGCCGAGGCCGGGTCTTGGCGCGGCGGCCAGCACGGCTCGGGCCTCCAGGCGGCTGATTCCCCCGCGCGCTGAGGCGAACGCGGCGAGGAATCCCGGGTAGTACTCGCGCAGGTGGGAGCGCAGCTTGTTGTGCGCGGTGGTGCGTGCCCACACGGCGTCTTGCTGGGCGCGGGCAAGCACCGCGATGGCCTGGACGAGTTCGGAGTCGGCTGGCAGGGGACGGTGCGCGTGCGCGTCGGTGCGCAGGATGTTCGCCAACACGACGGCGTCGCCGTGGTCGGACTTGCGCCCGGCGATCGAGTGCCGGTCGCGGTAGCGTGCCACGGCCATCGGGTTGATCGGGAACACCGGCCGTCCGGTGGCGCGCAGGCAGGCGGTCAGCAGCCCCCGCGGGGTCTCGATCGCGACCGGGATCGGGTCCTGGGCGCTGTCGCCGTGATCGGCCAGCAGGGCCAGCAGGCTCGTCAATCCGGCCGAGTCATCGTCGATGCGTCGCCGCGCCAGCAGGCGGCCCTGCCGATCGACCAGGGCGATGTCGTGGTGATCCTCGGCCCAGTCGATGCCGCATTGCACATCACTCACGGAGTCTCCTGTCTGCTGTAGGTGGGTGCTTCCGCTGACCGCGGGCACGCGCCAGGTCACGCACGCTCCCTAATGGAAGGGCTCGACGGCCCGCCATCCGATTGGCCGTTCGTGACCTCAGCAACCCGTGGGGCCCCGGTCCGATGCGGAGTTCGCAGGCTCCGGTCAAAGGCGAAGAGGGTCTGGTCCCGCGGGCGGCTCGGGTCACCAGCACCCCTACCGGCCCGCGGGCCACACCTCGCGGACCCCGGGGAGGCTCGGCGTGTCGATCCACGGTCTCTCAGCTCGAGCAGTGGCCCGGCTCCGCCGGCGGGTGCGTGCCGGTCTTCATCCAGCGGTCGACGCCGGAACAGCGCGCAAGGCATCCTCCCGGACTGAGCGGGCCTCGCGATCTTGACGAGTGGCTGCAGCGCCGAAGCCGTTCGCAGCGATGGCCCGCTCATCTGCCCATTAGGTCGTTCGTCCGGTGGGGCGCTCCACCTTGACGGCTCCGGCGCGTCGGCGCGTTGGCTGGGGAGCCGAGCCCGGGCGGGGGTTCGCCCGGGTCGTGGCGGCCGGTAGCGTCGTGGGTGCGGGTCCGGGACGTGGCTGATCCGAAGTGCCGGTGGGCGGGTGGGAGCCGGCCGCGCTGGATTCTTAAGACGCCCCGCCGTGCCCTGCCGGGCCCCTGTTCGGGTCGGCTGTGGCGGCGGCTTGGGCGTCGGCGAGGAGTTGGCGGTAGATGGCGTCGGAGATGCGGCGTTTGAGGCAGCGCATGGCCTCCATCCGGGTCTTGCCCTCGGTGAGCTTGCGTCGGTAGTAGGCCCGGCCTGGGGTGTCCAGGCGGGCTTGGGTGGCGGCGGCGATGTGGATCATGTGGTTCATCCGCCGGTTGCCAGCCCGGGAGAGCCGGTGGCGCACGATCTCGCCGGAGGACGCTTCGATCGGTGCGGTTCCGGTCCAGGAGGCGAACCTGTTGCGGTCGGCGAACCGGGGGCGTCAATCGTTTAGGTCTCGCGGCTGAGGCCCTGTCCAGCGCCGCGCCGAACGTCAGTGGCTACGCAGTCGACCACCACCCGTCCCGACCCTCGGCAGAGCGGGACAGGTGACGACGGAAGGGACAGGACGCGCAAGGTACCCAAGCTCGGCGCCCCGTGATGCCTCACGTCAAGATGCCCGCGAAACTCAACCCGTGCCTCAGTTGGGGGTCTTGTCCTTGGCCAACACGATCAGGCGGGTCTGCAGGTCGGCGATCTGCCGGGCGAGCTGGGCGGGGTTGAGGCTGTCGCGGCGGGCGGTCAGCTCGGCTGTCTGTGTGGGTGAGAGGACCCGGGCGGTGAGCAGCCGCTGCAAGGGCGTGCCGGCTTGTCGTTGACGCGGCGGCGTCGGCCGTCGCTGGTTGAGGTCTAGCCGACCGGTTTGACCGTTGGGGTCAGGTAGTTGAGCCGGTCGTTGACCAGGGGCCAGCGCCGGTTCAGCAGGCGTCGTTCGTCCTCGGTGTCGTAGCGGTAGTAGAAGCCGTACCGGCGCACCAGGTGGTTGTTCTTCGACTCGACGGTGGCCTGGTCGTTCTTCTTGTACGGACTGGACCTGGTGAAGGAGATCCCACGGTCGCCGGCCCACCCGATGACCGCCTGGTTGAGGAACTCGGACCCGTTGTCGAAGTCGAGTCCCATTATCCCGTAAGGGAACCGTCGGCCGCGGTGTGCAACGCGGACAGGATGTGGGTGTGCGCGTTGTTGCGGATCGTCCGGGTGAACACCACCCCGGTGCACGTCGGTCAGGTTCAGGGTGCGGGCGAACTCACCCTTAGGGTGGGGCCGCAGTGCGCGACAGTGTCGCCTTCGAAGAACCCCGGCTCGGCCTCGACCTCATCACCGGCCTTACGGATCGTGATGCTCGAGCGAAGCAGCGGCGACGGTTTCGTCGTGGACACCCCGCCGATCTGGTCCTTCGCCCTCGCGCGCGCCAGGTACCGGTCGATCTTCGCCGCCGACATGGCCAGCAGCTCGGCCCGCACCTGCTGGATGTACCGGTCCTGGTCGGGCACCAGCTCGTCGTGCCGCTCCAGCCCGTCCAGCTGGGTGCGCATCGACGCGACCAGGTACTTGCCGCCACTGGCCACCCGAGGCGGCCCACACCGCACCCTTCACGGGCGGAGCCGCCGCGGCCACGATGAGTGTCACGTCAGCGTTCAGGCTGCTGTCGTCCGACCCCCGGAGGTTGCCGCCTCGCGGGGGTCTTACTCCTTCGCGACCGGCTGCGCTTATGCCCTACATATGCCCACGGGTGTGAGCAAAGGAGGGCCGTGATCGCGTTTCCGCAGGTCAGAGCCCAGGATTAGTGGTCGGGGTGACAGGATTTGAACCTGCGGCCTCTTCGTCCCGAACGAAGCGCGCTACCAAGCTGCGCCACACCCCGTGGCTGCCGCCGACCGACCTGGCGAACGGCCGAGGCAGCAAACAGATACAGCAGCCGACCGGCTCGAACGTCCGCCGCAACCGCCGCGGCCGGGCCTAGAGCCCGCGGAGTGAGAGTCAGCAGCGTCGCCTCCGGCCGGCAGGCGAACCGCACCGGCGCCATACGGCGAGGTGCCCAGCCCCGCCGAGACTTCCAGGTATGCCGCGTCCGGCGGGCGCCGCGGCGCGCGGCGGGGCTGTCCCGCCCCTGGCCACCACCGCGAGACCCCCTTGGCGCGCCCGCGGTCGAGGTCGCAGTTGGTCACGAGGGCGCCCACGAAGGGCAAACACAGCTGGCCGCCGTGGGTGTGCCCGGCGATGACCAGCCCGGCACCGTCGGCCGTCATCGCGTCGAGCGTGCGCTGGTAGGGCGCGTGTGTGACGCCGATGGTGAGCGTCGCCGACGGGTCGGCCGGCCCGGCGACCAGGTGGTACCGGTCGTAGTTCAGGTGCGGGTCATCGACCCCGACGAACTCCAACTGCGCGCCGCCCACGGCCAGCTGCCCCCGAGCGTTGTTCAGGTCGGTCCAGCCGCCGGCCGTTAAGGAGGCGACGAGCCGTTCGGTCGGCAGGTGAGCGCCCGTGGATAGTCGCTTGTGGTCGTCCTCGCAGAGGTAGCGAAACGGGTTCTTCAGCCGCGGCTTGAAGTAGTCGTTGCTGCCCAGGACGAACACCCCGGGCACGTCGAACAGCGGCCGGAAGGCCTCGCAGCAGCGAGCGTCGATCGACCGTTCGTGCGCGATGTTGTCGCCGGTGTTGACGACGAGGTCAGGCCCCAGCGTCGGCCAGCTCGCGGACCCACTCGACCTTGCGCCGCTGGCCCGGCATCAGGTGCAGGTCGGTGAGGTGCAGGACCCGCAACGGCCGGGCGCCGGCGCGGTAGCACCGGCACTGACTGGCGCCGAAGCGCAAACCAGTTGCGTTCCACGAGCGAGGCGTAGCCGACCCCCGCAACGCCGGCAGCCGCGGCTGCGACCGTCCCCCTGAGCAGCGCATGCATCCGCCCATCTTCGCAAACCCGCAGTCAGCGGCCTGACGCCGACCGGCAAACCGAGGCGACCCGACCGGCATACCTCTGCCAGACTGCACCCCATGGGCACGCTCAAGCAGACCCTGCACGCCGACCTCACCGCCGCCATGCGGGAACGCGACACCGTCGTGACGGCCACCCTGCGCATGGCCTTGACGGCGATCACCAACGAAGAGGTGGCCGGCGCGCGGCAACCCGAGCTTTCCGACGAGGACGTGCTCCGCGTGCTCACCAAGGAGGCCAAGAAGCGCAAGGAGGCTGCGACGGCATACCACGGGGCCGGCCGCAGCGAACTGGCCAGCCGCGAGGAGGCCGAGCTAGCCGTGCTGGACCGCTACCTGCCGGCCGCACTCACCGACGCCGAGCTGGCCGTCCTGGTCACCGAGGCCGTCGACTCGACCGGCGCGACCGAGCCGAACCACCTGGGCCAGGTCATGAAAGCCGTCCAGCCGCTGGTGGCCGGGAGAGCAGACGGGGCTCGAGTCGCCGCGGCCGTACGGGCGGCACTCGCGGGTTGAGTATGCCGGTCGCGACCCGTAGTCGGCCGGGGTCGCGACCGCCGCGGAACACGATCGCGGCCGGCGCCGGAGCGGGCGCAGGTGCGGGCGCAGGGGCCGGAGCCGGAGCGGGCGCGGGGGCCGGAGCTGGCAGCTGGCGCAGGAGCCGGACGTGGCCCTCTCGACGAATGATGGTCACCGTGCTGCCGGGCGCGGCCGGACCTGACGGGCTGGTCCCCAAGACCGTGCCCGGCTCGTGCGCTGGAGTACTGGCGGCGCACAGCCGTGGAAGCCAGCCTGTTCCAGGGCGGCTCGGGCGGCGTCCAGGCTCTGACGCGCCACGGAGGGACGTCGGTCTGGTCGCCTCCGGGCGCTGCTGGAACGTCGCCAGCAGCCGGGAACGGCGTGTTGGGCTTGCCCTCCAGCGCCCGGTCCATGATGGCCTTCCAGGTGGGCGCGGCAATGCTCGCCCCGAAGACGACCGGGTAGAACTGGCCACCGACGCGCACGTTGTCCAGGACCCTGGCGTTGTTCTTGTCGTTCGGGGTACCGACCCACACCGCCGTGGACAGCTCTGGGGTGAAGCCGACGAACCAGGTCTCGTTGTTGCCGTCGGTCGTGCCGGTCTTGCCGGCTGCCGGCCGTCCACCAGCGAGGGCGCTCGCTCGCCCGGTGCCGTCACCCCGTAGGACTCCTTCGAGCAGGCCGGTCACCTGACGGGCCACGTTGGGGTCGACCCGCTGGTCGCATTGGCTGCCAAGGGCGGGCACCGGCAGCGGCTGCTCGTCCTTGAGGATCGAGATGACCGGCTGCGGCTCGCAGTGCTTGCCGTCGTTGGCCAAGGTCTGGTAAGCGCTCGCGACCGTCATCGGCGAGACCGAGTCGGCGCCGAGGATCACCGCTGCCGGGAACGGCTTGATCTTGTCGCCGTTGGACTGGTGCAGGCCCATGCGGTACTCGGTATCGCGCACCTTGCAGGTGTCGCCGATCTGCGAGACCAGGCCCACAAACGCCGTGTTGATCGAGCGTGCGGTGGCTTGGGCGAGCGACATGCTTCCCCCGCCCGCGTTCTCGTCGTTGCGCACCCGCCAGGTCGGATTTGCCGAGCCCGCACTCGCCGCCGAGCTCGCGTCCGGTGTATGTGGCCGCTGACGAGGTGGAGGCCGGCCTTCGCATTCACGCTCGAGCTAGCCGGTATGCCGTTCTCGATCGCCGTGACGAGGGCGAACGCCTTGATGGTGGAACCGAACCCGAAACCCAGCGATGCGCCGTACTTGGAGTCGACCGCCCAGTCCACCGTCGTCTGCGACGACTCGGTTGCGTTGTTGTTGTAGTCGGTGTTCTGCACGATCGCCTTGACCGCGCCCGTCTTGGTATCCAGGATCGCCGAGGCCGCCCCGAGTTCAGCGCTGTTGCCGACGGGGACGCGCTTGGTCAGCTCCTCCCGGGCCAGATCCATGATGGCTGGGTCCAGCGTGGTCTGGATGGTCAGGCCGCCGCGGTAGATCGCGTTGTTGCGCTCCTGCTGGGTCTTGCCGAGCACCCCGTCGAGCGACGGGTCCTGCTTGAGCCAGGCGATGACGTAGTCACAGAAGTACGGGTAGGGCGAGGCCTGGCAGGAGTTCTTGGGTGTGGTGGGGTGCAGGATGTCGCTGATCTTGACGGCGCGAGCAGTCTGCCAGTCGACGTCGCTGATGAGCTTGAGCTCGTGCATCCGGTCGAGCACGACGTCGCGCCTGGCAACCGCCTTCTCGGGGTAGTTGATCGGGTCGGTCGTGCCCGGGTTCTGGGTGAGGCCGGCCAGCAGAGCGGCCTCGGTGAGCACGGAATCCTTGGCGCTCTTGTTGAAGTAGTGCCGGGCGGCCGCCTCGACGCCGTAGGCGCGGTCGCCGTAGTAGACCAGGTTGAGGTAGCCCTCAAGAATCTGGTCCTTGGTCAGAGTTCTTCTCGAGCTGGACGGCATACTTGAGCTCTTGGATCTTGCGGGCGTAGCTCTGGGCCGTCACCGCTTTTGCCGCACTGGTATCACCGGCGCGTAATGCGTTCTCCTGCAGGGTGATCTTGACGTACTGCTGCGTCAGTGTCGACCCGCCACCGGTGACCTCCCCAGCGGAGCGGTTCGACACGAACGCCCGCATGATGCCTTGGAGGTCGACGCCGCCGTGCTCGTAGAAGCGGTGATCCTCGATCGCGATCTGCGCGCTGCGCATGGCCGGGGAGATGTTGGCCAGCGGGACGATGATGCGGTTCTCGTCATAGGGGGTGGCCAGCTCGGACCCGTCGGCCGCGAGGATGGTGGACTGCTCGGACAACGGGGTGGTGGTGAACTCGCTGGGCAAGGAGTCGAACAGGTCTACCCCGGAGCGTGCAGTGGCGCCCGCGGCGCCGACAGCGGGCATGAACAAACCGGCACTAAGCAGGCCCATCATGACCGCAGCGGCGACGAACGCCCCGAGCAGGCTCATGACCCCGGAGACGTTCGTGGTGCGTCCTGACATGGGCTCAAGGGTAACCCGGCTGCCCGGCCCGACCGTGGCATGGCCCCTCTGGTGGTGTCATGTGACTAGTCATCAAGTCCCCGAAACCACCCGTCCGAGTCATGGTGGCTTGACTGCCGGTCCCCATAGGCTCTCCGACGGAGGGCGGTAAATGGGAGGAAACGTCCTCTAGTTGGAGAAGCAGTAAAAAGGGGAGGGGCTTATCCACATGGCTATGTGACGCTGCGCAGTTCCATGCGCACGGACTGGGTTACCGCAGGGGCGTGTCTGGAGAGGAGATCCAGACGAGCTGTTCGTACGTGGTGCTGCACAGCAGCAGGCAAAGGAAGTGTGCCAGCGGTGTCCGGTGATCGCCGAGTGCCTCGCAGAGGCGCTCGACAACCGGACCGAGTTCGGAGTGTGGGGTGGCATGACCGAGCGTGAGCGCCGGGCCCTGCTGCGCCGCAAGCCGCACATCCGCTCGTGGTGGAACATGTTCGCCGCGGCGGGTGCTGGCTGGGGGGACACGACGGCCGCCGCGAGCTAGCGGATGGGCCGTGGGGGGACGGTTAGGTGCGGCCCGCGAGGGCCGCACCAATCGCACGAAGCCCCTCAAGGTCGTGCACGTCGCCCGCTAGGGCAGGCACCTCGACCAGCGGTATGCCGGTGTGCCCGGCCGAGAAGCGCCGCACCAGGTTGCGCTGCCGGGTGGCAATCTCCATCAGCTGGGCGTGCAGCAGGACCGCTTCGGACGAGTCGCTGCGGCCCCGCTCCTCGAGCTGCTCGGCAGCCGCGAGGGCCCGAGCGGCCGTGAGGCTGGGTGCGCTGACCCGCTGGAGCCGGTTGACGACCAGGCCGCGTGGCGGCATACCGTCGTCAGTGAGCCTCGCGGTGAAGTAGCTGGCCTCTCGGAGCGCGTCGCGCTCGGGAGCAGCGACGACGACGAAGGCGGTGCCGCGCTCCTTGAGCAGCGCGTAGGTGTGGTCGGCTCGCTCGCGAAAGCCGCCGAACATCGTGTCCAGGGCCGTCACGAAGGTCTGCACGTCGTGCAGCATCTCGCCGCCAAGGACGAGGTTCAGCGTCCGGACTACCAGGCCCAGGCCAGCGTTGAAGATGCGCAGCCCCGCCCGTCCGGCCTTGGCCGGGGCCGCGATGAGCCGGATGAACCGTCCGTCCAGGAAGGACCCCAGCCGCTTGGGAGCGTCGAGAAAGTCCAGGGCGGAGCGGGACGGCGGCGTGTCGACGACGATGAGGTCCCAGGTGCGCTCCCGGTCCGCCTGAGCCCGCAGCTGGCCCAGCTTCTCCATCGCCATGTACTCCTGGGTGCCGGCGAACGAGGAGGAGACCGCCTGGTAGAAGGGGTTAGCCAGGATCTGCTCCGCGGTCTCCGGGTTGGAGTGATCCAGCACGACCTCGTCGAAGGTCCGCTTCATGTCGAGCATCATCGCGTCGAGGCACCCGCCCGCGGCCGGGTCGATCCCCTCGACCGGGCGAGGCGTGTTGTCCAGCTCGGTGAGCCCCAGGGACTGAGCCAAGCGCCGGGCCGGGTCGATCGTCAGCACCACCACGTCGCGACCCTGCTCCGCGGCGCGCAGGGCCAGGGCGGCGGCTGTGGTGGTCTTACCCACCCCACCGCTGCCGCAGCACACGATGACGCGCGTATGCCGGTCGGTCAGCAGGCCGTCGATGTCGAGGCGGGGAGCTCGGGGGGTGCTGGTTCGGGCGGTGGTCACCGCGCCATCCCCTGCTGCGCCAGCAGCTCGGCAATCTCGTAGATCGCGTCGGTGTCGATTCCGTCGACGAGCGCCGGAACGGCGACCAACGCCAACCCCAGCGACTCCAGGACGTCTCGCTGCTCGCCCTCCAGGGCCAGCCGCTCGGCGTGCTCCCGGACGTCGCGGACTAGTCCGTCGACGAGCCCGTTGCTGAGGCTGAGACCGACCGATACCAGGTCCGCCCGCAGCCGTGCCGGGTCAAGGTCGGCGGGCGGGATCGAATGGGCGCCCTCGTGGTTGCCGCTACGGGCCTGGTTGACGATCACCGCGCCGACCGGCATACCGATGGAGCGCAGCTCGCCGACGACGTCCGACGTCTCCTGTACCGGCATCTCCTCCAGCAGGGTCACGACGTGGACCACGGTCCTGGGGGAGTGCAGCATCTCGGTCATCGAGTCGGCTTGCGAGCGAATCGGGCCGACCCTTGCCAGACCGGCGACCTCGGAGCCGACGGAGAGGAACCGGCATACCCTTCCGGTGGGCGGGGCGTCCATGACGATCGCGTCGTAGGCCAGCTCCTCCGGGGGGCCGTGGCGGTGATAGCGCAGGTCCTGGCGGCGCCGGGCGGCCTCGTAGATGCGTCCGACAAGCAGCACGTCACGGACGCCCGGAGCGATGGTCGTGGCGAAGTCGATGGCGCCAAAACGCTCCAGGACGCCGCCGGCGCGACCGAGCCTGTAGAAGATCTGCAGGTACTCGAGCAGGGCCGTGCGGGCATCGACCGACAGGCCGAAGACCTCTCCGCTGTTCGCCGCGACGGCGACCTTGACCTCGGTCGCCCCGAGGGGCGGCACATCGAAGGTCTGGCTGATGCCCTGGCGCTCCTCCACCTCGGCGAGCAGCACCCGACGGCCCTGGTCGGCCAGCGCGACCGCGAGCGCCGCCGCGACGGTGGTCTTGCCGGTGCCCCCCTTGCCGGTCACGATGTGCAGGCGCGCCGCGGGCCACCCGACGTCGGACATGGCCCTCAGCGTATCGAGAGCCGCCGCCTCCCTCGTCTTGAGCGGAGCGTTGTGGTTGCTTCAGCGGGCGTGAAGCAACCGTTGGGCTTCTTTCGCGGGCGGCCTGTGGATGACGCCAGCGGCGACTCCTTCGCTCCCGCCAACCTGGCCTGATGCCTCGCCGACTCTGCGTCCTGCCCTCCGAGCTCGATGGTGCCGCCTTCTCGGTAGGCGCCGCGACAGACGCCGGAGCGACTCGGCAGCGGCTACGCCATCCGTCGCTGTTTGCTCCCACCCGCGGCCTGCGAGTGCAGGAGCCGTCGACGACGTTGGTCGAGCAATCCTGTGCGCTGGCGCTCGTCTTGCCGACGCCGTGGGCGTACTCGCACGAGACTGCCGCCGGTCTTCTCGGCCTGCCGTTACCCACGGCCTGGATGCCGGACCGCCCCCTATCGGTTGTCCGGCCGAGTCACTGCGCTCCGGTAAGGCGACCCGGCGTACGAGGCCACCGGGGTCTGGAGAAGCGTGAGGTCCTCATGCTTCGTGGGCTGCCGGTCACGGACGTGGTCGACACATGGTGCGACCTGGCGACCAGACTCGGGTTGGTCGACTTGGTCGTCGCTGGGAATGCAGCACTGAACCGGAGCGGGATCGACCTGGATGAGTTCCGCACAGCGATCACGGCCCGCCGTGGCCATCGAGGCGCCAGGAACCGCAGTGCAGCACTGTCGCTGTTGCGGGTCGGCAGCGGCTCTCCGATGGAGACGCGTGCTCGCCTGTCCTTCAGGAACGCGGGGTTGCCCGAACCAGCCCTCAACGCAGACATCGTGGATGACAGCGGCAGCTGGGTCGCCCGAGCCGACTTCGTCTGGCGCGAGGCGCGGCTGATCGTCGAGTACGAAGGCGACGAACACCGCGCCGACCGCCGGCGGTGGCAGGCGGACATCGCGCGCATCCAGCTGCTCGAGGATCTTGGCTGGAAGGTTGTGCGGATAACCGCACGTGATCTGTCCACGCCACAGCGGCTCGCGGCGATGACGGACCGTATCCGAAGGGCTCTGCTGGCGCGAGCCGGATGATCGGCCACTGCCGCTTTGCGCGAGTGGAGCGTTGTGGTTGCTTCCGGGGCCGTGAAGCAACCGTTGGGATTCTTTCGCGCCGGACCGCACCCCGTGCCCGCCGAGTCGAGCCACACCGAGTAGAGCCACAACGCATCGGGGGCTGGATACAGTGTCGGGCTATGACCACCTGGGAGTACGCAACCGTGCCACTCATCGTCCACGCCACGAAGCAGATCCTCGACAACTGGGGTGCCGACGGATGGGAGCTCGTCCAGGTCGTGACCGGCCCGGACGGCGGCGGCCTGGTCGCCTATCTCAAGCGCCCGACGTCCTCATGAGCACGGTCGAAGCCAGGCTGAGCGAGCTGGGCCTGCAGCTGCCCGAGGTCGCCGTGCCCGCCGGGGTCTATGTGCCTGCGATGCGCCAAGGCGAGCTGGTCTACACCTCCGGCCAGCTGCCCATGGTCGCCGGCGCCCTGGTCGCCACAGGCAAGGTCGGCGTGGGCGACGGGCTGGTCACCCCGGAGCACGCCAAGGAGCTCGCTGCGACCTGCGCGCTCAACGCCATCGCCGCGGTCAAGTCGGTCCTAGGCGACCTCGACAACGTCACCCGGGTCGTCAAGGTGGTCGGGTTCGTCGCGTCCTCCCCCGAGTTCACCGGACAGGCAGGGGTCATCAATGGGGCGAGCGAGCTGCTCGGCGCCGCGTTCGGTGCGGCGGGCACCCATGCCCGCGCTGCGGTCGGGGTCGCTGCGTTGCCGCTGGACGCACCGGTCGAGGTCGAGATCGTCGTTGCGGTTCGCGACTGAGCGCACGTATGCCGTGAGCAGGCATCGTCTTTCGGGCCTGGTATGCCGCCCGCCCGGCATACCATCAGCCCTATGCGACCTGGACGACGACCCGAGCCGCGCTGCTGAGGAGGCTCGAGCGTGATCCGCGACTTTTCGACGGCCTACCTGCCGTCCCTGCAGAAGTCCTGTGCCGACTACCTCCAGCGTCTGGCTGCCGATCCGACGACCAGGCCCCCAGCGGCCCGACCGGCGGCAACGGTCATGATCGTGCGGGACGGCGACGCGGGCCTTGAGGTGTTCATGCTGCGCCGCGTGCCGACCATGAAGTTCGCGCCGAGCTCCATGGTCTTCCCGGGCGGCGGCGTGGACGCTCGCGACGATGCCGACCTGCAGTGGGCCGGTCCGGGTCCGGTCCACTGGGCGGCCCGGCTCGGCTGCACCGAGCGCGAAGCACGCCAGCTCGTCGTCGCGGCGGTGCGCGAGGTGTTCGAGGAGTGCGGGGTGCTGTTCGCCAGCAAGGGCGAGCGAGGGTCGCTCGTGCAAGCGGTCGACGGCGCGTGGGCGGGTGACCGCGATGCCCTGCTGACCCGTGCGGTCTCGCTGGCCGAGCTGCTGCAGCGGCACGGGTTGGTGCTGCGCAGCGACCTGCTGCGGGCCCATGCCCACTGGACCACCCCGGAGTCCGAGGGCCGCCGGTACGACACCCGCTTCTTCGTCGCACTGCTGCCGCCAGGGCAGGTGCCCGACGGGCTGACGACCGAAGCCGACCAGAGCGGCTGGTTCGATCCCAACGAGGTCCTGACCGACTTCGCCGCGGGCACGGTGCTGCTGCTGCCGCCGACCATCGTCTGCATCGAACAGCTCGCTGCAGCCACGTCGGCCGAACAGTTCTTCGCCGCTGCGCCGGTGATCCGAAGGGTCATGCCGGTGGCGACCTACGACGACGACGGAGAGCTCGTGCTACGCGTCGACTTCGCGGGTTTGCCGCCGCGCCGCACCGCGTGACGGCGTATTCGGCTGCGCGTCCCTGGGCATCCGGGCGGGTCACCGAGCGCGCCTGGTGCGTGCTCGCGCCGAACCCCGGCGTGATGACCCTGGACGGCACGAACACCTGGGTGCTGCGCGAGCCAGCCTCAGATACCTGCGTGGTCATCGACCCGGGGCCGCTCGACGAGACGCATCTAGCGCAGGTGCTGCGCGAGGCAACCCGCGAGCAGGGGCGGGTCGGCCTGACGCTGCTTACCCATGACCATGCCGACCACGCAGAGGCCGCCGAGCGCTTCGCCGAGCTCAGCGGCGCCCCCGTGCGCCGGCTCGGTCACCTGCACGACGACCTCAGCGATGGGGACCAGATCGAGGTCGGCGGCTTGGCGCTGCTGGTCGTCGCCACTGCGGGGCACACCGGGGACTCCCTGTCGTTTCTGCTGGCCGCCGAGAACGCCCTGCTGACCGGCGACACGGTCCTGGGCCGTGGCACGAGCGTCGTCGCGTGGCCGGACGGCACCCTCGCGGCATACCTGGACTCGTTGGAGCGGATCGAGGAGCTGACCGGCTCCGGGGCGGTCACCCGGATCCTGCCCGGGCACGGCCCAGACCTACCGGACGCGGCCGGCGTCATCCGGTTCTACATCGAGCACCGCGCCGAGCGTCTGGACCAGGTACGCGCCGCGCTCGCCGCCGGGGCCAGGACCCCGAGGGACGTCGTCGAGATCGCCTATACCGATGCGCCCCGGGCTAACTGGGACGCGGCCGAGCTGAGCGTGCGCGCTCAGCTGGACTACCTGCGCGAGGCCCAGTCGATGTGAAACCGGTCCGGAACCGACTCCGGGTTCACATCGACTGGACTGGGGCACCGCCTATCCGCGGACGCGGGCGCTGCGGTCTAACGGGCGCGGTGCTTGAGCCGGTCGAGGTCGATGAGCAGCACCGCGCGCGCCTCGAGCCTGAGCCACCCGCGGGTGGCGAAGTCGGCCAGCGCCTTGTTCACCGTCTCCCGCGAGGCGCCGACCAGCTGGGCCAGCTCCTCCTGGGTGAGGTCGTGGCTGACCATCATGCCTTCCTCGACGGGCCGCCCGAAGCGGTTGGCCAGGTCCAGCAGCGCCTTGGCGACCCGGCCCGGCACGTCGGTGAAGACCAGGTCGGCCAGGTGCTCGTTGGTGCGCCGCAGCCGCTTCGCGAGGGCGGCGAGCAGCGACTTCGCGACCTCGGGACGGCCGGACAGCAGCGAGGTCAGTGAGTCGTTGCCCAAGCCCATCAGCTGGGTCTCGGCGACGGCCGTCACGGTCATGGTCCGCGGCCCCGGGTCGAACAGGCTGAGCTCGCCGAACATCTCGCCGGGCCCGAGGATCGCGACGAGGTTCTCCCGACCGTCGCTGCTGGTCCGCCCGAGCTTGACCTTCCCTTCGCCGATGACGAACAAGGCGTCGCCCGGGTCGCCCTCGCGAAAGAGCACGTCGCCGCGCTCCAGCCGGGAGCTGGTCATCTCGTGCAGCAAGGCCTGGCCGGCTTCGCCGTCGAGTGCGGAGAACAGGGGCGCGCGCCGTACGACGTCGAAATCCACGTCGCACAGTGTGCCACGTCACAGCTTCCTGCGGGCCGAGCTCAGTCCCAGCTAATGGCGCTGCCCACCCGAAATGGCAACGTAGGCTTTCCCCCGTGCCATCCGTCCATCCGTCGCAGCCGTCGGTCGCGCTGACCCGGCGGGCCCGGCGGACGTACCGGATTCTGCATGCGCACTACCCCAACGCGCACTGCGAGCTGGACTTCACAAACCCGTTGGAGCTGCTGGTCGCCACGATCCTGTCGGCCCAGACGACGGATACCCGGGTGAACCTCGTGACGCCGGTGCTCTTCGCCCGGTACCCGACTGCCACCGCGTATGCCGGTGCCGACCGGGCCGAGCTCGAGGAGCTCATCCGCTCGACCGGCTTCTTCCGGGCCAAGTCTGACGCGCTCATCAAGCTTGGTGCCGCTCTGGTCGAGCGCTTCGACGGCCAGGTGCCTGCGCGGCTGGTCGACCTGGTCACGCTGCCAGGGGTGGGCCGTAAGACCGCGAATGTCGTGCTGGGCAACGCCTTTGGTGTTCCGGGCATAACGGTGGACACGCACTTCGGGCGGCTGGCCCGCCGGTTCGGCTGGACCGAGGAACAGGACCCGGTCAAGGTCGAGCACGCTGTAGGCGCGCTGTTCCCGCGCAAGGACTGGACCCAGCTCAGTCACGTGCTCATCTTCCACGGCCGGCGCACCTGCCACGCCCGACGGGCCGCCTGCGGCGCCTGCCCCGTCGCGCGGCTCTGCCCGGCATACGGCGTCGGCGAGACCGACCCCGAGCGCGCAGCGACGCTGCTTGCCTACGAGCTGGCGGGCACCTGATGCGCGCCGGCCATGCCGTCGCGCGAGGCACGAGCCTGGTGCCGTGGACGCAGCCGGGGGGAGTGCCGCGCCCTACCTGGGTCGACGAGATCCTGCGAGCCGCCCAGCAGGTCGACGACACCTGGTACGGCCGCTTCCTGCCCCCCGAAGGCGGCGGGCGCGAGTCCGCGGTGCTGGCGCTGTTCGGGCCCGACCCCGACGGCGAGGAGTCGATCCTGCTCATCGAGCGGGCCCACACGCTGCGCGCGCACGCGGGCCAGGTCGCCTTCGCCGGCGGAGCCGTTGAGCCCAGTGACCACGACGCTGTCGCCGCGGCCCTTCGTGAGGCGGCCGAGGAAGTGATGCTCGACCCGGTCGGAGTGCAGGTCGTCGGAAGCCTGCCCGCCCTGTACCTGCCGGTGAGTGGCTTCTCGGTCACCACGGTCGTGGCGTGGTGGGCTGACCCGAGGCCGGTGACGGTGCACGCACCTGAAGAGGTTGCGCAGGTGCTGAGTGTGCCCGTGTCGTTCCTCACCGAGCCCGCTAACCGGCACATGGCCGTGTACCCCGGTGGGCGCACCGGGCCGGCCTGGAGCCTCGACGACGACCTGCTGCTGTGGGGGTTCACCGCAGGCGTCGTCGACCGGCTGCTCGAGCTTTCGGGGCGAAGCCGTCCCTGGGACCACACCAACCGCACCCCTGTCCCGGACCGCTTCCTGCGGCGCGAGTCATGACCTGGGCGACCGCGCTCGACGTCGCACTCGGGCTGGTGCTGCTGTTGTATGCCGTGTCCGGGTTCCGGATGGGTCTGCTTGTCGGGGCGTTCTCACTCGTCGGGTTCCTCGCCGGCGGGTTCGTCGGGCTGACCGTGCTCCCTCGCCTGCTCGAGCTGTGGCCGTGGGCGGTCACCAACGAGTTTGCGTCCCGGCTGCTGCTCGTCGCCGGGGTGTTCATCTTCGCACTGGTTGGGCAGCGCCTGCTGGTCAAGGTGGGCTCCCGGCTGCGCTCGCGGGTGACCGCGCCGCCGGTCCGTGCTGTCGACGCCGTGCTGGGTGCGGCCGCGAGCCTGCTCGCCGTCGCTTTGCTGGTGTGGGTCGTCGCGGACGGCCTACGCGGCGCGACGACCACTCCGCCCCTGGCCCGAGCCATTGGCGGCTCTCGGGTGCTGCAGGCCATCGACTCGCTGATCCCGCCCCAAGCCGGGAACCTCTTCGCGGGGTTCCGCGAGATGCTGGCGCGCGAAGGGTTCCCACGGGTCTTCGAGGGCCTTGGCAGGGAGCCGATCGCCCCCGCGGCGCCGCCGTCCTCGGGCATCGCGGCAGCCCCTGCCGTGGTCAAGGCCAGCGCGTCCGTGGTCAAGGTCACCGGGGTCGCCGAGGCGTGCCAGCGGGGCCAGGAGGGCAGCGGCTGGGTCGTGGCGCGCGAGCGAGTCGTGACCAACGCACACGTCGTCGCCGGAATCGAGCAGCCCACTGTGCAGGCCGAGGGCTCGCGCTTGTTGCGAGGTCGGGTCGTCATCTTCGACCCGAGTAAGGACCTGGCCGTCATCGCTGTCCCGGGGCTGCAGGCGCCGGCCTTGCCGCTGAACGGTGACCTGGCGCGTGGGGCCGAGGCCGCCGTGGCCGGCTTCCCGCTCGACGGGCCGTTGCGTGTCGACCCGGCTCGCGTGCGAGACACGGTCAATGCCGTGGGGTCGGACATCTACGGCCGACCGGGCGTCCGGCGTGAGATCTACTCGCTGTACACGCGGGTGGAGCCTGGCAACAGCGGCGGACCCCTCATCACGGGCGACGGCGCGGTCGTCGGCGTCGTCTTCGCCAAGTCGGTGGACGACGACCAGACCGGCTACGCCCTCACCATGGACGAGGCTCGACCTGTGCTGGCGGCCGCGGCCGGGGCCGGGGCGGCGGTGCCGACCGGAGCGTGCACAACCGACTGACGAGCGGGTTCGGTCACTCTGCGAGCCCGTCGAGCCAGGCGAGCAGCAGCTTGTCGACCTCCTCGGGCGCCTCCTCGCTCAGGAAATGGCCGGCGCCCTCGACGGCGTGGTACGTGTAGCGGCCGCGGACGAACCGCCCCGACCGTTCGGCCGTCGGCTCCAACACACAGCCGTCCTGGGTGCCCTGCAGGTGCAGCACGGGCAGGTCGATGGGCCCCCCGACGCGCCGGTTGAACACCGGCCCGTCCCAACGCAGCTGGTTGCGTCCGACCCAGCGGTAGTACTCCGCTGCTGAGTGGGCGACGAACGGAAGAGCCATCGCCCCGGCATACCGGCGTACGTCTGCCTCGGTCGGGTACTCGCCGCTCGACCCCGCCCAGGCGGTCATCAGCCGGCGTACCTCGTCGTCGCCACGGGGGATCCGCCGTTCGGCGCGGAACGGCCACTGCAGACCGAGCAGGTAAGCCGACGCGCGCCGTTGGGCCCGGTTGAACAGGGAGGCGTGGCGCATGACCACCGGATGCGGCATGGACAGGGCTGCGATCGCGCGCGTGGTGTCCGGCTGCAGGGCCGGCATGGACCACGCGACCCACGCGCCCAGGCCCTGTCCGACGATGACGGCCTGTTCCTCGCCGAGGCTGCGCACCAGCGCCGCGACGTCGGCGGTCGACGTGTAGGTGTCATAGCCCTTGGGCGGCTTGTCCGACGCCCCATATCCACGCAGGTCGACCGCGGCCGCCTGGTAGCCGCTCTCAGCAAGCGCCGGCAGCTGGTGGTGCCACGTGTACCAGAACTGCGGGAAGCCGTGCAGCAGAAGGACAAGTGGCCCCTCGCCCTGAACAGCCACATGGAAGCGTGCGCCGTTCGCCGCGACGAGCCGGTGCTCCCACGGTCCTTCGATAAGCACCGAGGCGGCGTCGTTGGACACAGGCTTCGCCTTCGTCGGTATGCCGGTCGCGCCCGGTGCCCCGCTCGGCGGCCTTCGCGTGCTCAACCCTCGCGCTTGAGCGCCGCGATGGTCTTCTGGGTGGAGTCGATGGCCTGCTGGGGCTTGAGGTTGGCCCGGGTCAGTGCGCGGCGGCCAACCAGGGCCAGCACGCCGGCAATGAGGAGCAGGAGCACAGCCACGATGAGGAAACCGAGCCAGGTGGCCAGGCCTGCGGCAACCAGGCCCCACGCCAACGCAGTGAGCAGGAAGCCCAACGCATAGAGACCGAACAGGCCCGCACCCGCGAGCATGCCCGCACCCTTTCCGGCGAACTGGGCCGCGGTGCGGATCTCGGCCTTGGCCAGGTCGATCTCACCGCGGACGATGGTCGACACGTCCTTGCTCGCAGACGCGACGAGCTGCCCCAGGGTCTGCTCTGTATCCCTGTCGGTCGAGTCCTGGTCGCTCGTCGGCGGGGCGGTGGGACTTGCCATGGTTGCCTCCTCGGTCGGGGAGCCCATCGTCTCGGTGAGCCTATCGAAGCCCGCAGGCAACACGCGCACCGCGACCAGAACCACGCGCCGTCGCCCCGGCATACCGGCTTGCTGGCGCCGTCAGGGCGACGCAAACCCCGGCGGCAGCGCCCGTCGCGGGTCTGGGCGACCTACTCCTTGGCCAGGCCCGAGCGGATCGAGTCCATGACCGAGGAGTCGGCCAGGGTCGTCGCGTCGCCGACCTCGCGGCCCTCTGCCACATCGCGCAGCAGCCGGCGCATGATCTTGCCGGAGCGGGTCTTCGGCAGCTCCGTGACGACCATGATCTGCTTGGGCTTGGCGATCGGGCCGATCTCCACCGCCACGTGGTCGCGCAGCTCCTTGACGATGTCCTTGCCGCCTTCGCCGGCGTCGGAACGCAGGATGACGAAGGCGACGACCGCCTGACCGGTCATCTCATCGCTCGCGCCGACCACGGCGGCCTCGGCGACCTTGGGGTGCGAGACGAGCGCCGACTCGATCTCCGTGGTGGACAGGCGATGGCCGGACACGTTCATGACGTCGTCGACGCGGCCCAGCAGCCAGATGTTGCCCTCAGTCGTCCTTCTTCGCCCCGTCGCCGGCGAAGTAGTACTGCGGCCAGCGCGACCAGTAGGTCTCCTTGTAGCGCTCCGGGTCGCCCCAGATGCCACGCAGCATGGCCGGCCACGGCTTGGTCAGCACGAGGTAGCCGCCCGACCCGTTCGGGACCGGGTGACCCTCGTCGTCGACCACTTCGGCGCCGACGCCGGGGATCGCCTTCTGTGCCGAGCCGGGCTTGAGCGAGGTGACGCCGGGGAGCGGGCTGATCATGATCGCGCCGGTCTCGGTCTGCCACCACGTGTCGACGATCGGCGCCTTGCTCGCGCCGACGTGCTCGCGGTACCACATCCACGCCTCGGGGTTGATCGGCTCGCCGACCGAGCCGAGCAGGCGGATGGAGGACAGATCGTACTTGGCGGGGATGTCGTTGCCCCACTTCATGAACGTGCGGATCAGCGTGGGCGCTGTGTAGAGCACGGTGACCTTGTGGTCCTGGATGATCTCCCAGATCCGGCCCTGGTGCGGCGTGTCCGGCGTGCCCTCGTAGAGCACCTGGGTCGCGCCGATGGCCAGCGGGCCGTACGTGATGTACGAATGCCCGGTGACCCAGCCGATGTCGGCCGTGCACCAGTAGACGTCGGTGTCGGGGTGCACGTCGTGCACGACCGCGTTCGTGTACGCGGCCTGGGTCAGGTAGCCGCCGGTGGTGTGGAAGATGCCTTTGGGCTTACCCGTGGTCCCGGAGGTGTAGAGGATGAAGAGCGGGTGCTCGGCCTCCATGCCCTGCGCCTCGTGGGTGTCGGCCGCGGCCGCGAGCGCGTCGTCCCACCACAGGTCGCGGGTGGGGTTCCACGGGATGTCCTGGCCGGTGCGCTTGACGACGAGGACCTTCTCCACCGATGTGTCGGCGTGGTCCAGGGCGGCGTCGACGGCGGGCTTGAGGGCGCTGGGCGTCCCGCGCCGGTAGCCACCGTCGGAGGTGATGACGACACGCGCCTGCGCGTCTGCGATGCGCGTGTTCAGGGCCTCGGCGGAGAAGCCACCGAAGACCACGGAGTGCGGAATGCCGAGGCGGGCGCACGCCAGCATCGCCACGACGGCCTCGGGGATCATCGGCAGGTAGATGGCGACGGTGTCGCCCTTGCACAGGCCCAGGTCGAGCAACGCGTTGGCGGCCTTCTGCACCTCGGCGTGCAGGTCGGCATACGTGACGTCCCTGGTCTCACCGTCGGCTCGCCCACCCAGTGCAGGGCCACCTTGTCGCCACGCCCGGCCTCGACGTGCCGGTCGACGCAGTTGTATGCCGCGTTGAGCTCGCCGTCGGCGAACCACGTGGCGAACGGCGCGTTGCTCCAGTCCAGCACCTGGCTGAACGGCTTGCTCCAGCTGAGGTAGCGGCGGGCCTGGTCGCCCCAGAAGCTCCTCATGGTCGGCCTCGGCCGCGGCGTACAGGTCCGCGGTTCCGTTGGCCTGCGCGGTGAACGCAGGGTCGGGGGGAAGCTGCGGTCCTCGGTGAGCAGGTTCTCCAGGGCTTCGTTTGACACGGGTCCTCCAACGTGCAGGCTCGGGGATCAGGCCCTACTCAACCGGGAATGCCGGTTTGCGGCAAGGGGCGCCACCCGCCGCGCGGCAGACGGTTACTGCACGCGGCGAGCGGCGCCCCTCGACCCCTCCCCCCAGCGGTGGCCGGTCGGGCCCACCGGGACGCCGGAGCGAAACCCGGTCAGGCAGTCCGCGGTTGGGCCTCCAAGTGGCGATCGTGACGGTGCCGGCGTGGACCCGCACCGGCATGCAGTCCCCGTGCGGCAGGACCTGCAGGGTGTACCAGCCGGGCGTGATGTCCGGATAGACCGCACATGGCTGGCTGCTGCCGTCGGGAAGCGGGCGGGCGAGCACCTCGGCGTGGGGACCATGGGTATGGGTAGGTTTGTGGTCATCCGGGTGCCCGTGGACGTGGCTGCCCTTGCTGTGCGGCACGAGGTGCACCTGCGCATCCCGGCGTCGGTGCAAACCAGCAACGATCTCGATCTCGGCACCGAGCAGGCCGGCGTCGGTGTTCACGACCAGCCCGCCCGTGTCGGCGCCGATGTCGAGCAGAACCGGCCCTTGACCGGCATACGGGTTCTCGGCTAGCGACGCGGCCGACCGCTCGCGGGTGGGGTGACGGCCGGTCATGCTGCTGGGGTCCCTGGCATGGTCTGGTACCCGCCGGCAGGGTGGCCCAGGAACGGGAAGGTGTCGAGGTAGCGGCGCGTTGGTGTTGGACGTGCCGTCCTTGATCGCCGAGGCGCCGCCGTCCGGCGTGAAGGACGGGTCCACGAGCGGGATGGTCAGCCCGGCGACGGCGCGCAGCTCCACCGTGACGACGTCGTCGAAGACCCGCCGCCCGTTGGGGAAGCCGGCCGGCGTCACCCGCGACCAGCCCGAGCGGGTTCGGCTCTGGCCGGCGGCGGGATCGCGACGTTGAGCCGCAGCATGTCCGCCTGCGTCGGTCCCGGTGAAGTTCTGGAACCCGGGGACGACGCCCGCCGGGATGCCGGTGAGCAGGATGGCCGTTCAGGTCGGCCCGCGGCTTGGTGTACGCCGCGAGGTTCGGGAACACGCCCGGGTAGAGCACCGGCAGCAGCCCCGCCAGCTCGGGCTTGGTCGACGTACTTGGCGAAGCGCGCTGTCGTCGGCTGGGGGTCGGTCGCGTTCCACTCGTCCTTCTCGGCCATCGGCACGATGACCTCGTTGAACAGCGGGTTGCCGAGCCGGGAGACCTGCATCCCACGGCCCGTGCCCGATCGTGCTTGCCGGCGTGGTCGTCGCGGACTGGGACTTGCTCGTCGGCTCGCGCGTGGCCCACACGCCGATGACCGCTTCCGGGTCGAGCGACGTCCTTCGGGCGCGTTGCCGTCGCGGGTCAGGTCGCTGATCGGCACCTGCGAGCGCGATGGTGTGCACGTTGAGCGCCTGCGCCCGTTGACGCCGTCGCGTGCTCGGCCATCGGGATCAGGTGGGCCATCGTTGAACGGACGCAGCGCGCCGAGGTCGAAGATGCTGCCGAGGTCGACGTAGAACCCGTCGGCCCGCTGGCCCGCGAACACCTGCCGTCCCGCCGGCAGACGGTGGACCGCCTGGGCGGCCAGGCTCGGCGTAGTTCGGCGTGCTGCGCGGCCCGACGTTCACCGGCGGGACGGCAGGCCCTGGCCGAGCAGCACGTCCTTGCGCCGTTGTCGACCCGGGTGACCGAGTAGAACTGCGGACGGTTCCAGTTCGGGTCGTCGATCGCGGTGATCGGGCCGGTGTTGTAGAGGAACGTCTTGTCGTTGCGGACCTTGGTCTGGAACCGGAACTGGTAGGTGACGTCGGCCTTGGCGTCGCCGCGGTTGGAGATGTGGATCTCGTAGAGCACGTCGTCGCCGAACTCGTAGAAGTTCGGCCCGCCGTCGGGCTTCTGGAGCGGGATGAAGTTGGCGATCAGCGTGACCGTGTCGGGCCGGTCCGGGCTGACGAACGCGTAGACGTCGGTGTTGTCGGCGACCGGGTCCTTGGAGATCTCGCGGTGCTTCGCGGTGCGACGACATGTCAGCTCCGTCCGGCCTTGCGTGCCAACGAGCTAGCCAGCGCCCGGTCGGTCACGACGGCGCGGCTCTCGCCGGCGACGAGGGTGATGCGCCCGGAGCTGACGTCCTCGACGTAGGCAACGAGGGGGCCGTCCGTGCTGCCCAGGTCGGCGGCCGGGACGACCGAGGGGACTCAGCAGCCACGGCGCTGGGTGTGAGCGCGGCGGCGGCAACTGCGGCCGCGCCAACTCCGGAAACGGCGAGGAACCCGCGCCGGGTGGGGTCGTTCATGGCTGTCCTCCTGTGAGGCTTGTCTGTGTAGAAGTCGGGATGGTCGCCGCGAACCAGGTACACCCCCTATTCGGAGCGGGGCTGCCGATGGATTGGCCAAACCGCACAAAGATCGCTTTGGGCTTGCCTTGGGCGCGAGGGGCGGCATCATGTCGGCATGAGCGAGCCCGGAGCCGAGCTGGTCGGGCTCCTGGGCCGCAGCGCTGCGGGCGACGCCCAGGCGTTCGCCCGCTTCTATGACCTGACGGTTTCGCGGGTCTATGGCCTGGTGCTGCGGGTGGTCCTCGACTCCGCCCAAGCCGAGGAGGTGACCCAGGAGACCTACCTGGACGCCTGGCGCCAGGCCGACCGTTACGAGCCCGGGCGTGGCGCTGCCGTGGCCTGGCTGCTCGCCATCGCGCACCGCCGCGCAGTGGACCGGGTGCGCAGCGTCGGTGCGTCGACCCGACGGGACACGCGGTATGCCGTGGAGGAGCGGCCCTACGACGTCACGGCCGAACAGGCCGAACGCTCGGTCGAGCGCCAGCAGGTGATGCGCGCGCTGGACGAGCTCACTCCGGCCCAGCGCGAGGCGATCGCCCTCGCGTACTTCGGTGGCCATACCCACACAGAAGTGGCGCGCATACTGGATTTACCGGTCGGTACAGCAAAGACGCGGATCCGAGACGGGCTGGCCCGGCTGCGCGAGGCGATGGGAGGGCAGACATGAGCGACATGCCGCACGACCTCGCCGCCGTCTACGCCCTCGACGCGGTCGACACCGACGAGCGCCAGGTCTTCGACGGCCACCTGGCCGACTGCCCGGACTGTCAGGCCGAGGTCGACGCCATTCGGGACACGCTGGTGATCCTGGCGCCAGCCGCGCCGCCGCCGCCCGCGCTTCGGCAGGCCGTGCTGGCGGCCGTCGCAGCCGAACCGAAGCCGGGATTGGTCCAGCCGCTGCCGTCGCCGCAACCACCGCGCAGCCGGGCCGAGATCCGCTCGATCCGCGAGCGCCCGCGCCGGCGCCGACGGCGGTTCCTGGCCGGTCTGGCGGCCGCCGCCGTGGTGGCTGGCGTGGTGCTCACCTGGCGACCGTGGTCGACCCAGACCCCGCCCACCCCGACTGCGGTGACCGAGGTGCTCGAAGCCCCCGACGCGCAGCACTACCCGGGGCCTGCAGCCGGGCCGGTCACGGCGTCCGTTGTGCGCTCAGCGGCTGAGGGGCGCTCCGTCCTTGTCCCGGACCGGCTGCCGGACCCGGGCCCGGGCAAGACCTACCAGATGTGGTACGTGCCGCCGCAAGGTAACCCGGTGTCTGCAGGGTTGCTTGCCGGGACGGCGCCAGCGCTGCTGGAGGGCAGCGGGCAGGACGCTGCGGCAGTGGCTTTGTCGGTCGAACCAACCGGCGGATCTCCGCAGCCGACCACGACGCCAGTGCTCGTCATCCCGCTGGCCTGAGCCCGGTACTTCTCCCGCGCCCGCCCTCGCCTGCCCTACAGCGAGAGGTCCGAAGATGCGGTTTAGCGCGCTCCATAGCGCACATTCCTGAGCCTCTCGGCGGTCGTGGCGGGGGCACGAACCGCAGCAGGGTCACACTGGGCTGGCCAGCGGGGTCACCCTCGGCCGGCCAGCGGGGCCAAAGACCGACCCGGTCGAAGACCCGCTCGATCGTCGCTGTCGCCACGACAGCGGCTCGTTCGGCGCCGGCCGAGGACGTCGTCCAGCTGCTCGGGTTCGGCCAGCAGCTCGGCCATCCGTCGCTGGAACGGCTCGACCACCGCCACGACCCGTTCGGCGACCTGGGTCTTGAGCTGTCCGTACCCTTGTCCGGCATACCCGCGTTCGAGGCTCACGATCGGCTCTCCGGTGAGGGCGCTCTCGATGGCGAGCAGGTTGGACACCCCTGGCTTGGCCTCAGGGTCGTAGCGGATCTCCGCTCGCTGTCGGTAACGGCGGATCGGACCTTCTTGGTGATCCGGCCGGGATCGTCCGAGAGCAGGATGATGCCAGCGTCAGGGGAGTTGGTCGCCGACATCTTCGACGACGGGTCGGACAGTTCCATGATGCGCGCCGTCTCCTTAGGATGTGCGGCTCGGGCACGACAAGCGTCTCGCCGTAGCGCTGGTTGAACCGGATCGCCAAGTCGCGGGTGATCTCCAGATGCTGGCGCTGGTCCTCGCCGACCGGCACCTTGTCGGCGTCGTACATGAGAATGTCGGCCGCCATGAGCATGGGATAGGCAAACAGACCGACGTTGGCGTTCTGGCCCCGGGCGATCTTGTCCTTGAACTGGGTCATCCTGCCTGCCTCGCCGTAGCCGGTCAGACAGTTCATGATCCAGCCAGCTGGGTGTGCTGAGGTAGGTGGCTCTGGCAGAAGACGGCCGAGCGGGCCGGGTCACCACCGGCGATGAACTGTGCGGCGGTGATCCGGGTGCGGCGACGGACCACCTCAGGGTCGGTCGGCACGGTGAGGGCGTGCAGGTCGGCGATGAAGTAGAAGGCGTCGTAAGCCTGCTGCAGTCGACCCAGTTGACCAAGGCACCCAGGTAGTTGCCGATGTGCAGCGAGTCGCTCGTCGGTTGCATGCCCGAGAGGCTGCGGGGACGGACCGCGGCGGTATGCCGGACGCCTGGGTCGTCGTGGCGGGTGCGGTGCTCATCTGGTGCCTTCGTCAGTGCCCCCTCGTGGTCAGGGCAACGGCCGACATGGTGGGTCGAACGAGTCGGGCGGTCCGGCGCCGGACCGGCGACGTGCGGGAAAGAGCGTCAGAGGTCAGCCAGCGGCCAGCCGCCGCTCTGGCCAGCCGCGCCGAGACCCGGGCGACCGAGTCCGCGTCGCCTTCCTCGTGGATGCGCTGGTCGATCATCGACCGGATCGACTCCTCGGTGATCGGCGTGCCCGGCTCGGCCTGCTCGGCCAGAGCGCCGGCGATCTCGCGCACCTCAGGTCGGTGAGCTGGCGATGCAGGATGCCCAGCAGCGCAATG
>CAVRXF010000037.1:0-77462 GCA_963724925.1 uncultured Actinomycetota bacterium | reverse complement strand
CAGCGGGCGCCGACCCTGATGCGGAGGAGGACGTGGGCAGGCCGCCGATCTGCGGCAGCCCCCAGATGCCGACCACAGCCGCCAGCACGACGAACCCGGCGACGATGGCCAGGGCCAGTTTGGACTCTGGCCGGTTCGGGACGGTGGGCGCTTCCGGTGCCAACCGGATCGGCACGGGTGGCTCGAGCTGCTCGTCGGTCTCCTGCAGCACGTCGGTGAGGCTGGCCTCGTGCATTTCGAACAGGTCGTCGGGCATGCTCTCGTACCGGCGGCGCTCGGCCTTGGTCGCCGAACGCTCCGCGGCCCGGTCGGCCGTCGCGCGGGCCGCCTTCTTGGCCTGGTAGGCGACGACGGACGCCCCCGAGCCAAGGGTGTCCAAGCCCGTACGCACTCCGCGGCCCGCAGTCTTGGCCACCGACCCGGTCGCACTGGCCGCAACGGCGGCCGCGCTGGTCGCCGTGGACACTGCTTCCGATAGCCGGTGGCCCGCAGCGTCTTCGCCGGCCGGACCTCCGGGCGCCGAGCCGTTGGCGGCCCGACCTTGCTCCCCGAGCTTGGCGGCACCGGGGCCACCGGACCGGCCGGTGCCAGCCGCTCGAGCCTGACCCCCACCTGGTCGTCGCTCGGCCCCCCGGGGTGGCCCGCTGTGGCTCGTGGGCCGGCTCAGCGCAACCCCGCCGGTCGCCGGGTCTCGGGGCAGCGGGTTGGTCCGCGCCACGGCGGTGCGGGAGGCGGCCACCGACCCAGCCGCTAACCGCCCGTGACCACTACTCGGTGCCCCTGGAAACAGCTGGTCGGCAACCTCACCGGGGCTGCGCGGCCCGCCGTCGCCGGCCAGGGCAGCGGTCACCAGCACGTCGATGTCGTACGGCACCCCGGCGGCGATCTCCGACGGCGCTGCGACCCCCGACACCAACCGCGGTGCGGCCTCCAGGCCGGACTCAGGTCCGGGCAGCGGCCACCGAGCCGTCAATCCGGCATACAGCAAACCGGCGAGCGCCACCGCGTCAGTCCGAGACGCCTCGTCGCCTGGGCGGTCGTCCTCGCCCAGCAGGGCGGCCTCCGTGGCCAGCCCCCTGACCTTGACCGTGCCGTCTGGCAGCACCAGAACGTCACGCGGAGTGAGGACGCCATGATGCAGCCCACGCGCCGAGGCTGCCGCGAGCCCTCCCGCGGCTTCCCCGATGATCCGGCGTACCTCCTCGGCGGGCAGCCCCCCCTCGGCCAGCAGTGCCGTAAGCGGCGCTGCGCCGGGCATCGGCTCCTCGACGACGAACACGAGTTCTGGCTCCTGCCCGACGTCGAGCACGCGGGTCAGGCGGGACTCCTCTACACCCGCCGCGCGGCGCGCAGCGTCAAGTGCGGCGTCAGCCTCTGCGCTGCCCCGCGGGAAGCACAGCAGGACCACCTCACGGTCCAGGCCGGTATCGGACGCGCTCCACCGCTCCCACTGCGGGTGCCGCGACAGGCGTTCGCGCACGGCATACCGCCCGCCGAGGTGCGACCCCGGACCGACACCCTGCACGAAACACACCTCCACAGCAGGTCCGCGAACATCGCGCGCTGACGGACGTCCATCCTACGGGCGCTTTCCTCGCCTCGCGGCAGCGGCGCGCTGGCGTGCTGGCGCGCCCTGCGCTGGACCGACCCGCCACGAGTGTCTCGTCAGGGCACCCGGTCCGGGGGCTGGACGTGGGGCGGACGAGTCCGGACCGGGTCCTCCAGCAAGGGTTCGGCGACCGGGTTGACCAAGTCGAGGTCCTGAAGGTGCGCCGGGGTGGCCGCAGGTCGCCGCAGCCCCCGCACCAGGCCAACGAACAAGATGAGCCCGAGGACGGACCCCGCCACGACGTACACCCACGCCCCTGGCGGGGCAGCACGCACCGTGAGCGTCGCCGGCTGGCCGATGGCTACGTGGTCGGACGTAGTCAGGGACGCGTTGACCGGGACGATCCCGGCGGCAACCGCTTCCACGCGCACCTGGACGGTGGCCTTGCTGTGTGGCTCGATCCGGACCGGATCGGCCGGCGCCACCACCCGGACTCTCGGGTTGGTGGGCACGAGGTTGAGCTGGATGCCTTCGACGGCACCGTCGAGATCGTTGACGATGGTCACCCGCAGCAAGCCCTCGTCGGCGAGAAAGTTCGTCGTCTGTTCGGTGATCGACAGCCCTTGGCTCACCGCCCCCGTCGCCGAGTAGACCTGACCCAGCAGCTCGGCGTGCCCAGGCGGGTTCTTGCGCCACCGAACCGAAGTGAGCTGGTCCACGGTGTCTTGCCACTGCAGCGAGAAGCCGGCGCTGTCGACGAGGGTGTGGCTCATCGTGGCGATGACCGCCTTCTCCTGCTCCAGCGAATTCAGCATCGTCGGGGTGAGCACGGGCGGATCCTCCGCAGCGAGCGGGCTCAGCTGGTCGACGGTCGGCTTCCCGGCTTTGGCCGCCTCGGAGACCGCCTGCATGACATCAATGGTGCTGACCCACGGCAGACTCTCGCTCGCGGCGAGCAGCCGCGACAGCGAGTCGGGGTTCGGGTCCAGCCCCCTCGGCGCGGCCACAAGGAAGGTGCGGGCGACCCCGGGACGCTCACCAAGCAGCATGGCGACCTGCGCGACGAACTCCTGGGTCACCAAGGCCCCCGAGTTCGCTGCGGTCGTCTGGCCCGCCAGGGCGCTGAGCCGGTCGTCCCAGCGGACCACGGGTGTCTTGAGGACGCCCACCGCCGGCGCCGTGGGGGTGAGCGAGCGGCCGGTCTCGGTGAGCTGTGTCGAGGTCAAGATCGCGGTCAGGCCCTGCGAGTATGCCGCGCGCAAGGCCGCCTCGCGCCCCGGCGGCAGCGCGCCGTCAGCCGGCCACGCCACGCCAGTGCGGACCGGTGCATTGAGCGCGGCGCCGAGTGCTGACCCCCTGGCGACCAGGTCCGGCATGAGCGGCCCGTCCGACGCGGCGGCAAGGTCCGGGTCGGCGTAGGGCAAAGCGAGGACGGTATGCCGGGTCGCCCCCTGCCGCAGCTGCTCCTGGAACGGGGCGATCACCGGCGTGACCGGGTCCGCGGCGACCTGCGCGGGCGTCCGCTTGTCGCGTCCAAGCACGGCCGGGTCGATCGCCCAGGCCACGTTCGCCGTGGCCGTCGCCCGTGCCAGGCGGGCCAGCCGGCTGTCGGGTCCCACCGCCGCCTGCCACGCAGCCGTGCGGGTGGCAGCGGACGCCGAGCTCAGGGCCGGGTCGGCGTCGAGCGTCATGGGTACCACCCAAGCCAACGAGATCGGCGTGTAGTCGACCAGGCGGTTCCACCCCACGAACGTGCGCACGGTGCCGAGCACCGATCCGGCGGGGCCTAGGACCTGCACGGCGATGGGGACGGCGCCGTACGAGCGGCTCAGCGTCAACGCGGCGGCTGGCAGCGCGAGGGTGAAACCGCCGGACTGGCCTGGCGTGAACGTGCCGGGCACCGTGACCCGCGCGACCTCAGTCCCGCTCGGGTTGCTGGTGGCGCTGGCCCAGGTGTCGACGTCGCCGCGCGTCATGAGGGACTGGCGCGACCTGACTGCCCGGACGGTGGGGTTGAGGATCGCTGCGCCCGCTGGCGCCACGATCTGCCCGCTCACCGTTGCTGTCTGGTCGGGCCCGACGACCGCGGGGGTCACCGCGTCCACGCGGATGACCGACGTGCCCTGGGTGGACGGGCCGGCCGCCGCGCCGAAGGACTGCTGCGCCGGATTGGTCGGGCTGGTCGCTGCCTCAGGACTGCTCGACGTCGACGGGACGCAGCCCGAGACCAGCAGCAGGACAAGTCCGGCAGCCACCGCAACGGCATACGCGCGCAGGGTCGGGAGCACCCGGCATACCGCGAGTGGTCCGGCTCGCTGCCCTGCGGTCACCCGGTGCCCGCCAGGCGTTCCCAAGCCGCCTTCGCGATGCGTCGCTCGTTGGGAAAGGTGAGGTGCTGGTGGACCTCGTCCAGGCGGAACCAGGCCACTTCGATGGCCTCCTGGTCGGGGTCGTTGTCGACCGTGAGCTCGCCCCCGGTGGCCTCGAGCAGGAAGTGGTGGACGAACTTGTGGATCCGCTTGTCGCCAGCGGCGAACCAGTAGTCGATGATGCCGAGCTCGGCCAGCACCCGCCCCACGATCCCGGTCTCCTCGGCGACCTCCCGAGCCGCGGTCTCCGGCAGGGTCTCGCCCGGCTCGATATGCCCCTTGGGCAGGCACCACTCGACCCGACCGGCCCGGTTGCGGCGGGCGATGATGGCGGTGCGCGCCGCGCCCTCGTGGATGTCGATGATGACCCCTCCGGCAGACCGCTCCTCGACCCAAGGCAGGCGCTGCCCGGGGCTGGTAGGAACGGGAACCGTGTTGGTCACCCTGCCACTCTAACCAGCGGTGGGCGCGGCCCCGTGAACGTCGGGCACGAGCGCCAGCGCCGGCGGCCCGCGGTCCGGTTGGGCATAGCAGGGCTGGCGTCCTGGGTGCGATGGTTAGGCTTGACTGCCGTGTCCCAGCGTCCCGCACCGCCTGTTCCGGCTGCCGCTCCCCCTCGGATGCTCCGTGCCGCGGTGGCCTCGTTGGCGCCAACGCTTCCCCTGCTGAGCGAGCTGGGTGGCCGGTTCACCGCCGCGGGTCACGAGGTGGCGTTGGTCGGCGGGCCGGTCCGTGACGCCTTTCTCGGGAGGGTGGCGCCCGACCTGGACCTCGCGACCGACGCCCGGCCCGACGACATCCTCGACGTGGTCCGGGGGTGGGCCGACACGCACTGGGACATCGGGCGTGAGTTCGGCACCATCGGGCTGCGCAAGGGCCCGGTGGTCATCGAGGTGACGACCTACCGCAGCGACCGCTACGACCGTCGCTCCCGCAAACCCGAGGTGGCCTTCGGCTCCTCGCTCGTCGAGGACCTCGGGCGGCGGGACTTCACGGTCAACGCCATGGCGATGCGGCTACCGGCGCTGGACTTCATCGACGCGTTCGGGGGACTGCGTGACCTCGCAGCCCGGGTGCTGCGCACACCGGCGACGCCCGAGGAGTCCTTCGCCGACGACCCGTTGCGCATGATGCGGGCGGCCAGGTTCGCCGCCCAGCTTGGGTTCGCGGTCGCGCCGGACGTGTATGCCGCGATGACGGCCCAGGCGCCCACGCTGGCGATGGTGTCGGCCGAGCGGGTGCGCGAGGAGTTCACCAAGCTGGTTCTGGCCGACTCCCCGCGGGAGGGTTTGCGGCTGGTCGTGGACTCCGGGCTGGCGGACGTGTTCCTTCCCGAGCTGCCAGCTCTGCGGCTGGAGGTCGACGAGCACCATCGGCACAAGGACGTGTACGAGCACTCGCTCACCGTGCTGGAGCAGGCCATCGCGCTGGAGGCCAGGGGGGACGTGCAGCGGCCCGACCTGGTGCTGCGTCTGGCCGCCCTGTTGCACGACGCGGGCAAGCCGGCGACGCGCCGTTTCGAGCCTGGGGGTGGCGTGTCGTTCCACCACCACGAGAGCGTCGGGGCCCGGTTGGTGGCCAAGCGGCTCAAGGCCCTGCGCTACGACAAGGACACCGTGACGGCGGTCGCCCGGCTGGTCGAGCTGCACCTGCGCTTCCACGGGTACGGTCAGGGCCAGTGGACGGACTCGGCGGTGCGCGGTACGTCACGGACGCGGGTCCGTTGCTGGACCAGCTGCACCTGCTCACCCGATCGGACTGCACGACCCGAAACAGCCGCAAGGCAGCCCGGCTGGCCCGCACGTATGACGAGCTCGAGGAGCGGATCGCCCAGCTCGCCGAGCAGGAGGAGCTGGCCGCCCTGCGGCCCGAGCTCAACGGCAACGAGATCTCCAAGGCCTTGGGGATCCGGCCGGGCCCGGTATTGGGCGAGGCCTACCGCTACCTGCTGTCAGTGCGTCTGGACGAAGGCCCCATTGGCAAGCCAGCCGCCGAGGCCCGCCTTCGGCAGTGGTGGGCGGCGCGGGGGCGCGACGGCTGAGCCGGGCGTGCTTCCGGTGCCTTGGAGGTATATCCGAGCGGTGGAGAGATGTAGCAGTGGAGGTGTAAACGTGTGTTCTTGCGCACGTCTGCACCTCCATGCTCAGTGTTACCTCCGCGCGCATCTGCACTTCCACGCTCAGTTATACCTCCGTCCCAGGGCACGTTATCGGTGAGCATCGGTCGCCGGCGGGTCAGCAGACTGCGGGAAGGTCACCGACGCACAAACAGGACATCGCGGAAGATCACCGACGCGATAGGGTCCGCGGGTTTCCGCAGTCCCGTGGCCACCCGCTGCCGTCGGTCTCACGAGCCTCAACAGTGACAGCCGTCACGATGGGCACCAATACCGAGAATCTCGTCGAGTCCGGAGTTTCTCGGACGCGCCTACCGGCAGGGTGGCGGCGAGCATTGATGACAGGTGTCCACGGTGTGACTCGTGAGTCGGCTGTGGCGGACCGTTGGAGGTAAATCCGAGCGGCGGAGGTGTAACCGAGCGGCGGAGGTGTAACCGTGCGTTCTTGCGCACGCCTGCACCTCCATGCTCAGTTTTACCTCCGCCCCGGCAACCTCCACGCTCAGTTCTACCTCCGACGCTAGTTCTACCTCCGTCTCGGGGCCCTACGATGGGCGGTTCAGCTCGGTGCGGCCGAACGTGCGAGATGCCGCACCTCTGACCGCACAGAACGGGTGCGAGTGTTCTCACGGGCACCACGAGTCACAGCAGTTCCGATCGGTCACCAAGTTCCGAAATATCCACCGGACCCGGTGAACATCACGTAATCCGGTGCGCAGGTACGCCGCGTGCCTTGCGCAAGGTAACGGCATACCCTGCTTGTCGCGGTTTGGCGCAGAAGGGACGGCACGCACATGGACGCGGGCGAGTGGACCCTGCGAGCGGGCGTGGCGACCGACGTGGGCAGGGTGCGCGAGCACAACGAGGACGCGGTGCTCGGGCGCGGGGGCGTGTATGCCGTCGCCGACGGCATGGGCGGGCATGCAGCGGGGGAGGTGGCCAGCGCCATCACAACGGAGACCTTGGCCGAGCTAGCACAGCGGGCGGTTGTCACACCGGCCGTGGTCCGCGAGCAGCTGGCGCGAGCGAACGACCGCATCCTGGCGCGCGCCGACGAGGACCACGGCTGCCTGGGGATGGCGACGACGGTCACCGGGCTCGCCCTGGTCGAGGGCCCGAGCTGGCTGGTGTTCAACGTGGGCGACTCGCGCGTCTACCGGTATGCCGGCGGAGCGCTGCAGCAGGTCACGACCGACCACTCGGAGGTGGCCATGCTCGTCGAGGCCGGGTACCTGACCGAGGAGGCGGCCCGGGTGCATCCGCTGCGGAACATCGTGACCCGGTGCCTCGGCCGTGCCATGCCCCCGGTGGACACGTGGGAACTTCCGCTCACGGAGGGCGAGATGTTCGTGGCGTGCTCCGACGGGCTGACCGGAGAGCTGGAGGACGACGAGATTGCCCGCGTCCTGCGGGCCGGCGATGACCCGCAGGCGCTGGCCGAACGGCTGGTCAGGTTGGCGGTCGAGTACGGCGGTCACGACAACGTGACGGTCGTCGTGGTGCGCGTCGACGCAGCGGGCAAGACGCAGCGGGCACAGACGCAGCGGGCACAGACGCAGCGGGCACAGACGCAGCGGGCACAGACGCAACTGGGGCAACAGATTCGCCCGAACCGGGCTGACGGCCATCACTACGACAGCCCGGTTCGCGCGGGCTTGGGTCAGCGCTCCTCGGTGCCGTCGATGAAGGCCTCGAGCTTGGCGCGACCGAGGTCGTCGGCGCGCTGAACCGGCGGGGACTTCATCAGGTAGGAGCTGGCCGAGATGAGTGGGCCGCCGATGCCCCGGTCCTTGGCGATCTTCGCCGCGCGGATCGCGTCGATGATGACGCCGGCCGAGTTGGGCGAGTCCCAGACCTCGAGCTTGTACTCCATGTTGAGCGGGACGTCGCCGAAGGCCCGGCCCTCGAGGCGGACGTAGGCCCACTTGCGGTCATCGAGCCACTGGACGTAGTCGGAGGGGCCGATGTGGACGTTCTTGGCGCCGAGGTCGTGGGCGACGTTGGACGTCACGGCCTGGGTCTTGGACAACTTCTTTGACTCGAGCCGCTCGCGTTCGAGCATGTTCTTGAAGTCCATGTTGCCGCCGACGTTGAGCTGGTAGGTGCGGTCGAGTACGACGCCGCGGTCCTCGAACAGCTTGGCCAGCACCCGGTGGGTGATCGTGGCACCGACCTGCGACTTGATGTCGTCACCGATGATTGGCACGCCGGCCTTCTCGAACTTGTCGGCCCACTCCGGGTCGGAGGCGATGAAGACCGGGAGCGCGTTGACGAAGGCCACGCCCGCGTCGAGGGCGCACTGGGCGTAGAACTTGTCGGCGTCCTCCGAGCCCACAGGTAGGTAGGACACGAGCACGTCGGCCTCGGCGTCCTTGAGCGCCTGCACGATGTCGACGTCAGGGGCGTCGGACTCGTCGATGGTCATCGAGTAGTACTTGCCCAGCCCGTCGAGGGTCCGTCCACGCTGCACGGTGACCCCGAGCGGCGGCACGTCGGCGATCTTGATGGTGTTGTTCTCCGAGTTGCCGATCGCTTCCGACAGGTCGAATCCGACCTTCTTGGCGTCGACGTCGAACGCGGCGACGAACTGGACGTCGCTCACGTGGTAGGGGCCGAACTGCACGTGCATGAGTCCCGGGACCGTGGTCCCGGGATTGGCGTGCCGGTAGTACTCGACACCTTGGACCAGCGAGCTGGCACAGTTGCCGACTCCGACGATGGCGACGCGAATGGCTGCCATGGTGGACTTTCTCCTTCGGTGTGATGGCCCTCGGAAACCCGAGGTTTTCGCTACTGCGGGTCGTGCTGTTCGTGCTGTTCGGTGCGTTGAGGCGTGCGTTCTGCTTCGGTGCGTTCGGCCGAGATGAGCTCTTCCAGCCAGCGAACCTCGCGCTCGGCCGACTCCTCGCCGTGGCGCTGTAAGGCGGCCGTGTAGGCGTCCATCCGCTCGCGGTTGCGCGCCGAGGCCTCCCGGATCTTGGCCAGGCGCTCCTCCAGCCTGGAGCGGCGACCCTCCAGGATGCGCAGGCGTACCTCGGCCGTGGTGCGGGCGAAGAAGGCGAAATGGACGTCGAACTCCTCGTCCTCCCAGGTTGCCGGGCCGGCGTGGGCGGCCATGTCCTGGAATCGCTCCTTGCCGTCGGCGGTCAGCTCGTAGACGATGCGGGCCCGCTTGCTGGCCTGGCCACCCCCCAGCACGGAGGCAGGCGGCGCTCCTTCGGTGGCGCTCACCCAGCCCTTGGCCAGCAGCTCACGCAGGCACGGGTACAACGAGCCGTAGGACAGCGCGCGGAACGCTCCCAACGCCGAGTTGAGCCGTTTGCGCAGCTCGTAGCCGTGCATGGGGCTCTCGTGCAGCAGGCCGAGGACGGCGAACTCGAGCAACGCACCCCTGCGAGACACCGCGCCTCACCTCCCTTTACTGTCCGGTTGATTACTGTCTGGTCGATCGGTTTCCGGTGCCGCGTGGGCCTGGACCCGCTGGGCTCCGCACGGCGTGGGTATGCCGGGTGGGCTCGGAACGTGTCGCTCCCGGCTGTCGAGGTCACCGCTGGTCTACTGATGGTCAACCGGGCGGTAACCGTCGAATCGGCCTCACCGTATCACGAGATATATCTCGCCGATACATTGCAGCGATGCGTCGCGGCGTGTCACTCCTCACCCTGGCCCCTGGTTGGTGGCGCCGAACACGCACCAACCACGCGGTCACCATGTGGCTCCTGGCGCAGCGGCCGGCCAAACCTCGCGAGCACGCGCAGACTCCAACGAGAGGTCCATAGGTGCTCTATGGGAGCCCTAATGGCAGCACCTACTGACCTCCCGGCGCGAATGCCACACGGCCGACGGCCCGCCGCGGCGCCGATTTGCGGGTAACGGCTCCGAATCGGGCGCGATTATGGTCTGACAGCGCCAGCCCGCATACTGGATGGCCGGGTCGGCGTGATGCACCGGCCAACCGCCAACAGCGGGACCGATGCGTCCTCGGTTGCCACCCTCGACGTGTTCGGGGCGGGCCCAGCGACGGGCCCAGCGCCTTGCCCGCCAGCCAAGCCCACGGCATACCCGCCCATCTGAGAAAGGTGCCCACCCAGCGTGAGCGACCGAACGGCCCAGCAGAAGGGCCGCCCGACCGCCCGCAAGTGGGTCCGCCGGATCCTCCTCGGGCTGCTCGCCCTCGTCGGTCTCGCGATCGTGTCCATGGCGGTGGCGTTCGCGCTGGTGCAGGTGCCCGACCCGAACGAGCTGGCCGATGCCCAGACGACCATCGTGTACTACGACGACGGCCAGACCGAGATGGCGCGCGTCGCCGAGCAGAACCGCGAGTCGGTGCCCTTGTCCGCCGTGCCCGAGCAGGTCCGCAAGGCGGTTATCGCCGCCGAGGATCGCGACTTCTACTCCAACCAGGGCATCTCGATGGGCGGGATCGCCCGCTCGGTCTGGCAGGCGCTGCGCGGCTCGGAGGTGCAGGGCGGCGGCTCGACGATCACCCAGCAGTACGTCAAGAACTACTTCCTCAACCAGGACCGCACGCCAGACCGCAAGGCCCGCGAGATCATCATCGCGGTCAAGATCGACAAGGACCGCACCAAGGACCAGATTCTGGAGGGTTACCTCAACACGATCTACTACGGGCGAGGCGCCTACGGCATCCAGACCGCGGCCCGGGCCTACTTCAACAAGGACGTCGGCCAGCTCACCGTCGCTGAAGGAGCGGTCCTCGCTTCAATCATCAACGCGCCCTCGTTGTACGACCCCGCGCTCGGCGCGAAGCAGCAGGCCAACCTGCAAACCCGGTTCAACTACGTGCTGGACGGCATGGTGGCCCAAGGCTGGCTCACGCCGACCGAGCGCGCCGCCACGACCATGCCGGCCATCCAGCCAAAGGCCCCGTCGCGTGTTCTGTCCGGCCCGAACGGGTACATCGTCGCGGCGGTCCGCGACGAGCTGAAAAGCAAGCTCAAGCTGTCCGACCAGGACATCGACCAGGGCGGCCTGCGCATCACGACCACGATCAGCAAGCCTTCCCAGGACGCCGCCGTCGCGGCCATGGACGAGAACTTCCCCAAGAGCGGGGTCGACGACGTGTATGCCGGGCTGGTCGCGGTGCGCCCCGGCGACGGCGCGGTCGTGGCCATGTACGGCGGCAAGGACTACCAGGCGCGGCAGTTCTCGTCGGCGACCGACGCGCAGATACCCGCTGGGTCGACGTTCAAGCCCTTCGCGCTCATCGCGGCCCTGCAGCAGAACGTCTCGACAAAGACCACGGTCGACGGGGACAGCCCGCTCGTCGACGCCCAGGTCCTGGGCGCGGGCACGAAGATATCCAATGAGGGCGGGCGCTCCTACGGGCCGGTCGACCTGAGGCGCGCGACGGCCAGCTCGATCAACACCGCGTTCACTCGGCTCAACATGAAGATCACCCCGAAGGCGACCTACGACGCGGCAGTCGCGGCCGGCATACCGGCGAGCACCGCCGGCCTCGGCCAGGAGTACACCAACGTCCTGGGCACCGCCTCGCCGCGAGTGCTCGACGTGGCCGACGCGTACGCGACGATCGCCGCCAACGGGCAGCGGGCTACCCCTTACCTCATCAAGAAGGTCACGGCCCAGGCGATCGGCGTCGACTACGCGGTGGCCCCGAATGTGCAGACCGCGTTCAGCAAGGACGTCGCGGCCGACGTCATCGACGCGATGGAGCAGGTCACCAAGTCCGGCGGCACCGGCGCGCGCGCATCGCAGGTCGGGCGTCCGGTCGCCGGCAAGACCGGCACGTCGGAGGAGCGCAAGTCGGTGTGGTTCTCGGGGTACACGCCGCAGCTAGCCGCTTCCGTCGCGATGTACAAGGACGTCGGCGGGGTCATGCAGCCGCTGACCGGGATTGGCGGGCTCGACGAGCTCTCCGGCAACTCCTTCCCCCTCTCGATCTGGATCGACTTCATGCGAGCCGCCCTCAAGGGCCAGGCGGAGGCGGACTTCCCCGCCCGGGTCGGGATCGGCGACGACAACGTGCGCTCTACGGCGACTGCCACGCGCACGGCGACCCCGTCGCCGACGACCCGATCCACCCCGGCCCCGGAAGCAACCCAGGCTCCTTCGCCGACGCAACGACCGACCGAGGAAACGACCAAGCCGAACGGGTCCGCGACCCGGCCCACCGGCCGCCCGTCGCAGAGCGGCAACGGGCCCGGGCCGCCGGTGGCTGCGCCGTCCGGCATACCGTGACCCAATGACGCTCGCGCCGGACCAGGTCACGGTCCCCTCGCGCGACGACCCCGTCGTGCGCTCGGCCTCGGCGGTTATCGGGGGTCCGCTGGGCCGGTATGCCGTGCCGCTCGCTCGCGGCTGGCGCTACTACGCCGCCTTGTACGCGGCCCTCACCGCGGTGCCGATGGCCCTGGGTGCGGCGGTGCGGGGGCACTGCGTCGACGCCGGCTGGAACACGCCGGATCAGTTCTGGCACATGTGCTTCTCCGACGTGAGCGCGACCTTTCAGAGCCAGAACCTGGCTGCTGGGCTGCCGGCCCTGCTCACCGGCGCTACCGACGCCCCGACGCCGCCGCAGCCTCCGCTGACCGCCGTGGTGTTGAGTCTGCTCGGGGGGCTGGTGCCCGATGGGGGCGTCGACAGCCGGACCAGATTCTACTTCGGCCTGTGGGCGGTGCTGGCGACTGCCGCGCTCGCGCTCGTGGCCTGGTGGACGGCAGCATCCGCGCGCCAGTTCCCGATCCGGGCGGCGCAGGTGGCCCTTTCGCCTCTTCTGGTGCTTACCGCGCTCGTCGGACCCGACGCTTTGGGGGTGGCGCTGGCCAGCGCGGCGCTCTACGCCTGGTCCCGATCGAGGCTGGTCTGGTCGGGCGTGCTGTTCGGGCTGGCCATCTCGGCCCGGTCCTATCCGGTGCTCATCCTGCTGGCCGCCCTCTTCGTCGCGCTGCGGGCCGGGCGGGTGCGCAGCTGGGCCATCGTCGCCGCCGCCGCCGGGGCGGCGTTCGCCGGGGTGTTCGTCGTGCTCGTCCTCGGCAACCCGGCTGCAACGCTGCGCGCGTATGCCGAGTGGTGGCAGGCGAGTGCGGGTTTCGGCTCCCCGTGGGTAGTGGGTCAGCTCACGGGACATCCGCTGGCGGGCTGGCTGCTCACCGCGCTCGCGCTCACCGGGTGGCTGGTCGCGGTGCTGCTCGGGGCGTTCTTCGCTCTGGCGTGCGCCCGCCGGCCGGGCGTGGCGGAGGTGGCTCTCGTCATGGTGGCGGTGGTCCTGGTGACCGGCAAGGCATTCCCGGTGCAGTCGTCGTTGTGGCTGGTCCCGCTGGTCGCACTATGCGGGCTGTGGTGGCGCGACCACCTGATCTGGGCGGGGGCGGAGGCGCTGCACTTCGGCGCGGTGTGGCTGTACCTGGCCGGCGTTTCGGTGCCCGACCGGGCCCTTCCGGTGGGGTGGTATGCCCTGTTTCTGTTCCTGCGCATCGCGGGTGTCCTCTGGCTCGCGGTACAGGTGTGGCGGATGGGGCAGGCCAGGCCGCCGACCATCGCTCTGCCGGACGAGACCGACGAGCTGGCTGGCCCGCTGCGGGACGCGCCCGACGCCCTGGTGGTCCGCGTCGTGTGACGCGCCCCCGGCGCGAGCCCATCGTCGAGTCGTCCCGGCGCCCTACCGCCCCACCGCCGAGTGGCGCGAGCCCCTCCGCCGCCGAGTGACCTGACCCCCCACTGTCGAGTGGTCAGATCCCCCACCGTCGAGTGGTCAGATCCCCCACTGTCGAGTGGTCGAGAAGATGTCGTTATAGGGCCCGAATAGCAGCATCTTCGGACCTCTCGCCGGCATACCGCGGCGAACCCGCGGCCAACCCGCTGGCGTTGCCGTCCACTGGCGGCCCTCGGGTGCCAGACTCGCCATCGTGAGCTGGCGAGCCGAACCCCCATTCCGTGCCGACCATGTGGGCAGCCTGCTGCGACCTCCGCCGCTGCTGCGAGCCCGGGCCGGGCACCGGGCCGGGCGATATCGACGCCGCGGCGCTGCGGGAGGTCGAGGACCGGTGCATCGACGACGTCGGTCGCCCTGCAGCGCGACGCGGGCTGCAGACCGCGACCGACGGCGAGTTCCGTCGGACGTCGTGGCACATGGACTTCATCTACCAGCTCGAGGGCGTCGACCCCACCGACGAGAAGCTGCTCGGTGCACTTCCACAACGCCGACGGGCGACCTGGACTTCGAGTCGCGCGGCGCTGAGCGTCCACGACCGGGTGCGGCTCGGGCACACGATCTTCGGGGACGCGTTCGGCTACCTGCGCGACCGGTCGGGCGGGCTAGCCCCGGGGTGCGGCCCAAGCTGACCATCCCCTCGCCGAGCATGGTCCACTACCGCGGCGGCCGGGCGGCGATCGCCGGGTCGGTCTACCCCGACCTCGAGGCGTTCTGGGCCGACCTCACCGCTGCGTACGCCGAGCAGGTGCGCCGGCTCGGCGGAGCTCGGCTGCACCTACCTGCAGCTCGACGACACGAGCCTGGCCTACCTCAACGACCCGGAGCAGCGGGCTATGGTCGCAGAGCAGGGCGGCGACGCCGAGCACCAGCACGAGCAGTACATCCGCACCATCAACGGCGCACTCGCCGGCCGGCCGGAGGGTATGCGGGTCACCACGCATATGTGCCGCGGCAACTTCCGCTCCTCCTGGGCGGCAGCGGGCGGCTACGACTTCGTCGCGGAGGCCCTGTTCACCCAGCTCGACGTCGACGGGTTCTTCCTCGAGTACGACGACGAGCGCTCCGGCGGGTTCGAGCCGCTGCGCTTCGTCCCGCCCGGCAAGCAGGTGGTCCTCGGGCTGGTGACCACCAAGCGGAGCGAGCTGGAGAGCAAGGACGACCTCAAGCGGCGCATCGACGCGGCATCCCGGTTCGTGCCGCTGGAGCAGCTGTGCCTGTCCCCGCAGTGCGGGTTCTCCTCGACCGTGGAGGGCAACGCGCTCACCGTCGAGCAGCAGCGGGCCAAGCTGCGCCTCGTCGTCGAGACCGCCGCCGAAATTTGGGGCTGATTTGGGCTGATCTGGGGCTGCAGCTGAGCAGCCCTGCACCCCCTGCCCTCGCTTCGGCCGCGAGAGGTCAGAAGAGGCTGTTATCGAGGCGGAATAGCAGCATCTTCGGACCTTTCGATCTCGATGGGGGGCGAGGCGAGTTCGATGGAGGGCGAGGCGAGTTCGATGGGGAGCAGCGGGACAGTTTGGCGATGTGCGGCTCGGATTTCGGTGCGGCGCTTGGTGCCGGTACCCTTGGACGGTTCGCCTCCGGCATACCCGTCTGTGGATAACCGGCCACTCCTGGCCCACCCGTCCGGCAGACTGGCACCGCACCGGCGGCCCGACGAATGCACCCTCCTGTCACGGAGAGACCGTGACCGCCGAGACCAGAGGAGGCGGGTTAGCGCATGCGTCAGTACGAGCTCATGGTCATCCTCGACGCCGAGATCGACGAGCGGAACGTCGCGTCATCGCTCGACAAGCTGCTTGCCGTCGTGAAGAAGCAAGGCGGCACCATCGACACCGTCGACATCTGGGGCCGCCGGCGGCTGGCCTACGACATCAAGAAGAAGTCCGAGGGCATCTACGCCGTCGTGAAGATGACAGCCGAGCCGGCCACAGCCCAGGAGCTGGACCGCCAGCTAGGCCTCAACGAGCTGGTCATCCGCACCAAGCTGATTCGCCCAGGCGCCTGAGGCCGCCGACACCACCACCGGAAGGACAGCAATGGCTGGCGACACCGTCATCACCATCGTCGGCAACGTCACCGGCGACCCCGAGCTGCGGTTCACGCCCTCCGGCGCCGCGGTCGCCAACTTCACCGTTGCCTCGACACCGCGCGCGTTCGACCGCCAGAGCAACGAGTGGAAGGACGGCGAGACCCTCTTCATGCGCTGCTCGGTCTGGCGCGACGCAGCCGAGAACGTCGCCGAGTCGATCCACCGCGGAGCCCGGGTCATCGTCACTGGACGGCTCAAGTCCCGCTCGTACGAAACCAAGGAAGGCGAGAAGCGCACCGTCATCGAGATGGAGGTCGACGAGGTCGGCCCTTCCCTGCGCTACGCCACAGCCAAGGTGAACAAGACCCAGCGCGGCGGCTCGGGCGGGGGCTTCGGTGGGCAGTCGGGGTATGCCGCGCAGGAGACCGACCCGTGGGCGAGCGGTGGTCCCGCGGCCGCACCGAGCCAAGCTGGCCAGGGCGGTTACGCCCAGCCCAGCCCGGCCGGGCCGGCGCAAGGCCAGCCGGCCGGGGGCGGCCAAGCCGGCTGGGGTCAAGGACCCACCTACGACGAGCCGCCGTTCTAGACCGAGCCACGCTCGGAAAAGACCCTACTGACCCAACGCGACAAGCAAGGAGCACGATCGCCATGGCCAAGCCGCCGCCGCGCAAGCCGAAGAAGAAGGCGAACCCGCTCAAGGCCGCCAAGATCAAGAACATCGACTACAAGGACGCCGCGCTGCTGCGCAAGTTCATCTCCGACCGTGGCAAGATCCGCGCCCGCCGGGTCACCGGTGTCACCGTCCAGGAGCAGCGCCGCATCGCGACGGCGGTGAAGAACGCCCGCGAGATGGCTTTGCTGCCCTACTCGAGCTCGGCGCGGTGAGCACCCGGCATACCGGACCGGCATCAGGCGAAGGAGAAGACCCCCGATGAAGATCATCCTCACCCAGGAGCTGAGCGGCCTCGGCGCCGCGGGCGAGGTCGTCGACGTCAAGGACGGGTACGCGCGCAACTACCTGCTGCCGCGGCGACTCGCGACGCCGTGGACCAAGGGCGGGCAGAAGCAGGTGGATGCCATCGTCAAGGCCCGGGCGGCGCGCGAGATCAAGAGCTTCGACGAGGCGCGCACCGCCAAGGCCAGACTCGAAGGCCGACTGGTCACGGTGGCCGCGAAGGCGGGTGCAGGCGGTCGCCTGTTCGGCGCGGTGAGCAACGCCGACATCGCAGCGGCGGTCACGGCGGCTGGCGGACCCGACCTGGACAAGCGCAAGATCGAGGTGCAGGGGCACATCAAGGTCACCGGCACCTACGAAGCGATGGTGCGGCTGCACCCGGAGGTGCAGGCAACAATCGCGTTCGAGGTCGTCCGCGCCTGACCAGCAAGGGGACAACAACCCGGGCGGGTTAACGTCGTGCCCCGGTGACCAGCCAGGCACTGCCCCGCAGCCGCCAGGCCAGGGTGGCGCCGCGCACCACCATGAACCCGATGAAAGCGACCCACAACGCGACGAGCGCGTGGGTCGGGTCGGCGGTCCGTGCGTAGGCCCGCACGGTGAGCACCATCGGCAGGTATGCCGTGAGCGTGAGCACCATCGCCCAGGCGAGGAATCGGTTGTCCCCGGCACCCATGAGCACCCCGTCCGCGACGAAGACGTAGCCCGAGACCACCTGGCCGAGGGCGACCAGGGCAAAGGTTGTCGTGGCGTAGGCCTGGACCGCCGGGTCCGGGGTGAAGAGGGGTACGAGCAGGCCTCGGCCGAGCAGTAACCCGGCCCCCAGGACGAGGCCGAGCAGAACGCCCCAGCGCAGCATGGTCACGGTGGCGGCCCGCGCGATGTCCGCGCGGGCGGCGCCGAGGTCGCGCCCGACGATGGCCTGCGCGGCGATGGCGAGCGCGTCGAGGGCGAAGGCGAGGAAGCTCCACATCGTCGCGCTGAGCTGGTGGGCGCCAAGGGGTGCGTCGCCGATCCCGGCAGCTGCCCAGACGGTCAGCAGCAGGGCCACGCGCAGGGCGACCGTGCGCACAAAGAGCGGGAACCCGTCGACGGCGGCACCCAGCACCCGTTGCGGATGCGGGCGCAGCCGGGCGCGCTCGGCCCGGGCCCGGTGCACGAACACCGCGGTGAGCCCAGCGGCCATCCCGGTCTGAGCGATGAGCGTCCCCCACGCCGAGCCGGCGATACCCCAGTGCAGCCCATGGACAAAAATCAGGTTGAGCGCGGCGTTGCACGTGAAACCGAGCACCGACGCGATGAGCGGGGTCCGGGTGTCGAGCAGCCCGCGCAAGACGCCGGTGACGGCCAGGGTCACCAGCATGGGCGGCAGGCCGAAAGCGGCGATCCGCAGGTACGTCACGGCCTGCTCGTGCGCTGCCGCGCTCGACCCGAACAGGCCCGTGAGGGGTCCGGCGGCGGCCAAGATGACCAGCGCCGCGACCGCGCCGATGCCCACCGACAGCCACAGCCCGTCTAGGCCCGCCGATATCGCCCCCTCGCGCGAGCCCGCCCCGAGCTGGCGGGCCACCGAGCTCGTGGTCGCGTACGCCAGGAAGACGAACAGCCCGCCTGCGGTGAGCAGCACCGAGCCGGCCACCCCGAGCCCGGCGAGCGGGACGGTCCCCAGATGCCCGACGATGGCCGAGTCGACGAGGAGGAAGAGCGGCTCGGCGACCAAGGCGAGAAACGCCGGTACGGCCAGCCCGACGATCTCGCGCCGGTCGACCGAGCCACTGGCGCCCTGGTGCACGGTGCGAGCCTAGGCAAGCACCCGGCATACCGTCAGGTGCGTCTTAAGGACGCGGCAGAGCTCACCATCGGTCAATGCGGGCCACCGCCCGGCTGTCCGGTCGCGACCCCAGCACCCGGGTGAGCCGGAAGAGGTATGCCGCGACGCCGGCTGCGCCCTGCGCGTCACGCCACGTCGTTGGTGCTCGCCGGGGCCGAGTTCACCTTCGGCGACGCCTGGCCTGCCCTGCGGCGATGGGTGCTTTCCGTGGGGTGGCTGCCGGACCGGTTGGCCCGCGTCGAGAGGGCCTGATAGAACCAGCGGGTGACAAGCGAGTCGCCGGCTTTGCTGCTGCATCGGCTGACGTGCTACGAACTTGGCCGCGACTGGGATCAACCGGTTGCCGACCCGCGCATCGTGCAGGACCTTGTCACCAACGACGTTGCCCGCCGCCCACGGTTCTACAAGCACTACCCGGATGAGCTGCCGCGCCTCGCGCTCGGTCGGGTCATGCCGTCCTTGCCCGACGCCGCGACGGTGCTCGCGGGCCGGCCAGGCGGGCCGGGCCGCCGCTTCGACGCCGCCAGCGCGTCGCCGCTGCTGTACTTGTCCGCCGGCATCACCCGGGTGGGGCAGCAGCGAGCGGGTCGCACCCATTCCGCGCCGCGGGCTCGGCCGGCGCGCGGTTTCCTCTCGAGGTGTACGTCGCCGTGCCCGATGGTGGGGACCTGCCGGCGGGAGTGCACTGGTATCACCCGCAGGAACACGCACTCGTGCGGATCGGGCCGCCGCCCTCGGGTGGGTCGGCGTCCTCGCTGATCGTCACCGGGGTGCCATGGCGCACCGGCTGGCGCTACCGCGAGCGGGGTTGGCGGCACATCTATTGGGACGCTGGAACGATGCTCTCGCACGTGCTGGCGCTGGCCGACGCGCAGGGACTTGGAGCTTCGCTGTACACCACCTTCCCCGACGCCAGTGTCAGCGAACTCGTCGGCGCCGATGGGGCGCACGAGTTCCCAGTGGCGATCGTCTCTCTGGGCGGTGATCCAGCGCTGCTCGTCAGCGCAGCCGCGGCTCCCGGTGACCTCGACCACGACGCGGTCGTCTTCCCGTTGGCGACGGCTGCCCAGCGGGCCGGTGACGCCGATGCGCTGGGTTTCCCGATCTCCCGCGGCGAGCCGCTCGACGTGCCCCCGGCCGGGGCGGTGCCGCTGAACGAGGTGCTGTTGGCCCGCTCGTCCTACCGTCGGCTAGACCCGCACCGCAGCCTTCCACGGGCCAGCTTGACCGCGGCGATGGCGGTCGCCCTGCGCGGGGTCGACGTACCGCACTTCGTGGTCGTCAACGCTGTTGACGGGATCGACCCCGGTGTCTACCGCTGGCCCGACCTGGATACGCCACTGCGGCGGGGAAACCTACGCGGCGAGCTCTACCAGGCCTCGATCACCCAGGGCCTGCCCCGAGACGCCGCCTACGTCGTCATCTCGGCCATCGACGCGGCGGCACTTAACGACCAGCGCTACCGCCAGGCGCAGCTGCTCGCCGGCCTGGTCGAGGGCCGGCTGCACATCCTCGCCCAGCTCATGCACGCCGGCGCGAACGGCATGACCTTCCAAGACTCCGACGTGCCCTCGCTGCTCGGCGACACCGGCCTACGCGACCTGGTCTGCCTGCTGTGGACATGCGTCGGCGTGCCCGAGTACACCGCCAAACCCGGCGGCTTGCCAGCAGCCCCCACGACGATCCGCATCGTAAACCCAAGGGAGGACGACGGACCCGACATACCACCACCACCCCAGAGCGATGGTGCATAAGACCGGCTGGGATGCGTTGACGGCCAAGCCAGCTTCCGGGGCTGCCCTGAAGCTGACATCCGGGCGGAGCGCTACCGACTCGGGATAAGCGCGCAAGCGACTACCCCGCCACCGCTCAGCAGGCGAGGATGAGCAGCGGCGTGAGTGAGCTCGGGCCGGTCCAGGTGCGCGCCTGCGAGGGCAGGCGTTGCGGCGATGCCGGCCAGGCCAGGCGACCAGTTGAGCAACTGGCTATCTGGCGAATCTTGAACCGGGTAGGCCCGAACCGCCAGTTGAGCCCGGTGGGCACGGGCTCGGCTCCGCCGCTGGTCCTGGACCGGACGAGCCGATCTCCTCCAGCGCGTACGCCAGTCCGCCTCGGCGTGCTGGCGATAGCGCGGCTCGTTATCGGACTCCCTACCGGATTCCACGTCGGACTCCACACCGTGATCCTGACACAGCCCCTTCGAGCCTCACGGCACCTCGGGTCGAGTGTGTATCGGGACGGATATCGAGCCGCTTTCACCTCGACTCGGGGAAGGCACGCTCACGTCTTGGGTATCAGGACTGGCTCGGCTGCCCCTGTACAGGTGAGGACTCGCCCCCCGGGTGGCTGAGCTGCCGCCTCGGCCTCGGGACAACCAGCCGCTCACCCTGAGGGGGTACTACATGCCCGTCCCGTATCTGGGCGAAGAGATCGACCTGTTCAACCCCGACGGCTCCACGGTGCGAGTGCGCGCCTACGGCAACCAGTTCCATGCCGTCTTCGAGACTCTCGACGGCTACACCGTCGTCAAGGACCCGGACTCCGGCTACTTCCACTACGCCGTCCTCTCCGCGGACGGCCACGAGCTGCTCCCCAGCGGCACCCGGGTCGGCGCCGGCGACGCCAGGGCGCTCGGCCTGCAGCCGCACGTGCGCATCTCGCCGGTGGCCGCTCGCCGGGACGCGCTGCGCGCCCGCGACCAGGGCGTCCGGCCGCGCTGGGAGATCCGGCGCCAACGGCGGCTGGAGGCGCTGCGCGCGCTCGACGGCGACGTCGAAGCCGCGCCTCCCCCGGCGGCCACGACCGGTGACTACACCGGGCTCGTCATGCTCGTGCAGTTCCCGGACGTCCCCGGCACTATCACCCGCCAGGAGGTCGACGACTTCTGCAACCAGGTCGGCTACACCGGCTTCGGCAACAACGGGTCCGCCTACGACTACTACCTGAGCGTGTCGGACGGCAAGCTGCGCTACCACAACGTGGTCACCGCGTACTACACGGCCGCCCACCCGAGGTCGTACTACACCGACCCGGCAATTCCGTTCGGCACCAGGGCCCGTCAGCTCATCGTCGAGGCGCTGGACGACCTCAAGGCCGAGCGGCTTCGACTTCAGCCAGCTCAGCAGCGACAGCGGCGGCTACGTCTACGCGCTCAGCGTGTTCTACGCCGGGCCGCGGGTGAACAACTGGTCCGAGGGTCTGTGGCCGCACTCCTGGGCGCTGGCCGCGCCGTACGTCGCCAGCCCGACCAAGAAGTTCTCCGACTACCAGATCACCGACATGGGCAGCCAGCTGACCCTGCGCACGTTCTGCCACGAGAACGGGCACATGGTCTGCGACTTCCCCGACCTCTACGACTACGGCAACGAGTCGCGGGGAGTGGGCCACTTCTGCCTCATGTGCTACGGCGGCGCGGACAACAACCCGACCCAGGTGTCGGCATACCTGAAGAACTCCGCGGGGTGGACGAGCAAGCTCACCACCTTGGCACCGGGGCTCACCGCGACGGTGCAGGCTGGCACGAACGACTTCTTGATCCACAAGAAGAACCCCACGGAGTACTTCATCCTCGAGAACCGGCAGAAGGCCGGCCGCGACGTGACCCTGCCGGATGCGGGCCTGGCGATCTGGCACGTCGACGAGTTGGGCAACAACAGCAACGAGCAGATGACCCCGGCGATGCACTACGAGCTGTCGCTCGAGCAGGCCGACAACCTGTTCAACCTCGAGCACGGCACGAACGCCGGGGACGCCTCGGACCTTTTCGACGCCAAGGCGTCGAACGCGTTCGGGGACACGAGCGCCCCAGACAGCAAGTGGTGGGACGGAACGGCATCGGGTCTGGAGGTCGATTCGGTGTCCGCATCCGGCCCCGCCATGACCATCACAACGAAAGGCGGAAGCACCATGGCAAGCATTGTCGGAACCTGGAACATCGTCGGCGTCTCGTGGGGCGGCGGACCGGTCCTCAAGGCCGGACCCTTCACCTTCAACGCCAATGGCACCTGGACCTACGCGTTCGGGGGCGGTCGCTGGCTGCAGGTCGGCGACATGGTGTTCTGGAACTTCACCAACGCGGCCGGGCTGGTCTACACGGCGAACACCCAGGCCGCGTCGATGACCGGCATCATGGGCTACCTGACCCCGGGGGGCATCAACGGCAGCTTCTACGCCCTGCGGTCCGCCCCGCCGCCGGCACCGGGCGAGGCCGCCGAGGCCGTCGAGACGTGCACGAGCAGCGCTGTCGCCAGAAGGTAACAGCGACCCGCTGGTGGGTCCGGTCAGCTTGACCACCGCGGTCATGCTGAAGCGGCCGTCCGTTCGCGGGGGCGTCACCGCATCGACCCGGAGCCGCCACGGTCAGAGCAGCTCGGCGATAGGCCCGGCCGCGCGGGCGGCGCCGTCCGTCTCGACCGGTCGGTAGTCCACGGCGCGCCCGATGTCGGCGGCGATGGCCGCGGCGATGGCGTCGGGATCGGTGCTGGCGAAGTCCATGCGACGACCGGCCCGGTAGCGGCTCAGCCGGTGGGGGACGTGGAAGTTCTGTTCGAAGTGGTGGGCCAACGGGTAGTAATGGAACGGCCGCCGGTTCGCGGTGAGCTCCATGCACGTGGTGAGCCCGCCCTGGACCACCGCGAGGTCGCACGCGGCCAGATGCCGGTACAGCTGCGGCACGTAGCCATAGACCTCGACGCCGGGCGGTGCCGCCAGGCTCGACGGGTCGATGCGGGGCCCGGTCACGACGAGCATGCGCAGCCCGGGCACCTGGCGGGCGGCAAGGGGATAGGCCGCCAGGACCTTGCGCAGCAAGTGCGCCGCCCACGCCCGAGCCGCCGACGGTGACGACGCAGACCAGCTCCCCGGGGCGGTATCCGAGCTCCTCGCGCAGCGTCTTCACGGTCGAGGGCGCCGGGCTCGAACCCGGTGATGTAGCCGGCGAAGTCGAAGTGCTCCTCGGTCCACTCGCGGATGCCGGGCAGGTCCGGTCCGAAGCGGTCGGCCACGATGTCGTCCGGGCTGCCCGACGAAGACGGCCCGGTCGCGCAGCCGCGGGAACCGGGCGATGTGCGCGATCATCTCGGCGTTGTAGTCGGCCGTGACATAGCCCTCGCGAGCGCCGCCGTCGGGCATGGGCAGCCAGCCGACGAAGTCGGTCATCCACGCGAACGCGGTCCGCTTGAGCTCCGGGTTCTCGTGCAGGAAGTGGTCCACCTCCCACGCCTCGTCGCCGACGACCAGGTCGTACTCGCCCTCGGCGATGACGTCGTGGAACACCATGAAGTTCGACACGAGGATCTCGTCCATCCGCCGGATCGCCTGGAAGCAGTGCAGGTCGTGCTCGGCCGACTCGGACTCGATGTGGGCCGACTCGCTCACCAGCAGCCGGGAGGCGGGGTGGATCCGCTCGCCCTCGGTCGCCAGCACGCGGGTCACCGGGTCCTGGGCCAGCCAGTCGATCTGCACGTCCGGCCTGCGTGCGCGCAGCTCCTTGGCGATGGCGACGTCGCGGCGGGCGTGACCGAGCCCGATCGGCGAGGAGATGTACAAGGCCCGCGGCGGACGGCGCAGCGCGCGGGTCCAGGGCCGCGGTGGCCGCGGCGTGGCCGGTGCCACCCGGTCGACGAACTCGCGCAACGCAAGGTTGAACCGGACGGGGTCGCGGACGTGCGGGGCATGGCCGCTGCCCTGCAGCGGCATGAGGTGTCCGCTGGCGAGGTCGGCGAGCTTCTCGCCCATAGCGATCGGGTTGATCCCGTCTTCGGTGCCGTGGACCACGAGCACCGGGCAGGTCAGGCCCTGCGCCATCGACCGTGCGCCCTGCTCGGTGCTCACCGACCCCGGCACCGGCTCGCATGGCACCCAAGACGGTGGCGATGAGCGTCTCCGGGTCGGTTTCGAGACCCCAGCCGACACAGTCCTCGATCGGCTTGGTGGAGTGGCGTTCGCTGAACAGCTGCCCGAAGAAGAACTCCAGGAAGTCCTGGTAGTGCTCCCGCCAGTAGTGCTGGTTGAACTTCGCCCAGCCCTCGGTGGTGTCGAGCGGCTCGGTGAAGGAGTACACCTCGCGCTGCTCGTGCCGTGGGGCGATCGGAAGGTTCGGGCCGACGAAGACGATGCCGAGCACCCGCTCCGGGTGGGTCGCGGCCAGCTCGAGCGCCCACCGGGCGCCGAACGAGAACGCCGACCAGCACGGCGCTCTCGGTGCCAGTCGCGTCCAGAACGGCCAGCGCGTCGGCGGCGAACTCGCTCGGACGGTATGCCGTGCTGTCGGCGGGGCGGTCGGAGCGGCCGTTCCCCCGCCCGTCGAAGGTGACCACCCGCCCGCGCCGGGCCAGATCGGGCACCTGGAACTTCCACTGCCGAGAGTGGATGATCGACCAGGTCGGCAGCAGCAGCACGGTCGGCTCGCCCTCGCCGAACACCTCGTAGAACACTTTGACGCCGTCACGCTCGACGTAGCCGTCGGAGCTGGGTTCGCAGGCCCGCATCGTGCGCTCCCTCCGGTCTTTACCCGCCCTCTTCGAGCGTCCTGATGAGCACGCCGATGCGCCGCAGCGCCGCCCGGATCGGCAGCTGGTCGCGGCCGAACCCCAGCAGCAGCAGCGTTTCCGCGCCGAGGAAGGCGCTGCCGATGAGGGTGCCCGCCTCCTCCGCAGTGAACGGGCCCAGCGAGCCGTACTGCGCCTCGGTCTGCCTTCGCCACGTCGATGAGCAGGTCGTACCAGCCCCCCAGCAGCTCCCGCACCGCGTCGCCGAGCTCGGGGTTGGACCAGCCGGCGGCGATCATCTCCTGCAGCACGCGCACGTAGCCTGACTCGAGGTCGTCTTCGAGGAAGTCGCACGCCTGCTCGTAGCGCTTCCAGAGCGGCTCGCCCTGCGCGTACATCGTCGTCTGGCGCTCCAGGCGGCGGCGGTTCTCCTCCTCGAGCAGAGCCAGGATCAGCCCGGCCTTCGAGCCGAAGTGGTAGTGCAGCTGGCTCAGCGGCACCCCGGCCTCCGCGGAGACCTTTCTCGTCGACAGCCCGGCATACCCGTCGGCGAGGATGCGCCGTCGCGCCGCCTCGAGCAGCACCGCGCGTGTTCCTGACATCGCCTCCGGCACCGGTCCTCCTGAGATCTCGTTGAGAAATTGGTCGGTCGACCGACCTTGACGATAGCAGTGATCTGCGCCACACTCAAGCCGTCGGTCGATCGACCGAATGGAGGGCGGAAGGGAAGGGACCCGTGGCGCCAGCCGGCATACCTCACCTGTGGTGGCTACGCGTGTACCCCCACCGGGCGCTCCAGCGCGCAGCGCCGAAATGCGTGGACGCACCGACGCGGCGCAAGGCCCCGGCTTCCTACCGTCGATATCGCAACCATCGCCTACCCGGCAGACATCACCAACCCACCTCACCAGGAGATACACGACATGACCACCATGCAGTCCACCACCGTCAACGGCGTCGACACCGCCGCGCTGTTCACCACCCTCGACGCCGTCAAGGGCAACCCCGAGATTGCGAAGTTCCAGTTCCGGGCCACCAACCGCTGGGTTAGCGGCACCCACAACCGCTCGACAATCCACGGCTTCTACGGCGCCGGCCAGGAGCTCACCCACCGCGAGGCGTCGACGTTCGACGCCGACCACCCCGAGGTGCTGACCGGGAATGACAACGCCCCCGCGCCGGTCGAGTTCCTTCTGCACGCCCTCGCGGCGTGCCTGACCTCGGGATCGCCAACATCGCCGCCGCCCGAGGGGTGCACCTGTCCTCGGTGGAGTCCACCGTCGAAGGCGACATCGACCTGCTCGGCATCCTCGGGTTGTCCGACGAGGTCCGCAACGGCTACGAGCAGAATCCGGGTGAGCTTCAAGCTCGAAGGCGACGAGCCGGAGAAGCTGCGCCGCGTCGTCGAGCAGTCCCGGCGACGCTCGGCCGTCTACGACGTGCTCACCAACGGCGTGCCGGTGAGCATCGACGTCACCGCCTGAGCCCGCCCGGCCCACGGCCGGGACCAACCTCTCCCGGCCGGCGGACCCCTAGACGCCCGAACGGAGGCACGCGATGCACCACATCGACACCCTCGTCATCGGAGCCGGGCACGCCGGGCTGGCCATGAGCCGCAGCCTGACCGACCGGGGCCTCGACCATATCGTCCTAGAGCGCGGCCGCCTCGGCCGAGCGGTGGCGCACGAGCGCTGGGACTCGCTGCGGCTGCTCACGCCGAACTGGATGACTCGACTGCCCGGCTGGTCCTACGACGGCAACGACCCGGACGGCTACATGCGACCATGCGGCCACCGAGGTCGCCGCCTACCTCGAGCGGTATGCCACCTCGTTCGGGCGCGCCGGTCGAGCTCGAGACCGCCGTCGAGGCGGTGCAGCCGATCGGCGAGCGTTCGTCGTCACGACCGGCCGGGGCACGCTGGAGCGCCGGACAGGTGGTCATGGCCACCGGCTCTGCGACCGGCCGCACGTGCCCGGCTGCGTGCCGGCCTCGAGCCCCTCGGTGCACCAGACCACGCCCGACGCGTACCGCAACCCGTCCGGGCTCCCCGACGGCGGGGTGCTCGTCGTCGGGGCCGGCGCATCGGGGTCCAGATCGCCGACGAGCTGGCCCGGGCGGGGCGAGACGTCGTGCTGGCCGTCGGTCGGCACAGCCGGATGCCCCGTCGGCTACCGAGGCAGGGACATCTGGTGGTGGCTCGAGCGGCTCGGGCACCTTGGACGAGACCATTGACCAGGTGCGCGACCCGCAGCATGCCCGTCCGGGAGCCGTCACTGCAACTCGCCGGACGCCGCGACAGCGGCGAGCTGAACCTGGCCGCACTGCAGGCATGCCGGTGTTCGAATGGCTGGCCGCCTGACCGGGATCCAGGGGAGCACGGTCCACTTCGCCGAGCGACCTCGCCGAGACGACGGCCGCGCGCCGAGGCCCGGATGCGCCGGGTGCTGGCCCGGATCGATGCCACCGTGGCGGCCGCAGCGGGCAGGCGCGGGGATGCCGAGTCGAGCTCGCGGACATGGCCGCGATCCGCGCCGGTACGAGTCGTTCCGGGACCGCGGCGGCTCGACCCTGTGCGGCCGAGCAGATCGGCACCGTGGTCTGGGCCACCGGCCTTCGTCGCTCGTACGCCTGGCTGCGGCTGCCCGTCGTGGACGCCGCCGGCGAGATACGCCACCGCCACGGGTTCACCCCGTTCCCGGGGCTGTACGTCATCGGCAGCCCTTCCAGCACCGGCGCCGCTCGAGCCTCATCGACGGCGCTCGGCACGACGCCGAGTTGCTCACCGACCACATCGCGAGCCGGTGCCTCGCCACCAGCTCGCCGTCTGATCCGGAGGAACCTCATGACCAGCCCAAAGATCTCGCCTTCGCCCAGCGCATACGACGTCGTCGTCGTCGGGGCGCGCCCCGCCGGGGCGGCCACCGCGATGCTCCTCGCCCGGGCCGGGCTGCGCGTGCTCGTCGTCGACCGCGCCGCTACGGCGCGACGCCCTCTCGACCCATGCCCTGTTGCGCGGCGGCGTCCTGCAGCTGGCCCGCTGGGGGCTGCTGCGACCGGGTCGCCGCCTCGGGGCCGCCCCGTGCGCACCGACCGTCTTCCACTACGGCGACGAGCGGTCGACGTGCCGATCAAGCCAGGCGACGGCTTCGACGCGCTGTACGCGCCCCGCCGGACCGTGCTCGACCCGATCCTCGTCGACGCGGCCCGTCGAGGCCGGCGCCGACGTACGCTTCGGGGTCAGTGTGACCGGCCTGTGCCGCGACGACACCGGGCGCGTCACGGGAATCGTCGGCCGCGACCGCGACGGAAGCGCGGCTTCACCGCCCGCGCCCGGATGACCGTGGGCGCCGACGGGATGAGCTCGAAGGTCGCCCGTCTTGTCGGCGCACCCGTCGAGCGTTCCGCAACGAACGCCGCAGCGGCCATCTACGGATACTGGGACGGTCCGGCCGACGGGTATGAGCTGTTCTACCGACCCGGCGTCACCGGCGGCGTGTTCCCCACGAACGACGGCCAGGATGTGTCTTCGTCTGCCTGTCCCCGCAGCGGCTGCGAGCCGAGTCCGGCGGGGCGCGGGCGCAGCTCTACCGTCGGCTCCTCGACGAGGTGGCGCCAGGGCGGTTCGACCCGGCGGCCGGTCCGTCGTCGCGGCAGCGGCTGCGGGTCTTCACGGGGCGGCCCGGCTACCTGCGCCGAGCCGGCGGACCGGGCTGGGCATTGGTCGGCGACGCCGGCTACTTCAAGGACCCGATCACCTTCGCACGGCCTCACCGACGCGCTGCGCGACGCCGAGCTGCTCGCGCGGGCTCTGCTCGCCGCCGCGGCCCAGCGAGTGCCGGAGGCGCCGGCGCTGGCCAGCTACCAGGCCACCAGGGACCGGCTCTCGGCGCGGCTGTTCGCCACGACCGACGCGATCGCGTCCCTCCTGGGACCTGCGACGAGATCCCGCGGCTGCTGCGGCAGCTCAGCGCGGCGATGGCCGACGAGGTGACTGTCTGACGGGCTGGACGACCGCTGCTGGCGGCACCGAGGGCTCGACTGCGGCGCTGCGGCCCGCCAGCCTTACGAGTCGATGCGTCGACGAACCGGATCATACCGCGTCATCGACCCGGGTGTAAACCGCGCCGTTCACGGTCAGGTGGGCGCGCAGCGCCTCCCGCCGGGACAGGCCGGACAGGTCCGGATGCCGGCTGACGAACGCGCGGACCCAGGCGGGGTTGGTCTCGGCATAGTCACGCAGCGCCCATCCGATGGCCTTGCGGATGAAGAAGTCGGTGTCGGCGATGTTCGGCTCGATGCGTCGGCCAGCAGCACCGGCTCGGTCCTGGCCTTCGACCCGACCTGGGCGAGGATGGCGGCGCGGCGCAGCCACAGCGACGGCTCGTGCGCCCACTGGCGCAGCTGCTCGCCGACGACGTGGGGCTCTGCCTCGCGCACCTCGCGCAGCAGATGGGTGGCGACGTCGTCGACGACGTCCCACCAGGCCCCGGTCTCGATGAGGTGGCGGTACAGCGGCAGGGCGTCGGGGTCTCGCCACGCGCGGTAGTACCGGTGCCGCGCGAGGGCCAGCGCGGCATACCACTGCTCGCGGTGCGTCGCGCCGTCCCACAGGGTGCGGATGGTCGCCTCCCACTCGGGTCGGCTGCGCATCGCGGTATGCCGGGTCGGCGAGGATCGGTCGCACGACCGCCCGCAGCTGGGGAGAGGTGAGCCCATGGAACGGCAGCGTCGACTTCATGTACCGCTGTTGAGCGGCGGCGTTCGTGGCGCACTCGGCGTCGCGCAGACCGGCCCGGATCGCGTCGAGCAGGTCCAGGCGCGCGGACGCGACCGTGACCGCCGTGGAGACCGGCGGTCGGACCGTCGCCGAGCGGCAGGGCGAGCGGTAGCGCGGCATCGGCCAGCCCGGAGGTGGCCGAAGACCAGGTCGAGCGGCGGGCGTTGGCGGGGTGCGGCGGCCCACCTCAGGCGGGGGTGCCGTAGCGGGCGGCGGCGCGGGCTGCGAGCCTTCGCGGCCTCGGTGGCGCGGTCCTTGGGGGGAGCGCTCGTCGTCAGGTGCTCGAGCAGATGCGCGGTGGCCGCGGCGACCGCACTCGACCGCCTCGTCGAACGCGGCCTGGTTGGCCGCGCTTGGACGGGTGGCTGCCGCTGACCTTGCGCACGTACTGCAGCGCGGCTGCCCGGACCTCCTCGCTCGTGGCGGGAGGGGCGAAGTTGTGCAGCTGGCGGATGTTCCGGCACATGTTGCCAGCCTAGATCGGCTGAACGCTGGCCATGGCGGGTCGGCCGCCCCGGGTCGATGCGGGGCCGCGTTTGCCTGCGGATGGTCGACGCGACGGTATGACCCCTCGCGCGGCCGGCCGGCAGCCCGGCCTTAACGTGGCCGAGTCCGCGCCGTAACACGCGCGTAACTTTTTGTTCTCCACAACGGTGGACCCTCGTCGGCGCACGTGGCCAGGCTCACCGGCTCACCGGCGAGTTCGCCTGTCTACATGTTGTCCACAGGCTGTCCACCTCGACTCCGGCGTTGCCGCACAGTGCGTCCACAGCGCGCGTCCACAGGCTCGGTTGAACCGCGACCACCTGGGCCCTAGCGTTGCGCCGTCACAGCGTCACGGCCGGTCCTGAGCCGGCAACACATCCGGTGTACCGGCTCGAATCCCATGTGCGCAGGTCAGCAGCACTTCTCGAACGCCTGTCGGGCGCGTGCTGGTGCTGTACTGAGCCGTACCCGGTGGGGCGACGGATCGGAAGGTAGGGGACACGACGCGTGACGATCCATGAGCTGTTCCCTGGCCCCGACGATGGGGGCGGTGACGACCGGCTTCCTCCACAGGATGTCCACGCCGAGCAGTCGGTGCTCGGTGGCATGCTGCTGTCCAAGGACGCCATCGCCGACTCGGTCGAGGTGCTGCGCGGCGCCGACTTCTACCGGCCGGCTCACGAGTCGATCTACGAGGCGATCCTCGACCTCTACGGGCGTGGCGAGCCGGCCGACGCGATCACCGTCTCCGACGAGCTGACCAAGCGCGGCGAGCTGACCCGCGTCGGCGGCCAGTCCTACCTGCACCAGCTCATCTCCTCGGTCCCGACCGCGGCGAACGCCGGCTACTACGCGCAGATCGTGGCCGAGCGGGCCGTGCTGCGCCGTCTCGTCGAGGCCGGCACCAAGATCGTCCAGCTCGGGTTCGCGCAGGGCGGTGGCGACGTCGAAGACATCGTCAACGCGGCCCAGGCTGAGGTGTATGCCGTCTCCGACAAGCGCGGGGGCGAGGACTACCACGTGCTCGGCGACATCCTGGAGATGACCGTCGACGAGATCGAGGTCGCCTCCGGCAAGTCCGGCCAGATGACCGGTGTCCCAACGGGTTTCACCGACCTGGACCAGCTGACCAACGGCCTGCATCCGGGCCAGATGATCGTCGTGGCGGCCCGCCCGGCGATGGGCAAGGCGCTCGCTCTCGACACCCCGCTGGCCACTCCCGACGGCTGGACGACGATGGGCGAGGTGGCCGTGGGCGACCAGGTCCTCGGCGGCGAAGGGCGCCCCACCGAGGTCGTGGGCACGACGGACGTCATGACCGGTCGGCCGTGCTACGAGGTGGCGTTCTCCGACGGGTCGGTGCTGGTCGCCGACGCCGAGCACCAGTGGCGGGTGGCGCTGTTCGGGCAGCGGCGGGTGCTCACGACCGAGGCTCTGGTCGGACCTCATGGACCGGCGGGTGCTCACCGTGGTCGAGCGCGAGCCGCGCCGCGGATGCGCCCGTCGGATATCAGGTGTGGAAGCTGGAGGCGGTCCGGCCAGTGCCTTCGGTGCCGGTTCGGTGCATCGAGGTCGCTGGGGAGGGGCACCTGTACCTGGCCGGCGACGCGATGATCCCGACGCACAACTCGACGCTGGGGCTCGACGTCGCGCGCACCGCTGCGATCAAGCACCGGATGGCGTCCGTGCTGTTCTCGCTGGAGATGAGCAAGACCGAGATCACCATGCGCCTGCTCTCGGCAGAGGCGCAGATCCAGCTGCAGCACATGCGCAAGGGCACCATGCGCGACGACGACTGGCAGCGCCTGGCCGCGACCATGGGCCGGGTGTCCGACGCGCCGCTGTTCATCGACGACTCTCCGAACATGTCGCTCATGGAGATTCGCGCCAAGTGCCGGCGGCTCAAGCAGCGCGACAACCTCAAGCTCGTCGTCATCGACTACCTGCAGCTGATGACCTCGGGCAAACGGGTGGAGTCCCGCCAGCAGGAGGTTTCCGAGTTCTCGCGGGCCCTCAAGCTGCTGGCCAAAGAACTGGAGGTTCCCGTGATCGCGATCTCCCAGCTCAACCGGGGCCCTGAGCAGCGCACCGACAAGCGCCCGCAGATGTCCGACCTGCGCGAGTCGGGCTGCCTGACGGCTGAGACGCGAGTGCTGCGCGCCGACACCGGCGCCGAGACGACGATGGGCGCGCTGCACTCATCGGGCACGCGCGATGTGCCCGTGTGGGCGCTGGACGAGTCGCTGCGCTACGTGCGCCGCCACCTCACGCACGTGTTCCCGACCGGTATGCGGCCGGTGTTCAAGCTCACCCTCGGGTCCGGAAAGGTCGTGCGGGCCACCGAGAACCACCCGTTCCTCACGTATGCCGGGTGGCAGGCGTTGCGCCATCTACGTATCGGCACTCGCCTCGCCGTGCCGCGGCACGTGCCGGCACCCGCCTGGTTCGAGCCGTGGGACGACGGGCAGGTGGTCCTGCTGGCGCGGTTGCTCGGGGACCCCGACTTCGTGGTGAAGTCAGCGCGGCGCGACGTCGTCGGCGAGTGGCTGGCCGAGCTCGGCGTGGCCAAGGCCAAGCTACACAAGCGTCGGGTTCCGTCGGCGCTGTGCTACGTCCCCAAGCGCCAGATTGCGCTTTTCGTAGCAGCACCTTTGGGCGGCAGGCGGATCGGTAACGCTCAAAGGAGATACCGCGGCGGATCTCGCTGAGGTCGCCGTCACGCCCACTGCTGGACGACGTCTCCCGCCTGCTGCTGCGATTCGGCATCTCGACGCGACTTTCGGCCCGGCGCAAGGGGCCTCGTCGGCTGGTTGGTGGGCACCCGGCATACCGGCTCGACATCGCGGGCGACGACAGCCAGCGCCGGTTCCTGCAGGAGATCGGGCTGAGCGGCCGCTCCGAAGCCGTGGCGGCCCGGTTGCTGGCGCAGTTGCGCTCCGAGCAGCCCGCGCCTGCCGACGGCGAGGTCCCCGGCGAGCTGTGGGAAGCGGTGCGCGAGGTGATGAGCGAGCGCGGGCTGGCCGCGACCCTCGGCCGGCACGACCCAACCCGCGAACGCCTCGGGCGCATGGCCGCGGTTCTCGACTCGGCCGACCTCGACCTGTATGCCGTCAACGACGTCGTGTGGGACTCGGTAGTCTCGGTCGAGCCCGACGGCGTCGAGCAGGTCTACGACGCAACGGTCCTGGGTGGGCACAACTTCGTCGCCAACGGCATCGCCGTGCACAACTCGATCGAGCAGGACGCCGACATGGTCATCCTGCTGCACCGGGAGGAGGCGTACGAGAAGGAGTCCCAACGGGCGGGGGAAGCCGACCTCATCGTGGCCAAGCACCGCAACGGCCCCACCGACACGATCGTCGTCGCCTTCCAGGGCCACTACAGCCGGTTCACCAACATGGCGCAGCCGTACTGACATGAGTGTAGAGGCGCGTCGCGCTTGTACATCTGTCCCGATACATTGTCTACGCCGCTTTCGGCGAGTCGAATGGACACGAGAGGCAGCTGAAGGTGTACCTCGGGCTTCTGCGGCGAAGCTCCGCTTCTCGTCGGCTGATCGAGGAACACGTGCGTCGTCCACCTCCGTCCGACGGGGTGCCAGCCGCCCTGCGCGTGATCCGCTCCGCGGTCGACCAAGGGGTGACGTTCTTCGACACCGCCGAAGTCTATGGGCCGTTCGTCAACGAGGAGCTCGTCGGCGAGGCCCTGGAGCCCCTCCGCGACCAGGTCGTCATCGCCACCAAGTTCGGCTGGGCTATCGCCTCCGGAGCCTCCGTCGGGCTCGACTCCCGGCCCGAGCAGATCCGCCGGGTCGCCGACGCCTCGCTGCGGCGGCTGCGCACCGACGTGATCGACCTGTTCTACCAACACCGCGTCGACCCCGACGTGCCCATCGAGGAGTCGGCCGGGACGGTCGGGGAGCTCGTTGCCGCCGGGAAGGTCCGTCACTTCGGGCTGTCGGAGGCCGCGCCGGAGACGATCCGTCGCGCGCACGCGACCTTCCCCGTCACCGCGTTGCAGAGCGAGTACTCGCTGTGGACCCGGGACCCCGAGCCGGAGGTGCTGCCCACCCTGGCCGAGCTGGGCATCGGGTTCGTCCCCTTCAGCCCGCTCGGCAAGGGCTTCCTCACCGGGACGGTAAGCACGGACACCCGGTTCGCCGAGGGCGATGTGCGCGCGACGATCCCCCGGTTCACCGCCGACAACCGCGGCCACAACCAGGCCCTCGTCGACCAGGTCACCGCTCTGGCCGACGCCCAGGGCGCCGCCCCTGGGCAGGTCGCCCTCGCCTGGCTGCTGGCCCAGCGTCCATGGATCGCGCCGATTCCCGGCACTCGCCGCACCGAGCGTGTCGCTGAGAACGCCGCCGCAACGAGGGTCGCCCTGTCCGCAGACGAACGCGCCGAGCTGGACAGCCTCGCAGTCCGCATCGGCGTCCACGGCAACCGCTACAACGACCACCACATGGGCCTGGTCGGTCGGTGACCACCCATACCGCGCGGGCTTCGCCGAGGGCGCTGCCATCCCCAGCCCGGCCGCCCCCCGGCGAAGTCAGCAACGGACTGGACCCTCTCGCCGACGCCGGCGACGACTTACCCCGAGCATCGACACCCTCGACTGACTAGGACACCCGAGCATGCCCGATACCGACCAGCCCTCCGGCGCCCGTCAAGCCTTCGGCGACTTCGCGCCCACCTTCGTTGACTACACCGACGACGTCCTGTTCGGTCGGGTCTGGCCCGACCCCGTCCTGGCGGCCCGTGACCGCAGCCTGGTCACCGTCGCCGCCCTGATGACTCTCGGCGCCTCCGAACAGCTCGTCCACCACGTCGGCCTCGCCAAGAACAACGGCGTCACCGAGGAGGAGCTCAAGGCCGCCATCACCCACCTCGCCTTCTACACCGGCTGGCCCCGCGCCATGTCCGCCATGACCGTTGCCAAGCAGGTCTTCACCAACGCCAGCTGAACCGCCAGCGACACCAACCGCATCCACCCAGACTCCCACCGGCATACCAGAGCCCGACCACATCCCCGCCCTGCTCCAGAAGGCTTGGCGGGGAACGGCCTGAGACTAACGTCAGGTGCGTTGACGAGGGTGACTAGGCGGCCGACTGGCATCCGGGTGCGAAGCGAGCACGCCGGCTCCGTCGCGGACCTCGAAGACCAGCTGGGTTTCGGTCTGGCGCACGACGCGATGGGTGGTCACATGGTTGAGAACCAGGTCGCGCAGCGCCTCGGCGTCCTCGACAGCCACATGGAGATGGAAGTCGTCCGCTCCGGCGACGTGGAAGGCCTGGATCACGCCCGGTGCCGCGACCAGGTCGATGTACAGCTGGTTGACGTGGGCCTGGTTATGGCTGCCGAGCCGAACCTTGATGATGGCTTGCAGAGGGAAGCCGAGCTTGGCGTTGTTCAACTGGATTCGGCTCCTCTGGATCACACCGCTGTCTCGAAGGGCCCGCACCCGGTAGGCACAGGTGGACTCCGCCAGCCCCAGGTGGGTGGCCAGCGCCTTGATGGTGAGGTCGGCGTGCTCGCTCAGCGCGCCCAGAATGCGCCAGTCAACCGAGTCGAGCCGGGGTGCCGAAACGGACGACGCCCGCGTGGTGCCGCCATGACGTTGTGCTTTCACCAATCCTCCGGACCGCTGGCCGCTCTAGGTTGCTCGCACCGACCAGTTTGCGCCAAGTGGTTGCCGGTTCTCTAGGATGTATGGTCTTCGGTTGCGCATTCCTGCACTGTGACAGGCATGAGTATGCCGTTTCTTCACCCCGACTCGGTCGCCGTCCATGGCGGACGCGAGGACCTCGCGGCCCTCGGTGTACACGCGCTCCCCATCGACCTGTCGACGACCAACCCGCTGCCAGACATCGAGAGTGGCGGAGACTCGTACGAGTCCATGGCTGCCGGCGGATACCCCCTCGCCGAGGGCGGGGCCGTCTACGCCCGGCTGTGGAACCCGACAGTGGCCCGGTTCGAGTCGGCCCTGGCCCAGCTCGAGCTCGCGTCGGCAGCAGTCGCGTTCGGCTCGGGCATGGCGGCGGTGACTGCCGCGATCCTGGCCAGCACCGCGCTGACCGGCCGCCGCCACGTCGTCGCGGTCCGGCCGCTGTACGGGGGTACCGACTGTCTGCTCGCCTCAGGCATGCTCAGCGTCGAGACCACCTTCTGCGGCGAGCACCAGGTCGCCGCATCGTTGCGCCCCGACACCGGACTCGTCGTTGTCGAGACGCCGGCAAACCCGACGTTGGACCTGGTCGACATCGCGCACATCGTGGAGCAGGCGGGACAGGTCCCGGTGCTGGTTGACAACACCTTCGCGACACCCGTGCTGCAGAACCCACTCGCTCTCGGTGCGACCATGTCGCTGCACAGCGCGACGAAGTACCTCGGCGGGCACGGCGACGTGGTGGCCGGCGTCATCGCATGCGGTGAGGAGACGGCTTCGCGGCTACGGCAGGTGCGGGCCCTGACCGGTGGCCTGCTGCATCCCCTCGGGGCCTACCTGCTGCACCGCGGGCTCACCACCTTGCCGACCCGGATGCGCGCCCAGCAGGCCACTGCGCAGCGCATCGTCGCCTGGCTCGCCGACCACCACGCCGTCGAAACGGTCTACTACCCGGGCCTGGATGGTGACCCACGGTCGCTGCTGCACCGTCAGATGAGCGGCACCGGCGCGATGATCGCCGTGGCCCTGCGCGGCGGATTCGAGGCGGCCAGCCGGCTCACCTCTTCCGTCGAGCTGTTCACGCACGCCGTCTCTCTAGGCGGGGTCGACTCGCTCGTACAGCACCCTGCGGCGCTCACCCACCGGCCGGTCGCCGCCGGGGCCAAGCCCTCGGCGAACATCGTCCGGCTGTCGATCGGGCTCGAGGACCTTCATGACCTCATCACCGACCTCGACCGCGGGCTGGGTGCCAGGCCCGCACGCCCTACGGACATCGACCGGCTTGGCCTCGCGCTCGCGCACTAGCACTAGCCGGTATGCCGGGTGCTCTAGATTGCTCGATAGGAGCCGTTGCGCCTCTCCAACAGCGCAAAGCCTCCTGTCGAGCGGGCAACTTCACCGGCCAATACGCGGCAATAGGTGCGCCCCGAAGCCGCCCGCACGGCATACTTGACGTCAAGGAGAGCACGTGAGCAGCGACATCACGGTGCGCAACAACGTCGAAGCGGGCCGGTACGAGGCGAGGGTGGACGGCGAGGTCGCCGGCTTCGCGGAGTACCAGCTCACCCCGAAGCTCGTCGTCTTCACGCACACCGAAGTCGACGCGCGCTTCGAGGGCCAAGGCGTCGGCTCGGCGATTGCTCGATGGGCGTTGGATGACGTGGCAGCTGACGGGACCCGCCAGGTCCTGCCGCTGTGCCCGTTCATCAAGGGCTGGATCGAGCACCACGAGGACTACGTCCCGCTCGTCTACGGGGCTCCGGAAAGCACGGCAAAAGACTGAGCGCCGGCCGCAACGCGCCTGACCGGCGATCTGCCCCGGTGGACTGCTGTCGTTCCCGCCCCCGCGAGGACGACAGCGGCCGGACCTCTACGTCGCTACTTCGGCGCTGAAGCGGCCGTTGTCGATGTCGACCGACGTGACCTTGAGCCGCCCGGGCTCGTCCACGTCGGCATCGAAGCCCGCGACAAGGCCGGGCACGCCGGTTGTCGACTCGACGAGCACGCCATACGGCAGCACCGTGGCGACCCTCGCCGTCACGAGGTCGCCGACAGACATGTCCGCAGCTGTGGCCATATCGCCGCTCACCTCCTTCCTGCACTCAGGTGAGGCGGAAGCGGCGAGCGCCCGGCGAGGTCACTCTCCTATCGGGTCGCCAATCCGTGTGCGGCGAGACGCCATCCCGATGCTCACCGGATCATCGTAGGCACTCTGGACCGAGCCGGCTGGCTTGCGGGGCGGGGTCGGTGGTGGACTGTGCGGATGGACTATGACCGGTTTCTTGACTGCCTCGCCTCCGACTTCGCCCGCCTGCGGGAGGTCGTGCCGATCGACCCCGCCGCGGCGGTGCCAAGCTGCCCGGGCTGGACGGTTGCTGACCTGACGCGCCACGTCGGGGAGGTGTACCTGCACAAGACCCTGGCGATGCGCGAGGGCGCCGAGCCGGATACCATGGCCGCCGAAGGAGCTCGCCGACGAGGAGCCGATCGCCTTGCTCGAGCGCTCGTATGCCGAGTTGCGGGCGGAGTTTGCCGCGCGCCAGCCGCAGGACCCGGCCGGCACGTGGTACAGCCCCGACCAGACCGTCGGGCTTCTGGATTCGGCGGATGGCGCAGGAGACGGTGATCCATCGCATCGACGCCGAGCTCGGCACGGGCCAGCCGGTCGCCGCGATCCCGGCCGACCTGGCCGTGGACGGTGTCGACGAGCTGCTCAAGGTCTTCGTGGCCTACAGCGTCTCGGACTGGGGCGACTACTTCGCCGACATCCTGGCCGGCTCGCCGGGCTGGACCTACTCCCTGCAGACCGACGGGGCATCCTGGCGAGTGCGGACCGGCCCCGGCGTGTTCGTCGTGGAGGACGGCGGGGGCCACGACGAGGCCGACGTCACCGTTAGCGGCGCGCCCGCGGCTCTGCTGCGCTGGGCGTGGAACCGGCAAAGCGCCGCCGAGCCCAGCGGGGTAGCGGTCGAGGGTCCGGCCGAAGCCACCGAGCTGCTGCGGCGCTGCATCGTGATGGCGACGTAGTAGGACGGCCCGTCGCGCGGCGCGAGCCCGCTCTTGGCTACCTCGGATCGCTCTTAGGGCTCGCGTCACAATAACCTAGGTTTTGGGGTGTGAGAGCCCTACGGTTCTGCTATGGCGGAGCGTGCGCAGCTGGCGGAGGCGGTGGCCCGCCGGTATGCGGCGTTGCGGCTGCATCTGGATGAGCGGCAGCGCCGGCTGCTGCTGGGCAGCGAGGCCGTCGAGTTGGGGTGGGGCGGGGTGAAGGCGGTGGCTGGGGCCACCGGGGCGCATCCGGACACGGTCGCGCGGGGCAAGCGTGAGATCGAAGGTGAGCCGCAGCAGGCGGTGCGGGTGCGCCGGCCAGGGGGTGGTCGCAAGAAGCTGACCGAGACCGACCCTGAGTTGGCCGCGCAGCTGAGGGCGTTGGTGGAACCGCAGACCCGCGGCGATCCGATGTCGCTGTTGGTGTGGACGACGAAGTCGACCAGGAACCTGGCTGCTGCGCTGGCTGCGGCTGGCCATCCGGTGTCGGATCGGACGGTGGCCCGGATGCTGCACGCGATGGGTTTTAGCCTGCAGGCCAACAGCAAGGTCATCGAAGGTCGTCAGCACGAGGATCGGGACGCCCAGTTCCATTATCTGGCAGGGCAAGTCGCCCAGTTCAGCGCGGCGGGGCAGCCGGTCATCTCGGTCGACTGCAAGAAGAAGGAACTCGTCGGGGAGTTCAAGAACACCGGCCGCGAGTACCAGCCGATGGGAGAACCTGAGCGGGTCAACGTGCACGACTTCCCGGACAAGGAGTTGGGCAAGGCCATTCCCTACGGCATCTACGACGTGTGCGACAACACCGGCTGGGTCACCGTCGGTACCGACCACGACACCAGCGCCTTCGCGGTCGCCACGTTGCGCAGCTGGTGGCACACCCGCGGCAGGATGCGCTATCCAGGCGCCGACCGGCTGCTGATCTGCGCCGACGGAGGAGGCTCCAACGGCTCGCGGGTGCGCGCCTGGAAGATCGAGCTCGCCGGCTTCGCCGCCGACACCGGCCTGCACGTCACGGTCTGCCACCTGCCGCCGGGCACCAGCAAGTGGAACCAGATCGAGCACCGGCTGTTCAGCCAGATCACCATGAACTGGCCAGCTCGCCCGCTGAAGACCCACCAGATCATCCTCGACCTGATCAGCAGCACCACCACGGCCACCGGCCTCACCGTGCACGCCACCCTGGACACCGGTGCGTACCCCACCGGAATCACCTACACCCCAGCCCAAGTCGATGCGTTACCCCTACAACGGCACGACTTCCACGGCGACTGGAACTACAACCTGCTCCCGCCCCCCAACACGCCGACACGAACATAAGCTATTTCGTCGCGGGCCCTTAGCTAATGTTAGGCAATACCCCCATGTCTTACAACGTCGGCGACATCGTCAACGGTCATGTTCTGGGCAGCGACAACACCTGGCACCCGGTGACTGCCGGCACGGCAACCGCGACCCTCGAGCCCGCGGCGGCCCCAATGCCCGCCCCCATGCCAGCCCCCAAGTCCAAGCCGTTCTACCGGCGCTGGTGGTTCCTCGGCGCGGCAGGGCTCGCGCTGATCGTGATCATCGCTTCGGCCGCTGGGGGCAGGGGCGGCGCGTCGAGCACCGCGTCCGCCGAGCCAGCAGCTGCTCCGGCCCCGGCGGCCGCTGCTGCCCCTGCTCCGGCTCCTGTGCCGTCAGCTGCCGCACCTGCCCCTGCGGCCCCTGCTCCCGCGGCCCCTGCTCCCGCGCCAGCCCCTGCGCCAGAGATGACCGTCTCACAGGAGCAAGCGCTCAAGAAGGCCCAGTCGTACTTGAGCTACAGCGGATTCAGCGAGTCCGGACTCATCAAGCAGTTGACCTTCGAAGGGTTCTCTGACGCTGACGCCAAGTGGGCTGTGACGCATGTAGAAGTGGACTGGAACGCGGAAGTGGTCGAGAAGGCGAAGTCATACTTGGAATACAGTTCATTCAGCCGCGCTGGACTCATCAAGCAGCTGCAGTTCGAAGGGTTCTCCCAAGCACAGGCCACCTACGCAGTCAATGCGGTCGGCCTGAAGTAAGAGGCCTGGGGGGTCGCTGCCCCCTCCCTTCGCCGAGAGGTCAGAAGATGTCGTCAAACGGGCCGAATAGGAGCATCTTCTGACCTCTCGGCGAGATTGCGCTGAGTCGGCGAGATTGCGCTGAGTCGGCGAGACTGACACTGAGCTGTGTTAGTGGGTGCCGATCGGCCCAGAGGTGGCAACGCGCTCCAGCAGCGCGCGGACCGCTTCGCGGTTGCGGACGGCATACTCCATGGGCGACAACTCGGCCTGCAGCCGCACGTTCGGCACCTCCACACTGAGCGGCGTCCCGGGCGCGACGGCCGCGAGCAGCCCGACGAGCGGGAACTCGCCCTCCCCGGGCACCTGCCGCAGCGCCCGCGCCTCCGTCTTGAGCACCGAGCCATCCGTGGTCATGCCAAGCGGCAGCTCGGCGGGCACGTCCAGCGAGTCTGGCAGCACGAGCGGCCCGTCGCACAGCTGCAGCACCGGCACCAGCGCCGGATCGAGGGCGCGCACGTCGTCGAGCGAGCTGCCGCCGCGCTGGATGTGCAGCGCGTCCAGCAGCACGGCGGCCCCTGTGGCGATCGCCAGCGCAGCCGCGTCGTCCACCCGGCTCACCGCGTTGTAGCTGATCGGCTCCAGGGTCGGCAGGATGCCGAACGGCGTTGCGTCGGCGGACAGCCGGCTCAGCGTGTCGGTGAAGCGGCTGCGGTCCTCGTCGACGCTGACGACGCTGATCGTGCGCGCATCGAGCGCCGCCCCCGCCTCGAGCGCGGGTAGCCAGTCGTCCGGCCCGGTCTGCGGGCCAAGGCTCAAGAACTCGACGTCGAGGACGAACAGGCCGGTGTCGTCGAGCCGTTGGAGGGTCTCCTTCGACATCGGTGAGCCCGGGCTAATGGGGTACTCGTGCTCGCCGGCGGTGACCGCCTTGACCCGCACCCCGACGAACTCGAAGCCCGCGGCAGCCGCGGTGGCGACCAGGTCGGGAGGGCGCAGCTCCAGCAGGGTGAGGTGGGCGATGCCCACGGGGGGCTGGTTCGGGGTCATCGGGGGACCTCCTTCAGGTATGCCGTGGCCTGGGCCTGGGCGGGCCGCGGCTGGATCAGGCTGCCATCTTGGTGACGCCCCCGTCCATATCTCAGCCGAGCCGCCCGCAGGCACAAGCCATCGCCTGCGCCCTGCCCTCCGAGGGCGAACGCCCATAGGCTCTGTAGTAGCTCGTCTTCGAGATCGTCCGAAGGGAAGGTCGCGATGGTCCAGAACCCCACCGTCCTGCGCTGCGACGTGCTGGTGGTCGGAGCGGGAGCCGGCGGGCTCACAGCAGCCGTCACCGCGGCATACCACGGCCTGGCCGTCCTCGTCCTGGAGCGGGACGAGGTCTGCGGAGGCGCTACCGCATGGTCCGGCGGCTGGATTTGGACGCCCGGTAGCCCGCTTGCCCACGCCGACGGCGTCGTCGAGCCGGTCGATGACTTCCGCACCTACCTGCGGAGCGCGTTGGGGCCGGACTACGACCCGGTGCGGATAGATGCCTTCCTTGCCGCGACCCCCGACATGGTCGGCTTCTTCCACGAGCGGACTTTCCTCGAGTTCGAGCCGGGGGCCAAGATCTGCGACATCTACGGCAACCTGCCAGGGGCCGGCACCGGCCACCGGTCCGTGGCGCCCAAGCCGGTGAACGCCCGGCGACTCGACCCGGACGTCGTGGCCAAGCTGCGCCATCAGCTCTACGAGACCTCGTTCCTCGGGATGGGGGTCATGGCCGGGCCCGACCTGCAGGCGTTTCTGTCCGCAGCCCGCGGTAACCCACGTGGCATCCTGCACGCGGCCCGCCGCACGACCGTCCACGCCTACGACCTGGTGACCCGTCGGCGCGGCATGCAGCTGGTCAACGGCACCGCCCTCATCGGCCGGCTGCTGCAGTCCGCCGCCGACATCGGCGTCGATGTCCGCGTCTCGTGTCCTGTCACCGGGCTGGTCAAGGACGAGGGCGGCCGGGTCGTCGGCGCCGTCGCGGACAGCCCAAGCGGACCAGTGCGCATCGAAACCGCGAGCGGCGTCGTGCTCGCGGCGGGCGGCTTCCCGCAGGACGTCGCGCGCCGCCGCGAGCTGTTCCCCCGCGCGCCGACCGGACGAGAACACTGGCCTTTGGCTCCGCACAGCGCCGACGGTGCGGGAATCTCGTTGGGGCAGAGCGTCGGCGGGCACCTGCGCACCGACGTGGCGTCGCCTGCGGCATGGTGCCCCGTCTCGCTCGTGCCCTACCGGGTCGGCAAGGTCGGCACCTTCCCGCACATCATGGACCGCGCCAAGCCCGGCTCGATCGGCGTGCTGAGCACCGGGCGCCGTTTCGTCAACGAGGCCAACGGCTACCACGACTACGTCACGGCGATGATCGCCGCCACACCCGAGGGCGAGCCCTTGCAGTCCTGGCAGGTCGCTGACGCGCGGTTCGTCCGCCGGTATCCCTTCGGGATGGCCAAGCCCCGCCCGGTGCCGCTGTTCCCGTACCTGCGCAGCGGCTACCTCAAACGGGGACGGACCCTCGCCGACCTAGCGCGAGTCTGTGGCATCGACCCTCCTGGGCTCGAGCAGACCGTGGAGGCGTTCAACGCCAACGCCCGCAAGGGGATCGACCCGGAGTTTGGCCGCGGGGAGACCCGTTCAACCGCTACGGCGGCGACCCGAGCGTCGGCCCGAACCCGTCGCTCGCACCCCTGGAGAAGCCGCCGTTCTACGCGATCCAGGTCCTGCCGGGCAGCTTCGGGACCTTCGCCGGGCTCGCGACCGACGCGCGGGCCCGGGTGCTCGACCAGGCGGGTAGGTCCATCCCTGGCCTGTATGCCGTAGGCACCGACCAGGCGAACGTCATGGGCGGGCACTACCCCGCCGGCGGCATCAACATCGGCCCGGCCATGACCTTCGGCTTCATCGCCGCACGCGACCTCGCGGGTCTGGCGCCCCTGGGCACCAGTGATGACACCGGTGCCCAGCCCACCGGCATACCGGCCGGCGTAGGGCGCGACGGGTGACCTACCCAGCGCGAGTCGCTGCCCTAGTCACCGGGGGCGCCAGCGGCATCGGGGCCGCCTGTGCGCAGCGGCTGCTCGCGGCGGGCGTGCGGGTCGTCACGGCGGACCAGGCATCCGGGGCGGACCGGGACGTCGACGTCACCGACCCACACAGCGTCCAGGCGCTCGCCGACGCGGTCGGCCCGGTGGGCATCCTCGTCAACAGCGCAGGAGTGGTCGGACCGTCCGGCCCGCTCGTCGACACCGACCTGGACGCGTGGCGGGCGACGTTCGCCGTCAACGTCGAAGGGACCTTCCTCATGTGCCGGGCCTTCGCGCCGGCCATGGTGGCGGCGGGCTGGGGCCGGATCGTCAACCTGGCCAGTATCGCCGGCAAGGAGGGCAACCCGAACCTCTCGGCATACTCGGCGTCCAAGGCCGCCGTCATCGCGCTGACCAAGTCCCTGGGCAAGGAGCTCGCGACGACTGGCGTGCTCGTCAACGCTGTTGCTCCGGGGCTGGTGACCACACCGATGAACGCCGAGACCGACCCGGCCGTTCTCGCGCGCTCGCAGAGCCTCATGCCGATGGGCCGGTTCGGGCGTCCGGACGAGATCGCCGAGCTGGTCGCGTGGCTGGCCTCGGAAGCGGTGAGCTTCTCGACCGGCGCGGTCTACGACGCGAGTGGCGGACGGGCGACGTACTGAGCGCGAGGAAGGGCTGGCCATGGCGCAGAGCGGACTGGCAGCCGGCACGCCGTTGACCGTCGGGCAGCTGACCCTGCGAAACCGCTTCGTGTCAGCGCCGATGGAGCGCAACTACTGCGACGTCGACGGCACGGTGGCCGGCCGCTACGTCGACTACCTGGCCCGCCGCGCTCGCGGCGGGGCTGCCCTCGTCTTCACCGAAGCCAGCTATGTGCGCGCCGACGGCAAGGGCCGCGCCCGCCAGATGGGCATCGACGCCGACGAGCGAATCCCGGCCATTGGCCAGGCGGTTGAGGCGGTGCACCGCGAGGGGGCGCTGTTCGGCGTGCAGCTGAACCACGGCGGACGCACTGCCCAAGGCAAGGTGAGCGGCTACGCGCCAGTGGCGCCGTCGGCCATTCCGTGCGAGGTCGTCGGGGGGGAGATGCCGCACGTGCTCGACGCCGAGGACATCTACGACTTGGTGGACTGCTACGCGGCGGCGGCCACTCGGTGCGCGGAGGCCGGGGTCGACGCTCTCACCCTGCACGGCGGCCACGGCTACCTCATCCACCAGTTCCTCTCACCGGCATACAACCTGCGCGACGACGAGTTCGCCGACCCGGTGCGCTTCGTCAACCTCGTCATTGAGGCCGTTCGGCGGGCCGTGCCGGACGGCGCGCTCGGCATCCACCTGTCGGCGTTCGAGGGGGTGCCCGGCGGGCTCGACGCGGAGGCGACCCTTGCGCGAGTCCGCTTGATGCGCACCGACCTGCTGGACTACCTCGACGTGTCTGCAGGCAATTACGAGGCGGGTCAGTGGATCATCCAGCCAGGTGAGTGGGAGCGCGGGCTGCTGGCCCGGTACGCGCAGCCGTACCGCGACTTCGGTATGCCGGTGGGCGTCGCCGGTCGGATCAGCACCCCCGACGTGGCCGAGCAGATCGTCGGCGGCGGGCAGGCCGACTTCGTGAGCCTGGCGCGGACCCTGCACGCCGACCCGGACTTCCCGCTGCGGGCGCTGGACGGTCGTCGGTACCGGCCCTGCATCGCGTGCAACTACTGCATCGACAATCTCGGGTCGGGAGAGCCGATCCCGTGCACGGTCAACCCTTGGGTGGGGCGGGAGGCCGACGCAGCCGACGCCGCAGCCCGGGCGGCGGGTCACGGTCAAGGTGGTCGGCGGCGGCCCCGCGGGCCTCGCGGTCGCGCGCGAGCTGGCCCGCGGAGGTGCCGACGTCGAGGTCTTCGAGGCACGGCCGTACCTTGGGGGACGACTTCGCCTCGCATCGCGCTTGCACGGGTACCCCGAGTACGGGCGGATCGTCGACTGGTATGCCGCCGAGCTCGCCGAGGCGGGGGTCGCCCTGCACCTCGGCGCGACGGTGACCCCCGACGTGCTGGCGGGCTGGGCTCCCGCTGATGCCGTGGTCCTGGCGACGGGTAGCCGCGGCTACCCTCCCGACCTGCCGGACGGTAGCGACCGGGAGGTCGTGGAGCTGCACGAGTGGCTCGCCAGCGGGCGGGCCGCACCAAGGGCTGTGGTCGTCTACGGGGCGGACCGCGACGGCGCCGCGGTCGCCGACGACCTCGCTGCGCGAGGCACGCGGGTGACCTTGGTAGGCCCGCAGCCGAGCATCGCTGCTGACGTGGGCCGGCGGGCCAAGATCGTGCTGGTACCCCGGCTGCTCGAACACCCGCTCGTGCGCACGTTGCTCGACGCGAGAATCATTGGTACAGAACCTAGTCGGCTGCTGATTCGTGGACCTGCCGGCGAGGACTGGGTCGACGCGCCCGGGCCCGTCGTCGTCTCCATGGGGGTGGCACCGCGCCGTGACCTGGATGCCGCGGCGATCGAGCTGAACCCACGGCTTGGCGTCTACAGCGTCGGCGACGCGAGCGGCGACGGCGGGTCGCTCCACTTGGCGCTGACCACCGCGGTAGACGTGGCCCGGAAGATCCTCGCGGGGATGGGCGCTGCGGATGCTCCCTGACGTGGGCATCGAGGATCGGCTCACCGGCGGGAGCCCGCGCTCGCTCGGTCGCGCCGAGGAGGTGGTGGCCGACGTGCTGGCCGAAACCGACCCGGCCTTGCAGCGGATGCGCGAAGGGCAGGCCGAACAGCGCCTGACGGGCCTGCGTGACTTCGCCGCCCTGCTGGCCGAGCGCGGAGGCCTACGGCCCGGCCTATCGGTCGATCGCGGCGCCGACATCATCTGGACGGTGTGTGCCCAGAGCAACTACGACAGCCTCGTGACTGCGCGCTGCTGGTCGCACGATGAGTACCGCGACTGGCTGGCCGACACGCTATTCCAGACCCTCCTCGCACCCGACCGCTGACTCGCGTCGCGCACGATCCCCCACGTCGAGAGGTCGGTAGGTGCTGCTATTCGGGCCGAATAGCAGCACCCACGGACCTTTCGCGGGAAGGGTCGGGGCCGCGGGAGGGGTTGGGGCCGCGGGAGGGTCGGGGCCGCGGGAGGGGTTGGGGGCCCGGCATACGCGCGGAGCAGGTAGCGCACGGTGCGCCGGCAGGTTGCCTCGTCCCACTGGGCCATCCGCCGCGCGAGGCTGTCCGGCAGGTAGTCGCTGTCGCGAGGGAACGACTCGGTCGCGAACACGGCGAACCCGACCACGAACGCGATAATGGACTGCCAGAGCGCCACAGCGTCCTCCTCGTTGAGCCCGTTCTCCACGAGGTAGGGCAACCCGCCTGCCTCGTCGGTGTCCACGTGCCGCCCGGCCATCGGCAACAGGTGCGGATGCGCCATGAGCACCTGCACATGGCGCATGAACACCAGCTCCAGGACGTCCCTCCAGTCCTGCGGGAGCGGCTCGTCGAAGGCCATCTCGGCGCGCACCAGGCCAAGCGCACCGTCGAGCAGCGCCTGCTTGTTGGGCACGTGGTGATACAGCGACGCGGCTTCCACCCCCAAGTCGGCCGCGAGCCGGCGCATCGTGAGCGCTTCGAGCCCCTCGGCGTCGATGATCGAGAGCGCGCGCGCGTAGAGGCGCTCCTTGGACACCGGCGCGCGGGTGTGCCGAGCCGTCCTGGGCATGATCTCCGTCTCCTCTGCGAGCGCTGGGGCGGGTTCGGTGCCACTCTCGATACCGGAGCCTAACAACGTTAGGTATGCCGTGAGGAGGCGAAGACTCGTGGCTCACAATGTGATCCCCGCAGACGGAACATACGAGCCAGTAGTGCTGGACGGCGATGACAGAACACCTCGGGGTAACGAGTCATCAGGTGGTTCGGACGCCCTAAGGCAGCAGGGACCTGAGCACCCCTGGCGCCCGCTCTACGTGCTCGGCGCGGTCATGGCCCTCGTTGCCGTGGCTGGCTCGATGCTCGACATCGTCCTGACGACGCTGCCCGGCTGGGGTCCAGACACGGTGCCTACCAGTGCAGCGGCGTGGCTCGTCCAGCTACGCGAGCAGCCACTGCTCGGGCTGCGCAACCTGGACCTGCTCAATGCGGTGCTCGTCGTCGTCGTGTTGCCGATGTACCTGGCCATCTTCGTAGCGCAACGACGGACGAACCCGGCGATGGCCCTGCTGGGGGTCGTGGTCGTGGTCGTCGGTGCGGGCCTGTTCGTCGCCGCCAACGTCGCGCTGCCGATGCTCGAGCTGGCTCGGACCTGTGACGAAACCTGCACTGCGGCACAGCGGCTCGCTCTGGAACCGGCTGCCCAGGCCCTGTTGGCCCGGGGCGCGCACGCGAGCCTGGGCGCCTTGCCCGGATTCCTGGTGAGCGAGCTGGGCACCGCGCTCGTCGCACTTGCGATGCTGCGGGGAGGCGTCTTCAGCAGGCGCACCGGCTGGCTGGGCCTGCTCGCGGCCGCCGGGCTCATGGCATACACCGTTGGCATCACCCTCGACCCGCACGCGGGCGGGCTGATCATGGCCCTTGCCATGCTCGGCGGGCTGGCTGCGCTCGTGTGGAACGTCCTGGTCGCCCGGACGCTCTGGTCCCGCAATCGCCTCGATCGAGAGGAGCACACCGCATGACCCCTAGACCAAGCCAGTCATCCCGGCGGGCGGCGGGCCTCATGGTCACTGTCCTCGCGCTGGCCGTGCTCGGCGCTTGTGCCGCCGGCCCCAACCCAGCCTCGACCGGCGGCCCGGACGCGGCCGGCTTCTGGCTGGGCCTGTGGCAGGGGCTCATCTCGCCGATCACATTCATCGTGTCGCTGTTCAACGACCAGGTGAGCATCTATGAGGTACACAACAACGGCAACTGGTACGACTTCGGGTTCATGCTGGGCGTTGCCAGTGTCTTCTCCGGGGGCGGGGGCGGCGCGGCCGCAGCTGGCCCGCGGCGCAAGACCCCCCAAGACGCAGCCTGAGCAGCACACTGCGGCGGTCTGGTCGGCGCGGGGCGCTCCTTACGATGGGGCCGTGAGTGAAGCCGCGACTGTCCTGACCCGTCCTGACGACGCGGCATTGTCGGACGTGCAGCGGTGAGCGCCCTGGACGCCGACGAGCAGCTCGCGTTGTTGCGTCGGTTCGAGCCCGAGCTGCGGTTCACTGCGGGCGAGCTGTTCCTACCCATGTCGGTCGACGACTACGTGGCACGCTCGAGTCTTGTTGCGGCCGCCTCGCCTCGAGCGGGTGGCCGCCAAGGCCGCCGGCCCGGTGCGGACGAGCTCGCCGCGCGCGGCACCCTGACCCTGGACGCGCTGGCGCAGCTCGGGCGCGAGCAGGCCGGCCGCTCGCTCTCCCTCAACCACGTCGAGCGGTCGCTGGAGCGCAGGGCATACCGGACCTGGCGTGGGCGTGCCGAGCGCGAGCGGTTCCGCGCCTCGAGCAGGTTCGCGGCTGTCGGACTGGCCGCTCGGCTCGTGGATATCATCATGCGGCTGACCTTGCTGCTGCGGGGGCGCGTCCCCGGCGGCTTCGCGGCAGCAGCGCACCAGTCGTATGCCGCTTCAGCTCACCATCGGGAGTCCTTCTACTACGGCCACGTCACGCAGGACGGCGGCTACACGGTTCTGCAGTACTGGTACTGGTACGCGATGAACGACTGGCGCTCGACCTTCGGCGGCGTCAACGACCACGAGGGCGACTGGGAGCAGGTCACCATCTTCCTGGTGCCTTCCGACGGCCAGTCTGGGCAGGAGGCGGGCCCGCTGTCGCCCGCTTGGGTCGCCTTCTCGTCGCATGACGAGGTGGGAGACGACCTGCGGCGCCGCTGGGACGACCCGGACCTCGCTCGCTCCGGGGAGCACCCGGTGGTCTATGTCGGGGCCGGCTCGCACTCCGGGGCCTACCTTCGCGGTGAGTACCTTGTCGCTGCTGCAATCCCCCTTCCGGGATGGCTACGCCGGTTCGTCCTGCTGTTCGCGGGCGGCTCGGACGGTGGCTCGTCCGCGCTGAGCATCCCGTACATCGACTACAAGCGAGGCGACGGCGTCACGATCGGACCTGGACTGGCGCGGGAATGGACCCCCGTCCGCATCGACGACACGACTCCGTGGGTGCGGGACTTCCGCGGCCTGTGGGGTCTGGACACGAGCGACCCGTTCGGTGGTGAACGGGCGCCCGCCGGACCGCGGTACGAGCGCAACGGCCTGGTGCGCCCCGCGTGGGGCCAGCCGGTGGCCTGGGCGGGGCTCGACAAGGTCGCACCCACCCGCGCGGCAGTGAGCGCGAACCTGACGCTGACGGTGGACGCCGTTGCCGAGCGCCTGGCCGACGTCGGCGAGCGTCTGGAATCCGACCGTGCACAGCTGCGCGGCGCCGTTGCCGCAGAACGGACGCTGGGGGTGCCCGCCACTCGCCCCGGCCCCGTCGTCCGCGCCTTGACCGCATCCGTCGGCGAGCTGCGAGGCGAGCAGTCCGAGCTCAGCGCAATGCGTGACGGCGTCGAACTGGCGCTCGCAGGCGAGCTGCCCGAGCAGCCAGTGCACGCGCACCTGCGCCACCGGGCCGTGCCCATCGACGAGCAGGGTCGGTCATCGGGCCGGCTGCTGCGGGTCTGGACGGCGGCATCCGGGACGGTACTGCTGACTGCGCTCGGTGTCCTGATGCTGTACGAGCACGCGCCTGTGGGAGCCGTCCTCTGGGTGGCCGCGGTGATGCTGCTCATCGAGGCGGTCGTGCGCCGACGGGTGATCGGGCTGCTTGCCGGAGTAGTGGTGATCGGCCTCGCACTGGCTGGCGTGTGGGCGGTTGTGTCGCTCGTGCTGGGCAACCTCCAGCAGGGATTCGGGGTGCTGCTCTTGCTCGGCGGGTTGTACCTGGGCATCGCCACCCTCCAGGAGAGCCTGCGGAACCGATAAGGACCCCGAGCCAAGAGCCGGAACGGGCGCGCGGTGCGCGGCCTGGCGGGTGGGCAGTTACCGTGGCTCGGTGCGGATCGCAACGTGGAACGTGAACTCGGCCAAGCAGCGGGTGCCCAGGTTGTTGCCCTGGCTGGACCAGCGCCGCCCGGATGTGGTGTGCCTGCAGGAGACCAAGCTCGCCGACGAGGCGTTCGCGGCGCTGCTGGGCGACGAGCTCGCGCTGCGCGGTTACCAGGTCGCCGCCCACGGCGAAGCCCAGTGGAACGGCGTGGCCATTCTCTCCAAGGTCGGGCTGGACGACGTCGTGCCAGGCCTACCCGGGGGCCCCGGGTTCCCCCATCAGGAAGCTCGCATGGTCTCCGCGACTGCCGGGGGCATTCGGGTGCACTCGGTGTACACCCCGAACGGCCGAGTGCCCGGATCGGAGCACTACCACTACAAGCTGGCCTGGCTTTCGGCGTTGCGGGACGTGCTGCAGGGCGATCCAGCGGCCGCCATCGTCTGCGGCGACCTGAACATCGCCCCGACCGACGCGGACGTGTTCGACCCCGAGGCCTACGTCGGGCAGACCCACGTGACGAAGCCGGAGCGGGAGGCGCTCGCTCAGCTGACGGCGGTGGGATTGCACGACGTCGTGCGTGAGCGGTGGCCGACGCAGCGCGTGTTCAGCTACTGGGACTACCGAGCGGGCATGTTCCACCAGGACTTCGGGATGCGGATCGACCTGGTCCTGGCGAGCACGCCGGTCGCGAGCCGAGTGCAAGCGGCCTGGGTGGACCGGCACGCCCGCAAGGGCAAGGCACCCAGCGACCATGCCCCGGTCATGGTCGACCTGGACGAGGCGCCGGACGGCGATATCGGCCCGGTCGTGCCACCCCCATCGGCTCCGGCAGGCAAGCGTGGCACGGTTCGGCTGCCGCAGTCCCGGTGATGCCGCAGGCTAGCCGTGCTTACGCCAGGTGGGTGGCGAACCACTCGGTGAGCTTCTGGTATGCCGCCGCCGCGGCGGTAGCGTCGTACCGCTGCCCGGTGTCGTTGAAGAACGCGTGGCCGGTGCCCGGGTAGGTCACGATCTCGTGGGTCAGTCCGGCCTTGACGAGCGCTATGGTGGCCGCTTCCCGGGTGGCGTTGACCCGGTCGTCCTGCCCGGCATACACGCCGAGGACGGCGGCACCCGGCGAGCCCGCGAAGTCGGCGTTCTGGGGCAGTGGCCCGTAGAAGGGCGCCGCAGCGGCCAGCCGGGGCTCGCCCGCGGCCAGCAGCGTCCAGACCATCCCGCCGCCGAAGCAGAAGCCCACCGCGCCGATCTTGGCCGCGGGCGCGCGTCGTCGCAGTTCTCCGATGGCGGCCTTCATGTCTTCGACGAACCGGGTGTCCGGCGCTTGGTTCAGCGCCGCGGCGACCTGCCCCTCGTCGGCGAACGACGCGGATCCGCCCTCCTCGGAGAGCAGGTCGACGGCCAGCGCCGAGTAGCCGCTCGCGGCGAGCCGACCGGCGACCGAGCGAATGTGGTCGGTGAGGCCGCGGTTCTCGTGCACGACCAGGACCGCACCGCGGGGGGTGTCTGCGGTCGCCCAGGCCGCCTGGATGGTGCGCCCGGCCGGACCGGCGAACGTGACCGCCTCGGTCTCCCGCGCGACCGGACCAGCGGACGAAGCGGACGTACCGGTCGGGCTGGCCGTCGGCGTCTGGGCGCCGCCGCTCGGTCCGGCCGTGTCGCACGCGGCCAGCAACGGCCCGGCCACGGCCGCGGCGACGCCGAGCATGCCGAGGCGGCGCAGTGCATCACGGCGACTGATCAGACCGTGGGAGTAGTCCTCGACGACCTCTCCGGTCAAGGTACTCGCTGAACCGTGCGTGCAGCGGCGGGTCGGGCCGGTCCTGAGCCCACGAGCCGCCCAGCACCACACTCGGGTGTTCGAACGGGTCCAGCAGGTCAATCCACGGCTGGGAACGCTGAGCGGCGCAGTCACACGGCGGCGGGGTCAGCTTCGTGAGAGCACCCACTGGCCGGCCACCAGCCGGCTCGGATTCCGGGTCGGTCGGCGTGCTCGTCGACTCGGCGGGCGCGTTCGGTGCGGGCGCCTGCTCAGCCGCCGGCACGCCCGCGTCAGTGTCGCCGGCGTCGCCGGTGGTGGGGGCTGAGGTGGTGGGGATGATCAAGGTCGCGGTCGTGCTCACGTGGACGTCGGAGAGGACCAGGTCGGCCAGTGCGTCGGCGCGGGATTGGGCCACCGTCAGGTCTGGGTTGCCGGCCCGGTACCGGGCGGCGAGGTCCTCGACGGCGGCCCACATCGCCACCGACGCCTCGGCGGGTAGCTGCGCATCCCAGTGGGTGAGCCCGGCCTGCTCGCCGGGGCTGACCCGCACCTGCCGCTGCGCCCCGCTGCCCTCCGCAGGGTCCTCGGGATCGGTGGGGTCATCCGGTTCGGGTTGGGGGGCCAGGCGGGCGGCGATCAGCTCGGCGCGGGTCTTCACCCGCGAGCCGGGCAACTCCCGGATGTCCCCGTGATGCAACCGGGCCTCAAACTCGCCCAGCCGCTCCTGTTCGACCTCACGGGCGGCCCGGGTGATCACGCTGACCCGGTAGGGTTCCAGGTCCCCGGCCCACGCCATCGCCGCGGTACCCGGCAGCAGGCTGAGGGTGTGGGCGGTGTCGATGCGGGTGACCATGGTCCGCGGGGCGATCCGCAGGATCGGCGCCAAGGCGGCGGCGGCCTGCTGCTGCGGGGTCGGCGCCCCGACCGGCATACCGGCACCGGCGCCGTACCGGGCCGCCCGCTGCGCGTCCCGCGCCGCGAGCACATGCTCGGTGTAGCGGGTGACCGCCACGGCCTGGCGAGCGGACACGCGCGTTGATCGACCCGTTGGGTGGCCGCGACCACACATTCGGCCTCGTCCGCGCTCATCGCAGACAGCCGATCCTGGCTCACCCTTGCGAGGGCGGCGGCGAGCCGGAACGGGTCCGCGGCTTGCACCGCGGCCACCGTCGGCTCGCACACGCTCTCGAACATGTATCTAGTCTACGCCACGTCTGACTGAACGCAAGGGCTTTCGACCAGTGATTCGAACAATCTTCTGCCCCAGCGCTTCGCCATCTCCCGACCAAGCCAGACTGCGAACGAACCTGCACCAACGTAGTTGCAGATGCCGACACCGGGCGTACCTGGTTGGCTAGCCACGTGCCCGCTCGGGACAGCAGGGGAGGTGGGTCATGACCGCCACCGGCACCGTCGTCACCGGCGACCCCGCCCTGGGCGAGCGCAACGGCATACCCGAAGTCCCCGAGCCCGGCCGGGTCGTCCAGGTCCGCGGCGCCACGTGGGCGGTCGCCGACGTGCGCGAGCAGGCCCTGCCGCGCAGCCCCGCCGACGAGACCGAGCCGCGGTTCCAGCACCTGGTCGCGCTGCAGTCCCTCGACGAGGACCGCCTCGGCGAGGAGCTCACCGTCGTGTGGGAGCTCGAGGTCGGCCACACGGTCAGCCCCGAGCAGGGCCTGCCCACGACGGTGTCACCGGACGCCTTCGACGACCCGCACACCCTCGGCGCGTTCGTCGACGCGGTGCGCTGGGGCGCGGTGACCTCGGCGGACCCGGGCTCCTACCAGGCCCCGTTCCGCAGCGGCGCCAACGTCGAGGCCTACCAGCTGGAGCCCCTGAGGAGAGCGCTCCAGGCCCCACGCACCAACCTGCTGCTCGCCGACGACGTCGGCCTCGGCAAGACCATCGAAGCCGGCCTGGTCATCCAGGAGCTGCTGCTGCGCCACCGGGCCCGCACGGTCGTCGTCGTCTGCCCGCCGAGCCTGTCACTGAAGTGGCAGGACGAGATGCGCGAGAAGTTCGGCCTCGACTTCGTCATCGTCGACAGCGCCCTCATGGCCCAGGTGCGCCGCTCCCATGGCCTGGCGGCCAACCCGTTCCGCCTCTACCCACGCGTCATCGTGAGCATGGCCTGGCTGCCGAGCGTGCGCGCCCAGCGGCTGCTGCGCGACGTCTACGCCGAGGCCGGGCAGCCCGGCAGCGCAAGGCGGTTCGCCTTCGACGCCCTGGTCGTCGACGAGGCACACCACGTCGCACCCGCAAGTCCCAGCGCGCTCGGCGGCGGACGCGGGTATGCCGTCGACAGCCACCGCACGGTCGCGACGCGTGAGCTGGCCACACGCTGCGAGCACCGGCTCTTCCTCACCGCCACCCCGCACAACGGGCACACCGAGTCGTTCACCGCCCTGCTCGAGATGGTCGACAACCGCAGGTTCAGCCGCGGCGCGACGCTCGACGAGCACGCGCTGCGCGAGGTCGCCGTGCGCCGGCTCAAGAGCCAGATCGCCGACAAGTCCTTCCAGCCGCGCCAGATCAATACAGTGCCGTTCGAGCCGACGCGAGAGGAGCAGGAGGCGTTCGACGAGCTGTCGACAGCGCTGGCCGACAGCGCCCGCGCCAACGGCCCGCGAGCGCTCCGGCGACATCGTGGCGCTGCTGCTCAAGAAGCGGTTCCTCTCCAGCCCATGGGCCTTCGCCCGCACGCTGGAGCACTACCAGCAGGTCGCGGCCACCGGCCGGATGGCCGACCCGGACGACGAGTACTACACAGAGGTCCTCGGCAGCGGCCAGAGCGACGAGGAGGAGGGCCTGCTCGAGCACCCCGAGTTCGTCGCGTTGCGCCAGAGCAAGGGCTCCGACCCGCTGGTCGCGGCAACGCCGGCGCAGCTGGACCGCCTCGTCCGCTGGGCGCGCGGCTTCGAGCACCGGCCCGACTCGCGGCTCGCCGCGCTGCTCACGCTCCTTGACTCGGTATGCCGTCCCGACGGGCGCACCTGGACCAACGAGCGGGTCGTCGTCTTCACCGAGTACGTCGACACGCTGGACTGGATCGTCGGCGTGCTCAAGCAGCATGGCTACGGCCCGGTCCTGGCAACGATCACCGGCGCCACCCCGACCGACGAGCGGGAGGTGGTCCGGGCCCGGTTCAACGAGCACCCCGCCAAGGACCCGACGCGGGTGCTCGTCGCCACGGACGCCGCCGGCGAGGGCATCGACCTGCAGGCGCACTGTCACCGGCTGGTCAGCTTCGACGTGCCGTTCAACCCATCACGGCTCGAGCAGCGGATCGGGCGGATCGACCGCTACGGTCAGCGCTTCCCGCCGCAGGTCTACTACCTCGCGCCGACCGCAGACTCGAGCCGGTATGCCGGCGACCTGGCCTTCCTGCGCCGGATCGCCGAGAAGGTCAGCACGGTGGCCAGCGACCTCGGCTCGGTCAACCAGGTCATCGACGGCGACATCCAGGCGCACTTCTTCCGGTCCGGCGCCCCCCGCCGCGCCGAGCCGGACCGCAGCGACGCCATCGTCACGAAGGCGCTCGCCGGTGCCATGGACCTCAACCGCCAGCTCACCGAACTGTCGCGCAGGTATGCCGACGTGAAGGCGTCGATGCACCTGACCCCGTTCAACGCCCGCCGGGTCGTCGACACCGCGCTGCGGCTCACCGCCCAGCCGGCGCTGATCGCCGGTCGATGAGGTCGACACCGACGCGGAGGTGTTCGAGGTGCCGGCGCTGGGCCGGCTATGGCAGAGCACCTTGGCCGGGCTGGACACCCGCCTCGCTCCCGGAATCTGGCGGCCGATCACCTTCGACGCCGACGCGGCCCGCGGGCGCACCGACCTCGTCCACGTGCATCTCGGGCACGCCCTGCTGCAGAAGTCCGCACGGCTGCTGCGCGCCTCCCTCTACGGCGTCGGACTCCGGGCTGCACCGGGTCACCGCGGTCGTCGTCGACGGGCTGGCGACCTCGTGCGTCGCGGCCGTGTCGCGGCTGGTGCTCGTCGGGCGCGGTGGCCTGCGACTGCACGAGGAGGTCTTCCTCACCGGCGTACTCCTCTCCGGCCGCGGCCTGGCCGAGGAGAAGGTGCACGACGTGCTGGACCGCGCCCTCGATGCCGAGGAGCTGGCCCCGGCCGGCGACCCGGTGCGCACCCGGCTGGCCCAGCTGTGGAATGCCCACGACGCCACCGTGCGGTCCCGGCTCGAGGCAGCGGTGCGCGACCGGGCCGCCAAGCGCCAGGATGCCGTGGGGCACCGGCTGGAGCAGCGCCGCTCGGCCGACCTCGACCGCGCTGCGCGCGATCTTCGACGCGTTCGCGCGTCAACCTGCGCGACTCGCTCGACACGCTGCGCGACGACGACCTGCTGCAGCTGCCGATCGCCGACGAGCAGGCCCGCCAGCGCCGCCGCGACATCCGGCGCGATGGAGGCCCGCCTCGACACCCTGACGGACGAGCGCGCCCGCGAGCTGGCCGGCATCCGCGAGCGGTATGCCGACGTGCGGCCCTACGTGTCGACCGCCGCCGTGGTCTTCGCGGTGACCCCGCAGGACGCCACGGACTGGACGGGTGCGCGATGACCACTCGGCGGCGTCCGCTGCGGACGGCGAGTGAGCAGCACCGCGCCTGGCTGGAGCTGGTGGACCAGGAGGGGCCGTTCCTCGCCATCCCGCCGCTCAAGCGAGCGTGGCCGCAGGGTATGCCGGCGCTGCCAACCGCCGCCCGGGCCCGGCTCGTCGACGCCAAGCCCGCGTTCGAGAAAGCCTGGGACGCCTGGGACCGCGACCCGCAGGCCGAGGCGACGCTCACGGCATACCGAACGGCGCGGGACGCGTGGGTCGACGTCGTGGTGCGCGAGGTGTTCGGCTGGGGCGAGCTGCTCGTGACCGGCGACGACGCGGCAGCCGTGCGGTCCAGCGCACGCGCGACGTCGCCCGACCGCACGGTTGCGGTCGAGCCGACCGGGGCGCTGGTCCACGGCGACACGTGCGGTGCGCTGCTGTGGGTGATCGACCCGGTGGCCGGCCTGCGCGACCTCGTCGACGACGGCTGGGCGGCCAGCCCGGTCGACCGGATGGAGGCTATGCTGCGGGCCAGCGGTGTGCCGATCGGGGTGGTCACGGACGGGCGCTGGTGGGGGCTGGTTTGCGCGCGACCGAAGGCGATGGTCGCCTCGGGGATCGTCGACGCGCAGACCTGGGTGGAGGAGGAGCAGGCGCGCGACGCGTTCGCCGCGCTGCTGCAGGTGCGCTCTCTTGTTGGGGGCCGGGCCGAGGACCGGCTGGCTCAGCTGTTCGCCGAGTCGGTCGCCGCGGCCGAGGAGATCACCGAGTCGCTCGGCGTGCAGGTCCGCCGGGCCGTCGAGCTGCTTGTCGAGGCGTTCGCGGAAAGCGCCGCCGACGCGCGGGCCGCGGGTGTCCGCGAGCCGCTGCCGGCTGACCCGTCGGCCGTCTACGAGGCGGCCGTCACCGTGCTGATGCGGGTCGTCTTCCTGCTCTTCGCCGAGGAGCGCGGCCTGCTGCCGCAAGGCCAGCTGTATGCCGGGGGTACGGCCTCACGGACCAGCTCGACGCCCTCGACGAGCGGGCCAGGCACGAAGGCGAGGAGGCGCTGGACGGCACGGCGTTCACCTGGCACCGGCTGCTTGCGACGTCGCAGGCGCTGTTCCGGGGGGCGACGTTCGAGGACCTGCGCCTGCCGGCCTACGGCGGGTCGCTCTTCGACCCGGGCCGGTTCCCGTTCATGTCCAGGCTCACCGACCGGGGCACGCTCGCTGTCACGGTCAACGACCGCGTCCTGCTGCACGTGCTGCGCGCGGTGCAGGTCGCCCACCTGCGCGGGCAGGACGCCCGGCGGATCTCGTTCCGCGACATCGACGTCGAGCAGATCGGCTACATCTACGAAGGCCTGCTCGGCTACACCTGCCGGGTAGCCGACGAGGTGACCGTCGGCCTGGTCGGCAAGCAGGGCGCCGAGCCGGAGATCCCGCTCGACGTGCTCGACGGCTTCGCCGAGGAGCACGAGCGCGACGAGCAGATCGCCGCGGCCATCGTCGCGTGGGCCAAGGAGCACCAGCCGGCGAGCGTGCCGCAGACCGCGAACGCGCTCGCCAGGGCGCTTCGCTCCGGGGACGCGATGGAGGATGCCGAGCGGGCCGTCCTGTCGGTGACGCGCGACCCCGAGCTGGGCAAGCGGCTGCGCGGCTGGATCGGCGTCATCCGCCGCGACCTGCGTGGCCGTCCGGTGGTCGTCCAGCCGGGTGGGCTGCTCGTCGTCGAAACCCCGTCGCGGCGCAACGCGGGAGCGCACTACACGCCGCGCTCGCTCGCCGAGGAGGTCGTGCACTACGCGCTGGAGCCGCTCGTCTACCGCCCCGGCCCGCACCAGACCGCCGACCGGTCCGCGTGGCGGCCGGTGTCGTCGGACGACCTGCTCAGCCTCAAGGTGGCCGACATCGCCTGCGGCTCAGGGGCGTTCCTCGTCGCGGCGGCCCGCTACCTCGCCGCACGGCTCGTCGAGGCGTGGCACCGCGAGGGCACGGTGACCCTGCCGCCGCACCAGCTGGAGGTCGACGCCACCCGCAAGGTCGTCGCGACCTGCCTCTACGGCGCCGACATCAACGCCATGGCGGTCGAGATGGGCAAGCTGTCGCTCTGGCTGGTGTCGCTGGACCGCAACCTGCCGTTCTCGTTCGTCGACGACAAGATCCTCTGCGGCAACTCGCTGCTCGGCATCACCGACCTGCGCCAGCTCGAAACCCTGCACATCACCCCGCCGACCGGCCACCAGCAGCAGCGCTGGGACGTCGACGCCCGCGGCGAGCTGGTCGAGCGGCTCGACCTCGACCACGCCATCGCCCGCGCGGTCCGGCTGCGCCAGGCGCTCGCCAGCGAGATCGACGACGCCGACCCGCAACGCTCCGCGACAGCGAAGGCGCGGCAGTGGAAGGCGGTCCTCGAAGCAACCGAGGACCTGACGACGGTCGCCGACGGCGATCGTGGCCGCGGGCCTGGTGCTCGGCGGCAAGCCCGGCCGGGCCCTCGACGAGGCCTACGAGAACCTCCGGATCGCCGTCGACGCGGCCTATCCCCGGTCGGGTGAAGGCGATCCGACGATGCTCGACGCGATCATCGAGCGCGGGCTGACTCCGACGGTGGCGACCGACTACGAGCGGTGGCAGCCGCTGCACTGGCCGCTGCGTCGTGGCGGACGTCGATGCGCGACGGCGGTTTCCACGCGGTGATCGGCAACCCACCGTTCCTGGGCGGCAAGAAGATCACCGGCGCTCTCGGGCACCAATATCCGTGACTGGTTCGTCTACGTCCTGGCCGACGGAGTGACGGGGCAGCGCCGACCTGGTGGCCTACTTCTTCCTGCGGGCCGGAGCCTGTTGCGCGACACCGGAACGCTCGGGCTCATCGCGACGAACACCGTGGCGCAAGGCGACACCCGCCAGGTCGGGCTGGACCGGATGGTCGAGAGCGGGTTTACCATCACGCGGGCCATTCAGAGCCGATCCTGGCCGGCCGCCAGCGCCAACCTTGAGTACGCGGCGGTGTGGGGCACCGTCGGCCGAGTCGCGGATACGGTCGAACGAGTGGCGATGACGACGTGTGTCCAGCGAGTGTCGAACTGCTCGAGCCCGCGGGCAGCGTCGACGGGCGACCCGTCCGGTTGAAGGAGAACGTCGGCTTCGCCTTCCATGGGCTGCTTCGTGCTGGGCATGGGTTTCGTGCTTGAGCCCGCTGAAGCGCAGGCTGGATCGACGAGGATGAGCGCAACACCGAGGTGCTCTTTCCGTACCTGAACGGCGAGGACCTGAACTCCCGGCCCGACCGGCGGCGTCTCGCTGGGTCATCGACTTCAACGACAGATGCGCCCCAAGAGGCTGAGACGTACCCGCTTCCCTTCGACGCGTGCGTCAGGCGGTGCTGCCGGAGCGCGCCAGAAAGCAACGTAAGTCCGTGTATCGCGATTGATTGGTGGCAATACGCAGAAAACGCCGGCTCTGCGCAAGGCGATCGCTGGCCTGGACGAGGTACTCGTCATTACGCGGGTGAGCAAGACCGTCATGCCAGTACGCGTGCCAACCAGCCAAGTGTTCAGCGAGCGCTCGCCGTCTTCGCCACGGACTCGTACGTTGATCAGGCGGTGCTGTCGTCGTGCGCTCACCAGACTGGGCCATCACGTACGGGTCAACGCTGCGAGACCCGAGTCCGCTACTCCCCGTCCGACGTGTTCGAGACCTTCCCACGGCCGGAGCCGACTGTTGGCTGGACGCCATCGGCACGACGCTCGACTCCGAGCGGCGCGAGATCATGCTCCGGCGGCAGCTCGGGCTGACCAAGCTGTACAACCTCGTCAACGACCCGGATATCACCGACGCCGCCGATCCGGATGTCGCGCGGATGCGCGCCATCCACGTCGAGCTGGACAAGGCCGTGATGGCGGCCTACGGGTGGGGGACCTGCCGCTGGACCATGGGTTCCACACCTACCGGCAGATGCAACGCTGGACGGTCAGCCCGGCCGCGCGGGTCGAGATCCTCGACCGGCTGCTGGCCGAGAACCACCGCCGGGCCGCCCCCCCAGGGCGCGCGGTACCTCCGGCCCAGGCCGACGACGAGGAGGATGAGGAGCCGTGACCCAGCCGACCACGGCCCCCGCGAGCCGCCGAGCGAGGCCGCGCAGCCGGCATACCGGCTGGCGCTCGAGCCGGACGGCACGTCGTTCACCGCCCGGGAGAACCTCGCCGACGTCCTGGCCCGCGAGATCCTCGGCCCGGGCGACGGGCCGGACGAGGTCCTCGACGTGCGCGCCGGACGCCCGCTACCTCGTCGGCCTGCTCGCGCCGGTTCGGCTGACCCGCAGCCGCGAGGCCCCGCGCACCGCCGACCCCGACGACGAGCTGGCCGAGGTCGGTGACGACCTCGCGCACGGGAGGGCACCGGCGTGCCCGTCGCCGCCGTCGACGACACGACCGTGGACGCCGACGAGGACGCCGCCCAGGACAGCCCGACCAAGCGCGGCCTGATGATGCCGGCGTCGATGGGCCTGCGCTTCCAGGTGCCGCCCGACCTCGACGCGGTGACGGTGCGTGCGTCGTGGGGCGGCTACGAGCCGGAGAGCACCGGCGAGGTCACCAAGGCCGGGCGGCCGATCCGCAGGTTCCGGCGCACCCCCGTGGATATCTCGGTGACGGTGCCGCTGCCGAGCTCGGCCCGGCACGACCGGCGAGTACCCGCTGCAGGACGACGTCGTGCTGCGCGTCGACGTCCACGACGACCCGGCCGCGGGCAGCGGCTCGTCGAGGCGGCGCTGTGCAACGACCGGGAGACCCCGCGGCAGATCCCGGTCAACGCGTGGCTCTACCAGACCTCCCTGTCGGTGGAGGGCGGCGGCGCGGACGTGTTCCTGCCGGTGTGCGACGACCTGCGCGACCCGTACGACGAGATCGACGACGAGCTGCGCCGGCTGCGGCTGCAGTACCGCGACCGGCTGGAGTTCGCCGTCGGGCGCACCTGCTCGGTCGACTGGGACGTCGCGCCCGGGGCCCGCCGCGCCACCCGGGTGTTCACGACCTGGCTGCCGACCGTCGAGACGCCGCTCACCGAGGCGGTCGAGGTCCCCGGGGCCCTGCTCGACATGCTCGTCCTCGCGAAGGCCGACGCCGAGGCCGTCACCGCCGGGCTGTCCCCCATCGTCGGCCGGTATGCCGAGTGGCTGGCCACCCAGCGCGAGGTCGCCGAGCGGCTCCCCGAGCACCTGCGCGACGAGGCGCTGGACGCGGTCGCCGAGGCCACGACGGTGTCGCACCAGCTTGCTGCGGGCCTGGCAGTTCCTCGGCTCCGACGCGGAGGCGCTGCGCTGCTTCCGGTTCATGAACGAGGTCATGGCCCAGCAGCGGATCGCCACCCAGGTCGCCGCGCTGCGTGCGCAGGCGCCGTCGCTCGGTCTGGACGCGGCCCGCGCCGAAGTGCTGGCGCGGGGTCCGGCGGCCCACTCGTGGCTCACCTTCCAGATCGCGTTCATCCTGCTGCAGCTCGAGGCGATGTACCGGCCGCGCTGCCGCGCCGCTCCGGCGACACGGCGAAGGTCGAGCTGCTGTTCTTCCCCACCGGCGGTGGCAAGACCGAGGCCTACCTCGGCCTCGCGGCATACGCCTTCGCGGTCCGGCGCCGGCAGGGTGTCGTGGCGTCGGACACGGGCCGCTCGACGGCGGCTGCGGCGTCACGGTGCTCATGCGGTACACGCTGCGCCTGCTCACCGCGCAGCAGTTCCAGCGGGCGACCACCCTGGTCTGTGCGGCCGAGCTGGCCCGGCGCGACGACCCGGCGACCTGGGGCGCCGAGCCGTTCCGGATCGGGCTGTGGGTCGGCACCGACGTGTCGCCCAAGCGGGTCGACGAGGCCGACGAGCAGCTGCGCCGGGCGCACGACAACCGTGGCTACCGGCTCACCGTCCTGCAGATCCAGCGCTGCCCGTGGTGCGGCACGCCCATCGACTCGCCGCGTCGGTCCGCGTCGACATGGTGAGCCGGCGGGTCCATGTCTACTGCGGTGACGACCTGGGGGTGTGCCCGTTCGCTGCCGGGGGCGCCGTCGAGGACGGCCTGCCCGTGCTCACCGTCGACGAGGAGATCTACCGGCTCGCACCGGCGTTCGTCATCGCGACGGTCGACAAGTTCGCCCGGCTGGCCCGAGAAGGCGAGGCGGCGGCGCTGTTCGGCTACGTCGCCTCCCGCTGCGACCGGCACGGCTACGTGCACCCTGACTACCGGCACTGCGACCTGCCCAGGGCGGCAAACACGTTGCGCGGGAAGGGCACCCGGCCGCAGCGATCCGGCATACCGTGCGGCTGCGACCACCCGACCTGGTCATCCAGGACGAGCTGCACCTCATCACCGGCGCACTGGGCACGACGGTCGGGCTGTTCGAGGTGGCGATCGACGTCATGACCACGTGGCGGATGGCTGACGGCAGCGTCGTCAAGCCGGTCATCGTCGCGTCGACGGCCACCGTCCGCAACGCGGCCGACCAGATCCGGGGGCTGTACGGGCGCCGGGCGAACATCTTCCCGCCGCGCGTCGTCGACGTGGCCGACACCTTCTTCTCCCGGGAGGTCGCGGTCACGCCGCAAGCGCCGGGCCGGCGGTACGTCGGCGTGAGCCCCACCGGCGTGCGGCTCACCCGCGCGGAGATCCGCCTCGCGGAGGTGCTCATGGCCACGGGGCAGCTGCTGCTGGACCGGTCCGGGGCAGTGGCCGACCCCTACCTCACTCTCGTCGGCTACTTCAACGCCACCCGCGAGCTGGCGGGTATGGCCCGGTACCTGCAGGACGACGTGCGCACCCTCCTGGGCAAGGGCCGCCCGGGGTCGCTGCTGCCGCGACGCTTCGGCACGGCATACGGGAACCTGCACATCGACGAGCTCACCGCCCGGGTGTCCGGCGCGGACATCACGGCGACCCTCGACGCGATGACCGTGCCGTTCGCCCCGGAGTTCGACTCGACCGACGGGCGGATGGCGAGGATCCAGGCGCGGGACCGAGGGGAGAAGCCCGCCGAGCGCGCCGTCAACCCGTACGACGTTGTGCTGGCCACCTCGATGCTGCAGGTCGGAGTCGACGTGACCCGCCTCGGGCTCATGCTCGTCGTCGGGCAGCCGAAGAACACCGCGGAGTACATCCAGGCGTCCTCGCGCGTCGGCCGCGACCGGGCCCGGCCGGGGCTCGTCGTCACGCTGGGGAACTGGGTGCGGCCGCGGGACCTGGCGCACTTCGAGGCGTTCCGCCACTACCACGAGACGTTCTACGCGCGGGTGGAGCCACTGTCGGTGACGCCGTTCTCGGCGACGTCGATCGAGCGTGGGCTCGACGGCGTGCTGGTCAGCTGCGCTCGCGTGCTGACCGCTGCCCGGGCCGACGGGCTCTCGCCGGAGCGGTCCGCCGGCCGGCTCAAGGCGAACCACGCCTTCCTGTCCGACCTGCTCGCAGGCCCTCGTTGCCCGGGCGGCGCGGGCGTCCGACGAGCCGTCCGCGGAAGCGGCGCCGCCAGCGGCTGGTCAACCGGCTGGACCAGTGGCACAACCGGCGCGACCGTGACGGGTCAGCAGGGCAAGAACCTGGTCTACGAGTGGGCTTCGGACACGAGCAAGTACGCGCCGCTGATCCGCAGCGCCGAGTCGGTGCGGGCCGACGAGCCGCCGGGCGGGCAGGCGCCGTTCGTCGTCGCCAACTCGATGCGGGAGGTGCAGCCGGAGATCAACCTGCTCGTCAGCCCGATCCCCGAGCGGCTGTTCATGCTCGAGCCACCGAGTGCGCCGCGCTGGGAGCTGCCGGTCGTCGCGGATGAGGGCGGGTCATGAGCCAGGACTTCACCGTCGCCGAGCAACCGACCTCGTCGCTGGACCCGCTGCTTGACGCTGCCAAGCTGGCCAAGTCCGGCAGCAAACGCAACTTCGCCAGGGTCGGGTCGGCGCGCCCCTCGTCGTTGCTCTACACCTACGGTCCGGGCGCCGTCATGGACCTGTCGCACTTCACCGTCATGCCCGCCGGCCTCGACGACTGGGACAGGATCTGGGACCGGCGCGACGGCATACCGGTCATCCACGCGCCGCGCCTGCTCGAGGTGGTCCGGATGATGCTCGGCCACCAGGTCAAGGAGCTGCGCCCGTTCCCGTGGCAGGCCGAGCGGGCGCGGTTCTCCCGCGAGGGCAGCGACCTCGGCGTGCCGGCGCGGGTGTTCCCGCAGTGGCTGCGTTGCACGGGGTGCGACCGGCTGGCGCCGCTGAGCGCGTTCGAGTACCGCAACACGCATCCGTTCCGGCCGGACGAGGCGGTGTTCGAGCACGCGCCGTGCTACGGGCGCCGGCGCACCGTCGCCTCGCGCAGCAAGCGCGGCAGCCCGTGCGTGCCGGCGCGCTACCTGTTGGTGTGCACGGCCGGGCATGTCGACGAGTTCCCCTACGAGCTGTGGGTGCACCGCGGGGCGCCGTGCTCGGCCGGCGTCGACGTGCCGTGTTGACCATGGACGACCGGACCGCTGGCAAGGGCGCGAGTGCGGTCATCGCGTGCGAGTCGTGCCGGGCGTCGCGGGGCATGAACGAGGCCCTGGGCGAGGCGGGGCGGGCCAAGCTGCCGCGCGTGCCGCGGCCGGCTGCCGCACCTGGACGGGTTCGCCGTCGACGGCTGCGACGCCGAGACCAGGCTCATGCTCGTCGGGGCCTCCAACCTGTGGTTCCCGGCGGTGCAGTCGGTCATCGACATGCCCCGGCTCGACGCGGCGGAGAAGCGGGCGGACCTCGCCGACCGGATCAATGTCGTGTTGGGCACCGAGCGGCTGACCCGGTATGCCGGCCAGCCCGACATGGTGCGCGACCTGCTCGACCTGGACGGCCGGGTCGACGTCACCGGGCTGCCCGACGCCGACCTGGCTGCCCTTGTTCGGGTGGCGCTGGCGCCGGTCGAGAGCGACGAGGACCGCGAGGCCCGACGGCATACCTGGGACCCGGTCGACCTGCTCGTCCCCGAGTGGCGCTACCTGCAACAGGACCCGCTGCACGAGCGGCACGGGGACCAGGCCAGCGGCCTGCTGCTGAGCAAGCGGACGGTGTCGCCCCGTATGCCGGGCACGGTGGCCCGGGTGCTCGCGGTCGACCGGCTGCGCAAGGTCAACGCGCTCATGGGGTTCACCCGGATCGACGACCTCGACCGGATCACCGACGTGGAGCACCGTCTCGTCCCGCTGACCCGGGCGGCGCGGCCGGAGTGGACGGTCGCCACCGAGGACCGCGGCGAGGGAGTCTTCCTGCAGCTGGACGAGAACGCGGTCGCGGCCTGGGAGGCGCGGGTCGAGGCCGATGCGCTGTGGACGGCGCACCGGGAGGCGCACCGGCGCAACTTCGCCAACCGTTACTCCGAGACCGCGGAGCGGCCCGACCCGGACGAGCGGCTCAAGCCGCCGCGCTACTGGCTGGTGCACACCTTCGCCCACGTGCTGCTGCGGGAGATGGCGATGCGCAGCGGCTACGGCTCGGCCAGCCTGAGCGAGCGCGTCTACGCCTGGCCCGGCTCCGGATGGCCGCCCGCCGGCGGCCGGTCTGCTCATCTGCACGACGGCCTCCGACAGCGACGGCACACTCGGCGGGCTGGTGGCGCTGAGTGATCCCGAGCGGCTGGCGTCGATCGTCACCGCGGCGCTGACCCGAGCCACTCGGTGCTCGTCGGACCCGTTGTGCGCCATGCGGACTCCCCGTGACCCCGAGGACTTCCTGCACGGAGCCGCCTGCCACTGCTGCACCATGGCGTCAGAGACGTCCTGCGAGCGGGCCAACCGCTTCCTCGACCGGCGCTTCCTGGTCGGGTTGCCCGGCAGCGACCTCGGCTTCTTCGGGGCGGGCGATGGGTGGTGAGCTGGGTGGTGCGCCGGGCGGGTGCCGAGCGCTCGCGGCATACCTGACTGGCTTGGAGGCCAAGGAGATTGCCGACCGGCTCGAGGACGACGCGACGCTAACGGGTGCCTTGGCCGCCGTGGCCATGGGGCGGCGGGTCGCCGTGCGGGACCTGCTGGGGCGGGCCGGGCTGGGGATCGCGTGCCGCGACGTGACCGTGGCGGTGCTGCGGGCGGTCGAGGGCGCGCACGAGCACCAGACGAGGATCACGCCGGTGTGGACGACTCCTGGCGACCTGGCGCAGTACGGCCACCTCACGACGGCGGTGCGCCACTACGTCGACGGGGCGCGGGAGTCGGTCGTGTGCGCGACCTTCAACTTCCAGCGCTCGTCGGCGCTGTGGGGTGCGCTGGCGCGGGCCGCCGCCCGGCCAGAGGTGACCGTGCGGATCTACCTCGACACGGCCACGGCGGACGAGGAGCCGGCTGGCTGGAAGCCGACGACTCTGGAGGTGGCGCGGGCGATGCGTGGGGCGACCGTGTGGCGCACGCGGCGGGTGGACGAGGGGCTGGTGCGCTCGCACGCGAAGTTCGTCGCCGTCGACCATCAGTTCCTGTGGTGACCAGTGCGAACTTCTCGCAGAGTGCCGAGCAGCGCAACGTAGAGCTGGGGCTGGTCGTGGAGGACCCGATCTTGACGCAGCGGGTCGAGCGGGACCTTCAGGGTTTGGAGAAGCCGCTGTACGAGCTGGTGCGGGCTTAGCGCGGGGGCCGGGCCGGCGTTGGCGGGCATTCTTGGCCAGGTCCCGTCGCTCTTGGCACTTTCGCGCTGCTCTTAGCCCCGTATTTGGGGCTAAGAGCGCCCTGAGCAGTACAAGAGCTCGTCAGGCGCCGGTGGCCTCGCGGGGGCTGACGTCACGCAGCTCTGCTGACAGGCCTCGAAGTTGCTCGCGCTGTTGCACCAGTGCCTGGCGGTAGTCACGGTTGTCACAGTGCCGAATCTCGGTGCCGAGGCTGGAGATCTTGTCTGTGACCAGCTCTTCCAGCGTTTGCAGCTGCTCTTCCGTTACGTCAAGTTGCATCGGCGTCCCTTCCGAACAGGTGGGCTACAAGGTTCAGCGTCGCAACTCACCGTACCGTTGTGCCCCGGATCCGGCTTACCGACGGGCCAGAGTCGCCGCGCTTGGCGCCGACCGCCGAGTCCCTGTGGCCGGCTGACGGGACGTTCTACCGGGCGTCCTGCGGGCCGCCGCGGTTGTCCCGTCGCCGGATCCGTGCCGCCTCGGCGTCGATCTGAGCCTGGGTTGGCTCTGAGTCGGCCCAGCGCAGCGACAAACCGTGGAACATCAGCCCGACGCCCCAGCCGAGGATCGGCCAGATCGGCCAGAAGTAGCCCCGGCCGGTGACCACCCAGAGCACGACGAGGAAGCCGTTGACGACGAGGTAGGACGTCAGATGCACCTTGAAGTCCTGTTTGGCCTTCAGGCTCTTGAGCGCTCGCTGGCGCAACACTTCGTCGTTCGAAACCGGCCGGCCCGACCCGTCCGATATCGAGGGGTCGTCGGTCATCCTGTCCTCCTTGGCCGCGGTGACTGTCTCTGACACCAGGGTGCCACGTGCCCCGAGCCGCGCGCGCCGAACCGGTATGCCGCGCGCACGGCATACCGGCTCAGGCACCGAAGACTCAGCGCGCTTCGGCAAGCGACACGACGAGCCGCTCCAAGGCGTCCATCGACGCGTTCATGCCGTGCTCCATGCCCGGCGCCGATGTGGCCGTCACGGATCTCCTTGGCGGCGTACGTCAGCACGTTGCGGAACGTCGTACACCGCTGGACTCCTCCAGCGTCACCGTCGAGAGGTACTCGGCGCCCGGGATGTTGTCGTAACCCTCGGTCGTGACCAGCCGCCCGGGCGGGTCGATCTCGCGGTACTCGCCGGAGAACGAGTCCTCGTGCCCGTCCGGCGAGGTCAGCACATAGTGCCAGCGCCCACCGACCCGCAGGTCGATGTCGCACGTGGTCATCTCGCCCATGCCGCAGCCGTACCACTGGCGCACGTGCTCAGGCGTCGTAAAGGCGGCCCAGACCAGGTCACGGGGCGCGTGGAGCTCCCGGGTGAGCACGAGGGTCGTGTCGCCGACCAGCTCCATGTTGGTTCGGTATGCCGGGTGCTCGGCGTCGCCAGAGGCGGCGGCCTGGGCCGTTGCGGTGGTGTCGGAGGTCATGGCTGGTCCTTTCCTTGCAGCTGGGTGAGGTAGGCGTCGAGGTGGTCGAGGTTGGCCTCCCAGTGGCGGCGGTACTCCTGCAGCCACGACGTCGCGTTGCGCAGCGGGGTTGCGGTGATGTGGCAGTCCCGCTTCTGGCGGTTCTTGCTCTTGGCGACCAGTCCCGCGCGCTCGAGCACGGCGACGTGCTTGGAGATCGCGGGCAGGGTCAGGCCGAACGGCTCGGCCAGCTCGCCGACCGTGGCGTCCCCCTCAGCGAGCCGTTCGAGGATGGCGCGCCTGGTGGGGTCGGCCAACGCGGCGAAGGTCGTGCTGAGTGAGTCGGTCGACACGTACTTTCCAATCCAGTTAATTAACTGATATGGAAACTATGGGGCCTCGGCCCTGTGCTGTCAACCCCGAGTCGTCCGCAGCCCCGGCGCATACTCAAACGGGATGGTGGCTCGAGAGAGTGGTTGTCGGTGCCCGCTGGCATGGTTGCAGCCGAACGAGCGAATGGAACCAACGGAGGGCACCGTGCTTGACGAGGTCATTCGAGCCCAACGCAGACTGTGGCAGCGTGTATGGCTGCAGATCGGCGCCGGTGGGCTTTGGGGCGCGATCCTTGCCGCGGCGACGGCTGTGTTTGGCGACTCCTCGCAGCTGGCGGCGACGTTGGTGAGCGAGGCGGGTTCTGGGCTGCTCAACAGCGTGAGCGTCGCAGTGCTTGGCTCGTTCGGTATCGCCCTGGCGATGCATGTTCGATCTTGGGGTCTGGTCAAAGAGCTCCGCGAGGCGGATACGACCATGGCGTGGCCTGTCACTGTGGGTCGGCCGCACGTTCTCGAGGTGAGTGATCAGGCGAATAGGGCCCTGGCGCAAGCCGACACTCTGGGTCGGTTGCGCTACTTCGACTCCGCGGTGGCGCTCACAGCGATGGCGATAGTTGCCGCTGGAGTCCTTGTGGCGCTGTTGTCGCTGATCGCAGATCGAGGGCAGGGGCAGGCCTTTGTGACGTTGTGTCTTGCCCTGCTCCTCACCGTCATGCTGGGCGAGGCGGGCGGGGTGCCGCTGCGTCGGCTGGGTCACCTCTCGGCGCAGGTTCGAGCAGAGCGAGGTAAGCGCTTGGCGCATTCGCTGGACCTATGGAGCGAACTGCCGGGAACCATGACTGAGCGGGCCGTTCGCATTGGAATGGCTCTACACGTTGCTCTTTCGTCGCTGACCGGCTGCACAGTAGTGCTGGCATGGGTCGGTGTGCGGAACGCCCTAGGCATGGACCCGCCCGCCATAGCCGTCTTGCTCATCACGTGCGCGATGACCGGAGCCTTGGGACCGTTCAACTTCTTGTACCTGCGCACGTTCGCACTCGCATTGATGGATCAGCAGGTCCTTCTAGGGTGGGTCATGGCGCTGCTGGTCGTGTTCGGCAATGCGCTGTACGTCTCGCTCGCAGTGCTTTGGCCCGGCTTACTCGCCCCGAATATGGCTGTACTAGCCGTATCAGCGGTAGTGGTCCTGATGCCCTATCTGGTGCAACTGTGCAGACCCAAGGCGGCAGGGTGGAAACGGCTGCATGTCGTTCCGGCGCTGGAGACCAGCGTCCGCCGGCGGACCCAGAAGGAGCTCGACGAACTGTGTCAACCCTCCTGTCAGACGCCGGAACCGGCTGGGTCGTTAGGTCGGTGGTACTGGCGGCTCTCGGGAAGGTCCCCCTGAGTCGCGCGCTCAGGTAGCGTCGGGGTATGCCGTCACGCCACCACGAGCCGAGCCCACGACCGTGAGCCACGAGGTTCCCTCGGTCGAGGTGGGTGCCGACCTGCTGCGGGACGCCTTCGCGCGGGTCCACCAAGACGTCACCGCCGCGGTCGACGGCCTCGACGCGCCCCAGCTGCTGTGGCGGCCCGACCCGGGCGCCAACTCCATCGCCTGGCTGGTCTGGCACCTGTCCCGCATTCAGGACGACCACATCGCGGGCGTGGCCGGCCACGAGCAGCTGTGGACGAGCAAGGGTTGGTCCCAGCGCTTCGCCCTCCCGTATGCCGTGCGCGACCACGGCTACGGACACTCGCCTGAGCAGGTGGGCGCCTTCGTCCTCACCGAGCCCGGGCTGCTCGCCGGCTACCACGACGCCGTCCACGACGAGACGCTGGCTGCCCTGAACGCCATGGTCGCCGAGGACTACACCCGCATCGTGGATCGGAACTGGAACCCGCCAGTCACCGCTGCCGTCCGGATCATCTCGGTCGTCAACGACACCATGCAGCACGCCGGCCAGGCGGCATACGTGCGAGGTCTGCTGGAGCGCAAGAGCACGAGCAGCGCGATCAGCACGACCCAGGAGCCCTGATGAGCAGCCAGGTCCTGCGCGCCCGAGAGGTGCCGCTCGGTGGCCCCCGGGCCCTGATGGTCCGGCGCACCCTGCCGCACCGCGACCGCTCGTTCGTCGGCGCGTGGTGCTTCGTCGACCACTACGGCCCGACCCCGGTCAACCCCGACACCGGCATGGACCTGCCGCCGCATCCGCACACCGGCCTGCAGACCGTGTCGTGGTTATTCCAAGGCGAAATCCAGCATCGCGACAGCGGCGACAACCACGGCCCAGTCCGCCCCCGGGAGGTCAACCTCATGACCGCCGGGCACGGGATCGCGCACTCCGAGGTGTCCACGCCCGATACGACGGTCTTGCACGGCGTGCAGCTCTGGGTGGCCCTGCCGAGCCCGGCATGCGAGGACGCTCCCCGTGCCTTCGAGCACTACGCGCCCCAACCGGTGGAGGTCACTGCGGAGCGAGGCCACGCGGAGGCGCTCGTGTTCCTCGGTCGGCTGGCTGGTGTGACCTCGCCGGTGGCGACGTTCACGCCGCTGCTTGGGGCCGAGCTGACGATGAGCCCCGGCGCACTGGTCAGCCTCGACCTCGACCCTGAGTACGAGCACGGCGTGCTGCTCGACACCGGAGCTCTCGCGGTGGACGGCATACCGCTCGAGCATGGCGACCTGGCCTGCCAGGACGCCGGGCCTCGCCAGCTACGCCTTCAGGCGGGCATCGAGGGGGCCCGGATGCTGGTGCTCGGCGGCGAGCCGTTCGAGGAGCAGATCGTCATGTGGTGGAACTTCGTCGGCCGCAGCCACGACGACATCGCCAAGGCGCGCGAGCAGTGGCAGGAGCGCAGCGACCGGTTCGGCGAGGTCGAGGGGTATGCCGGTCGGACCAGCTGGCTGCCCGCCCCGGATCTGCCGAACGTGCACCTGCAGCCCCGCGGCCGGCTCGGGACGGCCCGCAGGGCCGCCGCACGTGGTCTGACGGGGACGACCGGCTGATCTGCGGGCTGGGACCTGCGCTGGAACCCGCAGTGGACCGAGATCCAGCTGCGCGACCCGGTGACCGGCAACGCGCTGACCGCCACGTTCGTCGCTCAGGCTGGGCGCGCGAACCTGAGCGGCCAGCTCAACCCGGAGGCGCAGTAACGCCGCCGCCACCGCGCCGCCCCCGCCCCCGCCCCGGCCCCACCCCCGCCCCGGCCCCACCCCCTCATCGAGAGGTCAGTAGATGTCGTCAAACCCTGCGAATAGCCGCACCTACTGACCTCTCGCTGTCGCCCACCAGGCCGGCGACCGTTGCGGCGACCAGCTCGTGAGCCATCGCGTCGAGCACGTCGCGGGGCAGGTCGCGGATCGGGCCGCGAGTGGCCAGCGTCGCAAAGCCATGGACGGCGGACCAGCAGTACGTCGCGTCGAGCTCCCGACGGGCCGGGTCGGCCAGGCCCACGCCGGCCAGCCGATCTAGGGACCTGGTCAGGTGCTGGTAAGGGGTGAGCCCGGAGTCGCCGGCCGCCGCGGGGTCGCCAGCCGCAGCCATGGTGGCCAGGCCGAAGAACGCGATGTCGAACCCACCCGGCTCGTCGAGCGCGTAGGCGACGTAGCCCTCCCCGACGGCCCGCAAGCCGGCCAGCGCCCGCTTCTTCGGGTCGGTCTCGCTGATCTGATCCAGGCGGCGCTCGATGGTTCGGGCCAGCTCGGCCAGCGCCGGGGAGGCGACCGCGACGAGCAGCGTCTCGCGGCTGCTGAAATGCCGGTATGCCGCGCGCGCGGACACCCCCGCTCGGCGGGTCACCTCGCGCAGGACCACGGCCTGGGCGCCGCCCGCTTTCGCGAGGTCGAAGCCGGCGCCGATCAGAGCAGCCCGTAGGTCGCCGTGGTGGTAGGTGTCGCGCGACAGCAGGGAACGACGGTCCGCATCGTCCTCTCGACGCGGTGGCAGCCGCTGAGGGGTTGCCTTGGGCACGCAACAAACCTACGGTTGAGGGACCGCAATGTCCACGGTGTAGACATATCGCCTCGAAGGGACCGGACTCATGGCCTCGACGCTCAACCCCTACCTCAATTTCGCCGGCAATGCCCGCTCGGCGATGGAGTTCTACCAGTCGGTGTTCGGCGGCGAGCTGACCGTGAGCACCTTCGGCCAGTACGGCACCGAAGGGGCCGGCGCCGACAACATCATGCACGCGCAGCTGGCCACGTCGGCCGGGTTCACCCTGATGGGGGCTGACTCACCGCCTGGGCAGGAACCCAAGCCGGGCGACAACATCACGATCTCGCTCAGCGGTGACGACGATGCGCTTCGGGGCTACTGGGAGAAGCTGTCCGACGGGGGCACCGTTTCGATGCCGCTGGAGAAGCAGATGTGGGGCGACGAGTTCGGTGCCTGCTCAGACCGGTTCGGCGTCCCCTGGCTGGTCAACATCTCCGGCGGCGCGAGCGGCTAACCGGCTGGCCGCACCGGTGTCGTTCGTGCTGCGCCGGGCCGTGGCCGCTGATGCGCCGTTCCTTGCCCAGATGCTGGCAGTCGCAGCCTTCTGGCGCTCCGAGGACGCACACGCCAGCGCGGCCGACGTGATGAGCCTCCCTGACCTCGCGCACTACATCGCCGGTTGGCCGCGGCCCGGAGACCTTGGTGTCGTCGCCGAGATCGTCCATCCAGTGGGAGGCGCCTGGCTTCGCTACCTGCCCAGTGACGACCCCGGCTTCGGGTTCGTCGATGCTGGGATCCCGGAGCTGTGCATGGGCGTTGTCGCGAGAGCCCGTGGCCGCGGTATCGGGGCGGCGCTGCTCAGCGAGCTGATCTCGGCCGCCCGCGCAGCCGGAACAACGGCGATCAGCCTGAGTGTCGAGCCCGATAACCACGCCCGCCGACTGTACGAGCGCTTCGGCTTCGAGCAGGTCAGTACCGGCGGCGGCGCACTCACCATGCTGTGTCGCATGGGGCCAGCCGTGATAGACCCCGCCGTCGACTTCCGCCCGCTCGTGCCCGGCGACCTTGCGCTGCTGCGCCAGTGGCTAGCCCAGCCGCACGTCGCCCGCTGGTGGAACCACGAGACCAGCCCGGAGGCGGTCGAGCGCGACTTCGGACCGGCGATCCGCGGAGAGGAACCCTCCGAGGACTTCGTCGCACTCCTGGGCGGCGAGCCCCTCGGGCTGATCCAGCGCCACTGGCTGCGCGACTACCCCGACGAGCTCGCCGAACTGCGCCAGGTGCTTGACGTCCCGCGTGCGGCGCTGACCATCGACTACCTGCTCGGCGACGTCGCTCGGACCGGCAGCGGCGTGGGCACTGCGATGATCGGCGCCATGGTGGCGCGGTGCTGGGCCGACGTCCCCGAGGCCACGTGCGTCATCGTCCCGGTCGTCGCCGGCAATGTGGCGTCCTGGCGGGCGCTGGAGAAGGCTGGTTTTGATCGCGTCGCCACTGGAGAGCTTGCGCCGGACAACCCGATCGACCCGCCTGACCACGTCGTCTACCGGGTGGACCGACCCGGGTGAGCCGCCCAGGGAGCGCGCGCACGGCATACCGCGCAGGAACGCGCGTCGCTACGTCGAGGAGGAAACGTCGCTGGGCCATCGCCCTACCCGCTGCGCATTGAAGCGGATCTCGACCGCCGCTGCTCCGGAAGTCGAGAGCCCATGGGTGGTCCTCAGGACGCCAGAGGCCGGTGGCTGCCCGAGCGCCGCTGGGTGTCACGCGCTCGGCCCTTATCTTGAGCATAGGGTTCATGGTGCTGGGCGCGGTGGTGCTGCTCGCGAGTCTCGCCTGGGTGCCGTCGGCCCCCAGCAGCATTTCTCGCGACGGCGCCTCGGAGGTCAGCGATGCAGCCGGAATCGGCTCCCAGCGTGAGTAGCCCGAGCCGCTCGGCCACCCGGCTGGGATGGGGGCTGCTCGTCGCGGCCTTTGTCGTCTGTGCGGTGCTGGGCTTCTGGGGGTTCACCCTCTACCAGGAGCAGGCCGGCCAGGTCGACCCGGCCCTCTCCCGGATCTACCTCACGGTGCAGCTGTTCGTGCTGCAAAGCGGCAGTCTCCCCGGTGTTCTGCCGTGGCAGCTGGAGGTGGCCCGCGTCCTCGCGCCGGTCGTGGCGGCATACACGGCGGTGCTCTACCTGTTGGGGCTGTTCACCGAGCAGGTCGAGGCCTGGAAGGTGCGCCGGCAAAGCGGGCATGTCGTGGTTGCGGGGTTACACGACACCGGGGCCGCGCTGGGCCATTACCTGCGCGAGTCGGGCGGCAGAGTCGTTGGTGTCCACCCGGACCCGATGAGCCCCGCGGTGACTGCTCTGCGGTCGATGGGCGGGCTGGTCCTCGTCGGTGACCCCAGGTCTGCGCACACCCTGCGCCGAGCCGGAGTCGGGAAGGCGACCAACCTCGTGGTGTGTGCCGATGACGACGAGACGGCCGTCGAGGTGGTCAATGCGGCGCGAGCGGTGGCCAGGCCGCCCGCCCGCCCCGCGCTGGAGTGCGTCGCGCTGCTGTCCGATCCGCACCTATGGACCCAGCAGGTGGTGGCCGAGCTGGCCGACGTGGGCACCGGGCCGATCCGGACGCACTTCGTCAACGAGCTGAGCGCGGGCCTGTTGTCGGCGCTCAACCGCCATCCGCGGATTTCACCGCACCGTACCCACGGCGCTCAGTACATCGTCACCGGTAGTGGTCCGGTCATGGCGAACACGGTGCTGGCACTGGTGCGGTTGTGGGCCGGGCGCGGCGGCGAGAGCGGCAGGCTGCCGCTGCTGGTGCTCGGCGCTCACGAGGACCATGTGCAGCGTCTCGTGCGGCGCTCCCCGGAGATCGGCCGGTGGGCAGCGTTGCGCGTGGCGGCCACCGCCGACGAGGGCTGGGACAGCGGGCGCGCCCACGTCGCATACGTCTGCGACGAGGACGCCACTGCAGCCGCAGGACAGGTGCTGGCGCTGGCCGCCCGTCTCGGTGCGGGTGAGCATCTCGTCGTCGTCCGCCGCCGGCGTACCGCCGTCACCGACCTGGTCGCCCGCAGCGCCGGGCGGGCTGGCGGCCCGAGCGTGCTCACCATCGGAATCACCGAGGAGATCGTCCGATCCGGCATCCTGCTCAACGGGACAACCGAGCTGCTGGCCCGGGCCTTGCACCAGATGTACGTCGAGGACCGGCTGGCCGAGGGCGTCGACCCGGGTGACCCCGCCCTGCTTCCGTGGGATGAGCTGGCGCAGACCCTGCGGCACTCCAACCGTTCTCAGGCCAGCCATGTCGCGACCAAGCTGTCGGCCCTCGGTCGCGGCATCGCCCCGCTGACCGAATGGGACGGCGCTGCCCAGGCGCTCGATCACCACGAGATCGAGCAGCTCGCCGAGCTGGAGCACGAGCGTTGGGTCGCTGAGCGCGAAGGGCAGGGCTGGACGCCCGGACCCCGCAACCCCGACGAACGCACCAGCCCCTACCTGGTGCCGTGGACCGAGCTGGCCGAGGACGTCAAGGAGCTGGACCGGCTCTTCGTTCGGGCATTGCCGCAGGTGCTCGCAGTCGCCGGCCTGCAACTGCTCCCGGCGGCCCCCCGGTTGCAGCCGTCCCCGCCCCATCCCGGGTCGAGGTGATACCGGCGTGGGTCCCGGCCCAGTATCACCTCGACTCGGGGGAGACCTCGGCGAGGGAGACCTCGACTCGTGGACATCGACGTGGGAGACCTCGGCTCGCCTACGCGTCAGGACGTCGCCGAGCAGGCCTTCG
>CAVRXF010000036.1:0-37689 GCA_963724925.1 uncultured Actinomycetota bacterium | reverse complement strand
AGTGGAGTCCAGCGGAATGATCTCCCGGTTAAGCCCCGGTGTAGCACATCATTAACCGAACGATAGCGCGGTACAGCTTGGTGATCCTTCGAGTGATCCTTCGCAACCAACTCGAAGAGGAACTCAACGGGGAGTCGCCGCTGCCGCCCAGGATCGACCCTGCCCTGTTGCTGCCCGATGGCCTGGCTCAGGCCTCGCCGGACCTGATGCGGGAGTTGCTGACCACATTCGTCAACGCGCTGCTGTCGGCTGACACCGAGCGCGGTCTGCGGCACACGTACGGCACCCGCAGCCAGGAGCGGGTCGACTTCCGCAACGGCTACCGGCACCGGGACCTGGATGCCCGGGTCGGCACCGTGGACGTGGCGATCCCCAAGCTAGCTTGGGCAGCTACTTCCCGGAGTGGCTGCTGGAGCGGCGCCGCCGCGCAGGAGGCGGCGCTCTCGTTCCGGTGGTGGCGACCTGCTCCCTGCTCGGGGTGTCGACTACAGGCAGATCGACAGCTTGGTGCAGTCGCTGGGCGTCCGCCGGCCTGTCCAAGTCGCAGGTCTCGGTGATGGCCAAAGAGCCTCGACGCCCACGTCGCCGACTTCCGCACCCGTCCGCTGGATCAAGGGCCGTACACGTTCGTGGCCACGGACGCGTTGACGATGAAGGTCCGCGAGGGCGGCCGGGTGCGCAACCTCGCGGTCCTGATCGCCACCGGGGTCAACGCCGACGGCCACCCGCGAGGTGCTCGGCGTCCAGGTGGCCACCGGGGAGACCGGCGCCGGCTGGCTGGCCTTCTTCCGCGACCTGGTCGCCCCGCGGCCTGCGCGGTGGGGCCCTGGTCACCAGCGACGCCCACACCGGCCTGGTCGAGGCGATCGCCGCCACCCTGCCCGGCGCGTCCTGGCAACGCTGCCGCACGCACTACGCGGCGAACTTGATGGCCGCCTGCCCCAAGAGCGCCTGGCCGGGAGTGAAGGCCCCGCTGTCCAGCGTCTACGACCAGCCCAACCACGAGACGCGGTGCACGCCCAGTACGACAAGATGCTTGACCAGCTTGGGCCCTTGCCAGAGGTGCACGACCACCTCGACGCCGCCCGGGCCGACATCCTCGCCTTCACCGCGTTCCCCAAGGAGCTCTGGCCCCGAATCTCGTCCAACAACCCCAACGAACGCCTCAACCGCGAAATCCGCCGCCCCACCGACGTCGTGGGCATCTTCCCCGACCGCGACTCACTGACCCGCCTCGTCGGCGCCGTCCTAGCCGAACAACACGACGAATGGACCGAAGGACGCCGCTACCTCGGCCTGGACGTCCTCGCCCGCCGGCCCGCCTCATCCTCGTCCCCGGTGAGGTCACCGCCACCAGAGGGGCCGCTTCCGCAGACCCGGAGGCAGCAGCATCAACAACCCCTGGCTCGACTACGTGCCCGGCCGCTCTCGTGAGGAAGACCTCGCTCTGCTCGCCGCCGGCTCTGGAACCGGCTGGTGGGACGACAACGGTGTCCCCGCCCCCTGGCCCGAGGACTTCTTCGACCCCGACAGCGGCTGGCACCCCACAGCAAGCGAGGAGGAGCCCCTCACCCCCCAACCCGGACAACCCCCCTTCTAAACCCCGCCCATCACCACACGTCGAAGGATCAACCGAAATACACCACCCCTAAGGACTTGTGGTTCCCGGTGCATAGCAGGATGCGGTGAGGGCCGCAGGTCTCGGAAGTCCGCTCACTCAACTTTGGTGATCGCGTCTACCCCGGACCCACGCCCAGGGACGCCGGATCCACCAGGACGCCTGCCGTAACAACGGTCGAGGCACGTGTCAAGGCAGTCTCCTGAGGCGCTGATTGTCCACCCCGGCACCGGCCTGTGTACTTATCGAGGTTAGGGGTCTAGTGTTCTTCGCCGTTAATGCGTGTAATAAGTCGTCCGAGAGGGATTCGAGGATCTGTTCTGCGGTCTTGGTCCAGATGAATGGTTTGGGGTCGGTGTTCCAGGCGGCGACCCCGGCCGCGGATGTCGTTTACTCCAGGGCTTGGACGGAGGTGTGGTTGCCGCGGCGGATGACGTTCGTCGGTGACGAAGGCGAACCAGCGCTCCACCTGGTCGATCCAGCTGGAACTGGTCGGGGTGAAGTGCATGTGGAACCGGGGGTGGCGGGCCAGCCAGGCCTTGATCGCTGGGGTCTTGGTGAGGAGCCGGAGGGAGTCTCACCCTCCGGCTCTCGCAGAACCGGTTATGTGGACGTCCACATAAACGGTTCCGTGGGAGCCGGGCGGTGCGATCCCGCCCGGCCACCCGACTGGATCGGCGTGTCACGCGGACTTGCTGATCACCTCCGATCTCCTGGCCTGATTCGTCGGGTCGTTCGACGAGTTTGCCCTTCTCGAAGGTGGCGCCGGCGCGGACCAGCGCGACCAGGTGAGGGGCGTTCACGATGCGCCAGCGGGCCTGTGCGGACTCGATGAGCTTGAATGCCATAGCCATGCCGGCTGCTCTTCAGCCGTCCCTTTGGTGATCCGCTCGGGCAGCGGCACGGTGGCGAAGGTCGACTCGATTGGGTTGGCGGGCGCAGGTGGATCCAGTGCTCGGCGGGGAAGTCGTAGAACGCCAGCAGCACGTCGAGGTGCTCGGTGATCTTCGCTGTCGCCTTGGGCCACTTCGCGCCGTAGCCGGCCTCGAACGCTTCGGCGGCCTTCAGCGCGTGGTCCTTGTCCTCGGCGTTGAAGATCTCCGCCAGGGCGGCCTTCGCGCCCGGGTGCGCCGACTTGGGCAGCGCAGCAAGCACGTTCGCCTGGACGTGAAACCAACACCGCTGCTCCTGGTGTCGGGGAACACCTCACGCAGCGCCTTCCAGAACCCCAGCGCCCCGTCACCCACCGCGAGCACCGGGGCCCGCATCCCGCGGCGCTTGCAGTCACGCAGCAGATCGGCCCACGACTCGCTCGACTCGCGGAACCCGTCGGCCAACGCGACCAGTTCCTTCTTGCCGTCGGCGCGCACCCCGATCATCACCAGCAGGCACACCTTGTCCTGCTCCAGGCGAACCTTCAGGTGAATCCCATCGACCCACAGGTACACGAAGTCGCTGCCCTGCAGCGACCGCTTCGCGAACGCGGCGGCGTCGTCTTGCCACTGGGTGGTCAGCCGGGTCACCGTCGCCGCGGACAGCCCCGCCGTCGAGCCGAGGAACTGCTCCAACGCCGGGCAGAAGTCGCCGCTGGACAGGCCATGCAGGTACAGCAGCGGCAGCACCTCAGCCACCTGCGGGGACTTACGAGCCCACGCCGGCAGGATCGCCGACGAGAACCGCTTCCGCTTCCCGCTCGCCTCATCAATGCGCTTGTCGTTGACCCGCGGCGGACGCACCGGCACCGCCCCGGCGGCCGTGCTGACCTCCCGTTCAGCGTGATAGCCGTTGCGGACCACCAGCCGACGACCAGCCTGGTCCACCTCCTGAGCGATGGGCCTCGACGTACGCGGCCACCTCGGCCTGCAACGCCGCCGCCAACATCGCCCGGGCCCCGTCGCGCACCAGCTCGTCCAACAGCGACCCACCCACCCCAGCCGGGGCGTGCTTGTTGGACTCGTTCTCCTCCTGGACTACCGTGGGCACAGGCGTACCTTCCCGAACCAGCGCGCCAACGCCGGCTCTTGATCAGACTTGTATGGGCTTCAGATCATCCTCGGGAAGGTGCGCTCCTTCACGTCACCAGGCCGAGGGGCCATCCACAGCTTCTGATCACTGCTCCGTTTTCGCAGGTCATCCCTGTAGGAGCGGGGCCGTGTCAAGCCGCGCTTCTGGAGTCGGTTTTGGCTCCGGCTCGCGCCGTTGCGGGCATGCCGAGGTTAGGCGTCGGGGTCAAGGCTCGGGCGGAGCCCGACCGCGTAGCGGCCGTAGGGCCTTGACGCCGGCGCCGTCTCGGCGCAGCGATGTTGGGCTGGCGGCCGAGGCTCTGGGTGGGGATGCCGGGGTGCCTCTGCTCGGTGGCGACGGGCGGTGGGGCGTTGCTCTCGTCAGTGCCGGGTTCGTGGGCGAGGGCAGCCGTGAGGCTGCCGGTCATCCCTTCGCCGCGGGTGGTGGCGGCATGATGGGGTGCGCGATGCACAGTCTTGGCCGGTGGGTCAATCAGAACGGGCGACCACGCCGGGGGGGGTCATGACCTGCACGACCCGCGCCGACCAGGAGTTCGGGGTCGGCGGCGTCATGCCGCGACCGGAGCGCTGGTGCAGGGCGCGGACGTGGTGGTCGCGCAGCGCGTAGTAGACGTACTCGAGCTGCTGGCGGGCGGCGGCGACCGCGCCGATGTTGCGGCCGCGGCGGGCCGCGACCCGCTCGCCGCAGCCGCCCGACGCCGGTGTCGGGCCGAGGATCTGCACCGACTCGACCGCGGCCCAGCGGACCAGCCGGGAGCCCTGCTTGGTGATCCGCCCACGGTGCACGTGGGTGTCGGACTCGTGGTGCTTGGGGGTCAGCCCGGCCCAGGAGGCCAGCTGCGCGGTCCGCGGAAGCGGTGCACGTCGCCGATCTCGGCGACGAACACCGCCCCGAGGACCGGGCCGATCCCGGGGATGTGCTGCACCGCGGCGTAGCCCGGGTCGCGCGACCAGCCGGCCCTCGGATCAGCCGGGTGAACACGTCGATCTCGAAGTCCAGGTCGTCCATCAGCCGGCGCAGCGACGCGATCCGGGCCGCGTACGGCGCCGGGCAGCCGCAGCCGGTCCAGCAGCGCCGGTGCCGTTCGGCGCCGAACAGGTCGGTCATCACCACCTGCACCCCGCACTTGGCCAGCACCGCGTGGACCTCGGCCTTGCAGCCCGAGCGGAGCCGCGACCAGCTTCGCCCGGTGCCGCACCAGCTCACGCAGCTCCCGGGTGGCCGGCGGCGCGATCCACGCCTCCGGCAGCCGGCCCATCCGCAGCAGATCCGCCAGATCCGTCGCGTCGCGCACGTCGTTCTTCACCCGCCGGTACTCGAACGCCTTCACCCCCAACGGTGCGCCAGATGCACCTGAGCGCCTCGCCGCAGCGCGTCCACCGCCCAGTACCAGCCGTACGTCGCCTCCAGCACCACCTCCGGTGCGTCCCCGGCCCGGGCCATCACCTCGCGTCAACCGGTCCACGTCGTTGATGATCCGCACCGTCTCCAGCCCCTCACCCCCGTCGGTCCATCCGCACGATCACCGACCGGCGACGGTGCAGATCGATCCCCACGAACTGCTGTCCGGCATACGCTTCGCATCACAGGGGCCTCCTTCGAATCGTGAACGATTACATGAGCACTCCCAGCATCCCGCCGGGAGGTAACCCACGAGGAGCGGAGGCCCCGCTCCTACATCGCATCAGGCCGCCTGTGAAGTTGGTGGGCGATACTGGGTTCGAACCAAGCCGCGGTCCGCCACATCCGCCCGTGCTCGGACTGGCGTGAAGTGATGAGCCTTTCGCCCGCGTCGCCGGGCTGTGTGTTGTCCACCTCAGCGCGCTCAGCGTGCTTACGGGGGTATGGAGAGCAGTGTGCAGCCAGCGCCGGTTGGACCAGGCTTGCGTCCCCCTGACCGAACAGGGTGTGCCAGCGCCACCAAGGGGAAGCCGCACCCAGGCGGCGGTGAGGCCGGCGACTCGTTGAGTATCGATGCGACGCCAGCCGTAGCCTGTGACTACAAGCTGCCGGACACCACTCTCGCCCTGCTGGCCGAGATGATCGTGGACCTGGCCGCGAAGGGAGATGAGACGGAGGCCGCATGACCCCACTGGCCTTCTACGGACGCGTGTCGACCGAGGACCAGCAGGACCCCGAGGCATCCCGTGGATGGCAGCTGAGCAGGGCACGCCAGCTGCTTGAGCCTGTGGGCGGCCGCATCGTGGCTGAATACTTCGATCTCGGAACATCTCGCTCCCTACCGTGGAAGCGTCGCCCGGAGGCAGCCCGCCTTCTCGACGCGTTGAGCGACCCAAACCGAGGCTTCGGCGGGGTGGTCATTGGCGAGCCGCAACGTGCCTTCTACGGCAATCAGTTCAGCCTCACCTTTCCTATCTTCACCTACTACGGGGTCCAGCTGTGGGTTCCCGAAGTCGGTGGGCCCATCGACCCGGGCTCGGAGGCGCACGATCTGGTCATGACGCTCTTCGGTGGTATGTCCAAAGGGGAGCGCAACCGAATTCAAGTGCGAACCCGGGCCGCGATGCGCGACCTCGCGGCCCGAACCGACCGCTTCCTCGGTGGACGGCCACCGTACGGATACCGGCTTGTGGATGCTGGGCGTCACCCAAACCCGGGCCGAGCCGCTGCGGGCCAGCGAGCCCATCGCCTCGCTCCCGACGACGTCGCCGCCCCGGTAGTCCGTCGGATTTCGAAATGTATGCCGGCGGAACAGGCCTTAGGGCCATCGCCCAATGCCTCGCAGAGGACGGGATCCCGTCGCCCAGCGCCCACGACCCGGCGCGCAATACTCACCGTGATCCGCGCGGCTGGGCGTTCTCCGCGGTGCGCGCGATCCTCGCCAACGAGTCGTACACTGGACGGCGGGTGTGGGCCAAGCAGCGCAAGGTCGAAGAGCTCATTGACCCAGAGGACGTGGCGGCCGGCAATCGAACGAGGCTGCGGTGGCGCCCTGAAGATGAGTGGGTCCGGCCAGACGAGCGGACCCACCCGGCCCTTATCGATGACGAACTGTTCCTTGCAGCGCGAGGACGTCTAGTCTCCCGTGAACCAGGGAATCGGAAGCCGCGCAGTAGCGCCCGTCCCTACCAACTACGCGGGCTCATCTTCTGCTCGATCTGCGGTCGGCGCATGGAGGGCACATGGCATAAGAACCGTGCCGGCGACAGCGGTCGAATCCTGTATCGATGCGCGATCAAGCAGAACCGGGCGTTGGCCGAAGATTTGCCTGGCCACCCCAAGGCCCTCCATGTCAGAGAGGATGCAATTCTCGGCCCACTCGATACGTGGATTGCCTCCCTGACCACTCCAGAGGCTCTCGCCAGCCACCAGCGAGACTCCGCTCAGTCTTCGCAGGCCGCCGGTCTTCAGGGACAAATCGCGGAGGTAGACCGGAAGATCTCAGCCCTGCTGGCGGCGATTGAGGTCGGCGCTAATATACCCCAGCTAACGGGGACTCCTCGGGTTTCTGTGGGTCGGTTGAGGTTCTGCGCAGTGCGTGCGGGGGTGCCCGTGGGGGGTGGCGGGGTCGTTTGGAGCCGACTCAAGGGCGGGGGTCGTCGCCGCCGTGGCGCGTCCGCCGGGGCAGGCCCTGGCCTGCCCGTGCTGCCGTCTTGCACCCGGCCCGGAGGCTCCCGGTCAAGGGATGGGTCCGATGATGCTTCGCGCGAAGCGTTTGCGAAGGATCGTCGGGGTGCCCTTGACCGGGAGGGGGCCGGGTGTAGGCAGCGGCGCGGCGGCGACGACCCCCGCCACTGGCGCCGAACCGCTACCGGGACAGCCTGATCGGCTCGTTCGATCGCACCGGCTTCACCCAGCAAGATCCCGGGCGGACCTCGTTTCGGTGGGTAGCTGGACGGTGATCCCGCCGCAGCACAGGTAGATCATCGCGATCAGGGCGGCGGCGGAGTGGTGACCGTAGCCGCGGTGGTTGATCAGCCGGATTTTGCTGTTGATGCCTTCCAGCTTGGAGTTGGACAGGCCCAGCTCCACGGCTGCCAGGATCCGCTCACGGTTGGCCCGGATGGTCTTGGCCAGGGTCACGAACGCGGGGATGCGACAGCGGCAGGCCCACGCCAGCCACCAGTGCAGGTGGGTTGGGGCGTCGGTCGGATCGGCCAGCCGGTACAGGTCCCGCAGGCCTTCCTTGAGCTGCCAGCACCGGTAGAGCACCGAGTTGCTGCGGCGCAGTTCGTGCAGCACCTCGAGCTGGCTGGGCTTGAGCTGGTCGGGGTCCTTGACCAGCGCCCAGCGGGTGTGCTTGACCCAGCGGCTCTGATCACGCGCCGGCGCCGGCGCGTCCTTGCGGGGCCGACCACGGGCGCGTTTGACCACCGGGGTTTGCCGGGCCTGGTTCCAGGCCACCCGCCGGGTCTTGTCGATCGCCTCGTTGGCCAGCTTGATGACGTGGAACGGATCCGCGCACTGACGCACGTGCGGCACCTTCGTGTTGGTGGCCTTCTGGTAGGCACCCCCAAGGTCGAGCGAGATCGCCTGCAGCCGAGCACACCCGGCCTGCCCGAGCTGGTCGTAGAAGCCCTCCAGCACTTGGGCGTTGCGGCCCTCTCCGGCCCACACCACCCGCCCGCCCTGGTCATGGTCGGCGACCACGGTCAGGAACCGGTGGCCCTTGCGGTAGGACACCTCATCCACCCCGATCCGCACCAGCCCCGCCAGCCGGGCGCTGTCGATCTGCTCACCCACGACCCGCGCGATGATCCCATCGACGGTCTCCCAGCTGCTGCGCAGCAGCGTGCTGATCGTGGTCTTGTCGGTGTGCTGGGCCAGCCAGGCCACCACATCCTCGAAGTCGCGGCTGTGCCGGGCCCTGGGCCGGGCCCACGGCACCTGCTCAGTGCGCACCCGACCACAGGCTCGGCAGTCCAGCCGGCGCACCTGCGCCTGCAGCCACACCTTCGACCTTCCCCAGTCCAGGTGCCGCCACCGGCGCACCGACCGGTCATAGCTGCCCGTGCCGCGCCTGCCACACGGACACACCGGCCGGGCGCGGCGACGGCCAAGCCCCAGCACCAGCCCGTCCTCAGCGAACTCCACGCTGGCCACCCACGCCCCGGGAAGGTCCAACATCTTGTTGAATGCCGTTGTGACGCGCACGTGACTGACCCCTCGCTCGACCGCCTTCGACAGCCTCGAACGTAGGACCCCCAGTCCGTGCGCGCCACGCACCCCCAGCCACAGCCCGAATCCCCCACAGAACCAAGCAAACCGCTCCTCAAACCCGGGTCAACCGACCCACAGAAAGCCGAGGAGAACCAGCTAACGGAGCAATTGAAACGCCGAGCCGCGGAGCGCGAAGGCCTGGAGGCGCGGCTTCGTTCCCTTCCCCGTGCCCGTAAATTGACGGCTGACGAATTCCGTGACGCGACGAAGCAACTCGGAGGAGTGGCTCGAGTCCTGGCAACTGCGGCTCCGGAGTCTCGCGCGGAGGTGTATCGATCACTCGGCGTACAGCTGGCGTACGACCACACGACTCGTCGCTTGACGGCCACGGCCACTGGGGTGTGTGTACTTAATCGTGTCCGGAGGGGGACTCGAACCCCCACGCCCGTTAAGGGCACTAGCACCTCAAGCTAGCGCGTCTGCCATTCCGCCACCCGGACGAGCGCCGACCCGGCGCCGTTGCTCGACGGCGCCTGGCGACCCGGAACGATAGCACGCGCGCCGCCTGACGGGCCGCCCGGCATACCCCGCACTAGGCCTCCAGTAAGCGTGTGGCGTGTCTGGCGGGTTCTGGACAGCACAAAGGCCTTACCTTGCGGGGGTTTGCGGTCTCAACGCAGCCCGGCGAGGAAGGCCTTTGTGGTGAAGAAGATAGCGCAGCAGCAGAGCCGGCGGAACGCGGCGCGACGTGGGCGTCGGGTCGCTGCCCGGCACCGGCTGGCCCGGGGGTGGAGTTCCCAGCCGGCGCCGATGCTGTCCACGGGTCCGGTGCATTACGAGGTCGGCGGCAACGTGGACGCGACCTGTTTCGGGGGGATCGCGGCGGTGCATCGGCTGGTGACCCGCCTCGGTTTGCCCGAGGCGATCGACGCCGACCTGGAGCTGTTGAAGGTGCACCTGCCGTATCACGAGTCCGATCACGTGCTGAACCTGGCCTACAACGTGGCCTGCGGCGGGACCCGGTTGGAGGACATCGAGCGGTTGCGCCACGACATCGCCTACATGAACGCCCTGGGCGCGGACCTGATCCCGGACCCGACCACCGCCGGGGACTTCTGCCGCCGCTTCAGCGCCGATGACGTGACCACCTTGATGGAGGCGATCAACTCGGTGCGCCCGAAGCTGTGGGATACCCGCGGCCGGGACCTGCTCGGCCCGGTGGCCTACCTGGATATCGACGGCACGATCGCGCCGACCACCGGGTCGCGTAAGCAGGGCATGGACATGTCGTACAAGGGCATCTGGGGGTACGCCCCGCTGATCGTGTCGCTGGCCAACACCCGAGAGGTCCTCTACCTGGTCAACCGGTCGGGCAACGCCCCCAGCCACCAGGGGGCGGCCGAATGGATCGACAAGGCCATCGATCTGGTCAGCCCGCACGCACCCCGGGTGTGCCTGCGCGGGGACACCGACTTCTCCCTCACCGCGAACTTCGACGCCTGGGCCCAGCGGGTCGACTTCGTCTTCGGCATGGACAACTCCACCGCGCTGCGCTCCCGGGCCGAGGCCCTGGACGAGTCCAGCTGGGCCCGGCTGGAACGGCCCGCCCCCTACCAGAACGCGACCGGGCAGGTGCGGGCCCGCCGGGCGGACACCAAGGCGGCGATCGTGGCCGAGCGGGAGTACCTGAACCTGCAGCTGGGCCACGAGGACGTCGCCGAGTTCGACTACCAGCCGGGCAAGTGCACCCGCCCCTACCGGGTCGTCGCGCTGCGCAAGAACATCAGCCGCGCCCGCGGCGAGCAGGTCCTGCTCGATGAGATCCGCTACTTCTTCTACATCACCACCCGCACCGACCTGAGCGCCGAGCAGGTCGTCGAACTGGCCAACGAACGCTGCGACCAGGAGAACGTCATCGAGCAACTCAAGAACGGGGTCAACGCGCTGCGGGTCCCGCTGTACGACCTGGTCTCCAACTGGGCCCACATGGTCATCGCCGCGCTGGCCTGGAACATCAAGTCCTGGTTCGCGCTGATGATGCACCGCAAGAGCGACCGGCGCGACTACATCCGGATGGAGTTTCGCCGCTTCCTCAACACCGTCATCTTCATCCCCGCCATGATCATCCGCCGGGCTCGGGGCATCACCATCCGCCTGATCGGGTACACCCAGGCCATCGACCGACTGCTCAGCGTCTGGGCAACCACCGAACGCACCCGCTTCGGCTGACCGCCACCCGAACCCCACGCCCCGAGGCGGACCTGGCCCGGGCGAACACAGCTGCCCACGACGCAAAACCCGACGCCGCGCGCCTGCCCAACCACCCCAAAAACCTGCTGGACGGCCCTCCTCACCCCTCACGTCCTCATCCAGCACGACCTTCAACACCCCACGAACACCGCCAGCCGGCTCAACAGCCAACCCGCGACCCCCATCCGGCCAGATCACCTCGCAGGAACACCCGGCACGACCGACTCGCTTATTTGAGGACTAGGGCGTGTCCCGTAAGTCGGTGACGACGGGGTCGCGGAGCCAGATTCTGATGGCGGCGACGTCGATGGTGCCGCGGTAGACGAAGTCGCGTTTGTCGTAGCGGGTGGCGACCGCGCGGGTGCCGCGGAGCTTGTTGATCGCTCGTTCCACGACGTTGCGCTGCCGGTATGCCTGGGCGTCGAATCCCGGGAGTTGACCCCCGGTGCCGCGTCGCTGGTGGGCTGCGATCTGGTCGCTCTTCAGTGGGATCACGGCCTTGATCCTGCGGTTGCGCAGGTGCCCCCGGATCGCCTTGGACGAGTATGCCTTGTCCGCCAAGACCGCGTCAGGACGACACCGTGGCCGGCCCCTTGCGGGCCGTCGCACCGCGAGTTTGTCCAGGACCAGCTCGAACGCCAGCGAGTCGTGGCGCTGTCCCGCGGTGGTGACCCTGGTCAACGGCCGACACCGGGTGTCTGCCGACAGGTGGATCTTGGTACTCAATCCGCCGCGGGACCGGCCCAATGCTTCCCGATCGCGGGGTTTGTCCTGCCCCGCTTCAGGATTCGTGTCATTCGACCCTGCCCCCTGTGTGCGCTGCTGACCCCGAGACGACCTGCGCATGGTCGCTCGACGCGACCGAAGGTGCGTCCTGCAGAGCCGTTCGCAGGACCTCCGCGGGCACGTCCTTCGGCGGCTCTCGTCGGGCGCCGGCTGCATGGTGATGAGCCCGGACCACGGTGGAGTCCACCGCCACCAACCATTCCTGCTCGCCCAGGTCGCAGCCCCGCTGCAGCTCGGTGAGCACACTCTGCCAGGTCCCGTCCGCCGACCAGCGCCGATGCCGGTTGTAGACCGTCTTCCAGCACCCGTACCCAGCCGGCAGGTCACGCCACGGCGAGCCCGTACGCGTGCGCCACAGCACCCCGTTAACCACCTGCCGGTGGTCCTTCCACGGCCGCGCCTTCCGGGGCGAACGATCCGGCAGCAAAGGCTCCAACAGAGCCCATTCCTCATCGGTCAGGTCATGGCGATCATGCACTCCACTTGGCTACCGCACCCGACCCGAATCACTTGCGGGACACGCCCTAGCCTGACCTCGTGGCCACGAGCATTTACCTCGCCGCGGCGGAAACCATCTCGGGCAAGTCCTCGATTGCCGTGGGACTGCTCGACCAGCTCAGCCGCCGGGTCCAGAGCGTTGGGGTGTTCCGGCCGGTTATGCGCTCGGAGCGACCGGCCGACGACTACGTCCTTGATGCCGCGCTTTCGCGAGTGGACCCAGACGCCGACATCGGCGAGCACACTGGCGTCACCTACGAGGCGATGCATCAGGACCCGGACGCGGCGATGGCAACCATCCTGGATCGCTACTACGCGATCGCCGGGCGCCACCAGGTGATGCTGGTCCTCGGCACGACCTATACCGACGTCGGCGCCACGAACGAGTTCGCCCTCAACGCCCAGATCGCGGCCAACCTCGGTGCGCCGATCCTGCTCGTCGTTTCGGCTGCGGGCCTGACCCCAGAACAGGTCCGCGGGGCAGCCGCCATCGCCGTCGACGAGGCGCACGCGCACCATGCCCACATCCTCGGGGTCATCGCCAACCGGGTGCCCTTCGAGGTGCGGGAAGGGTTCCTGGCCGCGATTGCAGGGAGTGGCCGGAGACCACCCGGTGTATGCCGTGCCGGAGAGCCGCACGCTGCTCGCTCCCACGGTGCGCGACCTGATGACCGCCGCACACGGCGAGCTGCTCTTCGGCGACGACGAGCTGCTCGACCGCGAGGCGATCAACGTCATCGCCGCGGCGATGACAATGCCCAACGTCCTCGACCGGCTCGGCGAGGGCTCAGTCGTCATCACCCCCGCCGACCGGGCCGAGGTCATCGTCGGGCTCCTGCTCGCCCACCAGTCGCAGGCCTTCCCCGACCCGTCGGCGATCGTGCTCAACGGCGGGCTGCGTATGCCGCCCCAGATTCACCGCCTCGTCGAGGGGCTCCGACCCGGCCTGCCGATCGTCGCCGTAGCGGCAGACACCGCTGAGACGGCCACGCTCTTCGGCGGGGTCGCACGGTCGGATGACGCCGGCCTCCGACGCGCAAGATCGACATCGCCGCGCATGCTCGTCGACGAGAACATCGACCCCGAGGCGCTGCTCGCGACGGCATGACGTGGCGCCGAGCCGCGCCGTCACCCCGCTGATGTTCGAGCACCACCCTCATCGAGCGGGCCCGGCACGCCGACCGCACACATCGTGCTGCCGGAGGGCGACGAGCGAGCGCATCCTGCGTTGCGGCCGACCGTCTCTGCGCCGCAGGTCGCGCGGCTGACGCTGCTCGGCGACCCGAGGCGCGATCCGCGCCAAGGCCGGCCAGCTCGGCGCCGAACATCGACGACGCCACCGTCGTCGACCCGCGCGACGAGACGCTTGCGCGACCGGTTCGCCCGACGAGTACGCCGAGCTGCGCGCGCACAAGGGCATCACCGTCGAGCTGGCCCGCGACCTCATCGTCGAGCGGTCCTACTTCGGCACCATGATGGTCGCTCGACGGCCTCGCCGACGGCATGGTCTCCGGGTCGCGTCACCACCACCGCGCACACCATCCGGCCGGCCCTCGAGGTGATCAAGACGAGGCCGGGCGTCTCGATCGTCTCCTCGTGTTCCTCATGTGCTCTGCCGACCGGGTGCTCGTCTACGGCGACTGCGCGGTCAACCCCGACCCGACCGCCGAGCAGCTCGCCGACATCGCCATCTCGTCGGCGGCCACGGCCGCCCAGTTCGGCATCGAGCCCCGGGTGGCGATGCTCTCGCTACTCCACCGGCGCATCCGGCTCGGGCGCCGACGTGGAGAAGGTCCGCGCGGCCACCGACGCTGGTCCGCGAGCGGGCGCCGGAGCTGCGTCGTCGAGGGCCCGATCCAGTACGACGCGGCCGTCGACGCCGCGGTCGCCGCGACCAAGCTCAAGGACAGCCCGGTCGCCGGCCAGGCGACGGTGCTGATCTTCCCCGACCTCAACACCGGCAACAACACCTACAAGGCGGTGCAGCGCAGCGCCGGCGCGGTCGCGATCGGCCCGGTGCTGCAGGGCCTGCGCAAGCCGGTCAACGACCTGTCCCGCGGAGCGCTCGTCGCCGACATCGTCAACACCGTCGCCATCACCGCGATCCAGGCGGCCGACCAATGACCGCGGCGAGCTCGGGGCTGACCGCCACGGCTCCCCGAACTGGTCCTCGTCGTCAACGCCGGCTCGTCGTCGCTGAAGTACCAGCTGCTCGACCACGCGTCCGGGCGACACGCTCGCTGTCCGGCCTGGTCGAGCGCATCGGCGAGGCGGCGCCCAGGCGAGCGCCACGGCATACCGGACCGGACGGCACCACCCAGAGGCCGGTCGACTGCCCCGACCACCGGCGCGCCTTCGACGTCGTGCTCGGCGCCTTCGCGGAGCACGGGCCGCGCATCGACCCGACGCGACCTGCTCGCCGTCGGCCACCGGGTCGTCCACGGCGGGTCGCGGTTCAGCGCCCCGACGCTGCGTCGACGAGCAGGTCATCGGCCACATCGAGCGGCTCGTCCCGCTCGCCCCGCTGCACAACCCGGCCAACCTCGCCGGCCTCGCGCGCCGCCCAGCACGCCTTCCCGCGACACCCGCAGGTCGCCGTCTTCGACACCGCGTTCCACCAGACGCCTGCCGCCGCACGCCTACACGTATGCCGTGCCGCTGGCCTGGCGCGACGAGCAGGGCGTGCGCCGCTACGGCTTCCACGGCACGTCGCACGCGTACGTCTCGCGCCGGGCCGCGCGCATGCTCGGCCGCGAGCCGCTCGAGGACACCGAACAGCATCGTCCTGCACCTGGGCAACGGCGCCAGCGCCTCCGCCGTGCAAGGCGGCCGGTCCATCGACACGTCGATGGGGCTGACCCCGCTGGAGGGGCTCGTCATGGGCACCCGCTCCGGCGACCTCGACCCCGCGCTCGCCTACCACATGACCCGCCAGGGCATGACCATCGAGGACTACGACCGGGCCGTCAACCACGAGAGCGGCCTCAAGGGACTGACCGGCACCAACGACTTCCGCGAGGTGCTCGACAGGTCGACGCCGGCGACGCAGACGCGCGGCTGGCCTTCGACGTCGTCGTCTACCGGCTGGCCAAGTACGTCGGCGCGTATGCCGTCGCGCTCGGCCGGCTCGACGTCGCTCGCCTTCACCGCGCGGGATCGGCGAGCGCAGTGCCGTGCTGCGTGCTGCCGTCGTCGAGCGGGTCGGTCTGCTCGGCGCCCGGGTGGACGACACCGCCAACGGCTCCGGTTCCGGCGAGCGGCGAATCTCGGCCCCTGACAGTGCGATCGATGTGCTGGGTGATCCCGACGAACGAGGAGCTGGAGATCGCCCGGCAGACCGTTCGGGTGATCCGTGGCTGATGCCGTGTCCGGGTCTGGGGTGGGTTCCGCATCGGTTGCCGCCGGGCTGGAACGGGTCGTCGCGACGCGCTACGTCCTGCCGCTGCGCGAGGGCGGGTCGCTGCCCGGCCTCGTCGAAGCCAGCGACGACGGCATCTACGTGCTGAAGTTCCGCGGCGCCGGCCAGGGCGTCAAGGTCCTGGTCGCGGAGATCATCGTCGGCGAGATCGCCCGGCGCCTCGACATCCCCGTACCGCGCCTGGCGCTCGTCGACCTGGACGTCCAGATCGCCCGCTACGAGGCCGACCAGGAGGTCCAGGAACTGCTGTCAGCAAGCGTCGGGATCAACCTGGGAATCGACTTCCTGCCCGGCTCCTTCGGTTACGACGGCTCGCACCCGGCCCCGCCGGACCTGGCCACCCAGATCCTATGGCTCGACGCGTTCACCGCTCAACGTCGACCGGACCTGGACCAACCCCAATCTGCTTGTCTGGCACCGGCATACCTGGGCAATCGACCACGGCGCGGCACTGTACGTCCATCACGGCTGGCCGTCCCGCGCGCCCGACCCTGCCCGCTTCGCAGAGTATGCCGTTCGACGACTCCACCCACGTGCTGCGCGACGCAGCGCCGGACCCCCTGCGCCGTGCACGACTCGCTGGCAGCTCGGCTCGACGACCAGACCCTGGCGGACGTGCTCGGGCTGGTGCCGGACGGGTGGCTGGAACCCACGCCGCACCTTCCTGACGCGGCAGGCCGTCCGCACGGCATACCACGAGCTGCTGCGCGCCGCGGCTGTCGCGGCCGCAGGCTTGGCTGCCCGGGAGGCGCGCGTGATCGGCTACCAGTACGTTGTGCTGCGCGTCGTGCCGCGCGTGGACCGCGAGGAGTTCGTCAACGTGGGGGTCGTCCTCTACGCGCAGTCGGCCGACTTGCTCGCGCGTGCGCACCCACATCGACCGGCCCGGCTGCGGGCGCTGCTGCCGGTGTGGACGTCGGCGGCGTGCGCGAGAGCCTCGCCGCCATCGACTCGGTATGCCGCGGCGAGCACGCCCGCGGTCTGCCGCACCTGGACTCGCTGGGCAAACGGTTCGGCTGGCTCAGCGCGCCGCGCTCGACGGTGGTGCAGCCCGGGCCGGTGCACGGCGGATCTGCGACGACCCCGAGGCGACTCTCGACGCGCTGGTAGACCGGCTCGTGCGGACCTCGTAACTCAGAGGCTGGGGGGCTGGGCGGACCACCCGCGGCGTCGGTGCTGGCGCCGCCGGTCACTGGCTTGTTGGCGTTCGCACGACGGACGATCCAGGAACCGACGAGCACGACGATGACGGTGCCGATGAACGCGCCGACAATGCCGCCCCAGTCGAAGATGTTCTTGTCGCCGATGCCGAAGAGCACCTTGAAGATCAGGTAGCCGACGACCGCGCCGGGCCACCCCAGCGCGACCGAGACGAGCCACGACCTCGGGCCCGACATGTGACGGAAGACGTCCCCCGGGGTGACCACTCGAGCAACGACACCGCAGACGAATCCCAGTGCCACCACTGACAGGATCTTCCGAACGTTCTGGGCTCTCCTTTCGTTGGGCAACTGCAGCCCAGGTGCGCCCAAACCGCCGGGTCGGCAGGCAGGCCGGCAGGGTTGCAACCGGTCCTTGGGTACCGGCTTATCGTCAAGTATGTCCATTTGCATCAGGCTCCAGACGCCTGTACCTTGCCCCTTGCCGACCGCCCGGACCGCCTCGACGAATGGGAGGCCTCTTCCGCCGTCATGTGCGTCCGTGCACCGCGCGAACACGACCCGAACCGACCTCGAGCTCGCTCCCGACCCTGCTACTGCCGCCGAGACCGCCGACCTGGCTATGCGCGAGGCCGGGTGCTGCTCGTTCTTCGTCTTCACCCTCCGCGCGGCCGGCAACCGCCTGCAGCTCATGATCGAAGTTCCGGAGCGGTATATAGAGGTCCTGTCAGCGTTGTCCGGCCGCGCCGCCGAGCCAGCTCCTCGTGACCCAGCCTCTACGCGCCGGCGAGCTGGCCTGCGGCAGCCGGGCGTCAACCGGCAGACGCTGCGGTACTACGAGCGGATCGGGCTGCTTGCCGAACCTGACCGCACGTTAGGTGGACACCGCCACTACCCGGCTGACGCCGTCGTACGGCTGACGACGATCAAGAGCATCCAGCGACTGGGTTTCACGCTGACCGAGATCCGCCAGATGCTCGGTGTGCGCCGTGGCCCGGCGCGCCCCGGGAGATCCCGGCCCTGGTTGCTCGAGCCGACGCCAAGATCGCCGACATCGACCGGCGGATCGCCGAGCTGAGCGCCATGCGCCAGACCCTGGTCGAGGCTCGAGACGCTGGCTGCGTGGACCTGCTCGACTGCGACGGTAACCCCGCCTGCCCACTCCCGCTGTCCACCCCGCAGATCCGGACAAGGCCCATCCGTCGATCCTGCGCCAAGACGTTCTGTCTACTGGCCGGCCTAGGGCTTCTGACGGACTCTGTCCTGCGACCGGTCGCGAAGGGCGGGTCCACCGTCCAGAGGGGTCCCCTTGTCCAAGCCCTTCGCCGCTGCAAGCAACCAGATCTACGATCAATGCGCCCAGGCTCTGGGCTGGCGGCGTCGCCACGGCCTGCGTCGCGGCGCTGGTCGCCTACGTCGGGGTGCTCGTATGCCGTGATCTGCTCAAGGTGGCTGATGTCCGCGGCCGCCGATTCTGCTCGACTTGGGTTGGGGCCTCTCGGCGACTACGCAGCCACGGCGTTCGTGTGCGCCCTTGCGGCGACCGGCTTGGCTCATCTCCTCGCGGCGACCGTGCCACGGCCTCGGGTCTTCTTCGGCTGGATCGTGGCCCTGGTGACGGTCGCGTCGATGGTCGCCGCCGTTCGCCACGAGTACCGCGCCGTGGCGAGCAAGGTTCGACGGCCTGCGTCAACCTCGCCGTGGGTGTGGCGATCGGCGCGCTGCTGACGGCCGTGCTCTCGCGGACCGTTGTTGACGCCGAAGGGTCCTGGGCCCGGCGCTCGCCCGGTAGCGCCGCGTCCGGGCCCGGCGAACGTCTACCCTGATCGCCATGCCGACTGGCGCAGAGCCAACGCCCACGGCGCCGCGGCCCGCGCACGGGAGGCGAGGACACCCGCGCGGCGATTATCGAAGCCGCACGAGCAGAGTTTGCGGCCAAGGGCTACGACGGGGCCACCCTGCGAGGCATCGCCCGGACAGCAGGCGTCGACCCGCGCCTCGTCCACCACTACTTCGACGGCAAGCAGAGCGTCTTCCAGGAGGTCCTCCACTTCCGGTCAAGCTGCACGAGGTCATCGACCGCGTCTTCAGCGGCGGCCGCGAGAATCTCGGCGAACGGGTCCTGCGGACCTTTTTCTCGGTGTGGGACACCCCGGCCGCCAACGAGCGGCTGGTCGCCTTCGTCGCCGCGTCGACCTCTGCCACCGACGCAGCGCGCAGCATGCAGCAGTTCCTCACCCGGGAGGTCCTCAGCCGGATCAGCGCTTCGCTGTACGGTGACGATCCCCAGCTTCGGGCGTCGCTCGTCGCATCGCAGATGCTGGGCATCGCCATCGCTCGGTACGTCCTGAAGATCGAGCCGTTCGCCTCGGCCGACCCCGACGACCTCATCCCGTTCCTCGCCCCGACGCTCCAGCGCTACCTGCACGGCGACCCCGACTAGCCGATCGGCCAGTCACCACGACTCGATGTGCTACAGCATCCGCGGCCGTCAAAGACCAGTCTTCCGTCTCAACGATCGGATTCGGTGGTTGAGCGGAAAACGGTGCTGCTTGCCGACCAGCAACCCAGGGAGTATATTTCCTCGCATGATGAAAACGTCTTCATCGGCACGACCCGGCGATCGACATCCAGCACCTGCGGGTGGTGCGCGGGACCCGCACCGTCATCGAGGACCTCGACCTGAGGATCCCGCGCGGCGAGGTCGTCGGGCTGCTCGGCCCGAACGGCTGCGGAAAGACCACGCTGATGCGCTCGATCGTCGGAGTGCAGATCGTCGACGGCGGCACGGTCACCGTCCTGGGCGAGCCGGCCGGGTCGCTCCGCTGCGGCACCGGATCGGCTACCAGACCCAGGCGCCGAGTGTCTACAAGGACCTCACGGTGCGGGAGAACATCCGCTACTTCGCCCAGGTCGTCGGCATCCGCAAGCCCCAGCTGGACGCCGAGACCGGGCGCGTCCTCACCGCGGTGAACCTCACCGACTACGCCTTCGACCGGGTGCTCAACCTCTCCGGTGGGCAGCTCTCGCGGGTCTCCCTGGGGGCTGCGCTGGTCGGCAAGCCCGAGATGCTCGTCCTCGACGAGCCGACCGTCGGCCTGGATCCCGCCCTGCGCCGCGACCTGTGGGACATTCTGCGCCAGCTGGCCGACGACGGAGCCACGCTCGTGGTCTCCAGCCACGTCATGGACGAGGCCACCCGCTGCGATCGGCTGCTGCTCATGCGCAACGGCCGGTTCCTCGCCGACGACACCATGGCCGGCATACTCGCCGCGACCGGCGCCCCCGACGCGGAGGCGGCCTTCCTCGCGCTGGTCGATGCGAGCGAGCGTGGATCGGAGGTGAGCGTGTGAACGCCACGTTGACCTTGGCGACGGCCAGCCGCGTCCTGCGCCAGATCCGGCACGACCACCGGACTCTGGCTCTGCTGCTCGTGGTCCCCTGTGTGCTGCTCGGCCTGCTCGCGTGGATCTACAACAGCACCCCGTTGTTCGACCTCATCGGCGCTCCCCTGCTCGGGCTGTTCCCGTTCCTCGTCATGTTCCTGGTCACAAGCATCGCCACGCTGCGAGAGCGGCAGTCGGGGACCTTGGAGCGGCTGCTCGCCCTCCCGGTCGGCAAGGGCGACTTCGTCGGCGGGTATGCCGTCGCGTTCGGGCTGCTCGCGACCATCCAGGCCGTCATCGCCAGTACGTTCGCCATCTACGTCCTGGACCTCGACGTGGCCGGCAGCCAGGCTCTGCTGGTGCTCGTGGCTGTCGTGGACGCCGTGCTCGGCACCGCGCTGGGACTGTTCCTGTCCGCGTTCGCGGCCACCGAGTTCCAGGCGATCCAGTTCTTTCCCGCCTTCATCCTCCCCCAGTTCCTCCTCTGCGGCCTGCTCATCCCGCGCGACGACCTGCCCACCGTGCTGCGCTGGATCTCCGACGTCCTGCCGCTGTCGTATGCCGTCGACGCGATGCACTCGATCACCGTCGACCCCGACGGGCGTGCCGATGTCCTGCGCAGCGTGCTCATCGTCCTGGGGTTCGTCGTGCTGCTCATCGCCATGGGCGCCACGACCCTGCGCCGGCGCACCGCCTGACCGGTTCAGCTCGCTCAGTCGGCTGCGACCGGTTCCACCCGCAAGGCCCACAAGGCCACCGCAGCGGCGGCCGCCACGTTGAGCGAGTCCACGCCGTCCGCCATCGGGATGCGCACCGCGAGGTCGGCTGCGGCCAGGGTGTGCCGGGCGAGCCCGTCGCCCTCCGTTCCCACCACCAGGGCCAGTCTCCCCGGCGGGTCAACCGCAAGCCGGTCGAGGGACACCGCGTCGTTGCCCAACGCGAGAGCCGCCACGGTGAAACCCAGCCGGCGCAGCCCCTCGACGCCGCCCGGCCAGGGGTCGATCCGCGTCCACGGCACCTGGAAGACCGTGCCCATCGAGACGCGGATCGCCCTGCGGTACAACGGGTCGGCGCAGCGAGGGGTGACGAGCACGGCATCGACCGCCGAGGGCGGCCGCGCTGCGGATCGCGGCGCCGACGTTGGTGTGGTCGACGATGTCCTCCAGGACGAGCACCCGCCGGGCACCGGCGAGCAGGTCGGCAGGCGCGGCGAGGGCCGGGCGATGCATCGCCGCCAGCGCGCCCCGGTGCAGGTGGAAGCCGGTCAGCGCCTCGAGGACCTCAGGCTCGCCGACATAGACAGGTATGCCGTCCGCCTCCGCCTGCGTGACCAGATCAGCGAGGTCGGTGAGCCAGCGCGGCGCCATGAGGTAGGAGCGGGGCCGGTGCCCGGCGGCGAGCGCCCGGCGGATGACCTTCTCGGACTCGGCAATGAACAGCCCCTGCTCCGGCTCGGTGCGGCGGCGCAGCGACACGTCAGTGAGGGCGACATAGTCGGCGAGCCGCTCGTCGTGCGGGTCGCAGACCCGGACCGGGCCGCTCGCGAACCCTGAGCTGGTCACGGGAAGGCCACAAGCTTGACGATGGCGACCACGCCGACGACGACGATGACGGCGCGCAGCGCAGCGGGGCTGAGCCGGCGCCCGATGCGAGCACCGAGCAGCCCCCCGACCAGGGATCCGACGGCGATGAGGACCACGACGGGCCAGTTCACGAGTTCGCGCGCGAAGATAAGGAAGCCCACCGCGGCAACGAGATTCACCACCGTGACCAGGACGTTCTTCAGACCGTTCAGCCTTTGCAGCGGCTCGGTCGACAAGGCACTCAGCAGGCCCATCAGCAGCACGCCTTGGGCGGCGCCGAAGTAGCCGCCGTAGGCCCCACCGACGAACACGCCGACACCGAGCGCCACCGCGTGCCCACTCGGCATACCGTCGTGCGAGCCTTCTTGAGCTCGGCGGCGGGCGGTAGCCGCCTGCAGGCGCGGACCGATGAGCACGAGCACGAGGGCAATCGCGATGAGGACCGGCACGATGCTGCGAAACGCCGCCGCCGGCAGGACGAGCAACAGACCCGCCCCGACGATCGAGCCGACTACTGACAGAGGAAGCAAGCGGGGCAGCAGAGGCTGGTCGGAGAGCTCCGTGCGGTAGCCGTAGACCCCGCTGGCACCGCCCGCGACGAGGCCGATGTTGTTGCTGACGTTGGCGGTGAGCGGCGGGTAACCCAGCACGAGCAGGACCGGGAAGGTGATGAGTGTGCCCGACCCGACGATCGTGTTGATCGTGCCCGCACCGAGGCCTGCCAGAGCGATCAGGAAGGCGTCTAGGGCGGACACCCGGTCACCCTACCGAGGGGCGCTCGCATGGCCCTCGGTGCCGAGGCTCAACCGCCCGGCGGAGGCGGGACGGGGTTAGGACCAGGCTGCACCGGAGGCTGCATGCGCGGGATCGGAGCGGCGTGCTCGGTTGCCTCGGCGCTGGCGCTGCCGGCCTGTCCGCGGGCCTCGGCGAGGGCCTCGGCGGGGTCCTGCAGAACGGGCAGCGGGAACGCGTCCGGGGTGGCGCCCGAGTCGACCCAGGGCTCGTCGTCGACCGTGTCGCGCTCGCCGTTCGTCGGCAGGTTGCCGAGCGCACCGCTGATGCCGCGCAGGGCGTCGGTCACCTCACTGGGGATGATCCACATCTTGTTCGCATCCCCACGGGCCAGCTGCGGCAGGACCTGCAAGTACTGGTAGGCCAGCAGCTTCTGGGTCGGCTTGCCCCGGTGGATCGCGTCGAACACCTGCTGGATCGCCCGGGACTGGCCTTGAGCCTCGAGGATGCGCGCCTGAGCGGAGCCCTCGGCGCGCAGGATCTGAGCCTGCTTCTCACCTTCGGCGGTGAGGATGGCCGACTGCTTGACGCCCTCTGCGGTGAGGATCGCGGCTCGCCGGTCGCGCTCAGCCCGCATCTGCTTCTCCATCGAGTCCTGCACCGAGTGCGGCGGGTCGATGGCCTTGAGCTCGACCCGGTTGACCCGGATGCCCCAGCGGCCGGTCTCCTGGTCGAGCACGCCGCGCAGCTGGGCGTTGATCTGGTCGCGGGAGGTGAGGGTCTGCTCGAGGTCGAGCGAGCCGATGACGTTACGCAGGGTGGTGACCGTCAGCTGCTCGATGCCCTGGATGAAGTTGGCAATCTCGTAGACGGCGGACTTGGCGTCGGTGACGTGTAGTAGATAACGGTGTCGATGCTGACGACGAGGTTGTCCGAGGTGATCACCGGCTGCGGGGGGAAGGTCACCACCTGCTCGCGCAGGTCGATGGTCGCCCGGGGCTTGTCGATGAACGGCACCAGGATGTGCAACCCGTCGTCGAGGGTGCGCGCGTAGCTGCCCAGGCGCTCGATGATGACGGCGGTCTGCTGCGGAACGATGCGGATCGTCCGGGCGACGACGATGATGACGAAGACGGCAAGCAGCACCAGGACGATGAGCGTCACGGCGGTTCCGGTCGGCATGTGGCTTCCTCCAGTGCGTTACGGCAGGGGCGCGGGTGGCCTGGCGACCACAGCGGTGGCCCCGTCGATGGCGATGATGCGCACTTCCTCGCCGGGGCTGATCGCGTCCCCCCCAGAGGTCCGTGCGCTCCAGGTCTCCCCGCCGAGCTTCACGCGCCCGTCCGTCGCCGTCACCGTGTCCAGCACGTATGCCGCTCGCCCGACATTACCGGCAACGCCCATGCGGGCGCGGTTCGGCCTCGCGCTGAATCGGCGCTTCACCCAGGGCCGCACCGCGATGAGCAGCAGGCAGGAGACCAGGGCCGCAACGATGGCCTGGACCGGGAAGCTGGCGCCGAGCGCTGCGGCGACGGCACCGCCGAGCGCGCCGCCGGCGAGCATGAGAAAGATGAAGTCGACGGTGGCCGCCTCGATGGCACCGAACGCGAGGGCCACCCCCACCCAGGCTATCCAGCCGGAGTTGTCGAGCATGTCGCGACCTCTCTGCGAAGCGCGCCGACGTGTGGCTTTGCTTGAACTCTAGGACGATTCAGGTCGGGCCGAAGTTCCGGCCGCGGATCGAAATGCCCGGGCGCTCCAGCGGTCGCCGTGTCGCTCGACCACCAGGTCCAGGCCGAAGGTGGCGGAGAGGTTCTCGGCGGTGAGCGTGGTTCCCAGCGGGCCGGCGGCGACCACTCGTCCCTCGCGCAGCAGCAGCACGTCCGTGAAGCCCGGGGGGATCTCCTCGACGTGGTGGGTGACGAGCACCAGCGCTGGTGACTCGACGTCCTGGGCGAGCGCGCCGAGGCGAGCCACGAGATCCTCGCGCCCCCCGAGGTCCAGGCCGGCGGCCGGCTCGTCGAGCAACATCAGCTCAGGGTCGGTCATGAGGGCCCGCGCGATCTGCACCCGCTTGCGCTCACCCTCCGACAGGGTGCCGAACCGGCGGTCGACAAGATGACCGACGCCCAGCCCGTCCAGCAGCTGCACCGCCCGGCCGTGGTCCACCGCGTCGTAGCGCTCCCGCCACCGCCCGATGACGGCATACGAAGCCGTGACCACGACATTGCCGACCAGCTCGTGGGCGGGTATGCCGTCGGCCATCACGGCGCTGGACAGGCCGATGCGCGGGCGCAGCTCAAAGACGTCGACGGCCCCGAGCACCTCGCCAAGCACGCCGACGACACCGGCGCTGGGGTGCATCCGCGCGGCGGCCAGCTGCAGCAACGTCGTCTTGCCCGCGCCGTTCGGCCCGAGGATCACCCAGCGCTCGCCCTCCTCGACCTCCCAGGTGATGTCGTCCAGCAGCCGATTGCCCCCTCGGACGACGGTGACGCCCGCGAGGGCCAGGACGTCGCTCATACCGCGCCACCCTAGCCCGCACCCGGCATACCGATGGGCCGCGCGCGCGTCAGGCCGAGGCGAGCACCTGGCGGTAGACCTCCATCGTCCGGTCGCCGATGCCGGCCCACGAGAACTGCTCCACCGCGCGGCGACGCCCGGCCAGCCCGTACTGACGGGCCCGGGCCGGGTCGCTCACGGCGTCGGTGAGCGCCGCGGCGAGGTCGTCGACGAACCGCTTCGGGTCCACCGGCGTTCCGGTGCCGTCACCGACCTGCTCGATCGGCACCAGCCAGCCGGTCTCCCCCGCCACGACGACCTCAGGGATGCCGCCCGTGGCCGTAGCCACGACCGGCAGCTCGCAAGCCATCGCCTCCAAGTTGACGATGCCGAGCGGCTCGTACACCGACGGGCAGACGAAAACCGTCGAGGCGGTGAGTAGGGCGATGACCTGGGCGCGGGGGAGCATCTCGGGAATCCAGACCACCCCCTTGCGGCTGGCCCGCAGCTCGGCCATGAGCCCCTCGACCTCCGCTTTGATCTCTGGAGTGTCGGGAGCCCCCGCGCACAGCACCAGCTGGACGTCGTCGGGCAGCTGCGCGGCGGCCCGCAGCAGGTAAGGCAGACCCTTCTGCCGAGTGATCCGCCCCACGAACGTCACCGCCGGGAGGTCCGGGTCCATGCCGTTGCGGCGCACGGCGTCCTCGTCGGCACCCGGCTGCCACAGCTGCGAGTCGATCCCGTTGTGCACGATCGGCACCTTGTCCGGGTCGAGCATGGGGTAGCTCGCGAGGATGTCGGCCCGCATCCCGGCACTTACCGCGATGACCGCGGCCGCGGCCTCGTATGCCGTCTTCTCCACGAACGAGGACACCCGGTAGCCGCCCCCGAGCTGCTCGGCCTTCCACGGTCGCAGCGGCTCGAGACTGTGCGCGCTAACCACGTGCGGCGCCCCGGACAGCAGCCCGCCGAGGTGCCCGCCGAAGTTGGCGTACCAGGTGTGTGAATGCACCAGGTCGGCCCCGATGCAGTCCTGGGCGATGGTGAGGTCCACCGCGAGAGTCTGCAGCGCCGCGTTCGCCTCGGCCAGCTCAGCCAAGTCGGGGTATGCCGTGGTGCCCGGCTCGTCGCGAGCGTCGCCGAAGCAGCGGACCCGCACGTCGACGTCGCCTCGCGCCCGAAGCGCCCGGACCAGCTCAGCGACGTGGACTCCGGCCCCACCGTAGATCGCGGGAGGGTACTCCTTGCTGATGATGTCGACTCGCACGCAACGAGACTAGTCGCGAGTGGCCCTCCCCCGGCATGCCGAGCGCGCAATAGGGTGGGCGCCATGGCACGCAGAACGGCGAATGTGAAGGTCCTGGCAATCGTGCTGGCCGGCGGCGAAGGCAAGCGCCTCATGCCGCTTACTGCCGACCGGGCCAAACCAGCCGTGCCGTTCGGCGGCATCTACCGGCTCATCGACTTTGCGCTCAGCAACGTGGTCAACTCGTCGTACCTGCAGATTGTCGTGCTGACCCAGTACAAGTCCCACAGTCTCGACAAGCACGTGACCAAGACGTGGCGGATGTCGACGATGCTCGGCAACTACGTGACCTGTGTGCCTGCCCAGCAGCGGGTAGACAAGAACTGGTATCTCGGCAGCGCCGACGCGATCTTCCAGAGCCTCAACCTCATCGAGGACGAGGAACCGGACATCGTCGTCGTCGTCGGAGCCGACCACGTCTACCGCATGGACTTCTCGCAGATGGTCGACCAGCACCTGCGCAGCCCCGCGGAGCTGACGGTCGCGGCGATCCGCCAGCCGATCTCCCTCGCCGACCAGTTCGGAGTGATCGACGTCGACCGGACCGACCCGTCCCGGGTGGGTGCGTTCCTCGAGAAGCCCAAGGACCCCCAGGGGCTCCCGGACTCGCCGAACGAGGTGCTTGCCTCGATGGGCAACTACGTCTTCGACGCCAACGCGCTCGTGGAGGCGGTGACGCGCGACCACGAGACTGACGGCAGCAAGCACGACATGGGCGGTGACATCGTTCCCGAGTTCGTGGAGCGCGGCACGGCATACGTCTACGACTTCAAGGACAACGACGTCCCGGGGTCCGACGAGCGCGACCGCGGGTACTGGCGCGACGTAGGAACCCTCGACTCCTACTACGACGCGCACATGGACCTCATCTCGGTGCACCCGGTCTTCAACCTCTACAACTTCCACTGGCCGATCTACACCGACTACGGACCGCAGCCGCCCGCCAAGTTCGTTCACGGCTTCGGCGACCGCGTCGGTGAGGCGCTGTCGTCGGCCGTGTCACCGGGCGTCGTGGTCAGCGGCGCGCAGGTCAACCTGTCGGTGCTGTCGCCCGGCGTGCGCGTGCACTCGTACGCCACGATCTCCGAGAGCGTGCTGCTCGACGACGTGGAGATCGGCCGATATGCCGTCATCCGGCGCGCCATCATCGACAAGAACGTCCAGGTCCCGGAGTACAGCCGCATCGGCGTCGACCATCACTACGACCGGGCCCGCGGTTTCCACGTGACCGAGAACGGCATCGTCGTCATCGGCAAGGGCCAGAAGGTGCCGCTGTAGGGCGCTGACGCTGAGGTGTTGGGCGCTGGGTCCGGGCAATCAGCCTCGTCCTCGAGCACACCGACGACCATTGGTCGGCGACACGCCGACTGTTGACTCGGTTACCCCAACCATTGGTCGTCCTTGTGCGCCATCCCGAGGTTGCGCTCGGTTGTTACCGAATCGATATGTCGCTGGTCCCATGACGGCAATCGCCGGTTGAGCCGCGGAAACACAACAGTGTCATTTCCAATGCAGGTGATCAGGCGATTCTTACGGCTGGGGTCGGTGTTATCTCCTGTTCTTTTTGTGGCGTGTGAGATCTACGCTCGGGGCATCCTTCGTCCTTTGTGGGGTCAACGACATGTGGGCACGACAACCGCCGAGCCGCCACGCGCGGCGCTTCGTGGTTGCAGCCGCATGCGGGCTGGCGATGGTGGGCAGCGTGGTACAGCCGGCCGCGGCGGACCGCGGGCCGACGCCCACCGCGCAGCAGGTGGCCTCCGCGCAGACGGCACAAAATGACGTCGCGACGCAAGTCCGCGATCTCGACGCGCAACTCGCAGCCGCACGCGAGGCTGCGGCTGGTGCGCGGTCCCTGGCAGCGGATGCCGACATGGCCCGGCACAGCGCCGAGGGCCTGCTCGAGCGCGCCACCCGGGACGCGGCGGCTGCGCGCCTGGAGGCCGACCAGGCGCGGGTAAAAGCAGACCAGGCCAACCTGCAGTTATCGATCGTGGCCGCCGAGGTATTCCAGCAGGGGGCAGGTTCGGCACAGCTGAACATGCTGTTCGGCACGGGTGGCCCTAAGGACGTCCTGGACCGCGCCGCTGGCCTCGAGGCTGTCGGGAACGAGCGGGCCCGAGTTGCCGCTGACGCCGAAGCTGCCCGACTGGTGGCCGCGACCCTGCGGGCTGCCGCCTCGGAGGCCGAGCAGCGTCAGGCCCTCGCCGCCGAGGAGGCCCGATCCGCTTCCGAACAGGCCAAGATGCAGGCGGACCGCGCTGCCGCCCAGACAGCCGCACTCGCAATGCAGCAGGACGCCTCGACGCAGCAGCTGGCCGTGCTCCAACAGACCACGGCGGCTCTGGAGAAGGCGCGCCAGGAGGGGCTGGCCGCGGCCGAGCAGGCCCGCCGCGACGAGGCGGCAAGACAGGCTGGCATCGCAGCCGCTGCCGAGGTCGCCCGGCAGGAGGCAGCCCGGCTGGCGGGGGAACGAGCGCGGGACGCTGCCGCGCGCCGTGCCGCCACGAGTGCAGATCAGGCCGCTGCGGCCGCGCAAGCCGCACAGCAGAGACGAGCGACGCCGCCCAGCCCTCCGGCATCCCCCGGCCGACCGCCGCTGAACCTGGCCAGGGCCGACATGTGGGATCGGATCGGCTTCTGCGAGTCCAGTGGCAACTGGCACATCAACACCGGCAATGGGTACTACGGCGGGCTGCAGTTCAACCTGCAGACGTGGACCGACGTAGCCGGCCAGGACTATGCGCCGCGGCCCGACCTGGCCAGCCGCGAGGAGCAAATCACGGTAGCCAACCGGCTGTTTGCGGCGCGGGGCCTGCAACCCTGGTCCTGCCGAACCGCCGCGTGACTGATGGCCCGGCTCGGGACTCAGCTCGCCTGCAGTTCCAAGGAGCCAATGGCGCTCACGGTGCGGCGGATACGTTCCTTGACCAGCAGCTCTTTCTCGCTGTCAAGGTGGCCCCGACGCTGGGCGTTGTCGTCGAGGAGCCTGTCGATCTGCTCTTCCGCCAGAGTGTCGAGGCTGAGAAGGCAACCATTGATCCGGTGCTTCATCGCTAGTCCTTAGTTAGATGATCCGTGGTGAATGCTGCGTGTGCCACGTGAGCGGCTTAATCAAGCAGGAGGTGTTCAGCCCGAACCTGATACGAGCCCCCTGACGCAGATCGGGTAGGCGTGCACCCGGTGAGCTCCGCGGCATACGCGACTGAGTTAGGCGAAGTGCTCGTGCAGGACTTCCGCCGCGCTCTGCCAGTCGCTGTCGCCGACCTGCACAGCCGTTCCGCTGAGCCACTCGTTGGCCTTGCGCGAAGTTCGGCGTCGGTCGGCGGTCGCCCAGGGGCACCGGGGGGCAGGGCGCAGGTCGCACGACGTGTGGCATCTTGGGTCTGGGCCTCTACCTCGAAGACACCGTCCAGCAGGCCCTGCCCGCCCGGGGTTAGCTCAACCTCGACCCGCTGCAGGAGATGATGAAGGTTGGGGTCAGTGACGATGGCCTCCGTGAAGGCGTCGATACCCGGGTATGGCCGCAGAAGTGACACCGCCACGGCATACTCCAGCGAGAACTTCGCCTCCAGCGAGGTCGTCGGGCGGTGGTGGATGAGCGGGGTGACGCTACCCTCCGGGGTCCGCACGAGTACGCGCTTCACATCAGCGACCTGCAAGTCTCCGGCAAGGCCCGACACCGCGGCGATGGGCCGCTGCATTGCGTAGCAGCAGGGGTGCAGCTTCGCAGCGAGGCCTCCCGGAACCGACGGAGTTCGTGCGAAGTCCCGGGTCGGGGTGCCGCCGAGCAAACTCCGAGCAAACCGAGCCACGCATCGACGGCGGTCGTGTCTACGCTGGCCCCAGCAGCGGCGAGCCGCGCGGCGCGCAGACCCGCCTCGACCGCGAAGCCGACTTGAAGCGACTTGGCGTCGGCGCCGAAGGTGCGTTGAACGCCACCAGCAGCAGGGACGGCCAGCGCCAGCGCGGTGGCCGAGCTGGCTGGTGCCCAGACCGAGCGCAACTTCAGCGGCGACCGCCGCCGCCAGTGCCCCTGCGGTGCACGTGGTGTGCCAGCCGGCGCGGTAGGACGCCCATCCGAGCATCGTGCCGAGACGCGCCATCACCTCGGCGCCACCGAGGTAGGCGTGGGCATCACCTCCGCTGGCCAGGGCGGCCGGTACACACACGGCGCTGATGTGGGTCGTCGATTCCACGTGCAGGTCGTCGAAGTCCAGCACGTGGCACGCGACGCCCCACTGCCCGGCCTCGGACAGGGCGGTTGCCGACCTGAGGACCGGGTGGGCTCGGGCGGCCACCGCAACGGCAACCGTGTCGACCAGGGCCGTGCGCGACAGGGCAAGGTCGTCAGCCGTCGGGTCGAAGGCGGCCGCCCAGGCAGCAAGATCAAAGCGAGCGAGGTCATGGTGCTCCAAACGCGTCCGGTATCCACACGGCCGAGGGGCGCGATGAGAAGGAAGCTCGGAGCCTCATCGTAGGAGCCCTCAGGCTCACGTTCATCGGCATCGCCTTCGCACTGCCTCCTGCAGACTCCAGGATGCAGTTAGATGAGTGAGGGCGCGGCCGTCACCCGCGCCGAACGTCGCCGGGCCCGACCAGTGAGACGTCCAGCGGTCAGGGACATGGAGCCGCCCATGAGCGAGCACTGCCCCGCCACGGGCGGCTCGCAAGGCTCGGTCAGATGGTCATCGGCAACGACTAGGAGGGCAACCATGAGAACCGTCACCTCGTCCAACGGGGTCGAGATCCACTACAAGGACTGGGGCCAAGGCCGGCCGGTCGTGTTCAGCCACGGCTGGCCGCTGAGCGCCGACGCGTGGGACAACCAGCTGGTCCTGGTGGCCGAGGCGGGCTACCGCGCCATCGCGCACGACCGGCGCGGCCACGGCCGCTCCGCGCAGACCTGGGACGGCCACGATATGGACCGTTACTCCGACGATCTCGCGGCGGTCATCGACGCTCTCAACCTGGAGGACATCACACTCGTGGGGCACTCGACCGGCGGTGGGGAGGTCACGCGCTACCTGACCCGGCACGGGATGCGTCATGTCCGCTCGGCCGTGCTTCTGGGCGCCGTCACACCGCTGTTGCTGAAGTCCGAGGCCAACCCGAGCGGGGTCCCGATGGAGGTGTTCGATGAAATCCGCGCGGGTGTTCGGGTGGACCGGTCCCAGTTCTACATCGACCTGTCCGAGAGCTTCTACGGCGCCAACCGGCATGGCGCCACGGTGAGCGAAGGGCTGCGCCGACAGTTCTGGCGCCTCGGCATGCAAGTCGGCCTCAAGGCTGCCCTCGACTGTGTCAAAGCGTTCTCGGAGACCGACTTCACCGCGGATCTCGGCCGGATCCACATTCCGGTCCTGGTGGCCCATGGCGACGACGACCAGGTGGTTCCGGTCGACGCGACGGCACGGCGCACGGCCGAGCTGCTGACCAACTCCCGGCTGGTCGTGTATGCCGGCGCGCCGCACGGGCTGTGCGGGGAGTTCGAGCAGCAGTTCAACGCCGACCTGCTGGCCTTCCTGAAGGAGTGACCACCGTGACCTCATCGGTCATCGCTGGGAACTGACCCAGGACCACACGTGCGCTGTCACAGGTGCCGGTGCCGCCACATGCAGGGGGTACAACGATTTTGGGCAGCTCGGCAACGGCACAAAGATGACCTCGTTGATACCGGTGCAGGTCAGCAGGCTGACCAGCGGGGTTACCGCCATCAGCGGCGACCGCCACAACACATGCGCCCTGACCAGCGACGGCGCAGCCTGGTGCTGGGGGGCAGGCGCGCTCGGCAACGGCACCCGCAAGGGCTCAGCGACCCCGGTGCTGGTTGGGGGTCTGTGACGAAGTCCCGTGGCCGGGTCCAGCCCGAGATGGCCTGTGCAAGCGAAGCGACGTGGTCACAGGGCATCGTCCTTCGCGCTGCTACCTGTGTCTCCCAGGACGGCTCATGCCTGGCGCAGGCTCGAGGATGCCGGGCCGGGCGGGCTGTTCGGCATCGAGGAGGCCGTCGAGCGTGTCGCCGCCGTGCGGGTCGCGGCACCCAGCGGCACCTTCGTGCGGAAAAGCCCGCACGCGATCTGGGATGGTGACATCCAGGTCGGCCCGGTTCCACCACCCCGGCGATCGTCTAGCTGTCCGACAGTTCTCATGACCGCCAGCGGGGAACTCTCCGTGACCGTCTGCGGACAGCCTCCCATGGACGGAACTGTCCATTCTGCGACAGCGTCCTTGGAGTGAACCGTCGGTTTGTGTCCTCCCGCGGTACCTCATGTCGCAGCGACGGCGATCGATGGGTCGGGAAAATGGCGCGCACGTCAGGTGCGGCGGTGAAGTTGGCGACGCGGCTGGTGCTCCCTTCCCGCCAGGTCAGTCGCCGGTGCAGTACCGGTCGGTGACCGTGAGTGCGGCGTCGATGATGTCTAGGCCAGTGCGGACGTCCTCGGTGCCCGTAGTACACGGCGGGACGATGTGGGTGCGGTTGAAGTGGGTGAAGGGCCACAGGCCCTCAGCCCTGCAGGCGTCCGCGAACTCGTTCATGGGGGTGGCGGCCGCGCCTCCGGCGTTGTAGGGGACCAGCGGCTGCTTGGTCCGGCGGTTGCGCACGAGCTCGATGGCCCAGAAGACCCCGAGCCCGCGGACGTCACCGACACTGGGGTGACTGGCGGCGATCTCGCGAAGCCGCGGACCAATGACATCGGCGCCCAGCACGCGGGCGTGTTCGATGACGTGCTCCTCACGCATCGCCTCGATGGCGGCGACGGCTGAGGCGCACGCCAAAGGGTGCCCGGAGTAGGTTAGGCCCAGGGCTCCGGAAAGGTCGCGTCTTAGCAGGTCGCGGCATCGAGGCTCGGTCTGGGTCGCGGGCGTGGTGTCGTAGGGCCTTGGCGATGTTGTCCCAGCCGGCCAGACGCAGCAGGCTGATGACGGTGTTGCGCAGGCTGGCCATGATTCTGGGCGCTTGGCCGGTGCGGACCTGGGAGTCGTCCTCTCCGAGGGTCACGTCGCGCACCCAGTGCAGGCTGTTCTCGATCGACCAATGGCCTTGGACCCATGCGGCGAGGGTCGCTGGGGGTGCGGTGCTCGGGTCGGCGGAGGTGATCAGGTAGATGACCTCGACGGTCTTCTTGCCTTTGTGGTGACGGTGCGGCGCATTTGCGCGACCTGGGCCGCGCCAGGGAAGGCGACCCAGTCCGGGACGTCGCGACCTTGATGGTGCGGGTGGTCCGTTTGCCGTGCCCGGTCTGGGTCACCGAGTGGGCGGGGATGTCTTTCCACGGCAGGGCCTTGAGCTTGCGGTGCAGCGTCGGGGTGTTGCCCTTGATCGTGAGCACGTAGTGCCCGCTCCCGCTGGTGATCGCGGTCGCGTGTCGCTCTGGTGTGCATTGCGTCCAGGGTCACCACCACTGCGGTCAGCCCCGCGTCGAGCCCGCGAGCAGGTCCAACGCCGGGGCGAAGTCCAAGGACGACTGGCCATGTCAGTACAGCAGCGCAGCACCTCAGCCACTCGCGGGTCTCCGGGACCACGCCGGCAGCAGCGCCGTGGAGCGCTGCGTTCCCCGCTCGCCTCATCGATGCGCTGGTCGATCACCCGCGGTTGGCGCACCGTCAACGACACCGCCGCGTGCTGGCCCACCCGCGCCTGGTGGTGTCGCGCCGACCACCAGCCAACGCGTCCTCGTCCACCTCGCGCGCGAACACCTCGACGCACGTGCGACCTCGCCTCAACGCCGCCGCCAGCATCAGCCGAGCACAGCGCTCACCAGCTCGTCCAGCAGCGACCCACTCACTCCGATCGCGGCGAGCTAGCTGGACTCGCTCACCACTCGACTACCGTGAGCGCCGGCGCACCTCCCGAACCAGCCGCCAACGCCGACCTGACCAGAGCTCATCGACTTTCAGATCATCCGCGGAGCGTCCTCACGTCACCAGCCGGCCATCACAGTCTGACCATGCTCCCGCACTCGTCTGGGCATGGCGCCACGCTCCGGCGAAGAGGCATCAGCGGCTGCTGGTCCGCTGCGCACGAGCTCGATGTCCCAGAAGACTCCCAGCCCCGGACCACACCGACACACACGCCACTGCCGATCACACCACCACAAACCATGACATCACAGCCCACACGCCGACTTCGATACTGCTCCTCACGCATCGCCTCACCACCCCCCAGGGTGCCCGGAGTAGGTTAGGCCGCCGGGGTACGGGCGGTCATCGAACGTGGAGGCGATCTGGTCGCTGATCAGCACCCCACCCAGCGGCACATACCCCGAGTTGACACCCTTGGCGAAGGTGATCAGATCGGGTGTCACCGACCACTTGTCGACCGCGAGCCACTCACCGCAGCGACCGAAGCCGGCCATCACCTCGTCGGCGATGAACGCGATGCCGTACTCGTCGCAGATGCTGCGAACTCCGGCGAGGTAACCGTCCGGGGGCACCAGGATGCCGTTGGTGCCGACCACCGTCTCGAGGATGATCGCGGCGATGGTGTGCGCGCCTTCGACCATGATGGTGTCGCGAAGATGTTGAAGGGCCCGCTCGCACTCCTGGGCTTCGGTGTCGGCGTGGAACGCTGACCGGTACAGGTAAGGTCCCCAGAAGTGCACAGTCCCGGGCATTCCCGGTTCGGACGGCCAGCGTCGAGGGTCGCCGGTGAGGGTGATCGCTCCGTTGGTAGCCCCGTGGTAGCTGCGGTAGGTGGCGAATACCTTGTGCCGGCCAGTGTGCAGCCGGGCCATCCGGATGGCGTTCTCGTTCGCCTCGGCACCACCGTTGGTAAAGAACACCCGGTCCAGGCCGTCAGGGGCCAGCTCGGCGATGAGCCGAGCAGCTTCCGAGCGGGCGTCGTTCGCGAAGAGCGGGGCGACCGTTGTCATCCGCGCTGCTTGTTCCTGGATAGCCGCGACCACTTTGGGGTGCTGGTGGCCGATGTTCAGGTTCACCAGTTGGCTGGCAAAGTCCAGGTAGCGTTTGCCGGTGTAGTCCCAGAAATAGGAGCCTTGGGCCCGTTCGATCGGTGTCGGGTCGATCAGGCGCTGAGCTGACCAAGAGTGGAAGACGTGCCGCTGATCCAGCTCCCTGACCTGGTCGCCGGCGAGCTTGGCGGGACGGGCGCTGGCAACGGTCATGATTGCGTGGCTCCTGGGTCAGCGGTGGGTCGGGAAGCCAAGGTCGATCTTCGAGGTGGCGGGGTCGGGCCACTTGGAGGTGACCACCTTGCCGCGGGTGAAGAACTGGATTCCTTCTGGTCCGTACATGTGCTGGTCCCCGAACAGCGATGCCTTCCAGCCGCCGAACGAGTAGTAGGCGACCGGCACGGGGATCGGCACATTGATGCCGACCATGCCCACCTCGATGTCGCACTCGAACTCACGGGCGGCCCCACCGTCGCGGGTGAAGATCGCGACTCCGTTGGCGTAGGGGTTGGCGTTGACCACTGAGACAGCGTCGTCGTAGGTCGCCACCCGCACCACCGACAGCACCGGGCCGAAGATCTCGTCCGTGTAGCACGTCATGCTGGGGGTGACGTTATCCAGCAGGGTCGTGCCGAGGAAGAACCCGTCGACGGGAAGGTCCGCGGTGCGCCCGTCGATGACGACCGTGGCCCCTTGCTGCTCGCCCTCGTCTATGTACCCGCGCACCTTGTCGCGGTGGGCAGCGGTGATCAGCGGCCCCATGTCGGCGTCAGGCCGGGTGCCAGGGCCGACGGTCAACTTGGGCAGCCGCAGGGCGATCGCGTCCACCAGGTCGTCGCCGATTGACCCGACGGCGACCGCAACTGACAGCGCCATGCAGCGCTCACCTGCGGAGCCGTACGCGGCGCTGATAATGGAATCGGCGGCCATGTCGATGTCGGCGTCGGGCAGCACGACGGCGTGGTTCTTGGCGCCACCCAGAGCCTGCACCCGCTTGTGGTATGCCGTGCCGTGTTCGTAGATGTACTTCGCGACGGGAGTGGATCCCACGAAGCTCAACGCGGCGATGTCGGGGTGCTCGATGAGTGCGTCCACCGCCTCCTTGTCGCCTTGCACGACCTGGAAGACCCCGTCGGGCAGCCCGGCCTTCTTCCACAGCTGCGCGAGCAGCAAGGAGGCCGACGGGTCCTTCTCGGAAGGCTTCAGCACGAACGCGTTCCCGCAGGCGATGGCGTTGGCGCACATCCACAGCGGCACCATGGCCGGGAAGTTGAACGGGGTGATGCCGGCGACAACGCCAAGCGGTTCGCGTTTGCTATACACGTCGATACCGGGGCCTGCCTGTTCGCTGTGATCACCCTTGAGCAGGTGCGCTGCAGCGGTGGCGAACTCGACATTCTCCAAACCGCGGGCGACCTCCCCGGCAGCGTCCGTGAGCACCTTGCCATGTTCGGCAGTGACGATCGCCGCCAGCTCGGCTGAGTGGGCGTTGATGAGCTCTCGGAAGGCAAACAGGACGGCAGCGCGCTTAGACAGTGACACCTGGCGCCACTCCCGCTGAGCGCGCTTGGCGGATGCGACCGCTGCACCAATCTCGTCGCGTGAGGCCAGGTCCACGGAACCTGTCTGCTCGCCAGTGGCCGGGTTGAACACCGGCAGATTTCGCCCTGACGTACCCATAGCGCGGGAGCCGTTGACCCAGTGTGATATCCGCGTCACCATGAGGTAGAGATTATGTACCACAATAGAGACGTACAAGGGGTTGTTTGTCATGTTACAAAGTGTGGCGAGCGAGCGAGCACGCAACGTCAAACGGCGGCGCCACGGACAGATGGCGCTGCGCTGGTGCGCCGCCGACGTGGCCGAGGCCAGCAAGCAGTTCCGCCGCGTCAACGGCCACCTACACCGCCCCGAACCACACCGGCATGTCGGCTACGACAATGTCGAACCCGACGGCAACATTCAAGACGTCAGCGGAGCCTGATGCCCAACGAGCCGCCACCCGAAGTCCAGCGAAACTCGGGACATCCTCAGCGAGAGATGATCTCCGCCATCGAGGAGCGGTTGCCGGACTCAACCGCGCGAGGCCTCGCCCTGGCGATCACCTGCGCGATCCGCGACAGCATGATCACCCCCGGTACCCGCCTGCCGCCAATCCGGGCGCTGGCCCGAGAGCTGGCCCTGTCGCCGACGACCGTCAGCGCATGCTGGCAGTTGCTGGGCCGTTCGGGCGTCGTACGGGCGGACGGCCGCCGTGGCACCGTCGTGCTCGACCCAGTCACTCCGGCGCCCACTCGATACCGACCGGCGATGAACTGGCAGGCCGGACTGCCGCTTGACCTGTCCACGGGAATACCAGACGGAAACCTGCTTCCCACCCTCGATGGAG
>CAVRXF010000035.1:0-161145 GCA_963724925.1 uncultured Actinomycetota bacterium | reverse complement strand
GTTTGTGTGTGGTTAGCCTTGGTTCGGTTCGTATTGTCAATGTCCTCCAGCTGGCGTCGATGTCGGGCCGGTAGATGTCCTTGCCCCCCGCGCCCGTAACGCCGGTGCGGTTGTAGAGTCCGGCGGACTACCACAGCTGCCGAGGTCGCGCGTCGTCGCTGGACCCGCGGCCGTGGGACACGCTGGGAGTCGAACCGCATGTGGCCCGGTGCCACCCCAGGTAACTGGAGGCATCAGGGCGCGGGCCCAAGCAAGTAGTGCGACCTTCCCCCTGGACCGTCCAGCCGTCGCCTAGACTCCGACCCGGTCACCGGCTTCGTCGAAAGGCCTCACGGCCAGCTACCAGCCGAGGGTGCCGGGGGCGGCCTTGAACGGGCCGACGCCCCGGCTGGTTATCCAGCCGCCGTAGAACCCGCCCTCCTGGGGCTGTACCCGCTCGTCGTCCACGTAGCAGGCCTCCACCGCGCCGGCCAGCACCGCAACATGGTCGCGCAGTGCCTCGACCCAGGGCTCGGACGGGGGTAGGTCCACGCGGCTGACCTGGCCACCCAGTTGCGGCGATCACGTCGAAGTAGGCAGCCTGGCCCTTCTATCTCCACTCACACGATGTCGAGCCACACGTGGGCCGCAGGGCGCCGTCCCTGAAGGCGGACGCGGAGGTGTATGTCGGCGGGTGGCGGTCTCCAGCACGCGCAGCGCCGAAGCCGTCTCGGCGACCACCTCGCCGCCCAGCACGACGCGCACCCGCTCGCTCGACGGCACGACTGCTGGCGGTCGTGGGTAGTCCCACACGGATCCTGACCCGGACCGCCGCCGGGCGGCTGCGTGGGTTCGAACTCACGCCTCGACGGTACCTCCGGCCGCGGCGGGCAGGGAGCAATCCGTTGCACCCCAGCAGAGGTTGCCGGCATAATCGCAGCGCAAACTCTCCTGTCGAGCGCAGCTCCTGATGGAGCCATTCGACTGCGCTCGAGTCTCGCCGTCGTTGTGCGTCGCAACCGATTGCGGCGACACGGTTGCGGTGACACGCTGGTTCATCCCGCGACCCCACCAGCCTGCGCGAGGCATTTCGAGTCGGGTCACGATGACGGCACGAAGGGGGTCTGAGTACCGGTGCAGCCGCCCCGAACGGCCTGGCGTATCCAGTTGCTCGGATTGGTCGCCGTGACTGTCACGGCGGACGACGAGGCCGGGCAGTGGCGGCTGCGGAAGGCGAAGTCGTCTGGTGGCCATGCTCTGGTTGGCACGGGTCATCGTCGTCCATCGCCGAGCAGTTTTAATCGCTATGGCCGGATTGGACCCGGCTGCCGCCGCGAAGAACCTTATCAGACCGTTGTATGTGGCTCGCCGCGCGCTCGCCGGCGTTGGTTCCCGAAAAACGGGGCTGCTGTCGCTGCGGGATGAGCAGGTCGTGCTGGATGACACCGGACCAGTCGATTTTGTCGACGTGGGGCGTCGAAAACCGCCGACGAGGCAAAGCTGCGATGCAGGCGGTGAACCGGGGGCGGCCGGTCGCCGGCGAGACCTGCCTCGTCGTCGGGTGCGGACCGATTGGCGCGCTCGCCACGCTACCTGACCGAGCTCGGCGTTCGAGTCGCGGTGGCCGACATCGACGGCTACCGGGCCGACAGCGCCCGAGCCTTCGGGCGCTCGAGGCCCTGGTGGTCGACCCTGCGCGCGAGTTCCCTGACCCGGCCCAGGCGTCGCTGCTGCAGGAGTTCTCGGCGGCGACGGCGTGCCCCTGGTCATCGAGGCAACTTGGCGTGCCGTCGTCCACAGCGAACGCAATCCGGCTCGTCGCCAACGCCGGTCCATCGTGCAGGTCGGCATCTCGCAGCAGCAAATCCCAGTGCCCGTCGCGGAGCTGACCCTCAAGGAGCTGGACCTGCTCGGCAGCCGCAACAGTCTCGACCTCATCCCGGCAGGTCTGGCGCTCCTGGCTCGTCACCCAGAAGCGGCCCGTTCGCTGGTCACCCACCGGTTCCCGATCGCCGACATCAACACGGCATACCAGCTCATGCGCTCGCGAACCGAGCCGGTCGGCAAGGTGGTCATGGACCTGCCGGCCGCCCGGTAGCGGCCAGCTCGTCCCGGCGGCGACGCAGGTAGGCCTGCTCGGCAGCATTCGCGGTCGCGGCGATCGCCCGGTCGTAGGCGGCCACCGCCTCGGCGTCGCGGCCCAGCCGGCGCAGCAGGTCGGCGCGGGTCGCGTGGTACGGGTGGTAGCCGTCGAGGTCGAGGCCGTCGACGAGCCAGCAGCGCGGATGCCGGCCCCTCCACCTCCGCCAGCGCGATGGCCCGGTTCAGGGCGACGACGGGGGTGGGCGCGACGACATACAGCTGGTCGTAGAGGGCGAGCACCTGGCCCCAGTCGGTGTCGGCGAGCGGTCGCGGCGTCGGTGTGCACGGCGTTGATGGCGGCGAGCAGCTGGTACTGCCCGGGCGGTTGCGGCGCAGGCACTCCGCGCACGATGGCGTGACCCTCGGCGATCGTGCGCGCGGTCCCACAGCGAGCGGTCCTGGAGGTCGAGCGTGACGAGCGCGCCCCCGGCATCCAGCCGTGCCGCCCGACGGGCGTCGGTGAGCAGCATGAGGGCGAGCAGCCCGGCGACCTCGGGCTCGTCGGGCATCAGCTCGGCGCAGCACCCGGCCGAGCCGGATGGCCTCGGCGCACAGGTCGTCACGGATCGCCGTCGCCGCCCGAGCCGGCAGGTGGCCCTCGGTGAAGACGAGGTAGATGACGGCGAGCACGCCGCGCAGCCGGGCCGGCAGCTCGGGTCGCGCGGCACCCGGTAGGGGATGTTAGCGGCGGCGATCTTGCGCTTGGCCCGGGTGAGCCGCTGGGCCATGGTGCCTCGGGCACGAGGAACGCCCGGGCGATCTCGGGCGACGGTGAGCCCGCCGAGCAGCCGCAAGGTGAGCGCGACCTGGCCTCGGGGCGAGGGCGGGGTGGCAGCAGGTGAAGATCAGCCGCAGCCGGTCGTCGGTCACCGGCTCCGATCGGGGCGGCGGGCTCCGTCGGTGCAGCGAGCATCGTCGGCCTCCTCGTGGCGGGCGTAGGTCGACTCGCGGCGGATCCGGTCCATCGCCCTGTTGCGCGCTGTGGTTGTGAGCCAGCCGCCGGGGTTGGGCGGCACGCCCTCGTCCGGCCAGCGCTCGACCGCCTCGACGAAGGCCTCCTGGGCCGCCTCCTCGGCCAGGTCCAGGTCGCCGAACCGGCGGGCCAGGGAGGCGACGACCTGCCCGTGACTCGGCGCGGAAGACGCCTCGACCCGGGTCTGCCGCGGCCACCGTGCGTCTAGGCCTCCGGCCGTCCTGGAAGGGCGCACCTCGACCGGCGCCCGGCAGGCCCGCGAGCCCGGGCGGCCAGGCCGAGGGCCGCGTCCAGGTCGGCGGCCTCGATCGACCCAGAAGCCGCCGATCTGCTCCTTGGACTCGGCGAACGGCCCGTCGGTCACCAGGACGTCGCCGCCGGTGCCGTCGACGACGGTCGCGGTGTTCGACGGGTGCAGGCCGCCCGCGAACACCCACGCGCCGCTGCCTGCAGCTCGGTCGTTGAACCCGCGCGACGTCGGCGTACATCTTGCGCGATCGCCTCGGCGTCGGGTCTCGGGGTCGCCGTCGTGCGCATGACGGACAGCAGGTACTGGGTCATGGTCGGTCTCCTTCTTCGGATGGGCACGTGGGCCGCGGCTCTCGAGCTGCTCCCACCCTCTCTACGAACGTGCGCATGTCAATACGACAACCACGAGCAGCATTGTCAGTCGCTCTTGGTGAACGGTCACCCCTCGGCGCCTCGGCGGCCGTGGTGGCGTCGCGACGCGAGGTAGTCCTCGACCGCTCGGCGGGTGCTGCGCCACTCGCCCTGGGAGTCCGTCTCGGCCTGTAGCCGACCGCGCCGGGCCGCGGCTCGCAGGGCGGTGAGGCTGATCCGTGAGTCGGCCAGGGACGGGAGTGGCACGAGGCGCGCGGGGCCGGCCACGTTGGGCAGGACGAAACGGTTGATGCTGTCGAGCATGGCGCGGGCGAGGAGCTCGCCCAGCGGTCCGTGGTCGCCGCGGTCGGCGGCCTCCAGAGCAGCGAGGTAGGCGGTTCGCTGCCGCTTGAGGACGATCACCGGAGGCAAACCCAGACGGACGAGGACGAGGTTCAGCAGGAGTCGGCCGGTGCGGCCGTTGCCGTCCAGGAAAGGGTGGATCCTCTCGAAGTCATTGTGGATGCGCGCGAGCACCTCCGGCAGAGGTTCTGACGCGGCGGTTCCCACCGTCGTCACTGTCGCCGAAGTGTTGTTGACCGCCTCGACCCACCCGGTGACCTCGGCGGGTACCAACGGCCAGGTGGTCGGAGTCATGCCGCCGTCGAAGGCTCGGATGTCGTGACGCCGGAAGCTGCCAGGTGACTCCTCCGGCGTCGCGTCCGGATGGGGTGCGACCCCCCATACGGGAGCCATGACCTCGTGGTGTACCCGGCGCGCCTCCTGGACCGACAGCAGGGGCACATCGTCTTTGCGGACCGCGTGGGCCTGCGCGTAGACCCACTCTGCCGCTTCGCCGTAGCCCTTGACCTCCAGGTACTCGCTGAGCGGCTTGGCGCCGACGGCCCGGCCGCGCTCGAGCAACGCTTCCACCTCACGTAGAACCAGCGTGTTGCCCTCCAGGGCGGTCGAGTGGTGGGCCTCCAGGTGCCAGACGTCGGACCAGACGTAGCGAGACTCCGAGGGTGCGGGCAGCCCGCCGTAGCGGGTGCGTAGGTCCTGCAGGGCACGGTCGAGTCGCGCGTAGACCATCTTCCTCGACGGACGACCGCGGGGCACGGCAACTTCTCCTTGTTATACCTGAGGGCGGGCGAAATGAACTTAACAAGGCGGAGTTGTTATAGCAAGTGGTTATCGAATCGAACTTAACAACTGTGGGCGGTCAGCCGTTCAGCGCGGGGATGACGTGCTCGGCGAAGAGCCGGATCGAGCGGTGCGTGTCAGCTGTGCTCATGCCGGGGTGGCGCAGCTGAACTGCGAACTGGGTGATCCGGCCCATCGCCCCGTTGGCGAACGGGCGCAGCCCGGCGATGACATCGTCGGGAGTTCCCGCGAACGCCCGCCAGAACCCGGCCTCACCGGCGCGGATCTTCTCGGCCGTCACCTCCCGCTCGGGCGGCGCTGGGTCGCCCTTGAGGTCGCGGCGGGTCTCGTAGAAGTTCACGTGGTACTCCAGGCCCGGTCCGGCAACCTGCCACGCCTTCTCGGTCTTGTCCGCTACGCAGACCATGACCATGAGCGCGACCTCGTGGTCCTCGGGGATGCGACCGGCCTCGCGCAGCTTGTCGTCGTAGCCGGGGTTGAACGGCCCGATGAAGTTGAGGCCTCGCACGGCTGCGCGCTTCTGGTTGAGCGGGCCCATGCCGCCCCACCACACCGGGACCGGGTCCTGCACCGGCTTGGTGGTGAACGTCATGTCGGGGATGTCGTAGAACTTGCCGTGGTGGCTGAACTCGCCGGGTTCGCTGAATGCCCGCTGGATCCAGTCGATCGACTCCCAGGCTCGCTGGTTCATGGTGGCCGGGTCGATGCCGAACGACACGAACTCCTCGAACTGTGAACCGGGACCGACGCCGAGGTCGAACCGGCCCCCGGAGAGGATGTCGGTGATCGCCGCATCCTCGGCGACCCGGATCGGATGGTGGAACGGCAGCAGCGTCACTGCCGTGCCAACCCGCATCCGCTCGGTCCGGGCCGCCACCGCCGACGCCACGAGCATCGGCGAGCCGGTCCACTGGCAGGGGCGGAAGTGGTGCTCGCCGTACCACGAGCGGGTGAACCCCAGCTCCTCGGCGAGCACCGCGTCACTGATGAAGTCGGCGTAGACCTCGCGCAGCGGGTATGCGGCGTCAGGGTGGTTACGGACTCCATTGAGCAACGAGAACTCCACACGCGGACGGTAACCCTCACACCGACGGCTGCACCAGACCAGGAACCATGCCGGGCACCGGGCTCGGACGGGTTTGCGGTGAAGTCTGGCGAACTCGAGTGGCCTTCGGTCGTAGCACGCGGGCGGCCATGGCCGGAGCGAGCAGGGTCGACGGCGGCTCGAGCAGGTTGAGGACCCGCATGAAGGCCTGGGTGACTCGGATGTCGTGCCGGGCGACTTTGACGAGACGATCCATGTAGCGGTCGATGACGCGCTCGGGAAGCGGCTTGGCCGGCATACCGGGGTAGCGGCGGTCGGCGCCCGTGGCAAACGACCAGGGGGTGGCGACCACCTTGGCGAACACGTCGGCAGCCTTCGCGGCGGCCCGGGCCAGCGCGTCGGAGTCGGTGACTGACGCCAGCAGCTCGGCAAGGGCGAGAACTTGGCCGCCCGCTGAGGACATGCCCTGCCCGTAGACCGGGTTGAACGAGCAGACCGCGTCGCCGATGACGAGGAAGCCTTCCGGGCGTCGGGCGAGCTGCTCGTAGTGGCGCCACCGGCTCGCCGGGTAGCGGAAGATCTCGGCCTCGCCGATCGGGCGTGCGGTGGACGCCACGTGCGCAACGGCCGTGGTGGGCAGGACTGCGGCGAACCTGATGAACTCGTCCAGGTCGGTCGGGGGCTGTATGCCGTGGATGCCGGTGAGCGTGACGATCCACTGGCCATTCTCCTGGCGAAGCGCAACACCGCCGAACTGGCCGGGCGGGTTGGCGCCGACGATGACGGCGTCGGTGCCGGGGAGCAGGCCCGGGACGTCACGAAAGGTCCGGGTGACGTAGGTGATGCCGGCGGGTACCTCGGCCACGGGGGGTTCGGGGTAGCCCAGGTCGGCCAGCCAGCGCGGTGCGCGGGATCCCTTGCCGGTCGCGTCGACGACCAGGTCAGCGGCGACGGTCACCGGCTCGCTGCCGTCGCGCGGGCCGAGCACGGCTCCCGTGACCCGGCTTCCGGTGGCCGTGGCGGTCAGCCGCACGACGTCGTGCCCACCGAGCAGGACAACCCCGGGGATGGCGCGGACCCGGCGACGCACCTGGGACTCCAGCAGGGTTCGCGTGCCGAGCAGCCCGAGGAGGCCGGAGTCGAACCGGGCGACGGGCTCCCCGCGCATGATCCAGACGCTGTCGCGGATGATGTCCGAGGGCAGGGCACCCCGGTCGACGAGCTCGCTGGTGAGTCCGGGCAGCAGCGTCTCCATGGCCGCCAGCCCGCCGACCAGCAGGCCGTGGGCGTGCTTGCCCTGGGGTACCCCTTTGCGCGGGGTCTCGAGGTCGCCGTCCAGGGGGTCGCGGTCGACGACGAGAACTTCACGGCAGTGGGCGGCCAGGGCGGTGGCGGTCAGCAGGCCGGCCAGGCTCGCGCCGAGCACGATGGCGCGGTCGCTGTGCGGGGCGGGTGAGGTCGGGATCACGGTGGGCTCCTGGGCGGTGGCGGGCCGGTCGCCCGCGATGGGCCTCACGGTGTCCCGGACCCACGCTCACCCGTCAGGCCACGATGCGCTCAGGAGTTGCTCACTTCTCGCCAACCGCTCGCGGCACGTGTCGGGGTCACGCCGGGTGGAACGGCTCGTCGTGCAGATAGTCGAGCACCTGGTCCATGTACTCTTCCTCGTCCGCTCCGATGTAGCCCTCCTCCAGCGCATTGGCGAGAAGGAAGGCGAACTCACGCCCGAAGTCGGTCAACGTCACCTGGTTGCGCTCGCCCAGCCAGATCCCGGTGTCGGCATACCTGGCGAGCACGACGTTCAGGCGCATGTCCTGAATCCCGTTGAGCACGTCGTCGAGGGCGGGACTCAACGGCTGGTCCGATTGCATGAGCAGGCTGCGTGCGTGCCACCATCGGCGGAACTCGATAAGGTCGCATGAGCCATCCCCGACCCGGGCCAGGCTGAACACCAGCGCCACAAGTGGCTCGCAGTCGTAGAAGCCGAAGCGATGGGTCATCGCATAGACCAACCTCAGCCCGAGCGACAGCCAGTCGATGTCCGTCTCCGGGTGCTTGGGTGTCCGTGCCGCTCGATGCGACCCGACCTGCACCAGACCGGCGGCGGCACTGGCGTACCAGAGCCGGTCCAGCGGCATACAGTCACGAGCGCTTTGCCACCCGTCCTTGCGCGAGTCCACAAGCAGCCCCCTAGCGAGCTCGGGGACGTCGTCCCCGGCCGTGGACTGCTCGAACTCGCGTTCCCATTCGGCCAGCCCGAGCGCGTCATACGCCTCCCGCGCCACGGCCGGGCGAAGGACCGCAGTCTTGGTGACCTCGCGGCCGTCGCCCACCCAGTCGGCGAGGGCAAGACATGCACGCACGTATGCCGACTCGCGCGCTTGCGATGCGGCGCTGGGTAGGTTGCCTGACCGCGCGAGCGCCCCGTCCCACATGTCGCTGAGCAGGTGCTCCCAGTCGTCGAGAAACCCGTCCTCGTCGGCGAGCTCGTCGTCGACGTCGAGGTCGGCTGCCTCCCGCATAGCGGAGTTGACGATGTCGGTCATCGCGTGACCTGCCGCCGTCTTCGGCGTCGGGTCGGGCAGCAACCGGTGGCGTTCAGCCGTGGGCAGGTCGTTCCACGCGGTCTGGATGCGTGCGAGCCGGTCGTTGAGCTCGTCCAGGTCGGCGGCCTCGTCGAGCCGGATACCGATGCTGCGGCCGAACTCCTGCAGGACCCGTCCCGAGGAGAAGTTCGTGCGGTCGCTGCACGCGTCGGCCATCTTCGGCAGGGCGCGGCGCGCCTCCTTGAGCAGGTCCGCCGGCGCTGCGGACCCGGATGCCATCCGCCCGGTCGCGCGCAGGAAGCGCCAGTACGTTTCGAGGGTCTCCTGCAAGGTCTGCAGGTCAGGCAGGTCGAGCGGGCCATGAGTCGGCCAACGCTCGAGCAGCAGCGCCTCCACGCTGCCTGCCGGCCACGACGTCGCCGCGCGCTCGTCATAGTGCATGCGTAGGTCGACCACGGTCTCGAGCAGGTCACCGTCGAACGGGCGGTTCTTGTCCCTTGCCCACCGTTCGGCGTGCCGCCGCAGGAGGGTGTTGTCGCTCATGCCGGCAGCCTCGCACACCCGGTTGGGGACGCTGCCACCGCGCCCAGGCGCGCGCATGGGGCGAGTGGCTGGGCGACGAGCAACCGGCATACCGTGGGCGCGTGGACCTGACCTTGAGCGTGGAGCAGCGCACCTTCCAGGCGGTCGCGCGGGAGTTCCTGGATCGGGAGGTGGTTCCGTTCCGCACCGAGTGGGATCGGCGTGAGGAAGTGGACACCGCGATCATCCCGAAACTGGCCCAGATCGGCTTCTTCGGCCTCACCATCCCCGAGGAGTACGGCGGCGGTGGCGGCGACTACGTCACGTACTGCCTGGCAATGGAGGAGCTGGGCCGGGCCGACTCCGCGGTTCGTGGGATCGTGTCTGTGTCCAACGGGCTGGTCGGCAAGCCGATCCTGGCCTATGGCACCGAGGCACAGAAGCAGCAGTGGCTGCCGGCCATCACGGCGGGAGAGGCGCTGGGCTGCTTCGGGCTCACCGAGCCAGACACCGGGTCCGATGCCGCGAACCTGTCCACGCGTGCGGTCCGCGCCGGTGGTGACTACGTCCTCGACGGGCAGAAGATGTTCATCACCAACGGGACGTGGGCGCACGTGTGTCTCGTCTTCGCGCGGACCGGTGGGCCGGGGCCTAAGGGGCTGTCCGCATTCCTCGTGCCGACGGACGCCGCCGGCTTCGAGGCCCGGGAGATCAAGGGGAAGCTCGGCCTTCGCGGCCAAGCCACCGCATCGCTGTCCCTTGACGGGGTGCGAGTGCCGCAGGGTGCTCGGCTCGGCGAGGAGGGCCAGGGGTTCGCGATCGCGATGAGCACGCTCGACAAGGGCCGCCTGACGATTGCCGCCGGCTGCGTCGGCATCATTGCCGGCTGCCTGGAGGCGGCCCGCACCTACGCGGGCGAGCGCGAGCAGTTCGGCCGGACCCTCGCGTCGTTCCAGCTCATCCAGGAGATGATCGCGGACATGTCGGTGGAGGCCGACGCGGCACGGCTGCTCACCTGGCGTACGGCCGACCTCGTCGACCGAGGTATGCCGTTCGGCGTCGAGGCGTCGAAGGCCAAGTACTTCGCGTCGGAGGCGGCCGTGCGGGCCACCAACCTGGCCTTGCAGGTGTTCGGCGGGTATGGCTATATCGACGAGTACCCGGTGCACAAGTACCTGCGGGACGCGCGGGTCATGACCCTGTACGAGGGCACCTCGCAGATCCAGAAGCTGCTCATCGGCCGTGCCGAGACGGGAGTGAGCGCCTTCCTGTAGCGGCGCCGCTCTCGACAGGAGCATTCACCCCGCTGGAACGTGGCGCGCGCTCCTTTTGACCTAGCTCCAGCGCGTAGCGCACACTCGCTCAGCTCGACACAACGGTTGACCACTCTCAAGGAGGCCACTGTGAATCCGGTTATCAAGTGGCTGGCCCGCGGCGGTAACGCCATGATGGTCAACCTCTACCGATGGACTAGCGGGCGAATCGGCGGCACGGCGCGCGACCGGGTGCCGGTGCTTGTGCTCACGGTGCCCGGCCGCCAAAGCGGCAGCCGCGCTCGGCGTGCGTAGGCTACTTCCCCTGCGAGGACGGCTACCTGGTGGTCGGCTCCGGCGGCGGATCCCCAACCGTGCCGGGATGGTTCCGCAACCTGCGCAAAGCGGGACGCGCCACGGTCCAGATCGGACGCGAGATCTCCGAGATGACCGTGGAGGAGGTACCGGACCCGCGCCGTGGGCAGCTGTTCAAGGAGGTTGTGCTGACGAAGGCGCCGAGCTTCGCCAGCTACGAGACCAAGTCCGGTCGCAAGATGCCGCTCGCGATGCTGCGACCCGCGCGCTGAGGTCGCTCAGCGGCCAGCGAGTGCCGGCTCGGACCGCCCGACGGAGGTAAAACCGGGCGGTGGAGGTGTAGCCGAGCGTTATGGCGCACGTCTGCACCTCCACTGCACATTCTTACCTCCGCTCACTTTTTTACCTCCGCGCACAGTTTTACCTCCGGGCACGTCCTAGCCTCCGTCACTGTTCGGACCACCAGCCAAGGCTCGGTAGAGGGCGCTCTCGAAGTCGTGGAACGCTGCCATGGCCGCCGCGTCCGCGAAGGGCAGCAGTTGCGCCGCCCAGTACCCAGCAATTCGGTTGCGCAGGTCGATCCAGAAGTACAGGTTCGCCAGACCGGTCCAGCTGAGCGAGCCGGCCGGCCGGCCCGTGAAGGCATCCCCGTCGTTCACCATGAAGGTGTACGCCCACGACTTCGGAGTACCGGGGAACATCTCGAACCGGTTGGTAACGGCAGGAAGCACCGCTGGCAGGGCGTGGATCTTTAGCGCGCCCAGGTGGTTTCGCGACGCCAGTGCAACCGTCTCCGGGCGCAACACCCGTTTCCCTGAGTCGGACGCTCCGTCGTTCAGCCACATCCTCATGAAGGCCAGGTAGTCGGGAACCGTTGAGTACAGCCCGTGCCCGCCCATGTGCACCTCGGGCTCGCGCTCGCTGGTGCGGCTGGCAGCGACTGAGCCGTCCGGCATACGGCGATGCATCCCGGCCCGCCGCGCCCGCATGTCGTCCGTCAGGTTGAATGCGGTATCGCTCATGCCCAACGGCGCGAAGACCCGCTCGCGCATCACTTCTCCGAGGCGCTGGCCGGTGATGCCTTCAACGACCTGACCGAGCCAGTCGATGCTGCTGCCGTACTCCCACCGCTCGCCCGGGTCGAACAACAGCGGGGTCATGAGCGACTGGCGGGTCGCGGTAGCGGTGCCCACCTGTCCGTGCTCGGTGACCAGGCGCTGGTAGGTCTGGTTGAAGGTCTCGTAGGCGAAACCCGCGGTGTGCACCATGAGGTGGCGTGCGGTGACCTCTCGCGCAGGCGCGCGCAGCACTGGCCGGCCCGACTCGTCGAACCCGTCCAGCACCCGAACCTCAGCCAGCGCCGGGGTGTACTCCCGCGCTGGTGCGTCCAGGTCGAGCCGGCCCTCCTCGACCAGCTGCAAGGCGACCGTGCCGGTGATCGGCTTGGTCGTGGAGAACGCCGCGAACACGGTGTCCGGAGTCATCGGCATACCGGTCGCCAGGCTGCGCACCCCCGCCGCGCCAAGGTATGCCGTGCGGTGCCGGTCGGTGACTCCCGCCACTACCCCGGGCAGGCCGGTTTGGCCGACCGCCGCCCGAACCACCCGGTCGGCAGCCGCTGCCACGGCTGCCCGACGATCGGCGCCGATGCCGGCGCGGGCGGTTGCCACGCCCGGTGAGAGTAGCCGAATGGTTGCTTCCCGGCGCAGGAAGCAACCATTCGGCTACTCTCACCGGGCCGCCGGCTGCCCTCGTGGCCGAGAGAGCGGCCTCCCGATGCTCAACTCGCAGGTGCGCCCGGCTGCACGGTCCCGGTCTCGTAGGCCAGGATCACCAGCTGCGAGCGGTCGCGCACCTGCAGTTTGGTGAGGATGCGGCTGACGTAGGTCCGGGCGGTGTCCGGCGTGACGTAGAGGGCTCGGGCGATCTCGGCGTTGGACCGCCCCAAGCCGACCTGCTCGAGCACCTCACGTTCCCGCTCGGTGAGCTGGCCAAGGACGTCGGTCTGGCGGTAGCGCCGCGCGGCCGCTGCCGCCTGCATCACCCGGCGGGTAACGGCCGGGGTGAGCAGCGCGTCGCCGGCTGCGACCACCCGGACCGCTCGGCGAAGCTCCTCGGCCGCGCTGTCCTGGAGGAGGAACCCGCAGGCGCCGGCTCGGAGGGCCTCGAAGACGTTCTCGTCGTCGTCGAACGTCGTGAGCACCAGCACGTTGACCCCGGCGAGTTGGGGGTTGGCCATGATGCGGCGGGTGGTGCTCAGCCCGTCGCCGACCGGCATCCGGACGTCCATGAGCACGACGTCCGGGCGCAGCCGGCAGACCAACGCGTAGCCGCTGTTGCCATCACCGGCCTCCCCGACGACGCTGATGTCGTCGCCGCGTTCCAGCAAGGCTCGCACTCCGGCCCGGACCAGGTCCTGGTCGTCGACGAGGACAACCCGGATCATCGAGCGCTCAGCGGCAGCACGGCGTGGACGACGAACCCTCCACCCGGGACCGGCCCGGCGTCGAGGGTGCCCCCGTGGGCCGCCGCGCGCTCGGCCATCCCGACGGCCACCCAGCAGCACCGCGGTAACGGGCTGACGGTCGAGCTCGGCGGCGACGCGGTCCGCTCGGGCGCGGGGGGTGGTGGCGGCCCCGCGGAAGGCATCGGCAGGCTCCTGGCCCTGCTGATCCTGCTGCTGATGTTCGGGTCGGTCCTGGCCGCGACGCTGCCGCTCATCACGGCGGTGTTCGCAGTGGGCACCAGCGTCGGCTTGATCGCGCTGCTGTCGCACTGGCTCACCGTGCCCAGCTACGCCTCGTCGCTGATGATCCTCGTCGGCCTCGGCGTCGGAATCGACTACGCGCTGCTGGTCTTCTCCCGGTTCCGGACCGAGTTGCTCGCGGGAGTGGACCGCGACGTCGCCGTCCGCACCGCGCTGGACACCGCCGGGCGCTCGGTGCTCGTGGCCGGACTGACCGTCATGTTCGCCCTTGGCGGTCTGCTCGCCCTCGGGCTGGCGTCCCTGCAGGGCGTCGCCCTCGCGGTGGCCCTGACCGTCCTGGTCACCATGGTCGCCTCGCTCACCCTGCTGCCCAGCCTGCTCAGCCTCTTCGGCCGGCGCATCGAGAAGGCCGTCCGCAGGCGCCAGAACCGCGCCCACCGGCATACCGGCTCACGCTGGCGCGCCTGGGCGCACTGGGTATGCCGGCACCGCTGGCCGGCGATCGTCGCCGGAGCCGCGCTGCTGGTCGCCTTGGCCGCTCCGGTGTTTGGCATGCGGCTGGGAATCGCCGACGCGGGCACCGACGCGGCCGGCTCGACCAGCCGGGCCGCTTACGACCTCGTCGCTGCGGGCTTCGGTCCGGGTGTCAACGGCCCCCTCGTGGTCCTTCGGCAGGGCAGCGACGGGTCGGGCGAGCAGGCGCGCCAAGCCCTGTCCGCGACCACAGGGGTCGCGATGGTCAGCCCCGCCCAGGAGCTGGCCGACCGAAGCGGCGCGCTGCTGTACGTCATCCCGACCACTGCGCCGCAGGATGCGGCAACGGCCGATCTCGTGCAGCGGCTACGTAGCGACGTGCTGCCGGGGCTGCGCGACGCGACCGGCGACACCTACCTGGTCGGGGGCACCCCGGCCGCGATCGCGGACTTCGCTGCAGCGGTGAGCCAGCGGCTGCCGTACTTCGTCGCGGCCGTCATCGGCTTGTCGTGCGTGCTGCTCATGCTCGCGTTCGGTTCGGTCGCCATCCCGGTGAAGGCCGCGGTGCTCAACGTCCTGAGCATCGGTGCGTCGCTCGGGGTGGTCACCCTGGTGTTCCAGCACGGCTGGTTCGGGGTGCAGTCCGGGCCCATCGAGGCGTTCGTGCCCATCATGATCTTCGCCATCGTGTTCGGGCTGTCGATGGACTACGAGGTGTTCCTCATTGCTCGGATGCACGAGGAGTGGGGGCAGCGCAGCGACGCGCAGGCGGCCATCGTCGAGGGAGTGGGCAGCACGGGCGGCGTCATCACGGCGGCGGCGAGCATCATGGTGGCCGTCTTCGCCTCCTTCCTGCTCAGCCCGGACCGGATGCTGCAGCAGTTCGGGCTCGGGCTGGCCGCGGCCGTCTTCCTCGACGCCCTCGTCATCCGGTGCCTGCTCGTGCCCACGCTGATGAGCCTGCTCGGGGAGCGGGCCTGGTGGCTGCCGGCCGGGCTGCGCCGCACCCTGCCCAGCGTGACCCTCGAGCCGGCAACTCTCACGACCGGCCGACTGGAAGGCGTCCGGGTCACCCCACCGTGAGCGCGGGCTCGTCGTCCTGGCGGGTCACGTCCACGGCCACCGTGAGCCGGGACGAGTGCCCCTGGGTGAAGACGACACCCCGAAGCGGCGAGACGTCGCGGAAGTCGCGGCCCCACGCGGTGACGATGTACCGCGAGTCGGCGAAGTGGTTGTTCGTCGGGTCCAGGTCGACCCACCCCCAGTCGTCGGCCCCCGGCACCAGCACGGATGCCCAGGCGTGCGTCGCATCCGAGCCTTCGAGCTTCTCCTGGCCCGGCGTCGGCTGGGTCTCGATGTACCCGCTGACGTAGCGAGCCGGCATACCGGCGCTGCGCAGGCAGCCCACCGCCAGGTGAGCGAAGTCCTGGCACACCCCGGCGCGGCTGTCGAGCAGCTCCGGCAGCGTGGTCTTCACGGTGGTCACGTCCTTGGCGTAGCGGAAGTCCGCATGGATCGCCTGGTAGAGGGCCACGAGCGCCTGGCCCAGCGGCCGGTCGAAAGTGAGGATGGCGCCGGCGTACTGGGCGACGGCAGGCCCGAACTCGACCAGGGGCGAAGGCAGGACGTACGTCGTGCGCTCGAGCGGGTCCGCGGCCTGCGCGATGTGCTGGGCGGCCGACCCCACCGTCCACTTGTCGAGCGCGGCAACGTCCACCGCGGGCCACTGCACCTGGACCACGGACCGCTTGACCACCTCGAGGGTCGTGTGCGGAGTGCGGACCTCCAGGTAGTGGCTGGGGTTGCCGAAGAAGTCCGTGTGCTCGGTGAGGACGCGCGGGACGGGCGCCGTGTCCACGTCGTGGGCCAGGATGCGCTGCGTCGAGGTATGCCGTGGGGCGAAGATTCCCCGGCCGTACGAGGCCGAGACCGACTGCTCGTACGTGTAGGTGGTCCGGTGGCGAACCTGGTAGACCCGCGGCGTGTGATCCGCGTGTGGGCTGGTCGGCCAGTCGCTCATCCGGGGCCCCCAGGCCCGCTTACGAGCCGGCTGCCCAGATCGAACTGGGACGGCAACGGCCGCTGCGGCGCCTGGTGGACGAAGTATCGCTCGGTGACCGCCTCGGACAGCTCGGCCAGCCGGCTGCTCACCGCCTCCAGCACCTCGGCCAGCTGCACGCGGCCCTCGCTGCCAAGGTCATGCACGTCGACCGGCTCGATCTGGGCCAGCACGCCGTCGACGCCGACCCGCTCCGGCGGCAGCACGGCGAGGTGCTCACCCAGTCGGTCCACCGCGTGGCGGACGCTGCGCGGGTTCCCGCCGTCGAAGAGCAGCAGGTCGACGGCCGCGAGGAACGGCTGGGCCGGCCCATGCCCTGCCGCGGTTCGGCGACGGTGGGCGATCACGCTCTCGTTCGCGACAAGGACCGCCTCGGTCACCTGCGCGTCGATGACCGGGGGCCGCTCGACCGCAACGGTATGCCGCAGCAGGCGCACCGTGTGCTGGGCGCGCTCGATCCGCCGCCCAGCGTCCAGGAAGCCCCACTCGGGCCCGCGCACGAGATTCTCGTGCTGGATGCCGGCAACGGCCAGGGTGAGCGCGAGCGTGTCGGCGATGACCACCTGAAGGTGGGCGTTGGTGCTCACCGAGTCGGTCCGGGCCAGGGCTCGCTCCAGCCGCGACAGGATGAGCCAGACGTCCTGGCTGAGCTGCTCACGCATGGCCCGGGCGGTGCGGATCGCCCGGTATGCCGCGTAGGTGACCGTGCCCGGCACGTTCGGGTCGAACAGCACTGTGCTCATGTAGCTCTGGCTGCGCTCGCCCGCTGCCGGCGCCTCGGCGCCGTCGGGCCGGACCGTCGTGACCGCACCCACCGCGCGAAGCATGACGTCCAGCGTCATCGCCCCAGGTGTACCTGGGCGCAGGCCGTGGTCCTCGTCCAGGTCCGCGGCGACCCGCAGCAGCCGGGCCGTGCCCTCGACCCGTTCGAGGTAGCGGCCCAACCAGTAGAAATCCTCGGCAACACGTGGGGTCACCCCGCCGACGCCGGCCACCTCGTGTATCGCCTCGAGGTCGCTCGCGCCCTGCGTGGCCGCCTCCCCCGCGTCCGCCTCGTGGCGCACCGGCCGCCAGGCGGAGGTCGGTGCGCGCCGTTCCGCGTCGCGGTCGGCCAGCACCCATACGTCCTTGGACGGCGCACCCGTGATGCTCGTGACCATGGCCGAGCCGGGCTCGGCGGCGACCCTGGCCAGGCCACCCGGCAGGATGGCGTAGCCGTCTCCGTCGGCGACGCCGAAGGTGCGCAGCACCAGCCGACGTGGCTGTAGGCCGCCCTGGGCGACCACCGGGGCGGTCGACATCGCCAGCGGCTCCTGCCCCGCCCAGGCCCACGGCTGGGCGCCGATCTGCGCCTGCAGCTGGGTGCGCTCGGCGGCACTGAGCTCCCAGCCGAACCGGCTGGCCGGCCCCACCCCGCGCGACGTGGCCTTGATGACCAGCTGGTCCAGGTTGGCCAGCACGTGGCTGCGCTGGGCGGCGTCCCCGCACCACCAGGTCTGCGCGGGGCGCAGCCGCAGGTCCTCGCCGGTGACGGCACGGCATACCGGTTCCAGGTAGGGCAGTAGGGCGACGTTCTCCAGGACTGCCGCGCCAAGGGGGTTGACGACGGAGCAGGCACCCAGGCGCGCGGCCTCCACCAGGCCGGGGACGCCGAGGCGGGACTCGGGCCGCAGCTCGAGGTTGTCGCACCAGTCGGCGTCCACCCGGCGCAGCAGCACGTCGACCCGCTCCAGGCCGCCCGTGGTCCGCAGCCAGACCTGGCCGTCTCTGGCCGTGAGGTCGTCGGACTCGACGAGGGGGAAGCCGAGCAACGTCGCAGTGAGCGCCTGGTCGTATGCCGTCTCGCTCTGCGGTCCGGGGGACAGCACGACGACGCGGGGGGAGTCGACGCCCGCCGGGGCGGCGGCCTGCAGCGCCTGACGCATCGTGTCGAAGAACCCACGCAACCGGGCCAGGTCGGTGCTGCGGTGCAGGGTGGGCAGCACCCGGGCGATGATGCGGCGATTGGCCATGGCGTAGGCCGCGCCGGACGGAGCCTGCGCCCGGTCGCCGAGTAGCCGCCAGGAGCCGGTGGCGTCGCGGGCGAGGTCAGCGGCGGCGAGGACGAGCTGGCGCGGGCCGGGCAGGCGGATCGAGGTTGCCTGGTGCAGGAAGCCGGTATGACCGAGGAACGACTCGGGCGGTAGCAGCCCCTGCCGCACCAGCCGGCGTTCCCCGTAGATGTCTGCCAGAACCGCGTCGAGCACGACGGCCCGCTGGGCCAGGCCGGATTCGAGCCGGTCCCACTCTGGCGCCGACAGCAAGACCGGGATCGGGTCCAGCGACCAGCTGCGCGAGGTTCCGCCGTCGCCACGTCCCCCATAGCTGATGCCCTCGTCGGCAATGAACGACCGCACCCGGTCCGTCCAGCCGATGAGGCCCTGGGGTCCCACCCTGCGCAGCGCGTCGGCGACCTGCGAGTTGAGCCCGTTGACGGCGTGCGCCGTGACCAGCTCGTCGAGGCCGGCGCCGGCCAGGGCGCGGTAGCCCTCGAGGACGTCGCCCGTCCCCCCTCCGGCGTCGGCGGTCATGCCGGCAGCCTATGCGGCTCGGGTGGGGCGCAGATCACAGCCTCAAAACGGGCCATCTCGGTGCTCGCCGGGGGAGCACTGGGAAAACCGGGACCTTTCTCAGGCTGCGCTAACTCGCCGGAGGGGGAATGATGCCTACAGAGAGAGGAGCCGACTCTGTCCAGCCCGTCCAGCCTGTCCAGCCTCCCCCGCCGATCCGGCGCGTGGCCGTGTCGTGCCGGAGTGGGGAATACTGGTCGCGCCGCGGCCGGGCTGGGTACACCCCGAGTAGTCCTGTCCGCCTGCCGCACGCCTTGTCCGACGAAAGGTCTTCATCAATGACAACAACCGCCCCCCAGGCCCAGAGCCAGCCGTCCTACGAAGAGTCCAAGAAGATCGCCGAGGCCAGCCGGCAGACCGACTGGAAGCTGCCCTCCTTCGGGCGGGAGATGTTCCTTGGGCACTTCCGGCTCGACCTGATCCACCCGCAGCCGCCGCTGGACCGCACGGTCGTCGAGGAGGGCGACGCGCTGCTTGAGCGGGTCAAGACGTTCATGATCGAGCACGTCGACCCGCTGCAGGTCGAACGCGACGGCAAGCTGCCTGACGAGGTCATCAAGGCCGTCAAGGAGTCGGGCCTGCTCGGGATGAAGATCCCCAAGGAGTACGGCGGCTTGGGTCTGGGCCAGTACTACTACAACAAGGTCCTGTGCTACATGACCACGTACTGTGCAGCCCTGGGCGTGCTCATCAGCGCCCACCAGTCGATCGGGCTGCCCCAGCCGCTCAACATGTTCGGCAGCGACGAGCAGAAGCGTGAATGGCTGCCCAAGCTGGCAACGGACCACATCTCAGCGTTCCTGCTGACCGAGCCGGAGGTGGGCTCCGACCCGGCCCGGCTGTCCACGGCAGCCGTACCCACCGAGGACGGTTCGGGCTACATGCTCAACGGCACGAAACTGTGGGCGACCAACGGCACCGTCGCCGACGTCGTCGTCGTTATGGCCAAGGTGCCCAAGTCCGAAGGCCACCGCGGCGGCATCACCGCCTTCGTCTGCCCGATGAACCAAGAGGGCATCACCATGGTCTCGCGCAACGAGTTCATGGGGTTGCGGGGGCTGGAGAACTCTCTCACGACCTTCGAGAACGTCTACCTGCCCAAGAGCTCGGTCGTATCCCGCGAGGGTGACGGTCTGCGGATCGCCCTGACCACGCTGAACACCGGGCGGCTGTCCGTGCCCGCGATGTGTATGGCCGGGTCGAAGTACGCCCTCAAGATCGCCCGCGAGTTCAGCGTCGAGCGTCGCCAGTGGGGCCAGTCGATCGGCAAGCACGACGCCGTGGCCCAGCAGCTGGCCTTCGTGGCCGGGTCGACGTTCGGGCTGGAGGCGATGGTCGATGTGTCGAGCCGGCTCGCCGACAACAAGCGCAACGACATCCGCATCGAGGCCGCGCTGGCGAAGCTGTACGGCAGCGAGCTGGCGTGGCGGTCGGTCGACGCGATGGTCCAGATCCGCGGTGGCCGCGCCTACGAGACGGCCGAGTCCCTGCACCGTCGCGGTGAGCGGGCCTACCCGGCCGAGCAGCTCATGCGCGACCTGCGGATCAACCGGATCTTCGAGGGCTCCTCGGAGATCATGCGGCTGATGATCGCCCGCGAGGCCGTCGACCAGCACCTGACCGTGGCCGGTGACCTGCTCACCAGCAAGAACGCGGGCGACATGGCCAAGGCTGGCGCCAAGGCGGGCAAGTTCTACGCCAAGTGGTTCCCGGCACTGACCATGGGTGACGGGCAGAACCCGCAGGCGTACGCGGAGTTCGGCAAACTGGCCAAGCACCTGCGCTACGTCGAGCGACACAGCCGCAAGATGGCCCGCACGACGTTCTACCTCATGGGTCGATACCAGGGTCGCCTGGAGCAGAAGGGTGCCCTGCTGGGACGCGTCGTCGATATCGGCGCTGAACTGTTTGTTATGGCGTGCGCGGTGGTCTACGCCGACACGATCCGGCGCGAGCAGCCCCAGCGCGGCAACGAAGCCAGGGAGCTGGCCGATCTGTTCTGCGCCCAGGCTCGCCGCCGCGTCGACGCGTTGTTCTCGGAGATCTGGAGCAACGACGACGAGCTGCAGTACAAGAGGTCGCAGGACATCATCAAGGGTCGTCACCTGTGGTTCGAGCACGACGTGCTCGACCCCACCGACCCGCACAACGAGATTGCCGCGCAGACCGTCAAGTAAGCGCCGCAGCCTCGCTGCGCAAGACCTCGTCGAGCCCCGGCCCCGTGCCGGGGCTCGACGGCATACCGGGAGACGAAATCCGAGCAGCGGGTGCGGAGGTAAAACCGAGCGGACTAGCGCACGCCTACACCTCCACTCGGGCCGGTCGCCGGAGGTAAAACCGAGCGGACTAGCGCACGCCTATACCTCCGTCGAAGGAATTGTTAGGGCCGGGTGACCCGGATGCCGTAGTCGCCAGTACCTCCGGCCGTGTTGTAGTGACGCACCTGCACGTAGTACCGGCCGGGCACCAGCTTCGCGACGATCCGCGCGTTCAGGCCCGCGCCGCTGTCGTCGTCCGTGGCGAGCAGGCTGGTCAGCGAGTCCGGACCGTACAGCTTCACGACCACGTCCGTGTTGCCGGTGGTCTCGACGACGTGGGTGCCGCCGGCCGTGGCGACGAACGTGAACAGGTCCTCCTCGCCCGCCTTGCCGATGCTCGCCGACGTCGGCACGGGGGCGTTGACGGTTAGCTCGGTGGCCTGCTCGGTCGTCGTGCCGTCCTTCGGGTAGACCTCCGCGCTGGCGACGTAGCCCTTGTCCATGGCGGACAGCACGTCGTTGGCGTGGGTTCCGACGCCGCTCTTGACCCAGGTGCCGGGGAAGAAGTAGAGCATGATCGAGTCGGGGTCGAACTCGGTGCCTTTCACCTGGTCGAACCGGTACTTGTCCAGGACGTTGTGGCGGATCTGCGCCTCATTCCAGCTGTTCGGCGGCCCGGACAGGGAGGCGATGACGGCCGCCTCGTTCCACTCGATCCCGCCGGCCGGGTTTTGGTGCTCGTGGGCCAGCCCGACGGTGTGGCCGAACTCGTGCGCTGCGGTCCCCCCGTCGAGGAAGCCCAGGTTCATCGTCGGCTGGTCCAGCGGTATGCCGCGGACGTCGGTGCCGACGTACGACCACGCCCCGTCGTCGGGGTCGAAGGTCACCCGGACCTCCGCGGCCGGGTCATCGCCGAAGACGAAGTGCAGGTTCGCGACCTCGGTCCACCAGTTCGCCTGCTCGGTGGCCTTGGCCCGCTGCTGAGGCGACCCCCCGATGAACCGCACCCGAAGCGTGCTGCCGTTCATCCACAGCTTGCCGATGGGCATGATGGCGCGGTCGTCGGAGCGGTCCCGATGGGTCATCAGGTCCGCGGGCAGGAGCCGGTCGATGCAAACCTTGGGTGCAGCCATGAGATGTCCCGCTTTCTGACGTGGGTCCGGCCGCCGCTACGGAGTGGAGGCTAGTGCGGGCCGGTCTGATACGCCACGCCCTGCCCCCTTAGCTCCAGCGGGCGCTGCCTTAGGGCGCGACCTCCGTCGTGGACGGCGCCGAAGATAGGTCGTTCCCCCGATCCGGCCGGCTACCTCAGCCGCCGAGGCTAGAACCACTGATCCACCCAGAGGTTCCAGCGTCAGCGCCGGAAGCTCACCCCACCACGGAGGTACCGGTCATGTCCTTCACCCCTATCAACGACACAACTTCGGTGCGGGCCGAGCTGCACAGCCGCTACGGCAGCGGTCGCTCCAGCCGTAGCGTTCGTACCGAGTCCTCCCTTCGTGTCATCGCTCGATCGCTGCGCTCGGCACGCCGCCACGAAGAGGGCGCCAGCCATCTGTGAGTCGGGTTCGCGCCGCGCGGAAGCCCACGCTGTCCGCGCGGTCGCCCATAATCGCGGGCATGCCGTTGTTCCGTCTTGGCGGCCCGCTCGTCGGCCGGGAGGCCGAGCTAACCCGCCTCACTGCCGCGGCCGGCATACCGTCTGGCCGCGGCGGCTTGGTCGTCATGGCGGGCGATGCCGGCATCGGCAAGTCCCGGCTGCTGGCCCAGCTGGAGCAAGAAGCGACCACCGCTGGCTGGCTGAGCCTGGTCGGGCACTGCGTCGGGCAGGCGGGCAGCGCCCTGCCCTATCTGCCTTTCGTCGAGGTTCTCGCCGAAGCCGACGGCGCACGGCCCGAGGTCATCGACGCGGTCGTGGCCGCTCATCCGAGCCTGCTCCACCTCATGTCCTGGCGTTCGCCTGGGGCTGGCGCCCAGGCCGGACCAGGTGAAAGCGGCTTGGCCGACCCGGGTCTGGTCGCCGAGGCGGTGCACGCGTGCCTCAGCGCTCTCGCCTCCCGCAGGCCCCTGCTCGTGCTGATCGAGGACGTCCATTGGGCCGACCACTCCTCCCGCGACCTGATCACCCTGCTGTTCACCCGGGGGTTCATCGGCTCGTTGGCCATGGTGGTGACCTACCGGGCGGACGACCTGCACCGACGCCACCCGCTCTACGAGACCTTGGTGGTCTGGTCTCGTCTTGCGGGCGTTACCCGGATGGAGCTCGGGCCGCTGCCGCAGGAGTCCATGCGCCGTCTCGTGGCCGGCCTCGACGGCGCGCCGGTCTCGCCCGCCGAGATTGCTGCGCTCGCCGCGCGTGCCGAGGGGAACGCCTTCTTCGCGGAGGAGCTGGTCGCCAGCGCCGCGGCCGGGCGCGGACTGGGGCAGGACCTGAGCCGGTTGCTGCGAGTTCGGGTCGAGCAGCTACCCGACGACACGCAGCGGGCCCTGCGTGCCATGGCGGTGTCCGCCCGCCAGGTCAGCCATGAGCTGCTCTGCGCGGTGCTGTCGCTGGCACCCGAACAGCTCGATGCGGTGCTGCGCCCGGCCATCGACAACCACACTGTCGAGGCGGTGCCGCCCGAGCGCTACGCGTTCCGGCACGCCCTCGTCGCCGAGTCGGTCGGCGACGCACTGCTTCCCGGCGAGCGCCGAGCGCTGCATCGTGGGTATGCCGCTGCGCTCACTGCCCAGCCGCGCCTGGCCCCTCCCTCGGAGCTGGCCCGCCACGCAGCAGCGGCCGGCGACTACGACACGGCCATTGCCGCCGGCCGCCAGGGCGCCGAGGCGGCCTTGCGCATGGGCGGCCCGTACGACGCGTTGCACCAGTTCGAAAGGGTGCTGTCCTGGATGGGCGAGGACGACCCGGCCCGTGACGAGGTGACCCTGCGCGCCGCCAGCGCGGCTTCCGCTGCGGGTGACCTGCTGCGCACGGTCGGCCTGCTCAAGGACCGGATCGACCACCCGGGCCTGGTCCAGACACCGACGGCGCGCGCGCAGCTGCTGGCCGCGTATGCCGTCGAGTCCCGGGCGCTCGACCTGCCGGTCGACGGGCTTGGGCTCACCCGCGAGGCGGTGCGGCTGCTCCCGCAGGACCGGGACGCCCGGCATACCGCCGTGCTCTCCGCCCACCTGCAGGCCTTGGTCGATGCGGGCGGCTACGGCGAGGCCACCATCGTGGCGGACGAGGTGCTTGCGCTGGCCGAGCGGGCCGGGCAGCGGGAGGCGACCGCCGAGGTGCGCACCATCATGACGGGGATCATCAAGGCCGAGCAGGACGTCGACGCCGTCGAGGCGCACCTGCTTGCGGTCGCCGAGGAGCTCGACGGGTCCGACGACCCGATCCAGGTGCGGGTGCTGCATCAGCTGGGCGCACTAGCCCATCATCGCGGTGACCTGCCGTCGGCGTTGCGCCGGTTCGACGAGGGGGCGAGCGCTGGCCGACGGCTGGACCGGCCCTGGTCACCGTGGGCGTTGGAGTGCCGACTGGAGGGCGGCCTGGTCGCGTTCGAGCTAGGCGACTGGGCCGGTGCACTCGCCCGGCTCGAGCCGCCATCGCCGCCCCATCCCCAACCTGGGCATGCCTTGTTCGTCGCGGCGCGACTGCTCGTCCTTGCTGGCCAGGGGACCCCGGTGGACCTGGGCGTGCTGGGCCGGCTGCGCGAATGGTGGCCGGTCGACAGCCTCGTGGTCGTGCTCACGACCGGGGGCGGCATGCAGGTGCTGGGCAACGCGGGCGAGGTCGAGGCAGCGGTGGGCCTGGTCGAGGACGCTGTGAGTGTCCTTGACCGGGCGTGGGGGCGGACCTACCAGGCCCTGGTGCGTTTTGCTGCCCTCCTCACCGGGATCTGCGCGGGGGCGGTGTCGCGAGCCGACCCGCGGGCACGTGCCCGGCTAGTGGAGGTGTGTGAGCAGCTCGGCGAGCGGGCTCATGCCGCGCTTGCCGAAGTCCAAACATCGCCCGGATCCCGTTATGCCTCAGCAGGATTAGAGACTCAGGCGTGGGCGCACCGGCTCACCGCGGAGCAGCTTCGGCTGCGTTGGCTGGCCGGGTGCGAGCCCGGGACTCTCGAGGAGATGACGTCGGCCTGGCAGGCCAGCGTTGCCGCTATGGAGCAGTACGGCCACGCCTACGAGGCAGCGCGTTCGCGGGCCCGGCTCGCAGCGGTGCATCATGCGGCCGGCGACGGGAAGGCGGCCGCTGCAGCGGCTGACGCGGCGCGCCGGTTCGCGCAGGATGTCGGAGCCGGTCCGTTGCTGGCCGAGCTCGACGCGCTCTCCTCCACGCCAGGCCGGGCGACCGGCATACCTGACCTGACCGCGCGTGAGCTCGACGTGCTACGCCTCGTGTCGCTCGGGCGCAGCAACGGGCAGATCGGCGGGGCGCTGTTCATCAGCACCAAGACGGTGAGCGTGCACGTGTCGAACATCCTGGCCAAGCTCGGCGCAGCCAGCCGCGGGGAGGCCGCGGCCATCGCCCGCCAGCGCGGCCTCATCGACTGAACGCACGCCGCACCCCGCCGCCCGCTTCGCACCCCGCCGCCCGCTTCTTCGAGAGAGGTCAGAAGATGCTGCTAAGTGGCCCGTTTAGCAGCATCCTCTGACCAGTCGGTGAAGGTGGGCTCAGTTCATTGCGAAGGTCAGGCAGCGGGCGGTCCCGCTCCCAGCACCGATCCGGACTCCGTCGGCGCTGCAGACCAGGTCCGCGTTGTGCATGCACTCCGACCGCTGGCAGGCGCCGACCTTCGCCACGAACATGCCGAGGCCGCCGTCGGAAGCCAGCGGCAGGAAGGTCGAGCACGCGCTGTCGCCGCTGTGCACCGTGATTGCGTAGGCATGGCAGTCATGCTTGTTGTTGTAGGCGCACTCGTCCATCAGGCATTCGGTGATCGGGGCCATCTGCGTCATCGATGCCTCCTCGCTTTCTGGATCGGACCCAAATCGGGCCACTTGTCCGGACGTTACGCCCGACGACCGAAGCCCGCCAGCAAGGCAAGGCAACCCTGAGTAGCCTTCAGACACAGAGGAATCCACCTCAGGCGCAAGTCCGGGCACCTTGTGAGCAATGACACCCGGGCCGACGGGGGGGTGGGCGCGCGGGAGGCGGGCGAGCGCACGGCATACCGGGTGAGGAAAACCCGTTGGGGACTGTCAGTGGCCGTTGTTACCGTCGAAGACCGTTAGCTGGACTGAACAGAGGGGATCGTCGTGAGCACCGACCAGGCCGACCGTGTGGTCGCCCGGCGTGACGCTTCGCCGCCGACCGTCCATCTGCGGGTGGTCTGGCTCATGGTCGCCGCAACGTTTGTGGTGTTCCTCAACGAGACGACGATGGGGGTGGCGCTGCGTCCGATCATGCTCGACCTGGGCGTCGAGGCGCGCACCGGGCAGTGGCTGACGACCGCGTTCATGTTGACCATGGCGGTGGTCATCCCGGTGACCGGTTTCGTCATCCAGCGGCTGAACACCAGACCGGTGTTCGTCATGGCGATGTCGCTGTTCTCGGTGGGGACCCTGCTCGCCGCCCTCTCACCCGGCTTCGCCGCGCTGGTCTTTGGCCGGGTTGTGCAGGCCTCGGGCACGGCGATCATGCTGCCGCTGCTCATGACGACGCTGATGACCCTGGTGCCGGCGGCCTCGCGCGGCGCGATGATGGGTAACGTCTCGCTCGTCATCTCGGTGGCGCCGGCCATCGGCCCGACGTTGTCCGGGGCCTTGCTCAACACGGTTGGCTGGCGGGGCATCTTCTGGGTGATGCTGCCCATTGCCGTAGCGATGTTGCTGGTTGGGCTGCGGTTCGTCGACAACGTCGGGCAGCCGCGCCCGGCGCCGCTGGACCTCGTGTCGGTGCCGCTGTCGGCGCTCGGCTTCGGCGGGCTGGTCTACGGCCTGAGCCGCGTCGGGGCCGACGAAGGCGCGTCCGGCCAAGGCACGATGACCCCCGCGCTGGCCATCGCGGTCGGGCTGCTCGCTCTGACCGGGTTCGTCTTTCGCCAGCTGCGGCTGCAGCGGCACGACGCGGCGATGCTCGACCTGCGCACCCTGCGCCACCGTCCGTTCGTGGTGACGCTGGTGATCATGTGCGCCAACATGGCGGCGCTGTTCGGGGTGGTCATCGTGCTGCCGATCTACTTGCTCGGGGTGCTGCGCCTGCAGCCGTTGCAGGCCGGTCTGCTGCTGCTGCCTGGTGGTCTGCTCATGGGGCTCCTCGGGCGACCCGTCGGGCGGCTGTACGACCGGCTCGGCCCCCGCCCCCTGATCATTCCCGGCACGGTCACCGTCGCTGCGGGTGCCTGGTCGCTACTCCTGCTCGACCAGGGCACCTCGCCCTACCAGGTCATGGCGAGCCATATCGCCATGTGCGTCGGGTTCGCGCTGGTGTTCACGCCCCTTTTCACATCAGGCCTGAGCAGCCTGCCGGAGCAGCTATACGCGCATGGCAGCGCGGTGCTGGCCAGCCTGCAGCAGGTCTCCGGTGCCGCCGGCACGGCTCTGTTCGTCACGCTGATGAGCATCGGCGCGGCCGCGGCGGCCAGTCAGGGCGCTTCGGCGGACTCGGCCGCGTCGAGCGGGATCCGGTTGGCGTTCCTCGCCGCAGGAGTCATCGCGTTGGTGCCCGTTGCGGTATCCCTGCTGGCCCGCCGGCCGACGCCGACGCCCGACGACTAGGGCACCACCCGCTCGCCTAGCTCGCGCCGCACGATCTTGCCGTTGGGGGTGCGCGGCAACGCGCTCACGAAGACGACCTCACGCGGGCACTTGTAGGCCGCGAGATGGGCTCTCGCGTGCGAGATCAGGGCAGCAGGGTCAGGTGGGGTGGCCGCGTCGGACTCGGCGACCACGACGAAGGCGGTGATGATGTTCACGCCGTCACGTACCTTCACCTCGGTAACGGCCACGTCGGCGACCGCTGGGTGCTGGGCCAGGCAGTGCTCCACCTCCAGGGGCGAGACCCGATAGCCCATCGACGTCATGACGTCGTCGGTGCGTCCGTGGTGGATCACGTACCCGTCCTCGTCGAGGTGCACGAGGTCGCCGCTGACGAACCAGTCCCCGCGGAACGCCTCGGCCTGCTCCTGCGGCCGGTTCCAGTACCCCAGCATGAGCCCCGGGTCGCTGCGGTGGACCGCGAGCAGTCCCCGCTCACCCGGGGGGAGTGGCACCGTCCCGCCCTCGATCGCCAGCACGCCCACCCGCCGCCCCGGCTGGGGACGGCCCGGGCTGCCGGGATGGGTGGGTGTGCTCGGGCCGGATGAGACGAACGTCGAGATCTCGCTCATGCCCAGCGCCTCGTAGAGCTCGGTCCCGGTGGTTTCTCGCCAGCTCGTCCACAGCGCGGGTGTCAAGGCTTCGCCGGCAGTGAGGCCGTGCCGCAAGGTCCGCAGAGCCGCGCCCTCGAGGCTGCCGCGCGTGAGCAGCTGGCGGAACACGCCAGGAACGGCGGCGAACATCGTGGCGCCGGTCGACGCAATGATCCGGGGCCACACCTCAGGATCGCGCTCGCCGTCGTAGATCACCGCCGTCGCTCCGTTGGCCCATGGGTCGGTGAGGCCGGTTCCGAGGGTGTAGGTCCAGTTGAACGCGCCGGCATGCAGGACCACGTCGTCGGGCCCGATGCCGTACCACCCGGCATACATCGGGCGCCGCCCCCACGCGCATCGCTGGGCGTGCAGCACCCCCTTGGGCACCCCGGTGGTCCCTGAGGTGTAGACCATGAAGGCAGGCTGCTCGGCATCGGAGTCGGTGTAGCCGCCCGGGTATGCCGTCCGCTGGCCGCTGCGTCGCCAGCGCGCCACGTCCTCTGGCCGCACCCTGCGCAGGTCGGTGTCGACGTCGAGCCCGGGGCTCACCGCGAGGGCGGTCGCGCCGCTGTCGGCGAGCACGAAGCCGACCTCCTCTGGGGTCAGCGCGGCTGAGGTCGGCACGGCGATGATGCCAGCGGCGATCGCCCCGAAGAAGAGCAGCGCGTAGTCGCTCGTGTTGCCCATCCGCAGGACCAGACGTTCCCCTGGCTGGATGCCGTGCTCAAGAAGCCCTGCGGCGCAGGCGGTGACCGTCTGGTCGAGCTCGCCGTAGGTCCACCGTTCTGCGCCCGCAAGGGGGTCGAGCGGGTCGTGGACGACGACCAGGCCGACCCGTTCGGGTCGGCGCGGGGCGCCCGGACCGACGCAGTACCGCGCCATGTTGAACCGGGGCGGGGGTGGGTCGACCACCCCCCGACGGTATCGCCGGAGCGGGGCGAGTGGGATCGGGCCCGACTGCTCCCCCCGACTGCTCAGCTGCCCCCGAGCTGCTCCCACCCGCGGGCGAAGGCGTCCGCGAGCCGTTCGAGCGGGTAGGGCAAACGGGCGTCCGGCTCCTGTAGTGCGTCGGCAAGCGCCTGCCCGGCCCGGTGTCGTTCGCTGATGACGGTCGCGACGGCGTCGATGTCGGTGCCCTGGCGATCCGCGAACGCCCGGTCAACGGCAGCGCCATGGCCGGGGACGAGCACCGCGTTCACGCTCAGCATCTGCAGGTGCCGTTCGAGGGTGTCAGCCCACTCCAGGGGCCACGAGTCTGGCCCGAAGCTGGGTGGCCCGGACTGCTCGATGAGGTCGCCCAGGAAGGCGACCGAGGCATCGGGAACAAGGATCGCCGAGTCACCGTCGGTGTGGCCGCGGCCGGCATACCGAAGCTGCGCGACCCGGTCGCCGAGGTCGACCTGGGCGCTGGTGCTGAACGTCGAGTCCGGTCTGCGGACCTCCGTGGCCAGCAGGTCGGCGATGTCCGCAGCCGTGTAGCCGAGCTCTGGAGCGTCGCCTGGGTCGGCGCGCGCGGCGTCCTTGACCCGTGCCGCATGCGCCTCGAGCGCACTGGCAGCGTTGTCGTGGGCCTGGATCGTGGCGCCGTCGAAGGCGATGTTGCCGAAGGTGTGGTCGAAGTGCACGTGGGTGTTGACGACGCGCCGCACCACGACCGCGCCGACTGCGCGAGCCACATCCTCGAGGACCTCCCGCCCGCCGACGGCGCTCGAGCGGGTGTCGACGATCAATGCCCCGGCGGTCCCGACGACGAGCCCGACGTTGACGTCCCACTGGGGATACCGGGCCACGAACACGCGGTCAGCGATCTCCGTGAAGGTGCCAAGCGCCATGCTAAGAGGGACCGTTCACCGACGAGTGAGAGGGAAGTGGCGCATAACTCAACCCTTCGCCTTGATCATCAACCGCGAAGACGGGTTAGTTTAGTTGCGTGAGCCCGGCCCCGTGGCGAAAAGACATATGTCGGTATTCGGCAATACCGGGTACTTTTGTCGCCATGGCCGGAACAACTGCCGTAGGGCACAGCGGGTCGCGGGCGCCGAAGAGCCGCGACGAGGGGCGGTGAGCATGGCCCGCTTCCACGTCTGTATGCCGGTCGCCGAGAACGACGGTTTCCGCTGTTTCGTGTGCCATCGCGACATGCGCGCCGAGATGAGCGAGTACGACAGCGAGATCGAGCGTCAGACCAAGGTGCCTGTGGTGCGCAGGCGCGACCCCGGCGACGGCGGTTCGGGGCCGGGGCGGGTCAGGGTGCGAGCCGGGACGCTCGGCTCGGTCTGGACTAGCCGCGCCGGCCAACCCAGGACGGACCCACTGCGCGTGCCGAGACGTGTCGGCGGGGCCATCTACGCTCGGGTCCATGATTGACCACTTCGGCATCAACTGCTCCGACTTGGCCGCGAGCGCACGCTTCTACGACGAGGTCCTCGGCATCCTTGGTTACTCCCGTCAAATGGATTTCGGCGTCGCGATCGGTTACGGCAGCCAGGACCATCCGCAGTTCTGGATCACTGGCTGGCAAGGCGCCGACCCGAATCGCGAGATCCACGTGGCGTTCGCAGCGTCGGGCGTCGAGGCAGTTCGCGCCTTTCACGCCAAGGCGCTTGAGCTGGGTGCCGAGTCGCTGCACGAGCCGCGCCTTTGGCCCGAGTACCACGCCGCACTACTACGGCGCGTTCGTGCGCGACCCGGACGGCAACAACGTCGAGGCGGTCTACCACGAGGCGCCCTTGCAGGCTTGACCGCCTGGCCGAGGCCGGCCGCCATTGCCGGTAGCCTCGCCCGGGTGGACTCCGGGACCGGCACGTCGACGACGGCCGTGGAGGGCGAGACTGTGGTCGGTTCCGACTCCCCGACCCGCGACGCGAGCTTGCGGATGTGCGGCTGTCCTACCATCTCGCGATCGGTCCCCAGCCGGTGCAGCTCGAGCGAGTCACGCGGGGCTGGGAGCTGCGCTGGCCGATGCCGCCCGTGCGCCGCATGGAGTACCAGTACCTCGCCCGCCGCCGGGGACGATCCGGGAGCCGCCGGCATACCTGCTCGACCCTGGCAACCCGATCCAGGCTCCCGGGCCGTTCGGGCCCAAGTCGGTCCTCCAGCTGCCCGGCTACCGCCCGCCAGCGTGGCTCGACGGCCAGCCAGTGGCGCACCACCGGGTCCAGGTGACCTTGCGCGAGACGCCCGTCGGCGAGGTCAACGCGCTGGTCTGGTCGCCGAGCGCACCGACGGCGACGAGCCGCTGCCGGTGCTGCTCGCCCACGACGGCCCCGAGCTGGACCGGTACGCCGACCTCACCCACTTCGTCGGAGTTATGATCGGCCAGCGGCGGCTACCGCCCATGCGCGTCGTCCTGCTCGCGCCGGGCCCACGCAACCTGCGCTACGCGGCGAACTCCAGGTATGCCGGTGCGCTCGCCGAGCATGTCCTGCCGCGCATTCTCGAGGCCCGCCCTACCAACCGGCCACCGGTGCTGATGGGACCGAGTCTGGGCGCCCTCGCTGCCTTGCACGTCGAGTGGACCCATCCCGGGACCTTCGGGGGGCTGTTCCTGCAGTCAGGGTCGTTCTTCACCACCCAGACCGACGCCCAGGAGCGCACGTTCGAGTTCTGGGACGAGGTGAGGGGTTCGTGCGGCGGGTCCACACGAGCAGCCGGGCCCCGAGCGCCCCACTGGTGAGCATGACCCTCGGGACGGCGGAGGAAAACTACGCCAACAACCTGCGGCTGGCGGGTCGGCTGCGGGCACTGGGGCTACCCGTCGCGGTCGGCGAGATCCCCGATGCGCACACCTTCACGTGCTGGCGCGACGCGTTCGACCCGCATCTGGTCGACCTGCTGACGACGCTGTGGTCGTGAGCTGCTGGCCCTCAGCCCGCAGATTTGGTTTGCTCCTGTCATGGACCGCGTCCACGTCGACCTCGAGGCCCCCGGCCTGTACCGTCCCGGTGCCGTCATTCGCTACGGGCATTGGGGCCGTCCCGTCCTGGTCTTTCCGAGCGAGAGCGGCCGAGCTTGGGACTACGAGAACAACGGCATGGTCGAGGCGGTCCGACCCTCTGATCGACGCCGGCCGGGTCAAGCTGTACTGCGTCGACTCGTTCGACGAGGCCACCTGGGCGGACTCGTGGATCTCCGTTGGAGGAGCGTGCGATCCGCAACCGCGCGTACCAGGCATGGATCACCAACCAGGTGGTGGGCTGGATTGGCTCCGACTCACCTGGAGCCACCGACGCGGTCGTCACGGGGTGCAGTTTGGGTGCCTATCACGCTCTGCACTTCGCGCTGACTCGCGCCGACCTGTTCCCGGTCGCGATCTGCCAGTCCGGCAACTACGACCCCTCGGGGTGGCGCACCTGGGGTGAGCGAGGCGAGGCGGCCTACTTCGCCAACCCCATCGACTACGTTCCCCACCTGCACGGCGAGCATCTCAAGTGGCTGCGCTCCCACGTCTACCTCGTCCTCGTCGTGGGCCAAGGGGCCTGGGAGACCAACCCCACGGGCGCGCTGCCGTCCACCCATCAGATGGCCTACCTGCTGGGCCAGAAGGGCATCCACCACCAGCTCGACGTGTGGGGCCACGACGTCTCGCACGACTGGCCGTGGTGGCAGCGGCAAATCGCCCTTCACCTCCCGCGGTTCTGCTGAGCTGCCGTGACCTAAGGAGTAGCCATGACGGAGCACCTATGACCAGTCGCATCTCATTGGGTTGCTGCTTGGCGCGGAGGAGGACTGGCCGCAGGCGTTCGAAGCCATCCTGCGCCGCGTCGGCCAAGTGGCCGCTCACGACCAGGTGCACGAGTTCGTCAGCGAGCGGCTCACCATCGAGCCGTTCGACCTCACCGACCCGGTGCGCACCGACCTGGTCATCGACCGGCTCGCCTACTGGTACTACCACCCCCGGGAGTGGCTCAAGAAGGCCGCGCTCGTCAACGGCACCTACCTGCTCAACAGCCCGTTCACCTTCCAGTCGATGGAGAAGCACAGCGCCTACTGCGCGATGCTGCGCCTCGGGCTGCGGGTTCCGCGCACGGTGCTCGTGCCCTACAAGAACCCGCTCGACAACGTCCGCTGGGCCTACACGTCCGGCAAGTACAACCGAGAGTTCGACCTGGACGCCATCGCCGACGACCTGGGCTACCCGCTGTACATGAAGCCGTTCGACGGCGGCGGCTGGCGAGGGGTCTCCCGTGTCAACAACCAGGCCGAGCTGCACCGGGCCTACGACGAGTCCGGCGAGATGCTCATGCATCTGCAGGCCACGGTCAGCTACGAGACGTTCGCCCGGGCGCTGTCCATCGGGCCCGAGACGATGGTCATGGACTTCCGCCCCGACCAGCCCATGCACAACCGGTATGCCGTGTCCTACGACTTCCTCTCACCGTCCGCCGGCACGCAGGCGATCGCGATCAGCCGGATCGTCAACGCGTTCTTCGGCTGGGAGTTCAACTCCTGCGGAGATGCTCGTCCGTGGCGACCTGGTCTACCCGATCGACTACGCGAACGCCTGCCCCGACGTGGCTGTGACGTCGCTGCATTACTACTTCCCCTGGGCCATGAAGGCGCTGGTCCGCTGGTGTGTCTACTGCGTGACAACGGGTCGCAAGGCCCAGGTCGACCTGTCCACCGGCCAATACTTCGCGATCGCCGACGACCCGGAGCTCGACTACGACGCCAAGCTCACGGCATACCTGGCGCTGGCCGACGAGCATTTCGAGACCGAGCGGTACACCGAATGGTGCGCTCGCCACCTGCCGCACCTGGACGAGCAGGTCCTGGAGTGGGTGGCCTCCGACGACTTCGACCGGGTGCTGCGCGAGACGGTGCGGGCGACCTACCCTCGGCACGAGCACGACCAGTTCCTGTCGCACTTCCGAGGCTTGGTCGGGCTGTGGATGCGTGACGAAGCCGAGCGGCTGAGCCGCTGACGTGACGCGGGGCGAGGCCCGGGGCCGTGATGCTGCCCCCGCCCCCGGGCGGGGTCTGCCCTCGACAGGAGCCGATGCGTGGGCGGTCAGTCCCAGAGGGCGAGTTCGTCCGCGCGCGGCGCTCGGACGAGCGTCGACGGAACGTCGAAGGTCATCACGGCCTGTTCCTGCGGGGTCCACGGTCGCCAGCCCGGATTTCCCTGGCGCCCGAATGCGACCCACGCCGGGTGCATTTCGTCGGCAAGCTGCTGCGGGGCGGTGGCGATTGCCATTCCCGTCGCGATCGAGTCGAACACGAACATGAGCTCGAGCGCGTGGCAGGCGCGGAGGTCGCCCACCGGCGTGGCCCAACCGAACTCGTAGAAATGGACGGTGCCGCCCGCTGCGTGTTGTGCGGCCGCCAGGCGCGTCGACGGAGCCCGGAACACCGCGTCGGTGAGGATGGCGCAGGCGATGTCGCCGGCAGAGGCCTGCGGGCGGTTCGCGGTGTACGTCGCGACGATGTCTGCCGGCCAGCCGTACCCCGCTCCCAGCAGCGGCAGGGCGTCGTGGGTCAGCCCACCGGCGATACCGGTGGGCACGAGGAAGAGGCGGAACTCGTCGCGGGTCGTTCCGATGAGCAGCGGTTTGCCGGCGGCAGACCCTGCGGCGATGCGGGCCAGCGGGATGTCCGGGACGATCTCGCCGTCGACCACGGGCATGAAGCACATGATGCCCATCCCCCCGGTAAGGACTGACTGACCCCAGCGGCGCGGGTCAGGGTCGGCCTGGAAGGCCAGCGTCACCGTCGACTGGGCGGCGACGACCGCCTCCGGGTTCAGCGCGGCAAAGGCCTCCGCGGTCGCCGGCACCCCGAGCGCGGCAGCGACCTGCTCGGCCACCAGCGCGGCGTCCTCTCGGGAGCAGACTGCCGCTCCGCTGCCGCTCTGGACGACGGCCCGGTGGAACAGGCCCCGCGCTGCGGGTGAGGCCATGAGCGTCGCGACGCTGATCCCACCGGCGGACTCACCGAACACCGTGATGCGATCGGGATCGCCGCCGAAGTTGGCAACGTTGGCACGGATCCACTCCAGGGCCGCAATCTGGTCGCGCAGACCGAGATTGGTCGGAGCGCCCTCCAGGACGGCGAACCCAGGCACGCCGAGCCGGTAGTTGATCCCGACCAGCACCACTTCGTCCCGCGCGAACGCCCACCCGTCATAGGTAGGAATCGAGTGCGCACCCCGGGCGAAAGCCCCGCCATGGATTCCACACCATGACCGGCAGGCCGACGGCATCGGCCGGCGCCCAGACGCTGAGGCTGAGGTAGTCCTATCCCGGCAGCACGGAACTGGGCAGGACGGTGTCGAAGGGCGGCGGGTATGCCGACTGCGCGGCTGTCGGTCCGGGCACGGTCGCATCCCGCTCACCGCGCCAGGGCGAAGCCGGATGCGGGGCGCGGTATCGGTCCAGACCGACTGCGGGCGCGGCATACGGGATGCCCAAGAAGGCGTTCACCCCCCCGCGGCTCGAGCCGCGGACCAGTCCCCCGGAGACACGCACAACGGGATCCACCTGGTCATCCAATCAGCAACGTCCCTGCGGATGCAGGACATCGACGGGGTCGCCGCAGCTTATTCTGGTGTTCGCGCATCGGCGGACGTGGGCTGACCGGGCAGTCGTCGCGATCCTCGCCGCGCTTGGTCGCTGTGGAGGGACTCGGCGAGAATTCACGGATGAGCGCTATCGATCCCCACGTCGTGGCTGAGCAGGCCAGGGCGATCGCGGACGCGTGGTCGCCGCCAGACGCGCCGTCGAGCTGGTGGCTCACCGCCGCGACGTTCACCGCCATTGCGCGCGAGGACGTCCTGCGGCAGCTCGCGGCGGAGATCCCGACCGAGCGCCTGCCGCCCCTGTTGCTGGCGGCGGCGCTGGAATGCCTGATCCAGGCCGAGGCGCAAGCGCCGATCGGGCGGCACTATCCGGTGCCGGGCGGGGCGCAGCCACCGTCGGACCCAGAGTTCGGCGCCGAGCTGGCGGCGTACGCCGTCGCCCACCGCGACCGGGTCAGGCAGCTGTGTGGGCAGCACCGCTATCAGATGAACGAGGTCGGCCGGTGCATCGACGTGCTGCCGGTTCTGGGGATGATCGGCCACGGCCGCCCGCTCGTCCTGGTCGATCTGGGCACCGGCGCCGGTCTGGCGTTGCACCTGGACCGCTATCACTACACCTACCGCGCCCCTGACGGGTCCACCCGCACGGTCGGAGACCCGGACGCCCCAGTGCGCCTGTCCTGCGTCGTGCGTGCGGGCCGGCCACCGCTTCCGGAGTCGGTACCGAGGTTCGCCGCGCGGGTCGGCATCGACGCCGAGCCGCTCGATCTCACCGACCCCGCCACGCTCGCCTGGCTGGCCGCCTGCGTCCCGCCGGAGGCGGATGCGGTCACCCGGTTCGCGGCCGCGTCGTCGCTCGCCCGCGCCGACCCCGCGCGCACGGTACGCGGCGACCTGCTGGACGTGCTGCCCGAGGTCGTCGCCGCACTGCCGGAAGATGCGCTGCCCTGCCTCGTCGACACCTACGTGCACGTCTTTCTGCCCCCGGCCGACCTCGCCCGCTTCGACGACCTGCTGCTGATGCTCGGTCGCGATGTCGACTGGGTGTCGGTCGATCCGCTCGTGCCGCTCGGCCCGCAGGCTCGGCGTACGGTCCAGGGTCTGGACGTACCGGGTAGCTGGGTTCAGGAGAATCATGACAAGGGCGTGTTCGGCGTGATCGGCCACGTCCGCGTGCGGGACGGGGTGCGCACTGGGGCAGTGCTCGGCCGGGCGCACCCCGGCGGCGCCTGGTTGGAGTGGGCCGACTGACCCTTTGACCGACCGGGGCACCCGATGACAGGAACGCCGACCTGCCAGGAGGCGCCAGTTCGAGGACCGACCAGTAGCTGGGTTCGTCGTCAGGCACGAGCTACGCGTCAGCCATCCTCACCAATCTGCCCGGTTGACTTTGAAGAGCCAGTCGAACCGCTCAAATCGACTCAGCGGAGCCGGCGGCGAGCCGGCGCTGCACGACGGCATACGTGCACGGGTCCGCGGCGGCCAGGATGCCGGGCCGGGTGCTGCGCGGCGTGTACGGCGTGCCGTCGGGATGGCCGCACTTGCCGCCGGCCTCGGCCAGCATGAGCGAACCGGGGACGTGGTCCCACGCGCTGCTGCGTGAGTAGAGGACGTAGTCGGTGGCGCCCTCGATGAGCCGGGCGTAGTCGATCCCGCAGCAGACCCACGAGCCATTGAGCGGCGCCAGGTCTCCGAGGGCATGCCCGCGCATCGACCAGATCGACGTGACCCCACGGATCGGCACCTCGTCGCCCAGGGGGGCCCGATGCATCCGGACGCCGTCGCGCCACACGCCGCCGCCCCGCTCGGCGACCCAGGCCACCTGGTGCTCGGGCTGCCAGATCCAGGCGCGCACTGCGACACCGGCAACCACCTCCCCGACCATGACCGCGTAGTCCGGGTTGCCGTGGACGAAGTTCTTCGTGCCGTCAACCGGGTCCACGGTGAAGGCGTGCTCGGCGTCCGCGAAGCGAGCCAGCAGCCCCGGGTCGGCCGCGTGGGCCTCCTCGCCCAGGATGAACGCGTCCGGGTATGCCGCGAGCAGCCCCTCGGTGATGAGCACCTCCGCCTCGCGGTCCGCGACGGTGACTAAGTCGCCGGGCTTCTTCTCCAGAACCTGGCCCTCGGCGAGGGAGCGGAAGCGGGGAATGACCACTGCGGTCGCCGCCTGCTGCATGAGGCTCAGCACCTCGTCGGTGTCCACGTCCCCACGCTTACACACGGTCCATTCGCTGACCAAACCGGCGCTCTGGCGGCCGTCCTGCTAAGCGCCATGGCGCGAGCGGAGGCTAATGGTTGCTACACAGACGTTTTGACAACCATTGCGCTCCACTCACGAGCCTGGCCGGCAGGCTGGGGTTCCACATGCCGGACTCGTTGAACGGTGCCCGGGGAGACTGCACCCGGGTTAGTGTCGTCTGTGCCTGACTGCGGGGTGCGCGGCCATGTCTTTCGGAACCGGACTCGCCGGTTCGCGCTGGCTTGCGTCCCCGGACCCGCTGCGGTCGCCCTGGTTGTCGTCGTCGTGGTCGCTTTGGCTGTCCTCACCGCGCTTTCTATGGCCGGGGCTAACCCCGCGTTCGCTAGGGCCACCAGCTCCATCGCGCCGGCTGCCGTTCCGATCGCCGACGAGACCCAGTCGCTGCCGGTAGGTCCAGAACCGGACGGCACCCTGGTGTCCCTCGACGTCAGTGTTCTGACGCCGAGCCCGCCCGGGCCGCACCCCGCCGTCCTGCTGGCGCACGGTTTCGGGGGCAGCAAGACCGACCTGCTCGATCGAGCGAGGGACCTCGCCGCGCGAGGGTATGTCGTGCTGGCCTACTCGGCGCGGGGGTTCGGGAAGTCCGGCGGGCGGATCCACCTCAACGACCCGGCGTACGAGGTCGCCGACGCCCGCCGCCTCGTCGACCTGCTCGCAGCCCGACCGGACGTGCGCCTTGACAGCCCCGGGGACCCGCGCGTCGGGGCCGCCGGGGCGTCGTACGGCGGGGCTCTGGTACTCATGGCGGCCGCGGCCGACCCACGCATCGACGCGGTCGTCCCGGCCGTCACGTGGAACGACCTCGCCGACGCGTTCTTCCCCCAGTTCGCCGTGACGTCCGGGACGCCTGAAAGCCCAGGTGACGTGGACCGGGCGCCCGCTCTCGGGCCGTTCAAGCAACTGTGGGCGTCGCGGTTCTTCGGCTCGGCGTTGGGTGGCGCGGACGGCTCGGGCTCGCCGGCGCGGCAAGCCTCGCCGACCGGCGCACCTGCCGGAGCCAGCCCGGTGTGCGGCCGCTTCGACCCGACGGTGTGCCAGTTGTTCCTGGCGGCCGCCGAGACCGGCACCCCCAACGCGCAGCTGGTCGCGATGCTGCACGAGCACAGCCCTCGGGCCGTGCTCGACGGGGCCACGGCGCCAACGCTGCTCGTGCAGGGCATGGCGGACACCCTCTTCGGTATCGAGCAGGCCGACGCCAGCGCGCGGACGCTCGCATCCCGAGGGGTACCGGTTGCGGTGCGGTGGATCGACGGCGGGCACGACAGCAACAGCACGACCCTCGACGACGACGAGGAGGCGCTGCGCAGCTGGCTCTCCTTCTACCTCGGCGGCGAGACGAAGCGCGCCGACGGTCCGCTTCCGGTGCCTGCTTTCGTCTACGCCGCCCCGATCCCTCGTCGGGCCAGCGCCGCGCCGCTCTATGCGGCACCGGCATACCTGGCCCCACCGGGAGTGACCGACCTCGCCCTGCAACAGGCTCCGGCTCGCACGGTGCTCAACCCGCCCGGTGGCGAACCCGCGTCGATCGTCGCGGTGCCGGGGCTCAGCGGGCTGGCAGCGGGCGCCGCTGGCTACCAGCTGGCCGCGCTGCCGGGCCAGTCTGCGGCCTTCGACTCCACGACAGTCACCGAGCGGATCGCCGTCGTCGGGTCACCACGGCTGCGGCTGACCGTGACGTCGACGTCGCCCGCGGTCACCCTGTTCGTGTCCTTGTGGCAGGTCAACGCCGAACAGCCAACGCTCCCGCGGCGCCTGGTGGCGCCGGTCAGCGTCAGCGTGACCCCGGGCGTCCCGACCCCGGTCGTGGTCGCCCTGCCACCCGCAACCTGGGCCCTGGAGGGCGGCAGCAGCGTGCGGGTGCTGGTCACCACGACCGACACCATGTATGCCGGCCCCCGCCAGGCTCGCGCCGACCGCATCGAGCTCACCGACGCCACACTCGCCTTGCCCAGGGTCGAAGCCACGCGCATCACCGGTGCGGGTGACGCCGACCTGGAGTCGGTGGGCGTGGCCATCGGGATCGCCGTGCTGCTGCTCGTGGTGTTGGTCGATGCCCGGCTTCGGCGACGACGGCCCCGCCGCGAGCCGGACCGTGAGGACCACGCCGACGTCCCGCTCGTCGTCGAGAGCCTGGTCAAGACCTTCGCCGACGGGCACCGTGCGGTCGACGACGTCTCATGGCGGGCCGAACGCGGCCAGGTCGTCGGCTTGCTCGGGCCCAACGGAGCCGGCAAGACCACGAGCCTGCGCATGGTCATGGGCCTGATCCGGGCGGATGCGGGCAGGGTTCACGTGCTGGGCCAGCCGGTGACCGCTGGCGCGCCCGTGCTCGGCCGGGTCGGCGCGCTGGTGGAGGGGCCCGGGTTCCTGCCGCACCTCACCGGCCGGCAGAACCTGCACGCCTACTGGGCCGCCACCGGCCGGGCCGACAACGAGGCCGGGTACGACGAGGCGCTCGAGGTGGCCGCCCTCGGCGGGGCCATCGACCGTCCGGTGCGCTCGTACAGCCATGGCATGCGCCAGCGCCTCGGCATCGCCCAGGCCATGCTCGGGCTGCCCGAGGTGCTCGTGCTCGACGAGCCGACCAACGGTCTCGACCCGCCGCAGATCGCCGCCATGCGCCCCATCCTGCAGCGGTATGCCTCGGCCGGGCGCACCGTCGTCATCTCCAGCCACCTGTTGGCCGAGGTCGAGCTGACCTGCTCGCACGTCGTCGTCATGCACGCCGGGCGGGTCGTGACGGTGGGCCGGGTGGCCGAGCTTCTCGACAGCTCGGACACCACGATCGTCACCCTCGAAGCCGGCTCCGACGCCGCCGCGGCCGCCGACGCACTGAGGGGCGTGGCCGGCATCCGGGCCGTCGAGGTGACCGGGGACGGCAGCGAGCCGACCCTGACCGTCGTGGCCGACCTGTCGCGCGCCGAGGTCGTGCGAGCCGCCACCGGAACCGGAGCCAACGTCGACGGGGTCAGCAGCCGCCGGCACTTGGAGGAGGTCTTCCTCGGCGTGATCGCCCAGGCCCAGCACCTCGACGCCGCGCATGCACACAACCCGGACGGCTCGGTCACCGACGAGCTGAGGCGGGTGCGCGCTCGATGACCCAACGGATGCCTGATCCCGTCCCTGCCGCCAATCGAGGTGAAAACGTGCCGGAATCCGAACCGGGATCACCTCGACTCGCGGGGGTTGGGGATGACGGTGGGCTGCAACGAGGCCTCCGCCGGCCGCTGTCATGGCGTGCCGAGTTGGGCCGCCAGCTGCGGCGCCGGCGCACCTTATGGTCGTTCGTCCTGCTCGGGGCGCTGCCGCTCGTGCTCGTCGGCGGGTTTGCCCTGGGACGCAACCAGGGTCCGCCGACCGGCGCGCGCCTGTCTGACCTGGCTCAGCTCGGCGCCGCGAACTTCGCCATGTTCGCCGTGTTCGCGGCAGCGGAGTTCCTCCTCGTCGTGCTCGCTGCCCTGTTCGCCGGGGACGCCGTGCCGTCCGAGGCGTCCTGGGCCACGCTGCGCTACCTGCTTGTGGCGCCAGTCCCACGCACCCGGCTGCTCACCAGCAAGCTCGTCGTCGCGTTCACGACGACCGCAGCCGCCGTCGTCGTGCTCGTCGGGTGGTCGCTGCTCGTCGGGCTGGTCGCGTATGGCGCGGCGCCGTTCACCAACCCGGTCGGCGGGGTGCTCGGCTGGGACCAGCTCTGGCCCCGGCTCGCCGTCGCCACGGCATACCTGTTCGTCATGCTGTGGCAGGTCGGCGCGATCGCCTTCTGGCTCGGCACCCGCACCGACGCCCCGCTCGCCGCGGTCGGTGGTGCGGTCCTGGTGACGATCGTCGCCTCTATCCTGGGCCAGATCGAGAGCCTCGGCGAATGGCGCAACGCGTTGCCGATGCACTACAACCGGGCCTGGCTGGACCTGCTCAACGCCACGGTGGACTGGACCTCGATGCGACGTGGCGCCCTGTGGTCGATCGCGTATGCCGTGCTGTTCCTCGCGCTCGCCTACCGCACCTTCCGGCGAAAGGACATCCTCAGCTAACGCCACCCCGTCGCCCTTCAGCGTCGGGTGAGCCGGGCGAGGACGCCGGTCTGGGCGAGCAGGGCGAACCGGTCCGGGACCCCCCAGTGCTCCACGATCCGCCCGCCGACAATCCGGCAGATGTCGATGACGGTGATGTCGATCGGCCGCCCGCTCGGTGGGCCGAAGAACGGGCCGGTGGCCGTTCCCCGTGCTCGTACGCGGACCCAGATGGTGTCACCGTGCTCCACCGCGTCCTCGATGGTGAACGAGATGTCTGGTGTGGCGGCGTGGACGTCGCGCACGGCGTCCTTGAGGTGCTGGATGGCGCCGGCGCCGGTGCCGGCCAGGCCGAACTGGTGCTCAACGAGGTCCGGAGCGCAGAGCTCGTCGGCGACCGCGGGGTCGCGAAGCCCTCGTCGAAGATGCGGTGCATCACGGTCAGCGCGCTCGAGGGGGCGGCCGACGTTGGTTCGGACTGGGTGGTGGTCATGGTTCCTCCTGAACGGCGGGCGCGTCTCTGCACTATTACTGACCCGGACGACCTGCCGCCAGGAGCAGGCGGCAGCGACCCGCGAGCGCATTGCAGAGGCTGCCCGACGCCTGTTCGGCAGTGCCGGTTACGGCTCAACCAGCATGGAAGCGATTGCGGCCGAGGCCGGGGTCGCGGTGCGGACCGTCTATGCGGCCTTCGGCACCAAGCGCGAGATTCTCTCGCTGATCTGCGAGCGCTGGCTGGAATAAGCGCGGGCGCGCGAGCTGGCGGCGGAGGTGCTCGCCGAGCCTGACCCAGCTCGGCGCCTCCGCGGCGCCGCCGGCTGGCTGCGCGGCTTGTACTCCGCGGACTTCGGCGTGGTCATGATCTTCGAGGCAGCCACCGACGACAGCCCTGAGACGCGAGCTCTGCTGCGGGCCAAGCTGGCCGGCCGAAACCAGGCCATGGACGCCATGGTCGCCTCCCTGGAGGGTCAGCTGGCCATTCCGGTAGGGCAGGCGCAGGCCGTCTTTCGAGCTCTGGCTGCGTCTGGGGTCTACCAGGAGCTCGTCGCGGAGGCGCACTGGACACCAGAGCAGTTCGAGCAGTGGGTCGGCGACACGCTCGAACACCATCTCTTCGGTGGCTCGACGTGACCGGCAGCTGAGCCGGAGGAGCCGCCCCGGTTCGCGCCGGCGGCTGCTAGCGGCTCAACGGGGCTGGTCGGGCGCAGCGCTGGACGTTGCCGGGCCTTGGTCAGTCGGCATCACGGCAAGCGCGATGGTCAGGCGCAGCACCTCGTTCGGGTCGTCGAGCCGGTCGCCGAAGATGCCACGCAGCTGGGTCATCCGGTAACGGACGGTCTGCGGGTGGACGTAGAGCTGCTCGGCGATGAGCTCCCGGCGCCCGTGGTGCAGCAGCCAGGACCGCAGTGTCTCGGTGAGCCGGGCCCGGGCCGCCGGACGCACTGCGTCGAGCGGTTCGAGTACCTGGGTTCGCAGGTCCGCCAGCGCCTCCGGGTCGGCCAGCAGGATGAGGTCGACGAGGCGCTTCTCGGTGTCGATAGAGGATCTCGCGTTGGGGGCGGGGCAGCAGCCGTCCCCGGACCGCCCGCTCATACGACGAACGGGTCTGCATCCAGGGCCGGGCTGGTCCGATGACGGCTGCCCGTCCGTCCAGCATCTCGACCAGCCGCCGCCGGTCAGCGCCGCGCAGGTCCGGGACCAGCAGCACCGACACGCCCTCCTGGGCGACCCCGGGCAGCTCACCGGTCGCGAACAGGGTGCGCCCGTCGAGCAGCCCGAGCACGGCCCCGGCCTGGCTTTCGGGCAGCAGGACCGCGGTGAGGGTACGCGGCGGCAGCCACTCTGCGCGTTCAGCTGCTGCGGTGAGGGTCGCCGGGTCATCTCCGGAGGTGAGGTGGCGCACCAGCCGCTCGAGGTGGCGCTCGCGGGCTCGGCCGAGGGTCGATAGCTCCTCGGTGTGCCCGGTGATGCTGGCGGCGGACTGCGCGTCGATATAGGCGAAGACGAGCTCGGCGAAGGCGCTCATCACCGCCGAGGAGACGCCGGCCGCGACGGCCTCGCGTGACAGCCCGCGCCACGCCACGCGCGCGCCGACGCGGTAGGCCGCCAGCAAAGCGTCCATGCTGCGGCCGCTGCGCACCTCGCCCTTGCCCAGCTCGTATGCCGCCGCGGTGCTCGGCGCCATGGGTACGGACGGGTCCGCGTCGCTGCCCCCGCGGGCTAGGTCGAGAAAGCCGACGAGCGCGAACTGAACCGCCTCCCGGATCCGTTCGCCGAGCTCTCCAGAGAAGGCACCGGCATACGCGGGCACCTCGGCCATGATCGTCGCCACCGTCTCGTCGGCAACCGAGGGGACGACAGAGACAATGCGATCGTACGCGGCCGGGTCCAGCTCGATCCGCTCGACGCGCGCAGGCAACGGCAGGATGGCCCCACTGGGCGGGCTGTTGTCCATTGCGAACAAACGCTACGCCGTGATTCACGTTGCACCCTCAGTAAACTCGCCTCTGGCACTGAGAGAATGAGTGCATGACCTCCTCGCTCACCCAGCCGCGCCGCCGCGTAAGCCTGCGCGACCGGGCCTGGAAGGTCGCCGAGCTCGTCACCACGCCATTGCTGCCCGCGGACTACCTTGACCTGTTCAACCCGCTGCGCGCGGGAGCCGACCTGCGCGGCAAGATCGTCGATATCCGGCCGGAGACGGCTGACTCCGCCACGGTCACCATCCGCCCCGGGCGCGGGTGGCGCGGGCATGTGCCGGGTCAGTACATCCGCATCGGCATCGACGTCAAGGGGGTGCGCAACTGGCGGGCCTACTCGATCACCTCGCGCACCGACCGCGATGACGGGCTGATCACGATAACCCCCAAGGCCATCCCCGAAGGGCTGGTCAGCAACCACCTCGTCCACCGGACCACCCCGGGCACGATGGTCATGCTCGACCAGGCAACCGGCGACTTCGTGCTGCCGCAGCGGCCGCCGGCCAAGGTGCTGTTCCTCACCGCCGGCAGCGGGATCACACCGGTGATGGGCATGCTGCGAAACCGGGTCACCGAGCTGGCTGACGTCGTGATGCTGCACTCGGCGCCCACCGCGGACGACGTCATCTTCGCCGAGGAGCTGCGCACCCTCGCCATGCCCAGGGCCACCTGACGCCTGCTGGAACGGCATACCGACATCGACGGCATGCTGGACCTGGCTGAGCTGGACACCCTCGTGCCCGACTGGCGGGCCCGGGAGGTGTGGCTCTGCGGGCCGACCGGCCTGCTCGACGCCGCCGAGGCCCATTGGAGCGCGGCAGGGGTCTATGACCGGCTGCACACCGAACGGTTCCGGCCCACCGTCGTCGTCGCTGGCGAGGGCGGAACGGTCACGTTCACCGAGAACGGGCGGGTGATCGAGGCCGACGGGGCGACCCCGATCCTCGATGCGGCCGAGGACGCCGGCGTGCTCATGCCCTCGGGTTGCCGGATGGGCATCTGCTTCCGATGCGTACTGCCGCTGCGCGAGGGTGCGGTCCGTGACCTGCGGACCGGTGAGCTCACGTATGCCGTGCCTGACGACGGCGTGAAGATCCAGACCTGCATCTCGGCCGTGGCTGGCAGCTGCGAGATCGAGCACTAGCCAACCTGGCCCGCGCCGACGCCACCCAGCACCAGACGACAACCATCTTCCACACGAAGGAGCACCGATGACTTTGCTGGCCGAGAAGCCCATGGCCCGCCACCGCGATCCGGACCGAGGAACCGGGCGGTGAGCGCCCAACCTCGCGAGGCACGAGGCAGCCGGCTGTCCGTTGTCGGCACTGGGGAGCGGGTGCTGCACCCGAAGCCCTCCGGCAAGCCCGACCCCACCGGTCACCTCAGCGCCGAGCAGGTCGAGGCACTCGGCCGCGAGCTCGATGCGCTGCGCCAAGAGGTCATCGACTCGCGCGGAGCGCGCGACGCGGCATACATCCGCAAAGTCATCAAGGTCAACCGCTACCTGGAGCTGGGCAGCCGCGCGGTGCTGCTGTTCTCCGGCTTCGCGCCCGCCTGGGTGCTGGGGACGGCGGGTCTGTCGGTCGCGAAGATCGTCGACAACATGGAGATCGGGCACAACACCATGCACGGCCAGTGGGACTGGATGCGTGACCCGAATATTCACTCGACGACGTGGGAGTGGGACAACGTCTCGCCCGTCGTCGCAGTGGCAGAAGAGCCACAACGAGACCCACCACACGTACACCAACGTCATCGGTCACGACGACGACCTTGGCTACGGGCTTTTCCGGGTCGACGAGGACCAGCCGTGGACCCTGGCCAGCCTCGGCCAGCCGCTTTACAGCTTCATCAACGCGGTGCTCTTCGAGTACGGCATCGCGTCCTACGACCTCATCTGCGCGGATCCTCAGGGTGAGCGCGACCCGGAGGAGTACAAGCCGGAGGTGGCCCAGCTGCTGCGCAAGCTGCGCCACCAGATCGGCAAGGACTACCTGTTGCACCCGCTGCTGTCCGGCCCGAACTTCCTGCTCAACCTTGGCGGCCAACGTCGTGGCCAACGTTGTGCGCAACCTGTGGACCAACAGCATCATCCTGTGCGGCCACTTCCCGTACGGCGTCGAGACATTCGCCACCGACTCGATCGAGGGGGAGACGCGCGGCGAATGGTACGTGCGCCAGATGCTCGGCTCGGCCAACATCAGCGGCACCAAGGTCATCCACTTCATGTCGGGCAACCTCAGCCACCAGATCGAGCACCACATCTTCCCCGACCTGCCCAGCAACCGCTACATCGAGATCGCGCCTCGGGTGCGCGAGATTCTGCGAGCGCTACGACCTCAAGTACGTGAGCGGCTCCTTCCCGCACCAGCTGGCGTCGGCGTGGACCAAGATCATCGTCCTGGCGCTGCCGAACAAGTCAGCCCGACCGCTCCCGGGCCTCGGTGGTCGGTGAGGCGGCCGCGCAGGCGGCGGGTCAGCAGGTGGCGAAGGTCCGCGCCCGGTTGGCGGCTCGGAAGGCCGCGCAAAGCCGGCTGAACCGGCGAGCTGCAGGCTTCAATAGGAGCAGATACGCCGCTGGAGCGTCGCAACCGCTCCTGTCGAGCCTCGTCGCGCCGAACGCTCACCCAGTCGGCTGGCGCGAAGGCGGCATGATGAACCGCCATGGTGAGGCAGACGTGTCCAGCGGCATGGGGACGTGGATGACGGCGGGGTGGTCCTTGGCCAGCGCCGCGTCCAGCACCGGGCGAAGCCCGGCAGGGTCGGTCACGGTATGGCCGTCCGCCCCGAACGAGCGGGCGAGGGCAACGAAGTCCGGGTTGATCAAGTCGCTGCCGGCCGTGCGCCCGTAGAGGCGCTGCTGGTCGGCCTTGACGTTGCCGTAGGCGTTGTTGTCGAAGAGCACGAACACGACACCCAGCCGGTGCTGGACTGCGGTCGCCAGTTCCTGGACCCCGAACATGAACCCGCCGTCACCCGCCAGCGCGACGACGGGCTCGCTGCGCCGGGCGGCCTTGACCCCCAAAGCGGTCGGCACGCCGAACCCGAGGGTGCCCTGGCCGCCGGCGGTGATGAAGCGACGGGGTTCGCGGACCGGGTAGCCGAAGTACGAGGCGAACCCCACCTGGCAAATCTCCTCGACGAGGTACCCGCTCGGCCCGAGGACGTCGTCCACCGCGGCCAAGTAGTCCAGGTGCGGTTGCAGGCCGGCATACCCGTCCCTGGCCCGCTTCCGGGCCGCCTGGATCGCCGCTCGCCGAGCCGGGTCCGGCTCGTAGTCGCCGAGCAGCGCCAACAGGTGCGCAGCACCCTCGGCAGCGTCGGCGGTCAGCGCCACCGTGGGCCGCAGCCGCACGTGCTGCATGGGGTCGATGTCCAGGTTGATTGTCGTGAGGTCGCCGGGCGGTCCGGCCAGCGGAACCAGGCCAGCTCCTGGCGGCTACCGATGCCCAGCAGAGGTCGGTGTCGGGCCATAGCTCGAAGCCCTCCGCGCAGTTGAGCCCGAGGTCGTCGTCGTCGCTCACGACCCCTCGCCCGGACCGGAACGAGACGGCAGGTGCCTGCAGGTGCGCCGCCAAGCGCCCGAACCTGCGTGGCGGCATGTCGCGCGCCACCGCCGACGATGATCATCGGCCGTTTCGCCCGCGCGATCAGCTCTGCGGCGCGCTCGAAGCTCTCGCGGTCGATCGGGGGCGACATGCGTTCGCGCGGCTGCGGCGGGTCCACCTCGGCGCGCATCGGCAGCACGTCCCATGGCGCGGCAAGGGCGGTCGGCCCGGGCCGGCCGGATTGCGCCTGGAACATCGCCTCGTCGAGCAGGCCGGCCGCCATCGCCGGGCTCAGCACGTTGGCGGCCCATTTGGTGAACGAGCGCAGGCTCGCCAGCTGGTCGGGCATCTCGTGCAGGTGCCCGAGACCGCGGCCGAGGTATGCCGTGGGGACCTCGCCGGTGAGACACAGCACGGGGATGCTCGCCCCGTATGCCGTGAGCAAGGCGGCCGAGGCATTGAGGACTCCCGGGCCGGGAACCACGCTGCACACCCCGACCCGGCCGGTGGCCTGGGCGTAGCCGAAGGCCATGTAGGCGCAGGTCTGCTCGTGGCGGGCGCCGAACAGCTCGATCCGGTCTCCGGCGGCGGCGAGTGCCTCGAACAGCGGGTAGGTCTGCACCCCGGGCAAGCCGAACACGGCCTCGACGCCATGCGCAAGCAGGCCGTCGACGAGCGCTTCAGCCGTCGTTCGGGTTGACGTGGGGCGCTGGGTCATCGGCCGGCTTCCTGGGTTGGCGGGGCTCGCTACTAACCGTAGAGGGCCGCTTCGGCCTGCAAGGAACGGCGGATCTGGGCGGCGACCGCCCTCTCGACCACCCCGCCGACGAACGGCATGTCGACCTGCAGGTCGACGCGGTAGGTGAGCACCGAACCAGTGCCCTCGGCGTCGATGTGCATCGAGCCGGAAGCCTTCGCGGGCACTCCGGCGATGTCGAACCGCATCGACCCCGAGCCTGAGCTGCGAGCCCACACCTCCTCGCGGTCCACCGTAGGCAGTGTGGTGACCCGTGCGGTCACCACGGAGGGCAGCCAGTCCATAGGCAGCGCGGCCCGGGTACGGATCACGATGGTCTGCCCGTCGTCGCTGTGATCGACGAGAACCCCGCGGAGGCTCGGGTTAGCGGCCGTGCGCTGGTCCACGAACGCTCGGTCGGCCAGCCGGGCCAGCACCGCGTCGACGGAGGCGGCAAGTGGGAACCGCTCGTGCACGGTGGTGGCCACCGACCCTCCTGCCGTTTCGCGGAGAACGCAGAACGTAGGGTGGAGCCTACTGGCTAACCACATGAGCGACCGACGCACCTTATGGCCACCCTGCTGTTTGCAACCATCCCGATCCCGGCTCACACGCGCAACGCCGGGCCCTTCGCGTCGCACCTCATCGCCGGTGGGCACGAGGTGCTCTGGTATGCCGGGCGCGCCTTCCATCCGTTCGTCGAGTCCGTGGGAGCCACGGCGCTGGCCCCGGTCGAGGCAGCCGACTTCGACGCGGCAGAGGTGGCCCGGCGCTGGCCGACCTTTGCCGGCCTCGATGACGTGCGGGCGATCCGCGCGGCATACACGCAGGTGTTTGTCGGGCATGCGACGAGGCGGGCGCGCGACCTCGGCCGGGTGCTGGACAGCACCCCCGTCGATGCCCTACTGACCGACCAGCTGAGCTACGGCGCTGGCCTGGCCGCCGAGCGGGCGGCCCTGCCATGGGCCACCTTCGGCGACACGCCGCTGGGCTTTCCCGACGAAGACACCCCACCCTTCGGGTCGGGCCTGCCGCCGATGCCGGGGTTCGCCGGGCGCCTGCGCAACCGGGCGGTGTCGGTGGCCGTGCGCCGTGGAGTCTTCGCGGGGGCCCAGACTCGTTACCAACGCGCCCGGGCCGAGCTGGGACTGCCCCGCAGCGCGAGGACGATCTTCGAGGACAACCTCTCGCCCTACCTGCACCTGCACGGGGCGACGCCCGGCTTCGAGTACCCGCGCCGCCAGCTGCCCGGCCAGGTGCACTGGGTCGGCCCCCTGAGGCCGGACCCGCCGGTCCATTGGGTGCCGCCGCCCTGGTGGCCGGATGTCACCGAGAGCCGCCGGCCCGTGGTCCTGGTCAGCCAGGGGACCATCAGAGCCGACGTCACCGAGCTCATCGTGCCCACGCTGCGCGCCCTGGCCGGCCTGGACGTCACCGTCGTCGTGACGAGCGGCCTGGCGCAGCCGGGCGCAGTCGCAGCAGTCCTCGGCGACCGCCTGCCGGACAACGCTCGTCTGGCCCGGTTCTTGCCCTATGCCGTGCTGTTGCCCCACGTGGACGTGTTCGTCACCAACGGCGGCTATACCGGCGTCACCCTGGCCCTGGCGCACGGCATCCCGATGGTGCAAGCCGGCGAGACGGAGGAGAAGCCCGATATCGGTGCCCGGATCGACTGGTCGGGGGTGGGGGTGCGGCTCGGCACCACGAGGCCGAGTCCGGCAGCCGTGCGCCGGGCAGTCCTGCGGCTGCTGGCCGAGCCGGCATACCGGCTGGCTGCGCAGCGGCTGCAGGCCGAGATGGCCACGCACGACGCCGGACGCGAAGGGGCCGCGCTGCTGCTTCGGCTTGCTGAGACCGGCGAGCCGGTGCTGCGCGCAGACAACGAGGGCGAAACGCCACCGGTGGCATAAGACCCCAACGGCGCCGCTACCAAGCCCTGACCGGGGTCAGCCGGACGGCACCAGCCGGTCCATGAGCCGCATCGGCCGCGGGCGACCAGCATGCGGGCGGCGAGGGCGGCCTTGCGCGGGGTCGGCACCCGGGCCCGGGCGGCGAAGACGTCGTAGTCGGCGGCCTCGATGCGCTCGAGGATGCTGCGCGTAGAGCACCCGCGCCGTGGCCACGCACCGCGCCGACGACGCCGGGCAGCAGCGGGTATGCCGTGTCGGCCTCGCGGTAGAGCTCGCCGGTTGCGCTCGATCTCGAAGGCCATCAGCGCGCGCCACTGCGGGGTCACCACGCCGGCGAGCGGGGTCGGCGCCGAACCGGCGCAGGTCCTCCTGCGGGAGGTAGACCCGGCCGCGGTCGAGGTCCTCGCCGACGTCGCGCAGGAAGTTGGTGAGCTGGAAGGCGAGGCCCGAGCGCGCGGGCCGGCTCGACGGCATCCGGGCGAGCGCGGTCGCAGCACCGGCAGCATCATCTCGCCGATGACGGCGGCGCTGCCGTCCATGTAGCCGAGCAGGTCGTCCCACGTCTCGTAGGTGCGGCGGGTGAGGTCGCTGGCGCATCGCGCCGAAGAAGCGCGGGAAGCAGTCCGGGTCGATGCCGCACATGCGCGCAGGCTGGTCGCGACCGCGGCCATGCACCGGGTCGTCGGCCGTCGCCGTCGCCAGCGCGACCCAGAACGCCGCCTTCGAACGTCGGAGAGGGCAGCCGAGGCCGTCCTCGACGGGCCGGTGCCCGGGCCCAGGTCGACGATGTCGTCGGCGAGCCGGGCGAGGGTGTAGACGGCATACACGTGCCGGCGCTCGCGGCGGGAAGCAGCCGGGCCCCCCAGTAGTAGGTGGTGCCGTGCTCGCGGGTGATGCTGCGCGCACGTTCGGTAGCCCGAGGCAGCACCCGGGCTAGGTCACCGGGGTGCGCTGCGCTCACCGGACCACCGTAGCGGTACGCGGGGCGGCCAGGTACTCCTGCACGCGCTGCGCCGCCAGCTTGCCGCTGACCAGCACCATGGGGATGCCGACGCCGGGCTGGGTGCCCGAGCCGGCGAACACCAGCCCGGGCACCCGCGCGGTCGACGTTGCGACGGCCGGAACGGCCCGGACTGCAGGAACGTGTGCGCCAGGGCGAACGGCGTGCCCAGGTGCATGCCCTCGGCCTGCCAGTCCAGCGGGGTGACGAGCAGCTCCTCGCGGAATGTCGGTGGGGTAGCCGGCCTGCTGCAGGAAGCCGTGCAGCCGCTCGCGCATCGGTCCGGCCTGCGCTCGCCAGTCGACCCCGCCACCGGTGTGCGGCACCGGCTCGAGCACGTACAGGGTGGTGTGGCCCGGCGGGAGCCAGCGGTGGGGTCGGTGACGCGACGGCACGGTGACCAGCCGGGACGGGTCGGGCATCAGCACGCCGCGGTCGATGAGCGCCTCGAACGCGCCGCCCCATTGGCGGCCGAAGTGGATGTTGTGGTGGCGCAGGTGCCGGCCCGGGCAGCCCCGGCGACGCCCACGTGCCACACGACGCGCCGAGGGGGAGTAGTCGCCGGCGCGCACCGCCCGCGGCGCCGCCACGCCCGGCAAGCAGCCGGTCGTAGGCGACCGGCAGGTCGAGGGTGCACACCACGGCATCGGCGCGCGAGCACGCTCGCCGTCGCCGGTGGCGACGCCGACGACGGCCCCGTCGGAGCGGCGCAGCACCTCGCTGACCTCGACGCCCAGGTGCACGGGCACCCCGGCGTCGGTCAGCGCCTGCGCCATGCGCGCGCGGCACGGCGTGCATGCCGCCTTCGGGGAAGAACACGCCGCGCACGGTGTCCATGTAGGTGATGACGGCCAAGCACGGCCCGGGCCTCTGCGGGGGCGATGCCGGCGTACAGGGCCTGGAAGCTGAAGAGGCGGGTGAGCCGCTCGTCGTGAAGAAGCCGCCGACGGCCGGCCCCAGCCCGCCGCAGCCCGCCGAGCGTGAGCAGCCGTGCCGCCGTGGCGGGCGAGCGCACAAGGTCGAGCGGCGAGGAGTAGTTCTGGTCGATGAAGGTGCGCGAACTCGGCGTCGTAGAGCTGCTCGAGCCAGACGAGGAACCGGTCGAAGCCGGCGGCGTCGCGCGGCGCCGACCTTGGCGCGGATCTCCTCGCGCAGGTCGCCCATGTCGGCGCGCACGTGGATCTCGCTGCCGTCGGGGTAGACGGCGCGGTAGGCCGGGTCGAGGCGGCGCATCGGCATGCAGCGGCCGGGGTCGGCGCCGAGCGCCCGGATCGGGTCGTGCAGCAGCTCGGGCATGGTCATGACGACCGGGCCGGTGTCGAAGCGGAAGCCGCCCAGGCGCAGCTCGCCGGCGCGGCCGCCCGACGCTGCCTCGCGCTCGAGCACCGTGACGTCGTGGCCCGCGGCGGTGAGGTGGCAGGCGGCGGCCAGGCCGGAGAGCCCGGCCCCGATGACGACGACCCTCACGCGGACCGCCAGGCGACGGCATCGGCGAGCTGCTGCAGCGCAGGGACCGCGGCGTGGTCGACGGGCAGCTCACCGAGCACGTCGGCGGCCTGCGCGACGAGGTTCTGGACCACGGCGTCTCGGCGAGCTCGCGCACGCCGGCAGTCGACCATGCCCGCTGGAGCGCGTCGACCCCGGCGTCGTCGAGGGTGCCGGAGTCGCAGCGGTCCAGCAGCTGCCGGTCAGCGTCGCGGATGCGCCGCTGGGCCCAGGCGAGCAGGCGGTGGGCTTGGCCGAGCGCAGGTCGTCGCCGGCGGGCTTGCCGGTGCGGGCCGGGTCGCCCCAGACGCCGAGCACGTCGTCGCGTACGGCGAAGGCGTCGCCGAGAGGTCGCCGTAGTGCTCGAGCAGGCGCCACCAGTGACGCCGGCGCGCCTGCGGTCAGGGCGCCCGAGCTGCAGCGGGCGGGTGATCGTGTACCGGCCGCTCTTGAGCCGGGCGATGCGACGAGCCGCCGCCAGGTCGCGCTGCCGGCTGGCGGCCTGGGTGACGTCGAGGAGCTGACCCTGGACCAGCTCGACCGCCATCAGCCGCCAGGCGGCCCGCACCTGGCGCGTCGGCGTCGGCGACGAGCATGGTGGCCTCGGTCAGTGCCAGGTCGCCGAGCAGGGTTGCCACGCTGTCGCCGAACAGGGCGGGGTCGCCCAAGGCGTCGGCCTGACGGTGCAGCCGGGCTGCGACGACGTGCAGCGTCGGCAGCCCCGCGGCGCGCGTCGGAGCGGTCCATGACGTCGTCCTGGATCAGCGCGAACAGGTGCAGCAGCTCCATCGCCGCAGCCACCCGCACGAGCTGGGTCTGAGTGCGCGCCTGCGGTCCTCCCGCTGCGACCCAGCCCCAGTGCGCGACCACTGGGCGGATGCGCTTGCCGTGGTTGGCCGTTCGCCGGGTGAGCTCGTCGACCAGGTTGATCTGCAGGGCGCTGGCCGATCCGGCAACGCCGTCGAGCGAGACATCGCCGTCCCACCGGCTAAGCGCGTCGAAGACCTCGCTCAGCAGGACGTCCATGCCGTCCAAGGTGGATCGCGGGCTCACCGAGGGTGACCCGATGCTGACGCTGCCGACGTCAGTTCGCGGACCTACCCCACTCATCCGCCGCTCCTGGTGGTGGTGCTACGTTCGGTCACATCTAAACAGATCACTAAGTGAGTAAACGACCGGCGCCCGGCCGCGGGTCGTCGACCTGGGACGAAGCCGCGTTGACCCACGACCTGAGCACGAGGACATGAGCCACCCCAACGGTACCCAGGGTCCCGGGCCCCTAGCGCGCCTGCCTTCGCGGGTCCGCGAGCGGCTGGCGACGATCCCGGTCCAGTATCTGCCGCAGACACCGGCGGCGCGGCTCCAGGGCACGTGGCAGCAGGCTCGTCCACGGCGCATCGACCGGGCGCTGGCGCACGCGCAGGGGTGCGACCCCGGGGGGTGGTTGGTGCTCGGCGCCACCTCGGACCTTGGCGCTGATCGTTCGTTGCTGCGCACGGTCGCCGGGGTCGAGGTCGTGCTCTGGCGCGGCGCGGACGGGCAGGTCAAGGCCGGCCCGGGCGCGTGTCCGCACCTGGGCGCTGCGCTCTCGGACTGCCACATCGCGGACGGCACGTTGCTGTGCCGCTGGCACGGCCTGGCGCTCACCGGTGAGGCGTGGGGTGGGTGGTCGCCCTACCCGGCGCTGGACGACGGCATACTGCTCTGGGTTCGCCTCCCCGTGGCGGGGGAGTCGCCGACGGCCGTGCCGGCTGTTGCGGTGCGCCCGCCAGTGGCGCAGTCGCTCGTCTCGGTAATCTCGCGCGACACCGGCTGCGAACCGCGCGACATCATCGCCAACCGGCTCGACCCCTGGCACGGCGCCTGGCTGCACCCCTACGCCTTCAGCGACCTCACTGTCGACGAGGGCGCCAGCTCTCCCGAGGTGCTGGTCCTCGAAGTTGCCTACCGGCTCGGACGGCGCTGGGCGGTGCCCGTGCGGGCCGAGTTCCGCTGCCCCGACGCCCGCACCATCTGCATGACGATCACCGACGGCGAGGGGGTCGGCAGCGTCGTAGAGACCCACGCCACGCCGCTCACGACGCCGGGGCGGCATCCGGCCGTGACCGTGATGACCGAGGTCGTGGTTGCCCACTCGGGTCGGCCCGGGTTTGCGGTGGCCCAACGCCTGGCGCCGCTCGTGCAGGCCGGGATGCGCCGCTCGGCCTGGCGGCTGTGGGACGACGACCTGCAGTATGCCGAGCGGCTCTACACCCTGCGCCGCCGCGGCCATGAGGTGACGCCCATCGACGTGACCGACCGAGCCCTGAACCGCGGTGACCGTCAGACTCAGGCCGGAGCTGGCAGCGGCTGATCACAATAGTCACAGCAGTCACCTAAGTCTAAGTCTCAGGCCACCTACGAAATTCCAAATCGTCCACCGGATCCGGTGCGCGTTTTGGAATCTCGTGGTTGTCAGGCGGCGCGCTGCGAGCGCTGAGCGGAGCCGCCGCGGCACCGACCCGAACCGCGAGCTCGTCGGCACCGTCCAGACACCGTGGCCGGGCATGCCCCAGCCGGCGAGCAAGGCGTCGGCGGCCAGCCAGCCCGTCGTCGCGGCACCCTCCATCAGCGCGACCGGGTAGTCGCATCTGACCCCGTCGCCGGCGAGGACGACCCTGGGGTCCGGCGTGGTCACGGTCGGACGATGCGCCCACGGCCCGGTGGACACGAGTGGGCAGTCGGCGCGGACCAGCCACTGCTCGTCGATCACTCGCACGCCGGCCAGCTCGGGGTAGATGCGCTCCAGCTGGGCGCGCATCTCGCCCTTCAGGGCGATCTCGTCGACGCCGTCGGCTAGGGCGTACGCGTGCAGCTCGACGACCGACCCGTGGCGGTGCAGGTGCCAGTCGGCTGCGTGCTGTTCGAGGTGCTCCATGACCGAGACGTTGTCGAGTCGCCCGAACCCGCTCGTGGCGAGGAACGGTGGGCGGTGCGGTGCGACCCGGCCGGCCAGCCAGAGTCGCCAGACCGCGAACGGCGGGGCGCTGCGCAACGCAGCCACCTGCTCCCGCCACTCCGGCTCGCCAAGGCTCGGTGAGGCAGCGATGAGACGTTGCAAGGAGGTCTGGTCCGTCGCCACGACAACGGCGTCGGCCGGCATACCTGCTGGTCCCGCGTCGCCGGCGCGATGCACCGACAGTCCGCCCCCGGGTCGTTCGGTCACCTTGGTGACCGTCACCCCCGTCTTGACGTGCACGCCGAGGCCGGTGAGGTAACGCGCCAGCGGAGCCCACAGGACCCGGTCGTAGTCGTCGTCCGGCACGTCGAAGAGCAGCCCTTCGGCCGACCCCACGAAGTACATGTGGAACATCGCCACCAGCTCGGCCCCAGAGAACTCGCGCGGGTCGGCGAAGAAGCTGCGGGCGAAGACCTCCAGGGCGAGGTGGCGCGCCGCGTCGGGGAAGTGCAGCTGGTCGAGCACGTCGGCGGCGCTCATGCCTTCGTATGCCGGGTACGTCGCCGGGAACTCGACGTCCAGCAGCCCCAGCGCTGCGGATACGTCGACATTGGCGAGCCCGCGCATTGTGAAGCTTGGGCTGCGGGCGACGAAGGCGAGCAGGTTCCACGGCGGGGTCCTGGGCACCTTGGCGAACGAGTCGGTGTGCCCGCCCGCGAGCACGAGCGGATAGTCGGACACCGGCTGGAGGGCCAGCAGCTGCGGGTCGGCGCGACGCAGCAAGGCCCGCAGGTTGTAGTACTGGCGGAAGAACGCATGGAAGCCCCGGCTCATCCGCTCGGGCGAGCCGTCGGCAAGCGTCACCGGCCACGAGGCCACCCGTCCGCCTAGCTGCGGCTCCCGTTCGAGGAGGGTGACGCGGACGCCGCGTTCGGCCAGGCCGCAGGCCGCCGCCAGCCCCGCGATGCCGCCGCCCACGACGGCGACGTGGGGCGGCTGCCCGGCCCATCCCGTCCTGGGCTCGGTGGCCGGCGTGGGCGGGTGGTACTCCGCGCACCGGTCCGCTCCGGGGCGGTAGACCGGCGCTCGGGGGCGCAAGCTCACCGCGGGACCGTCGCGACCAGGGTGTGCACCAGATCGCGCTGCCGCCCGGCATACGAACGATGTCGCACCTCGGTGAAACCCGCGTGTGTGAGCCGGGCGCAGATCTGCGCGACCGAGTCGAAGTCGCGCACGCTCCGGTAGAGGTAGTGGTGCAGCCCGGGGTCGCTGCCCTTGACGTGGGACAGCGGGATGATGACGAGGTGGCAGACCAGAGCCCACACGAGTTGCGCTCGGCGACTGCCGGCCACGGAGTAGTCGTGCACGACCAGGACGCCGCCCGGGCGCAGCACGCGCCGGACCTCGCGCAGGAGGGCGTCGCGGTCGGGGACATTGCGCAGCAGGTATGCCGTGAGCACGACGTCGGTGCCCGCGTCGGGCTGGGCGCGCAGGTAGGCGAGCGCGTCGTCGTGGACGAAGCTGACCCGAGGCGGCCAGGGCTTGGCCCGGGCCTGCTTGAGCATCCCCGCCGAGGCGTCGATGCCGGTGAGCGCCATGGCGGACGGTCTCCCCTCGGCCAGCCCGTCCAGCAGCGCACGGGTCGATGCCCCGGAGCCGCAGCCCAGGTCGAGCACCGTGAGGCCGTGCCCGGGCGGCACTGGCCGCGGCACGGGCAGCGCCTCGGCCGCGGCCCGCGCGGCAGCGGCGAGCTGGTCGTGGTAGCCGGGGCTCAAGGCGACCATCGCGTCGTAGGTGAGGGCCGCCCGGTCGAACGCCGCCGCGAGCGACCATCTGCCGGTCAGGTTGCCGGTCACCGTCGGGCCGCCTTGTCGTCGCGCTCAGCCGTCGGCCGCGACGCGGTGGACTGGCGGACCCACAGCATGATGGTCAGCGTCACCATGCTGAACCCGAACAGGAAGTCCTCGACGGGGATGTCCCAGGGCACCCGCAGCCCGATGGTCTGCCGGTCGTCGTAGAGGACGATCGGCGCCGAGAGCTTGGTCAGCCACCCGTCGACGACGCCTTGGAAGACGGCGATGATCGCCAGCGAGACCCAGTACTGAGCCTGGCGGAAGAGGCCCGTGCGCAGCCAGAAGTGCTCGGCGCCGATCACGGCGAGCACCGAGAGAACGGCGAGTGCGGTGTACTCAGGCACGGCCGCCCCGCCTGGAGTCGGCGCCGAAGCGCCGCAGGACCGTGCCGACCGCCTCGTACGTCAACAGGGCGCACAGCGGGATGACGACGAAGAAGGCGACCTCCTCGATCGGCACCCGGGTCGGCAGCAAGAGGCCGGTCGTGTACAACGGGCTGTACCACCAGTGCTCGCGGGCGATCCCGAGGATGTCCCAGATGACAAAGCAGGCCACGACCGGCGCGATGGCGCGCGCGGCTCGCCGCCACCGGCGGTACACCCGGGCGTCCAGGGCGAACTCGAGCGGGAGGGTCACCAGCAGGCACCCGGCCATGAGGGCGAGGTACTGCCAGCTTTCGCTCACTGCTGCCCGCTCACCGACGACGCGGCCCGGGCCGCGGGTGGGAGGCGATTGGGGTCGCCGGCGGGCCACGCTCCCGGGTCGGGGCCGAGGGCGTCGAGCAGGGCCACCTGTGCTGCGCACCAGGGCGACACGGCGCGCTCGCCGGACCGTACCCCGTTGCAGAAGTGGGCCCACGACTCCCAATGCGCCTCGTGGACCTCGGCCGGGTCGGGATCCAAAGCTGCCGGCGCGTCGAGGTGGGCGACGAAGACCGGGCAGACTTCGTTCTCGCGGATCTCGCCCATCGTCGCGTCGTAGGCGAAGTCCGCCAGCACCAGGACCGGCCGCTGGATCGCCAGGCCGAGCTCGGCCAGGGCGCGCCGGTGCACTGCGTGCTCGAGGGGCTCGCCAGGCCGCGGGTGTCCGCAGACCGTGTTGGTGGTGAGCCCCGGGAAGGTCAGCTTGGTGAGCGCCCGGGTCGTCACCAAGAGCCGGGCTTCGTCATCGAACACGTAGCACGAGAACGCCAGATGCCGGGGGGTATGCCGGTGGTGCACGGTCGACTTGAGGGCCACGCCCGTTGGCGCGCCGGCATCGTCGACGAGCACCACCTGCTCCTCCGACGGCTCTCGCTCGCGCCGGTCCATCCCCTCACCGCCTTCGGTCTGCTCGCCCGACCGCCATCATCGCGCACTGAGCGGCGACCGGCGTGGCCGGGCAAGCGCTCGATGGGAGGGTTTCCGTTGTGGAACGCGCCGGTTTCCCTCCTGTCGGGCGCGGCGAGAGGATGTGACCATGCTTGTGCCGGTCTTCATGCTCGACGCGGACCTGCCGGTGCCAGCCGCCCGGGAGGCGCTGGCCGTCGTCCCGGCCCAGACCATGCTTGTCGTGCGCCGCTGCGCTCTCGACGGTGTGGGGGGACTGCGGTGGTACGCCCTCTCGCGGTTCGAGCTCGACGTGATGCTGGCCGGTGCTGCGGCGGACCAGGTCCTGGCGGCCGCGTTGGACCGGTACGGCCACGAACCGCAACCGTGTGCCGAGTCCGATGCCGTGGAGGTGCGCGAGGGGCGGTTCACCGGCATCGTCGTGCGAGGCGGGCGGCCGCTCGGGTATGCCGGTCCGGGCGTGGTCGTCGGGGCAGCGGATCGGCCCACGAGGGGGATCGACCTGGAGTCCAGGCCAGTGCCCAAGGCCCCCGGTGCACCCGAGGCCGTCCCGCCGGCTCGGTCGGGGACGGCGACCCCACCCGCGCCGCCGCCTCGTCGCCGGCGGACGGCGACGGTGTTCCCGCACGTGCTCGTCCCTGCCGAAGTCGCCCCCCGGCAGGCCTTCGACGTGGAGATCGGGCTCAGCGAAGAGCGCCAGGCGGAGACCGAGGACCAGCCCATCGAGCTGGCGGTCCCGGCTCGCCGGCGGGTCATCGAGCTGACCGTCCAGGTGGTCGCCGACGGGTTCACCGCACCGAAGGGCATCCGGCGCACGCTACTCGTCCCCCGCGACGACCTCACGAGCACGACGGTGCACGTCCCCGTCGTCGCGCCCGCGATCACCGCCGCCAGCTGGCGGGGCCGGATCGAGGTCGAGTACGCCGTCGACGGCATACTCGCCGGCCGGGCCTGGCGCGACGTCGTCGTGCGGGCGGGTGCCTCGGTAACCTCGGCACCGTCGACGTCCGGGGGTGCTCTCCCACTCGTCGACCCGCAGAGCCCACCAGCGGACCTCACGGTGTCGGTCACCGAGAGTGTGCAGCCCGGACGTATCGTCTGGACCTTCGTCACCCCGCATCCGGTCGAGCTGCCCGACGAGCAGGTCACGACGGACTTGCCCACAGGCAGCGCCCGGGCCTTCGCGCTCAGCTGGGTGAGCCAGATCGCCGGTGCTGACCGGACTCCGGCAGCTTCCGCCCGGCTGGAGGGGGTCGCCCGGGCGGTCGCGTCGGTGACGCCGGTCCAGCTGTGGACGGTGCTCACGGCCGTGTGGTCGCTGGTCAGGCAGGCCGGGCGGGTACCCACGATGCTGGTCGTCTCTTCCGACCCGTATATCCCGTGGGAGCTGGTCTCGACCGAAGCGCGCTGGGTGGTCGACCGCTCGCTCGTCGACGAGGCGATGCCCCAGCTGCTCGGGGCCCAGGTGCAGCTGGGCCGGTGGGCGCCGGCAGGCCCGGACACGCCGTCGGGAGTGCGCCGGCCGGCCTGCGCGCCGGAGGCTGGCATCGACGTCGAGCGGATGGCGGTGGTGGTCGGCGACTACCATTCCGAGCAAGGGGTGCGCCCGCTGCCGTTCGCGGTCGACGAGGGACGGGCGATCACCGATACCTACCCGTCGGTCTGGGTGAAGGGCACCCTTGACGAGGTCACCGCCCTGCTGGAAGGCCGCTTGGCGGCCGACGGTATGCCGGCCGCGGCGCAGGTGGTGCACGTGGCGTGTCACGGTGCGGTCGACCCGGAGCGACCGGCATACAGCGGAATCGTCTTGTCCGACAGCGCGTTACGCATTGACGAGCTGACCGTGCTCGGCGGCGAGCTCGGGGAGGCGGGTGCGCCCCTGGTCTTCCTCAACGCGTGCCAGCTCGGGCAGGCCCGGGGGAGCTGCTCGGCGACCAGGGCGGGCTGGCCGCGGCGTTCCTCGCGGTCGGCTGCCGCGGTTTCCTAGCGCCACTGTGGTCGGTCGAGGACGACCTGGCGCGCGACCTAGCTCTGGACTTCTACCGCTACACCCTCGGCGACGGGCTCACCGTCGGTGCGGCGCTGCGCCGGCTGCGGGGGCGGTTCGCGAACATCCCGGGGCGCACCCGGACGACCCCACTGGCGTACGTCTACTACGGCCACCCCGACCTGCGGCTTCGGCTGGCTGACGCGCCTGACCCCCGCCTGACCCCCGCTGACGCGCCTGACCCCCGCTGACGCGCCTGACCCCCGAGCCCCCCGAGCATCGGAGGTAAAACCGAGCAACGGAGGTGATATCGAGCGGAAGAACGCACGTCTTCACCTCCACCGCTCGGTATACCTCCGCACAGGTCGGCTGCCTCTTGCCTGGTTAACGTTAGCGTGCTACCCATGCCAGGTCAGCGGCGCTCTTCAGGGTCCTCCTCCGCTAAGGCCGCCAACACCTCGAAGACCCCGTCGGTCGACCTCACCGTCGGCGAGCGGACCGTGCGGCTCACCAACCCTGACCGGGTCTACTTCCCGGCGCACGGCTGGACCAAGCTGGACCTGGCGAAGTACTACCTGTCGGTCGGCGACGGCATCGTCCGGGCGCTGCGCGAGCGACCGTGCATGCTGCACCGCTTCCCGGAAGGCCTGGCCGGCGAGAAGGTGCACCAGAAGCGGATTCCCTCGGGGCGCCGCCGTGGCTGCAGACGGTGCGTCTGCACTTCCCGCGCTGGAACCGCACCGCCGACGAGCTGTGTGTCACCGAGCTGGCCTCGGTCATCTGGGCGGTGCAGATGTCGACCGTCGAGTTCCACCCCTGGAACGTCCGCCGCGCCGACGTCGACCGTCCCGACGAGTGGCGCATCGACCTGGACCCATGCCGCAGGCCGGCTTTGACCGGGTGCGTCGCGTAGCCCACGTCGTGCACGAGGTGCTTGACGAGCTGGGCATCACCGGGTATCCCAAGACGTCCGGCGGGTCCGGCCTGCACATCTACGTGCGCATCGAGCCGGAGTGGGAGTTCGCGCAGGTGCGCCGGGCCGCGCTCGGCTTCGCCCGGGAAGTATGCCGTCGCGCCCCCGACGACGCCACCGACCTGGTGGCGCAAGGACCGCGACCCGCGGCTGGTCTTCGTCGACTACAACCAGAACGCCCGCGACCACACCATCGCTAGCGCCTGGTCGGTGCGCGGCGTTCCCGACGGGACGGTCTCCACGCCGATCCGCTGGGACGAGGTGGACAACGTCGAGCCTCGATCCTTCACGCTGGCAACGGTTCCCGCGCGGTTTGCGCTGCTCGGTGACCTGCACGCCACCCTGGACGACGTGGCATACCGCCTCGACACGCTGTTGGAGTGGGCCGACCGTGACGAGCGTGAGGGCGCCGCGCCTGCGCCGGACTAGCCGGCAGTAGGCGTCAGGCGGCGTCGTCGTGCAGGTTGTGGGGGTGGGTGGTGTGGCTGCGTCCGTTGGGGGCCCTCCAGGTGCAGTTGCCGTCGGGGGTCATGGTGACGGTCCAGCCGCCGTGGTGTTTGAACCCGTGGTGGGTCCGGCAAAGTGTCTGCAGGTTCGCCGCCAGGGTGGGGCCGGTCGGGTAGGGGGTGACGTGGTCTAGGTCGCAGCGGGCGGCGGGGGTGGCGCAGCCGGGGTAGCGGCAGGTGCCGTCCCTTGCTCGGACCAGCCGGGCCAGGGCGGCGCCGGGGCGGTAGGTGGCTTCGTCGAGGTGCTCGACGGCGCCAGTAGCTGGGTGGGCGGCGCCGAGGCGGAGGTGGGTGTCTGGGTTGGCCAGGATGGCGTTGACCTGCGCGGGTAGCAGCATCCCCACCGGGGGGATCAGCACCGGTTTGGGGACGAACCAGGTGCGTCCGTGCCAGTCACGGGCCAGGTTCGGGTTGGCGTCCACCTCCCGGGCCTGGCGCACCACGGTCTGGAACCGTGCGTGCAGCGGCGGGTCGGGCCGGTCCTGGGCCCACGAGCCGCCCACCACCACACTCGGGTGTTCGAACGGGTCCAGCAGGTCCATCCACGGCTGGGAACGCTGAGCGGCGCAGTCACACGGCGGCGGGGTCAGCTTCGTGAGAGCACCCACTGGCCGGCCACCAGCCGGCTCGGATTCCGGGTCGGTGTCCGGGTCGGTGTCCGGGTTGGTCGGCGTGCTCGTCGACTCGGCGGGCGCGCTCGGTGCGGGCGCCGGCTCAGCCGCCGGCACGCCCGCGTCAGAGTCGCCAGAGTCGTCGGCGGTGGGGGCTGAGGTGGTGGGGCGGCTGAGGTGGTGGGGATGATCAAGGTGGCGGTCGTGCTCACGTGGACGTCGGAGAGGACCAGGTCGGCCAGTGCGTCGGCGCGGGACTGGGCCACCGTCAGCTGCGGGTTGCCGGCCCGGTACCGGGCGGCCAGGTCCTCGACGGCGGCCCACATCGCCACCGACGCCCCGGCGGGTAGCTGCGCATCCCAGTGGGTAAGCCCGGCCTGCTCACCGGGGCTGACCCGCACCTGCCGCAGCGCCCCGCTGCCCTCCTCAGGGTCCTCGGCGTCGGTGGGGTCATCGGTGTCGGTGGGGTCGGGTTGGGGGGCCAGGCGGGCGGCGATCAGCTCGGCGCGGGTCTTCACCCGCGAGCCGGGCAGCTCCCGGATGTCCCCGTGATGCAACCGGGCCTCGAACTCGCCCAGCCGCTCCTGTTCTACCTCACGGGCGGCCCGGGTGATCACGCTGACCCGGTAGGGTTCCAGGTCACCGGCCCAGGCCATCGCCGCGGTACCCGGCAGCAGGCTGAGGGTGTGGGCGGTGTCGATGCGGGTGACCATGGTCCGCGGGGCGATCCGCAGGATCGGCGCCAAGCGGCGGCGGCCTGCTGCTGCGGGGTCGGCGCCCCGACCGGCATACCGGCACCGGCGCCGTACCGGGCGGCCCGCTGCGCGTCCCGCGCCGCGAGCACATGCTCGGTGTAGCGGGTGACCGCCACGGCTCTGGCGAGCGGACACGGCGTTGACGACCCGTTGGGTGGCCGCGACCACACACTCGGCCTCGTCCGCGCTCATCGCAGACAGCCGATCCTCGGTGACTCGGGCGAGGGCGGCGGCGAGCCGGAACGGGTCCGCGGCCTGCACCGCGGCCACCGTCGGCTCACACACACTCTCGAACATGCGTCTAGTCTATCCCACTTCCGACTGAACACAAGGATTTTTGCCTACCGATTCGAACAGTCTTCTTCAGGGATGTTTCGCCGTCGCGCCTCGGGATGACCACGACGCGTGACCGGTCAGGCCCCGTGCTGGCGAAGGAACGCGGTCGTCCGCTCGATCGAGCGCTGCCACGCCGACGTGAACACGTGTGGCTGGCCTGGGTACACTTGGTACTCAACGGCTTTGCCGGCTTGCTGCAGGGCCGCGACCGTCGCCTCCGACCAGGCGATGGGGCAGGACAGGTCGGCCGTCCCATGGTGGATGAGCAGCGGCTCGGTGATCCGGCCGAAGAACGTCCGCGGGCTGGCCTCGGCCCACGCTGACGGCTGGGCATCGGGAGCACCCAGCCTGGCGATGACCTCAGCGGCCGACCGACCGGGATCGGGAAGCTGCCACTTGGTGAAGTTGTCGACCACATCCGAGCTGACCGGCGAGTACGCAACGGCCGCCTTGAACAGACCCGGTTTGACGACCAGGGCGTTGTAGACCACGCCCCCGCCCATCGACCGGCCGACCAGCCCGAGCCGGTTGGGGTCGACATCGGGGTACTGCGCCAGCGCGAGGGCCGCGTTGACGACATCTGCGGTGTAGCCGAGGCCCAGCCGGGCGTCGTTTCCCGGGTCCTTGCTCGAGTAGGCGTGGTTGCGGTAGTCGACGAGCAGCGCCACGTAGCCCTGGCGGGCCAGGTAGTCGCGCTCGCGGGACATCTGGGTCGCGTTGTCGTAGACGGCGGGATCGGCATACCCGTGCGCCAGCACGACGGCGGGGAACGGGCCTCCGGTGCGAGGGATGTTCATCCGGCCCGAGATGCTCAGCCCGTCGCCGCGGTAGGTCACCAAGAACTGCCGGTATGCCGTGGTGCTGCCGGTCTCATGCCCCAGGGTGAGTCCGGCGCCGTCGTAGCTCGCGGCGATGAGCGACGGGATCGAGACCGGGTTCGGCGCCGGCGTGGCTGGCGGCGTGGCGGTAGTGGCTGACGTCGGGGCCGCCGTGGCTGTTGGCTGGGGGTCCGTCGGGGATCCCGTGCACGCACCGCCCACAGCGAGGCACGCCACCAGGGCGACGCTCGATGCGAGGCGGTTCATCGCAGCGCACCCATACCCCATTGCAGCAGGTCTGTGCCGACGGTGGCGAGGGCGTACGGGCGCGGCTAACCGGTTCGGGCCGTCAGGGCGGCCACGGCCGAGGTCACCTGGTGCTCGAAGAGCAGGCCGGGCTGCGCGAACGTGTCCGGGCCATACTGGCCAAACACCTCCAGGCTCACCGCCCCGATGAGCACCGACCACAGCAATACTCCCCTGGCCACCACCGCCGGGTGGACGTCGAGGTCCAGCTCGACGGCCACCTTGATGAGGTCGGTTCGAAGGGCCTTGGGAAGCGGCACCGCGCCGGGCCCGTTGACGATGTCGCCGACGGCGACGCCTTCTGCGACCAGGTCGAGCAGGATGCGGGTGACGCGGGTGCCCGGCTCGGTGGTGCGCTCGGGCGGCGCGGCATAGCCGGGGACTGGGCTGCCGTAGAGAAGCGCGTACCGGGCCGGGTCGCTCAACGCCCAATGGCGAACCGCATTGGCGGCGCTGAGGATTCGCCGCGACCAGGGCTGTCGCGCAGCGTCGGTGACGGCGCAGTCCACGGCATCGGCCAGCTCGGTGTATGCGTCCACGACGAGTAGAGTCAGCAGCTCGTCGCGGTTGGCGACGTAGCGGTACACCGCCGAGGACACCATGCCGAGCTCGCGCGTGACGGCACGTAACGACAAGGCCGCAGCGCCATACTCGGCGAGGTGGGTCCGCCCGATCTGCAGAATCCGGGTGGTTACCTCGTCGCGCCGCATCTGTCGCACCCCGGTTGACCGCCGCGCCGGCGCCTGCTGGTCCACGAGCCCATCATGGCACATTCGAGAGCAGTGCTCTTGAGTTTCTGATTGCGATGTGTCACTCTCATGACGAGAGCAGTGCTCTCGACCTAGCTCCAGAACAGCGCTCAGCCAGGAGGCATCGCGTGTCCAGCTCCCCGCTCCCGCCAGACCGCTACATCGCTCCGTCCGGCAGGGTGGACGTCCTGTTCGGCAAGGCGGTCGCCTGGCTGACCCGGCACGGCGTCAGCCTGTTCGGCTCACGGGTCCTCTCCGTACGCGGCCGCACGTCCGGCAAGATCCAGCAAGTGCCGGTCAACCTGCTGCACCACGACGGCCGGCGCTACCTCGTGGCGATCCGGGGCAACACACAGTGGGTGCGCAACGTACGCGCGGCCGGCGCCGCCGAGCTGCAGGTCGGTCGCCGCACCGAGGCGGTCGCCCTGAGCGAGCTGCCGGTCGAGCAGCGCGTGTCCGTGCTGCGCCTCTACCTGGCCCGTTGGGGCTGGGAGGTCAGCCGGTTCGTCGAGGGCCTCAGCAAGGCGTCGACTGACGCCGAGCTACTCGCTGCTGCACCCGGCATACCGGCGTTCGAGGTGCACGCCCGCTGACCCACGGCGTGCCGAGGACGCCCCGACTGCTTCACAGGAACTCCATGGCCGAGCCGCAGTTGCCTCATTGCCGCCCGCGGTCTGCTGACTAGCGAGTGCAGGTAGCGCAATCGAGGAAGTCAGTGGTGGTCTCAGTGGTGGTCATAGTGGTTGGCGCACAGTCCGGTCCGACGTCAGTCGCCGCAACGGCGCAGGGTAGCCCGGCGAGGCACCGGTGTCGACGCGGTGTGGTGGCCGCAGCCCTGGCCGGGTTGTTGGGTGTCGCCTCGTGGTCACCGGCACTCGCGGCAGCGGCCCCCGTGGCCGGCGTGCTGGTCGACCGACACGGACCGTCGGCCTACCAAGGTGACGCGCAGCCGTGGGCCGCGGACTACTACGGCCCCGCGACCGCTGTGTCCCAGCCCGCCACGGCAGCCCAGTCAGCGGGCGTGGTCGTCATCGACACGGTGCTGCCTTACCAGAACGCCAAAGCAGCCGGCACCGGCATGGTGCTGACCTCGTCCGGGCAGGTACTGACTAACTACCACGTCGTGGCCGGCGCGGGAACCATCACGGCGACCGTCCCGCAGAGCGGCCAGACCTACCAGGCCACGGTCGTGGGCAGCGACCCCACCGACGACGTGGCCCTGCTGCAGCTGAGCGCTGCCTCCGGACTGCGCACGGTGACAATCGACGACGACCAGCTGGCGGTCGGCGACGCCGTTACCGCGGTGGGCAACGCCGAAGGCACCGGCAGCCTGACGGCGGCTACCGGCACGATCTCCTCGTTGACGGCGTCGGTGACCGCGGCCGACGAGGGCTCGGCCGCATCGGAGACGCTCTCCTCCATGATCGAGACCACCGCCGATGTCGTCTCTGGGGACTCGGGCGGCCCGCTCTTCGACACGGAAGGGGAGGTCGTAGGCATCGACACCGCGGCGTCCACTGGTCGGCAGATCGACGGCTATGCCATCCCGATCGACCGCGCGCTGGCGGTCGTGGCGCAGATCCGGTCCGGGACGGAAACCGGCGCGGTGCAGATCGGGTCGTCGGCGTTCCTCGGCGTGGAGCTGAGCAGCCAGTCGGCCATGTCCCGGTCCGGCTACCTCAGCGGGGGGGCAACAGCGAGCTCAGGTGCCCTCCTCGGGGGCGTGGTCGAGGGCTCCGCCGCGGCCAATACCGGGCTCCGAGCCGGAGACGTCATCACGACCGTCGACGGCCGAGTCATCTCGTCGGCTGCGGACCTGTCCGCGGTGCTGGCCACCCTCAACCCCGGCGACCAGGTGAGGATCGCCTGGATCAGCTCGGCTGGCGGCCAGCAGAACGCGACCATCACCCTCGGCGCGAGCCCCGTCGCATGACTGACGGCACAGCGGGCAGAAGGCGGGTGGTGACCTCGGACAGCGCCACGCCGATGGACACGCCCACGAGGACATCGCCCGGGTAGTGCACACCGGTGTGCACCCGCGAGTAGGCCACAACCGAAGCGAGCACGAACAGCGGCACGGAGGCGGCCGGCCACTGGTGCCGCACGCCCTCGGCGAAGGAGAACGCCGCAGCGGAGTGACCCGACGGGAAGGACGTTGAGGTCGGCATCGGAACGTGACGTAGCGCCACGACGCCGAGCCCCGCGCGGTCGGGTCGGGGCCGGCGAGTCATGAGCTTGGCGCCGATATTGACCGTGGCGGACGTGACAACCACACTGGCCAGCCCGGTCACGGCGGCGCGGCGGCCCCGGGTGCCTCCCACCACGGCGAGCACGGCGGCAGATGCCAAAGACAGCCGGGAGTAGTTGGCCGCGGTGGACAGCCGCCGGATGGACTCGTCGAACCGAGGCGTCGTCGTGCCCGCAACAGCCGAGTACACCCGCACGTCGAGCGCCTGCAACCGGCGCCACAATGAGCCGGATTCGGCTTGAGCACTGTCGTTCACGAGAGCTCCTCAGGCAGGTCGGTCCCTCCGGTCACCAGACGCCACAGCAGCCGCACGGTCCCGGCGACGGTGTCGGGCTGGACCGCGGACGGGGAAGCACCTGGGTGGTGGGACGCGATGAGCACACGCAAGGCAGCCGGGCGCGTGACGAACCGCAGGGGCGGCTCGAGGGTGAGCGCTTCGCCGTCGACGCCGACGTGTACCGGCATACTCGAACGAACCTCGAACTCACGCGCGGTCCACATGAGCCACGGAGCCACCCGAGCCCCTGCCGAGGTGCGCTCGGCCCTGGTGCGTAGCACCGCCACGCCGAGCAAGCCATCGTCCAGCCGCGGGCGGGTCCCGGAGCCGAGAGCCCGGCCCAGCCGGTAGACGTCGTTGGACACCAGGATCACGGCCGCCGACGCGTGGCCGGAGCCCTCGGGCCCGGTCCACTCCAGCGCGCCCTCGGACGAAGCGGTTGGCCCGAGCACATCCGGTGCCGTGTCGAGGATCGTGCGCAGCTTGGCGTCGCGGTACCCGTCCCGCTGGACCGCTGCGGCGTAGATGCCCAGCGAAGCGTTGTTGACGAAGACGCGCCCGTTGATCTCGGCCAGGTCGACGACCCGCTCGCGCCCGTCGACCAGCGCATCGAGGGCCCCGACGACATCGTCGCGGTCCACTCCGAGGTCGAGCGCGAAGTGGTTGCGCGTGCCGGCTGGGATGCACGCGAAGGGTATGCCGTGTTGTGCCGCGACGGTGGCCACGAGGGCTTGGGTGCCGTCACCGCCGGCGGCGGCGATGGCGTCGGCCCCTTCGTCGATAGCGCGACCCACGAGCTCGAGCAGGTCCGTTCCCGGTGTGAGCTCGAGGGGCTCGATCCCACGCTTGCGCGCCTCGTCGGCCAGATGGAACCGCACCGCCTTACCGCCTCCGGAGCGAGCGTTCCACACGACCACTGGGTGGTGGGGCCGTGGCACTGCTGGCCACGTGGCCCGGGCCCGAAGGGCCCGGCGCTGAGCCGCCAAGCTGATTCCCACCAGCCCGAGCAGCACAACTGCCTCGCCTGGTCGGCCATCGAACACCATGACTCCGACGGCGCCGAGCAGCAAGACCGCCCCCGCCCCCAGAGCAAGCACCCGTCCGGCGCCTCGACGCGTGATGCCCACGACGCCGCAGTAACCTGCACCGACCAGGAGGACCAAAACGGCTAGCGAAGTGATGGGGTGGCTGAGCACCAGGGCGATGAGCAGGACCGCTACCCCGAGCAGGGTGATGAGGGCGAGCAGTGCCCAGCGGCGGCGGTTCACCAGCCCACTGCTGCGGTCGACAATGGTTGGCCTCTCAGTAGTGGTTGAACATCGCCTGGCGCCCCCGAGCTCGAGCTCGAGCAAAGGCTAGCCGAGTTCTGTTGCCGTGGCTGGCGGCTTCGGAGCTCAGGGCCAGTCTGTTGTTGCGGGGTCCGCGGCACTGGTCGAGGCCATCGCGGCTGCCAGCTGCGCGATCTGCTCAGGGCCGACCCGACAGCAGCCGCCCACGTAGGCAGCGCCGGCGCGTACCCAGTCTCGGGCCAGGCTCACGTCGTACCCCGCATCGCCGACCCATCGTCGGTCACCGGCGTGCCACGCTCCGCCACCGTTGGGGTAGGCCACCGCGGGTTTGTCGGTGACCTGGGCGAGCAGGCGCAGCGCCGGAAGGACGTCGGAGGCGGGACAGCAGTTCACCCCTACCGCGAGGACGCAGTTGGGCGCCGCCCCCACCGAGAACGCCTCGGCCAGAGGCTGCCCGGCACACGTCAGGCCGGCGCGTGACGAGTAGGAGAACCAGGCCGGCATACCGAAGTCGTCCAGCAGCTCGGCCAGCACCTCGGCCTCGAACAGGTCCGGGATCGTCTCGACCGCCAGCAGGTCCGGGCCTGCGGACACCAGCAGCTCCAACCGAGGTAGGTGAAAGTCGCGCAGCTGCGACCGGGACAGCCCATACCGGCCCCGATACTCCGAGCCGTCGGCCAACACCGCACCGTACGGACCCACCGACGCGGCGACCCACCGCGTGGTCCCGTCGGCGGACAGGCCGTCGCGAACCTCGCGGGCAAGGCCCACACTTCGGCTCAGCAGCGCCTCAGCCTCGCTGCGGCCCAGGCCAGCTGCCATCAGGCCGGGGACGCTGGCCTGGTAGCTGGCGCTCGTGGCGACCTGGGCGCCGGCCTCGTAGTAGGCCCGATGGACCCCGGCGATGGCCGAAGGCTCGTCGCGAAGCACCCGAGCCGTCCACAAGGCACCCGTCAGGACCAGGCCACGCTCTTCCAGAGCGTTCGACATCCCGCCGTCCAGCACTACCGCGCGGCGCGGCTGACCCGCGACCGAGGGCCCCGGGCTGGCACTCCGCGCTCCCTGCACCTGCCTATTGTGGTACTTGGGCCGCGCAAGCCGCCGCGTGGCACGGCACCGCGAGGGAGACCACTGTGAGGTTCCACGTCAAGACGCGCCCGGAGCACGTGTCGTGGGAGTGGATGCGGGACACGTGGATCGCCGCGGACGGCATACCGCTGTTTGAAAGTGCGTGGCACTGGGACCACTTCTACCCGCTCACGGGTGACCTCAACGGGCCGAACTTGGAAGGCTGGACGACGCTGGCCGCCTTGGCTCAGGCTACGTCCCGGATCCGGGTGGGATGCCAGGTCACCGGAATGATCTACCGGCACCCCGCGGTCCTGGCCAACATGGCCAGCGCCGTCGACCTCATCTCCGCAGGTCGGCTCGAGCTCGGGATCGGGGCGGGCTGGAACGAGCTGGAGACAACGGCATACGGGATCGAGCTGCCGCCGTTGAAGAAGCGGTTCGACCAGTTCGACGAGGGCGTGCAGGTGCTGATCGGGCTGCTCTCGCAGGAGTACACGACCTTCCACGGCCGCCACTTCCACCTGACCCAGGCCCGCAACGAGCCCAAGGGCGTGCAGCAGCCCCACCCGCCGATCACCATCGGCGGCAAGGGACCCAAGCGCACCCTGCTCGCGGTGGCTAAGTGGGCCCAGCAGTGGAACGCGATCGCGTCTGGACCCGACGAATGGCTAGAGCTCAAGGCAGTGCTCCTCGAGCACTGCGCTGCGGTTGGTCGCGACCCAGCCGAGATAGCGTGCTCGGTCAACGTCATGATCCAGGGCCTCGATGACGCGGCCGTCGGGGCCACCGTCGAGCGGGCCGCTGCCTACCAAGCCGCCGGCGCGGACATCGCGGTGCTGAACCTGCCGCTCGGCGCGCCGGCGACGTTGCTCGACCGCCTCGCGGCCGGGGTGAGCCAGCTCTGACCGGGCGCGGCATACCGAGCCACACAGGCGGGCTGCTGCGGCTAGGACAGAATCGGCTCGACCAGCCGCAGGCCTGGATAGCGGGCCAGGCCACGGTCGAGGGTGGCCACTGCGGCGCCCGAGTTCAGCGCCAAGGCCGCCAGGTGGGCGTCCGGAAGGTCGTTGGCTCGAAGGCGCAGGCCGAGAGCGAGCTCGCGCAGGGTCGGCCAATGGCGCGCAGTTGCCGTGACGAGAGACGCGGTGCGGACCCGGAGGATCGCGTCGAGAAACCCAGCCGCGATGTCGAGTGGCGACGGCTCGACGAAGATTCGATGGTTTGTGACCAGCCGCAGGAACGACGTGGCGCCGATGTCGGGGACGCCCACGGCTTGCCCGGACGTCAGCTGCTGGGTGAGCCAGCCGGAGACGCCGTCGTGCTGCTGCAGATCCACGCGGAAGGCGGCGACCAGGACATTGACGTCGAGCAGGATCACCGGGCCACGGCGTTGTCGCCGAGCAGCTCCGCCAGCTGTTCGCGGTCGAGCAGGTCGACGCCCGGACGCACCCCGCCGCTGCCGTGGCTCGGCAACGCGACCTCGGGTGCGTCCGGCGCGGCGTCTGACCGGGCGATGAGCTCACGCAGCGCGTCCTCCAGAACCGAGCTGAGCGTGCGATGAGTCCGGGCGGCGAGCACCTTCGCGTCGGCGAGAAGGCCATCGTCTATGGTCACCGTGGTGCGCATGGCGCATCTTAGCATCAACCGACTGCATCATGATGCAGCAGCTCGGGATCGCTGGCTACCCGGCGAACTGCGCCTCCAACGAGATCGGCACGGCCTTGAGCGCCTGGCTGACCGGGCAGCCGGTCTTGGCGCCCTCGGCCGCCTCCTGGAACTGCTCGGCGGTCATACCGGGCACCGACCCGGTGACCTTCAACACGATGCCGGTGATGCCGGCTCCCGGCTGGAAGGTCACCTCGGCGGTGGTGTCGAGCGAGGTGGGCGGGGTGCCGGCCTTGGTCAGGGCGAGCGACAGCGCCATCGAGAAGCAGGTGGAGTGCGCCGCGGCGATGAGCTCCTCGGGGCTCGTACGTCCCCCGGGCGCCTCGGCGCGCGAGGCCCAGGTCACATCGAACGTGCCGATTCCCGAGGACGCCAGGGTGACCTGTCCGGCGCCTTCCAGGAGGGAGCCTTCCCAGTGGGCGGAGGCGGTGCGAGTCGTGGCCATCGAGGCGCTCCTCTGGTCAGTGAGCCGGTATGCCGGGTGCTCGCCACTGTGAACGGAGCCCAATGCTTGCTAAACCCGGCTGGAAGCAACCATTAGGCTACGCTCACGAGCCGCGGGCTACGCTTCGGGTAGGCCGAGCGCCTCGAGCAGCTGCTTCAGTCTGGCCAGGTCCTTGCCGTTGGCGCGGCGGATGGCGGCGTCTGCCACTGCACCGAGGAGATGTTGGCGTACCAACGCGGGGCGTTCGTCTGGTCTGCGGCGAACGATGCCACCTCGTCCACGGGGCGGTCGATCACAATCTCGGAAACCACGTCGACGGCCATCGCAACCTCCCAGCGCATGCTACCGACGAAGAGCCGCGCGCACTCGACGCAGGACCGCCTCCGACCACACACTGAGGCATGGCTGACGCGTCGCCCAAGACCACACCGACGGAGGCGGACGTCGAGGAGTTCCTGTCGTCGGTCGCCAACGAACGCCGGCGGGAGGACGCGCGGGCGGCGCTGGAGCTGATCCGGGAGGTGACCGGCGAAGACCCGGTGCTCTGGGGCAGCTCGATCATCGGGTTCGGGCGCCAGACGTACACCAGGTCTGACGGCAAGCAGCGCGAGTGGTTCGCGGTCGGCCTGGCCCCCCGCCAGGCGTCCCTCACCCTGTACGGCCTCACCTTCTACGGCAGCAACGAGGACCTCCTGCAGCGCCTCGGGCCGCACACGACCGGCAAGGGCTGCGTCTACGTCAAGCGCCTTGACGCCCTGGACCGCGCTGTGCTCGTCGAGCTCGTCCAACGAGCGTGGGCGGCCAACCACGTGGCGTGACTAGGTCTCAGGCACGTTGCGGCGCAGCTCGTCCAGCCAGGCGGTGGCCGGCGCGTCGGACGGCATACGCCAGTCGCCGCGTGGCGAGAGCGAGCCGCCGCGCTCGACCTTGGGCCCGTTGGGCAGCGCCGAGCGCTTGAACTGGTTGGCGAAGAAGCGGGTGTAGAACACCTCCATCCAGTGCCGGATCGCCGCCAGGTCGTATGCCGGTCGGGCACCTTCGGGGTAACCCGGCGGCCACGGTCCGCGGTCAGCATCCCGCCAGGCGTGCCAGGCGAGGAACGCGATGGTCGAGGGGAGCAGGCCCTGGCGCAGCACGTAGTAGAGGGTGAAGTCCGCCAGGTTGTACGGGCCCACCGTGGCCTCGGTGCTCTGCGCCTGCTGGCCCTCGCTCGCGGGCACCAGTTCGGGCGTGATCGTCGTGCCGAGGATCGACGCCAGGATCGCCCCGACCTCCTCGTCGAACTGTCCTGAGGAGATCACCCAGCGGATCAGGTGCTGGATCAGGGTCTTCGGCACGCCGGTGTTGACGCCGTAGTGGGCCATCTGGTCCCCGACGCCGTACGTGCACCAGCCAAGCGCCAGCTCGGACAGGTCGCCCGTGCCGAGCACGATCCCGCCGCGCTGGTTGGCCGCTCGGAACAGCAAGTCGGTGCGAACGCCAGCCTGGACGTTCTCGAACGTGACGTCGTATGCCGGTTCGCCACGCGCAAAGGGGTGGTCGAGGTCCTTGAGCAGCTGCGTGGCCAACGGCCGGATGTCCACCTCCTGCCACGTGACGCCCAGCGCCTGCATGAGCCGGATGGCATTGCCTTTGGTGTGCTCGGTCGTCGCGAACCCGGGAAGGGTGAAAGCGCGGATGTCCGATCGCGGACGCCCGAGCCGGTCCATGGCCCGGGCCGCGACGATGAGCGCGTGCGTCGAATCCAGCCCGCCGGACACACCGATGACCACCCTGGGGTCGCCGATCGAACGCAGCCGCTGTTGGAGCCCGGACACCTGGATCGAGTAGGCCTCGTAGCAGTCCTGAGCCAGCCGGGCCGGGTCGTCAGGGACGAACGGGAAGCGATCGACCGGGCGCACCAGCCCGAGATCGGTCCTCGGCGGCGCCAGCTCGAAGGTGACCTCACGAAACGCCCCGACGCGCTCGGCGTGCGTCCTGCGGTTGTCGTCGAAGGTGCCCTGGCGCATCCGCTCCTGACGCAGCCGCGCCAGGTGCACGTCGGCGACCGAGCGCCGGGGCCCGTCGGGGAAGCGCTCGCTCTCGGCCAGCATCGCGCCGTTCTCGTAGATCATGGTTTGCCCGTCCCAGGACAGGTCGGTGGTCGACTCGCCTGCTCCGGCCGCGGCATACACGTATGCCGCGAGGCAGCGAACCGAGGACGACTCGCAGAGCATGGCGCGCTCGCGAGCCTTGGCCACGGTGATCGGGGAGCCGGAGATGTTGACGAGCACGGTCGCGCCGGCGAGCGCCGCCTCGGCGGAGGGCGGGATGGGCACCCAGAAGTCTTCGCAGACCTCGATATGGACGACGAGGCTGTCCAGGTCGGTGGCGCGGAAGAGCAGGCCCGGTCCGAACGGCACCGTCGCGCCGGCGACGGTGATCCCGCCCCGGACGTCGTCGCCGGCCGCGATCTGGCGTCGCTCGTAGAACTCCCGGTAGGTCGGCAGGTAGGACTTGGGCGCGACGCCGAGGACCCGGCCCCGGTGCACGACGACCGCGCAGTTGTAGACCCGACCCTGCGTGCGCAGCGGTGCGCCGACGACGAGGACCGGCAGCAGGTCACGGCTGGCCTCCACGACTGACGCAAGCGCCGCCTCGACCGCGTCGAGCAGGGCGTCTTGGAGCAGCAGGTCCTCAATGGAGTAGCCGGACAGGCCTAGCTCCGGGAACACCGCGAGCCCTACTCCCTGCTCGCTGCACTCGCGAGCGACCGCGAGAGACGCCTCCGCATTCGCCGCGGGGTCGACGATCACTGTCGGCACCGTGCACGCGGCGACGCGCACGAACCCGTGGTCGTACACGGAGTGGAAGTTCATGGCAGCCGAGTGTGTCACTGCGCCGGCCGCCGAGCCCGTTGGGCGACGCTACCCGTGAGACGCGGTTTTCGCGGAGTGGACGCGGCTGGGAGGATGGGCAGGTGACCTGGCAGACCTACGGCTCGTTCGTGCTCATGGCGGCACTCGTCATGCTCATCCCCGGCCCGGACTTCGCCGTGGTGGTCAAGAACGCCCTGGGCGGTGGCCGTTGGCGCGGGTCGTGGGCCGCCCTCGGGGTCGCGACGGCGGCGGCCGTGCAGGGGTCGGCCGCGGCCTTCGGGCTGGGCGCTGTGCTGACGTCGTCTCGGCCGGTGTTCACCGCGATCAAGTGGGTGGGCGCGGCATACCTGCTCTTTTTGGCAGTCCAGGCGCTGCGGCCGGCGCTGCGCGGCCGGCATATCGACTCGGTGGCGCGGCCGGACGTGGTCACCCCGGGGGACGCGCTGGCTGGCTTTCGCCAGGGCTTGCTGTCCAACATCACCAACCCGAAGGTCATCGCGTTCTACCTCGCGGTGCTGCCGCAGTTCCTCCCGACGGACGCGGCTTTCTGGCAAGCCGTGCCGCTCGCCTGGACGCACGCGGTGATGTCCGCGGTCTACCTCGTCGCCCTCGCCGCGGCGGTGCATCGGCTCGGCGATGTGCTGCGCCGAGACAGAGTCCGCCGAACCCTGGAGGCGACCACGGGGACGGTGCTGGTCGGCTTCGCTGCCCGGCTGGCCCTGGAGTCGCCCTGACCATGCCGCGCTTCGAGGCGTTCCAGGCCCTGCGCTACGCCCCGGGCACCGATCTGGACGCGGTCATCGCCCCGCCGTACGACGTGCTGTCCGACGCCGACGTCGACGAGCTGCGCGCACGCAGCCCGCACAACATCGTCCACCTGGACATCCCGTGTGCACGCGAGGGACAGGACCGGTATGCCGGTGCCGCGGCGCTGCTGCGCCAGTGGGTCGAGGGCGCGGTGCTGGTCCGCGACACCGTGCCGTCCCTCACCATCTACCGGATGCGGTTCGCCGACGGCGGCCAGCCACGCCTGCTGGTGGGCGTGCTGGGGGCTCTGGAGGTCGTCGACCAGGGCGCTGGTGGTGTCCTGCCGCACGAGCGGGTCACGCCGAAGGCGTCCACCGATCGGCTGGACCTCACCCGGGCGACGCGTGCCAACCTGTCCCCGGTGTGGGGGCTGTCCCTGGCCACCGGGCTGACCGACCTGCTGTCCGAGCCGGCCGAGCCGGTCGGCTCGCTGGTCGTCGAGGGCGTCGAGCACTCGGCCGAGCGCGTGGTCGACCCAACGCGAATCGGCGCCATCAGCGCGGTTGTCGGCTCGGACGACGTCCTCATCGCCGACGGGCACCATCGCTACGGCGTGGCGCAGCAGTACCGCGACGAAGTGCGGGCGGGGAGCCGGCCCCAGCCCGAGCGCGCTGCCGCTGGGTTGACGCTGGCCTTCGTCGGCGAGCTCACCCCCGACCAGCTGAGCATCGATGCGGTCCACCGGCTGGTCACCGGCATACCGGGCGAGCAGGTCGATGCCCTGTTGTCGCGGGACTTCGACATGTCGCCCGCTCCCGAACCTGGGCCGCAGCTGCTGGCCGACATGCCTCGACTGGGCAGGCTCATGGTGCTGGACGCGCAAGGCCAGGCGCGCTGGCTGGCACCCAAGACAGGCGCGTTCGACGGCATACGGGCACTTGACGGCGCCTGGCTGGAGCACACGTTTGACGGGTCGGGGGCGCGGGTGGAGTACCAGCACGGGCTCGACGAGGTGCGTGCCGCCCTGCAGGAGGGACGCGCTGAGCGGGCGGTGCTCATCCGGCCTACCAGCCTCGCCGAAATCCAGCGCACCGCCCGGGAGGGCCTGCTCATGCCACCGAAGTCGACCTTCTTCACCCCGAAGCTGCGCACCGGCCTCGTTGTTCGCGAGATCGCATAAGGGCGGCATCCCGACCAGTCGGCGAGAGTCGTAGCCTGGCTCAGTAGGAGCGGATCCAACGCTCTGGCGGCGCAAGCGCTCCTATCGAGGCCAGAATCCGGCGACGTGGGCGACTCGGCGTTGGTGGTTCCAAGTCGCGCTGCTCATTGTGGCCTTCGCTATCCCGCCGGTTGTGAGCTCGCCCGTCGACCCACGAGACATCCCTTCGTTGACTGCCGAAGTCCTGCAGAACCCGCTGATCGTCCAGATTCCGGCGTTGCTGCCGCTGGCAAAGCTTGTTGCGGCAGCGGTGCTGCTGGCCGCGTGGTGGTCGGGCGCATCGGCCCGCATTGTCGTGGCCGGCTACGGCCTGGCGTTGCGTACGCGGTTGACCCCACTGGGTCGGTGCACGCCGCCCTCGGCGTGCAAGTGCTCACCAGCGAAGCCGCCGTGACGTACTGCATGATCACGCCCGTAGTCATCGGCGGGCATCTGTTGTAGGCCCGACCGGTCTCGCCACCGACCCTCTCACTCGTCTCGTTCGTTGGCCTGTACTTCGGCATCCTCAACCTGGTGATCTGGTGGGTGCTTCAACCGCACAACTGGTGGATGGGAGTGCTGCACCTTCCGCTGGTGGTGCCTCCTGCCGAGCGGGATCGGGACGGTCCGAGACCCTCAGTCCAGCCGGGACCCGACGGCGGTGGCCAGCGCCTCGACCTGGGCAAGGGTGCCCAGCGCGATGAGCACCGAGCCCGCGGTGAGCTTGGTGTCGTCGGCGGGGTTGGCCACGAACGGGCTGCCCAGGCCGGAGCGGAAGGCCAGCAGCTTTACGCCGGAACGCTGCTCAAGGTCGGCGTCACCCACGGTCCGGTCCACCACCGGCCCATCATCGGGGATCCGCACCTGCTGGATCCGAAAGTCCAGCTCCTCGTCGTGCATCACGACGTCAAGGAACTCGGCCACGTGCGCCTGCAGGGCGAACGCCGCGATCCGCCGACCGCCGATGAGCTGGGGGTTGACCGCCCGGGTGGCCCCGGCCAGCACGATCTTCTCCCGTGAGCCGACGGTGCGGGCCCGCGCGATGATGACCAGGTCGGGACGCAGCGCACGCCCGGACAGCACGACGTAGAGGGTGTCGGCGTCCGTCGCCAAGGCCACGATCAGCGCCCGCGCCCTCTCGATCCCGGCCTCGAGCAGGACGTCGTCGTTGGTCACGTCGCCGAGCAGGTGCGGCAGACGGACCCCCTCGAGCCGGTCGGGGTTGATGTCGAGCGCGACGACTTCGGCACCTGCAGCGACGAGATGGTCCCGGGCCGCCCGCCCGACGCGGCCAAGCCCGCAGACGATGACGTGGCCACTCATCGCGGCGATCCGCTTGTCCATCCGACGCCTTTCGAAGTAGACCCGCACGTGCCCCTCGACCAGCGCCTCCATGACGATCGTGATGTTGTACAGCACGACCGTCACGCCGACGATGACCAGCACGATGGTGAACAGCTCACCGGCGGTGTTCAGCGGGCGGACCTCGCGGAAGCCGACCGTCGCCACCGTCGTCACGGTCTGGTAGACCGCCTCCATCATGGTGAACCCGAGCACCAGATAGCCGACCGTGCCGAGGACGGTCACGGCGACCAGTGCTCCAAAGGCCACGATGAACCGGCGCACCGGAGGGACGTCCACGGGCCGCGGAGGCATGAGCACATTCAACCGTGCCGCCCGCACCCGCATCGGTAGTGTGACCTGCATCGTCCAGCGGTGTGACGGGTGAAGGAGCGACATGCAGCAGCCACGACCTCGCCGGATCGCGATCGTCGGCGCAGGGCCGTCCGGGCTTTTTGCCGTCCAGTCCCTCGTCGGGCAGGACCAGCTGGCAGTGGAGATAGACCTCTACGACCGGCTTCCCACCCCGTACGGGCTGCTGCGCTACGGCGTCGCGCCTGACCACCAGAACATCAAGGCGGTTGCTGCGGCGCTGGCCAAGACGTTCGAGAACGACGCGGTCCGGTTCCTCGGCAACGTCGAGCTCGGCCGGAACGTCACGCGCGAGGAGCTGCTCGGCGCCTACGACGCGGTCGTGTATGCCGTGGGGGCAAGTGAGGACCTGCACATGGGCGTCCCGGGCGAGGCGCTTCCCGGCAGCCGATCGGCGCGGGAGTTCGTCGAGTGGTACTCCGCGCATCCCGACGCCAGAGTCCAGTCCCTGGACGGCGTCACCGGCGTGGCGACCATCGGGGTCGGCAACGTCGCGGTCGACGTGGCCCGGATCCTCGCCAAGGAGGCGGCCGCCCTGGAGCCGACCGACATGCCCGACGAGGTGCTCGAGGAGCTGGCCCGGCATACCGTCAGCGACATCTGGCTCGTGGCGCGGCGCGGTCCCCAGCACGCCGCCTTCACCACCGTCGAGCTGCGCGAGCTGGTGAACAGCCCTGGCCTGCGGGTGAGCATCGAGGCGGGCGTGCTGGACGGCATACCCGAGGACGGGCTGGAGCGCCGGGTCAAGGGCAACCTCGCGGTGCTCAGAGATGCCGCGGTCCGAGAGGTCGCCGAGCCCCGCCGCACCCTGCACTTCGCGTTCTGGCGCCGCCCGGTGGCGCTGGAGGGCAACGCCAGCGTGGAGTCGCTGGTCCTGGAGCGCACCGAGCTCGACCCGAGCGGCCGAGTGGTCGGCACCGGCGAACGCGAGAGTATCCCGGTCCAGCTCGTGCTGCGCTCGATTGGCTATCGCAGCCTTCCGCTGGCCGACCTGCCGTTCGACGAGGCCAAGGGGGTGGTCCCGAGCGTCGAGGGCCGCATCTGCGACGCGGCTGGCGCGCTGCAGCCCCGCGAGTACGTGGTCGGCTGGATCAAGCGCGGCCCCACTGGTGTCATCGGCACCAACAAGAGCGACGCGGCCCAGACCGTGCGCCACCTCGTCGAGGACCTCCTGGGGGCCCCCGATGCTCCGGCTCCGGCGCTCGACCTCGACGACGTGCTCGCCACGCGCAGCCCGCGGCCGACGACGATGGACGACTGGCGGGCCATCGACGCGGACGAGATCCGCCGGGGCGCTCGCCGGGGCAAGCCGCGCAGCAAGGTCGCGACGTGGGCGGAGTTGTTGGACCTGTGCAGCCATGGCGAGCCGGCCGCCCAGGCCGCCCGGTAGCAGCGCCAGCCGCAGGCGGGCAGCAGAGAGCCAACCCTGGTGGAAGACCTCGGTCGTCTACCAGGTGTACCCGCGCAGCTTCGCCGACAGTGACGGTGACGGCATCGGGGACCTTCCTGGGCTGATCGACCGGCTGGACCACATCGAGGCGCTCGGTGCCGACGTGCTCTGGGTGTCGCCGTTCTACCCGTCGCCGCAGGTCGACAACGGCTACGACATCAGCGACTACGAGGGCGTCGACCCGATGTTCGGCACGCTCGCCGACGTCGACCAGCTCATCAGCGAGCTGCACGCCCGGGACATGAAGCTGGTCATCGACATCGTCGCCAACCACACGAGCGACGAGCACCCGTGGTTCCTCGAGTCCCGCTCGGCACGGCACAACCCCAAACGGGACTGGTACTGGTGGCGGCCACCACGCGCCGGTATGCCGGTGGGCTCGCCGGGTGCCGAGCCGAACGACTGGCGCTCGTGGTTCTCCGGACCGGCGTGGGAGCCCGACGAGCGCACCGGTGAGTACTACCTGCACGTGTTCCATGCCAAGCAGCCGGACCTGAACTGGGAGAACCCGCAGGTGCGCGAGGCGGTCCACGCGATGCTGCGCTGGTGGCTGCAGCGGGGCGTCGACGGGTTGCGCTTCGACGTGCTCAACCTCATCTCGAAGCATCTGGAGCCGGACGGCAGCGGGTACTTCGTGGACGGCCCGCGCATCCACGAGTTCCTCCGGGAGATGCACGAGCAGGTGTGGGCCGGGCGTGAGCCGGCGCTGCTGACGGTCGGCGAGACCCCGGGCGCCAACGTCGAGGAGGCCCGCCGGTACACGGACCCGGAGCGCCGCGAGGTCGACATGGTGTTCCAGTTCGAGCACATGAACGTCGACCATGGGCCAGGCGGACGCTACGACGTGCGCCCGCTGGACCTGGTGGAGCTGAAACGGGTGATGTCCCGCTGGCAGGACGGCCTCGCCGACGTCGGCTGGAACGCCCTCTACTTCGGCAACCACGACCAGCCACGCCCCGTCTCGCGCTACGGCTCGGACGACCCGGCATACCGAGCCGACTCGGCCAAAGCGCTGGCCACGGTGCTGCACCTCCATCGCGGGACACCGTATGTCTACCAAGGCGAGGAGCTGGGGATGACCAACTACCCCTTCGCCAGCCTCGACCAGCTCGACGACGTCGAGTCCCGGCGTTGGGCGGAGAAGGCGCTCGGGCGAGGTGTCGACCCGGCCCATGTGCTAGCCGCGGTCAACGCCCGCGGCCGCGACCACCCTCGCACCCCCATGCAGTGGGACGCGAGCGAGCACGCCGGCTTCACCACGGGCACGCCCTGGCTGCCGGTCAACCCCAACCACGTCGAGATCAACGCGGCCGCGCAGGTGGGCGACCCCGACAGCGTCTTCGCGCACTTCCAGCGGCTCATCGGGCTGCGGCGCGAGCTGCCCGCCGTCGTCGACGGTGACTTCACGCTGGTCCTCGCCGACCACCCCACCGTTTATGCGTTTGCGCGCCGCCTCGGCGACGACGAGCTGCTGGTCCTGGCGAACCTGGCCTCCCACGACGTCGGCGTCGATGTGCCCGACGGCTGGGAGAGCAGTGAAGTGCTGCTCGCCTCGGGGCCGTCCCGACCCGGTATGCCGGCCGGCCACCTTGGCCCGTGGGAGGCCCGCGTCCACCGGCGGACTCGCACCTGCTGACGCCTCGCTTGGCGGCAGTTCTGCCGGGTGCCCTACGTGTCGGCGGTTCTTGGGCGTCCCGGCAGCTATTTCTGCCGCCACCCACATGCGCCAACTGCCGGCTCGACGCGGATAGCCAGGGTCGGACCCTCGCAACCCCGCGAAGCGGCTGCGGCCGGGTCAGGCAGGCTGCGGCTGGGGCATCCGCGGACAGTAGCGTCATGGGCCGGCCCTGCCGAGCCGGCGGTGTCGGCCCAGGAGATTCCGGTTCGAGCCGGTGACTGGGGGCCGGGTTGCGGTGGCTGTCGTGGGTGCGGGGCCGGCGCTGCTGCTGTCGGCGCCGTGGATCAGTCATGTCGAGCTGGAGTGGGAGTTCCCTGAGTACCGCCGCTTCCTGCTGCGTTTGGCCGAACGGCATACCGTGATCCGCTACACCCTGGCCGGGTCGGGCTCGGTGAGGACAAGCTCGTCGAACCGCTCGCTGTAATGCGGCAGGTTGAGGCCGGTGCCCGCGCCGATCTCCAGCACCCGACCTTCGGCGCCAGCAAGCAGTCGCCGTCGGCGCCGCGCCATCCCGCGAGGCTCGGCCAGCCAGACGAACGGGTCGTAAGCGAAGGCGGTCCAGCGCTGGCCGATCGTCGGCTGCATCTGGCGAGAGAGCGGGCTGCTCGGGGCGAGGGGAGTCATGCTGGCTGGGCCATCAGTCACTTGAGTCACATGGCAGGCACCGTTTTCCGGATCAACTATCGGATCCGGTGGTTGATCCGGAAAACGGTGGTTGGCCATACCGATACCTCGGTGGGCCGCTGAACGACTGCCCGGTCCGCCGCCGCCGGACTAACGGTCAGCCTTTGACGTAGGACACCTTCTCGGCGACCCGGCCGTCGGACGTCACCCGGAAGAGGTCGACCCCGCGGACGTGTCCCGCTGCGCTCGTGGCCGTCTCGGCCCACTCGTAGCGCCACCGGACGACGACACGGTCACCGAGGGCAAATGCCTCCTCACCGGTGAACTGCGCATCTGGAGACCCCGCGAAGAGCTGCTCCCAGGCCCGCCGGACCGCATCCTTTCCGACATGGCGGCCGCCGTCGGGTGGTGTGGTGTCCTCGAAGAGGCAGTCGTCGGTCATGAAGGCCATCGCGGCGTCCAGGTCTTGCCGGTTGAACGCCTCGTTGAACCGGGCGACCACATCGAGCGGCGGGGCGGTCGAGCCGGCCGCGGTCAGCTCACTCATGCGGTCCTCCCAAAGGCAGCCAGCAGGCGCGTTGTCGCGTCGGCGTCTGAACCGACCTCAGGGCGAGGGCCGATGGCGCCAGCCGAGCGATAGGCCTCCTCCAGGGCCGCGAACCAGTCGAGGCAGGCCGCAACGGCGTCCTCGCCGAGCCGGGGCTCGGCGCCGATGGCGACGGCCAGGTCCCAGCTGTGCACCAGATGGTCGGCGAATAGCTGCATGGCGTACTCGCCGCCGGGCAGGTCGCCGAAGGACAGGTGGACCAGCCGGGTCATCGCATCGGGGGCGCCGGCGGCGGCCAACGCGGTGCGGGAAGCGCCCTGCCAGACCGTGAGCGGCTCCGCGCCGAGCTGGTCACCGTCGAAGCGGCTGCCGACCTCGTCGATGGTGGCGCCGGGGAACAGCTCGGCGGCCCAGAGGTCCTCGACGGCGACGTGGTTGACCAGGTCGCGAACCGTCCAGTCCGCGCACGGGGTGCGGTCGGCCCACTGGGTGTCACCAACGATGCCCACCAGCTCGCCGAAGCGCCCCACGGCATACTGGAACAGCGTCAGCGGCTCGCGAGAGTAGCTGTCCGCGGGCGGGGCGGGGGAAGTCATGTCGTCCTCCTTGGTGATGTGCTGTTGGCGACAATGCCGCTTTAGGGGCGGCCCGACTCGGTGTATGCCGCGCGCGAGCCTGGCTCGGCGACGACGGCGAGAGCGGCCATGATCCGACGTATGGTGAAGTCCGCCGCCCGCTGCGCCACCTGCTCGAGCGTGCAGAACGCCACCGCCCGGATTTCCTTGGGAGCCAAGGCGACTCTGTCCAGCAGCGACGGATCGAGGACACCACCGTCGAAGACCAGGCCGACGGCGTCGTCCCAGCCGCCCCACGGCGGCAGCCAGTCGGTGAGCAAGAGCCGGCCGGGCTCCAGCAGCACTCCGAGCTCCTCGGTGGTCTCGCGGCGCACGCCGAAGCGCGGCGACTCACCGGGCTCGACGACCCCGCCGGGGAGGTCCCAGTCCCGCTTGTAGGTCAACTGGCACAGCAGGATCCGCTCGCTAGGGTCGCGCACGAGCAGCTGGGCGATGGCCCGCTTGCGCGGCAGGGTTGCGTTGAGCAGCTCGCGGAACCCGTCGGGGTCGCTGATCGGCGGGTCCGAGACGAGCCGCCCGAGCAGCACGTGCGCGTCGAGGCCGGCCAGGTGCGGCTGCGACGTCCGCACCCGCACGACCCCCTCGCGGCGCAGCCCGACCCGCGAGGCCAGGCGCAGGGAGCGTCGGTCTCTGGGGTCGATCCGCGCCTCGAGACGGTACAGACCACGGTCGGCGAACGCGTGGCGAGCCAGCAACCGCAGCGCGCGGGTGGCGTGCCCGTAGCCGGCGTACCCGGCATACAGCCGCCAGGTGAGCCCGCCGACCCCGTCGTCGACGTGGTGCAGCTCGACCGCGCCGACATCGGCACCCTCGTGCTCGACGACGAACGCGTCGACCTGCCAGCGCTGCACACCGCTGGACACGGGGCGCAACGCAACCACCCCGTCGGTCAGCCGCTCGGGGCTGACGACAACGGAGGGCTCGCGGGGGTCCTGCACCACGCTTTCGAGCCTAAACGGCAAGAGGAGCCAGGGCCACCCACGCTCCGTGTGACGACAGCCGCTTAACCGACGCCGCCAAAGCGGGCGCCCGGCTCCAGCTCAGGGTCTGCTGTGCTTGGCCAGCTTCGCGTCGACTCGCTCGCTCCGGAAGGTCATGCCCTGCGCCCGCAGTCGCTCGACGAGCGGCATACCCATGGCTGTCGCCGGGGTGAGCACGCCGGCGCGGTCGGGCAGCAGCCGCATGTCCCGGGTCAGACAGAGTGCCGACTGACCCAGCATTACGGCGGTCGCGCCGTAGCCGGGGTCCTTGTCGCGCTCACGACGGTGCGGTATGCCGCGCCGCTCGTCGTGTGCGCGGTGATGACCATGCGGAAGTGCCCGGTCTGCTGGATGCGCTCGCTAGGGCCCGCGCCCGGACCGAGGAAGCAGCTGGTCCAGCACGGCCCGGGTCGGGCCCCAGGACAGCCCGCCCGAAAGCAACGCCCACCCCGCGGTCATCGTGACCGCAGCCAGCGGCGCGATCGGGCCGGACCCGTAGTCGAGGACCTCCCAGTACCGGAAACCGGACCCGTACGCCCGCCGAGCAGGGTGTTGCTGCGTCGCACGATCCGCGCGTTGAACCCGCCCATGATGAACGGACCCACCCACCGGCCGGTCTGCGCGTTGCGCCGCACCGGCAGCCATCGTCGGCGCCTGCCGGGCTGGGCCGTGCGGCTGCGGGCGGCGGTGCGCCGCGGACGGGTACGCCGACTCGGCTCAGCACGTTGGGGTCTCGAAGCGGCTCGCGCGCGACCGGGTCGGCCCGAACCGCGTCGACCTGGTTGCGAAAGGAGTCGATCGTGCCGCCGCTGAACCCGCCGCGCATCGACTCGACCGCGAGCCTGACCCGGGTGAGCTCGCCCGCGCCGTCTGCCGCCAGCCTCGTCGGCGGTCACCAGCACACCCAGGTCGGAGGGAATCGACTCGAAGCCGCACGCGTGAACGATGCGCGCGCCGGAATCGACTGCGGTGGCATGCCAGGCGCGGATGCTGTCGCGGACGAACAGCACCTCACCGGTCAGGTCGCAGTAGTCCGTGCCGCTTCGCGCGCATGCCTCCACGAGCGGCATACCCCATTTGGCGTAGGGGCCGACCGTGGTGGCAACGACCCGGGTCGCCTCCGCCATGGCGCGCAGCTGTCCGGGTTCTTCGGCACTCGCCGTGACGAGCTGCCAGTCCGCGGCGGGCGGGCCCAGTTCGCGTCGCAGTGCCTCCAGACGCGGAAGCGAGCGTCCCGGCGAGGGCGACGCGCAGGCCAGCTGGCGCCGTCTCGGCCAGGTGCCGTGCCGTGATCCGCCCGACGAACCCCGTTGCCCCGTAGAGGGTGAGGTCGCTGGCGGTCACGCCCGCACAGTATCGGGGCGTGCGGCGGTCCCGTCGAGAAACGCCGCCGGGTAGTCCGGTTCGTCCTGGCGATCTGCCGCGCAGCCCTGCATGGTGCCCTCCCACGCGCCGGAACCGCATCTCAACGGCGCGGGGGAGGCGATCAGTGGCTCACCGCGTGGATGCCGGAGTGGCTGGATCAGGTTGGGTCGCCGGACCCACCCACTGTGTCGACCATCGGTTCGCCATCCGGCTGGTCCCCCCCGGAACCCTCCGGAGAAGCGAACCGCGACCGGCGGTTGTGCCTCGGGCTGCCCGTCCTCGGCGACGTCGTGCCGGCCGTGTGTGAGACGGCCCGGGGACCGATCCATGACAGGCTTTCGCGAGGCTTTCTTCGTCGGTCTTGGCTCCGCGTACGCAAAGGGCGGACCGAAATCCCCTCCGGCCCGCCCCGTGCGGATGTGCTGCGGCTCGCCTTTCCGGCTGTGTCCCCCTGGTCACAGCCAGACGCGCGAGCCAACCTGCCGGAACCCGGGCACCTCCGCTCCCCCGCTGCGGACGTGCCCCCCGCCGGATCTGGCTTGGTCGACAGTAAGACGAGGAGCCCCCGCGATTCATGACGGCTGTTTTCGGCAATTGTTTCGGCGCGCGACGACCAGGCACTCCCAAGGCGCGCGGCGCCGGCCGCCCAGGGCGTGTGCGGGCGGCACATAGCGGGTTCACAGGTTGGCAAGGCCTGCTCCCAGGTTGGCTCCGTTGGGTCGTCTCGACGAGCGAAACCCACGGGACCACGGGATCTCACGTGGAATCTCACGGAGGGCTGCCGATGGCACGTGGTTTACGGGCGCGGCGACGGCTGCTCGTCGTCGCCGCCGTCCTCGTGCTCGTCGCGGCGGTGGCTGGGGTGTGGCTGATCCGCGGTCGGCTCCGGTCGCCCAGTCCACCACGACGACGGCCAAGGCCACGACGACGACGCTGAGCCAGGCCGTGACGGCCTCGGGCACGATCGCGCCCGAAGGTGCGCTCCGACCTGAGCTTCACCTCCGGCGGGCACCGTGACCAGCGTCGCGGTCAAGGTCGGCGATCAGGTGAGCGCCGGACAGACCCTGGCAAGCATCGACCCCACCGAGCTGCAACAGTCCGTTGACGCTGCCCAGGCCAGTGTCGACGCGGCATACGCGAGCCTCAACGCGACCAAGAGCAGCAGCTCGGCGACCTCCAACCAGATCGCGGCGGCGAACTCACAGGTCAAGGCGGCCAACGCCAAGCTCGACGACCGCCAAGACGGCGCTGGCCGCGGCCACCCTGCAAACCCCGGTCACCGGAACCGTCGCGGCGGTGAACATCCAGGTCGGCAACCAGGTGTCCGGGTCACAGGTCTCCGGGTCCGGGGCCAGCGGACGGGTCTTCGAGTGGCTCCACCTCGGGCGCCGGCACCGGCTCGGGGTCCGCGAATGGGCAGTCTGGCTCCGCCGGCTCGTCGAGCAGCAGTTCGAGCGGCCAGATCGTCGTCATCGGCACGGACGCTTGGGTCGTGGACACGTCGGTGATCGGCCGCCGACCTGCCGCTGGTCAAGGCTGACCTGCAGGCCCAGATCGCCCCGACTGGCTCTTCGGCGACCGTGTTCGGCACGGTGAGCTCGGTCGGGCGTCATCGCGACGACGAGCAGCGGGGTCGCGAGCTTCCCGGTCACCGTGGCCGTCACGGGCAGCCCGACCGGGCTGTATGCCGGGGGCACCGCCTCGGTGAGCATCGTCGTCAAGGAGGTCGCCGACGCCCTCGTCGTTCCGACCGCCGCGATCACCACCGCCGACGGGAAGACCGTCGTCACCCAGGTCAAGAACGGCCAGCAGGTCTCGACACCCGTGACCCTCGGCATGGTGCAGGGCAACCTGACCCAGATCACCGCGGGACTCGCGGACGGCGACGAGGTGCTCGTCACCCGTTCGGGCGCGACGCCCGGCCAAGGCGGCGGGACCGCCACTCGAACCCGCGGAACGGGCGGCCTTCGGCGGGGCGGACTTCCACCGGCGGCCCGCCGCGCCGGAGGCGGCCAGGGCGGCTCACCGGCCGGAGGCGGCCAGTGAGCACCGTGGGTGGCGGACCGGCGCCAACGGCCATCGTCCCGGACCCGGCCGCGACGGCAGTCCTGCCGCAGGCCCCGCTGGCGCAAGACCCGGCACCGATCCTGCGGCTGCGCGGCGTCGGCAAGACCTACGCGATGGGCTCGCTGCAGGTGCAGGCGCTTCGGGACATCGACCTGGACATCCACGAGGGTGAGTTCGTCGCCGTCATCGGCCCGTCCGGGTCGGGCAAGTCGACCCTCATGCACATCCTCGGCTGCCTCGACGTCCCCACCGAGGGCAGCTACGAGCTGGCCGGGGTCGACGTGTCGAGCATGGACGAGCGCGAGCTGGCCCACGTGCGCAACCAGCGGATCGGCTTCGTCTTCCAGCAGTTCAACCTGCTGCCCACCCTGGCCGCTTGGCGCAACGTCGAGCTGCCCCTCGTGTATGCCGGTGTGCCCCGCCACGAACGCCGTCAGCGAGCCGTCGAGGCCCTGGGCAAGGTGGGCCTGTCGGACCGCGTCGACCACCGACCGGGAGAGCTGTCCGGCGGCCAGCAGCAACGGGTCTCGGTGGCTCGCGCGCTCGTCACCGACCCGGACCTCATCCTCGCTGACGAGCCCACCGGAAACCTCGACTCCGTGTCGACCGGCGAGGTCCTTGGACTGCTGCGGGGGCTGCACGACGCAGGGCCGCACCATTGTCCTGATCACGCACGAGCACGACATCGCCAACCTCGCCGGGCGAGCCGTGACCATCCGCGACGGCATGATCGAGCCGCACCAGCCCAGCCGGACCGGCACGCCGTGACCTGGGTCGAAACCGCGCGCACGGCATACGAGGCGATCCGCACCCGCCGGATGCGCTCGGCCCTGACGGTGTTGGGAATCCTCATCGGCATCGCGGCCGTGATGCTCACCGTCGGGCTGGGGCAAGGGGCCCAGCAGCGGGTCACTGAGCAGATCAACAAGCTCGGCTCGAACCTGCTCATCGTCACGCCCGGCAGCTCGACCTCTGCCGCGGGCCTGCGCGGAGGCCGCGGCTCAGCGACGACGTTGAGCGTCGATGACGCGGCGATCCTCGCCGACTCCACGGTCGCGCCCGACATCGCGCACGTCGCGCCCACCTCGCAGACCTCCTCGACGCTCGTCGCCGGGTCGGCCAACTGGACGGCCAACGTCGTCGGCACCACTCCCGACTGGCTGGCTGTCCGCGCCAGGACCGTCGCGCAGGGCCGGTTCTTCACGGCCGAGGAGGTCGACCAGGAGAGCGCCGTGGCCGTCATCGGCACGACCACCGCAGCCCAGCTGTTCAGCACCGGGTCGGCGTTGGGCCAGTCGGTCACGGTGGGCGGTCAGCCGTTCACCATCGTCGGCGTCCTCGAGCTCCGAAGGGTCGACGACCGGCGGCGACCAGGACGACCTGCTCGTCGTGCCCATGACGACCTACGCCACCCGGGTGTCGACAAGCGCGACACCGCGGTCGGTCTCGCAGATCTACATCGAGGCCAAGAGCCCCGAGGTGCTCTCCGCGGCATACCAGGAGACGACCAACTCCCTGCTCAACACGCACGGGGTGACTACGGCGAGCGCTGACTTCACCGTGAGCAGCCAGCAGGCCATCGTCGACACCGCGACGACGACGACCCGGATCCTCACCGTCCTGCTCGCGAGCATCGCCGCGATCTCGCTGCTCGTCGGCGGGATCGGGGTCATGAACATCATGCTCGTTTCGGTCACCGAGCGAGTCCGCGAGATCGGGCTGCGTAAGGCGCTCGGTGCGACGCCGCGGACGATCCTGCGCCAGTTCCTGGTGGAGGCGAGCATGCTCGGGCTCGCGGGCGGCCTGGCCGGCCTGGCGCTCGGCTTCGCCGGTGCCCTCGTGCTGCCCAACCTGCTCGGGCAGCCAGTGACCATCTCCCCGCTGGCCTCGGCCGCCGCTCTGGCGGTGTCCCTTGCCATCGGAATCGCGGCCGGGGTGTACCCGGCCAGCCGGGCCGCACGCCTGGCGCCCATCGACGCCTTGAGGAGCGAATGACCATGCGCCACAACCGCACTGCCGCTACACTGGCGGCCAGCCTGACCCCCGTGCTACTCGGCGTGGCCGCACTGGCGGCCTGCTCGTCCGGGTCACCCAGCGCGGAGGCCACAGCGACGGCGACGGCGCCTGCGGCCACTGCCACCGGGCGAGGTGGGGGAGGCGGCCAGCGCCAGCCTGGCGTCAGCGGGCTCATCGCTGCGGTTTCCGGCTCGACGATGCAGCTGCAGAGCCAGAGCAGGCAGACCGCAGTGAGTTGGACCGCGACGACGGCATTCACCAAGGCCCAAGCCGGTAGTGCGGCTGACGTGACGGTAGGCGCCTGCGTCGCCGTCCGGTCTGCGGGCGGGGCCGCGGCAACCGGCGACAGCGTGTCAGCGGCCAACGTGCAGATTGCGCCCGCGGCCGCGGACGGTACCTGCAGCCTCGGGTTCGCCGGCGGGACGCCGCCGGTCGGCGCACCGAACGGTGTGCCGCGGTCGACCGATGCGCCCAGCGACGCCCCGAGCGGGGGCGGCCCAGGTCAGGGCGGCTCGGACGGCCGCGGCGGCGCCGGCGGAGCGGGGCTCTTCGGGAAGGTCACCGCCGTCTCGGGCGCATCGTTCACGTTGGCCCGGATCATGCCGGCCGGGGAGGGGGCGACCTCGACCGCGACCCCGGCGACGGTGACGACGACGAGCAGCACGGCATACACGACCGTGGTCAAGGCGAGTGCGACTGACGTCGTGGTGGGCCAGTGCGCGACCGCGCAGGGGCAGACGAGCGAGACCGGTGCCGTGACGGCAACCAGCGTGGCGCTGCGGGCGCCCGTCGGTGGGTCGTGCTTCGGCGCCGGGGCGAGCAGCACCGCCGGAGGTGCGACTGGTGGCTGACCGGACCGTCCTGCTCGTGCCCCGGGTGCGGCGCTCGCTGCCGCTGGCGGCGCTGCTCCTGGCGGCGGTGCTCGTCGTCGTCGGCGGAACCGCTGTCGCCAAGGGGCTTGCAGCGGGGGGCTCGCAGGACGCGCAGTACCGGACCGCCCTCGTCGCCTCGGGCACGGTGCGCCAGACCCTGAGTCTCAGCGGGACCGCCGCTCGGGTCGGGCAGGTCACTGTCGGCTGGCCGATGTCGGGACCCGTGGCGACCGTCGACGTCTCGGTGGGGCAGCAGGTGAGCCAGGGCCAACAGCTGGCCACGATGGACACCGCGCCGCTACAGCAGGCTGTCCTGGACGCGCAGGCGCAGGTCGACCAGGCCAGGGTGACCTTGGACAACGACGAAACTTCTGCGACGAGCCAGTCGAGCACAAGTTCGGCCACCACGCGCAGTTCCTCCGGTAGTGGCGGGCCGGCCGCAACGACGGGGTCCTCCCGCACTGGCAGCTCGGGCACCGGTGCCGGCGATGCCCCCATCGACACCAACGCGCTGACGGCGGCCAGTGGCAAGGTCGACCAGGCGCAGCAGGCTGCCGCGTCCGCATGCGCGCCCCTGCTGGCCACGCAGTCGGGCACAGGCAAGCCGGTTGCCGCCACCTCCCCCCACGCGTCTTCCACCTCGCCGTCGTCCACCACCGACCCAAGTTCAACGTCGGACCCGACGACGAGCGAGTCGAAGCCGACATCATCCACGTCCAGCCCGAGCACGACGACGTCGCCGAGCGCAACGGCCCCGTCTGCAGACCAGGTCACCGCCTGTCTCGCGGCCCTGCAGGCCGTGTCGAGTGCCCAGGCCAAAGCCGGATCCACGATCGACTCGTTGGCCGCCCAGCTCGCGAAGGCGGCAGCGGCGCTCGCCGCAAGCAACGCTGCGTCGTCCGCTGGTGGCGGGTCCTCCTCGTCGGGCGCCGCAGCATCGGGGTCCGCAAGCGGCCAGGCGGGCGGCTCGGGCGCCGCAACGTCGAGCGAGGCCAAGCTCATCCTCGACCAGGCGGCGCTCACGAGCTCGGAGGCCGCGCTGACGAAGGCCAATGACGAACTGGCGGCAGCAACCCTGACCGCACCGGTTTCGGGCGTCGTCGGGTCGCTGAGCCTGGCGGTCGGCTCCAGCACCGCGGCGAACACGGGGATTGTCATCGTCACCCCGAGTGCGGCCCAGCTGACCATTCAGGTGCCGCAGGCCAACCTCGCTTCCGTGGCGGTGGGCCAGGCCGCGACGGTCACCCCGGCTGGCGGCGGTTCGCTGAGCGGGTCGGTCTCGTCCATCGGCCTGCTGCCCACCTCGTCGAGCACTGGCTCGAGCGCCACGACGTATGCCGTCGTCGTCGACGTCCCGCAGGCGACCGAGGCCCTCGCCACCGGCGCCAAGGCCTCGCTCACCATCGAAACCAGCCGCGTCGACAACGTGCTGACGGTTCCCGTCTCCGCCGTGACGAGCGTGGCAACCGGCACCGGCTCGGTGGGCGTGCTCCGCGACGGGTCGGTGAGCCAGACGACGGTGCGCACCGGCTCGGTCGGGCAGGGCAAGGTGGCGATTCTCTCGGGTCTCTCCGCTGGGCAGACGGTAGTTCTGGCGGACACGTCCCAGGCTTTGCCGTCCAACAGCTCCGGTCTCGGCGCTCGCGTCGGCGCTGGCGCTGGTGCCGGTGGGCTCACGGGAGGCGCTGGCGGCGGGCTGACCGGGCAAGGTGGCGCACCCCCAGGCGCTCCGCCCGGCCGCTGACCCGAGCCCGAGACTTACCTACTACCCTTCGCCGAGAGGTCAGTACGTGCAGTTATGAGCCCGGTTTAGCAACACCTACTGACCTCTCGGCGGAGAAAGTTGGCGGGAGCCGAGGGCTGCGGATGGACCCGACGATCGCGGTCCGGGCCCGGCGCGCCTCTGGCAGTGGCAGAATCGGCCAGACGTGGATGAGGTCCGCTTCCTCGTGGTAGGTCACCTCGATGCCTGCGGCCTCGGCCAGGTCACGCAGCCGCCGGGCGTCGTGCAGCAGCAGGTCCCTCGTGCCAACCAGGACGGTGATGGGCCCGAGACCGCGCAGCTCACCGTAGATCGGCGACACCCGAGGGTCCTTGAGGTCCAGCTCGCCGGCATACAGCTCGCCACCACGGCGTAGGCGCGCGATGCTGAGGATTGGGTCGCGGGTGGCTGCCTCGTCGAGACTTTCGTAGGTCATCGTCACGTCCACCCACGGCGCAATGAGGACCAGCCGGGGCGCCCCTGCGCCACGGTCGCGCAGCTCCTGAGCGACAGCCAGGGCCAGGCCGCCACCCGCGGAGTCGCCCATTAGGGTCACCAGGGCTGCGTCACCAGCCGCCCGCATCGCGTCCTGCACGATGTCGGCGGCGGTGGGGACCGTCGTCTCCGCGGTGGTGCCCGGCGCGAGCGGGTAGATCGGGACCACGACCCGGGCGGGCACCAACGTCGAGATGCGCCGGCATACCCGCCAATGCGCCGAGTTGATCTCACCGACGTACCCACCACCATGGAAGTAGACGACCCGGTGCCTGGGCAGCCACGATCCGTGCGGCGCCATCTCGTAGACCCGCCAGCCGCGGTCGCGGTCCAGCTGCAGGGTGACGTGCTTGTCGAGCGAGCGCGGCGGGGCGAAGTGCCGCGGGCGGATTCGGGCTGCCATCATCTCGGCGGTCATGCCCTCGTCGTCGTGGGCGACGTGGCGGCCGGCGAGCTTGATCAGGCCGACCAGGGCTTCGTGGGCGAGGCTCGGCATGGTTCCAGGGTATGCCGGTCAGCCATCCCGGACCGCCCCGCCCCAGTGTGGCGTTGGCTGCACTCGCCAGGTCACGAGAGCAGGCGCGCCTTCTGCACCTTGCCCATCTCGTTGCGCGGCAGCGCATCCGCGAAGCGCACCTCGCGCGGTCGCTTGTGGACCGACAGCTGCCCGGCGACGTATGCCGTGAGCTCGTCAGTGGTAACCGGCTCGCGCGCGACGACGACCGCGACGATCCGCTGTCCGAGGTCGTCGTCGGGCACGCCGATGACCGCGCACTCCGCGACCGCCGGGTGGCCGAGCAGCACCGACTCGATCTCAGCGGCACCGATCCGGTAGCCGCCGGACTTGATCAGGTCGACCGACTCCCGTCCGACGATCCGGTGGGCTCCGTCGGGCTCGACGACCGCGACGTCGCCGGTGCGGAACCACCCGTCGTCGGACCACGACGCGGCGGTCTCCGCGGGCCGGCCCAGATACCCGTCGAAGAGGGTGGGTCCGCGCACCTGCAGCCGGCCGACGCTGTTCCCGTCGTGCGGAACCGCCCTGTCCTGCTCGTCGCGCAGCCTCGTCGTCACACCGGCAAGCGGATACCCAACGCAGCCAGCCCGTTTGGGCCCGTCGGCGCGGGCCGCCACGGTGATGAGGGTTTCGGTCATGCCGTACCGCTCGGCCACCTCGTGCCCGGTGAGCTCACGCAACCGCTCGAACACCGGAGCGGGCAGCGCGGCGCTGCCCGAGACCAGTAGCCGGGCGCGACGGAGCGCCCGGGCGCTCTCCGGCTCCGCGGCGACGCGCGACCAGACCGTCGGCACGGCGAAGTACATCGACGCCCCAGCCGCTGCGTAGGCGGCCGGAGTCGGCCGACCGAGGTGCACGAGCCCGCAACCCACCCGCAGCGCGCCGAGCACGCCGAGCACCAGCCCGTGCACGTGAAACAACGGCAGCCCGTGGGCGAGCACGTCGTCGGCGGTCCAGTGCCAGGCGTCCGCGAGCGCGTCGAGCCCGGCCGCGACGGCGCGCGACGAGATGAGCACGCCTTTGGGTGCGCCGGTCGTTCCGGAGGTGTAGAGGATGAGGGCGACGCGGTCGGGGGGCACCGGGTCTGGCCGGTATGCCGTGCGCTCGCGCAGGTCGATCGCGCGCACCGGCAGGGTGCTTCCCTCGGGCGCCGCGCCGAGCCAGGCAGCGGCGGCCGAGTCTCGCAGGAGGTGGTCGCATTCGACCGGTCCGGCGTCCGGAGGCACCGGCACCACCTCGACACCGGCGAGCAGCGCGCCGACAACGGCGACGACGGTCGCCATGGTGGGCGTGGCGTGGACGGCTACCCGCGTGAGCCCGCCGAGGCGGGTGGCGACTGTCGAGGCGGCGCCGAGCAGGTCGGCATACGAGAGGGTTTCGCCGGCGACGCTGACGCGTGCTGCGGCGGACCGCCCGCTCACCAGGCCGCGCAGCAGCGGTTCAGGCATCGGGCGACCGAAGCGGCAGGCTGGCAACCGTCTCGTACCGAGGGCGCCCATTGGGGCCCTGCCCGAGGTAAGAGGTCACCAGGTCGATGTGGTCGACGGTCCAGTCGGCGCTCTGGTAGGTGTCCAGGACCCGCAGCCACTTGGTGGCTTCGATCGGCCGGCGCAGCCGCGCGACGGTCAGGTGCGGGACGAACGCCTTGCCGTCCGGGGCGTTGCCACTCTTGTTGGCCGCGGCCCGGGCGCCGCACAGCCAAGCGGCGCAGGTCAGTCGTGTCGTCAGGCGAGGCGCCGGACCGCACCGCAAGCCACAACACCGAGGCGTGGGCCGGGTTGGGAAAGCAACCCGCCCCGGTGATCCTCGCCGCGAAGGCGCTGCGGCGCGCCGCGACCCTGGAGAGTCGCGTGACGAGGTCGTCGATGCGGTGCTCGGCGACCGAGGCGAGGAAGGCGAGCGTGACGTGCCATTGCGCGGGAGGGCTCCAGCGCATGTCCGGCCGGGCCTCGAGAAACCCCGAGAGGTCGTCCAGGACGGGGTCGGGTGGCGTCACTGCGACGAACATCCGTTGGCCCATGGACCCAGCCTGCCAGGCGGTTAGCCTTAGACGGCATACCGGAGCTGAGCGAAGGAGGGGGGCCATGGGCTTCCCGGAGAATGTCCTGGCGGACAACGAACGGGTGGTGCGCAGCCTGCACCCGCACTGGCTGACCGTGCTGGGGCCCACCGTCGTCGGCGTGGTCCTGCTGGTCCTGGGTGCGGCGCTGGCCCGCTGGACACCGGACGACACGACCGGCAACTCGCTGCAGTGGGTTGGGCTGGTGATCGCCCTGGTCATCCTCGTCTGGCTTGTCGTCGTGCCGTACCTGAGATGGCGCACGACCCACTACGTCGTCACGACGCACCGGGTCATGGTGCGCCGAGGCATTCTGGAGAAGGCCGGCAAGGACATCACCTTGTCCAAGATCACCGACGTCTCGTTCCGCCAGAGCCTGCGGGACCGCATCATCAAGGCCGGCGACTTGACCATCGAGTCAGCGGGCGACACCCCCGACGAGGTGCTGCGGAACATCCCGCACAGCGACGACGTGCAGCAGCTGATCAACCGGCTCATCGACGAGGACGCCAACCGGCGCGCGGGGCGGATCGTCGAACGGGTGGAAGCCCACCTGGCCGAGCGTCCGCCGCTTGCGGAGGAGCCGCCGCCTGACGGCAGCGCTCCGACAAGCTGAGCTAGGGGCCGCCTGCCGCCCGGGGACCACGACACCTGTTGACATCGGTGTCGAGATGGTACGACCGTGATTGCCGTCACACGAATGCCCGAAACGGGCGGTCCGGGTCTGCGGCGCGGACCGAGTCGGAAGGGGTCAGGATGACCGGCGAGCCCAGCACAGCTCTCGACTACTCACAGCACGCGGGCACCTCGCTGAGAACCCGGGTCCAGAAGTTCGGCACCTTCCTGTCGAACATGATCATGCCCAACATCGCGGCGATCATCGCGTGGGGCCTGGTCACGGCGTTCTTCATCCCGGTGGGCTGGACGCCCGAACGAGAAGATCGCCACGATGGTCGACCCGTCGATCTACTACCTGCTGCCCGATCCTGATCGCCTACACCGGCGGCAAGATGGTCTACGGCGTCCGCGGCGGCGTGGTCGGCGGATTCTCGGTGATCGGCGTGATCATGGCGACCAGTGAGCCCGCTGTTCATCGGGGACGACGGCCCGGGTCGCCGATGTTCCTCGGCGCCATGATCATGGGCCCGTTGACGGCGTAGGTGATGAAGCACCTCGACGCGCTGTGGGCCGGCAAGATCAAGCCCGGCTTCGAGATGCTGGTCGACAACTTCTCCGCCGGCATCCTCGCCGCCATCATGGCCCTCGCGGGCATGTTCCTGCTGGCGCCGCCCGCTGCTGTGGGTCATCGACCGGCTGGGCGAGGCCGTCAACTTCCTGGTCGACCACAACCTGCTGCCGCTCACGTCGGTGTTCATCGAGCCGGCGAAGGTGCTGTTCCTCAACAACGCGATCAACCACGGCGTACTGACCCCGCTGGGCATCGAGCAGGCGAGCGAGACCGGCAAGTCGGTGCTGTTCCTGCTGGAGGCCAACCCGGCCGCCGGGCTCGGGCTGCTGATGGCCTACACGCGTCTTCGGCAAGGGCATGGCCACGCGCGACCGCGCCGGGCGCCGCGATCATCCAGTTCTTCGGCGGCATCCACGAGGTCTACTTCCCGTACGTGCTGATGAAGCCGCGGCCTGATCCTGGCCACGATCGCCGGCGGCATGACGCAGATCTTCATCAACGTGATCTTCGGCTCCGGACTGCGAGCCCCGGCCGCACCGGGGTCGATCTTCGCCGTCTACGCGCAGACTCCTCCGGGCAGCTTCCTCGGCGTCACGCTGTCGGTGATCGGTGGCGGCGACGGTCTCATTCGTCGTCGCCGGCACTGCTGCTCAAGACCGACAAGGGCGACTGGGACGAGGCCGACCTGCAGGTCGCCACCGAGAGCATGGTCGCGATGAAGGGCAAGGAGTCGCATCGCATCGTCGCATGGTCGCAGGGTCCGATGGCGCCGGCGCACAGCGGCCCGATCCAGCAGCATCGTGTTCGCCTGCGACGCGGGGATGGGCTCCTCGGCGATGGGCGCCTCGGTGCTGCGCAAGAAGATCAAGGACGCCGGGCTACTCGCGACGTCACCGTGGTGAACAGGGCGATCTCCAACCTCGACGACACCTAGGACCTGGTGGTCACCCACCAGGACCTGGCCGGGCCGGGCGTTCCCGCCGACCCCGTCGGCGGTCCACGTGACGGTGGACAACTTCATGGCCAGCCCGAAGTACGACGACGTCGTTGCGATGCTGCAGGTGGCCAACTCCGACCAACCCGGCCGGCGACGGCCGCGGCGGCATCGGCGGCACCGGCGGCTCAGCCCGCGCAGGCCGGCTCGGCCGGGCGCCCTGCTGCCCGACGAGGCGATCGTGCTGGCGGGCACGGCCCGCACGCGGGACGAAGCCATCAACGAGGCCGGCGCAGCTGCTGGTGGCCACCGGCGCCGTCGAGCCGGCGTACATCGCAGTCGATGCACGAGCGGGAGAAGTCGGTGTCCACCTACGTGGGCAACCAGCTGGCGATCCCGCACGGCACCAACGAGGCCAAGGCGTCGATCAGCTCGCACCGGGCTGTCGTTCATCCGCTACCCGGACGGCATCGACTGGAAGGGCGACGGCGAGCTGGCGCACTTCGTCGTCGGCATCGCCGGCGCCGGCGACGACCACCTCACGCTGCTCGGCAGCATCGCGCACGTGTTCCTTGACGACGAGCAAGGTCGCGGCCCTCGAAGCCGCAACGCCAAGGCCGACGTGGCCGCCGTGCTGGACAGCGTGTCTACTGCCTGAATCGGCGAGAACATACCGGCGTCGCCGCGGCCCTTGGACGTGGCAGCCATGAGGACCCGTGGTGGCTTGAAGCGCGCGGCGGTACGGCATACCTATTCGACTGACAGTCCGGAACAAAGGGAAGGGACCCAGATGAGTGTTACCGACCAGCTGCTCGAGAACGCCCGTCGATACGCAGCACGCTTCGACAAGGGGCACCTGGCGATGCCCCCGGCACGCCAGCTGGCGATCGTCGCGTGCATGGACGCCCGACTGGACCCTTACGCATTGCTCGGTTTGAGCGAGGGCGACGCCCACGTCATCCGCAACGCGGGTGGCGTCATCACCGAGGACGCGATCCGCTCGCTGGCCATCAGCCAGCGGCTGCTGGGAACCCGCGAGATCCTGCTCATCCATCACAGCGACTGCGGCATGCTGACCTTCACCGACGATGCGTTCAAGGCTCAGATCGAGGCCGACACCGGGCTGCGCCCTGGCTGGGCCGCCGAGTCGTTCAGCGACGCGGGCGCGGATGTGCGGCAGTCGCTGGCGCGCATCGCGGCCAGCCCTTTCATCCAGCACAAGGACCAGGTCCGCGGATTTGTCTACTCCGTGACCGACGGCTCGCTGACCGAGATCACCTGAGCGCCTCCCCAATACCGCGCTGGCTCGAACGCGCCAGGACCTTGGGCCCTGAATGTCAGCGTGCACAACTGAGATTGGTCGCGCTCAGGTACGCCGATCGGGCTGCGCGGCGTACCTAGTTGAGATCAGTCTCACTCAGGTACGCCCAGCGGGCCGTTGGCACGTTCAGCCGCGCAAGAGCCGTCGCTAGGCGTAGCTGATCTCTGCGTGTCGGGTCCCGGCAGGCAGCGCCACCTCACCGCCGACGACCGGCCCGGGGAGCATGGCCCCGTCGACCTGCACCTGGGTCACCCGACCGAACCGGCAGGGATAGAGGTACCGGACTCCGGGCAGCGGCGCCGGGATGTCGATGACCACGCGCTTCGAGTCCTCAACAAGGCGCAGGGTGAAGCCGAACTCGGCACCGAACACGGTCGGCGCCGAAGCGACGCTCACCTGCTGGCCGCCCGCTCCGCGCAGCCACCGAGGCAGCACACCAGGGGCGAGGTAGATGCGTGGGTCGTCGTCCTCGCCGCTCTCGAAGAACAGGATGTCCCGCAGCAGCAGGTTGAGCTCGGCGGCGGCCCATCCGTGCGGGATGTCGCCCATGTACCACCAGCTGTCGGGGATCTCGGCCAGCCCGCTGGCGATGGGGTAGGCGTGCTGCTCGTTCCACGCCCCGCTCACCAGCTGCCAGTCCTGGTCGGCGCCGTCGTAGCGGCTGATCCGCGCGAAGGCCGCGTTGCCCACCGACCAGCCAAGGCGGCATCCATCCGGTCCAGGTCGCCGATGAGCAGGAAGGAGTGCGCCAGCTGGAGGGTGAGGTACGGGCCGAACGCGTGCCAGGCCGAGTCGTGGCGGAAGCCGCCGCGGACGAAGTGCGACCAGATCGTTTCGAGCGTCAGCCGGAAGGCGGCGTCGACGTCGGCACCGAGCTTGGCCCCGTAGTACAGCCGGGTCGGGTGGAAGTAGCACAGCGCGCCGATCATGGTCGAGTCCAGCCGGCCGACGTCCCCCGGCCCAGTGGGCACGAAGGTCTCCCAGATGCCACGCGCCCGCTGCTCCCCGAGGACCCAGCGGATGGAGTCGGCCGTCGCCGCCTTGAGGCTGTCGAACGCGCCCCACAGCTCGGCCACCTCGGCAGCGCCGATGCGCTCCGCGAGCCGGGCCGCCTCATACAGACCGGCCAGCCCCCACAGGTCGTCCCAATAGTGCGGCTGGCTCTTGTCACCGATGTGCTCGGCGCTCCATCCGCTAGGCAGCAAGCCGAACACGGTGCGGTTGTCGCGGATCCAGCGGGCGCCGTCGAGCACGTACGGGAAGTACACCTTGGCCCCGAACGCCGCACCCCGACCTTGGATCCGGTCGAACCGGCCCAGTGCCCAGAGCGCCTCGCCGTTGGAATCCCACTCGTTGTCGTTGCGCTCGTGCTCCATCCCGAAGAACCCGTGCGCCGACACCGGCCCGATCCGCTCGAACCCGGTGTTGAAGGCGCTCAGGTGATGCTGGCCCAGCTGGGTCGCGGCCAAGCCCGTGTCACCGGCCAAGGCACAGGCGATGGCCTCGACGCTGGAGTCGCGAATCCAGAACGAGTCGTAGATGGTGGGCCCCGGGTGGATGGCACCGTCGTCGGCGAGGATGAGCAAGTCGGCCCGGCACGAACGGAACAGGTCGGCCAGATGGGCCACCACCGGCGGCAGCTGGACCTGCAGGCCCGAGCCGGTGAGCTTGGGTCGCCAGAAGCCGAGGTTGGCCGCCTCCAGGTCGGCCGCGGCAGGAGCGGCGAGCTCGGCGAAGTCACCGGCGCCGCGGAAGTCGTCGATGGGTAAGCGCAGGTCGACGGTGAGCTCCTGCCCGGCAGCGAGGTCGAACGGCCAGGTGAAGGCGGCGGTGCACATCCCCGCGACACTGTCGGACGCGGTGTCCGTCCCGTTCAGCCCAGCACCGGAAGCCAGCGCCGCGAACGGGTTCTCGGCGAGGTACCGGTCTGGGTCCCAAGAGCTGCCTGGGTTGCCGTAGAGGCCGAACCCTGCTGGCGCAGTGTCGAAAACCGGGCCCGTGAAGGTGTTCGTCTCCAGCCGGCGCTCGGCGGGTAGGTAGCGCAGGAAGGACAGGGTCGAGTCGGCAAGGTAGCGTCCCGCGCGGTCGTGACGCACGAACCCGCTCGGCTTGACCGGGATCACGCCAATGCCCAGCGCTCCTCGCTGCGGTCCGCCCCCGGTGGGCCGCACGACCAGGCGGTTGAGCACGACGGCTCGCTGCCGCTGGCCGACCGTGGTCGCCAGCGTCCTCTGTTCCACTTCGATCCCAGCGGTCGGGCGGAAGGTGGTCACCAGCACCGGCAGATAGCCGTCCTGGCGGTGCTGGGTCAGCGCCGGCGTGCCGCTGGCGGGGTCCAGCCACTGCGGCAGGTGCAGGCGTCCGCCTTCGACCACGAAGCAGGTCACGGCATACCGCTCGTAGACCGGCTCGATCTCGCCGGCCTGCCCGACCAGGCTCTCCTGGCGGGCGTCCTTGACGCCGACCATGTTCCAGTACCGGTAGAGGGCGTTGGAGGCCAGGGCCGCTTCCTTGGAGTCGAACAGGCCCGTGTCGAAGTTGTCGATCCAGCGACGGAACGTCTGCTGCAGCCACCACGGCATCGGGTATGCCGTGCGGCGGGCCCAGGCGCGCCACATCACTTCGTAGAACATCCACTCGTGGGGAAGGGCCATCGTCGTCTCCTCGGGACTGGTCAGGTCTTGGTCCACGCCTGGTTCGGGAGTATGCCGCGGTGCAGCGACGCCTCATCACTCGGGGCAGCCAACCACGAATCTCGACGAGGTTCTGTCACCGGCGTGGCCCAGACGAAGTCACCCCCACCCAACCCCTAAGACACGCTGAGAACTGCTTGTGTTCATCGAGAATACGACTGGAATAGTTCACATGTTCGAGGGTGTGTGTGAGCCGACGGTGGCTGGGGTGCAGGCCGCGGACCCGTTCGCGCTGGCCGCCGCCCTCGCGACGGTCAGCCCCGATGAGCTGTACCGGTGCAGCCCCGATGACGCCGAGTGTGTGCTGGCGGGCACCCAGCGGGTGATCAACGCGTTGAGCGCGCGGCAAGCCGGCGCGCTGGAGCGGTTCACCGAGCACGTGACCAACGAGCGGGACGCGCAGCGGGCAGCCCGCCAGGCCCGCGGGGCCACGACGCTGCTGGGGGTGCCCTGCCCGGAGCAGGAAGCCGCCGCGTCGCTGGCCCCGATCCTGCGGCTGGCCCCGCGCACCCTGGTCTGCCGCATCGACGCCACCCGCTGGCTGGCGCTGCTGCCACGCACCGCCGCCCTGGCCTGGGCCGGGGCGCTGGAACCGCACCGGGTCGCCATCATCACCCGGGCCGCCGCCCAGATGGGCATCGAGAAGCTGAGCGAGTTCGAGGCCCGCCTGCACCACGTCGACATCAGCGACCTGCCCGGGGCACGGCTAAGCACCAGCGCCACCCGCATCGCCGACCGCCTGGGCGCCGAGCGTGACCCCCAACCGTCCACCCCACCCACCCAGGTGAGCCGCAGTGTGCGCCTGGGCGGTGATGAGGAGCCCTGGCTGACCCGCTGGGAGGCGATCCTGCCCGCCGACTCCTCCCGGCTGATGTGGGCCGCCGTCGAACAGCTGGCCGCCCAGTACCGCCGCGCCAACCCCGACCTGACCGTGGCGCAGTCCCGCGCCGACGCCCTGGTGGACCTGGTCCTGTCCGACGTGCAGGTCGCCACCACCGCCACCATCGTGCTGCCCGCCGCCACCGCCACCCTGCCCGAGCAACCCCAAGCCGCAGCCCCGGCGGCCGCGACCGGCCAGCCTGCCGCGCACCCTGACGTGCCGGTGGTCGTGCCGCGGGTGACCCCGGCGCCGACCTGCCGCTGCGGCGGGCGGCTGCGGTCCTGGGCCGACGTGCTGGACCTGACCCGCCACCGGGTGGACCTCGACCTGACCAGCGGCCACCACAGCCACCGGCCGCGCCCCGACCAGCCGCCGCCGCCCGACGAGACCGATCCGCTGCTGGAGTGGCGCTTTGGGGTGTACCTGCAGGACCACGTCGACGTCGCGTCCAACCCGCACCTACACCAAGACCAGGCCGGGCAAATCTGGTTCGTCCCCGGCGTGGTCACCACCCCACCGGTAGGCACCCTGCTACCCCACCAGCTCGCCGCGATCCTGGCCGACCCCGACACCCTGATCCGCCTCGCCACCGCCAACCGGCACACCGGCGCCGTCGACGCTATGCCGCGTGCACCACGGCCTCAAACACCACGCCCGCTGGGGCGTCACCATGACCCCCGACGGCATCGCCACCTGGACCGCCCCCAGCGGTCGCACCCACACCACCCACCCCCACGCCATCCACGACGACGCCGCCTGACCGCAACGAAGCAGCTCGATGTGACCCGATCCAGGTTTCGACTTTGGACGGCACTACGCGGGAGCGACCAGCACGCCCTCCGCCAGCGCGCCAGCCCGCAGGCGGTCATCCCACACGGCGAACAGCGTCTCAGCGCCCACCGCCAGCAGGCTCGCGAGGTGGACGGCATCCGCGCCGCGAAGCCCGTGCTCGCTGGCCAGTCGCCCGGCGTGCCGGCCTACCTGTTCGGTCAGCTCGACTGGCCGGGTCGCGGCCCAGTAGGTGTCCCATGCGGTCTCGGCACGATGCAGGTCGGCGAGGCTGACCCGACCCACCCGCGCCGCGTTGGCCAGCGCCGCGCGCACCTCGGGGTAGGCCAGCCGGCTCGACACTGCGGCGTCGCAGCCATCCCATAATGCAGCTGCGAGGTCGGAGCCGTCCTGCTCGACGATCAACTTGACCAACGCACTGCTGTCGAAGTAGACGATGGCCACCCCACTACCGGCGCTGCTCGCTCAGCAGCTCGGCCACCGACCCGCGTGATTTGACCCGCTTGGCGCTTCTGGCGTCGGGGCGGGTGGTGCTGCTGGGTCTGCTCACCACCCCGGCTTCCAGCAGCTGCTCCAGCAGAGGTGCCGAGTCAACCCCGACAATTCGAGCAACGGGTGTGCCTCGCTCGGTGATGACGACCTCCTCGCCGGATCTCGCCCGGTCAACCCAGCTCGCCAGCTCCGCGCGCAAGGCACTGATGGCCACGTCCATATTGACGATTGTACAGATGCCTATATCTACTCTGTACGTTAAAGACGCGTGCGCGGCCTTCGACCCAGCTCGTGACAAGGGTCAGGTCAGATGGACCCAGCTGGCCTCGCTGGGCACGCCAGCAGTGTTGACGGCGAACACCATGTACCAGCCGGGCGGGGCGAGGTTTCCGGAAGCGGGTAGCTGCAGGCTGATCCGGTCCGGCGCCGTCACCTGGTGTGGGACATCGACCAGGCGCTGCTCCACGTCGGCGGAGTGGGTGGTGGCGCCAGGGCGCACCAAGGCGACGGAGGCGAGGTCGGCGGCGTTCGGAGCCTGCGCGCCCAAGGCCGCCCCGTAGCCCACCTCAGTCTGGTCCGGACGGCATACCGGCCGCTCGCCAGCGAAGAGGTATGCCGGCCAGTAGACCTCGATCCGCAGCTCCTCGGTGAGCCGCTGCGGGTTCGACCCTGCGGTGACCACCTTGCCGTCCGGCGCGAGCAACGAGACGGAGTGGTAGAGCCGAGGAACCCTCGACGGCGCGGCCATCGACCAGGCTCCAGCGCCGCCGCCAGGGTCCGGATGGTAAATCTCGGCCTCGAAGGCCGCGTCCGCGGCGCTCTCCTCCATCATCGAGCCACCGTTGACCAGGACAGTGCGGTCCGGCAGCAGGGTCGCACACAGGTGCATCCGGGGCATCATCAGCGGCGCCGCGGCCAGGTATGCCGGGTTGGCCTGGCCCAGGTCGGCGATCGCGGTCGAGCCGGTCGCGCCGGCCATGTTGTGCATGTCGTAGGCACCGCCGCCGATGATCATGACCCGCTGGTCCTGGGCAGGTGGCAGCAGGACGCTGGCCGACTGGTTGCGCATCCCGGCGAACGGCAGGCCCAGCACGTCAGTGGCGGCGTTCGTGGCCAGGTCCCAGATCGTCGACTTGACCCCGTTGTTGTCGCCGTACTGGCCGCCGCTGTAGAACATTCGCCCGTCGTCGAGCAGGAACAGGTGAGCGTACATCGGCCAGTGCGGGGAGACCGGCCGCGCTGCCCAGCCGGCTCCGTCGGTGTAGATCTCCGGGGACGACATTGAGCATGCTCGTGCCGTCCAGCCCAGCGACCGCCAGCACGCGACCGTCGCCGAGCGGGACCAAGGTGGGGTACCAGCGACCGCCGGCCATCTGCGGGACGGCAGTCCAGGCGCCAACGTGCCCGGTTGGTGATGCCGGGTCCGGCGGACCACCTGCCGGGTCGAAGACCACGGCCTGCTTTAGCCCGAAGAACGGGTCGTACTGCTCGGTGCCGCCGGCAGCGAGTAGCCGCCCGTCGGGCAGGAAGGCGTGCCCACAGCAGAACAGGTCCACTGGCGTGGCCGGCTGGCTGAACTGCGGCGTGGGGTAGTGCCAGACGGCGGTGCCGTACTGGTGCGCCGCGTGCCGGCCGGGGTCGTTGCTGGACCCGGCGAAGAACATCACGCTGCCGGTGTGCAGCAAGGCGGCGTGGACCGCGAGCACCTCGGAGGTGTCCTCCAGCAGCCGCCAGACCCCCATCTGCGGGGCCATCTCCAGGTCGGTCATGATGTCCAGCACGCGGTACCAGCCCCCGTTGACGCCGGGCGGGGCGTCGACCGCGAACGGGATCAGGTGCGGCATACCGGCTGGGCCGAGTGACGCGATGGCGACGGCCGCGTCCTGGTTCTCCCAGAAGCGCCAGTCCGGCACCGGCTCCCACGGGCCCCACCCGTCAGCGGGCCGGCCTCGTCCATCGAACCGCCAGCCGACGGTGAAGTAGCCGCCGTTCTGGCCCGCGGGGTTGTCGACCGCCAGCACCAGCAGCTCGGGAGTCCCGTCGCCGTCCAGGTCGGCGACGGCGACTCCGCAGCCTTGGTTCTCCCAGAAGCGCCAGTCCGGCACCGCGACCCACGGCCGCCATCCGGTCACCACGCCGTCGGCACCGAGGGGCCCGCTGCGGTAGTACCCCGCGTTCGCGCCCGCCGGGGCATCGACCATGAGCACCACGAGGTCGAGCTGACCGTCGCCGTCGATGTCCGCCACGGCAATGTCGGCGCCTGCGTTCAGCCAGGGGAACCAGTCCGGGACCGCCGTCCACGGCCCCCAGCCGCCGGTCACCGCACCGTCGGCATCCAGCGCCCAGCCGACCCGGTACCACCCGCCGTTCGGCCCGTCGGGGCCATCGACCATGAACACGACGAGGTCCAGGCGCCCGTCGCCGTCGACGTCGGCGACCGCGAGGCCGGCGCCGTCGTTCTGCCAGGCGAACCAGTCCGGCACCGCCAGCCAGGGGCCCCACGTGGCAACCGTCCCCTCGCGGTCGCTCGTGCGCCCGACCCGGTAGGCCGCGGTGTTCTGGCCGGCCGGGTCGTCGACGGCCAGCACAATGACGTCCGGGTTGCCGTCGCCACTGAGGTCGACGACGGCGATGCCGGCTCCGGCGTTCTCCCAAGAGGTCCAGTCCGGGACGGCGGTAAAGGCAGTGTCCATCTGCATCAGCTCCTCGCATGAGGGGTGGCGCTACGTGCTGCGGGCGGTCCGCTTTGGGGTCAGCCCTCCCGGAACTGGATGCCCATCCCGCCCCGCGGGTAGTGCCAGGTCAGCGCACCTGGCGAGGCGACGGCCAGGCAGGTGCCGCACTCCAGGCACGCGGCATACTCGACCGAGATGCCTCCCGTCGGCCTCCTCGGCGTACACGTGCGCCGGGCAGACCGCGACGATGCGCTTGCCCGTGCCGGTCGCCTTGGCCAGCTCCTGGTTGACCTCGATGTGCGACTCTTCCTCATCGAGCTCGTACCGGTTGACATTGAGCCGCTGCGGAATCGACACGCTTCTTCACAGTGCGCGCACCCCCGCGTACCCGTCGCCGATCACGTCGCGCAGCTTGAGCGGCGACGCCTTGAACCGGGCTCGCACTATCTCCTGCACGTGGCGCCGCGGGGTCAGGTCGTGGTTGAACACGTCGTAGAGGACGTCGGCAATGAGCTCGCCGTACTCCTTGTACATCCGGGGCCGCTCCAGGAAGTGCGGCGCCTTCGCATAGGTCTGCATGTCCTTGCCGGTGAACCCTGCGAACAGCTTGTCCCGGTATGCCGAGAGGCCGGCTGCCGTCGTGTCCTTGGCTTCCAGCGCCTCGTGGATTGCATCGGCAGCCGCGATCGCGGACCCAACCGCCAGGTCCATGCCGCGCACGGTAAAGCCGGTGTTGAGGGTCAGTCCGGTCGCGTCACCGACCACGACCATGCCGTCGGTGACGTACTCGCCCATCATCTCCAGGCCGCCCTCGGCGACGAGGTGACAGCCGTACTCGGACAGCTCGCCGTCCTTGAGGTATGGCGCGATGAACGGGTTCTCCAGGAAGTGGTCGAACACCTCGGTGGCGACCGCGCCCTTGGCGAGCAGGTCGTCGAGGCGCAGCACGACGCCGACCGAGATCGACTCCGTGTTGGTGTACATGAACCCGCCGCCGCCGATGCCCTCGGTGCAGTCGCCGACGACCGCCCACGCCGCGCCCTCGTCGCCGGTGAGGGCGAAGCGGTCCTCGATGACCTCGCGGGGAAGCGTGACGACGGCCTTGACGCCCACCGCGAGGTGGTTGAGCTCGTCCTTGGGCCGCAGCCCGACCTCCTGGGCGATGAACGAGTTGACCCCGTCGGCCGCGACGACGACGTGTGCGCGCAGCTCGTCGTCGCCAGCATGCACGCCGATGACCCGGGGAACGCCCGGGGCCTCCTCGTCGATCTCGGCCGTGAGGACCCGGTCGACCCGCACCCCCGGCATGACGAATACGCCGGCCTCTTCGGCCTTCTCGGCCAGCCACGCGTCGAACTTGGCACGCAGCACCGTCACGGCGTTGACCGGGTCGGCCAGGCGCTGGTCGCGGTAGTCGATGCCGACCGACGAGCCGGCATTCAGGAAGTTGATGTAGTTGCGGGTGATCCGCCGTTCGATGGGGGCCTCGTCGAGGAAGTCGGGGAACACCTCGCGCAGCGAGTGCGTGTACAGGACCCCGCCGGACAGGTTCTTGCTCCCCGGGGTCTCGCCTCGCTCGATGAGCACGACCGAGTGACCCCGCTCGGCCAGCAGGTATGCCGCGACCGACCCCGCCACGCCCGCGCCGATGACGATGACGTCGAAGTCGACCTCGGGCTCGTCGTCGGTCACGAAAGCGCCTTGGTGATCGCGGGCACGACCGAGTAGAGGTCGCCGACGACGCCGTAGTCGCACTCGGAGAAGATCGGGGCGTTCTTGTCGCTGTTGATCGCGACGATGAGGTCGGACTCGCGCGCGCCGACCATGTGCTGCAGCTGGCCCGAGACTCCCACGGCGACATAGAGACTCGGCGACAGCTTCAGGCCCGAGACACCGACGTAGCGGTCCTTGGGGTACCAGTCCAGGCCCTCGGCGAGCGGGCGGCTGCAGGCCACCTCGGCGCCGATCGCCGCGGCCAGGCTCTCAACCAGCCCCAGGTCCTCCTTGGCCTTCACGCCACGCCCGACCGTAACCACGCGCGTGGCCGCCCCGATGTCGACCGCCTCGTATGCCGCTGGGCGCGTCTCGGTCACGGTGAGCCCAGCGGGCGCCGCCTCGAGTCGCTCGACGGGGGCCGCCGGTGCGCCGCTCTCGGCGGGGCCGCCACCCTCGAGCATCAACGCGAGCGGGCCGACGATCCGGTCGGTCTGCTCGCCGATCCCGCCGAACACCGACCGCTGCACGAGCACGGCATCCCCGTCAGTCGTGAGGGTGTGGGCACCGGTCAGCAGGGGGCACTGCAGCCGAGCGGCCACGGCTCCCAGCAGGACGCGGTCCTGCGGGCCGCTGCCGGCGACCACGAGCGCGGGCTGACCCTCGGCCTCGGCGAGCGCGTTCGCGACGGCGAGCGCGTAGGCCTCCGTCGGCGCGTCGCCGATGTCGACCCAGTACACCTTGGACACGTTGGCCGAGGCGATCGTGTCGGCGAGGCCCTTGGGGCCGGCCACGGCCGCCACGACGTCACCGGCAAGGGACCCGGCCATGTCGAGCAGGTTCGACACTCGGGCATCCGTGCCCACGAGAACCCAGGTATTCCCAGTCATGTCGCTTCCTTTGTGTCGTCTTGGGGGCCTTCAGCACCGGTCGTCACAGCGCATTGTCGGCGCGCAGCGCGGTCACCAGGGCGGCGGCCGCGGCGTCGGGGTCGGAGCCGTCGAACAGCTGCCCCTTGCGCGCCTTCAGTGCCGGCTTGGCCCGCCCCGTGGTCTCCAGCGTCGAGGCGAACTCGGGTAGCTCCAGGTCGGCCACAACGATCTCCTCGACCGGCTTCTTGGCCGCTGCGAGGATGTCCTTCATGCCTGGCACCGGGGCGACCGCGGCATCGGTTGCCACCGCGAGCACGACTGGGCCACTTGCCTGCAGGACCTGCGTGCCCCCGGCATACGCGCGCTCGATGGTGAGGGCGCCAGCCGTGCCGGTGACGGACGTGACCTCGGCGACGCAGGGCCAACCAAGCTCTCCCGGCAAGCGCAGTGGGGACCAGCTTGGCCCCGACGTCCACCGAACTGTCCCCGGTCAGCACGAGGTCGACGTCGCCGATGCGCCGCACGATCGCCGCGAGGTATGCCGCGGTCTTGAGGGTGTAGATCGGCCCCATCGAGTCGTCGGCGAGGATGACCGCACGGTCGAAACCACGCGAGAGCGCGCCCTTGCGCGCCAGAGATGCTCCGACCTCCTTGGCCCCCACGGTGATGCCGATGAGCTCGCCACCAGTGGCGTTGGCGAGCTGGCGGCCCACCTCGGCCGCGACGGGGTCGTACTCGCTGAACGAGGCCTTGGCCCGGCCCCAGTCGACCGTGCCGTCCGGGCCGACGCCTGCGTCCTGGGGGTTGGCCGCCCACTTGTAGGCAACGACGATCTTCATCTGGCTCTCCTGGTCGTGTCTGCGGCGTCGTGCTCCGGCCGCTCAGCGAGCGGGGGTGTGGTCCCTGACGATCTGGCGGCCGATGATGTGGACCATGATCTCGTCGGTGCCTCCGCCGAAGCGGTGACCCCGAGCGTCTCGCCACAGGCGGGATATGCGGGTGCCTTCGGTGACGCCGATGCCGCCGTGGACCTGCATCGAGTCGTCGCAGACCTCGAAGCCGCTCATGCAGCAGTACCGCTTGGCCATGGCGCCGTGCGTCTTCAGCGGCAGGCCTTGGTCCACCATCCAGCCACCGCGGTAGATCATGTTGCGCATGTTCTCGATCTTGATCGACATGTCGGTCAGCTTCTGCTGAATGAGCTGGAAGCTGCCGATCGGCTGACCGAACTGGACTCGCTGGGCGGCGTACGTCGCCGCGTCGTCGAAGGCGGCTTCGGCCATCCCCAAGGACTGGGCCGAGGTCATCAGCCGCTCGATCTCGTAGTTCTTCATCAGCTGCAGGAAGCCTTCGCCCTTCGCCCCGACCAGGCACGACTCGTCGACCTCGACGTTGCTGAGGAAGATCTCGGAGGAGTCGCAGGTGTGCCACATGATCTTGTCCAGCGGCGAGATCGTGACGCCGGGGCTGTTCATCGGCACGAGATACATGGAGATCGCCCGGCGCGGGTCATCGGCGTCGGGGTTCTTGGCCATGGTGAGCAGGTACTCGGCGTCGACGGCGTTGGTCACGAGCGTCTTGGTGCCGTTGAAGAAGACCTTGCCGTCCCTGTGCACGGCGGTCGTGGCCATGGCGTTGTTGTCCGACCCGGCCCCCGGCTCGGTGAAACCCAGCGCGAACGGCGCCTTGCCCTCGGCGAGCAGGCCGAGCACCTCTCGCTTCTGGTCTTCGTTGCCGAACTCGAGGATGTCGCGGACCTGCAGGATCTCGAGGCTGTAGCCGTTGTTGAGCCCCTGGCGGGCAACCCGTTCGGCGATCATGAGCAGCGTCACGGTGTCGCAGGGGGTGCCGCCGTACTCCTCGGAAAAACCCAGGCTCAAGAAGCCGGCCTCGTGCATCGCCTTGAGGAAGGCGACTGGCCGCTCGTGCTTGGCGTCCAGCTCGGCGATGTAGGCATGCGAGCACTCTCGCTCCAGCAGCTCGTCGAGGCTCTCGAGAAGCAGCTCCTGCTCGTCGGTGAGGGAGAAGTCCATGGTGGCGCGCACCTTTCGGCAGTGAAACGGGCCAGTGGCCGGACGCCGAGGCGCCCGCGAGCGGGTCCGGCTGGGGTCTCCCAGAGACTACCCAGACCCTGTATCCCTTGGCGAGGGCGGGTCGCCACTGTGGACGCGGTGCGAGCGGGCTGCGTATGCCGTGGGCGTGAGTCCGACCGCTGCGCGGAAGTCGCGGCTGAAGTGGGACTGGTCGAACCAGCCCAGCTCGCCCGCCAGGGTCCTTAGCTCACCGGCATCGCCTGAGTCGATGAGCGCAGCGGCATCCTGGAGCCGGTAGCGCCGCAGCGCCCATTTGGGAGGGACGCCGAGGTAGTGCCGGAACAGGCGCTGCAGGGAGCGGTTGGTGAGGCCGGCCCGGTCGGCCACGGCGTGCACCGTCGTCAGGGTCCGGTCGTGCATCATCTCCGCCAGGGTGCCGAGCAGGTCCAGGTAGGCCGGCTCAGGGTCGTGCGCCAGTAACTGCAACGCCGCATCAAGCAACCGGGTGCGGGCCGTGTCGTCGGCCTCGGCGAGCACCGCCACCTGGACCGAGGTCCAGGTGCGGTCCGAGCAACTCCGCGGCCCGGCATACCGAGTCCGCACGTACGCGCAGGCCGGTGAGCGCGGTGAACCCACCTGGGCGCAGCTTCACCGCGCAGACGCGTCCCATGCCGGTGAGGTCGACGTGGAAGCGGCGGGTGACGACGCCGTGGACCAGCGTCGCCGGAAGCTGCTGCCCATGGCGCGGTCCGTCGCCGGACTCGACCGAAACGTTGACCGAGGGGTGGCTCAGGACCTCGGAGCGGTACGGGGGCGCCCGCCTGCGGTCCCACTGGACGGTCCAGTACCGCTCCACGAAGGCCTCCAGCGGCTCCGACACGGCATAGGTGTTGCGCAGGGCCGCCGCGTCGACGGTTTCGACCGGCCACAGCAGGCCCTTGTTGTTTGCGGTGCGTGCGGCTGTCGCGTTCGTCCAAGACGCCACGGTCACAGGGTAGGCAGCATGGACGACATGACGACAACAAACGGAAAACCCGAGGGCTTCTACCACCCTTACGCCCTTTCTCGTATGCCGTCCAGCCGCCGCCGCGGTCACGTTCTACCAGGACGTGTTCGGGGCGACCGAGGTGTCCCGGATGGACGGGCCCGACGGGCTGGTCATGCACGCCGAGCTGGACTTCGGGCAGGGCCGGCTGCAGCTCGGTGACCCGATGGACGCCTACGGCCTGGTGGCGCCCGTTGGCTATCGGCAGGATCAGGTCAGCAGCTCGACGTGCATCTACGTCGCCGACGTCGACGCGGTCTTTGCCGCCGCGGTGGCGGCTGGGGCGACGGTGCGGGAGGAGCCGGCCACGTTCGTCACGGGTGACCGGTTCGCGTCCATCTACGACCCGTTCGGGCACCGGTGGGCGATCATGACCCGGGTCGAGGACGTGTCGCCCGAGGAGGCCGAGCGCCGGCTGGCGGACTGGGCCGCGACGCAGTCGCAGGAATGACGCTAGTCGCGACGTTGGAGTCCACGCCGAGGAACGCCACGCACTGGTCACGGAGGTTTGTGGGAGTCGAACAGCGGTCCCGCACAAGCATGGCCGTGCCCAGTGCGGGCCGCGCCGCCTGGCCTTCGCGCAGGACGGGCTGGTGTGAGAGCGTTGGCGGGCCCGGCCGGTGTCCGTGTGACACGCGCGCCACCGGGATCCATGACGGGTGCGGTTCATCCACCAGTTGGCGACGACACGCCTGGGCCCGCTGTTCATCGAGCCCGCAGAACCGAACCTGGCGCGGGCTCAGTCCGCGCAACGCTTCCCGACTAGTCCCTGGCCCTGCAAGCGAGTTGGTGTGACGGGGAGTCGTGTTTCAGGTGTCGCCAGTGAGGTAGCGCTGGATGGTTGGGGCGATCTGTGCGACGAGCTGGTCGTGCGTGGGCTCGACGAGCACCTCGACCCGGATGACGTGGCGCGCCACGGCCACGCCGAACAGGTGCGCGGCCGCCAGCGCGACATTGCGGATCCGGGCCGGGTCAACCCCCGCCTGCTCCAGCACCCGGGCGCCGAGGACCTCGCGCAGCATGTGCGCGGCGCGGTCGGAACTCGTGGCGGACCGGACAAGGGCCAACAGGATCCGGCGGGTGTCGGGTTCCTCCCACAGGCGCAGGTAGGCGTCCGTCACGGCTCGACCGGCGCTGGACCAGTCGGTACCGACCGCCTGGGCGAGGCGGCGCGGGATGGTCGTGCGGTCGGCGACAGCGCTGACGAACAGGGTGTCCTTGTCACCGAAGAAGTGGCGGATGAGCGCCGGGTCCACCCCCGCTGCCGCGGCGATGGCGCGCATCGACGCGCCGTCGTAGCCATGCTCGGCGAACAGGCCGCGCGCGGCGTCCAGGATCGCATCGCGGGTGCCGCTGTCACCGGGGCGTCGACCGCCGGGATTCTTGCGCGTCGTGACGGACCCAGGCGACATGCCCCCAGGATACTCCCCGGTTGCAGAGTTCTACGCATGTAGAGTTTACTGGCTGGCGGTGCGACCGCTGCGCTTACCGGATCCTGGGAGTGCCATGAGTATCGACGAGGCAGTGATCAACGTGCAGGGACTGACGAAGTCCTACGGCAAGTTCAAGGCTCTCAAGGGACTGGACCTGCCGGTGGCGCGCGGCGAAGTGCGCGGCTTCCTCGGCCCGAACGGCGTCGGCAAGTCTACGACGATCCGGGTGCTGCTGGGTCTGCTGCGCGCCGCTAGCCAATCGATCGTCCAACCGAGGCCCTGCGGTCCATGACCCACGATCTGGCTTGCCCGTCGAGGTCCACCGCTCAGGTTTCGCCCGTACCCCAGTGCGCGAACCAGAGCCGCCCGTCGTGCCAACGAGGTGACTCGAACATAGCGAGGCCGTCCATGAGGACCTTCGGGGGTCAAGCCGAGAAGGGGATCCAGGGTTCCTGCCAGGCCCGTGCGCAACGGTCATTCGTAGGGACCGGTCCGGTGATGAGCGCGAGGACCCTCATCGTTCGCTCATCGCTGCGGGCTGCCGCCGCCCGCGATCTGCGCACGCAGTGCCATGAGCGTCGTGACGTAGATCTCGGAGAAGGTGGGGAATGGCTGGATTGTGTCGCGCAGGACCTCGATCGGTACCCGGGCGCGGATCGCCAACGTCGCCTGCTGAAGCCACTCACCGGCTTCGGGGCCGAGGGCGTAGGCGCCGGTCAGGCGGGTGCCGTCGGCGAGCAGGGTCAGGAACCCGTTGCTCTCGGCGTACCCGCGCGTATACGTCTCGGTCTTTGGCAGTTCCGAAAGCCGTGCGGTTCCGCTGAAGGGGCCGTCGGTAGCGCCAGCGGCCGCCGCCTGCGGGTCGGTAAAGACAACCCGCGGCACGGCGTCATAGTCGGCCTCACGTGGCTCCCCGAGAATGTTCGCCGCGACGACGTCGCCCTGATACTTCCCGACGTGGGTCAGCGGCCAGATGCCGGTGACATCACCGATCGCCCACAACCGCTCGCCCGCACGAAGCCGCGAATCGACCGGGACCCCTCGTTCGTCGGCGTCGACACCGACGGTTTCCAGGCCGATGTCGGCGACACGAGGTCGTCGACCCGTGGCGATCAGCAGCCGGTCGCCACGCAGCGCGCCGCCCGCGTTGAGGTCGACGACGTACTGGTCGTCTTCACGTCGCACCGCGGCCGCCCTGACGCCGAGGAACAGCTCGATGCCGTCACGGCGCAGCACCTCGGCGAGGGCGTCCCCCAGGGGTCGGGCCTCGCGCGGGAGCAGGTTCGCAGCGCCCTCGATGACCGCGACTTCGCCACCGAAGCGACGCACCACCTGCGCCATTTCGACACCGACTGGCCCGCCACCGAGGACAAGCATCCGACGCGGCACCGTCTTCATTCCGGTCACGTCGCGGTTGGTCCAGATCCCCTCAAGGCCGCGCAGTCCCGGGACCGGCGGGACTATCGGGTCGGCACCATTCGAGAGGACGACCTGGTCGGCCGTATGCCTAACGCCGTCCACGTCCACGACACCTGGACCAGCCAGCCGGCCGGTGCCACGAAGCAGGTCGATGCGGTTGTCCGCAAGCCAGCGTTCCTGTCCGGCGTCCGAGTAGTTCGAAACCATGAAGTCGCGCCACGCGAGGGCTGCGTCGACGTCGACGCTCGCCGGCGCGGCTGCCTCGTTCGCGGCGTGCGCTGCCTCGCCCGGACGCAGCAGAGTCTTCGACGGGATGCAGGCCCAATAGGAGCACTCGCCGCCGACGAGCTCGCGCTCGACGAGGGCGACCTGCAAGCCCCCTGCGGCGAGCGCCCCTGCGCAGTGTTCGCCGGGCGAGCCGCCACCGATGACGATGACGTCGTAGTGGCTCACGAGGGCAGTTCCCCACCTGCCAGCTCGGCCACCATGAACGTGGCATACCAGTCCGGCCAGTTCTCGTCAGCGTGCCCGATACGCTTCTCGTGCTCGCCGTGCGCCGTCGCGGCGCGCCGAAGCGCTTTCGCCAGGTCCGCCGCGGAGGCAAATCCGGTCTCGTCGGCGTCGACCCGTCCGGGCAGCCGCGTGGTGACCTCCTGCAGCAGCCAGCCGTTGCCGTCCGGGTCGCGGAACGTGGCGAAGGAGCTGTAACTGGCGTGATCCGGTGCGGCCCCGTTGACCCGACCGCTCGTGTCATCGGTGTGAAACTGAGCGCCCGGTGTCCCCGGGTAGAACACCTCGCTAACGTCGACCCCACGGGCGGCGAGTTGGTCACGGGCAGCCTGCACGTCCGAGACGATCAGGTAAAGACCCTGCGCCGAACCTGGAGTGGCCGACGTGATGTTCGAGCCGAACTGCACTGAGCACCCCGAGCCGGGTGGGGTGAACTGGACGACCCGAAAGCCGTTATCGAAGGGGAGGTCGGCATCGAGCCTCCATTGCAACTGCCCGTAGAACTCCTTGGCGCGAGCGACGTCCGAGACGGGAATGACGACCACCTCCAGCTCGAAATCGACGCTCCTGGCGCCGGCCGTCCCGCTCGCATCACGGCGGGCCTCCCTCAGGCTCATATAGGCCTCCCTGGGTCGTGTAACGAACCCGGTCTCGGGCAGAGAGTTGCGTTCGCACCGTTGGAAGTCATAGCACGCGCTCGGGTTGTCCAGTCAACCACGCCCTACGATCCTCTTTTTGTCGCAGTTGTCGAGTCGTTGCTGGAAGGGCTCGCACCTGGAGGCCGTCGATGTGCCAGGGGCACAAGGGAAGGACCCAGTGCGTCAGTCCACGAGGATCGAAACACGTCCAGGTCGATCGCCCGCCGCAGCAGCGAAAGGCAGGCGACCTGGGCACCGTCCAGGTCGGTCACGCGAGCTCCTCAGAGAGGTCGCTCCGTCCCATCACGAGGCGCCACAGTAGCCTGACGGTAGCCGTGAAGGTATCGGGCTGTACCGAGGACGGCGAGGCACCCGGGTGGTGCGCTGGGATGAGCACGCGAAGCGCGGCAGGACGCGGGTGACCGCCTCGGTCGGTCGGCCTGGCTTGCCCTGCACCATGGCCGACCGCACCTCCGCTGGCGCGCACCCGCCACCGAGGCAACCTTGCTTGTGGTGGCCGCCGCCCTGTTGGCTGTCGCGGCTGCACCCGGGCACCGGCATGCTGGAGCGGACCTCACGCGGGCGGCGGTCGTTGCCCGGGTTCCGCAGCGTTCCGGGTTCATCCCACCCAGCCGGCTGGCGATGGCCGTGAACGCCTCATACTCCGAGGCGTATTCGCCTTGATGGTGATGCACCAGCCGGACCGCCTTCGCGTTGGTCTGTGCGTCGTAACTGCTTTGGCATGGTGGCCACCTTCCAAGATCAAGAAGGTGTGCCTCAACCCCGGGGTGGGTCAGTCAGCGTCAACCAGCGGGTGCGGTCGATCTTGGTGAGCTCGCGCCAGAGTGCCGCCGGCTTGAGTGGTTCTGGGTTTCGGTGCGTTCGAGTTGCCGTGGTGGCCGGGCCGTGGATCAGCACTACACGGGGCAGCACCCGTAGGGGCGGACCGGATCCCCCTCCGGTCCGCCCCATCTGGTGTTGCTGCGGCCCGCCTTTCTGTCGTATCCCCCGGTACGGACAGACGCGCGAGCCAACCTGCCGAAAAACAGCGCCCGCCCCCCAGCGAGCCCCACCCTCTGCAAGATCTGGCACGGTCACCTGTAAGACGAGCGACCCATCGATCCATTACACGTAAACCCTGACTTCTTTTCTCGAACACGGATGAGGGCACCCCGCTCACCGAAGGGACCACGATTTGCCGGTTTCGACGCATCCGCCCACCTCGTGGTCTAATCTGCGAGCAGTGGCCCGATCCCCGACCGCACCCTGTCGCTGCCGCGGGAGGCCGTTTGCGAATCTGGGGGTCACGCCGTGAAGGGGGTCCCGATCAATGTCCGCGACTGCCGCACGGTGGGATGCACCAGGGCTCGACGATGGCGACAGCGCCCTTCTCGAACGCGTCCGCGACGGAGACAGTGAAGCCTACGGGCAGCTGTGGCGTCGTCACCTTCCCTCAGCGTTCACGGTGGCCAACCGCTACCGCGGCCGCGCGGCCGCGGAGGACATCGTCGGCGAGGCAACCCTGCGGGTCTATGACCGCATCCGGGCCGGCAACGGCCCAACCGAGCAACTTCCGCTCCTACTTCCTGAGCACCGTCCGAACCGTCGCCATCGACCTGACCCGGGCCGAGCTGCGGCTGGTGCCCACCCCGGCGGAGGGCCTGGAGGATGCCGCCGCGGCGGTCCAGCCCCACAACCCGGCGCTTCGGGTTGACCAGGATCTGGTGCGAACTGCGTTCGGGCGGCTCTCCCCCGGGAGCAGCAACTGCTGTGGAGCACCGCCGTGCAGGCAACCCCGCCGACCGTGGTGGCCACCACGATGGGGCTATCCGCTAACGCTGTCAGCGTCGCCGCGTTACGAGCCCGCGACGCCTTACGGGCTCACTATCTGGACGCTCACGCCGACCGGGCGCTCGAACGAGCCAACAGCGACGAATGCCGTTGGGTGCTAGCGCGGATGGGCCGGTACGTGCGGGACAATCTTCGCGCCAGCCAACGCAGCCGCATCGAGCGACACCTGGGCCAGTGCCGCCATGCAAACGTGATCCTGGCTGAGCTGACCGAGGCCAACCGCGCCCTGCCGGCACTGATGGTCCCGGTCATCTTCGTCGGTGGCGCAGGCAGCGCCCTGCTGTGGGCCGCTGGCGGCATACCCGCCGTCGGTGACGGCAATTCTGCGGAAGCGGCGTCCGCTGGGCATCCAGGCAGTCCCGCAGCCAGCTCCGCCACCCCCCGCGACCGGTGGCGCCCTGGTGAAGGCTGCTGCGGTCGCCGCGGCAGCGGCTCTTGGAGCTGCCCTGATCGCTGGCCCCGGTGCCAGTGACGCCCCAGCGGTGGCCGACCGCAATGACACGCAACAGGTCAGCGGAACCGGCCCGGGTAGCGGCCCGGTAAATCTGGCCCTCGGCATGTCGCCACCGCAGGCGACTCCGCCAGATTCCAGCCCGAACAACCCACCCGGACCCGCATCCGGTGCCGTCACCGCCGCCGCGGACAGCCCGCCCGCTGCGGTCGGGCAAGCAGCCGAACCCAACCGGACCGTCGATGCCCCCAGTACGACCACCTCGGGTGCACCCGCCAGCGGCTTGGCCACGAGCGTCTCCACCGCCACCGGCTCAACGACGACACGCCCGGTTCCCTCACCCCGAAACACCCCGCACACGACCGGCCCATCGACGACGAGCAGGCCCACGGCACCGACGTCCGGCTCGCCAGCATCCGTCCCCGGGCTGCAAGGGCTTTCCAACGCCATCGCCAACGTGACAGCTCAAAACCCGCGCGCCGACAGCAACGCCCTCACCGCGCTGCAGAATGCCGTGACCCGACTCGTTGACAAGCGGGCAGGCCCTCCGCCGCCACCGTGACCTCGCCGACCAACAACGACCCGACGCTCGCGAACGTCAGCCCGCCCGCCGACGCCGGCGGACAGCCAGTGGTGCTGCTGGTCGCCGCTACGATGCGGGCGCACCCGACCACGGCGCGGACTTGCTTGCGGATCGTCCGATGATCGGGGGCCGCTGGGTCGAACCAGACTGGCCCAGAGCAGGTGTCACCTCGCGGGACCAACTCGTCCTGGCCACACGGCTGCGACTTGGGGCGCGGCCCTCCTACCCCCCGGGATGCACCCTCACCCGGTGTCCGATCCGCTCAAATACGCCGTCGTCGAACGCGAACGTCGTTTCCTCGTCCGGTCGATCCCCCACGGGGTCATCTCCAGTCGGCGGATCATCGATCGCGACCTGCAGGGCACCCGGCTGCGCGAAGTCACCGACCAGGACGGAACCACCACCCGCAAGCTCCGCCACAAGAGCCGACTCGGCCCCCGACGCGCCGAGATCGCGCGCACATCGCTTTACCTCGACGACGCCGAGTGGGAGATCCTCGCGCACCGACCGGCCCGAACGCTGTCCAAGGTGCGCCATCTGATCGCACGCGACGGTCAGCACCTGGCAATCGATGGGCTGCAGGACGGCACCCTGGTCGCCGAGATCCAAGAGTGCGACGACCTGCCGGCCGCAGTGTCACCCTGGCTGGACGTGATCGGAGATGTCAGCGCGGACGAGCAGTGGACCGGCGGCCGGCTGGCAAGACACGTCAAATACGCGGTCGCCTGGCATAAGCCCGCCACATAGCTCAGGGAAGTCGAGTCGACCACATGAACGCCGACGGGGAGGTTGTCGAAGCGGTAGCCGACGGAGCCAATCCCCTCGACGAGCGATGCTCGTGCGGTCAGACGTAGCGGGTGGGACGGGTCCTCACGCATCGGAGCCGAACCCCAACCTGGGGGCGTCCGACGATGGTGACGACGAGACGGCCTGCCGGTCAGTTCGCCGTCTCGGTCGACGCGCGAACTTTGGCGACCTCCTCAGGACCGGCGAAGAAGCACGACTGCTGATGGCGCTCCTCCCGGATGCATCGTCGACCGCTCGGCAGGTGAATCTGACCACACCGGTGGAACTTCGTCACCAGCTCCTCGTCGATCGACACGTTGTGTAGGTCCAAGCGTTGCTCTCTGCCCAATCCAGTCATCTTCGTCCCCCGTGCGTTCGGCGACTTTGGCCACTCCGGCCGGCCTGCGCTCCTGCTCACGCTAGGTGACGGTTCTCCAGCCGGTCCACTCCCTGCCCCTATGTGTTGCGCGGTCCAGCCCTGATGGGACCTCATCGACCACACGCACGGTCCGCTGGAGCCGGACGGGCTCGTCCGAGGCAGACGCCATGGTGTAGGTATTGGGTTGGCAGACGTTAGGTATTGGGTTGCCAGGCGGGCGTCACGTCGTTGAGGAGGCACTGTGGGGCAACACGATCGCCGTGGTCTGTGCCGCGGCAACCGGCGCCATAGTGGCATCAAGCGTGGGCCGAGCACCCCATGACCCCTGCCCGTGAGTCCGCCCGGCCCGATGCGGTCGACGCGCCGTCCGCCGCGCCAGACCCCTCAGGTTTCATCCCTGTGGTGGCGCAGGACGCGTCCTGGACGGTCGTGGTGGCACGTCCGCCAGGCGATGCCTTGGCTCTGCCGCGGGAGGTGCAGGAAAGCGTGCTCACCGTGGGCGACGGGCACTTCGGGACTCGAGGTGTCCTCGAGGAGGCCACCCACCCCGGTAGCGTCCTGGCCAACGGCGTCTACGACGAGTCGGTCGAGGAGCTGCCGGTCCTGCTCGGGGGCCCGGGATGGACCGGCCTCGAACTGCCCGCACCGAACGGCAGTGCCGGGCTTGACCGCCGCGTCCTCGACCTGAGAACCGGGCTGCTGTACCGCAACCGGGACGCGGGCCGGTTACAAACCGTGCGGTTCTGCTCATTGGCTCGGCCCGGGACGATGGCGCTGCGCGCCGAGGGCGAGCCGGGCGGGCTGGCGGCCGGGCCCGCGCTGGTGAGCCCGTCCGCAACCGAAACGGCCGACGGGCTCCACATCTGCTCCACCAGCGCACCGCACGGCGGCATAGTCGCGGCAGCCGTCCAAACCGAGCTCCACAACGGCGGACGGTATGCCGTCGAGCGCCTCACGGCATACCTGGCCGATCCTGTGACGACACCGCCAGTATCGCGCGCGGTTTACCGGCTGCGGGTCGCCGAACGCCTCGGCTTCGACGGGCTGCTCGCCGAGCAACGCGCGGCGTGGGCGCGCCTTTGGGACGACTGCCAGGTCGATGTCGCCGGAGACCCCGAGACGGAGCTGGGCGCCCGCTACGCCCTGTTCCAACTGCTCTCCGCGGTGCCGTCCAGCGGCGAGGCGGCGCTGGGCGCGCGAGGGCTCTCCGGGCCCGGTTACGCCGGCCACGTCTTCTGGGACGCCGACGTCTTCGTCCTGCCGACCCTCGCCGCGACCCACCCAGAAGCGGCTCGCGCGATGCTCGAGTACCGCCTACGCCGACTGGAGGCCGCCCGACGCAACGCCGCCGAGTACGGCCGCTCCGGCGCCCGGTTCCCCTGGGAGTCCGCCCGGGACGGTTCGGAGTGCACCCCCAGCTCGGTGGTGGACCCTAAGGGAAACGTCATCCCGGTCGAAGCCGGAGAACTCGAGGAGCACATCGTCGCCGACGTGGCCTGGGCCGCGTGGCAGTACATCTGCTGGGCCGGCGACACCGAGTTTCGCGACGGCCCCGGCCGCCCGCTCATCACCGAAGCGGCCCGCTACTGGGCCTCACGCGTGGAACCGGACGAAGCGGGCCGGTGCCACATCCGCAACGTCATCGGCCCGGACGAGTACCACGAGGGCGTCGACGACAACGCCTACACCAACATCATGGCCCGCTGGAACCTGCGCCTCGCAGCGAACCTGGTGGAGTCGGACGGCATCGACGGCACCGAACGGGAGGTGGCCCGATGGCGGCGCATCGCCGCGGCCCTGGTCGACAACTACGACCCTCGAACCGGGCGCTACGAACAGTACGCAGGTTTCGACCAGCTACGCCCATTCATGGTCAGTGAGGTGCTGAACCTGCCGGCAGCCGCCGACACCGAGCTCGGCCGGGACGTGACACTGGTGTCGCAGATCGTCAAGCAAGCCGACGTCCTGATGCTGCACTTCATGGTCCCCGACGAGGTCGCCCCAGGCTCACTCGGGCCGAACCTGGACTTCTACGCGCCCCGCACCTCGCACGGCAGCTCGTTGTCACCAGCGGTGCATGCCGGCCTGTTCGCCCGCGCCGGCCATCCCGACGACGGCCTCGAGCTGCTGCGCCTGGCCACCCATCTCGACCTGCGCAACCTCAACAACACCACCGCCAAAGGCCTGCACATCGCGACCATGGGCGGGCTCTGGCAAGCACTCGCCAGTGGCTTCGGCGGACTGCGCGTGGCCAACGGGGTGCTGACCGTCGACCCCAGGCTGCCGGCCCGCTGGAGCCGGCTCGGACTACGGGTGCGCGTGGGTCCGGCCAGGGTCCGGCTCGGGCTGCAGCCCGACGCGGTCGAGGTGAGCTGCGACGCCCCCGTCACCGTGCGCTTGCCCGATGGTGGCGCCCATCAGGTCACATCGGGTGGAATGCGCTTCATCCGCTCCAGCAGCGGCGCCTGGAGCCCAGGGTGACCCCGACAAGAGCCGCCGCGGACGGGAGGTCGCCATGACCCAGGACAACCCCCTGGACGTCGCAGTCCAGCCGATCGCGTCGATGGCCGGACACTTGGCGGTCACCGTCACTGGCGTCCTGACCGAGACTACGGTGGGCTTACTCACCGAGCGCGTCCTGCCACTCGTTGAGTCCGGGCGCCACCTCGTGATCGACCTGTCGAAGGTCACCGCCTTGGACGCCGCCGCCACCGGCGTGCTCGGAGAACTGGAACACACCGCGCACCGAGCCGGAACCTGCCTGCACCTCGCCGCGTCAGCGGGCAGCCAGCTGGCCGACACGGTCCGGGACAACCCGGTGGTGCGCCGGATCCTCGGCGTCGGCGCCTCGACCGACTGACACTGCCCGCACTCCCCCTGGAGATCCCCGTGAGCCAGCCGGACACCCATCACACCAGCGTCCGACTCTCCCCCGAGCGCTACGACGCGGTCGTCTTCGACATGGACGGAGTCATCACCGACACCGCCCGCGTCCACGCCCAGGCATGGAAACGGCTGTTCGACGACGTCCTCACCGAACACGCAGACGGTAAGCCGGTGCGTCCCTTTGACGCCGACGCGGACTACCGCCGCTACGTCGACGGCAAGCCTCGGGAGTTCGGAGTACTGGACTTCCTAGCCGCCCGAGGCCTGCTCATCCCCCGCGGCGAGCCAGACGACCCGCCGGACCAGCTCACGGCGTTCGGCCTGGGAGCGCGCAAAAACGCGTACTTCCACGAGCAGGTGCACCGCTTCGGGGTGGTCGCGTATGTCTCCACGATCGAGCTGGTACGGGCGTTGCAGGCCGCTGGCATCGCCACCGCCGTCATCACCTCCAGCCGCAACAGCGAGCTGGTCCTCACCGGCGCGGGAGTAGCCGACCTGTTCCCCGTCCGGGTCGATGGCGCGCTCGCCGCCGAGCTGGGCCTGCCCGGCAAGCCGGACCCTGCGGTGTTCCTCGAGGCGGTCCGACGGTTGGGCGTGTCACCAGAGCGCGGCGTAGTCGTCGAGGACGCCCGTTCGGGCGTCCAAGCGGGTCGGGCAGGGGGTTTCGCCCTGGTCATCGGCGTCGACCGGACCGGCGACGCCGAAGGTCTGCGCGCCGCCGGTGCCGATGTCGTCGTCTCGGATCTCAGCTCGGTCACCGTCGACTGACGACGCCATGGTCCCGATGGGCCAGCGGCGACGTGAACCGAGGGGCACGAGCGATCTTGGCGAACGGGTCGATTGCCCTTTGAGCCCAGTGCTGGTTGGCCGGCGTGGCACCGGCTTCGAGGTCCTCCTGAACGTCAGGTGTCTGCGTACTCTGGAGCAAGGCCCGTGATCTCACCTTCGTGACCATGAACCGCCTTGACAACAGCCATGCCCTCGAGGCCACGCGGCCCTACCGCGTCACGATGCAGGGTCAGGGTGCCCGGTCAAGTTCGAAGACGGTCGAAACGCGGATCAGGCCCGGTTCCGGTTGAGCCGGTCATCAAGGAGTCCTCAGAGTCGTTGGGAGAGGTTCCAAGGTGAGGAAGGCTGGAGGTTCGGGGACAGCCCGAGACAGCTCCGGGTCGCATGTGGCAGCAAGCGGGGGCATGGCATCGTCGATTGCTTGCTGCTGCAGGTTGGCTAGGCGAGAGGCTGGGGCTGCCTCTCGTGGACGCGGGGCGGTCGGCTGTGCTTGCACGGAGACCTCGTGCAGGGCGCCGTCGGCTCCGGCTCCGGGACATATTGAAGAAGGTGTGAGGTGATGGCGAGGCTGCTGTCGGTCAACGTCGGGATGCCCAAGGACGTCTCATGGCGGGGCCGGACCGTGCATACGGGCGTGTGGAAGAGCCCGGTCACCGGGCCGCAGATGGTCCGGCGCCTGAACATCGACGGGGACGGGCAGGGCGACCTAGCCGGGCACGGCGGCGAGCAGCGAGCGGTGCTCGTCTACCAGATCGAGTCCTACCGGCACTGGCAGCAGTTCTTCGGGCGCGAGGACCTCGGGCACGGTGCCTTTGGAGAGAACTTTACGATCGAGGGCCTCGACGACACCGCGGTTTGCATCGGTGATCGCTACCGGATCGGTGAGGCGGAGTTCGAGGTCACCCAGCCGCGGGTGACCTGCTTTCGGGTTGGGATGCGGTTGGGGGAGCCGCAGCTGCCGTCACTGCTGGTTGCCCACCACCGTCCTGGTTTCTACCTGCGTGTGCTGGCCGAAGGCCACGTCAGCGCCGGTGACGACATCGTGCGTACAGCGCGCGGGCCGCACGCGCTCAGCGTGGCCGACGTCGACTCGCTGCTCTACCTGCCTGGGCACGAGGTGGAGCAGCTGAAGGCGGCCCTGGACGTCCCGGCCCTGAGCCCGGGCTGGCGCGAGTCGTTCCGGAGCATGTTGGAAAGCGACGCGCAAGCTCGCCCGGCGGGCATCGCGGTCGCGCCACCACCGGCCTGGGCGGCCTTTCGCACCCTCACCGTCGCCGACGTCATCCCCGAGAGCGCCTCCGTGACCTCGTTCCGGTTCGCCGGGGACGACGCGCTGCCGGCGTACCTGCCCGGCCAGTTCCTCACCCTGCGCGTGCCCAGAGCTGGCGACCCGGTCCCGGTACGGACGTACTCCTTGTCGGGTAACCCGGACGGGGGCCGTTACCGGATCAGCGTGAAGCGTGAGCCACACGGGCTGGTCAGCTCGCACCTGCACGCGCACCTGCACCGCGGCGACCGCATCGAGGCCGCGGCGCCAAGGGGCGACTTCGTGCTCGGCGAGGGCCCCGAGCCGGTGCTGCTCATCTCCGCGGGGATCGGCCAGACACCACTGCTGGCGATGCTGCACCGACTCGCGAGCCAGCACAGCGCGCGGGTGGTGTGGTGGATCCACACCACCCGCGACGCGGACAGCCATGCCTTCTCGACAGAGGTCGCCGCCCTGCTGGGTCAACTCCCGTCAGCGCGCTCCCTGGTCTACTACACGACCCCGGCACCGCCGCTCGCCTCAGACTCCGACGTCCGCGCGGGACGACTCACCGCGACGGTGCTCGCGGGCCTGGGCCTGCCGGCCGATGCGAACGCGTACGTCTGCGGCCCGGAGCCGTTCATGGACGACGTCACGGCCGCCCTCGCCGCAGTCGGCATCGACCCGGCCCGGGTTCACACCGAACGGTTCGGGTCGAGGTCGCCGATCAACCCAGGTGTGGTCGGGGCGTACCCGCCGCCGCCGCACCAGCCGCCCGGCCCGCCGGGCGCCGGCCCGGCGGTGACGTTTGCCCGCTCGGGGCTCACCGCCGCATGGTCGGACACCTACGCTTCGGTGCTCGAGCTCGCCGAGGCGTGCGACGTGCCCACGCAGTGGTCGTGCCGCACCGGTGTCTGCCACACCTGCGTCACGGCGGTGTTGTCCGGGCAGGCGTTGTACGAGACCCCGCCGCTGGAGGCGCCCAGCGACAACGAGCTGCTCATCTGCTCGGCGCGACCAACCGCAGACCTCGTGATGGACCTCTGACCGCGGCTACTTGCGGCCACTAAACCTTCAGACTCTTGACGGGTTGGCGTCTGCTGCGTCCGACGACGCCGACTTTGGGACTGCCGCGATCCGCAGAGCTCACCGAGCAACGCTGGCGAGCTCGCAACACCGCCGACTTCGAGCACCTGGACCTGCAGCTTGCCAATCCCTGGGAGCCGCTTGGCTAGGGCAGCCCAACGGTGCGGCGCATCAAGATGTAGCCTTTCAGCATGCGTACGACGGTGACGCTGGATGAAAATGTAGCGGCCGCGGTGGCGCGGTTGCGACGTGAGCGCGGCTTGGGCGTGAGCGCGGCAGTCAATGAGCTGGCCCGTCGAGGCTTGACCAGCCAACCCTCCAAGACGGTCTTCGCCCAACGGGTCTCCGATGGCGGTGTCCTGATCGAGTGACGAACGTCGGGCATGTCCAGGACCTGCTGGATGGTTCGACCGCCCGGTGATGGTCCATGCCAATGTGCTGCTCTACGCCGAAGACTCGTCGAGTCCGCACCATGACCGCGCACGGAGCTAGCCGGACGGCGGCATTGAACGGCGATGTGCGCATTAGCCTCCCGTGGGCCTCTCGCTCTTGGCCTTCCTGCGCATCCGAACCCATCCGCGGGCCTACCTGCGCCCGTGTCCGGCGAAGCGGCGTGGGCATGTGTGAGCGACTGGCTGGGGCACACCGGCGGCGTGGGTTCCGCTCCGACGGAGGCACACGCCGACGTGCTGGGCCAGCTGGTAACCCGACATCGCCCGACCTCGGACCTCATTCCGGACGCGCATCTGGCGGCCCTGGCCCTGGAGCACGGAGTTTCGTTGTGCTCGGCGGATACCGACTTTGCCCGGTTCACCGAGCTGCGATGGGTCAACCCCCTCGCGCAATGAGGTGGCAGTTCACGCGCCATCGGCGCCCGTACCCTGAGGGCGTCGGAAGGAGTCACCGATGACGGTGCGGAGCCGCCGGCCCACGCCGCCGTTGGCCGACCGGGTCGCCGGGCAGGGCTCGTCCGCGATGCGCGACCTGCTCTCGCTCACCGCCCGGCCGGAGGTGCTCTCCTTCGCCGGCGGCTTTCCGGCCCCCGAGATCTTCGACGTCGACGGGCTGCGGGCGGCGTTCGACGAGGCGCTGCACCGGCCGGCCGCCGGGGTCAACCTGCAGTACTCGACAGCCGAGGGGCTGCGGCCCTTGCGTGAGCGAGTCGCGGAGCGGCTGACCGCGTCGGGGCTGCCGACGGTCAGCGACGAGGTGCTCATCACGACCGGCTCCCAGCAGGCGCTCACCCTACTGGCGACGGTTCTGCTCGACCCGGGTGCGACGATCCTCGTCGACGACCCGACCTACCTGTCCGCATTGCAGTCGTTCCTGCTGCTCGGCGGTCGTGCGGTCGCCGTCGAAAGCGACGCGCACGGCATACTCCCTGACGCTCTGGAAGAGGCCCTTCGGCGCGAGCGACCGGTGGCGCTGTACCTCGTCCCGACGTTCGCCAACCCCACCGGCCTCACCCTGGACCCGCAGCGCCGGGCCAGGATCGCCGAGCTCGTCGCCGAGCACGGCGTGTGGCTCATCGAGGACGACCCGTACTCCGAGCTGCGCTTCAGCGGCACGCACGTCGGGCCGATCAGCGCGAGCCCTCTCGTGCAGACCTGCGCGCTGTACCTCGGGACCTTCTCCAAGATCGGCTGCCCCGGGCTGCGCGTGGGGTGGGTCCGCGCGCCGGTCGAGATCATGGAGACGCTCGCGACGGTCAAGCAGGCCAGCGACATGCACACCTCGACGATCGACCAGGCCGCGACGGCGATCTACCTGCGCAGCGGCAACCTCGACGGGCACATCGCCCAGGTGCGCGAGGTCTACCGGCAGCGCCGCGACGCCATGCTGGCCGCGATGCCGGCCACCATGCCGGCGGGCACGAGGTGGACCGAGCCCGAGGGCGGGATGTTCCTGTGGGTCGAGCTGCCCGAGGGCTATGACGCGACCCAGCGGCTGCGCCTGGCCATGGCCGAGAACGTCGCGTTCGTGCCGGGCGCGCAGTTCCACGCCGGCAGGCCGAACCCGCGCACCCTGCGCATGTGCTACGTCACCAACGAGCCTGCTGTCATCACCGAGGGGATGGCCCGCTTGGCCCGGGCCTTCCAGACCGGCTGAGCTGACCCGTTGACCCTGGTCACCACGGTGGCGGTGTGCCGGTGCGCTCGGCCCCAGCCCTCGCTCCAGTGGCGACGACCAGCGGCCACACCGTTGTCCAGGCCAGTAGCGCGTCCTCGCGCAGGCCGAGGGTGTCCGCCTGGGTGATGATGCCGAGGATCGTGGCCAGCAGCAGCACCAGGGTGACGAGCGAGGCGGCGAGGCCGACCGGCATACGCAACGGCCAGGCGACGTGCGTCCCGAACCGGGCGCTGACCGCGGGCCAGAACGCCAGCAAGGCGAAGGTGAGCACCGACCAGTAGGTGTGCACGAGGTAGTAATGGCCGACGGAACGGTTGGGGATCAACGCGAGCACGACGAGGCCGGCTCCACCGCCACCCAGCAGCCAACGGCCCGTCGGGTCTGCCGGACCCAGCCCAAAGGCGGTCACCACATGGCACACCCCGACCACCATAAGCACCGCAGTCATCACGGACCGGTTGGCAGCATTGGCGGCCGTCAGGTCACTGACCGGCTGGCGCACCGGGTCGAACCCCGGGACGAGCGACACGGCATACAGCCATCCGGCGACGAGCACCACCGGGGCAACCAGGCTCGAGGCGACGGCTTGCTTGGACACCGTGGCTGCCGCCTGCGGGTGGCGCTGCGGCGCGGGGCTGCTCACCCCCCTACCGTAGACAGTCGGTTTAGCGCGTCGCCGGCAGCAGGGGCTTCACGTGTTCGCCCACGTCGCGGACGAAGGCGACCGGGTCGGGAGTGAACGGCATGACGCGCACCTCCTCGATGCCGACGTCGGCGTACCGGCTCATCGTGTCCGCAAAGGCCCGAGCCCCGGCCGGGGTGGCGTCCACGAGCCCATTCCACAGGATGGTCTTGCGGATGCGGTCGTAGTCGGTACCCTCGCGCCGGCAGTGCTCGGCCAGGACGGCCAGTTTGGCGGCGACCTGGTCCGGCCCCATCTGTGGCCCCGCGAAGAGGTTGCACGCGTCGGCATACTTGGCGACCAGCCGCAGGGTCTTACGCTCTCCCGACCCGCCGATCATGATCGGCGGGTGCGGGTTGCTGACCGGCTGGGGTGCGTTGAGGGTCTCGGCCAGCTGGTAGTGCTTGCCGGTGAACGGCCCGTCGTCCGGGCCCCACATCTGCAGCACGATCTGCAGGGTCTCCTCGAGCCGTTCGAACCGCTCGCTGATCGGAGGATAGGGAACCCCAAGCCCTTGGTGCTCGCGCTCGTACCACGCGGCGCCGATGCCGAGCACGGCCCGGCCCCCGGAAAGCACGTCAAGCGTGGAGATGATCTTGGCCAACAGGCCCGGATGGCGGTAGGTCACCCCGGTAACCAGCAGCTGGAGCTCGACGGTGCTGGTGTGCCCGGCGAAGAAGCCGAGCGTGGTGTAGCCCTCGAGCATCGGCTGCTCGGCTCCGCCCATCATGCCGAGCTGGAAGTAGTGGTCCATGGCCGACAGGTTGTCGGCGCCGATGTCCTCGACCGCCTGCGCGGTGCGGGCGAGCGTCTCGCCGAGTGCGGGCGCGCCGCCTGGGAGGGTGAAGTTGACGATGTGAAACCCGAGCCTCATGCCTTCTCCTTGTCGCTGCCGCGAACCCCGTCGAGAGGTCCGACGATGTCGTTAAACAGGCCCCATAACCGCATCTTCTGACCTTTCGCGGGTGGCGAGGCTGGCCAGCCGGACGGGCCTAGAGGTACTGGCCGGTCGGGCCGGTGATGCCCGGCTGGTGGCCGGGGCCGAGCTGGCGTCCCGGGGAACCCGGCATACCGGGCGCACTTTCGGGGTGACCTGGGGGCAGCGCCCGGCGCATACCGGCCAGCTGCTGCTGAGCGGCCATCTGCTGGGCAACCAGAGCGGTCTGGATGCCGTGGAACAGCCCTTCCAGCCACCCCACGAGCTGGGCCTGGGCGATGCGTAGCTCCGCGTCTGAGGGCGCTCGTCCCCGAACGGCAAGGCGATGCGGTCCAGCTCCTCGACCAGCTCGGGAGCCAGCCCGTCCTTGAGCTCGGCGATGGAGCGGGTGTGGATCTCCGCGAGGCGAGAGCGCCCGGCCTCATCCAACGGGGCGTTGCGGACCTCGTCGAGCAGGTTCTTGATCATCGCACCGATCCGCATGACCTTGGCCGGCTGCTCGACCAGATCGGCCGGGTTCTCGGGCTCGGCTGACTCCTCCCTGCGGCGGGGCTCGGCCACGCCCATCCCCTCGGGCGTGATGACGACCACGCGGTTCTCGTCAGGCTGGCGTGGCTGCTCGGTCTGCTCGCTCACACCCTCCATCTTGCCTCACCGCGAAGGGGTTGCGGCCCGGGAGGGCTCCCGCCGGCCGGCTACCGCCTCAAGGCCGACAACGAGGGCGACGCCGACGGCCGTCCCCGCCAGGTTGGTGAGCACGTCGTTCCCGGCGCACGAGCGGTCGGTGAAAAGGGCCTGGTAGGACTCGGTGGCGACGGTGACGACCAGACCGATGACCAGCGCCAGCCAACGCCGGCGCGGCAACGTCGCGGCGAGCGCCATCCCTAGCGGCACGTAGAGCACGAGGTTCGGCAGTGCGTCGTAGAAGACGCCGTACAGGCTGTAGGGGCGCCAGCTGCGGGCCGTGGTGAAGCAGGCGTCCAGCCGCTCGGTGTTCGGCGCCGCCCAGTCGATCGAGGCCTCGCGTGGGACCCAGCTCACCGCGGCAATGAGCGTCACCGCCTCGGCAATGAGCAGCGCGGCCAGCCAGCCGAGGCGGCAGACCCGCAGCAGCGCGGCGAAGAGCAGACCTCCCACGACGAGCAGCACGACCATGGCCACCCCGCCGTCGCGCACCGCCCACAGCAGTGGTGCGGTGCTACGCGTTCCGGCCAGGACCACTCCCGCGACCACGACCAGACCGAGGACCAGCCCCACCACCCACGCCGGCCAGCGCAGCCGGTCGCGCAGCTGTACGGACAGCAGCGCGACAAAGCTGCAGCCGATACCGATGGCCAGCGCGATCGACGCGCCGGGCAGGCCCGCAAGGCGCACCGTCAGGCCAGCAGGAGGATCTTGCCGATGTGGGTCGAGGCCTCGAGCTCGCGGTGCGCGAGGACCGCGTCGGCCAACGGATACCGACCGTGGACGACCGGCCGGACCCGCCCGGACTCGACCATGGGCCAGACCCGCTCGCGCACGGTGGCGACGATCGCCGCCTTCTCGGCCCCGGAGCGAGCCCGCAGCGAGGTCGCTGCCACCGTCGCGCGCTTGCGCAGCAGGGCCCCCAGGTCGAGCTCTGCGCTCGTTCCACCCTGCAGGCCGATCACCACGAGTCGGCCGCCCTCGGCAAGGACGTCGACGTTGCGGGCGAGGTAGCTGGCTCCCATGTTGTCCAGGATGACGTCGGCGCCGTGGCCACCCGTCTGGTCACGGACCTTCGGGACGAAGTCCTCCTCGCGGTAGTTCACCAGGATGTCGGCGCCGAGCGAGCGGCATACCTCGAGCTTGTCGGCGCTGCCTGCCGTGACGGCCACCCGCGCGCCGACCTCCCGCGCCAGCTGGATCGCCATGGTGCCCACCCCGGACGAGCCGCCGTGCACGAGCAGGGTCTCACCGGCCCGCAGCCCGGCGGTCAGCACGACGTTGGACCAGACGGTGCACGTCACCTCGGGCAGCGCTGCGGCGTCCACCAGGCTGATCCCGGCTGGGACGGGCAGCAGCTGCCCCGCTGGGACGGCCACCCGCTCGGCGTATCCCCCGCCGGAGAGCAGCGCGCACACCTCGTCGCCGACCGCCCAGCCATCGACGCCGCGAGTGAGTTCGGCGATGCGCCCGCTCACCTCGAGGCCGGGGTATTCCGGTGCGCCCGGTGGCGGCGGGTAGAACCCCATGCGCTGCATGACGTCCGCGCGGTTGACGCCCGCGGCGGTGACGTCGACGAGGACTTCGCCCGGCGCCGGGGTCGGGTCGGGCACGTCCGCGAGGACGAGTGCGTCAGGGCCGCCGGGTGTGGGGATGGTGACCGCTTTCATGGGCCGAGCCTAAGGGTGGCTCATGTGTCGTCGGCGATGTCGGCAACGGTCGCGCCCAGCCGTTCGATGACCTCGTCACCGTCGACGGTGACCGCCACCCCGTGCGCGCCCGCGCCCATGGATACCGCTCGGCCGCCTACCGACCGGTCCGCGATGACCGGCCAGTCCCGGCTGGAGCCGAACGGTGTGATCGTGCCGCGGACGTAGCCGGTCACGGCATAAGCACCGTCCGCGTCGGGCATGGACAGCCGTGACGTGCCGAGCACGGCGCGCAGCTTGGACCAGGAGAACTGGCGGTCCCCGGGCACGAGGACGAAGACGAAGTCGTCGTCGGCTCGGCGTACCACCAGGGTCTTGACGATGTCACCCGGGCGCACTCCGCGCGCGGCCGCCGCCTCTTCCAGCGAGCCGACCGGGCCGTGCCGGGTCACGGTGTGCGCGATGCCGCTGCCTTTGAGGGCAGCCAACGCGCGGTCCTCGCTGTGATCCGTTGCAGGATCCGTTCCGGGGCTCATCCCGCCAGCCTAGAGACGATCCTCGCCCGGCAGCCCGCGTGCTTGTTTGGGCACATCGCCTCCCGCGAGAGCCAACTCAATGCGAGGATGTGCTCGCACAGGGTCGCGAGTACAAGGGAGTGCTGTGACGTCCTACTGGGCTGAGTCCGCGTGGCTGCCTACTGGGCCGGCCCGAGGCGTCCGGTTCGAGGTCGAGGACGGCCGGTTCGTCAGCGTCGAGCCGCGGGCGTCCCGGCGCAGCGAGGACACCCGGCTACGCGGCACCGTACTGCCGGGCCTGGCCAACGCCCACACCCATGTGTTCCAGCGCGTGCTCAGGGGCCGCACCCACTGCGACGCCGAAGACGTCTTCGCGTGGCGCTCCCGGATGCACGAGGTTGCCGAACGGCTCACCCCCGAGAACTACCTCGCCCTGGCTCGAGCCACATACCTTGAGATGGCGCTCGCGGGGTACACGGTCGTGGGCGAGTTCCACTACGTCCACCACGGCCCCGACGGCACCCCCTACGACGACCCGAATGCCATGGGCGCGGCGCTGGCCCAGGCCGCAGCGGAGGTAGGCATCCGGCTCACCCTCATCGACACGGCATACCTTGCGGGTGGGCTGACCGCGGCCGGCCACGTGCCCGTCGACGGCGCGCAGCGGCGGTTCTATGACGGATCGGCGCAGCAATGGGCACAACGGTTCGCCCGACTGCGCCAGACCGAGATGCTGCGGGTCGGCGCGGCCATCCACTCGGTCCTGCGGGTCCCCAAAGACGCAGCCCGGGAGATCGTCGAGACCGTAGGCGAGCGGCCCTTGCACGTGTACGTCTCTGAGCAGCCCGCTGACAACCTCGCCTGCCAGATGCACTACGGATGCTCCCCGACCGAGCTGCTGGCCCAGATCGGCGCGCTCGGCCCGGAGCTGTCGGCCGTCCACGCCACTCACCTCACCGACAGCGACCTGGACCTGCTCGCCGAGTACGAGGCGCAGGTTGTCGTCTGCCCGAGCTCCGAGCAGGACCTAGGCGACGGGATCGCTCCGGCCCGGGCTCTGGTCGACCGAGGTATCTCGATGGGCGTCGGTTCGGACCAGAACGCCGTCATCGACCCGTTCACGGAAATCCGCGAGATGGAGATGCATGAGCGGCTGGTCAGCGGTGAGCGGGCCCGCGTGCCGACCGACGCGCTGGTTCGTGCCGCGACCTCGGGGGCTACCAGTGCCTGGGTGGTACGACGGGGGCACCATCGCCCCGGGGATGCTCGCCGACTTCGTGACCGTCGACCTCGAGTCGGTGCGGACGGTGGGCTGCAAGGCGTCCCAGGTCGTCTTCACCGCAGCGGCGTCGGACGTGCTGACCGTCGTCGTTGGCGGCAAGACCATTGTCGAGGACGGCCAGCACGCCTTCGGGCCGGTCGCCCCGCTCATGCGCGAAGCCCTCTCGCAACTGCGCGACCTGACCTGACCACTGGTATGCCGTGCGGGTATGCCGGCGGCGCAGCGTTGTCCACCCAGCCGCGAGGTGCTACGTCCCCGGGCTCCTTGGCCTTGCAGAGTGTCCTTCTCCTCGGTCGTCATCATCGGCTCCGGCAGGTGTCCCGAGGACTGCTCGTAGTACTCGGCAGCCTTGCGCGTCGCCGCCATCGCGCGCGGCGCTGACAGCCAGGCCGGTAGTGGCCGCGAACAGCAGCGCCTCCGTCCAGGACGTCTGCCTCGGGTTGGGTCGGGTCCCCAGGGGCCGGCCGGCCGGTGGCTATCTCCCAGCCCTTGGTCACGGCCTTGTGGGCTATCGTCGCGGCGATCACTGCCGCACCCGTACTGAGGATCCTCCACGCGAACGAACCCATCTACCACTCCTAACCGCAGAACCCGAATGCCGTCGGTCCGACTCTTGCACGCGCCGGGGTAAAGTCATAGCACCACGACAGGGGAGCGCCCCCCAGCGCTGAGAGTGCGGTATCCGCCGCAGACCCTCGAACCTGATCCGGTTAGTACCGGCGAAGGGAGTCGACTCTCACCTGCCGATCCGGCGCTGCCCTGCCGGTCGGCAGCCCCTCACGCAGTTGAGGAGGACTCACCCATGACGACGACACGGGGCCGGCGCGCGGCCGGCCGTGGTCTTCGCTCGACGGCACTCGGCACTGGGGGCCTGCTCGCGTCTCTGGCGGCGGCAGCCGCGGCCACCAGCACGGCGCGCAGCCGCCGCGAGCGCCAGCCCCACGGCATACCGATGCACCACGTCGACGGCAGTGACCGTGGCGACGCACGACTCGTTCGAGGTGTCCGACGAGCTGCTCAAGGACTTCACCGCCAAGACCGGGTGCGTCCCGACCGATCGTCAAGGCAGGCGACGCGGGAGCCCTGACCAACAAGCTCGTCCTCACCAAGAGCGCCCCGATCGCCGACGTGGTCTTCGGCATCGACAACACCTTCGCCTCCCGCGCGGTGGACGAGGGCGTGCTCGCGCCGTACTCGCCGACACTGCCGCCCGGGGCCAGCGCCCACGCGCTGTCCGGGGCGGACGCGGACGTGCTTACGCCGGTCGACAACGGCAACGTGTGCGTCAACGTCGACACCACCTGGTTCGCGCGAACGGCCTGGCGCCGCCGACACCCTCGACGACCTCACCAAGCCGCCGTACCGGGACCTGTTCGTCACCCCCGGGGCGACGACGTCGAGCCCCGGCCTGGCGTTCCTGCTGGCGACGATCGGCGCCTACGGCAGGACGGCTGGCAGGACTACTGGCGCAAGCTGATGGCCAACGGCGCCAAGCTCACGGCCGGCTGGACGGACGCCTACGAGGTCGACTTCACCGCCGGCGGGGGCAAGGGGAGCCGGCCGATCGTGCTGTCCTACGACTCCTCGCCGCCGTTCACCATCCCCAAGGGCGGCACCACGCCGACGACCGCAGCGCTGCTCGACACCTGCTTCCGCCAGGTCGAGTACGCCGGCGTGCTCGCCGGCGCGAAGAACCCCGACGGCGCCAAGGCGTTCGTCGACTTCATGCTCACGCAAGCCGGTGCAGGCGGCGCTGCCGGAGACGATGTACGTGTTCCCGGTCGCGAGCGACGCCGCGCTGCCCGCCGACTGGGCCAAGTGCGCCAAGGTCGCCGAGAAGCCGTATGCCGTCTCGCCCGAGGACATCGCCGCGAACCGCGACGAGTGGCTCAAGCAGTGGACCGACCTCACCAGCAGGTGAGCCGGCAGGCCGCCGAGGAGGGCTCGTGGCCGCGCTGACCGGGCGCGACGGCGCGGCAGTCCCCGGCCAGCCGGCTGCGGTGGCGACCGGGCGTCGGCTTGGGCGCTGGCCGGCGCTGCGGCCGTCCCGCTGGCCTTCCTCGCCGTCTTCTTCGTCCTGCCGGTCGCGGGGATGCTCGCCCGGGGGTTCCTGGCCGACGGCAGCCTCGACCTCGGCGGCTTCGCCGAGGTCTTCGGCCGGCCCCGCACGCACCGGGTGCTGTGGTTCACGCTGTCTGTCGGCGCTCGGCGACGGCGGTCACCGTGCTGCTCGGGCTGCCGGCCGCGTACGTCCTGCTACCGGCCGCCCTGCCGGGCCGGCGCGTCCTGCGCGCGCTCGTCACGCTGCCGTTCGTGCTGCCGACCGTCGTGGTCGGCGTGGCCTTCCGGCTGCTGCTCGCGCCGGCCGGGCCGCTCGGCTTCCTCGGCCTCGACGGCACTGGGCGATCGTGCTGGCCGCCCTGGTGTTCTTCAACGTCGCGGTCGTGATCCGCACCGTCGGCGTCGATCTGGGAGTGCTTCGACCCGCGGGCCGAGCAGCCGCCGCCGCGCTCGGCGCGGCGCCGTGGACGGTCTGGCGCACCGTCACGCTGCCGGCGCTGCGGCCGGCGATCGTGTCCGCGGCCAGCGTGGTGTTCCTGTTCTGCGCCACGGCCTTCGGGGTGGTGCTCACCCTCGGCGGCGCTGCGGTACGGCACGGTCGAGACCGAGATCTACCTGCTCACCACCCAGCTGCTCGACCTGCAGGCCGCCGCCGCCCTGTCGATCCTCCAGCTGGTCGCCGTCGTCGCGCTGCTGAGCGTCGCGGCTACCTGCGCCGGCGCTCGGACCTGGGCGCGCGGCGCGCCGGGCAGCCGGCCCGGCCGAGCGCCCTCGGGTGGGGGACGGCCCCGGCGCTCGCCGCGACCGGCCTGGTCCTGGCGTTCCTCGCGCCGCCCATCGTCGCGCTGGTCGTGCGGTCGCTGCGGCGCGGCGAGGACTGGAGCCGCGACAACTACCGGGCCCTGGCGACGGTGTCGCGGGACAGCGCGCTGCTCGTGCCGGTCACGGAGGCCCTGGTGAACTCGCTGCGCACGGCGGTCGACGCCACGGTCCTCGCCGTGGTGCTCGGGCTGGTCGTGTCGGTCGTCGTGTCCCGGCGGCCTCGCTCGGCGGGGGGCGGCGGGTGCGCGGTGGCGCTCGACGGGGCCTTCATGCTGCCGCTGGGGGTCTCGGCGGTGACGCTCGGCTTCGGCTTCCTGATCACCCTCGACCAGCCGCCGCTGGACCTGCGCGCCTCGCCGCTGCTGGTGCCGATCGCGCAGGCGCTGGTCGCGCTGCCGCTCGTGGTCCGCACCCTCGCGCCGGTGCTCGCTCGGTCGACGACCGCCAGCGCCAGGCCGCCGCCACGCTTGGGGGCGGCCCCGCTGCGCGCGCTGCTCATCGTCGACCTGCCGGTGGTGTGGCGGCCGCTGCTGGCCGCGGCGGGCTTCGCGTTCGCCGTGTCGCTGGGGGAGTTCGGCGCGACTCGCTTCCTGGCGCGCCCCGAGCGCCCGACCCTGCCGGTCGTGATCTACGAGCTGATCGGGCGTCCCGGCGCGATGAACTACGGCATGGCGCTGGCCGCCTCCGTCGTGCTGGCGCTGCTGACCGGCCTGGTCATGGGCCTGGTGGAGCGGCTGCCGCCCCGTCGGCGGGGACCTTCTGACGTGGCTCGCCGACGGCCTTCGCGCTGGACGGGCGTCACGGTGCGGTTCGGACCGACGCGTGGCGGTCGACGACGTCTCGCTTGGCCGTGCCCGACGGCCAGTGCTCGCCGTGCTCGGGCCGTCCGGCTGCGGCAAGTCGACCCTGCTGCGTGCCGTCGCCGGGCTGGAGCCGCTGGCCGCCGGCGCGGTGACGCTGGGACGGCGCCGACCTGGCGGGGGTGCCGACCCACCGGCGCGGCTTCGCCCTGATGTTCCAGGACGGGCAGCTGTTCACGCACCTGACCGTCGCGCGCAACGTCGGCTACGCGCTGCGGCTGCGGCATTCGCGGCGCCGCCTGGCGCCGGGAGGTGGACCGGCTGCTCGGGCTCGTCGGCCTGGAGGGGTATGCCGAGCCGCCGCCCGCGACGCTGTCCGGCGGCGAGCGGCAGCGGGTCGCGCTCGCCCGCGCGCTGGCGGCCGAGCCCGCGGCTGCTGCTGCTCGACGAGCCGCTGTCGGCGCTCGACCGCCGCTTCGGGAACGGCTGGCCGGGGACCTGCGCGACATCCTGCTCGCGACCGGGACGACCGCCCTGATGGTCACCCACGACCACGAGGAGGCGTTCACGGTCGCCGACCGGATGGCGGTGATGCGCGGCGGCCGGGTCGTGCAGGAGGGGCCGACCGCGCGAGGTGTGGCGGCATCCCGCCGACGCCGAGACCGCGCTGTTCCTGGGCTACGCCACCATCCTGGGCGGGGCGGCGGCCGCGGAGGTCCTCGACTGGTCGGGGAGCGGTGGCAGCACCGGCCTTGCTGCAGCGGCCCGATTCGTCTGGGGGACCGCGGGATGTGCGCTGGGCGCCCGACGGCCGATCCGTGGGCGGGGCCTTCGTGTCGCCGGCTGTGCCGACGGTGCTGGACCGCATGGCACCCGCGAGCCCGTCGGTGGCGCTTGCGCCGCTCGGCCGTCCGCCTCGACCCGCTCGGGCCGCTCGAGGCGACGGTGACCGCGGTCGCCATGGCCCGAGACGGCATACACCTGGAGCTGGTGGTGCCGGGCTGGGGGCTGGTGTCTGCCATCGGACCGCACCACTGTGCGCCGTGCTCCGGGTGACACGGTACGCATCTCGCTGGACCCGACCGGGATCGCCATCCTGCCCGGCCCGCGTCCCGTCCGGCCAGGCCTTCCACCTGTCCACCGGTAGGTAGAAGCGAGCAACGGAGGGATAAGGGAGCGGTAGAGCGCTCGGTTTTACCTCAACCGCTCGGATTTACCTCCAATCGGCCTCGATGTGATACCGGCACGGAAGTCGGTCCGGTATCACCTCGAACCCGAAGGTGGCCTGGCAGAGCCAACGTAGGGTTCGACGGGTGCGCCTGCTGCTCATCCGCCACGGCCAGACGGCCTCCAACGTCGCGCGGCTGCTGGACACGGCATACCCGGGAGCCGAGCTGGACGAGACCGGGCACCAACAGGCCGAAGGCGCTCGTAACGCTGCTCGATGGCCTGGCCCTCGACGCCATCTACGTGTCGGACCTGGTCCGCAGCCAGCAGACGGCAACGCCCGCTCGCACACGAACGTGGGCTGGAACCCATTGTCCGCGAAGGGATTCGGGAGATTCAGGCAGGCGACTACGAGATGTCGGAGGTGTGGGAGCACTACGTCGACGCGATTGTGGGCTGGGGCGCGGACCCCGAGGGGCGCATCCCCGGCGGGGAGTCCGGCAGCGAGGTCATGGCCCGCTTCGAGGCCGTGGTGCGCGAGGCTCACGACGCGGGCTACCAGACGGTCGCCATGGTCAGCCACGGCGCGATGATCCGCACCTGGGCGTCGCGAGTCGGTGCCTTGACACCGGACTTCCTCAAGAGCGCCCAGCTGCACAACACGCTCGTCGTCGAGATCGAGGGTGACCCCGACTCGGGATGGCGGGTAGTGCGCTGGGGCGACGTTGACCTGCCCTGAGCCGGGGTTGGTCAGCCGCTGCGGCGCAATCGTGGGATTCTGGGTGCATGCGTGAGGTCATCCAGTCCCGAAAGCTCGCCGATGTCTGTTACGACATCCGGGGGCCGGTTCTTGACGAGGCCAAGCGTCTCGAGGAGGAAGGGCACCGGATCCTCAAGCTCAACATCGGCAACCCAGCGCCGTTCGGGTTCGAGGCACCGGACGAGATTCTCATCGACATGATCGCCCAGCTGCCCTCAGCCCAGGGCTACTGCGACAGCAAGGGCATCATTAGTGCCCGCCGGGCAGTCACCCAGTATTACCGGCTCAAGGGCGTCGAGGGGGTCGGCACGGAGGATGTCTACCTCGGCAACGGCGTGAGCGAGCTCATCGTCATGGCCATGCAGGCCATGCTCGACAACGGCGACGAGGTGCTCATCCCCACGCCCGATTATCCGTTGTGGACCGCGGCCACGTCGCTGGCCGGCGGCCGGCCGGTGCATTACCTGTGCGACGAGTCGCAGAACTGGTCCCCCGACCTGGCGGACCTGACCGCCAAGATCACCCCCAAGACCAAGGCCATCGTCGTCATCAACCCCAATAACCCCACCGGGTCGGTCTATTCGGTCGCCACGCTCAACGCCATCGCCGACCTGGCTCGCCAGCACGACCTGGTGCTCATGGCCGACGAGATCTACGACAAGATCCTGTACGACGACGCCAAGCACACAGCGCTGGCATCGCAGGCGCCGGACATCTTCTGTCTCAGCTTCAACGGCCTGTCCAAGGCCTACCGGGTCGCCGGCTTCCGGTCTGGGTGGATGGCGATCTCCGGTCCGAAGCACCACGCGCAGTCCTACATCGAGGGCATGAACATCCTGGCCAACATGCGCCTGTGCGCCAACGTGCCCGCCCAGCACGCCATCGCGACCGCTCTCGGCGGCTACCAGTCGATCAACGAGCTGATCCTGCCGGGTGGGCGGCTGCACGAGCAGCGCAACCGGGCCTGGGAGCTCATCAACAAGATCCCCGGGGTCAGCGCCACGTTGCCCGCGGGGGCGCTGTACTTGTTCCCCCGTCTGGACCCCGAGGTCTACGAGATCGTCGACGACGAGCGGTTCGCCCTCGACCTGGTGCGCGCGGAGCGGATCCTCGTGGTCCAGGGCAGCGGGTTCAACTGGCCGCACCCCGACCACTTCCGCATCGTGACCCTCCCGCACGTGGACGACCTGGAGGAGGCCATCGAGCGGATCGGCAACTTCCTCTCCAGCTACCGCCAGTAGCAGCAGCTGGACGGGGTCAGCGCACGCTGCTTGCGGCGCCGATGCTCACGATGATGACGAAGATCAGCGAGACCAGGCCCAGCGCGAGGAAGACCGTGCCGATGACGCCGCAGATCATGCCGGCCTGGACCATCGTGCGGTTGGTGTAGGTGCGCCCGCTCGAGTCGATCTCGGCGAGCGCCCGGCGGCCCATGACCCAGGCAAACGGGCCGAGGAGCTGGCACAGGACGATCGACAGGATGCCGAGGATGAGGATCACGGTGCCTTGCGGGTGCTCGAGACCGCCGGCATACATGCCGCTCTGGTAGGGCGGCGCCGTTGGCGGGTACGGCCCCTGCTGACCGTAGGTGGGGTACGGCTGCCCCGCCTGGGGCGGGGTCTGCGGGGGCTGGCTGGGCCCGTATGCCGGTGGAGGCGGTGGAGGGGCAGGTGGCGGCGGCGTGGGCGAGTCGGGGGGCGGGGTGGGTGAGCCGAAGGTCGGCTGCGTGGGGTCGTTCGGGCGCGACGAGGGCGTGTCATCGGGCGGGTTCGCGGTCGGGTCCCAGCTCATGATCCAACCCTAGAGGTACCCGCCTGACATGGCAGGCTGGGCCTATGACGACCGCGCCGCAGCCCGACCCGCCGATAGCCAGCGGCCATCGCGAGGTGACCCTGATGCGCCTGGCTGCCGGACGGTATGCCGTCACCAACCCGCGCGGGGGCACCGTCGTCATCGGGCGCGGCGGCGACAGCGACTACACGGCGACCGAGCTGCTGCTCGCGGCGATGGCCGCGTGCACCGCGATCGATGTCGACGAGGTCACCTCACGCCGGTCCGAGCCGGACCAGTTCACCGTGCAGAGCACGGCCACAAAGGTTTCCGACGAGCTGGGCAACCACCTGACCGATGCCACCCTGAGCTTCCAGCTCGCCTTCCCCGACACCGCCGAAGGCGCTCAGGCGGCTGCCCTCGTGGAGCGGGTCGTGCGGCTTTCGCACGACAAGCTGTGCACGGTCAGCCGCACGCTCATGCTGCCGACCCCTGTCCGCGCGGTCGTCGGGGACACCGTCATCGACTAGCCCGGCGCCGGCATACGCACTCCCCGTCGAGTGGTCAGTAGATGTCGAAATCCGGCCCGAATAAGTGCAACGTCTGACCTCTCGCTGGCCTGAGGCCGCGCGGCGCACCCGCGGTTCGGCTCCTGCGGCTCGCCGTGTCGTGCCGCGGGTCGGCGACTGAAGCGACTTACAGTCGTCAGCAAACCCGCCGCAGGGGCGAAGGAGCTGGCTCATGACCACCGACGTGCTACCGGTCAACGTGTCCACCCGCGTGGCGGGAGTCGTCGACCGTTACCTTGCCGACCTGCTGGCCACCGTGCCGCACCTGGTCGACGGCGTCTACCTCACCGGTTCCGTGGCACTGGGCGACTTCCACGCTGAGTGGAGCGACATCGACTTCGTCACCGTGCTGCGGGAGCGACCCGGCCGCCACGACCTTCGGTCCCTGGCGAATGTGCACGAGCGGGTGGCAACGGCATACGAGACCCCGCGGTTGGACGGCTGGTACCTCACCTGGGACGACCTCTACGCCTCTCGCGACCCCAAGCGCACGATGGGTCTGCGAGCCCGCGGTGCGCGCATGCATGGCGGCAAGAACTGGGTGCCCCCCGCCTTGGTGTGGCACGAGATGCGGGAGTATGGGCTGCACGTCTACGGCCCGCAGCTGGCCGAGCACGACATCGCGCGCGATCCCGGTGGCGTCCGCCAGTGGTGTCTGGAGACCCTCGACACGACGTGGACGCCGTGGTGGCACGCGAACGCCCGGCTGGTGTCCTTGGCCGGGCTCGGCTCGCTGGGCACCTGGGCGACCGCATCGGGAGTGCTCGGGGTGGCCCGTATCCGCTACACCCTCGAGACCGGCAAGGTCACGTCCAAGTGCGGAGGCGGGGAGTGGGCGCTGGGGGCGCTGGACTCGCGGTGGCACCGCATCCTGGAGGAGTCCCTGCGCATCCGCAACCGCCCTGACCGGCGCTCGCTCTACCGCAGCGCGTTTCGCCGCCGTCGCGACGCGTTGGCGTTCATCGACACCGTCATCACCGAGTCCGAGCAGGACCTCGGCGCGCCCGACGAGCAGGACGAGTCCGAGCGGGCCTCGTGACAGCCGGCGCGCCGGACCCGTTCGACGCGCCCCCGATCCGATGGGGCATCCTCGCCCCCGGCCGCATTGCCGGCAAGTTCGCCGACGCCGTCGCCCGGCTCACCGCTTCGCGGGTGGTCGCCGTCGGCTCGCGTGAGCTCCTGCGGGCCCAGACGTTCGCCCGCGAGCACGGCATACCCGAGGCGTATGCCGGGTACGAGGGGCTCGTGGCGGACCCGTCGGTCGACGCGGTCTATGTCGTGCCGCCGCACTCCCACCACCGCGACCTGGCCGTGCTCGCCCTGCAGGCCGGCAAGCCGGTCCTCGTCGAGAAGCCGTTGGCCCGCGATGGCGCCGAGGTAGACGAGATCTTCAACGCCGCGCAGACGGCCGGGGCCTTCGCCATGGAGGCGATGTGGACCCGGTTCCTGCCGCACATGGTCGGGGTGCGGGCCGCGATCGCGCACGGTGCAATCGGCGAGCCGGTCGCCGTTGAGGCCGACAACGGTCAGGCCTTCGCCTTCGACCCGACCAGCCGTTTGTACGACCCCGCCCTCGCGGGTGGCGCCGTGCTAGACCTGGGCGTCTACCCGGTCGCGCTCGCCGTCGACCTGCTGGGACTTCGGTCACCGTGCGGGCCGAGGGGCAGCTGACGACGACCGGCGTCGACGGCCAGGTCGGCGTCCTCCTCGGGTATGCCAAGCGCCGGCTGGCCGTCTTGCACACGACGTTGTGGGCCAAGACGCCAACCAAGGCCGCGGTGTCCGGGACGGCAGGGCGGATCGAGATCGACGCGCCCTGGCACGGGCCGACGACGGCGACGGTCTACCCGCAGGCCGCAGCGCCCTGGACCATCGACGGGGTCGTCGAGAACGGCTTCCAGTACCAAGCGGCCGAAGTCGCGCGGTGTGTCAGCGAGGCTCGGCTCGAGAGTCCGCTGATGTCGTGGGACTCCTCACGGGCGGTTGCGGCCGTCCTCGACGAGGTGCGAAGGCAGGTCGGGGTGGTCTACCCCGCGGAATGACCGGGCTAGTTGACCGTGATGACGTGGTCGACCGCCGCCTGGTTGGCCTTCGTGAAGTCACCGCCCACCAGCAGCGTCGTGCCCGTCTGGCCGAGGGCCCACACTCCGAGGTTGCTGTTGAGGTCGATGTTGAAGCCGTTGAGGGCTCCGCTGTCAGCGTTGAAGGCAGCGAGCTTGGTGCGTGTCACACCGCCGGTCTTCTCGAAATGTCCACCGCACCAAGCAGTTCCGCCAATAAGCTCCACGGCCTGCGCGTCGCCGTCGTTGCGGTGGGTCCAGGCCTGCGAGCCACTGGTGCCGTTCATCGACGTGCATGCTCCACCGGCGCCGCCGACGCCGAGCAACAGACGGTCATTCGAGCCCACCGCCAAGGCCATTACCGGCTGGTGCCCGTTGGTGCTGGTGTTCCCGGCGACGAATCCACCGACGACGCCGCCGGTTGCCGAGCTGACCTTCGACACTTTGTTCTGGCTTCCCATACCGTCGACCGCGCTGAACGATCCGGCCAGGAAGACGGCCGAGCCGTTGTTCGACAGCCCGAGCGTGCGCACCCGCCCGTTGGGATTGGCCGACCAGCCGTCCGGCCGGCCGCTGCCGGGGTCGAGGCGGGCCACGAACGAGCGCGCGAAGCTGCCGCCGCTGTTGATCGTCTTGAAGCTCCCGGAGGCGTAGAGGCCGCCGTTGCCGACGAGCAGGGCGTCGACGCCGGCGTTGGCGTCGGCGTGGAAACCGCCATCTAGGCCGCCGCTGGACGCGTTGATCGCAGCGATGTGTCCCCGACTCGAGCCGTTGACCTTGGAGAACTCCCCGCCCAGGTACAGGCGCCCGCCGATCTGGGCCAAGGACGTGACCACCCCGTTGGTGGATGCGTTGAAGCCTTGGACGTAGCGCTTGGTCGACTTGTTGTAGAGGGCGACGTTCGAGGCGTCGTGGGCACCGGCGCCGTCGAAGACCTTCGTGAACGACCCGGCCAAGTAGATGTTGTCGCCGGACGCCAGGAATGCGCGGACCCGCCCGTTCGTGCCGAAGTCGGCGTCGACCCCCGGGGCCAGCGGCGCGGCCTGCGCGGATGATGCCCCGTAGACAGACAGCACCCCGGCCAAGGCGGCGGCTGCCGCTAACGAGTACTTGCGCGACAAACTGGACATACGCGATTCCCTTACCTCAGTGTGAGATTGCTCCCCTGGCCCCGAGCCACCCGCCCGGGCGCCAGGCTAGCCCCAATCGTCGGTTCAGGTGACACAGACCCAGAAAACCCACATCTGCGTGCGGAAGCCGGGTGTGGGGTCGGACGCGTCCAGGGCGTACGAGGGCTGGCTCGGGTCTCGGGCGAGCCGCCTCGCCGAGAGGTCCGTAGGTGCTGTCATGAGGCCCTCATAACAACACCTCTCGACCTCTCGGCGAGGGGCACCGAGCGCTAGGCGGCCGACTGCTCCTCTAGGTCCGCCAGCAGGGCCTGCAGGGCCTCCTCTGGCGACGGCATAACGTCGATATCTGCCTGGACGGCCCGCGCGGCGTCGGTATAGCTCCAGTCGGCCAGCACCTCGGCGAGCGCCGCTCGCACCGCCTCTACGGAGAAGCGGTCCGGAGTCACGGTGAGCCCTGCGTTGGCGCGCTCGACGGCCTCGGCGTTGAGGAACTGGTCGGCGCCCTGCGGCAGGCACACCTGAGGTAACCCATGGGCGAAGGCGCCGAGCATCCCGCCCGCCCCGGCCTGGGACACGACGGCGACGCTGCGCTCGAGCACCAGCGCCTGCGGCACGAACTGGGCCACGATCACCTGATCCGGCTGGGGACCGAGCTCGGCCGGCTCGACGCCAGGGCCGGTTGTCACGACGAGGTTGACCGGCAGTCCGCGGATCGCATCGATGGCCTGGTCGAGCACATCGACCGCGCGGTTGAAGACCGTGCCCAGGCTGAGGTAAACGGTCTGCTCGAAGGGAAGGCCGTCGAGCCACGGCAGCCCGTTGGACGCGCCCGCCTCACCGGCCGTCGGCCGCAAGGGCACGCGGTTGCTGAACGGGTGCGGCATCGGGGGGTTGAGCACGGCCGGGCTGATGTCGACGTAGGGTGCGCTCTGCAGGAGGTACTGGGCGAGCTCCGGATGGGACACCGCCTCTGCGGCCGCCGCGAGGACGGGGGCGTGGTACGGGTAGAACGGCCCGAACCCGTGTGTCACGCTCGGCAGCCCGAGCCGTAGCGCAGCCATCGCCCCGCCCAGCTCGAGCACCTCGTGGACGACCAGGTCTGGATGCCACCGGCGTGCGAGGGCCTCGATGTCGGAAGACCGCGGGATCGCCGGCAGTCCGAAGAGTCCCACTCCGCTTGCCGGCAGGCGCTGCTCGCCGGACAACGCCTCGAAGTCCGGGTATGCCTCGGCCCGGATCGCCTGCATGCCCTCGAACGTGGGGCCGGCCGCCGCGGCGGCGATCCCACGGACATGCAGCTGCTCCACCAGGTCGGGCCCGGTCGCGAAGAGCACGTCGTGGCCCTGCCGCCTCGCGGCTCGGGCCAGCGGGAGCAGGGGCAGGATGTGCCCGTATGCCGGACATGCAGTGAGCAGGATGCGCATGGCTTCCAGTGCATGCCAAACGGGGTGCCCCCGGCATCGGCAGCGATCCTTAGATGGGTCCGGCCGCACCTTAGACCGCGGGATCCGGATCCACGCCGGATCGGCTGTCTCAGGTCATCCGGCGCACGGTGAGGATCTGCTCGGCCCGCCCAACCGGACCGGACTCGTCGTGCAGCGTCGTCGCGGTCAGACCCACGCCGTCAGGACCGATGGTGACCAGCGTGTCGAAGCCGACCCAGGCGCCGGGCCCGCCGTGCGGCGGGCGGAACAGGTGGATGGTGAGGTCGATGTTGGGGAACGCCCACTCCTGCGGGCGTAGCCGCACGTTCATCCCGTTGGCCGTGTCGACCAGCCCCACGTAGGCCGCCAGCGGCGCCACCGGCTCGTCCTCGACCAGCGTGTAAAGAGTACGGACCCACGCGTGCCCGTGCCCGGGTTCGTTGTGCGGGTAGCGCAGCGCCTCGATGGATGCGATGTACCCGCCCAGCCACCGATCGGAGGCTCGCCAGGACTCGCCGTCGGCGATCGCCGGCATCGCGCGAGGCATGCCGTCGCACACTTCGGAGGTGTCCTCCCGGGCGAGCAGCCAGGCGCTGGCCCGCACGACCGGCCGGCCGCCGGCGAAGGCGGTGGCCTCGATGAGCTCGATGGTCCGCCCGGGGCGGATGGTGCGGACCTCGACCGTCGTGGGAACGGCATGGATGACGCCGAGGATCTCGAAGGTCACCCGGGCCAGCTGCATCGACGCACGCGGCTCGTAGCGGGTGATGCAGTGGGTCAGCAGCCCGGCGACGGGTGCCATGTGCTGCTCGTGTGACTTCCAGGCGCCCTGCACGTGCAGCGTGGGCTGGAAGGTGTTCGCGTCGATACGGCGGTAGTAGCTCGTGGCGTCAGGGTCCAGGTCGGGGACGTCGGTGTCGCTCACGATGCCCACCTTAGGGTGAGGGCGTGCAGCCCGCCCCAGCAGGACGCCTCGCCGTGGTTGTCGGGGCGGGGGTCTCCGGGCTGACCGCTGCGTGGCGGTTGGTCCAGGCCGGAGCGCGCGTCCTCGTGCTTGAGGCGACCGACCGGACCGGCGGCCAGATTCGCACGGCGACGTTCGCCGGTATGCCGGTCGACGTCGGCGCGGAGGCGGTCCACCTGGCTGCCCCGGGCATGCCACAACTGCTCGCGGAGCTTGATCTCGCCTCTGCCGCAGTGAGATCCGGCCCTGGCGGGACCTGGCTGGGAACCCCCCGCGGGTTGCGCCGACTCCCCGCCGGGGTGGGTCCGTACGGCCCGACGCGGATCGGCCCGGTGGTCCGGTCGGGCATCCTGAGCCCCTGGGGCTTGGCCCGTGCCGCGTTTGAGCCGTGGCTCGCCCGCCGCGCAGGCACCGCGGCAGACCAATCGGTCGGTGACTTCGTCGCCAGCCGTTTCGGCGCACAGGTCACCGACCGTCTCGTCGACCCGATGCTCGGAGGCCTACACAGCGGCGACATCCGCCGGCTGAGCCTGCCGGCCGCGACCCCCCAGCTCGCCGTCGCGGCCCGCGAGCGACGATCGCTCACCCTCTCCCGTTCCGCTCGACGGGCGCGGCAGGACGGGGTCCCAACGGCATTCGTGACGTGGGCGGCCGGGTTGCGCACCCTGCCCGACCGGATCGCCGCCGTCAGCCAGGCGGAGATCCGGCTGGGGAGCAGGGTGCGGTCTGTGACCTACGCGAACGGCCGGTATGCCGTGCGCCTGGCCGACGATCCGGAGCCGATACACGCCGACGGCATCGTGCTCGCCGTGCCCTCCCGCGTCGCGGCGGAGCTGCTCGCCGAGCTCTCACCAACCGCGGCAGCTGCTCTGGCTGGCCAGCGGTTCGCCACCGTCGCGACGGTTGCGGCCGCCTTTCCGAAACGCCAGGCGCTGGCCTGCCCGGCCCTGCACGGGACCGGCATCCTCATGCCGTCCACGTCGACCCGCGTCCTCAAGGCGGCCACCTTCTTCGGGACCAAGTGGCCGCACCTCGCCGGCGGTGAGGACTACCTGCTGCGGATGTCCGCTGGGCGGGTCGACACGACGGTGGTCGACGACCTCGACGACGACGGCCTGGTCGCGGCCCTGGTCCGCGACCTGCGAGAGCTCACCGGCCTCACGGCATACCCCAGCGAGACCTTCGTACAGCGCTGGCCGCAGGCGATGGGCCAACTCGAGGTGGGCCATCTGGCCCGAATGGCGCGAGCCCGCGAGGCCCTCTCCAGCCATCCGGGGATCGCGCTCGCCGGGGCGTCCTACGACGGGATCGGCATCGCCTCGTGCGTGCAGTCGGCAGCCATGGCGGCAGCGACGCTGAGCGGGCAGTTGACATAACCGCAGCGCAAGCGGTTTGGGTGGCAGAAGGTGCGCTATTTCGCACGTTCCGCCACCCACAATCGGCTCAGCCGCGCCGCGTGTCCGAGCCCGGTTTCGCACGCCGCGGTGGCTCAGGTACGGCCCGGGTGAACAGCCACGGCCCGAAGACGCCGTCCATCGACCGTCCGGCCCACTTCTCGACGTGCCTGACGAACATGGCCGTGGTCACCCCGGCATACGCCGGTTCTTGGCCACCCACTCGCGCAGCATGCCGAAGAACACCTCGTCGCCGAGTTCGGTGCGCAGCGCATGGAGGGTGAGCGCACCCCGCTTGTAAACCCGGTCGTCGAACATGAGGGCGGGGCCGGGGTCGGCGAGCAGCAGGTCGTCCGGCAGCCGGGCGATCCGGCGCCAGTGCTCGAGGGCGTGCTCGGCGGCCGAGCGACGGCCGGAGCGCTCCGACCATAACCACTCGGAATAGCAGGCAAAACCCTCGTGCAGCCAGATGTCGCTCCACTGCGCCGCGGTGAGGCTGTTGCCGAACCACTGGTGGGCCAGCTCATGCGCGATCAGCCGCTCGTTGCCCCACCCGGGAGCGAGATGGTTGCGTCCGAACGTGGCCATCCCATGCGCCTCCAGCGGTATCTCCAGCTCGTCGTCCGTGACGACCACGTCGAACCGCGCGAAGGGGTAGGGCCCGAACAGCTTCTCGAAGGCCCGCATCATCCGTCCGGCGCTGCCGAAGGCCGCCACTGCCCGGCCCCGCTCACTGGGCGGATGGTGCACTTGGATCGGTACCGGCCCCCGCACGTCCACGCTGGCATAGCGACCGATGTGCACGGCGACGAGGTAGGTTGCGGTGGGCTCGGGCTGCTCGAAGACCCACCGGGTGCGGCTGGCCTGCTGGCGCTGCGCAGCTGGCACCCCGGTTGCCACGACGGCGTAGGCGCTCTCGGTGACCAGCTGGATGCGGTAGGCCGCCTTGTCGGACGGGCGGTCGTTGCACGGGAAGAACGACGGCGCGCCGTAGGGCTGCGAGGCGACCAGGGCGCCGTCGCTGAGCTCCTCCCAGCCTGCGTCACCGAAGCGGCCAGAAATGGGGCGAGGGTGGCCGGCATACCGCACGACCAGGCGCGCGTTCGCGCCGGCGGCGAGCGGCCCGGTACGCACCACCACCGCGGTGTCGTCCTGGCGGAACTTCAGCGGTCGCCCGGCGAGGGTGACCTTGCGGACCGCCAGGCCCGACAGGTCCAGGCGCACCGAGTCGAGCTCGGTGAGCGGGGTGAGCGAGACCGTCGCCACGCCGCGCAGCGCGTTGGTCGCCACCCGGTAGTCCAGCTGCAGGTCGTAGTGGTCTACCCGGTATGCCGGGTCGCCGTGGCCGGGCAGGTAGGGGTCGGGACCGGCCGAGGCCACCCGGCCGGAGCCGGTGGCCGCACTCACCCCGCCGCCTGCTCGGGTGCCTTGGAGGCAGGCACGACCGCGTCAGGCTCGTCCCACGGGCCGATCGGGTTGCCGACCCAGCGGGTCTTGTCCGGGACACTCTCCCCGCGCATGACGAGTGACGCCGGGCCGACCGTCGCGTGCGACCCGAGAACCGCTGCGGGGAGGACGACGCCGTTGGGGCCAAGGGTCGACCCTTCGCGCAAGGTCACCCGATCGAGGCTGAGGACCCGGTCGTGGAAGAGATGGGTCTGGACCACGCAGCCGGGGCCGACCGTTGCGCCGGCGCGCAGGTCGATGAGGTCGGGCTCGGGCAGCCAGTAGGTCTCGCACCACACCCCGGGACCGATCCGTGCTCCCATGGCGCGCAACCATACGTTGAGCAGCGGGGTGCCGGCCGCCGGCCTCGCGAACCACGGAGCCGCCATGACCTCGACGAAGGTGTCCGCCAGCTCGCCGCGCCACACGAACGAGCTCCACAGCGGATGCTCGCCCGGCCCCAGCCGCCCGACGAGCAGCCATTTGGCGGCGACCGTCACCGCAGCGGCTAGTCCACCGAGCGCCATGAGAACGAGCCCGCTGACCAGGGCAGCCAGCCACCAGCCGGCCAGGTGGGCCAGGGCGAGCAGGGCCACGGCTGTCGCCACGGCGAGGGCGGCGGCGACCACGACGGGCACGGCGCGGCATACCTCGACCGCGGCCCGGGCGACCCGCAGCCGGACCCGTGGCCGATGGGTGCGGGTGAGGTCGGCCGGGTTGGGGACGCGCCGCAGCGGCGTTGGCGGGCTGCCCAGCCACGAGGAGCCGCGCTTGGCTCGCCCGCGCCGCGGCGCCGCGGACAACACGGCGACCAGCCCTTGTCGGGGCACCTTGCGCCCGGGCGCAGCCATGCCGGAGTTGCCGAGGAAACCCTGCTTACCGATCTTCACGTGGTCGACGCGCAGCCAGCCCCCGCCCAGCTCGTACCCGCCCAGCAGCGTGTCGTCGGCCAGGAACGACCCGGCCCCCACGGTGCACAGGGACGGGATGAGCAGCACGGTCGAGGCCTCCACGTCACGCCCGATGCGCGCGCCGAGCGCGCGCAGCCACGCGGGGGTGAGGCTGCTGCTGTACAGCGGGAACAGCCAGGTGCGGGCCTCGTCGAGCACCCGGATGGTGCCCCACGCCTGCCAGCCGACCCGGCTGCGGACCGGGTAGTGCCCCGGCTGCAGCCCGATCCCGAGCAACCGGGTGGTGGCCAGAACGAGCAGGACCAGGGTGGCGAAGGTCGCCGCAGCAGCGGCGGGCAGCCAGATCAGACCGCGGCGGGTCGCTTCCGCGGCGAGCGCCTCGCCGCGCATGCCGAGTACGAGGACCGCCACCCCGGCCGCCCCCGCGACGACGGGTATGCCGGCCAGCGCCGCCGCGCTCACGGCATACCCGACCGGCCACCCCCGCCGGTAGGCCGGCCGGTGGCCCTCCCAGGGTCCCCGGGCGGCGCCGAGGCGCTCGGCCGGGGCTCCAGACCAGTACTCCCCGGCGGGGACGTGGCCCAGCACACCTGAGCCCGGTGCGATCTCGGCGTCCGCGCCGACGCTCGCCCCGGGGGCCAGGGTGCTGCGTGCGCCGATCCGGGCCCGTTTGCCGATGCGGACGGGGGCGATGGTGAGGACGTCTCCGTCGAGCCAGCTGGTGCGCAGGTCGACCTCGGGTTCGACGGATGCGCCCGATCCGAGGTGCAGCAGGCCGGTGACCGGTGGGACGGTGTGCAGGTCGACGTCGGGGCCGACGTGGGCTCCGAGCAGGCGGGCGTACCACGTGATGTAGGGGGCGCCGGAGAGCCCGGTTGCATTGCACTCGTCGGTGAAGCGCTCGGCGAGCCAGACCCGAAGGTGGATCTTGCCACCCCGCGGATAGCGGCCCGGCTCGACCCCGCGAAGCAGGAACCGCGCTCCGGCGGCGGCCAGCACCATGCGCCCGGGTGGGAAGATCAGCGCCAGCCACCCGAGCAGCACCCACCACCAGGACACGGTCGGTAGCCATGCGGCGGGCAGGACGGAGCCGGCGATGTTGGCAGCAGCCGCCGTCCAGGTAACCCAGCGCAGCCCGCTCACCGAGCGGATCGGGATGCTGAACAGGACCTGCCCCACCTGGGTCTTGATCGGGACCGCGCCGACTGGCCGGTTGAGCCGCCCGCTCGGGGCGGCCATCTGGTCGAGGTGCTCGGCAAGGGCCGCGACTGTGGGCCAGTCGTAGAGGTCGGCCACGGTCAGCTCGGGGAAGTCGGGCCGCAGCCGGGACACGACCTGCGCCGCGGTGAGGCTGCCGCCGCCGAGGTCGAAGAAGTCGTCCGCACCGGACTCGACGGGGGCGCCGAGGACGTCGTACCAGAGCTCGCGCAGCCGGGCCTGGGTGCCCTCCAGGTATGCCGTTGGGCTGGCCGTCGCGGTTGCACCGGGAACCGGCCAAGGCAGCGCGTCGCGGTCGATCTTGCCGGACGTCTTGGTGGGCAAGGCCTCGACGACGGCCAGCCGTGGGACCAGAGCCGCCGGAAGGACCTCGCGCAGGTGGGCTTTGGCGGTGAGCGGGTCGAAGTTCAGCGAACTCGCCTGCCCCCTTTCACCGGAGTCGATGTGATACCGCGCTGCAATCCGGGCCGGTTTCACATCCACTGGGGGGGCCTGGCCCCCGTCGAGGGTGAGGTACCCGACGAGCACGGCGTTGCCCGACCCGGTGCGCCGGACCGCAGCCGCGGCAGCGCTGACGCCGGGCAGGTCGAGCAGGACCGCGTCGATCTCGCCGAGCTCGATCCGGCGCCCGCCGATCTTGACCTGGTCGTCAGCGCGCCCGTGGAAGAGCAGGCCGGTACCGTCGTAGCGGACCAGGTCGCCGCTGCGGTAAGCGCGCTGCCAGCCCAACAGGGGCATCGCGGCATACTGCTGCGCGTCGCGCTCGCCGTCGAGGTAGCGGGCCAGCCCGACCCCACCGATGACCAGCTGCCCGACCTCGCCCGTCGGCACTGGCCGGCCGTGCTTGTCGACGACCGCGAGGTCCCATCCGTCCAGCGGGAGCCCGATCCGCACCGGGCCGTCGGCGTCGAGCAGGGCACCACATGCGACGACGGTCGTCTCGGTGGGGCCGTAGGTGTTCCAGACCTCGCGAGCCGGTGCGACAAGGCGTGCCGCGAGCTCGGGCGGGCAGGCCTCGCCGCCGAGAATGAGCAGCCGGACCCCGTCCAGGGCATGCGCCGGCCAGAGCGCGACCAGGGTTGGGACGGTGGAGACTACGGTGAGGTTGTTGGCCATGAGCCACGGACCCAGCTCCATGCCGCTTCGGACGAGCGAGCGCGGCGCCGGCACGAGGGCGGCCCCATGTCGCCAGGCCAGCCACATCTCTTCGCACGAAGCGTCGAACGCGACCGACAGCCCGGCCATCACGCGGTCGCCCGGGCCGAGTGGGCGCTCGGTCAAGAACAGGTGCGCTTCGGCGTCGACGAACGCGGCGGCGCTGCGGTGGCTGACGGCGACCGCCTTGGGCTTGCCGGTCGAGCCGGAGGTGAAGATGACCCACGCGTCGTCGGCTGGCGTCGGCTCCTGGGGTGGGACGGGCTCGTCGTGCTCCTCCCGGATGGTGATGGCCAGGTCGTTGCCGATGACGGCGTCGACCTGGGCCTCCTCGAAGAGGGTCCGGGCCCGCTCCTCGGGGTCGTCGGCGTCCACGGGCACGTATGCCGCCCCGGCGAGCAGGGTGCCCATGATGGCGACGTAGAGGGCGGTCGTGCCCGACCTCACCCGGACGCCGACGCGGTCGCCGTGGCCGACGCCGAGCCGGCCGAGCGCCTGGGCGAGCTCGTCGGCGGCCTCGGCGAACTCGGCATACGTGACCACCTCGGCTCCGCTGTCGAGCGCGGGGGCGTCAGGGAAGGCCCGCACCGTCTCGTCGAAGATGTCCACGAGGGTGCGTGCGGGCGCCGCGCTGCCCCCGCGCAACAGGGTCATGGCGTGGTCGGCTCCAGGTGGCTCTAGCTCGTTGGTCAGCCACAGCCTGCCCTACGTGAGCCAGGAACAGGTGACACCGGGCCGTGCGCGGACGGTACAGCCCTCGAGCGCTTGGCGACTCAGCTGCCGGGCCGGCTCCGCCGTTGCCTACCGGGTCAGCTGCTGAAGAACAGGCTGGACATCCCCCGCTTGCGGTACTTGTGGCTGCCCTGGTGTCCCCACCCTGGGCCGTACTGCGCAGGCGGCGGATGCTGGACGAACTGGCTCTCCATCCGGTTCGCGTGCGAGCAGGCGGTGCTGCGTGGGCTCGGAGCCGACCGGTGCCTCATCGCTCGGGCCGGGCTGATCGGCGGCCCCGGCGACGAGTTCGACCGAAGCGGTCACTGGCCGTTGCGGTTTGCCCAGCCTGCCACCGACGACGGCGCAGTCGTCGTCCCGGGCGTGCCGGGCCTGGGCACCCAGCTTCGTCGACGTGCGCGACCTGGCCGCCTGGCTGCTCGACTGCTGCGAGGGCCGGGCACCGGGGATCGTCAACGCGGTCGGCGACCAGCTGCCGCTCCCCGAGCACCTGGCGATCGCGCGGGAGGTGGCTGGGCACACCGGCCCGGTCCTGCCCGCGTCGCCCGAGTGGCTCATTGGCCAGGGGTGAGCCCGTGGATGGACGCGCGGTCGATGCCCCTGTGGCTGCCGATGCCGGAGTATGCCGGGTTCTGCACGCGGGATGGGACCGCGGCGCGCGCACGGGTCTGCGCTGCCGTCCGCTGGCGCAGCTCCGGGTGTGCCACGAACGTAGAAGGGAGCCGGATCGTGTAGGCAAGGTTCCTTGATGCGGTGCTGTGCGAGAGATGAAGGTATGGCCCTTCGGAGCCGCCCTGCGGGGGAGGCTTCAAACCACCGCGTGCTGCGTTGGCTGAAGACCGTCGTGGTGAGCGACGCGGAAAAGGCGCACAGGATGCGTCAGGTGGGGATCAGGAAGACGGTGCGCAGACTCTTCCGGGAGTTCGCTGTTGAAATGTCGTTATCTGAGTTGAGGTGACATCAAAACCAGGGCGTATCAGGAGCGTCCTGGGATCAGCCCGGCGGGTGTCCGCTGACTGGCCGGGTGGTGTCCGGCATGTAGGCGACGTGAGCCTGGTCTGCTGCTCTCGCATGGAACGTGGGAAGGCGTGTCCCGGTACTGCCGTCGTGAGTCTGTTGGCGGCGAGAGGGAGTGTCCCAAGCGGGCTGAACCCGTGAGGGCGTGAGTACCGACCCGGGGCATGTCGGCGGACCGGCTCGTAGTAGCGGTGAAGTCCCTGCTTGGCGCGGTGGGGGTGGAGCGAAGGGGCCGGGTCGTCTGTGGCTGTGTTCGTTTGGTCAACCGGGTAGTTGCCCGGGAGGAGCTCGATGGATCAGCTGAAGTCGTCAGGAAAGCCGTTCGAGATTTCTAAGTGGGAGGTGTGGGAGGCCTATCGGCAGGTGAAGGCTAATCAGGGTGCACCGGGTGTGGATAGGGTGACGATCAAGGAGTTCGAGACCGATCTGAAGAACAATTTGTATCGGATTTGGAATCGGATGAGTTCGGGCAGTTACTTCCCGCCCCCGGTGAAGGCGGTGGAAATACCGAAATCGCATGGCGGTGGGGTCCGCGTGCTCGGTGTGCCGACGGAGGCGGCATACTGCCGCGTCGTCCAGTGACGAGTTGGGTTTTGTCGTCGTCACACATCCCTTCCATCCGCTGAGCGGGCAGCGTCTGGAGGTCCTGTACGTCAAGGCTCGGGGCGCCGAGCAGGTGTTCGTCTGCTCTGGCGGGGTGTCGGGGCTGATCACGCTGCCGTTGGCGTGGACCGACCGCGGCCGGCAGCCGGCGCCGCAGCGTTTGTCGGTGGAGGGCTTGGCCGAGTTCGCGACCGCGACACGCGCGGTCTTCGGTCGTTGATCACAGCATCCGCGCGGGCACATACTCTTGTGTAATGGGGACACACAAGACAGATGAGTTGACGGGCTTATCGACACGGGCGCTGCTGACCCGACGGCGACGCCTGGCCGGGCGGCTCGGCGAGGTGGAGCAAGTGCTGGCCGGGACGCTGGTGGAACAGACCCGCCGCTGCGGCAAGCCGCACTGCCGCTGCGCGCACGGCCAGCCGCACGGCCCGTACCTGTACTTGTCGCCGCGCCCTTCCGGCCGCGGCAAGTTGCGTTACGTACCGGCGGACCTGGTAGCGGCGGTGCGCACTCGGCTGCGCCGCGGTGAGCAGGTGGAGGCGGTGCTGGCGGAGATCGCCGCGATCAACCTCGAACTGCTCGCCCGGCGCGAACTGGACTGAGCGAATGCACGCCGGCTCGGCACCGCCCTCCGCGCCAGCGGAGGCGGTGACGGTGCTGGCGAACATGACGATGTCGGCACTGGAAGGCGGCGGGAGTGAACGGCGAACACAAGATCACCAGCGAGCATCGCAGCCGGGCGGCGGCGATCTACCTGCGGCAGTCCTCGATGGCCCAGGTCCGCGAGAACACCGAGTCCACCGCGCGCCAGTACGCCCTGGCCGAGGAGGCGGTGCGGCTGGGCTGGGCCCGCGGCGACGTGCTCGTGATCGACACCGACCTGGGCGTGTCGGGCCGCTGGGGCGTGGCCCGGGCCGGGTTCACCGACCTGGTCGGGCGGGTCTGCTCCGGCGAGGTGGGCGCGGTCTTCGGCCTCGAGATCTCCCGGCTGGCCCGATCCAACGCCGAAGTGGCGCGGTTGATGGAATTCGCCTCGATCACCCAGACCCTGCTCATCGACGCCGACGGTGTCTACGACCCGCGCGATGTCAACGACCGGATGCTGCTGGGGATGAAGTCCACCCTCGGCGAGGTGGAGCTGCACGTGATGGCGCAGCGGCTGCAGGCCAGCAAGAAAGCCGCCGCGGCCCGCGGCGAGCTGCGCACTCCGTTGCCGGTCGGCTATGTCTGCGACGATGCCGGCCAGACGGTGATCGACCCCGACGGGGAGGTCCAGGCCGCGGTCCGCGATCTGTTCGCCAGCTTCGCCGCCTGCGGCTCGGCCTACGGGGTCGTCGCGGCGTTCACCGGCCGCCGGTTCCCGCTGCGCGCGTACGGCGGGGCCTGGGCCGGGCAGCTGCGCTGGGGCACCCTGACCCACGCCCGGGTTCTCGGGGTGTTGCGCAATCCCAGCTACGCCGGCGCCTACGTGCACGGCCGGTACACCTCCACGCGTCGCGTCGATCCCGACGGCACGGTGCACACCGGGCTGCTCGAACGCCCGCGCAGCCAGTGGCCGGTGTTGATCAACGACCACCACGAGGGCTACATCAGCTGGGCCGACTACCTGAGCAACGAAGCCAGGCTCGCGGCCAACCGCACCAACACTGGCGCCCGGCCGCCGCGGGAGGGGATCCGCGCTGTGCCAAGGCATCATCGCCTGCGGATCGTGCGGCAAACCGATGCGCACCAACTACCACAGCGACGCCCGACCGGCCTACGAATGCAGCTCTCGCGCCGATCGGCTCACCACACCGACGTGCCGGTCCGTCTGTGCGGCCACCGTCGACGACGCCGTCGCGGGCGCTCTACTGGCCGCGTTGACCCCCCACGAGGTGGGACTGGCGTTGGCAGCCGCGGACCAGGTCGCCGACCGGCACCACCGCGCCAGCCGAGCGGCCGAACTGGCCGTGGAACGCGCCCGCTACGACGCCGACCGAGCCGAACGCGCCTTCCACGCCGTCGAACCGGACAACCGCCTGGTGGCCCGCAGTCTTGAGACCCGTTGGGAAGCGCGCCTGGCCGCCTTCGCCGACGCCGAGCAGGCACTGGCCGTCATCACCGACACGCTGGCGCCGCTGCCGAGCCGAGCCGACCTGGAAGCACTCGCCGCGGACCTACCAGGCCTGTGGCACGCACCAACCACCAGCCACAAGGACCGCAAGCGGCTGCTGCGCACCCTGATCGCCGACGTGACACTGCTGCCCGAGACCGACCCGGGGATGGTCCACATCGGGATCCGCTGGCACACCGGCGCACACGAGCGACTGCGCGTGCCCAGAGTCACCCACCCCGGCACCGCGAAACGAAGCCCATCACCAGCCGTCGACATCGTCCGCGAGCTCGGGCCGACCACCCCGACGCGCGAGCTCGCAGACATCCTCAACACCCGAGGAATCACCACCGGCACCGGCCGCCAGTACGACATCAAGGCGGTGCAGTGGATCCGGCATGCCTACCGCATCCCTGCCCCAGTCGCCTACGCCGCCAACGAGATCAGCGTCGCCGACGCCGCAGCGAGGCTCGGCTGCAGCATCGGTGTCGTCTACTACTGGATCGACAACGCGCAACTGCACGCCCGCCGCGGCAGCGGCAACCGCCTCTGCATCACCTGGACCGAGCAGACCGAAGCCGCCTGCCGCGCCCGCATCGCCGCATCCACACACCTCCACCAGCCGGCCAACTGAAACAGGGAATGTCAGCGCCGCAAGGCATCATTCACACCGAACGCCCACCCATTTCCCGAAACGCGATTGCAGGAGGGGCAGTATGCAGACACCGTCCCCACGGTCGCGGACAGGGTCGCGCAGACGGTGGTGGCCCGCAGGCTGGAGGCGAAGGTGGAACCGATCTTCCATCCGGACTCCTACGGGTACCGGCCCGAACGCTCGGCACTGGACGCGGTGGGGGCATGCCGGCAACGCTGCTGGAGAGTACGACTGGGTCATCGATCTGGATGTGCAGAAGTTCTTCGACAGCGTCCGTGGGACCTGGTCGTCAAGGCGGTCGAGGCGCACACCGACGACCCGTGGGTGGTGCTGTATGTCAAGCGGTGGCTGGCCGCACCGCTGGAGTTCCCCGACGGGACCTTGCAACAGCGAGACCGCGGGACCCCACAGGGCTCCGCGGTCTCGCCCGTGCTGGCGAACCTGTTCATGCACTACGCGTTCGACGCGTGGATGGCACGGGAGTTCCCGACCATCAGGTTCGAGCGGTACGCAGACGACGCCGTCGTGCACTGCGTCAGCGAATGCCAGGCGACAACCTGGCGGCGGCGATCACGGACAGGATGGCCCAGGTCGGGCTGCGGTTGCACCCGACAAGACCAAGATCGTGTACTGCAAGGACGGCAACCGGCGCGGCGATCCTCGAGCACACGTCGTTCACGTTCCTGGGGTACACGTTCCGGCCCGCGGGCACGCGGCGAGGACGGGAAGGTGTTCACCTCGTTCCTACCCGCGATCAGCAAGGACGCCCTGAAGAGGCTCAGCGGTGCGGTCCGGGTGGCGGCTTCACCACCGGACCGGGCACACCTTCGACGAGTAGCTCGCGCGGATCAACCCGATCATGCGCGGCTGGATGCGCTACTACGGGGCCTTCTACCGCACCGCGCTGTCCCCTGCTGCACCGCATCAACACCTACCTGATGCGGTGGATCAGAACGAAGTACGACGCTTGCGGCCCTGGAAGAAAGCCCCCGCGGCTGGCACGGATGACCACCCAGTACCGCGAGTTTGCCCACTGGGCCTGGGTGGCCACCATGATGATCAAGACGACAAGAGCCGTGTGACGGGAGACTGTTACGTCCGGTTCTGTGGGAGCCCGGGGGTGAGATTCCCCCGGGCCACCCGACAAG
>CAVRXF010000034.1:0-177664 GCA_963724925.1 uncultured Actinomycetota bacterium | reverse complement strand
CGAGCCGCGTGCAGCCAGCCGCCCACCGTGCTGGCCGCAGCGCCGACCCCGGCGGCGGCCCGGCGGTAGCCGCCGCGCCCTCCAGCGGCGGCGCAGCAGCACCGCACCGACGACCTCGACGGTGTAGCCGCGCCGGGGCAGAACACCAGGCGGGCAGCAACGTGGTCGTGGCCTTGCAGGATCGGGCCAGCGGGCGCGGTCCGGTGTCAATGTGAGCACCCGTCCCGCCCAGGCCCCGGACCCGCCGGGACCGAGCCGCCTCCTGTGCCCGATTCCCGCGCAGCCCGGTCGCGCACAGGCCAACTCGCCGGCGAGTCCAACGCCCGCCGGGCCGCGTCGACGTCCACGATATGTGATCCACTCGACCTCCTCCGTCTGCCCACCCGCCAGAGCATGCCGTCCCTACTGCCGGGCAGGCAACGGGCGAACTCGGGTTGCATGATCCACGGCCTATCGGCGGCCGGCAACCCCTGCGGCCCAACGGATCCGCCTGCCTGCTGCGTCACGATGCACACTAATCCCGGGCCTACTTCACCGCCGTTTCCCGGAAGAACCCGGTTGGTGCGCACCACGGCGTCGCACACGACACAGCCCCCACCGACACCCTGCACACGTCTTCACCATGACGGGGTGGGCCCCGCCCAGCGTGGCGCTCAACAGGAGGTTGGTGTCGGGGCTACCGGGCTCGGTGTCGAGTTGTGCTGGTACCTCCGCAGGGCAGCGCAGGGTGGTCCCAACGACGGTAGTTGATCGGGTCTTGCACTCCATATTCCGCGCGGTGCGGACTAAAGCCCCTTACCCCGTCGAGAAGTCAGGCACATGATGCGCGGTGATCGTCAGAAGCCGCCGTGAATCAAGCTGCCGACTCGGCCCGTGGCCGTTCGCGGGTCAGGCTGCCCGCGTTTAGGGGAGGCACCGGGTTCATGACGCCTCGACCGGGTCCAGGTCTGGGCGGGCCCGGTGGAATCGCGCAGCGTGACGCAGCACGCCTGTTTCGGCTGAGGCGTCGCCCAACTTCGACCACGAACGGCTCGGTGAGCGTCACCGTGCTGGGTTCAGATGAGCCCCACGCGAAGGTGCGTTCGATGGTCTGCCCGGTCGGGCGCAACAGTGAAGTCAACGACTTGGCCGCAGCTGTGGTGAGGACGGTCGTCGAGCCAGCGGTGATCGGGTGGCCGATCTCGTACGCGACGCCAGGGAAGGCCAGCACCAGCGCGGTCGGCCGTGTCGCGGGACCGGTGAAGCCGATAGCCAGCATGTCCAGGGTGGTCTTGGCCTTGACTTTCCACCACACTCGCTGGCCCGCTTGGGTCGGATAGGCGCCGGCCGCGTCCTTGATGACCAACCCCTCGATGCCGCCGGCGGTGAGTGTGCGAAGCCACTCCCGGGCTGTCGCCATGTCGTCGGTTTGCTGGCACAGCACAATCGGGGAGGCCAATCCGGACAAGGCCCGCTCGAGCACGGCTCGACGGTGCCTCAGCGGCTGATCTCGCGGATCCTCACCGTCTGCGGCAAGGACGTCGAAGGCGACGAACTGCGCCGGCTGCTGGGCAGCGATGGACCGGATTCGCCTGCCGGCGGTCATGCGGGCCTGCAAGCTGGTGAAGTCCAGTCTCCCAGCTGCGGTGTCCCAGACGACCAGCTCCCCGTCGAGCACCAAGTCAACCGACAGCCGAGCTGCCCACGCTGGTGCCAGGTCTGGGAACAGTGGCGTGAGGTTCGTGCCGTTGCGTGAGTACAACCGGCCGACGCCGGTCAGTGCGCGGTAGCCGTCCCACTTCGGTTCCCAGACCGGGTTCTTCACACCGGCTGGAGTCAAGGACCCGACGGCTCGCGCCAGCGCGACGGCCGCAGGCAACGTCACCACAGACACCCACCATGGTCGTCCATACGGCGCCAGGACAGCGCCGGCCCTGTTGTCACGAGAGCAACCTCCCGCCCTACGCCCTCCCGTCACGCGCTGCTCCTGTGATTCCGGAATGCGCGTGCACGCTGAGCGGCAGTGACGGTCGGGACCGTCCCGGAGACTAAACAATGACTTTTCGATGACTTGGATGCGCTGGATAACGGACTACGCTGCTGACCAGCGCTTTTGTGCGCCGCCAGGGATTCGAACCCCGAACCCAGTGATTAAGAGTCACTTGCTCTGCCGTTGAGCTAGCGGCGCGCGACGGGCAACTCTACACGGGCGCCGACGGCGTCGTGAAACCAGGCGGGCAAGCACGCCTTCGGTCATGCCAGAGGCGGGTCATTGCACGCGGTTGGCATGACCCAAGCGGCGTCGGCGGTACCAGAGCAGTACGGTCGCCCCCGCCACCACAAGGACCAGGCCAGTCACGGCGAGGAGCGGCGTACCGGACGAGGAGCCCGCGCCGGCGGCCGCGACCGGGGTAGCGGGAGCTGCCGGCGTGGTGGCGGGAACCGCAGTCGGGGTCGCAGCCGCGATCGGTGCGGCGGTCACGCTGAACTCGCTGGCTCCGGAAACGGGATGGCCGTCTGCGCTGACCACGCGGTAGGCGATCCGGTAGGCGCCGGCCCCCACCTCGGGGCCGGCAGGAACGGGCACGGTCACCGTCCCGAGACTGACGCTGGGCGGCGCCAGGGCGACCGGGGCACCGGCCTGGGTCAGAGTCACCTGGACGAAGGCAGGGTTGATGTCCTCGTTGAAGGCGAGAACGAGCTCGGTTGGCGGCACGGTTAGCGTGGCGCCGTTCGCGGGTGTCAGAGAACGCAGCTCGGCATGGGCAGGCACGCCCGCGGCAGCGTGAGCACTGGCCGGAAGCAGCGCACCCAATGCCACCATCAGCCACGACACCAGCAGCAAGCGGCGCACGGCATGCGACCGCGTGATGGTCAGACGCACCATCAGTCCCTTCTTCTGGGGTGAGTGACGGGACTTGAACCCGCGACACCCGGGACCACAACCCGGTGCTCTACCAGCTGAGCTACACCCACCGTGGCGCGTCACCGGCATACCGCCCGCGCGCACAGCGTCGATTATCGTACCGGGTCGCTGCCCTCGTCCGTCGCGGGCGGCGGCCCGACGAGAAAGCGCTGGCTGAGAACCTTGAGCGAGGATGAGTCCAGCCCAGGCTGCGGCCGGAACACGGCCTCGCGGTAGTAACGCAGCTCGGCGATCGACTCGCGGATGTCTGCCAGCGCCCGATGCCCCCCCGATTTGGCCGGGGCGTGGAAGTAGGCGCGCGGGTACCACCGCCGGGACAGTTCCTTGATCGAGGAGACGTCGATCACCCGGTAGTGCAGGTAGGACTCCAGCTCGGGCATGTCCCGCGCCAGAAACCCGCGGTCGGTGCCGACAGAGTTGCCGGCCAGCGGCGCCCGCCCGGCTTCCGGCACCCACTCCCGCACGTACCCGAGCACCTGCGCCTGGGCATCCTCCAGGGTGACGCCGCCCGCGAGCTCGCTCAGCAGCCCAGACGTCGTGTGCATCTCCCGGACCAGGTCGATCATCTGGTCCAGCGCGGCGGGGGGCGGCGAGATGATGACGTCGACCCCGTCACCGAGCTGGTTCAGCTCGTAGTCAGTGACCAGGGCGGCGACCTCGATGAGCGCGTCCGCCTCCAAGGACAGGCCGGTCATCTCGCAGTCGATCCAGACGATCCGGTCGGCGAGGGCACGGTCGTTCGATTGGGTCACATTTGCCACCCTAGGACCCTGCGCGCCCGGGGTTCGCGCCAAGGCGTCCCTGAGGTGACGAGAGGCTGCCCACGGTATGCCGGTCCCGCCAGCCACTGGACCGCCGAGTCGGGCGAACCTGGGGCAGGCTTGCGCTGGATACGCTGGCGTGCATGGCTTCAGGGGGTGCTTGGCCGGGCGGTCCGTCGGCGCGTCCGCACCCGGCATACCCGGCTCAGAGCTACTCCACCGCCCCGAATCCAACGTCCCGGCCGGCCCGGCGGGTAACCCTGACCTATGGCCTCGTCGCCGTCGGGTTCTTCCTGTGCTGGGTGGTCCTGGCCTTCTTCCTTGGGGTTGACCTCGGGTTGCGCACTGCGGCGCTGGCCGCCGTGTTCGCCGCCCTGCCGCTCTTCGTCGTCGTCCCGACCTTCCTGTGGCTGGACCGCCTCGAAGCCGAGCCCTGGCGGTACCTGCTGTTCGCCTTCCTGTGGGGCAGTCTGTGTGCCCCGGTCGGGGCCTTGTTCCTCAACACCGGGGTGCATCTGTTCTTCGAGGCGAGCGGAGCGCAGGACCCGGCCACGCTCTCCGCGGTCTGGACCGCCCCTCCCGTCGAAGAGGGGCTCAAGGGGCTGGGGGTGCTGCTCATCCTGCTCTTCCGTCGTCGCGAGTTCGACGGGGTGCTCGACGGCGTCGTGTATGCCGGTCTCGTCGGCGCCGGCTTCGCCTTCAGCGAGAACATCCTCTACCTGGGTCGGGCATACCAGGAGTATGGGATCGCCGGGCTCAACGCGGTCTTCGTGCTGCGCTGCATCATGGCCCCGTTTGCGCATCCGCTGTTCACGGCGTGCACCGGCATCGGGCTGGGCCTAGCGGCGTCGGTCGCCCGCACCGTGCCGGGCCGGCTTGGCTTCGCGTTCGGGGGCTTCAGCTGCGCCGTGCTGCTGCATGCGATCTGGAACCTGTCGGCGTCTGTCGGCCGGTACGAAGCGATGTACTTCGCCTTCCAGGTCCCCGTGTTCATCGGGTTTGTCGTCCTGGTCGTCATCATGCGGGTGCGTGAGGCGTCGCTGATCAGGCGCTACCTCAGCCAGTATGCCGACGCCGGCTGGCTCACCCACTACGAGGTCGGCATGCTGGCCTCGTTGCCGCAGCGGCGAGCCGCTCGGGCGTGGGCGCGCGCCAACGGCGGGTCGGTGGGGCTGGCGTCGATGCGTGCCTTCCAGGACGCAGCCAGTGACCTGGCCCTGTTGCGCGCCCGGATGGTCCGCGGCTCGGCCGAGCCGGGAGCCCGAGAACGGGAGCTGCTGCTGCTGGGCGCGATCACGGCGCACCGCAGGGGCTTTGTCGGCTCTCCGGTGGCATAGACCGATGGAGTCTCACCACACTCCACGAGTTGGTGTTTACTCCACGATGCATCATGGAGCACACGAGCGGTCCTGGAGTTTGCGTCAGCCCCCGTAGCACAACGGATAGTGCAGCGGCCTTCTAATCCGCAGGTTGCAGGTTCGAGTCCTGCCGGGGGCACCAAGTCGCCGCCCATGGCAACGCACCACAAGGCGGGGTCCGTCGTGGAGCCAGCCCGCTGTTGCACCATTAGCGCGTGAACGCAACGGAGCAGCCCAGGCCGGCTTCAGGTACGCCGGGGCAGCCGGAGAGCTACTGGTGGCCGATCGTCGCGATGATCGTCGCAATCCTGCCTCAGGTGCTCGTCCCGGCTCCTGACCGGGTCGGACCGGCGATTGTCGTGCCGATCGTCGAGCTCGTCGCGGTCGGCGTGATGGTGGTCATCGCCGCCAAGCCGGGGCCGGTGCCCAGGGGAGCCCGGCCGCTCATCCTCGCCCTGTTGTCGGTGCTGGTCGTAGCGAACGCCGTTGGTGCCGCTCACCTCGTTGCGCTGGCGCTGGATGGCCGTCCGGTCGACGGCGCTGCCCTGACCGCCGGACGGTTGTTGGTGGCCGGCACCCTGGCGTTGACGACAAACGTGCTCACGTTTGCGCTGCTGTACTGGCAGGTCGACCGTGGAGGGCCCGCCGGTCGGGCACAACATGAAGCGCTCTTCCCCGACTTCCAGTTCCCTCAGGACTGCGATGCTGAGCTGGCACCGGCGGGCTGGACTCCACGCTTCGCCGACTACCTCTATCTCGCGTATACCAACCTGGTGGCCTTCAGCCCGACGGATGCCATGCCGCTCACCAGGCGAGCCAAGGGCCTGATGACCTTGCAGTCGGTGATCGCCCTGGGCGTGATCGTCGTCGTGGTCTCACGGGTGATCAACATCCTCCCGACGCCGAGCAGCTGATTCAGACTCCGGGGGGCGTCGGAGCCGACTAGGTGGCGCGGACCCGCGCCGCGGTGACTGCGACGGTGGTGTAGGACAACGTGAAGCGCCCGCCGATCGCATCGATCGCGGCTCCGACACCCTCCAGCACGTGCGCCACCTGGTCCGCCGCAAGCCGCGTGAGGGCGCCCGACGTCGGCAGCCGTCGAGCCAGTCGTCGCGGGTGTAGGCCCGCTCCCAGTCGAACCGCCACTGCGCCACGTCGCCGAACCCACCCGCCTGCGACTCGGGTGCCACCCGCCGGTAGACCGCGGTGAACGCCAGCGCCACCTCGGACGGAAGCTGAAACACGTGCCAGAACGGGGCCAGCCGCCCACCCGGCCGCAGCACTCGCGCCGCCTTCGCTGCTCCCGCGACCGGGTCCACCCAGTGCCACGCGGTGCCCGCGATCACCGCGTCGAATGTCCGGCCCGCCGGAACCCACGCTTCAAACGTTGACACCTCGACGTTGACGCCGCTGCGCCCCGCGAACCGCGCCATCCGCGCGTCGGGCTCGACGCCGAGCACCGTACAGCCGGCAGCCTGGAACGCCCGCGCCTCGATCCCGGTCCCGCAGCCGACGTCCAGCAGGTCGGTTCCAGCAGATTCCGCCACGATCCGGTCCACCAAGGCGGGCGGGTAGCGCGGCCGGGTCCGGTCATAGCGCTCGACGTCCGAGCCGAACGACTCCGCCACCTCGCGGTACTCATGCGGCTGGCTCTCGGATCGAGCGCCTCGCTGCGTCGGCTTTGAAGACACGCCTCCACGCTAGTAGCACTGGTCCTCGGAGCATCGGCGGTGCGCCTTGAGGCCACCCTGGGCAGTTGCGAGGATGGCGGGGTGACCGCGGCCAGCACCTCGACCATCGAGCTGTCCGACCTGCTCGGCTCGGTCGAGAACCTCCGCGAGCAGATCTCCGAGTCAGTCTTGCCGCTCAACCTGCCCGGCGCCGCCGAGGCCGAGGCCGCTCGCCTTCAGCTGCTCCACCAGCTCGATGACTACATCCTGCCCCGGCTGGCCGCGATCGACGCCCCCCTGCTGGCCGTGGTCGGCGGCTCGACGGGCGCGGGCAAGTCCACTCTCGTCAACTCACTGGTTGGCGCGGTCGTGAGCCGCCCCGGTGTGCTGCGCCCCACCACCCGCTCGCCCGTGCTCGTGCACCATCCGAACGACGACGACTGGTTCACCGGCGATCGAGTCCTCGCCGGCCTGGGCCGCGTCACCGGGGTCGACCCAGCGCCTGCCGACCCCTCATCGGTGCGGCTCGTCGCGTCGGACGCGCTGCCCCCTGGCCTGGCCCTGCTCGACGCGCCGGACATCGACTCGGTGGTGCACAGCAACCGCGAGCTCGCCGAGCAGTTGCTCGCCGCGGCCGACCTCTGGATCTTCGTCACCACGGCGGCCCGGTATGCCGACGCCGTCCCGTGGGCGTTACTGCGCCAAGCTTCCGAACGAGGCACCTCTATCGCCGTCGTGCTCGACCGCGTACCGCCCGAAGCGCTCGAGGAGGTCCGACCCCATCTGGTCTCGATGCTCAAGGAGCAGGGGCTGGGGCTGGCGCCACTGTTCACCATCCCGGAGACGACCCTGCGTCCCGACGGGCTGCTCAGCCCGGACGAGATCGGGCGTCTGCACACGTGGCTCTCCGCGCTAGCCCGTGACGCCAAGGCGCGTGCCATCGTCGTGCGCCAAACCCTGACCGGCGCCTTGGACTCGCTGGAGCCGCGCACCTACGCCCTCGTCGACGCCACCGCCGCCCAGCTGGACGCGACCAAGTCGCTGATCTCTGTCGCCGACACGGCATACGCGGAAGCCGCCGAGGCGGTCCACACCGGCATCACCGATGGCACCCTGCTGCGCGGCGAGGTGCTGTCCCGCTGGCAGGAGTTCGTCGGCACCGGCGAATTCTTCAAGCAGGTCGAGTCTGGGGTGTCCCGCATCCGTGACCGGCTCGTCGCCATGGTGAGGGGGCAGCCGCCGCCCGGGCGAGACCTGGGCGAGGCGTTGCATACGGGGGTGGCCGCCCTCGTCGCGGCGGAGGCGCAGACCGCGGCGGCGCGGGTCGCGCGCTCGTGGAGAGGTATGCCGGGCGGCGAGGCGCTGCTCACAGCCCACCCGGGGCTCGACACACCGGGCCCCGGGTTCTCCGAGCAGGTGGAGGCGCTCGTGCGGATGTGGCAGGACGACGTGCTCAACCTGGTCCGAACCGAAGGGCGAGACCGGCGCACGACGGCCCGCGTGGCGGCATACGGGGTGAACGGGGTTGGTGTCGTCCTCATGCTCGTGACATTCGCCTACACCGGCGGGGTCACCGGCGCCGAGGCGGGCATCGCGGGTGGCACCGCACTGTTGGGGCAGAAGCTGCTCGAGGCGATCTTCGGCGACCAGGCGGTGCGCTCGCTCGCGAACAAGGCACGCGCGGCCCTCCTAGAGCGGGTCCAGGTGCTCTTCGCCGAAGAGTCCAACCGGTTCCAGGGCGCCGTCGAGAGCAGGCAGGCGCCACGCGACCAGGGTCGACGGCTGACTGCGGCCACGCTGGCTGTCAAGGCCGCCCGGTGAGCCTGCGCGCGGGCGAGCGACCCCCCGCGACCGTCTCCGCCGAGGACCTGTTCGCCCAGGCCGCGGCGCTAGCGGCGGCCCTTGACGCTGGCCGCACCGAGCTCGATGCCGACTGCGGCCACGAGCGTCGGCCAACTCGTCGCGAAGGTGGCACAGCGGACCGCCATCGTGGGCAGCCACACCGTCGCCGCGCTGGCCGGCGCGACGGGAAGCGGCAAGTCGTCCATCTTCAACGCGCTCGTCGGGCGCCCCGTGGCGGCCATCGGGGCGCGGCGGCCGACCACCTCGACACCGACGGCGGCGGTCTGGGGAAGCGAGCCCGCTTTCGAGCTGCTGGACTGGCTGGGCGTGGCCTCCCGGCATGTCGTCGATGCCCCGACCGACGCTGACGCCGTCTCCGAAGGGTCGGCCAGCCTGGAGCGGCTCGTGCTGCTCGACCTTCCCGACTTCGACTCCCGCGTGCAGTCCCACCGCGTGGAGGCCCGCCGCATCCTCGAGCTCGTCGACGTGTTCGTTTGGGTGACCGACCCACAGAAGTACGCCGACGCGCTGCTGCACGACGAGTACCTCCGACGGCTCGCCTCACACGACACGGTGACCCTCGTCGTGCTGAACCAGGCCGACCGGCTGTCAGCCGAGGCCGGGGCGCAGTGCCACGAAGACCTGGTCCGGCTGCTCGCCGCAGACGGGATGCACGCCGCGCGGGTCTACCTGACGTCGGCCCGCACTGGCGAGGGCGTCGAGGCGCTGCGTGAGCGCCTTTCCGCTGCCGTGGCCAGCCAGGACGCTGCGCGGCAACGACTTTCAGCTGACATCCTCGACAGCGCCACGGCGCTGCGCCGTAGCGTCGCGGACGTCGAGCCCAGGGTGACCGACCAGGCGGATGCGGCGCTTGTTGACGCTTTGGCTCGCGCGGCAGGTGTGCCGGTCGTGCTACAGGCAGTGCACGACGACTACCTGCGCGAGGCCGGGTCAGAAGGCGGGTGGCTGTTCACCCGGTGGTTGCGCGCGTTCCGCGCCGACCCACTGGCCCGCCTGCGCCTGGACCGCTCGTCCGTGCCGCTCGACACGCAGGGCCGCGACTCGGTGCGGGCCGTGCTGGGCCGCTCCTCCATCCCCCCGCCGTCGCCTTCGGCCCGGGCATCCGTCGCCTTGGCCACTCGCCAGCTCACCGACCGCGCCAGCGCGGGGCTTCCGGTGCGCTGGGCGCAGGCCGTTGAGTCGGCGGCGTCACCCGGAGGGGCGGGGCTGTCGGACGCGCTCGACCAGGCGATCGTGCACACGCCGCTGCGCGACCGCCACCCCGTGTGGTGGAGGGTCATGGGTGGCCTGCAGGCGCTCCTCGGGGCCGCTGCCGTAGTGGGGCTGCTGTGGCTGGTCGGTCTCGGTGTGGTGGGCTGGCTGCAGCTGCCGCCGATTCCGACGCCGACTGTCGGCCAGGTGCCGCTGCCCACCCTGCTGCTGTTCGGGCGGGGTCCTTCTCGGGCTGCTGGGCGCCCTCGTGTCGCGGGGCCTGGCCCGGGTCGGTGCCCGCCGCCGGCGGCGGCTCATCGAGCAGCGGTTGCGACAGGCCATCACCCAGGTCGCCCACCAACGGATTATCGAGCCGGTCACCGCGGTGCTGGAGCGGCACCGGACGACGCGCGAACAGCTCGAGCAGGCCGGGCGCCGCTGACCTCGTGCGTCGGCTGTCCACATCGTTGTCGCGGGTCGTCACCTCGTCCACAGCCCCAGGCGGCGGTATGCCGTGCGTCGCCGATTTCGCGCACGCTAGCCAGTGGCGCTGAGGAGCGCCGCTTCCTGAGAGTTACGAGGTCCACAGATGAATGAGTCGTTTGTCACGGTTGTCGGCAACATGGTGGCCGACCCGACCCTGCGCACCGGCAAGAACGGTAGGCACTTCGCGACCTTCCGGGTCGCCTCGACGACTCGCCGTCGTGACCCCGGCTCTGGTGCCTACGTCGACAGCGGCACCAACTATGTCAGCGTCGTCGTCTTCAACGGTCTTGCTGCCAATGTCGTGGCCAGCCTCAAGAAGGGTGAGCCGGTCATCGTCTACGGTCGGCTGCGGGTCAACCAGTGGGTCGGCTCGCAGAACCAGCCCATGACGTCTGTCGAGGTCGAAGGCTACAACGCCGGCCACGACCTGACCTGGGGGCAGGCAAAGTACGCCAAGCGCGGGCGCGTGCAGTTCGACACCGCCGATCGGCTGGGTGACCCGGAGTATCCAGGCCTCCCTGCACGGGGACGAGGATCCCGATGGTTCGCAGGCCGGGAGCGAAGCCAGCGGCGAAGAACCGCGCTACCCATACCCCAAACCAGAGGAGGCGGGCGCGTTCGACCGAAGCGTTCAGGACGCCGAGACCGACCCCTACGAGGTCGTCAACATCGCCTAACCGGTGACGGGCACGATCACGCGCCGACGAGTACGACGGGTGCAAAGGCCTGCAGCCGGGCGGCTAAGCGAGCGTCGGCGGTGTAGAGGGTTTCGCCACGCCGTTCAGCTACGGCGACGTAGAGCATGTCGTAGATCGGGTGCTCGTCGAAGCGTCGGGAGAGCTCGTAGGCGCGATCGAGGTCACCTGCCTCATCCGCCAGGAGAATAGGCATGCGCCGGAGCAGCACGAAGGACGCATCCGCCGCCTCCCCGTCCCATCGCCTGCGACGGACGCCGCTGAGCAGGGCGTTGGCCACCTCTAGCAGCAGCAGCGTCGGCCCTTGGAGGCGAGCGTCCTGCGCGCTGAGCCGATCCAGCAGCTGCCGTGCTGGTCCTTGCGGATCTGAGTCGGGCGCAACCCAGTCGACTGCCACACTGGCATCAACGACCGGCATGTGCGCCAAGAGTCGCCGCGTAACGCTCCCGACGGGTCTCCAGCACGAGGTCGCTTGCGGTGCGACCGGTCGTTCGGTCCAGGCGTTGCGCGACTTCGGTCCGCCACTCGGCCAGGGCGAGCGCGGGCACGTTGGGTGCGGGACCACCCGTGGCGGCCTCACGCAGCTCCGCTCGGCTGACAAGGAGCCGGTTCCCCTTCTTGACGGCGGCCAAGCGACCCGACCACACCCACCGCCGGACCGTTTCAGGCGTACGTCCGACAAGCAAGGCGGCTTCGCGAACCTCCACCATGTCTACACCGGCCATGTCCACCATGTAGTAATGCTACTACCCCGAAAAGCGCGCTTACCTCATGGTCACTTCTGGGATTCGGTCGAGCGGGGCCGCCCCGATAGCCTTGAGGCATGGCCGAGTTCATTTACACCATGAGCAAGGCCCGCAAGGCGGTCGGCGACAAGCTCATCCTCGACGACGTCACGATGGCGTTCTTCCCGGCCGCCAAGATCGGCGTCGTCGGCCCGAACGGCGCCGGCAAGTCGACCATCCTCAAGATCATGGCCGGCCTCGACCAGCCGTCAAACGGCGAGGCCCGCCTGTCGCCGGGCTACACCGTCGGCATCCTGCAGCAGGAGCCGCCGCTGAACGAGTCCAAGACCGTCCTGGGCAACGTCCAGGAGGGCGTCGGGCGAGATCAAGGCCAAGATCGACCGCTACAACGAGATCTCGGCGGAGATGGCCGAGCCCGACGCCGACTACGACGCGCTGCTGGAGGAGATGGGCAAGCTCCAGGAGGCAGATCGACCACGCCGACGCGTGGGACCTGGACGCCAGCTCGAGCAGGCCATGGACGCGCTGCGCTGCCCGCCGGCGGACGCCGACGTCTCCATCCTCTCCGGCGGTGAGCGTCGCCGGGTGGCGCTGTGCAAGCTGCTGCTGCAGCAAGCCCGACCTGCTGCTGCTCGACGAGCCGACCAACCACCTGGACGCCGAGTCGGTGCAGTGGCTCGAGCAGCACCTCGCGCAGTACCCCGGCGCCGTGCTTGCCGTCACCCACGACCGGTACTTCCTCGACAACGTGGCCCAGTGGATCGCCGAGGTCGACCGCGGCCGGCTCTACCCCTACGAGGGCAACTACTCGACGTACCTGGAGAAGAAGGCCGAGCGGCTGCAGGTCCAGGGCAAGAAGGACGCCAAGCTGGCCAAGCGGCTCAAGGACGAGCTGGAGTGGGTCCGCTCCAACGCCAAGGGCCGCCAGGCCAAGTCCAAGGCCCGGCTGCAGCGCTACGAGGAGATGGCCGCCGAGGCCGAGCGCACCCGCAAGCTGGACTTCGAGGAGATCCAGATCCCGCCGGGCCCGCGCCTGGGCTCGCCAGGTCATCGAGGCCAAGGAACCTCAGAAGGGCTTCGGCGACCGGATCCTCATCGACGGCCTGTCCTTCACCCTGCCGCGCAACGGCATCGTCGGCGTCATCGGCCCGAACGGGGTCGGCAAGACCACCCTGTTCAAGACCATCGTCGGGCTGGAGCAGCCCGACGCCGGCACGGTCAAGGTCGGCGAGACCGTCAAGATCTCCTACGTCGACCAGGCCCGGGGCGGCCTGGACCCGAACGAAGAACGTCTGGCAGGTCGTCTCCGACGGCCTCGACCACATCAAGGTCGGCCACGTCGAAATCCCCTCGCGCGCCTACGTCTCCGCAGTTCGGCTTCAAGGGCCCCGACCAGCAGAAGCCGACCGGCGTGCTCTCCGGCGGGGAGCGCAACCGGCTCAACCTCGCGCTCACCCTCAAGCAGGGCGGCAACCTGATCCTGCTCGACGAGCCGACCAACGACCTCGACGTCGAGACTCTCGGCTCGCTCGAGAACGCCCTGCTGGAGTTCCCCGGCTGCGCCGTCGTGATCAGCCACGACCGGTGGTTCCTCGACCGGGTGGCGACCCACATCCTCGCCTACGAGGGCAACGACGAGAACCCGGCGAAGTGGTACTGGTTCGAGGGCAACTTCGAGGCCTACGAGAAGAACAAGGTCGAGCGCCTCGGCGAGGAGGCCGCCGCCCGCACCGGGTCACCTACCGCAAGCTCACCCGCGACTAAGGTTGGGCGCACCGGCCGAACCCGGCCCGTGATGCGGCCCGCGCTTAACTGACACCCAAGGCCCAGGTCGCCAGTGTCCGGCAGGCCCAGGGCTCGTACCACGACAGCCGAACCTCCCTCGCCGCGCACTCCACCGGCACCAGGCCCGAAACGGCCGAGCGCACCGACGCCTCGTCCACACCAGCGCCGAGGGCGTCAAGGGTCAGGTGCGGCGCGACGTTCGCGAACTCACCGGCATACGACGGGTATGCCGGGAACGCCCGCCCCAGCGCGGCGCCAAGGCTGCGGAACGGGCCAGCCGGCTCGGGTACGAGGTGGACGATGCCGCCTGGAAACGTCGCGACCCGTTCGAGCCGGAAGCTGAACGACGAGGCCGACTCCACGACCTCACCGACGCGCTCCAGCACACTGTCGGTGATCCGCTGCACCGGCACGAACGGCCCCAGTGCGGTCACATGGGCATGGGCGAACGTCGGGTCCGACGAGACGTACGCCCGGTCGTAATGCTCGTGGCGGGCCCGCACAAATGGCTCCATCTCAGCAACCGGGACGACCAGGACGCTGTGTGCCACGCCCCGAGCGTCTCAGACAAGACTGGGGCCTATGCGGGTGGGTGGGGGAGCTGACGGAGCCCCATGCTGAACATCCTCGGCCTCACCGTCCCGATCTACCTGGTCATCGTCGTGGGGTATGTCGCGGTGCGCCGCGGGCTGTTCACCCGCGAGCAGATGCGCGTGCTCTCCCAGTTCGTCGTGATGTTCGCGCTGCCATCGCTGATGTTCCTTGCGATCGCCAGCCGCACGGTCGCCGAGATCCTCAATCCGACCTACCTCACGGCATACGCGGTCGGCACCCTCGCGTCGTTCGCCCTCGGCTACGGGTACGCGCGGCTGCGCAAGGCCCGAGCGGAGGCCCGGGCGTTCGACGGGCTGGGCAGCAGCGGCAGCAACAGCGGCTACGTCGGCTACCCACTAGCGCTGCTGGCCCTGCCCTCCGTAGCGGGGCTCTCGCTCGGGCTCAACATGGTCGTCGAGAACATCCTGCTGCTGCCGCTCACCCTCGTGATCGCGTCGTCCGGCGCGACCTCCCACCTGTCCTGGACCGAGCAGCTGCGCGAGAACCTGCGCCGCCTGTCACGCAACCCGCTGTTGCTCGCGGTGCTGCTCGGGCTCGTCTTCGCCGCGAGCGGCCTGCACCTGCCCGACGTAGCGACCCGGGCGCTGGACCTGTTCAGTCGAGCCAGCACCGCGACGGCGCTGTTCGCGGTCGGTGGCCTGCTGGTCGGCACCAAGGTCCGCGGCATCGTGAGCCGGATCGGCATCGTGTCGACGGGCAAGCTCGTTGCGCACCCCCTGCTGGTGGCCGGTGTCGCCGCGGCCTGCGTTGCTCTGGGTATGCCGGCCTTGGCGCCCGACCTTCGTGCCGCGCTGCTCATCACTGCGGCTTTGCCCACCATGACCGTCCTGCCGGTGCTCGCGCACACCTTCGGTGAGGAGCGGGCCTCGGCAGGTGTGCTGCTCGTCACGACGGCGGCGTCATTTCTCACCCTGAGCGCTCTGATGTACCTGCTTGGGTTGTGAAGCGGAGGGCTTCGGTATGCCGACTGGGACACTGAACAAGCGCTTGATAAGTGTGTGAACGACTGAACCGGGGAGGACGTTCATGTCACGCCGCATCTACGACGAGGACCACGAGGCGTTCCGCGCGTCGGCCCGCGAGTTCGTCGAGCGCACCCTAAAGCCGCGCGCCGAGGAGATGATCCGGGACAAGGCCATCCCTCGGGACATCTGGAAGGCCGCTGGCAAGCAGGGCTTCTTCGGCCTCGGCATCCCCGAGGAGTACGGCGGCGCCGGCGTCGACGACTACCGGTTCAACGCGGTGCTGGCCGAGGAGTGGGCCGCGGTTCAACGCGGCGACGTCCTCCTGCTTCGGCATCCACTCCGACGTCTGCCCGCCCTACATCGTCGACCTCGGCACCGAGGAGCAGAAGCAGCGCTGGCTGCCCGGTATCGCCAGCGGCGACCTGATCTGCGCGATCGCGATGACCGAGCCCTCCGGTGGCTCCGACCTCGCCGCGCTCAAGACCACCGCGGTCCGCGACGGCGACGCCTGGGTCCTCAACGGCTCCAAGACCTTCATCACCAACGGCTACTCAGGCCGACCTGGTCATCGTCGCCGCCCGGACCGACCCCGCCAAGGGCGCCAAGGGGATCACCCTGTTCGTCGTCGAGGCGGGATGCCGGGCTTCACCAGCGGCCGCAAGCTGGACAAGGTCGGCCAGGACGAGTCCGACACCGCCGAGCTGTTCTTCGAGGACGTCCGCGTGCCCGACGAGAACCGGCATCGGCGACGTGGGCATGGGCTTCATCGCGCATGATGCAGCGGCTGCCCCAGGAGCGGATCGGCGCCGCGGTCTCCAACATCGCCCACGCCCGGCAGATCCTCCAGGAGACCATCGAGTACGCCAAGGAGCGCAAGGCGTTCGGCCAGCCGATCGGCGCGTTCCAGCACAACAAGTTCCTCCTCGCCGAGCTGGTCACCAAGATCGAGGTCACCCAGGCCTACGTCGACGACTGCGTCGTGCGCACGCCGAGGGCCAGCTCACCGCCGTCGACGCGGCGAAGGCCAAGTGGTGGTCGGCGCAGGTCCAGAACGACGTGCTCGACGCGTGCGTCCAGCTGCACGGCGGCTACGGCTACATGAACGAGTACCGCGTGGCCCGCGCCTGGCGCGACGCCCGGGTGACCAAGATCTGGGCCGGCTCCAACGAGATCATGAAGGAGCTCATCGGCCGCGACCTAGGCCTCTGACCCATGACCGATCACTCGGGCGCCGTCGCCATCGTCACGGGGGCCAGCCGGGGTATCGGGCTGGCCATCGCCAAGCGGCTCGTCGACGAGGGCGCCCAAGTCGTCATCACCGCCCGCAAGGCCGAGCCGCTGGCCGATGCGGTGGCCCAGCTCGGGGAAGCGAACGCCGTGGGGGTGGCCGGCAACAGCTCCGACGAGGCGCACCAGCACCAGGTTGTCGCGACCGCCGTCGAGAGGTTCGCCAGCCTGACCTATCTGGTCAACAACACCGGCATCAACCCCCACTACGGCCCGATGCTCGACTCCACCCTCGACGTGGCCCGCAAGGTGCTCGATGCCAATGTCGTCAGCGCGGCGTCGTGGGTCCGCAAGGCGATCGACGCCGGGCTGGGGTCTGGCGACCGCCAAGGCGCGGTGGTGAACGTCGGGTCCATCGCCGCGTTCGGGGCAAGCCCCATGGCGGGCTGGTACGGCGTGTCGAAGGCTGCGCTGGTGCACCTCACCATGGAGCTGGGCCTGCAGCTGGCACCGCGGGTCCGAGTCAACGCGGTGGCCCCCGGCCTGGTCAAGACCCGGTTCGCTGCTGCCATCTACGAGGGCCGAGAGGAGCAGATCATCGCCGGGTATCCGCTCGGTCGGCTCGGCACCCCCGAGGACGTCGCGGGCGCGGTGTCGTTCCTGCTCTCCCAGGACGCGGCGTTCATCACGGGCCAGACCCTCGTGATCGACGGCGGGTCCACCTTGAGCACCGGGATGTAACGAAGGCCCACTCTTGGCACGTTGGACCCACTCTTAGCCTCATATACCAGGGTAAGAGCATGAGTTTCGTGCCAAGAGCGCGAGATTCGACGAAGGGCGGGTGTTTGTCCAAGGTCAGCCGGAGGTGCCGCGCGGGGTGCTCGGGCTCCACTGCCGCACCGTCTGCAGGACCGCCGCGGCGTCCAGGTCACCCAGACCCTGCTCGACCAACGCCTCGAAGACCCCGCGCAGCGCCTGCATCAACGGCAACGCGCCGCCGCTAGCACTCGCCACGTCGATCGCGAAGCCGAGGTCCTTGAGCAGGTAACGGGCCGGGCCGCTGGGCGTGAAGTCGTCCGTCGCGAGAGCCTGGCGCTTCTGGTTGAGGACCTCGGACGCCGCAAGCCCGCCAGCGAGCACGCCGAGCACCGCGTCGCGGTCCAGCCCTTCGCGCTCGGCAAGCACCATCGCCTCGGCGAGGGCGGTCAGCGTTGCCGCGACGACCATCTGGTTGCACGCCTTGGCCAACGATCCGGCACCAACATCCCCGAGGCGGGTGACCGTCGAGCCCGCTGATGCTAGGGCCGGCCGCACCCGCTCCACGGCCTCGTGAGGGCCCCCGACCATGATCGAGAGGGTGGCTCGTTCGGCTCCGATGACGCCTCCGCTCATCGGGGCGTCGACGACGTCGACACCGAGGCCGGCCAGCGATTCGGCGAGCTCGCGGACCGCGACCGGTGAGCAGGTACTCATGACGACGAGTGTGCGCACCACATGGCCCGGCCCGAGCAGCTCCGCGAGCAGCGGCACGAGCTGCGGCAGGTCCGGGAGCAGGACCAGCACGATAGGGCAGCGGCGGCCCAGCTCGGCGACGGAGCCGATCAGGGTGACCCCCTCGGGGGGCTGGGCGGGGCTGCGGTTCCATGCGAACACGGGCGTCCCGGCCCGGGCGATGCTCGAAGCGACCGGGCGACCCATCAGGCCCAGCCCGAGGACGCCGACCGGTGTGTGCTCGTCCACCGGTGGCTCAGTACCCCTGGTCCGGGTCGACGAGGTTGGTCATCGGCGATGCGTCGAGGAACGCGCGCAGGTTCTCGCAGAACTGCTCGGCGATCCGCTCCTCTTCGCGGACATCGAGGGCGGCGGTGTGCGGGCTGATCAGGACGTTGGGCAGGTCCCACAGCGGTGAGTCGCTCGGCAGCGGCTCGACCGCGAAGACGTCAAGCGCGGCGAAGCCGACCTGTCCAGTCTTGAGGGCGTCGACGAGCGCCGGCTCGTCGACGACCGTCCCCCGGCCGACGTTGACCAGGGTCACGCCTCGCTTAGCGCCCGCCAAGAGCCGCGCGTCGAGCAAGCCGTCGGTATGCCGGGTGCCCGGCAAGGTGACCACGATGTGGTCAGCCTCGCCGATGACGTCGGGGAGGGCGCTCATCGGGTGGACCTGCACGCCCTCCACCGGTCCAGCGGTGCGCTTCACGCCGAGGACCTTCATGCCGACCGCGCCGGCAAGCCGGGCCACCTGCTGGCCGATCCCACCGAGCCCCAGGACGAGCACGGTGCTGCCGGCCAGTGGGCGGGAGACGACCCGCTCGGGCCACGTGTGGGCCTGTTGGCCGGCATACAGGCGTGGCAGCTCCTTGGCGCCCGCGAAGATGCCGAAGAGCGCCCACTCGGCCAACGGCAGCCCGTGGACTCCCGCCGACGTCGTGAACCGCACCCGGGACAGCTCCTCCGCGGTGAGCCCTGCGGCGAGCACCTGGCCGCCGCCGCCCGCCGCCATGGTCTGGACCCACCGCAGCCTGGGGTTGGCGCGCACCACCGCCGCGAGGCGCGCCGGGTCAGTGTCCGGTATGCCGTAGAGCACGTCGGCCGACTCGAGCAGCTCCGTGAAGCGGGCCTCCTGGGCGGCGTCGCGGCGGAAGTCCGGGTCTCCGGAGTGGTCGCCCGCAAAGCGCATCGGTGCGAGCAGCGCCTGGTCGACGACGACGTCGACCCGAGGGTCGACGTCGCCGATGCGTTCGCACAGCTGCGGGGCCAGCGCGTTGGCGACGACCACGCGCACTCGGTCGCCGAAAGGCGCAGTGCTCATGCCGCGTCGTGGAGCTCGGTCAGGTCGCGACCGGCCGGCTCAGGGGTGACGAACGTCGTCGCGAACGTGATCGCGCACAGCACCAGCGAGTAGAGGCTGATGACCCACCAGGAGTTGTTGCTCCAGGCCAGGAGCACCGCACCGAGCAGCGGGGCGATGCCTCCGGCGATGACGGCAGACAGCTCACGAGCCATGGCGACTCCGGTGTAGCGGTGGGCGTTGCCGAACAGCTCGGGTAGCAGCGCACACTGCGGGCCGAGCATGGCCTGCACCCCGATCCCGATGCCGACGGCCATGACGAACAGCACCAGCCAGACCTGGCCGAGAGTGAGCAGGTAGAAGGCCGGGAAGGCAAACAGGCCGAGGAAGAGCGCGCCGTAGCGGTACACCTGGACTCGGCCGAACCGGTCCGACAGCGCACCGAAGAGCACAACGGTGAATACGGAAACGAGGGCGGCGACGACGGCGCCCTGGGTGCCGATCGTCGTCTTGGCGTCCTTGTAGACGGCCAGGCTGCCGACGAACGCGAGCAGCAGGGCAGAGTAGATCGAGGAGTTGCCGTTCTCGGCCATCCGTAGCCCGATCCCGATGAAGATGTTCCGCTTCGACGTGTTGAGCGACTGGCCGAGCGACTGCTTGGCGGTCTGCGCCTGGTGCTCGCTGAACTCCTCGAACGTCGGGGACTCTTTCAGCTTCATCCGAATGAGCACCGCGACGATGATGAGCAGGAAGCCCAGCAGGAACGGGATGCGCCACAGGAACGACTGGGTGAGGTCGGCCTGCATGGTCTGTAGCAGCACGAAGGTGCCGGCGCCGAGCAGGGTGCCGATCTGGATCCCGACGAACGGCAGCGCGGCGAAGTAGCCGCGGCGCTTCGCCGGGGCGAACTCGGAGATGAGCACGGTCGCCCCGGCCTGTTCGGCGCCGGCGCCGAGCCCTTGCAGGATGCGCAGGATGACGAGAAGGACCGCAGCAAAAGAGCCGACCTGCGCATAGGTGGGCAGCAGGCCGATGAGCATGCTGGACCCGCCCATGAGGGCGATGGTGACGATGAGGATGGTCTTGCGCCCGAGCGTGTCGCCGAGGCGACCGAAGATCAGCCCACCGATCGGGCGGGCGGCGAACCCGACGGCATACGTGGCGAAGGCGGCGATGGTGCCGCCAGCCGTGCCGAGGGGCTCGAAGAACAGCTTGCCGAAAATCAGCGCGCTGGCCAGGCCGTAGATGTAGAAGTCGTAGTACTCCAGCGCCGACCCCACCGAGGAGGCCAGCGTCGCTCTGCGCAGCTGGACCGCGTCGACTTGTTGGTCCGCGACTGCCCGCTCGTGCATGGTCATGGTCGCCTCCGTCTGTAGGCCGCACCGTTGCGGCCGACTGGTCCTAGGATGGCCGATAGAGTGAACGGAGTTCAATAGAGAAGACACCCGACCTGAGTGTGATTTAGATCATATGACCTGCATGGGGTTGCCGAGCCCCTCAGCGACCTCGCGCATGGCCGTCACCAGAGGCGCCTCCAGCGCTGCGGCAAACGTCGAACGGTGCTGGGTCACGCTGACCGCCATGACCGCGCTGCGCATCCCGCGGGAGGGCACCACGTAAGCCAGCTCGACGACGTCTTGGGCACTTTCCTCGTCGTCAAGCCCGTAGCCACGGCGTCGAGTGACGGCCAGGTCCTCGAGCAGCTCGTCCAGGGATGCGTGCGACCGAGCGGTGAGTCGCGGCAAGGAGGTTCGGCCGTGGTACAGGTCGCGGACCTCGGCGTCGTCGAACTGGGCGAGCATGACCTTGCCGGCCGCGCTCGTCGAGGCGGGCACCCGGTCGCCGATGTTCGTCGTCAGCCGGACCGCCGGATGTCCTTCGTAGCGGCCGAGGCAGATCGCGTCGCTGCCGCCGAGCGCCCACAGCCGCACCGTCTCGCCGGCCAGTGTCGACGACCCGGCGCAGGCGGTGTAGAACTCCCGCACCCGATCCATGCGCGACAGGTACACCCCGCCGAGCTCGACGAGGCGCCGCCCAAGCGAGTACCCGTGGTCGTCGCGGATGAGCAAGCCGCCCGTCTCAAGAGCCGCGCAGATCGAGGCCGTGGACGACTTGGGCACGCCGATCGCTCGGCTGATGTCGCTAAGGCTGAGGTAGCTCGCCTCGCTCACGGCGAGCGCGTCCAGGATGGCGACGGCCCGGACGACGGCAGGGGCGCTTCCTGGGGGAGTGGCCTCACGGCCGGTGCGGGCGGGAGACATGACCCCAGCCTAGGCAGCGCGGCTACCACGGCCTGGTATGCCGGTCACGTGGCCTGGACGACAAGGGCGCCCGAACCCGACGGAGCGGGTTCGGGCGCCAGAGAGAGCTGCGCAGGTCAGCCCTTCGGGCCCCCGGCTGAGTAGATGACCTGGCCGCTGACGAAGCCGGACTCCTCGCCGACCAGGAAGGAGGTCAGCGCGGCGATGTCCTCGGGCTGGCCGATGCGGGCGACCGGGATGTCCTTGGCGGCGGCGGCGGCGATGTCCTCGAACGGGGCGCCCATGCTGTCGGCCATGCGCCATGGTCATCTCGGTCTGGATGAACCCCGGCGCGATGCAGTTGACGGTGACCCCGAACCTGCCCAGCTCGATCGCCGCGGTCTTGGTGAAGCCCTGCATGCCGGCCTTGGCCGCCGAGTAGTTGGCCTGGCCGCGGTTGCCGAGCGCGGAGATCGACGAGAGGTTCACGATCCGGCCCCATTTGGCCTCGGTCATGTACTTCTGGCAGTTCTTGGTCATGAGGAACGCACCGCGCAGGTGCACCGCCAAGACGGCGTCCCAGGCCTCGGGCGTCATCTTGAACAGCATGGCGTCGCGCGTGATCCCGGCGTTGTTGACCAGGATCGTCGGAGGGCCGAGCTCGTCGGCAATACGAACGACGGCCGCCTCGACACCCGCCGGGTCCGAGACATCGACACCGACGGCGAGGGCCTTACCGCCCGCTTTTTCAATGGCCGACACGGTTGCCGCGCAGGAGGCCTCGTCCAGGTCCAAGACGGCAACGGCGTGTCCGTCGGCCGCCATGCGCTTGGCGATCCCGGCTCCAATGCCACGCGCGGCACCGGTGACAACGGCGGTTCGGGGGGTAGTGCTCACTAGCGGACTCCTTCGTCGGTCCTTCCGGCAAACTGGCTGGTTTGGGCACCGAGCTGGACGGCATACCCGTGCCGAGAGGCGAGCCTAGCGGTGCCGCCCGCGCTCATGGCAGGTGCAGTCTCATTCCTCCTTGATGCGCAGCATCCCCTCCTGAGCCAGCGTCACCGCATGGCGCCCGTCGCGATCAAACATCCGCCCCACCGAGAGCCCGCGGCCCCCGGACGCCGACGGTGACTGCTGGGTGTAAAGGACCCAGTCGTCCGCGCGTACCCGGCGGTGGAACCACATCGCGTGGTCGAGGCTGGCCGGACGCAGCCGATGGTCCATCCAGACCAGGCCGTGCCGTCGCAGCACCGGCTCGAGGATCGAGAAGTCCGAGGCGTAGGCGATCACCGCGGCGTGCACAAGTGGGTCGTCGGGCAGTGGGCCCGAGGTGCGCAGCCACAGCGACTGGGTTGCCCGTCGCTGCGACGCGGGCTCGAGGTAGAGGTTGCCATCGACATGGCGGATGTCGATGGCCCGGGGCCGCGAGAGGAAGTCGCGGGAAGGGTGGTCGATGTCGGCCATCTGCTCGGCGATGGTCGGCATCTGGTCGGGGTCGGGGGCCGGCGGCATCGGCTCGGCGTGCTCGAGCCCGCTCGCCTCGGCCTGGAAGGAGGCCATCATGGACAGCAGCACGTGGCCGCGCTGCATGGCCTGAACCCGGCGGGTGGAGAACGACCCGCCGTCTCGCACCTGCTCGACGGCGAACCGGATCGGGCGCGTGTCGTCACCCGGGCGCACGAAGTAAGCATGCAGGGAGTGCAGGTAGCGCGGCGGGCCTGGCGCCGTGGCCACCGTGCGGCCCGCAGCGATGACCGCCTGCGCCAGCACCTGCCCGCCGAAGACGCGGCCGCGGTAGAAGTGGCTGCGCCCGATGAACACCAACGGTGTCTCGTCGTGCAGGTCCCCGGCCAGCTCCCCGGGCGCCGCCTCAGTGTGCACCCGTGCCTCGCCCAGCAGCTGGATATCGAGGACGTCCAGCAGGTCGGCCATCGGGTCGGCCGGGTAGATCTCGGTCACGGGCGGGATCGTAGCGTCGCCTGGTTCGGCCAGGTCCGGTGGGGCCGAGACCGGGAACGGGGAAGCCAGAAATTGTTCGAATCACGGCTTAAAAAGTCTTGTGTTGAGTGAGTCCGAGCGTAAAATGGATACATGTTCGAGACGGTGTGTGAGCCGACGATGGCCGCGGTGCAAACCGCGGACCCGTTCCGGCTCGCCGCCGCCCTCGCCCGAGTCACCGAGGATCGGCTGTCTGCGATGAGCGCGGACGAGGCCGAGTGTGTGGTCGCGGCCACCCAACGGATCGTCAACGCCGTGTCCGCTCGCCAGGCGGTGGCGGTCACCCGCTACACCGAGCATGTGCTCGCGGCGCGGGACGCGCATTGGGCCGCCCGGTACGGCGCCGGTGCCGGTATGCCGGTCGGGGCGCCGACCCCGGTGCAGCAGGCCGCCGCCGCCTTGGCGCCGATCCTGCGGATCGCGCCGCGGACCATGGTCACCCGCATCGACACCGCCCACACCCTCAGCCTGCTGCCGGGTACCGCGGCGATGGCGTGGGCCGGGGACCTGGAACCCTACCGGGTCAGCGTGATCACCCGGGCCGCCCGTGAGGTCAAACAGGAGCGGCTGGGCGAGTTCGAGGCCCGGTTGCATCACGGGGACATCCGCGACCTGCCCGGCTCGCGGGTGAAGACCCGCGCCGAGCTGATCGCGGCCCGCCTGGCCCCCCAACCCGACCCCACCGACACCGATGACCCCACCGACGCCGAGGACCCTGAGGAGGGCAGCGGGGCGCTGCGGCAGGTGCGGGTCAGCCCCGGTGAGCAGGCCGGGCTTACCCACTGGGATGCGCAGCTACCCGCCGAGGCGTCGGTGGCGATGTGGGCCGCCGTCGAGGACCTGGCCGCCCGGTACCGGGCCGGCAACCCGCAGCTGACGGTGGCCCAGGCCCGCGCCGACGCGCTGGCCGACCTGGTCCTCTCCGACGTCCACGTGAGCACGACCGCGACCTTGATCATCCCCACCGCATCAGCCCCCACCACCTCAGCCCCACCACCTCAGCCCCCACCGCCGACGACTCTGGCGACTCTGACGCGGGCGTGCCGGCGGCTGAGCCGGCGCCCGCACCGAGCGCGCCCGCCGAGTCGACGAGCACGCCGACCAACCCGGACACCGACCCGGACACCGACCCGGACATCGACCCGGAATCCGAGCCGGCTGGTGGCCGGCCAGTGGTGCTCTCACGAAGCTGACCCCGCCGCCGCCGTGTGACTGCGCCGCTCAGCGTTCCCGGCCGTGGATTGACCTGCTGGACCCGTTCGACACACCCGAGTGTGGTGCTGGGCGGCTCGTGGGCCCAGGACCGGCCCGACCCGCCGCTGCACGCACGGTTCCAGACCGTGGTGCGCCAGGCCCGGGAGGTGGACGCCAACCCGAACCTGGCCCGCGACTGGCACGGGCGCACCTGGTTCGTGCCCAAACCGGTGCTGATCCCCCCGGTGGGGATGCTGCTACCCGCGCAGGTCAACGCCATCCTGGCCAACCCAGACACCCACCTCCGCCTCGGCGCCGCCCACCCAGCTACTGGCGCCGTCGAGCACCTCGACGAAGCGCACCTACCGACCCGGCGCCGCCCTGGCCCGGCTGGTCCGAGCAAGGGATGGCACCTGCCGCTACCCCGGGTGCGGCACCCCCGCCGCCCGCTGCGACCTGGACCACGTCACCCCCTACCCGACCGGCCCCACGACGGCGGCGAACCTGCAGACACTTTGCCGGACCCACCACGGGTTCAAACACCACGGCGGCTGGACCGTCACCATGACCCCCGACGGCATCTGCACCTGGAGGGCCCCCAACGGACGCAGCCACACCACCCACCCCCACGCCATCCACGACGACGCCGCCTGACTCGAAACGAGCGCGCGGCTGCGAGGATGGCGGGCATGTCCGATGTCACCCGCGTCCTCGTGCCGCTGCGCTGGTCGGACATGGACGCCTTTGCGCACGTCAACAACGTCTCGTTCCTTCGGCTGCTGGAGGACGCCCGGGTGCTGTCCTTGGCCCAATGGTTCGGCGAGGGGATGAACGTCGTCGACCACAACGTGCTCGTCGCGCGACACGAGATCGAGTACCACAGCCCGCTGGAGTACCGCCTCGACCCGGTCGCCATCGACATCTGGGTCACCCGGGTCGGGGGCGCCGGTTACGACCTGGGCTACATCGTCACCGACCCGCCGCATCTGGGCGAGCAGCGGTATGCCGTGGCCGCATCGACCATGGCGTGCTACGACTTCGACACCGAGTCCGCTCGGCGGATGAGCCCCCATGAGCGCGAGGCGCTCATCCCCTTGATCGGGCCGCCGGCCCCGTTCCGAAGGCGCCGATGACCCACCTGGCCTTCCCGGACTCGTTGGGTTATGCCGACCTCGTGTCGTTCGTCGCCCGAGCCCGCCGGGCCAACGCAGGTGGCGCGGTGCGGCTGCAGGCGCGAGGGTCCGTGCTGGGGGTGTACACCGAGGTGCTGGCCGGCCCGTCGCTCTTCGCGGAGGGGGCCGTGGTGGGGGTGCGCGGCATGACGCTGGCCGAACCGGCCGACATCGATGTCGTTGTCGCCTCGGCGGCGCTGGCCGAACGGTTCGCTCGTGACCCGACCGGCCCGATCCTCTCGGTGCCGCCCGCGACCGTTCAAGTCTCCTGGGCCGGTGCGCTGCCCGGCCTCGGCGACCGGTGGGAGCTCGCCGGGCAGCTGCCCGCCCAGGCGCTCGACGAGGCGGCCGCAGCGGCCGCCGCCAAGGGGATGGGTGGCCAGGCATGGGGGGCGCCGACCAGCACTGACCCAGTCGTGTCCGCGGGCGCTGCCTTCGCCTGCCGGGTCCTAGGCTTCCTCGTGGCCGGCGAGGTCGTGCAGGTCTACCGCCTTGGCCGCTGGTCCCGTGTCCGAACCGAACGCGGTCACGTGCTCGCGTGCTGAGCACACCGTAAGCCGGTGAAAACCGCCGTTGTCGCGACCGCGGCCAGCACCGACCAGATCGCCACGTACCTCAGCTCACCTTGCTCGGCGAGCGCGCCATAGATGGCGGTCGCCGTCGCAATGCCGACGACCGAACCCAAGACGTCAGCCAACAGCAGCGACGAAGATGCGCGGCCGTGCTCCTCCAGCGGCGCGAGGTCGAGGACCAGCACCGAGAGCGTCGTCGACCCGATGCCCATGCCCAGACCGAGTGGAACCATGACGACCCCGACCGTCCACGTCGGCAGGCCGCTGGCCGAAAGCGCGACGAGGCCGAGACACGCCACGGCAAGCAGCCCCGCCCCGAGGGCGACCAGCCTGCTGCGGACCACGGGTTGGCTGCCCCGCACCCGGCCTTGCACCCAGGCACCCGCGCTCCAGCCGAGGGAGGCGACGGCAATGACCACCCCGGCCGTGGCAAGGCTCAGGTCGCGCTCCGTGACGAGCATGAGCGGGACGAAGGCGATGGACCCGTTGAACGCGGCGTTGAGCAGGCCGCGGGACAGCACCACCGACGGCAGCCCTCGGCGGCTGGCCAGCGCGCCCTCGGGCAGCAGCCGCGGCGCGCCCAGGGCGAGACCGACCAGGCCGGCTACGGCGACGAGCGTCATCGGCGAGCGCAGTGGCTCCTGCTCGTGGATGGCCAACTGCACCGCACCGCACGAGACCGCGACCAGGACACCGAGCCGCGCCAGTCGCTGGTGCTCTCGACGGTCGACCTCCGTTGTCCCAGCGTCCTGCTCTGCGCTGAATGCGGCCCGGCGCGCGACCACCAGGCTCAGCGCCACAAATGCCGGCCCGAGCACCACCCAGAACACCGCCCGCCACGTCCAGACCGCGGCCAACCAGCCCGCCACCGGGGCGCCGACAACAGAGGGCAGCACCCAGGCGGCAGAGATCCAGGTAAACACCTGTGGGCGCAGCCCTGCGGGATACGCGCGCCCGATTGCGACAAACTCGGCCACGGTGACCAGCCCGCCGCCCAGCCCGGTGACCACCCGTCCCCCGAGTAGCACCTGGAACGAGGGGGCGACGGCGCACGCAGCCGAGCCAACGGCGAAGAGCAGCGCCCCGGCATACAAGGGCGGCAGCGGCCCAGAAGTGTCCCCCCAGCTGCCAGCCACGACAATGCCAACGAGCATCGCGGTCATCATGGAGGAGAAGGCCAGGCCGTACGAGCCGGCCGCGGCCAGCTCTGCGGCAGCCTGCGGCATGGCCGTCGTGACGGCCATGTTCTCGAACGCGACCATCGTCGTGATCAGGACCAGGGCCACCGTGACGAGGCGGTATGCCGGTGCCATCGGCCCCGCGGTTTGGCTCCTCGCGCGGGGCAGGCTCACGAGATCGAGGGTATCCGGGGCTCAGCCGGGCTCCCGTGGCCTACGACATCTGAGGTCACACCCCGACGTCGTCGAGGATGGTGGCCAGCAGGGCGTCGGAGAACTTCTGGATGCTGCGTCCTTCGTGGACCACGGCGGTGATGTTCTCGACGATCGGCATGGGCACGCCGCGGGAGCGCGCCAGCTCCAGAACCGCGCCGCACGAGGAGACCCCCTCGGCCGTCTGCTGGGTGTCGGCGATGACCTCGTCGACGGTCATTCCGCGGCCGAGCTTTCGCCCGAAGGTCCCGTTGCGGGAGTAGGGCGACAGGCAGGTGACGACGAGGTCACCCATGCCCGCCAGCCCCGCGAAGGTCGCCGGGTGCGCCCCCATCGCCATTCCGAGCGCCCGCATCTCGGCGAGGCCGTGGGTAATCACGGCGGCCCGAGCGGCATCCCCGAGCTGCAGGCCCTCGGCCATGCCCACCGCGAGCGCGATGACGTTCTTGACGCACCCGCCGAGCTCGGCGCCGGTGACATCGTCGTGGACGTAGGGGCGGAAGTATGCTGTCGCGCAAGCTGCGGCGACTCGTTCCGCCGTCTCCAGCCGGATGCTTGCGACCGTCGTGGCGGTCGGTTCCTTGGCCGCGATCTCCTTGGCAATGTTGGGGCCGGAGACGATGGCCACCCGCTCTGGCGCCACGTCGGAGGCCTCGACGATGACTTCGCTCATCCGCTTCATGGTCCCGCGCTCTAGGCCCTTCATGAGCGACACGACGATGACATCATCGGGAAGCAGCGCGCCCCACTCGGCGAGGTTGGCCCGCAGGCTTTGAGCGGGCACGGCGAAGACGGCGATGCCGGCTGCGTCGAGCGCCTCTGCCGGGTCGGTCGTCGCGGTCACCGAGTCGGGCAGGAGCAGGTCAGGCATATAGCGCACGCTGGCCCGCTCGCGCTGGATGTCGTCGACCTCGTCAGCGAACTTGCCCCACATCCGCACCCGGTCGCCAGCGTCCGCGAGCACCGCGCTGAACGCCGTTCCCCAGCTGCCGGTCCCGAAGACCGCGACCTGCTCGCGGTAAGCCATGTCGGTCACGGGCCCAAGACTGGCACGGGCGCAGGGCTCCCGGCGAGCGGGGCCGCTCAGCGGCGGCTGATGCGTGACACGATGGTTGACGCTGGCGTGACCGACCGGAGCAGGAGAGGGACCCCGATGGACTCGTATCCGCGTGTTCCGCAGCCGATGAACGAGCCGGTCTTGGTGTACGCCCCGGGCAGCCCCGAACGAGCCGACCTCGAACGGGAGCTGGCGCGCATCGGCGGCGAGCAGATCGACCTGCCCAGCACCATCGGGGGCCGAAAGGTCATGGGCTCGGGCCGGGCCGCGTCGGTCGTGCAGCCGCATGCGCACCGTAAGGTCCTGGGGCAGATGACGCTCGTCAGTCCTGCCGAGGCGCAGGGAGCGATCGATGCGGCCATTGCTGCGGCGCCCGGTTGGCGCGCGATGGACTTCGCCGACCGGGCGGCGATCCTGCTCAAGGCGGCGGAGCTACTCTCCGGGCCGTGGCGCGCCACCCTCAACGCGGCGACCATGCTCGGGCAGAGCAAAAGCGCACCGCAGGCGGAGATCGACTCGGCGTGCGAGCTCATCGACTTCTGGCGGATCAACTGCCATTTCGCCGAGCAGATCCTGCACGAGCAGCCGCCGCTGAACTCCAAGGGCGTGTGGAACCGCACCGAGTACCGCTCCCTTGAAGGCTTCGTGTATGCCGTGACACCGTTCAACTTCACGGCGATCGGCGGGAACCTGCCGACTGCGCCGGCGCTCATGGGCAACACCGTGGTCTGGAAGCCGGCTCGCACCCAGCAGCTCGCCGCGCACTACACAATGGGGCTGCTCGAGCAGGCCGGGCTTCCGCCGGGAGTCATCAACCTGGTCACCAGCGACGGCGCCACCCTGTCCGACGCGGTCCTGTCCGACCCCAGCTTCGCCGGCCTGCACTTCACCGGCTCGACCCGCGTGTTTCAGCAGATGTGGGCGGCGGTCGGCCAGCACCTGTCCCGCTACCGCACCTACCCCCGGCTCGTCGGGGAGACCGGTGGCAAGGACTTTGTCGTCGCCCACGCGTCCGCCGACCCTGACGTGCTGCGCACGGCGCTCGTCCGCGGCGCGTTCGAATTCCAGGGCCAGAAGTGCTCGGCGGCGTCGCGGGCCTACGTTGCCGAGTCGGTGTGGAAGCAGATGGGCGCTGAGCTGGCCGACGAGACGAGCTCGCTGCCCCAGGGCGACGTCACCGACTTTCGCAACTTCATGGGGGCGGTCATCGACTCGGCCGCCTTCGCGGACCACAGCAAAGCCATCGACCGGGCACAGGGGACGAGTGGCATCCAGGTCGTCGCCGGGGGGACGTACGACGACTCGGAGGGGTACTTCGTGCGCCCCACGATTCTCAAGGTCGACGACCCGAACGACGAGTCCATGCGGGTCGAGTACTTCGGGCCGATCCTTTCGGTTCACGTGTACCCAGATGCCGACTACGAGGCCATGCTCGAGCAGATGGAGTCCTCCGCTGGGTACGCCTTGACCGGCGCGGTCATCGCCCAGGACCGCAAAGCCATCGTCACGGCGACCGAGAAGCTGCGGTTCGCGGCGGGGAACTTCTACATCAACGACAAGCCGACCGGCGCGGTCGTCGGCCAGCAGCCGTTCGGGGGTGCTCGCGCGTCGGGCACCAACGACAAGGCCGGGGCCGCCCAGAACCTGCTGCGCTGGACCTCGGTCCGCTCGATCAAGGAGACCTTCGTGCCGCCGACGGGCTATCGCTACCCCTCGATGGGCTGACGGCGAGGGTGGGGGCCTACTCCCCGTCCAGCCAGGCCTGCCCGGTCTCGAACTCCTTGCGCATGCCCGTGAGCAGCGTCGGCTTGGCAGCGTTCTCGACCTTGCCGCCGACGAAGGGGACCCTGGCCTTGAGGTTGGCGTCGTACGTGACGATCGTGCCCAACCCGCCCGGCTCCAGCGTGATCCGCCCGGTCAGCCCGATCGGGGCGGCGCCCATCGTGACGGTGAGCCTGGCCGTGCGGGCCCCGTCGAGACGCGCCTCGGACCACTCCACCGTCTCGACGACCCGAATGCTGTTGCCCACCAGCGATCGGACGAAGTCGGGGAACCCGCCGGTCGGCAGCTCGCGGGTTGCCACGGCGGTCGCCGCTTCACCGGCGATCTGCACTGATGCCGAGTAGCTCGTCGAGTGCTGAGCCGCACACTTGCGCTCGATGAACTCCTCGTCGGTCATCATGACGAAGACCTCGTCGGGGGAAGCGGCATACTCGAACACGTCTACAATGTGCATGGGCGAACGCTAGTCGACGCTGAGCGCCTCAAGCTGGCTGCTGGCCGCGCCCAGCTGACGGACCAGCTCGGCCCTGGATCGACCCAGCCGCGCGGCGATGCGGTCGGCGTGCGCCTGCAACGTGGGCCGGGCGCCGATCCGCCGCTCCGCCTCGCGCACGTCGACGATCCCCAGGGGCTCAAGCACGCGCAGCCCGTCGAGCACCAGGCCTGCGTCCGCAACGCGGTCGCCGAGCCGACGCGCGCTCACGACGAGCTCGGCCAGCTCCTGGGCGTGCACCTGCAGCCGCGAGCCGGCCTCGTCCAGCTGCGGCACGACCCGCTGCACCAGCAGCCACTGGGCGGCGGACCGGTCGAGGCCCTCGGCGTGCTCCGCCAGCCGCGCGGCGGTGGTCCGCAGTGCGCCCCCCAGGCCCGAGACTGAGGCCGGGTCGCCGGCCCAGGCCGGTGTCGTCACGAGTCGACCTGGCCCGACTGACCCGGTATGCCGTGCGCTGGCTCAGCGCCGGCCACGGCTCGCAGGGCCTCGGCGGCGCGCTCGACGAAGGCGTCGACGGCCACCTGGGCGGGGTGGTCTCCGAGGACCGGGTCCAGCCCTAGCAGCAGCCGGGCTGCCTCCGTGGCGATAGCGAGGCTGCCGGGGGATTGCACCATCTGAGGATACGGGCCACGCGTGGCCCGGACCGGACGTTGTCCACCGCCCTGCCCCGCTGCCGGTCGGCCGGGGTGCGGCCCGCACGAGGGTACCGGCATCCGGACGGTGCCGTTAGGCTCGACAACGGCGCACGACGAGGTGCCCTGGTACGAGTGGGAGCAGCCGAGGAACCATGACCACGTCGCTCGAACAGTCCCGAACGCACCTTCTCCACACGACTGCCGGGCTGGTCCAAAAGGGAGCGCTGAACGGGCTGGAGCCGTTCCTGTCGCGGTACTACCGACACGTCGCCACCGAGGACCTGCTGGCTCGCGAACCGGAGGACCTGCTCGGCGCCGCGCTCTCGCACCGAGACCTGGCTCGGGACCGGGCGGTCGGCACCGCCAACGTTGTCGCGTTCAACCCCACGGTGGAGTTCCAGGGCTGGGCGAGCGGGCACACCGTCGTGCAGATCGTCAGCGACGACATGCCCTTCCTCGTCGACTCGGTGACCATGGCGATCCAGCGCAGCGACCGGGCCATCCACCTCATCATCCATCCCCAGCTCCACGTGCGACGCGACGTCCTAGGCAACCTGCAGGAGCTGCTGGACTCCGACAAGGCGCCGGACGGCGAGTTCGGGGTGGGCGCCGAGGCGTGGATACACCTGGAGATCGACCGGCTCAGCGACCCCGCTGACCTGGCGGGGCTGGCTGCCGCTCTGCAACACGTCCTGGGCAACGTCCGGGACTCCGTCGAGGACTGGCCCAAGATGCGGTTGAACTGCCAGTCGCTCGCCGACGCCCTGCCCGAGGCAGCCCCAGTGGGCTTTGACGAGGACGAGGTCGAGCGCGCCACCCGGTTCCTGGGTGGCTCGCGGCCAACCATTTCACCTTCCTCGGCTACCGCCAGTACGTCCTCGAGCGGGAGGACGAAAAGGACCAGCTCGTCCCCGTGTCGGGCACCGGCCTTGGCCTGCTTCGCTACGACCGCCGCGCCGGAGACTCAACCGCCCGGCTGTCCCCGGCCGCCCAGGCGCGGGCGCGGGACAAGGAGCTGCTCATCATCACCAAGGCGAACTCCCGCGCCACGGTGCACCGGCCGGCCTACCTGGACTACATCGGGGTCAAGACCTTCGACGCCGACGGCGAGGTGACCGGCGAGCACCGCTTCCTGGGGCTGTTCGCGGCGGCGGCCTACACCGAGTCCATCGTCGGCATTCCCATCATCGGCGACCGGGCCAGGGACGTCATCGAGGCGCTGGGATTCCCGGCCGACAGCCACTCCGGGAAGGACCTGCTGCAGATCCTCGAGAGCTACCCTCGCGACGAGCTGTTCCAGACCGACGTCAAGCAGCTCGCCGAGATCGCGGAGTCGGTCATGCACCTGCAGGAGCGCATCCGCACCAAGCTGTTCCTGCGCCCGGACGTCTACGCACGGTTCATGTCGGCCCTGGTGTTCCTGCCGCGCGACCGCTACAACACCACCTGTCGGCTACGCATCGAGGCGTTGCTGCGTGGGGCGTTCAACGCCAAGAGCGTCGACTACACGACACGGGTCACCGACGCGCCGTTGGCCCAGGTGCACTACGTCCTGCACCTGCCCAAGGACAAGGCCCTGCGGGACGTCGATGCGGCCGCCCTTGAACGCGAGATTGTCGATGCGGCCCGCACGTGGGATGAGGACTTGATCGGGGCGGCGCGCACCGAGCACGGCGAGGAGGCCGGGGCGCGCCTGGCCGGGCTCTACGGCAAGGCGTTCCCGGAGGCCTACAAGGAGGACTTCCACCCCCGAGTCGCGATCGCCGATCTCAGGCGGATCGAGGCTTTGGCCTCCGAGGAGGCCGTCGAGCTGAACATGTACCACGGTCCGGGATCGCCCCGGAACGAGCGGCGGTTCAAGTTCTACCGCCGCGGTCCTCTCTCGCTGACCCAGATTCTGCCGTTGTTCACCGACCTGGGTGTCGAGGTCACCGACGAGCGGCCCTACGAGATCCGCCGCTCTGACGGCGTGGTCGTCAACGTCTACGACTTCGGCCTGCGGGCCGAGGCCGGGCACATGTGGGGCGACGGCAGCGACCGGGAGGCCTGCCGGGAGCGCTTCCAGGATGCCGTCGGGGCGGTCTGGCGGGGCAAGGCCGAGTCGGATGGCTTCAACGCCCTTGTCCTGCGGGCCGCGCTCACCTGGCGCCAGGTGGTCATCCTGCGCGCGGTGTCGAAGTACCTGCGCCAGACCCAGTCGACGTTCTCCCAGGACTACGTCGAGTCGGCCCTGGTCACCAACGCGCGGATTGCCCGGCTGCTGGTCGAGCTGTTCGAGACCCGTTTCGACCCTGGTCGGTATGCCGGGCAGGCAGGCTCCGAGCGAACCGAGGCGGCGACGGCGATCGCCGAGCTCATCACCGACGCTCTCGATGGTGTGCGCAGCCTCGACCACGACCGGATCGTCCGGGCGCTGCTGGCGATCATCCAGGCCGGGCTGCGGACCAACTACTACCAGAGCGGACCCGACGGCATACCCAAGTCATACGTGAGCCTCAAGCTCGACCCGAAGGCGCTACCGGAGCTACCCGCGCCGCGGCCGATGTTCGAGATTTGGGTCTACAGCCCGACCGTGGAAGGCGTGCACATGCGCATCGGGCGGGTCGCCCGAGGCGGGTTGCGCTGGAGCGACCGCCGCGAGGACTTCCGCACCGAGATCCTCGGGCTGGTCAAGGCGCAGATGGTCAAGAACGCCGTTGCGGTCCCCACCGGCGCCAAGGGCGGCTTCTTGCCCAAGGCCCTGCCCGACCCCGACGTCGACCGCGACGCCTGGCTGGCCGAAGGCGTCGAGTCCTACCGGGTCTTCATCTCCGGACTGCTCGACCTCACCGACAACCGGCTGGGCAACGAGATCGTCGCGTCGCCGGACGTCGTGCGCCACGATCTGCCCGACACGTATCTGGTCGTCGCGGCCGACAAGGGCACCGCCACCTTCTCCGACATCGCCAACGCCAAGGCACGTGACTACGGCTTCTGGCTGGACGACGCCTTCGCCTCGGGTGGCTCCGACGGGTACGACCACAAGGCCATGGGCATCACCGCTCGGGGGGCCTGGGAGTCGGTCAAACGCCACTTCCGCGAGATGGGGATCGACACCCAGAGCAGCGACTTCACCGTCGTCGGCGTCGGTGACATGAGCGGCGACGTCTTCGGTAACGGCATGCTGCTGTCCGAGCACATCCGCCTCGTGGCCGCCTTCGACCACCGGCACGTCTTCGTCGACCCGACGCCGGACGCCGCCCGTTCACACGCCGAACGGCGCCGGCTCTTCGAGCTGCCGCGCTCGTCGTGGGGTGACTACGACGCGTTGCTCCTTAGCCCCGGCGGAGGTGTCTTCGACCGGTCGGCCAAGTCGATCCCGCTGACCCCAGAGATGCTCAAGGCCCTGGACCTACCCGCTGGCAAGGCCACGATGACCCCGGCTGAGCTCATCCACGCCATCCTGCTGGCACCTGTGGACCTGCTGTGGAACGGCGGGATAGGCACCTACGTCAAGGCCTCGACCGAGACCAACGCCGAGGCGGGCGACCGGGCCAACGACGCCATCCGGGTCAGCGGCTCGCAGCTGCGCTGCCGGGTCGTCGGCGAGGGCGGCAACCTGGGCGCCACCCAGCTGGGGCGCATCGAGGCCGCGTTGGCCGGGGTGCGGATCAATACCGACGCGCTCGACAACTCCGGCGGCGTCGACACCAGCGACCACGAGGTCAACATCAAGATCCTGCTCGGGCTGCTCACCCGAGAAGGCGATATGACCCTCAAGCAGCGAAACGCGCTGCTCGAGCGGATGACCGACGAGGTGAGCACGAAGGTCCTGCGCCACAACTACGAGCAGAACGTCCTGCTGGGCAACGCCCGAGCCCAGGACGTCATCATGCTGCCGGTGCACCAGCGACTCATCCACCACCTCGAGCGAGCGGCCGACCTGGACCGGGGTCTGGAGTTCCTGCCCAGTGACGCCGAGATCGTCGCGCGCCAGAAGGACGGCCTGGGCCTGCAGTCGCCGGAGTTTTCCATCCTCATCGCCTACACCAAGCTGGACCTCAAACGTCAGCTGCTGCCGACCACCTTGCCGGACGACCCGTGGTTCCACGACACACTGGTCGAGTACTTCCCCAGGGAAATCCGGGAGGGGTACAGCGACATGCTGGACCGGCACCCGCTCAACCGCGAGATCATCACTAACGCGGTGGTCAACTCGATGGTGAACCGCGCCGGGATCACCTTCGCGTTCCGCGCGCACGAGGAGACCGCGGCGAGCGCCGAGCAGGTCGCCCGGGCCTTCGTCGTATGCCGCGAGGTCTTCGACCTGGAGTCTTACGTCCACGACGTCGAGGCGCTCGACAACCACGTGTCGACCAAGACCCAGACCACCCTCCACCTCGACATGCGCCGGCTGCTCGACCGGTCGGTCCGGTGGTTCCTCTCCAAGCGGCCCGCCGTGATCGACGTGGCGGCCGAGGTGGAGAGGTTCAAGGGTCTGGTCAATGAGCTCACCCCGAAGGTGCCCGACGTGCTGCAGGGGGCCGAGCGCACCCGACTGGACGTGCGCGCCGAGGAGCTCGCGCTCAAGGGCGCCCCGGAGGCGCTTGCCATGCGCGCTGCGGGGCTGCTCGACGCCTTCTCGCTGCTGGACGTCATCGAGATCGCCGCCGACACCGACACCGCGCCCGAGCATGTCCTGCGGGTCTACTACCACGCCTCCGAGCGGTTCGGCATCGACAACCTGCTGGCCCGGGTGGGTCAGCTGCCGCGGGACGACCGATGGGACGCCCTGGCCCGTGGGGCGCTCCGCGACGACCTGTATGCCGTGCTCGAGCAGCTCACCCGCGAGGTGCTGGCCCGCAGCGAGGCGGGCCAGACCCCGGCGTCCCGATTCGCCCAGTGGGCCGACGCGAACGCCGACTCAGTAGGCCGGGCCAAGGCCAGCCTGCGGGGAATCGAACGGCTGGAGACGGCCAACATCGCCGCACTCTCGGTCGCCCTGCGCGCCCTGCGTGGGGTGGTCCGAACCGCGGGATAGCGGCCCGCCTGCGCTGACGGGCGCGGTCACGTGGCGCGACTAGTGTGCTCCTGTGCCCACCCTCGCCGAGCTCATCCGGGAGCGGAGCACGCTGTCGCCGGCGCACGTCGAGTGGCTGCACCTGTTGGTCAGCGACTGGCAGCTGATCTCGGACCTGTCCTTCGCCGACCTGGTCCTGTGGGTGCGCGCATCACCCGGCCAGTGGCAGGCCGTCGCGCACGTGCGCCCGACGACGGGACAAATGGCGTACTTCCGCGACCAGGTGGGGCGAGAGGCGACCCGAAGCCGAGCCGACCTGCTGGAGACGGCGTTCAGCGAGCTTCGCATCGTGCGCGACCGCGACCCTGAGTGGAGCGACGACACGCCGGTCCGGGAGGAGACCATCCCCGTCGTTAAGGCCGGCATCCCCATCGCGGTGCTCACCCGGCATACCAGCCTGTCCACGATGCGCACGCCGAGCCGGCTCGAGCTGACCTACCTCGCCACCGCGGACGCGCTGTCTCGCATGGTGGCGTCCGGGGAGTTCCCGCACCCGGCGGCGCCGACCGGGCTCCGGCGTGGTGCGCCTCGGGTCGGCGACGGGGTCATCAGGCTGGACTCCGACGGGATCATCACCTACGCGAGCCCGAACTCGGTGTCCGCCATCCATCGCCTCGGTTACCTCGGAGACGTCACGGGCGCCTCGCTGGCCCAGATCGTCACCTCAGCGCTGCGGGACACGGCCGTCCTCGATGAGGGCCTGCCGCTCGTGCTGACCGGCCGCCAGCCCTGGCGAACCGAGGTGACCAACGCCGGAGCGGTGATCTCGATGCGGGCCATCCCGCTGCAGGAGTCGGGGCAACGCATCGGTGCCGTGCTGCTGGTGCGCGACATCAGCGAGCTGCGCCGCCGCGAAGAGGAGCTGATGACCAAGGACGCGACAATCCGAGAGATCCACCACCGGGTCAAGAACAACCTGCAGTCGGTCGCGGCGTTGCTGCGGCTGCAGGCCCGCCGGATGCCCGACCGACACGCCCGAGGGGCCCTCGAGGAGGCGGTCCGCCGGGTCGGCACGATCGCGCTGGTCCACGACACGCTCAGCCACGGCCTGGACGAGACGGTGGACTTCGACGAGGTCGCCGACCTTGCGGTGAACGCGGTGATTGAGGTCGCCGTGCACGAGGGGCCGATCCACGCCGAACGGACGGGCTCCTTCGGGCGGGTCCGGGCGGAGGATGCCACCTCGCTGGCGATGGTCGTCAGTGAGCTGGTCCAGAACGCAGCAGAGCACGGCGTGGGGCCTACCGGTGGCACGATCCGGGTGTGCGCCCGGCGCAGTTTCGACAAGGACGGCCGTGAGCTGCTCACCGCGAGCATCACCGACAACGGCGTGGGGATGCCGGCCGGCAGGCTGCCCAAGGCCAAGGGTCTGGGCAGCCAGATCGTGCAGTCCTTCGTGGCGGATCTGCGGGGAAAGATCACCTGGGGACCGGCCGAGCCGACTGGCACCAAAGTGCGCTTCACAGCTCGGTTGCGGTCGGTGCCACCAGTGCCGGTGGACCGCTGAGCGGCTAGCCCGCCCGGCGGGCGCGAGCGTTCCGACGCTTGAGCGAGCGACGCTCGTCCTCGGAGAGCCCACCCCAGACCCCGGAGTCCTGCCCGGACTCGAGGGCCCACTTCAAACACGTGTCGATAACCTCGCAGCGTCGGCACACGGCCTTTGCCTGCTCGATCTGCAGGATTGCGGGCCCGGTGTTGCCGATCGGGAAGAAGAGCTCAGGGTCTTCTTCCAGGCAGGCAGCGCGGTCGCGCCAGTCCATGGGGATCGTGCTCCTTCGTAGGGTGTGTGCCCGCCGGTGCGTGCTCATGTGGGCCGCAGCCAGGGCGCCGATGCGAGGGCCAACGGGCTCGCGCCGGTGTGAGGCCACCTCCCATCTTGCCGGAGGTACTTGCCTCAAGCAACGGATCACGCGTGTGGCTTGTTCCATCGTTGGACATGTCACATCGCTAGGCTTCCACTTGTGGTCGCTCAGAAACGGATAATTCGCCCTCGGCGGGTCGCGGCGTTGGTCTGTTTCATCGAAGCAGTGGTCATGGCCGGTTTTGTAGTGTTCTATGCCGTTGAGCTGCTCCGAGGTGAGGGATCCGACCAGATGCGGGTGATCACCGCCGCGGTCCTCATCGTCATGTTTGCAGCGGGCGTCGGGGCGCTGGGCCGACTCTGGCTGGGCAAGTCCAGCTGGCCTGCGACGCCCACTGTCGTGTGGCATGTGTTGCTCGTCCCGGTAGCGGTGGGAATGTTCCAGTCCGGGCAGCTGGTCGTCGGTCTGCTGCTCGCACTGGCGATCATCGTCGCTATCGGCGCGACCATTGCGGCTCGCCAGGCCGAGCCGGCCGACCCAGACCGCACTGAGCACACCGACCACGCCGACTGACCGTGAAAATCCTTAAGCCACTTATCCCTCAGCGGTGCCCGATGACCTCGCCGATCCGGCGTGAGGCCTCGCTGAGGATCTCGGCGATCGCCTTGGTCTGCTCCTGGGTCAGCCCATGGCGCCGCCACGCCTGCCTTGCCTGAGAGCGTAGGTCGTTGACCGCCCGCTCCAGGTCGACGGCGTCGTTCTTGCGGCCCGACCAGTCTCCTGATCCGCCCGTGCCGCCCGCCGGGGTGGCCGTCGCCCGGGCCTGCAGGGCCGCCGCTCTCAGCTCAGCGCGCAGGTCGGCGCTACGGCCATGGACCTGCGCGCGCACCTGCTCGGCAAGCTCGCGCACGGAGTTGTCCAGGTCACGTTGCAGCGAGTCGATCTCGTCGCGCCGTGCGGCCACTTCCGCCCGGCCTGCGTCGGTGATCCGGTAGGTCGCCTTGCGTCCGTCGTCGTAACGCTCGACGAGCCCTTCCTCCTCCAGCTTGGCCAGGCGCGGGTAGACCGTGCCGGCGCTGGGGATGTACAGCCCACCGAAGCGCTGCTCGAGGTCCTGGATGACCTCGTAGCCGTGACGCGGGCCTTCTTCCAGCAGAGCCAGCAAGTAGAGGCGCAGCTGGCCGTGCGCGAAGACGGGGCTCACGGCTGCTGCTCCTCTGACCACTGCTGTGGGGGGGTGTCCTGAGGGTCGGTTTCGGCGTCTTGGGGGTATGCCGGTGCGTCCTGCGGGCTGGCGGCGGACCGCAACAGCGTCACGTTGCCCGACACGGCATTGGCCTTGAGCTGCAGGGACTCGTCGCCGCTGCGCAGCGTCCCATTGGCGCCCGCGGTCTTCGAGCCGGCCGTGCGCCCGAGCGAGCGGCCGTCGACTACGACGTGCCCGCTCGCGGTGTTGGCGGTCACGGCATACCCGGTGAAGGGCGCGCGCACCGTGATGTCTCCCGAGACGGAATTGGACGCGAGCTGGGCGGAGGCGTTGGTGAGGTCAAGGGCGATGTCGCCACTAACGGTGTTGAGCTTCGCAGTCGGGATGCTGCTGGACTGGACGGTGATCCCGCCTGACACCGAGATCAGCCGGGTTTCGCCGCTCAGGTCGACGCACTCGGTTGTTCCGCTCACGGTGTTGACGCTGATCCGGCCCTCGATGTCGCTCAGGGTGAGCGAGCCCGAGACGGTGTTGGCAGTAACCCCGCGGCGCAGGCCGCTGACCACCGCTGACGCGCTTACCGTGCTGACGCTCGCCTTGGTGTCGGACGGTAGTGAGATGCTCACCCGGGCGCGGTTGCGCCCGAAGTTCTCGACGATCCGTTTCAGGGCGTCCAGGAGCGACTGATCGCTCTCCTTGCCGTGCATCACCTTGAGGGTCTTGCCGTCGAAGCTCACCTGCAGCGGCAGGCCCTCGACCTCAGAGACCTCGACCCGGGTTGTGGGCGAGTCCTCGTGGGTGACGATGTCGACGTGCCCGCCGACCAGCCCGACGACCAGGGAGCGCACCTGCTCCTGCTCGCCACCGATGTCGAGGACCCGAGGTCCGTCGATCTGCCAGCTCTCTGCCATGCCCAATGCTCCTTTGCGGAGGTCGGGTTCGCTCGTGGCGCTCCCGGCATACACGCTATATCGCGTCTTACGCAAGACACGTTATATCGCGTTTCCGCGGAGCGCAAGCGCCTAGCCCAGGCGCAGCCAGGCGTTCCAGCCGTTGTGGATGACCAGCCACGCGATCAGCCCGTAGCCGGCCTGGCCCGGGTGGGCGCCGTCGGAGCTTGCGGCCAGCTCGGCCTGCCACTGCTCATGAGCGAGCAATGGCTGCAGGCAGTCGACGTAGGTGACGCCGCGACGGGCACACACGTCGGCCTGTGCCTCGACGAGCCCGCCAATGCGCTCGTTGAGGTCTGCGTCGAGGGAGGGGGTCAGGCCGACGACGAAGCAGCCGATGCCGCTGACGATGGCTTCGTCGAGGATGTTCGCCAGGTTGAGCCGCGAGCGGGCGGTCGTCAGGCCCGACTCGAGGTCGGCGGCGCCGACCGAGACGACGAGGCGCCGTTCCTGGCGCCCGACCCAGCGCGGTGAACATTCGGCGCGCCAGCGAGCGAGCACATCGCCGGAGGTCTGCCCGCGGACGCCCAGGTTGTATGCCGTGAGGTCGAGGTCCGGATGCTGGGTGCTCGCGACGACGCGCCCGACCCATCCCAGGCCTTTCGGGTCGCCGTAGCCGGCGGTCAGCGAGGCCCCGAGGAAGCACAGGCCAACGTCGCGGCGACCCTCCCGCGAGGCGGTGCGTTCGATGCTGGGTGCGAACTCGGTCCGCGAGGCCGAGTTCGCGCTCGGGTATGCCGGTCCGGCGCTTCGGCTGGCCTGCTCGGTCATTCCTGCTCCTGCTCGTCCCACTCGTCGTCGAGGCGGGCCACGTAGGTGGCCAGCCGCTCGATGGCCAGCTCGAACTCGGGGTTGAGATCGACAAAGGTGCGCAGCTGCTCCGCGAGCCACTCCAGGGTGACCTGCTCGCTGCCGCGACGATCGGCAAGCTCCTCGATCCCGCGGTCGGTGAAGTACACAGTGGGGAGGCTATCGCGGGTCGGTGACCCGGCTGCGGCGCGCCAACCACCGCGGATCGCAGGCAGCGCGTTGGGGTAAGCGCTTTGCCTTAGGCTCGAGGCGTGCCGATCCCCGAGTATGTCCGCAGGCTGCGTCGCCACGTGGGCAACGAGCTGCTGTGGTTAGTCGGCGCGACGGCGGTCGTGCTGCGCGACATCGATGGGCGCCAACATGTGCTGCTGGTGCGTCGGGTCGACACCGGCGACTGGTCGGCGATCACCGGCATTGTGGACCCGGGGGAGGAGCCGCAAGTAACCGCGGTGCGAGAGTGCCTGGAAGAGGCGTGCGTCGAAGCCGTTGTCGAACGGCTGGTCTGGGTCAGTGTCGGAGCCGTCACCACCTACTCGAACGGTGACCGGGCTCAGTACCTCGAGCACACCTACCGGTGCCGGTGGGTGTCGGGCGAGGGCGCCGTCGGCGACGACGAGAACCACGAGGTGCGCTGGTTTCCGATTGACGCGCTACCCCCGATGCCCGAACGCTTCGCCAGCCGGGTGTTCGTCGCTCTGGCCAACGAGCCGGAGGTGCGCCTTGGTGCCCTTACCACGTCGATGGGAGGGAAACCGGCGTGATTCACGCCGGCTTGCCTCCCATCGAGTGCCGCTAGCGGTCGAAGGCCTGAGCCATCAGCGCGGCCTGTTCGGCCTCGTGCTTCTTGTGCGAGCCCGTCGCCGGTGAGGCCGACGGCGCCCGGGACACGACGCGTAGCGCTCGGGTCTCACCCAACCCAGCGAGGGCCTCAGGCAGGTTGAGCGCCATGAACGGCCAGGCGCCCTGGTTGCGGGGCTCGTCCTGGACCCAGAAGACCTCGGCGTTCGGGTAGGTGTGCAGGACACCGGCGATCTCGTGGAGCGGTAGCGGGGCGAGCTGCTCGACGCGCACGATCGCCGTCTGGGTGTCGGAGCGCTTCTCTCGCTCGGCCTCCAGCTCCCAGCTGACCTTGCCGGCGCACAGCAGCACTCGGCTCACGCCCTCGCCCTGCACTCCGGTGCGGTCCGACTGCACCGGCTCGAACCGCCCAGTGGTGAAGTCCTGGGGCATCGAGGCGGCCGCCTTGAGCCGCAGCATCGACTTCGGGGTGAACACGACGAGCGGTCGTCGCGGCCGCGCATAGGCCTGGCGTCGCAGCAGGTGGAAGTACGACGCCGGCGACGACGGGTACGCGACGGTCATGTTGTCCTCGGCGCACATCTGCAGGAACCGCTCGATGCGTGCCGACGAGTGGTCCGGCCCCTGTCCCTCGTAGCCGTGCGGAAGCAGCAGGACGACCGACGAGCGCTGGGCCCACTTCTGCTCGGACGAGGAGATGAACTCGTCGATGATCGACTGGGCCCCGTTGGCGAAGTCGCCGAACTGAGCCTCCCAGACCACGAGCGCGTCGGGCCGCTCCACCGAGTAGCCGTACTCGAAGCCCATCGCGGCGTACTCGGACAGCAGCGAGTCGTACACCCAGAACCTGGCCTGCCCTTCGCCTAGGTACAGCAGCGGGGTCCACTCCTCGGCTGTGTTCTTGTCGATGAGCACTGCGTGGCGCTGCACGAACGTCCCCCGCCGGCTGTCCTGCCCGGACAGGCGCACCGGCGTGCCTTCCAGCAACAGCGACCCGAAGGCGATGAGCTCGCCCATGCCCCAGTCGATGCCGCCGTCGCGGACCATCGCAGCGCGCCGCTGCATGAGGGTATTGAGCTTGGGGTGGACGGTGAACCCCGCCGGCGGGCGTACCCAGGTCTGGCCGATCCGCTCCAGGCTCTGCGGCGTGATGGCGGTCGCCTCGGCGTCTCGGTGGTAGCTCAGGTCGTCCTGCAGCTGGGCCATCGGCTTCTCCAGCCCGCCGTGCCCGGCCACATCGGATCGCTCGTCGCTGTATGCCGTGCCGGTGGCCCGGGTGGAGCGGGCCTCACGAGTCTCGACGAACACGCGCTCGAGCTGCTCCTGGTAGTCGCGCAGGGCCGACTCGGCGTCTTCGACGGAGATGTCGCCGCGACCGACGAGCGACTCGGTGTAGAGCTTGCGCGTCGAGCGCTTGCCCTCGATGAGGGAGTACATGAGCGGCTGGGTCATCGAGGGATCATCACCCTCGTTGTGCCCGCGCCGGCGGTAGCACACCATGTCGATGACGACGTCCTTCTGGAACTTCTGGCGGAACTCGTAGGCCAGCTCGGCCACCCGCACGCACGCCTCAGGGTCGTCGCCGTTGACGTGGAAGATCGGCGCCTGGATCATCCGGGCGACGTCGGTGGAGTACACCGACGAGCGGGACGCGGACGGCGAGGTCGTGAACCCGACCTGGTTGTTGATGATGAGGTGGATCGTGCCGCCGGTGCGGTAACCGCGCAGCTGCGACAGGTTGAGCGTCTCCGCGACGACGCCCTGACCAGCGAAGGCGGCGTCTCCGTGCATGAGCACGGGCAGCACGGTGAACGCCTCGCCGCCGAGGTTGAGCCGGTCCTGCTTGGCGCGCACGATGCCTTCCAGCACCGGGTCGACCGCCTCCAGATGCGAGGGGTTCGCCGCGATGTAGACCTTCGTCGAGGAGGCGTCCTCGCCGACGAAGACGCCCTCCGTGCCGAGGTGGTACTTCACGTCACCCGAGCCCTGGACCGAGGTGGGGTCCTGCTTGCCCTCGAACTCGCGGAAGATCTGGCCGTAGGACTTCCCGGCGATGTTGGCCAGCACGTTGAGCCGCCCGCGGTGCGGCATACCGATACACACCTCGTCGAGCTGGTCGGTCGCCGCCCGGGAAAGGACCCGGTCCACCACCGCGATCGTGGACTCGCCGCCCTCGAGTGAGAAGCGTTTCTGACCGACGAACTTGGTCTGCAGGAAGGTCTCGAAGGCCTCTGCGGCGTTCAGCCGGCGCAGGATGCGCATCTGCTCCTCACGCGTCGGCTTCTCGTGGACCACCTCGACCTTGTCCTGGATCCACATGCGCTGGTCGGGGTCCTGGATGTGCATGTACTCGATGCCGACGGTGCGGCAGTACGAGTCGCGCAGGATGCCGAGGATCTTGCGCAGCTTCAGGAAGGGCGCCCCGCCGAAGCCGCCAGTGGCGAAGAAGCGGTCCAGGTCCCACAAGGTCAGCCCATGCTCGGTGACGTCGAGGTCGGGGTGGCGGCGCTGGCGGTACTCCAACGGGTCGGTGTCGGCCATGAGGTGACCACGCACCCGGTAGGCGTGGATGAGCTCCTGCACCCGCGCGACCTTGTTGATGTCGTCGTCGTGCGTCGCCGAGATGTCCTGCACCCAGCGCACCGGCTCGTAGGGGATGCGCAGCGAGGCGAAGATTTCGTCGTAGAAGCCTTCGGCGCCCAGCAGCAGCTGATGGACGATCCGCAGGAAGTCGCCGCTTTGTGCGCCTTGGATGATCCGGTGGTCGTAGGTCGAGGTGAGCGTGAGGATCTTGCTCACGGCGTTGCGGTTGAGGGTCTCGCTGCTCGCGCCCTGCCACTCTGCGGGGTAGTCCATCGCGCCGACGCCGATGATGGCGCCCTGGCCGGCCATGAGCCGAGGCACCGAGTGCACCGTGCCGATGGTCCCCGGGTTGGTGAGCGTCATGCTCGTGCCGGCGAAGTCGTCGACGGTCAGCTTGTTGCCTCGGGCCTTCTTGACCATCTCCTCGTATGCCGTCCAGAACCGCACGAAGTCGAGCGCCTCTGCGGCCTTGATGCTTGGCACGAGCAGCTGGCGGGAGCCGTCCGGCTTCGCCAGGTCGATGGCCAGGCCCAGGTTCACGTGGGCCGGCGAGATGACGATGGGTTTGCCGTCCTGCTCGGCGTAGGCGTTGTTCATCTCGGGCATCCGGCCGAGGGCCTTGATGAGGGCAAACCCGATGATGTGGGTGAAGGACACCTTGCCGCCTCGCGAGCGGGACAGGTGGTTGTTGACCACGACGCGGTTGTCGATGAGCAGCTTGGCTGGGACCGAACGCACGCTCGTCGCGGTCGGGACGGTCAGCGACGTCTCCATGTTGGCCACCACGCGGGCGGCCGGACCGCGCAGCGGGGTGGTCTTCGCCGGCGCCGGCGCCGGCGCGGGCGCCGCGGCCGGTCGGACAGCCGGGCTCGGGGTCACCTTCGGGGTCGGCATGACCGATGGCGCGGTCGCCCCCTTGTTGTCCGCCGCCGCGCTCTCGGCGGACTTCTCCGCCACCGCGGGGTCCGTTTCGGCCTGCGTCGTGAGCGGCTCGGAGGTCGGCGCGGTTGCCGTGGGAGTCGCGACCGCCTCGGCAGTCGCACCGTTGCCGCCGTCGCTGGAGAGCGCAGCACCGATGGACGCGTCGAGCGGCTTGTAGTCGGCGAAGAAGTCCCACCAGGCCCGGTCGACGGAGTCGCGGTCGTTGAGGAACTGCTCGTACAGCTCGTCGACGAGCCACTCGTTGGGCCCGAAGGCGCCCATCGGGCTTTCGGTCTTGGGCTGGTCAGACACGGTGGGTCGCCTCTTTCACATGCGTCGCCGGTGACGGAGGTGCAGGCTGATCCCGCGATTGTGCGGTCAGTCCAGCCTAGCCGCGGCGCGACGGCATACCTAGACGCGAGCGAGTGGCGCCCGCGGCCCTTAAGTGACGTCCCGCCGCACGGTCAGCGCGGTCCCGACCAGGGCCATGGCCCCGGCGTAGGCGATGAGGACCAGAGCGGCCCCCCACCATTCGAAGGTCGAGATGCTCACCCCTGGCCCGCCGCTGTTGCTCGCGCCGAGCACTGCTGTCGTCGCGCTTGATGGGAAGAACTTCGCGAGCGAGCGTCCCCAATCCTGGGTGGACAGCAGGAAGGTGATCAACGGCTCGACGATCCAGGCGACGCCGACGGCGATGAACAGGGCGGCGATCTGGTTGGGGATGAGGATGCCGATGCCCAGGCCGATCAGCGCCCAAAGGCCCAGGACGAGCAGTCCGAGCGCCAGGGTGCGACCGATGGTCGAGTCCGGCCAGACCGCATGGCCCTTGCCCGCGAGGATGACCGCGCCGACCGCGAAGGAGGACGCCAGCGCGACCGCGCCGTACCCGGCCCCGATGCCCAGCAGCGCTACCACCTTGGCGCTCATGACCTTCGCGCGCTTGGGGACGGCGAGGAAGGTGGCGCTGATGGTCTTGTGCCGGTACTCCGACCCCACGGTCAGCACCCCGATCGCCAAGGTCAGCAAGTAGGCGACCTGCAACCCGCCCGTGTACACGGTGCGGGCCAGCTCGGCGTCGGTGGGTACGGCAACCCCAAACTCAGCGGCGTTGTCACTGGTGAGCAGCAGGCCGTTCAGGGTTGCGAACGCGATACCCGACAGGACGACGGCGATCGCCATGCCCCACCACATCCGGGTGGTGAAGAACTTCCGTAGCTCCGACTTGATCGCGCCGGTCACGACTGCCTCCCCGTCGACTGGCCGACCAGAGCGTCGCGCTCGGCCGGGGCGGCCGGCATACCAGCCTGTGGGCCCAGGTTGCGGTTGAGGTGCTCCGGCGACTCGGTAAGCCGGAAGAACAGGTCCTCCAGGTCGGAGGCCAGTGCACGCAACTCGTGGACCGGCAGGCCGGCCCGAAGGGCTAGGTCGCCCACGGTGGCCAGCCCCGGGGTCTTGACGACAAGCGCGTTCGGCTCGGTGCGGTCCCACAGCAGCCCGGCGGCCGTCAGCACGCTGCCCAGCGCCTCGGCGTCCGTCGTGCGGACGAAGACCGCAGGGTCACCTTGCAGCGAGGCGATTGTGCCCTGCGAGACGCTGCGCCCGTTGGCGATGATGACGATGTCGTCCACGGTCTGCTCGACTTCCGAGAGCATGTGGCTGGAGATCAGCACGGTCTTGCCCTGGCCGGCGAGGTACCGCAGCAGACCCCGCAGCCAACGGATGCCCTCGGGGTCCAGGCCGTTGGCCGGTTCGTCGAGGATCAGCACGTGCGGGTCGCCGAGGAGGGCAGCGGCCAGGCCGAGGCGTTGACGCATGCCCATGGAGTAGCCCCCGGCGCGCTGGCGGGCCGCGGCCGGTATGCCGACCAGCTCGAGCAGCTCGTCGATGCGGCCTTCGGGTATGCCGGACGTGTCGGCGAGCACCCGCAAGTGGTCCCGGCCGCTGCGGCCGGGGTGGAAGTTCGTCGCCTCGAGGGCCGCCCCGACTGTCTGCAGGGGATGGGCCAAGTCGTGGTAGCGACGGCCGCCGATCGTGGCCGTGCCTGCGGTCGGGCGGACCAGGCCGAGGAGCATGCGCAGGGTGGTCGTCTTGCCGGCCCCGTTGGGCCCCAGGAAGCCGGTGATCCGACCCGGCTCCACGGTGAAGTCGAGGTGGTCGACGGCAACGAGGGTGCCGAACCGCTTGGTCAGCCCGGACACCTCGATTCGGCTGCCGGCGGTGGGTGGTGCCGTTGCGGTCATCCGGGGTTCCTTGGTGTCTCCATGTCGACCATGGAAGCAGTGTCGGGGGCTCGGCGCATGGCGGGTGCGGGTTGACGGGCCCGGTTTCAGGGTTGGATCAGGGACGACCCGGACGTGACCGGTGGGTCGCTAGGGTGGTCACCACTATGGGCGAATGGCTGCTCGTGCTCGCCGCAGTGCTGCTCACCATCGGAACAGCGGTCTTCGTGGCGGTGGAGTTCTCGCTCGTGGCCCTGGACCGCTCGGCGGTCCAGCAAGCCGTCGATGCTGGAGACGAGCGGGCCCGGGGGGTGCTGCGGTCGCTGCGTCAGCTGTCCACCCAGCTGTCCGCAGCGCAGGTCGGCATCACCTTGACGACCTTGGCCGTGGGCTATCTCGCAGAGCCGTCGATCGGGCGGCTGCTCACCGGACCCCTGGAACGCCTCGTGCCACCGCAGGCAGTCGAGCCGGTTGCCACCGTGACCGCGCTCGTAGTGGTCACCGTGGTCTCGATGGTGTTCGGGGAGCTCGTTCCGCAGTTCCTGGGAATCTCCGCGCCCCTGCGTACCGCCCGGGTCGTGGCGTTGCCGGTCCGTGTCTTCGCCATCCTCGCCCGACCGCTCATCGCGGTGCTGAACGGGTCGGCCAACCTGTTCCTGCGCGCCGTGGGCATCACCCCTCGGGAGGAGCTTTCGGGTGCTCGGACCCCGCAGGAGCTCGCGAGCCTGGTCCGACGTTCGGCCCAGGTCGGCACCCTCGATGCCACGACCGCCGTGATGCTCACCCGGTCGTTGGATTTCGCGGACCGGACGGCGGCGGACGTCATGACCCCCCGCATGCGGTGCACCGCCATCGAGCGGACCGCATCCGCGGAGGACCTGGTGCTGCTGTCCCGAAGGACAGGACACTCCAGGTTCCCGGTGATCGGCTCGGACTGGGACGACATCGACGGGGTCGTGCACCTCAAGCGGGCGATCGCGGTACCTCAGGAGCGACGCCCACATGTCCCGGTGTCGGCGCTCATGGTGCGTCAGGCCCTGGTCCCTGAAACGATCCGCCTCGCGCCGTTGCTGCAGCAGCTGCGTGACGCGGGGCTGCAGCTGGCGGTCGTCGTGGACGAGTACGGCGGCACCTCCGGGCTGGTCACCTTGGAGGACGTCGTGGAGGAGATCGTCGGGGAGGTGAGCGACGAGCACGACCGCGCCCGCTCGAGTGGGCGTCAGCTGGCCGACGGTTCGTGGTCGGTCCCAGGGTTGTGGCGGCCTGACGAAGTACGCGACCGGCTCGGCGCCCCGCTGCCGGACGGGCCGGCATACGAGACGACCGGAGGGTTCGTCATGGCGGCCCTCGGACGGGTGCCTGTGGTCGGCGACGTCGTCACCCTGCCGGGGTGGACGCTCGAGGTGGTCCGCATGGCCGGCCGCCGGGTCGCCCGGGTGCGGATACGCGAACGGCCCGAACCGACCCCGGACCAGCCGTCAGCTGGTGAGCGCCCGTGAGCCACACGGCGGCATTGTGGGTGTCGCTGGTGCTGCTGCTCGCGAACGCGTTCTTCGTCGGCGCCGAGTTCGCCGCCATGGCGGCTCGCCGCTCGACCCTGGAGCCGCTCGCCGAAGCGGGGTCCTCCCGTGCCCGGCTGTGCCTGGATGCCCTGGAGCACATGGGTTCGATGCTGGTCACGGCTCAGCTGGGGATTACGGTGTGCTCGGTCGGCCTGGGCGCCTTGGCGGAAACGGCCCTGGACGAGATGCTGCGTCCGGTGATGGCGAGCCTGCCGCTCGGTGACTTCGCGGCCGCAGCCGTCTCGCTCGCCCTGGCGCTGCTCGTCGTGGTCTACCTGCATGTCGTCGTGGGGGAGATGATCCCCAAGAACCTCGCCATCGCCGGGCCGGAGCGGGCCGCACTCGTGCTGGTGCCGCCGCTGCTGTTCCTGGCCCGGGTCTTTCGGCCGATCGCGCGGCTCATGGAGGCCGTCGCAAAGGCGATCGTGCGCCTCATCGGGATCGAGCCCAAGGACGAGATCGCTTCGGCGTTCACGGCCGACGAGGTGGCCCACATCGTGGCCGAGAGCCACCGGGAGGGGCTGATCGAGGAGGAGCGCCAGGGCTTGGTCCGAAGCGCGTTGGAGTTCAGTGACAAGGTGGCCGCCGAGGTGGCCGTGGTCCCGAACCGGCTCGTCACAGTGACGCGCGGAGTGCGTCCGGCGGACGTGGAACGGCTGGTCGCCGAGCACGGCTACTCGCGCTATCCCTACATCGACGCGGAAGGGGAGATCTGCGGGTACGTGCATCTCAAGGACATCCTGTATGCCGACGACGAGCGCCATGAGCAGCCCATCCCGCCCAAGCGCGTGCGGACGCTCGCGACCGTGTCGCCCAAGGACGAGATCGAGGACGTCCTGTCCACGATGCAACGCACGGGCGCGCATCTGGCCCGGATTGTCGAGCACGACGGGCAGGTGAGCGGCGTGGTCTTCCTCGAGGACGTCATCGAGGAGCTGGTCGGCGAGGTGCGCGACGCCACCCAGCGCCCGCACGCCTGAGCCCGACGGCACTGGCTCATTGACCACCTGCCTTTCCTGCCCTTTGCGCCGCGGCGGAACAGCAGGCGGTGGGCGCTGGCCGGTCCGACGAGCAGCGCGGTCGAGATGGCTGCCAGCGCGAAGGCAATCAGGTATGCCGTCTGGTCGCGTGAGCTGATCTGGGTGAACCGCTGCTGGAAGGGCAGGGTGAGCAGGAACCCCGGCAGCAGCTGCACCCCGGTCTGGGTCACCCGCAGCTCTTGGAGCAGCTCATCCCAGTTGCGGTCGAGCCGCTCGGTCTCCGTCTCGTGGCGTCCCTTGGTCAGGCCCGACTGGTCGTGGGCATCCTCGCCTGCCATGGTCCTCAGTTGTACCCGAAGGCCACGCGTTCCATGCCCGGGTCTGGCCGGCCGGCTTCGCTCTAAAGGAGCCACAACGACGCTGTGGCGGCGCAACGGCTCCTGTTGAGCAGGCCAGCCATTGATGAGGTGTCAGCGCGTTCTAGCCGCGGCCGATTGCGACGCTGCCGGCCGAGCGGGGCAGCAGGAACCCTTCGGCGAGCGGCACCGCGAGGATGACGGCCAGCGCAACGAACGCGAACCGGTATGCCGTGCCGATGCCGTCCGGCGCAACCCGGGCGGCGAGCGGCTCTCCGAGGCGCACAAGCAGCGCGCCGACGGCTACCCCGAGGCCCGCGCCGAGCTCCTGCAGCGTCGACATCAGCGTGTTGGCGCTGGTCATCCGCCCAGCCCGCACGTCCACGAAGGCAACCGTGTTGTAGGTCGTGAACCCGATCGAGCGGAAGATACCGCTCACCGCGAGCAGGATCACCAGCACGGGGATCGGGGTGTCCGGCTGCACGCGGGCGAGGGCCAGCAGACCGGCCGCCGACCCGACGATCGCACCCAGCATCACCACCTTGATGCCGAGCCATCGCATGAGCGGCGTGGTCAGCGGCTTGATGCCGACGTTGCCCGCGAAGAGGGCGACCATGACCAGCCCGGCCTCGGCTGCCGACCAGCCGAAACCGAGCTGCAGGAACAACGGGACCAAGAACGGGACTGCGGTGATGACGGCCCGGAACACCGACCCGCCCAACGCGGTGACGCGGTAGGTGGCAACCCGCAGAACGCGCAGATCGAAGAGCGGCCGTTCGGTGTGCAGCATGTAGACCGACGCGGTGACCAGCAGGACCGCAGCGCCCGCCAGCTCCGAGATGACGCTGGCCCAGCTCGGCGCCTGCCCACCAGCCCCTTCTATGCCGCGGCTCAGCGCAGCGACCCCAAGTGCGATGAGGCCAAAACCGCGCCAGTCCAGCGGCCCGGCGTTGGCTGCCCGAACGGGAGGGACGAGGCGAGCGGCCAGCACCGCCCCGGCAAGCCCCAAGGGCAGGTTGATGAGGAAGATGAGCCGCCAGGACGCATAAGTGCTCAGCAGCCCCCCGAGGGCGGGTGCGACCAGCGGCGCGGTCAGCGCCGGCCAGGTGAGGTAGGCGATCGCGGTCACCAGGTCGGACTTGGCGGTCGCGCGCAGGACGACCAGGCGCCCAACCGGCACCATCATCGCCCCGCCTGCACCTTGCAGGACTCTGGTCGCCGTGAGCATGGGCAGGGTCGTGGCGAGCGCGCAGCCCGCGGAGGCGAGCGTAAAGACGACGATGGCGGTGACGAAGACCCGCCGCGCGCCGAACCGGTCAGCAAGCCAGCCACTGATCGGGATAAGCACGGCGAGGGTGAGCACGTATGCCGTGATGGCCACGTTTACGTCTACGGCCGGCACCCCCAGGTCGGCGGCAATATGGGGAGCGGCTGGAGCGATGACCGTGCTGTCGAGAATCTCCATGAACAGCGCGCCCGCTACGAGCAAGGCCAGCGGACGGTCCACGCCACTGGAGGGCACCGCGCCGGCTATGAGCTAGTCCCTGAGCTGGTCGTCTCGGTACTCCGTGGTGATCCGCTCGCCGGAGCTGCCCTCCTCGCGCTCGCGAAGCTCCACGCGGCGGATCTTTCCCGAGATGGTCTTGGGCAGCTCGTAGAACTCGACCCGTCGCACCCGCTGGTAGGGGTTGAGGTGCTCGCGGGCATGGCGCAGGATCGACAGCGCCGTCTCTTCGTTCGGCTCGTACCCGCTGGTCAAGGCGATGTACGCCTTGGGGACAGCCAGTCGCATCGAGTCCGGGGCGGGGACAACCGCGGCCTCGGCGACCGCAGGGTGCTCGATGAGCACAGACTCCAGCTCAAATGGGCTGATCTTGTAGTCGCTGGCCTTGAAGACGTCGTCGGTACGGCCGACATAGGTGATGTAGCCGTCCACGTCCATCGCTGCGACGTCGCCCGTGTGGTAGTAGCCGCCGGCCATGGCCTCGTCGTTGCGTTCCGGGTCGCCTTGGTAGCCGGTCATCAACGGCAGTGGGTGCTGAGCCAGATCGAGGCAGATCTCGCCCTCGCCGGTCCCGTGGACTGGGTGGCCGTCGACCGGGTCGACGAGCACGACCGGGACACCGGGCAACGGCCGACCCATCGACCCCAGTCGCAGCTGCGAGCCTGGCGTATTGCCCACCTGGGCGGTCGTTTCGGTCTGTCCGTAGCCATCGCGGATCGCCAGCCCCCAGGCGCGGCGGACTTGCTCGATGACCTCGGGGTTCAGCGGCTCGCCGGCCGCGACGACCTCGCGCAGCGCGCCCGGCCCGGCGGACAGGTCCGCGTTGATGAGCATTCGCCACACCGTCGGCGGCGCACAGAACGAGGTGACCTGCCACCGGCGGATCTCACCCAGCAGCGACGCTGCGTCAAACCGTTTGTAGTTGTAGACAAAGATCGTCGCCTCGGCGATCCACGGCGCGAAGAAGCACGACCAGGCGTGCTTAGCCCACCCCGGCGACGAGATGTTCAGATGCACGTCCCCGGGCTGCAGGCCCAGCCAGTACATGGTCGAGAGGTGCCCCACGGGATAGGAGACCTGAGTGTGCTCGACCAGCTTCGGCCGCGAGGTCGTGCCGGAGGTGAAGTAGAGCAACAGCCGGTCACCCGGCGCCGTCCCGGGATGCTCAACGGGGACGTGCTGACGCTGCGCGGCGCCCAGTAGGTCGGACCAGCCGTCGGCCTCCCCGACGCTGATCCGCGTGTAGCTTCCCGGCACCAGGTCGAAGACCGCGGCGTCGTTCGCTGCGCAGATCACGTGTTTAGCCTCGGTGCGGACCATCCGGTCGACCAGGTCTGCAGCGGTGATCGCCGTGGTCGTCGGCAGGATCACCGCGCCAAGCTTCATGACTGCGAGCATGGCCTCCCACAGCTCGACCTGGTTGCCGAGCATGAGCACAACCGGGTCGCCATTGGCGACGCCGTGCTCGGCGAGCCAGGCCGCGAGGCGGTCTGAGCTGCGCGACAGCTCAGCGTAGGTGCGCTGGGTCGAGGACCCGTCTTCCTCCACGATGACCAGGGCTGGCCGGTCGTTGCCGTGCGCAACCCTGTCGAACCAGTCCACGGCCCAGTTGAACCGCTCGCCCAGCTCGGGCCAGCGGAACTCGGCCAATGCGCGAGCGTGGTCGCCGTGCCAGGACAACAGCTGGTCCCTGCTCGTGCGGTATGCCTCAGTGGCATCCATGGTGCCTCCCTTGCTGGGGCGTCGTGCGGGCTAGGGCTCCTCGACGGTCAGGTCGACCAGGATTTCGTTCGCGAGGCCCTCGAGGTCCTGACGCAATGCGGCGGCGTGGAAGGTCCGCGGAAGGCGCAGCGCGATGTGCGCCTCGAAGAGGCGGCCACCGGTCCACGGCGCGTCCCGCGTGTCGGTGTCTATGGCGTCGATGTTCAGGCCGTGGCGGACAACCACGGCCGTGACGTCGCGCACGATGCCCGGGTGGTCGTTTCCAATGAGGTCAATGCGCACCTGCCGCCACTCCTGGGACGCCTGCTCGGCGTCGGACTCCATGCCAGGGTGCGCGGAGACCTCGAGGAGTCCGTCCAGCTGCCGCAGAGCGGTGACCAGGTCCTGGGACCTCTCGTCGGGGACGCTGATGACGGCGATACCGGCGAACTTGCCCGCGAGCTCAGCGAGTTGGCTGCGCTCCCAGTTGCCGTCGTATGCCGTGACCACCTCGGCGAGGGCGTTCACCAGGCCTGCCCGGTCGTCGCCGATGACGGTGAGAACGAGTCTGGACACGCCTGAATGTTAGCCATCGGTCGTTATCGCTTCTTGGGCCCGCGCTGTACTGCGCACATTTGCCCAGGGCACGAGAACTCCAACAGCGCCCCCGGCAGGATTCGAACCTGCGCTCCCGCCTCCGGAGGGCGGTGCTCTATCCCCTGAGCTACGAGGGCCTTAACTCGGGATTACCACAATGTGAGACAGATGGCACGCCAAGTTAGCGGTTTTGCATCGCTCGGTGAGGGTAGCAGCCTACGCTTCCCCCCATGGAACCGGCGTTTGACTCAGCCGGCGACCTGGGAATCGTGCTTGTCTGCGACGATACGGAATCGATTCGGCGGCTAGTTGCGATGAACCTCGAGATTGGTGGATTCGAGGTCCTCGAGGCGCCCAACGGAGAGACCGCGATTGAGATCCTTCAGCAGCGTTCCACGATCGGACGGTTGCCGGATGTCGTCATCGTCGACGTGCAGATGACCCCGGGCGACGGCTGGTTCGTGCTACGCCGAATTCGCCAAGACCCAACGCTGGCCCACCTCCCGGTCGTGATGACCTCGGCAGCCGACGACTATCGCGGCGACCGCGAGTGGCAGAGCAGCCAGGGTTTGGACTCCTGGGTCAGGAAGCCTTTTGACCCCGAGTTGCTCATCGAGATGGTCAACGGGTATGTGGCCCACGGTCGGGCATACCACCCTCCGTCGCAAGCCGGCGGCAACTCAGCCTGAACAAAGGCGCGCGCGCTAACCCCGGCGCAGCGGCAGGATAGGGCGCATGCGCGCACACGAGGCCGGTGCTCTGCACGCCGAGGGCTACCGCGGCCCGGTCGGGCTGCGCGAGCCGGCCGACGTCAACGCCTTGCTGCCGGCGCTGTGGGCCGACTCGGTGGGGCGCTGCGCTGATGGGGCGTTGTCCGTCGGCGGAATGCTGGTCACCGAGCTTGCCGCGCGGTTCGGCACACCGGCATACATCCTGGACGAGCTCGACTTCCGCGAGCGGGCCCGAGCCTTCCGGGACACCTTCGGCGAGATCTTCGAGGACCTCTGCGGGGGGGTCGACGTGTTCTACGCGGGCAAGGCGTTTCTGTGCACGGAGGTGGTCCGCTGGATCCGTGACGATGGGCTGGGCCTGGACGTCTGCTCCGGGGGGGAGCTCGCGGTCGCGATCAAAGCCGGTATGCCGGGTGAGCGCATCGGCGTGCACGGCAACAACAAGAGCCTTGCCGAGCTGGAGCAGGCCGTGAAGTACGGGGTCGGACGGATCGTCGTGGACTCGTTCGAGGAGATCGAGCGGCTGGCGCGAACCGCGCAACGGCTCGAGCGCCCCACGGCCGTGCTCGTGCGCGTCACTGTCGGGGTGGAGGCGCACACCCACGAGTTCATCGCCACCGCCCACGAGGACCAGAAGTTCGGCTTCTCGCTCAGCGGAGGTGAGGCGGCCGAAGCTGTCCGCCGGGTCCTGGTGCATGCGCCGCACCTGCGGCTGCTCGGGCTGCACAGCCATATCGGCTCGCAAATCTTTGACACGTCGGGCTTCGAGGTGTCTGCGCGCCGGGTCTTGCGCCTGCACGCGGAAGTCGCGAGCGAGCACGGGGTGGAGCTGCCCGAGCTTGACCTGGGCGGCGGCTTCGGGATCGCCTACACGAGCGAGCAGAACCCGCTTGCCCCCAAGCACCTGGCCGCGGGAATGGCGGAGATCGTGGAGCGGGAATGCCGCACCAGGGGTCTGGCGATCCCGAGAATCTCGATCGAGCCCGGGCGCGCCATCGCCGGTCCGAGCACGTTCACACTCTACGAGGTGGGCACCGTCAAGCCGGTGCGCCTCGACGGGGCCGGCGTGCGGTTATATGTGTCCGTGGACGGCGGGATGAGCGACAACATCCGGGCCGCGCTCTATGACGCCGACTACTCATGCACGCTGGCCAGCCGGGCAAGCGGCGCGCAGCCCGTGCTGACCCGGGTGGTCGGCAAGCACTGCGAGAGTGGAGACATCGTCGTCAAGGACGAGTTCCTGCCCGGCGACGTTACATCGGGTGACCTGATCGCCGTACCCGGCACCGGAGCGTACTGCCGCGGTCTCTCCAGCCAGTACAACCACACGCCACGGCCCCCGGTTGTGTCGGTCCGCGACGGCACGGCGCGGTTGCTCGTGCGCCGGGAGACGGTGGCGGACCTGCTCGCTCTCGACGTGAGCTGACAAGCAGCCCCGCAGTGCCCGGCGAGTGGACACGCGGCAGGATGGCCCGACGTGGTGGGATGGGACGCGGTGGAGAACGACGAGATGGCGGCTGGCGACGTCGCGGTCCGGCTGGCCCTGCTTGGGTGCGGGGTGGTCGGCACTGCCGTCGCCAGGCTGCTGACCAGGCACGCGGCCGACCTGCAGGCCCGCATCGGCCGTCCGCTCGATATCGCCGGGATCGCGGTCCGGCGGGCCGGTCGCGACCGCAGCGGAACGGGTGTGGGCGCGCAGCTGTTCACCACCGACGCCGCCGAGCTGGTCACGCGCGCCGACGTCGTCGTCGAGGTCATCGGGGGAATCGAACCGGCCCGCTCGCTCATCCTGAGCGCCATGGAACACGGCGCCTCGGTCGTCACCGCGAACAAGGCTCTGCTCGCCGAGGACGGCCCGGCGCTGTATGCCGCGGCCGCCACCTGCGGCGTGGACCTCTATTTCGAGGCAGCCGTCGCCGGTGCGATCCCCCTGTTGCGACCGCTGCGCGAGTCTCTTGCGGGAGACAGCGTGCGGCGGGTCATCGGCATCGTCAACGGGACGACAAACTACGTTCTGGACAAGATGGACTCGACCGGAGCCGGCTTCGGCGACGCGCTGGCCCAGGCTCAGGCGCTGGGGTATGCCGAAGCCGACCCGACAGCCGACGTCGAGGGGTTCGACGCCGCCGCGAAGGCCGCCATCCTCGCCTCACTCGCCTTCCACACCAGGGTTGCCGGCAAGGACGTCTACCGTGAGGGCATTACCGATGTCTCCGCGGCCGACATCCAGGCCGCCAAAGACATGGACTGCGTCGTCAAGCTGCTGGCCATCTGCGAGCGCACCGACCCGGACGACGGCCAGCCCCCCGGGGTGTCGGTCCGGGTGCACCCGGCCATGATCCCGAGGCGACACCCGCTGGCCGGGGTCCGGGAGGCGTTCAACGCGGTGTTCGTGGAGGCCGTCGCCGCCGGGCCGCTCATGTTCTATGGTCAGGGCGCCGGTGGGGACCCTACTGCCAGTGCGGTCCTCGGCGACGTCGTCGCGGTGGCGCGCCACCGGGTCGGCGGGGGGCGTGGCCCGGGGGAGAGCGCCTACGCGGACCTTGCGGTGCTGGACATGGGCCAAGCGCGGACCCGCTACCACATCAGCCTGGACGTCGCAGACCGCCCGGGCGTGCTTGCGCAAGTGGCGCGTTCGTTCGCCGACCACAACGTGTCGATCGAGACGGTGCGCCAGCAGCTCGCGGCACATCCTGGCCACGCCTCGCCGGCGAAGGACGAGGACCATGGTGCGGACCTGGTCGTCGTCACCCACATGGCGTTGGAGTCGGCGCTGGCCGCAACGGTCGACGCACTTGCCGCGTTGCCCGTCGTTCGAGGGGTCAACTCGGTCATGCGCGTGGAAGGCTTCTGAGATGGCACGGCAGTGGCGCGGCGTCATCCGCGAGTATGCCGACCGGCTGCCGATGCTTGACGGCGCGCCCGTCATCACATTGCTCGAGGGAGGCACCCCCCTCGTGCACGCGGCGTACCTGTCACGGCTGGTGGAGGCAGAGGTCTACCTCAAGGTGGAAGGGATCAACCCCACCGCCTCGTTCAAGGACCGCGGCATGACGACCGCCATCTCGGTCGCCGCCAAGCACGGGGCCAGGGCGGTCATCTGCGCATCGACCGGCAACACCAGCGCGAGCGCCGCGGCGTATGCGACCAAGGCCGGGATGACGTGTGCGGTCCTCGTGCCCGATGGCAAGATCGCCATGGGCAAGCTCAGCCAGGCCGTCGCGCATGGCGCCACCCTCCTGCAGGTCGAGGGCAACTTCGACGACTGCCTCACCGTGGCCCGCAAGCTGGCCGAGGCCTACCCGGTCGAGCTGGTGAACTCGGTCAACCCGGCGCGTATCGAGGGCCAGAAGACGGCGGCCTTCGAGATCGTCGACGCCCTCGGTGACGCCCCGGACGTGCACTGCCTGCCCGTCGGAAACGCCGGCAACATCACGGCATACTGGCGCGGCTACCGCGAGTATGCCGCGGGTACCCCCGGCGCGGTGGGCGATGCGGCTCACGGTGGGCCAGCCACCCATTGCCCGCAGATGTGGGGCTTCCAGGCCCGGGGTGCCGCGCCCATCGTCCTAGGGCACCCTGTCGAGGATCCGGAGACGATCGCAACAGCCATCCGAATCGGCAACCCGGCGTCCTGGGCCCAAGCCGTCGAGGCAAGGGACGCCTCCGGGGGGCGCATCGAGGCGGTGAGCGACGCGCAGATCCTGGCCGCGCACCGAATCCTGTCAGCCAAAGAGGGGGTCTTTGTCGAGCCGGCATCGGCCGCGTCGGTGGCTGGGCTGCTGCACAGTCACGAAGCCCGTGCCGTGCCGGGCGGCGCGAGGGTTGTGTGTACGGTCACCGGACACGGTCTCAAAGACCCGCAGTGGGCACTGCGACGAGCCGACGGGTCCGAGGTGCGCCCGGTCCGCATCCCGGTCGACGCCTACTCGGCGGCGGCCGCGCTCGGCTTGGCTGACTAGGCGCGCCGTGGCAACCATCCCCACGGGCGCGGCGATCCGAGTACGCGCCCCGGCGAGCAGCGCCAACCTGGGGCCGGGCTTCGACTGCATCGGACTGGCACTGGGTATATGGGACGAAGTGGACTTCATCGTCACCGACGAGCCGGGGCTGCGCATCGATGTCGCCGGCAGCGGTGCCGACGGAGTGCCTCGCGACGAGTCCCACCTGGTTTACCGCTCGATGCGAAGGGCCCTCGAGCAGCTAGGCGTCGATGCACCCCGAGGCCTGCAGCTGGAGGCCCGCAACGCCGTGCCGCATGGCCGCGGGCTGGGCAGCTCTGCTACTGCCATCGTCGCCGGAGTCGTTGCGGCGCAGGGCCTTTGCGCATTTTCCAGACACCGGAAGATCAGGTCGGGCGACCCGATTGCCGTCGACCTGGCGTGGGCGTGCGCCATCGCGAGCGACCTGGAGGGCCATCCCGACAACGCCTCGGCCACCGTGTACGGCGGGCTGACCCTGTCCTGGTTCGCCGACGGGGACCAGGCGCACGGCCCGGCGACCCTGACGGTCCAGCTGCCGCTGCACCCGGCCGTGACGGCGATCGCCTTCGTCCCTGAGGCGACCCTTGCCACCCACACGGCCCGGGCTTTGCTGCCGGACCGAGTGCCCCTTCGGCACGCCGCGCTGAACAGCGCGCGAGCAGCCCTGCTCGTTGAGGCCGCGACGAGGCGGCCGGACCTGCTCTTGCCGGCGACCCGCGACTGGTTGCATCAGGAGGCGCGCAGGCCCTCGTATGCCGTGTCGATGGACGTGGTGGACGAGCTTCGCAGCCGTGGTCATGCGGCGTTCATCTCCGGCGCCGGCCCCAGCGTGCTGGTGCTCACCACGGCAGAGCGGGCCGCCGAGGTGAATGTCTATGGGTCCGCGGGTCAGTGGCTGCGCCAGGTGCCCGGCATACCGGCTCATGGCGCGACCGTCGTCGCGAGGTAGCTCATGGCCCCGAGGACGGGCCTGGTCACGATGACCTGGGCGAATCGCGCGAGAACCTGGCATGAACACGCGTCGATTGGTGTTACATTGGCAGTGCACCGCGGGGCAGGATCATCAGCACCGCCACGCGAGTAGCAACCCCTCCACGCGCGGCAATCGACTCGCCGCCCGACGTGCATGCGCGTCGACCGTGGCACCTTATCGGCCAGCATGCGTTGGCCTTCATACCGGCGGCCTGACATGGTCCGCCGACGAACGAGGGAGAAGGACCTTCGTGACAGACACCACCGAGATCGCGTTCGACGCGTCTCAACCGTCCCGAGGCGGGCTCTCCGGGATGAACGTTGCAGAGCTCAAGGGGCTAGCCTCGGGGCTTGGTATCACGGGCACCGGGAGAATGCGCAAGGACGATCTCGTCGCGGCGATCGCCGCGCGCCAGTCCGGCCGGCCTCAGGGCGCCGACGGCACCCGCTCGCCGCGGGCCTCAAGCGACGGCGAGCAGGCAGCCCAGCCTCAGCTCGACGCACCGGCGCAGGCACCGCCCGAAGACCGAGCCGAACGCAACGGCTCGTTCGAGCGGCCCAGTGTTCCCCCCGAGCAGGCCAACCCTGACCAGGGCGAGCGCATCGACCAGGGGGATCGTGCAGAGCGGCCAGCCAGTCAAGACGGCGGCGCGCGTCAGCATGGCGAGCGCCGGGAGTCTCGCGACAACCGCCAGGGCTGGGAGAACCGCCGGAGCTGGGAGAACCGCCAAGGCGGCGACAACCGTTCCGGCGACAACCGTTCGGGCGACAACCGTTCCCGCGATGAACGCCAGGGCACCGACAACCGATCGGGCCAGTTCCGCCAGAACCAGGGCGGGCGCTACGACGAAGACGGCGAAGGCCACCCCGGCAGGCGCCGCAACCGCCAGCGCAGCCGCGACCGCAAACGCGGCCGAGTCCAGGGCGGGGTGGGCGGAACGGATTTGGCCGAGCAGGACGTGCAGATCGCCGAGGACGATGTCCTGGTGCCGGTTGCCGGCATCCTCGACGTGCTCGACAACTACGCGTTCGTGCGCACCTCCGGGTACTTGCCGGGGCCGAACGACGTGTACGTGCCGCTGGGCACGGTCAAACGGTACGGGCTGCGCAAGGGCGACGCCGTCACAGGAGCCGTGAAGGCGCTTCGTGACGGCGAGTCCCCGACCGCGCAGGGCGGCAACCGGGCCAAGTTCAACGCCCTGGTGCGGCTCGATTCGGTCAACGGCGCGGGCCCTGACCAGGCCAGGAGCAGGGTGGAGTTCAGCAAGCTCACCCCGCTCTACCCGCAGGAGCGGCTACGCCTCGAGACAACGCCGAACGTGCTCGCCACGCGGATCATCGACCTCGTCTCGCCGATCGGCAAGGGCCAGCGGGGGCTCATCGTCAGCCCGCCGAAGGCCGGCAAGACCCTCATTCTGCAGGCCATCGCCAACGCGATCACGACCAACAACCCCGAGGTGCACCTCATGGTCGTGCTCGTCGACGAGCGGCCCGAAGAGGTCACCGACATGCAGCGCACGGTCAAGGGCGAGGTCATCGCCTCGACCTTCGACCGCCCGGCCGACGACCACACATTCGTCGCGGAGCTGGCGATCGAGCGCGCCAAGCGCCTCGTCGAGCTCGGCCACGACGTCGTGGTGCTGCTGGACTCGATCACCCGGCTGGGGCGGGCCTACAACCTCGCCGCTCCGGCCAGCGGGCGAATCCTATCCGGAGGCGTCGACTCGTCAGCGCTCTACCCGCCCAAGCGGTTCTTCGGCGCGGCCCGCAACATCGAGAACGGCGGCTCACTCACCATCCTGGCCACCGCCCTGGTCGAGACCGGCTCGAAGATGGACGAGGTCATCTTCGAGGAGTTCAAGGGCACCGGGAACATGGAGCTGCGCCTGTCCCGTCAGCTCGCGGACCGGCGGATTTTCCCGGCCGTCGACGTCAACCCCTCCGGCACCCGTCGTGAGGAGATCCTCATGGGCGCCGATGAGCTGAAGATCATGTGGAAGCTGCGCCGAGTCCTCTCGGCGCTGGACTTCCAGCAGTCGATCGAGCTGCTCATCGACCGGCTGAAGAAGACCAAGAGCAACGTCGAGTTCCTAGTCCAGGTCCAGCGCACCTCGTCGATCAAGCTCGACGACGGCGACGACGACTAAGGTCCTGGCGCGCCGGAATGTCAAGGCCCCCGGCGCTGTTCAGGGGACACCGATTTAGGAGAGCACCATGAAGAAGGACATCCACCCGAGCTACGGGCCGACCCGGGTGACCTGCACCTGCGGAAACACTTTCGAGACCCGAAGCACAGCCAAGAACGGCGTCATCCACGCCGAGGTCTGCAGCCAGTGCCACCCGTTCTACACGGGCAAGCAGAAGATCCTCGACACCGGCGGCCGCGTCGCCCGGTTCGAGGCCCGGTACGGCAAGAAGGGCGCCAAGTAGCTCCCTCGTCGCCGGTCCCCGGATAATGTCCGACCCCCTGGTCGAGTCAGCAGCCCCGCTCGTGGCCGAGTACCTCGACCTCGAAGGGCGCCTCGCCGACCCGTCCGTCCACCGCAACATCGCGCTCGTACGCAGCCTGAACAAGAGGTATGCCGCGCTGGGGCCGACCGTTACGGCATACCGGGCGGTTGTCACCGCTCGTGAGGACCTCGAGGCGGCGCACGAGCTGGCCCGCGAGGACCCGGCGTTCGCCGTGGAGGTACCGGCCATTGCCGCGGTCTCGGCCGCGGCCGAGGACCGCCTGCGCGAGCTGCTGCTGCCGCGCGACCCCGACGACGACCGGGACGTCATTCTCGAGATCAAGGCGGGCGAAGGGGGCGAGGAGTCGGCGTTGTTCGCCGGTGACCTGCTCCGGATGTATGTGCGGTATGCCGAGCGGCGCGGTTGGCGGGTCGACGTCCTGGACGAGACCGAGTCCGACCTCGGCGGGTACAAGGACGTGCGGGTGGCGGTGCGCGCCAAAGGGGCCGCGAGCCCAGGGCAGGCGCCGTGGGCTCGGCTGAAGTACGAGGGCGGCGTGCACCGGGTCCAGCGCGTGCCGGTGACCGAGAGCCAAGGGCGGATCCACACCTCGGCTGCGGGCGTCCTGGTCATGCCGGACATCGACGACGCCGACGCGGAGATCGAGCTCGCACCGGCCGACCTGCGTATCGACGTCTACCGGTCCTCTGGGCCGGGTGGCCAGTCGGTCAACACGACCGACTCGGCCGTGCGGGTCACCCACCTACCCACGGGGATCGTCGTGTCCTGCCAGAACGAGAAGTCCCAGCTACAGAACAAGGAGTCGGCGCTACGCGTGCTGAAGGCCCGGCTTCGCCAGCTGGCTCTGGACCAAGCAGCTGTGGCGGCCTCCCAACAGCGTCGCTCCCAGGTGCGCACGGTCGACCGTTCCGAGCGGATCCGCACCTACAACTTCCCCGAGAACCGCATTGCCGACCACCGCAGCGGCTTCAAGGCCTACAACCTCGACACGGTCCTCGACGGTGAGCTAGACCCGGTGATCCAGTCGTGCACCGCGGCTGACGAGGCGGTCCGGATGGCCGATGCCGTCGCGGGCACCGCGTGACGTCATCCGAGCTGACTGGCCAGCTACAGCTGCGCGAGGCGGTGCGCCGGGCTACCCACCGGCTGGCTGAGGCCGGCGTGGCCAGTGCTCCGGTGGACGCGCTCGTGCTCGCCGCGCACGTCCTCGGCGTAAAGGTGTCCGAGGCCCGGCGGCTCCTGCTCGTTGGCGGCGTCACCGTGCCCGAGCGGTACGTAGACCTGGTGGCCGAGCGGGCCCGGAGGGTCCCGTTGCAGCACCTCACCGGCGAGGCGCACTTCCGCCGGCTCACCCTGTCGGTCGGCCCAGGAGTCTTCGTGCCCCGACCAGAGACGGAGGTGCTGGTCGACCTCGCCCTCGAGACACTCGGCGGCCTTTCCGCCCCCGTGGTCGTCGACCTGGCCAGCGGCTCAGGCGCCATCGCGTTCGCGCTCAAGAGCGAGCGCCCGGACGTGACCGTGTATGCCGTGGAGCTGAGCCCGCAGGCTCATGCGTGGGCCGAGGTGAACCAGGAGCGCCTTGGGCTGGCGGTCCAGCTGGACCTGGGCGACGCGCGCACGGCATACGAGGCCCTGACCGGCCGCGTCGATGTGGTGACGTGCAACCCCCCCTACATTCCTGCCGATGCCGAGCCGGTCGACCCGGAGGTGCGTGACCACGACCCGGCTGTTGCGTTGTACGGCGGCGGCGAGGACGGCTTGGTTCTGCCGCTGGCCCTCGTGGCGCGCGCGGCCACGCTGCTGCGGCCCGGTGGTCGACTGGTCATGGAACACGCCGACGTACAGGGCAGCGCGGTACTGCGAGCATTGCGCGTCGCTGACGCGTGGGAGTCCGCGACCGATCACCCCGACCTGACCGGACGGCCCCGCGTCGTCGTCGCGGTGCGCGCACCGACCGTGGGCCGGCCGGCGACACCTACCCTGGCTCCATGAGCGAGGTCTTCGACTGCACGACGGCACAAGGGCGTTCAGACGCGGTTGCCCAGACCGTCGACGTCGTGGGCGCAGGTGGGCTGGTGGTGCTGCCCACGGACACCGTCTACGGCGTCGGGTGCGACGCATTCAACGCCGAAGCGGTGGCGGCGCTGTTGGCGGCCAAGGGACGGGGCCGAGAGATGCCGCCGCCGGTTCTCGTGCCAAGCCAGCGGACCATCGACGGGCTGGCACGTGACGTCCCTTCCTACGCCCGTGCCTTGGTCGAGCGGTTCTGGCCCGGGCCGCTCACGATCGTGCTCAAGGCGCAGTCCTCCCTGCTCTGGGACCTCGGCGACACCAACGGCACGGTTGCCTTGCGCATGCCTGCTGACGAGACCGCGCTCGAGCTGCTCCGGGCCGTCGGCCCGATGGCGGTCACCAGTGCCAACCGCACCGGCAGCCAAGCCGCGACGGTGGTGGCCGAGGCGCTCGAACAGCTAGGAGACGTGGTGGCCATCTACCTAGACGCCGGGCCGAGCCGGTCAACGGCCGCGTCGACCATCGTCGACTGCACGGGCGAGGCGCCGGTCATCGTTCGGGAGGGGCCGTTGGGTCGGGCGGCCATCGACGCAGCGGTGCTTGCCGCTCGCAACGCGGCCGCCCAGACGAGCCCGCCAGCCGCCGAGGCCCGTCGACCTGGACCGCGCCGTGGGCCGCGCGTCGCCGGCAGCCGTCGCCGCTGACAATAGACCCCACCCCCGCGCTCAGTTTTCGGCTGACTCTTGGACAGTTCCGCCACTCTCCGTCTTGGACAGTTCCACCGCTTCCGCTTCTGGCACTTCCAGGCAGCTCTTGGCCGCGTATTCGGGGCTATGGGCGTGAAATCCGGCCAGGGGCGGGTGGTTGTCCGCCGGGAGCGAGGAACTGGCCGACTAGGGACTTAATTGCCCACCCGTGCTACACGGGATCAGTGCTACACTGGTATCGTGGCCAACCTCACCATCACCGTTGACGAAACCACGTTGAGGCGCGCCCGGATCCGGGCTGCGCAACGCGGTGAGTCCGTCAACGCCTACCTTGCCCAGATGCTCCGCAGCTACGCGGACGTCCCTGACCAGCGAGCGTTGTTCGCCGAGATCGCAACCGTCGCCGAGGCCCACCAAGACAGCGAGTCGCCGGGCCGTCGATGGACGCGCGACGAGCTGCACCGTGCCTAACGTCTTCCTCGACACCAACGTCCTGGCTTACCAGTTCGACGGGGCGGACCCCGTGAAACAGTCGCGCGCCCGCGAGGTGGTCACATCCGCTGACCATGTCTACTTCGTCAGCACCCAGGTGCTGCTCGAGCTGTTCGTCGTGCTCACCCGCAAGCTCCAACCCGCCGTCCCGCACGCGTCCGCCGCAAAGGTCGTCCGCAACCTGAGCCAGCTGGCCATCGTCCCAGCCGACTCGCGGCGGGTGCTGCGGGCTATCGAGACAGCAGGCCAACACCCAATGTCGGTGTGGGACGCGATGATCGTCGAAGCTGCCGCCGAGGCAGCCTGCGACGAGCTGTGGAGCGAGGATTTGAGGCACGGAAGCACGGTCCGGGGAGTCCGCGTCGTCAACCCCTTACGGGGCTGACGCTCCCCCCGCCAGCGGGCGGCACGGCATACAGTGGAAGTCGCGCCGTCCCCCAGGCTGGAGAGACCACCATGAGCGATGACTCCTTCTCTGCTGACTCCTTCTCTGCTGACTCCTTCTATGGCTCTGACTTTGCCGCGCTGTCGAGCTTTGACCCCGAGATTGCCGGCGTCCTGCTGTCCGAGCTGGACCGGATCCGCAGCGGGCTGCAGCTCATCGCCAGTGAGAACCTGTCCTCGCCGGCCGTCCTCACCGCGCTCGGATCCACGTTGTCGAACAAGTACGCCGAGGGCTACCCGGGTCGGCGCTACTACGGTGGCTGCTCCGAGGTCGACAAGGCCGAGCGGATCGCCGTGGACCGGTGCAAGGCCCTCTTCGATGCCGAGCATGCCAACGTGCAGCCGCACAGTGGGGCCAGCGCCAACCAAGCGGTGTACGGCGCGTTCCTCAAGCCCGGCGACACCCTGCTGTCGATGAGCCTGCCGCACGGCGGGCACCTCACCCACGGCTCGAAGGTCTCCTTCTCCGGCAAGTGGTTCAACCCGGTGCACTACGGCGTCGACAAGGACACCGAGGACATCGATTACGACCAGGTCGAAGCGCTCGCCAAGGAGCACCGTCCCAAGGTGATCCTCGCTGGCGGTTCGGCGATCCCTCGCCTGACCGACTTCGCCCGCTTCCGGGCCATCGCCGACGAGGTCGGCGCGATGTTCTGGGTCGACGCTGCCCACTTCATCGGGCTGGTCGCCGGCGGCGCCATCCCGAGCCCAGTGCCCTACGCCGACGTCGTGTCGTTCACCACGCACAAGGTCCTGCGTGGTCCGCGGTCCGGCGCGATCGTCTGCAAGGCCGAGCACGCGGCGGCCATCGACAAGGCGGTCTTCCCGATGATGCAGGGCGGCCCCCTCATGCACTGCGTGGCGGCCAAGGCAGTCAACTTCAAGGAGTGCGCGACGCCGGAGTATGCCGAGTACGCCGCCCAGGTGGTGCGCAACGCGCGGGTGCTGGCCACCAGCCTGGGCGAGTACGGCATCCGCCCGACGACGGGGGGCACCGACACTCACCTGTCGCTGCACGACCTGCAGGGCATCGGCGTCACCGGCCAAGAGGCCGAGGCTCGAGCCGACGCGGCCGGGATCGTGCTGAACAAGAACGCCATCCCCTTCGACCCCAAGCCGCCAAGCATCGCCTCGGGCATCCGGGTCGGCACGCCGTGCGTGACGACGCAGGGCATGGGCGAGGAGCAAATGCGCCGCATCGCTGAGCTCATCGCCACGGCGGTCACCAAGGGGGAGGCCGATCCCGAGCACCCAGTCACTCGGGAGGTCCAGGCGGGGGTGACCGAGCTGGTCACGCGGTTCCCGGCATACCCGCGCCCTTGAGGCGCCAGCCGGCGGCTGACCGCCGGCGAGCCGGGTGAGGTCACTCGCGTGCGGGAGTACTTCCTCGTCTTCGCCGTGGCGACGGCTATCACCTACCTTGCGACGCCGTTCGTGCGCGCCCTGGCCATCATGGCCGGGGCGTTCACTCCGTTGCGCGCGCGGGACGTCCACACCAAACCCGTCCCGAGGCTGGGCGGCGTCGCCATCTTCCTCGGGTTCGCGGCGGCGACCCTGGTCGCGCGACAGCTGCCCTACCTCAAGGGGGTCTACTCCAGCGGGCAGATGACCGGGGTGCTGCTCGGGGCCGGCATCATCTGCCTGATCGGCGCCATCGATGACGTACGCGAGCTGGACTGGATGACCAAGCTGGCTGGCCAGGTGCTGGCTGCCGGCGTCATGGCCTACCGGGGCGTCATGATGCTGTCGGTCCCGTTCTTCGGCACGGCCACGGTGCTGCCCGGCCCGGTACTCGTTGCGTTCACCGTGCTGATCGTCCTCTTCACCGTTAACGCGGTGAACTGGATCGACGGGCTCGACGGCTTGGCGGCGGGACTGTGCGCGATCGCCGCCGGGACCTTCTTCGTCTACTCCTACCTACTCAGCTACGGGTACAACCCACCCAACGTCTTCTCCACTGCGACGTTCGTCACCGCAGCGACCCTCGGGTGCTGCATGGGGTTCCTCCCACACAACTTCAACCCGGCCCGGCTGTTCATGGGCGACTCGGGGTCCATGCTGCTCGGGCTGCTGCTCGCCGCAGCCACCATCTCGATGACGGGCAACGTCGACCCCAGCGAGGTCAGTGGCGACCAGGTCACGGCGGCCCTGCTGCCGGTGGCGATCCCCCTGGCCGTGATCAGCCTGCCCCTGCTGGACGTGCTGCTCGCGATCGTGCGCCGCACCCGCGCCGGGCGGCGGCCATGGCAGCCGGACAGCAACCACCTGCACCACCGGATGCTGCACATCGGGCACGGGCACCGGGGTGCGGTCGTCATCCTGTACCTCTGGGCAATCGTCCTCGCCGCGAGCACCGTGTCGTTCGCGTTCTACCGCGGCTGGGTCACCGTCGTGCTCATGCTGGTCGCCGTTTCGGTGGCCGCTGTGCTTACCGTCTACCTGCCCCGTTGGGGCGCCGCGAAGGCCTTGTGATACCTTTCACAAGCCGACCCCCAACCAACGCCCACCTGACAAAGGCGGATCGATGACCCCTTCCCCGCGGCGGCAGGACGTGACCGAGAGCGACGCGTTCACCGAGCTGCTGCGCGGGTCGTTCGTGCCCACTGCCGTCGTCGGTCTGCTCGCCGCCCTGGCCGCGCTGTTCTCCGGTCCGAAGGCCGCCTGGTCGGCCGCGCTCGGCGCAGTCCTCGTGCTGACCTTCTTCACGATCAGCCTGCTGGCCATGAAGCGCACCGCCCACCTTGCGCCGACCGCCGTGATGCTCGTGGTCATGGTCACATACACCGTGAAGGTCCTCGCTCTGGGCCTGGTCATGTTCCTGCTTCGCGACGCTGCCTGGGTGTCCGGCTACGCCGTCGGCGTCACCATCACGGTCTGCACGCTGGTGTGGCTGTACTTCGAGATGCGCGCCTACAAGCGCCTGCGCATCTTCGTCTTCACCCCCCCCGAGGGCTCCGCGCCGGAGAGCGGTCGGTGAGTCGACTGCGCCAGTATGCCGGGTGCCTCCCGCGGCGCCTCGATGAGTTGTGCGACAACGGTTTTGCCGACCGTTTGGAGGTCCAATTATGTGCCCACCGCCGACCGGGAACCCGCCCGGCGACCCCGGCGGCCCGACCCCGGAGGAGGAGGCCGAGGCGCTGCGCCGGTTCAACGCCCGCGAGGCCGACTCGGCGTGGCGCGCCTTTGCCTACCTGCTCACTGGACCGCTCGTATACGGAACGATCGGCTGGCTGCTGGACCGGTGGCTGGGCACCAGCTTCCTCGTCGGGGTGGGCATCGTAGGGGGCATGGCCCTGTCGCTGTACCTGATCTGGTTCCGGTACGGTTCACGGTAGTCCGCCGCCCTGCCCAGTTCACTCGAAGGAGAGTCCTGTGAGCATCGCTGCTCTGGCTATGGATGGTGGCTTCGAGGCTCCTGGCGTAGCGATCTTCTGGGAGCCGTTGATCGGGGAAGGTGTCGTGCGCGATCACCCGGCCGACCGTCATGCTGGTCGTGTCCCTGGTGCTCATCATCTGGTGGCTGTTGGCATCGACGCGCAAGAAGGCCATGGTGCCCAGCCGTCCGCAGATGGCGACCGAGGGCGTCTACACGCCTGGTGCGCAACGGCATGGCCAGGGACCTCATCGGCAGCAAGGAGTTCCTGCGGTTCGTCCCGCTGCTGTTCAGCCTGTTCGTCCTGATCCTCGTCAACAACTTCTTCGGGGTGATGCCACCGTTCAGCTACCCGACGATGGCCCGGATCGGCTTCCCGATCGCGCTGTCGCTCATCGTCTGGGTCACCTTCCATGTCGTGGGGATGCGCAAGCACGGCTTCATCGGCTACTGGAAGTCGCTCGTGCCCTCCGGCCTCGGCGTGGGGATGACCATCGCGATCTTCCCGCTCGAGCTGATCACCGACCTGTTCACCCGGCCGGTCACACTGGCGCTGCGGCTCTTCGGCAACATGTTCGCCGGCCACATCCTGCTCGTGCTGTTCATCACCGGTGGGTGGTACCTGCTGACCTCCGGCGGATTCCTCGCGATCGCCGGGGCCGTCACGTGGGTCTTCGCCTTCGTGATGTTCCTGTTCGAGATGCTGGTCGAGTTCCTGCAGGCCTACGTCTTCACCCTGTTGTCCGCCCTCTACATCGCCGGAGCCGTCGCCGACGAACACTGAACCCGATCGAACACTGACCCGACCACCCGATCGCCGGCGCCGACCATCGGCGCCCCGGACCAACGAAAAGGGACTAACGACAAGGAAATGGACACAACATGACCGGCAATATCGCCATCCTCGGATACGGCCTCTCTGCCATCGGCCCCGGCATCGGCGTCGGCCTCATCTTCGCGGCCTACGTCAACGGCGTCGCCCGCCAGCCCGAGGCTCGCGGCATGCTGCAGCCGATCGCCTTCCTGGGCATGGCCATCACCGAGGCCCTAGCCATCTTCGGTATCGCGCTCGCGTTCGTCTTCCGCGGCTGACCAACCCGACGATGACGGCGCGCCACGTGAGGAGGTCCGCGTGCACGGCCTGACGGTTCCCGCGGCATCCGGCGACGAGGGAGGGTTCTGGGCCACCGCGGCCCCGATCGTCCCCCATCCGATGGAGTTCTTCTTCGGCCTGGTCGTCTTCGCGATCCTCTACTGGGTGGTGCGGTCCAAGGTCGTGCCGCGGCTGGAGAAGATCTACGAGCAGCGCGCAGCGGCGATCGAAGGTGGCATCGCGCGGGCCGAGCAGGCGCAGCAGGAAGCCAAGCTCGCACTCGAGCAGTACAACGCCCAGCTTCGGGATGCGCGAGGAGAGGCCAACAAGATCCGCGAGGATGCCCGCGCCCAGGGCGCGTCGATCATCGCCGAGATGCGCGAACAGGCCCAGGTCGAAGCCACCCGGATCTCCGAAACTGCGCACAAGCAGATCGAGGCCGAGCGTCAGGCAGCGATCGTCTCGCTGCGCGGCGAGGTTGGACGGCTGTCCACGGATCTGGCCAGCCGGATCGTCGGCGAGTCCTTGCACGACGAGACCCGGCAACGGGGCATCGTCGAGCGTTTCCTGGCCGAGCTCGAGTCGGGTGAGATCACGCCCTGAGAAGGTCGAGTCCTGATGCAAGGTTCGTCGCGCGCCGCCGCTGCTGCTGGCCAGCGCGTCTTCGATGAGGCCGTCGCGGCGGGCACCGACACCCATCGGCTGGGCGAGGACCTGTTCGGCGTGGCCAGCGCGATCGATGGCAGTGCCGCGCTGCGCCGAGCCCTGACCGACCCGACCCGCGAGGGCGCCGCCAAGAGCGCCCTCGCGGACCGGGTGTTCGGCGGGAAGGTCGAGCCGCGGTCCGCCCAGCTGGTCGCCGACCCTCGTGGGTCACCGGTGGTCGGCGGAGCGCGACCTGATCGAGACGATCGAGGACCTGGCTGTGCAGGCTTTCGTCGCCGCCGCCGAAGCCAGCAACAGCGCCGACCAGGTGGAGGACGAGCTGTTCCGATTCGAGCGAATCGTCGCCGGCAACCCTGCTCTGCGCGAGACGCTCACCGACCGCCGTGCCGACGCCGCTGCTCGGCGACGGCTCGTGGCGGCCCTGCTTGAGGGCAAGGCGCAGCCGGAGACCGTCCGCCTGGCGCAGCAGGCGGTTGTCAGCCCGCGTGGGCGCCGGTTCGACCGCGTGCGTCGAGATCCAGCTGGCGACCATCGCGCGTCGGCGCGAGCAGCTCGCCGCCACCGTGACGTCTGCGGTGCCGCTCGACGCGGCGCAGCGCGACCGCCTTGCCGCTGCCCTGTCCGGTCTCTACGAGCGCCAGGTCAGCCTGCACCTCGTGATCGACCCTCGCGTCATCGGCGGGCCTGCGGGTGCAGATCGGCGACGAGGTGCTCGACGGGACCGTCCTGCGAAAGCTCGAGGGCGCCCGTCGGCACATGGGCACCTGACGCGCACGACCTACCCACGTGTTACCACCACGGCCCACCGGCCGCAACCGAGGAGAAGAAGATCACATGACGGAGCTCTCGATCCGTCCGGAGGAGATCCGCGACGCCCTGGACAGCTTTGTGCGGTCCTACGAGCCGGGCGAAGCCACCCGCGAAGAGGTCGGCCGCGTCGCCGATGCCGCCGATGGCATCGCGCACGTGGAGGGGCTGCCCTCGGCCATGACCAACGAGCTGTTGCAGTTCGAGGACGGAACACTGGGCATCGCCCTTAACCTGGACGTGCACGAGATAGGCGTCGTCGTCCTCGGGGAGTTCGCCGGCATCGAGGAGGGCCAAGAGGTCAAGCGGACCGGGGAAGTGCTCTCCGTGCCAGTCGGCGACGGGTTCCTCGGGCGCGTGATCAACCCGCTCGGTGAACCGATTGACGGCCTCGGGGCAATCAAGAGCGAAGGCCGCCGCGCCCTCGAGCTGCAGGCCCCGACCGTGATGCAGCGCAAGTCGGTCCACCAGCCGCTGCAGACCGGCCTGAAGGCCGTCGACGCGATGACGCCCATCGGGCGGGGCCAGCGCCAGCTGATCATCGGCGACCGCCAGACCGGCAAGACGACCGTGGCCGTGGACACGATCATCAACCAGAAGCGCAACTGGGCGTCGGGCGACCGTGAGCAGCAGGTGCGGTGCATCTACGTGGCGATCGGCCAGAAGGGCTCGACGATCGCGGCGGTGCGCGCAACGCTCGAGGATGCCGGCGCCTTGGAGTACACGACGATCGTCGCCGCCCCGGCCTCGGACGCCGCCGGGTTCAAGTACCTGGCTCCCTACACCGGCTCGGCCATCGGCCAGCACTGGATGTACCAGGGCGGCCACGTGCTCATCGTCTTCGACGACCTGTCCAAGCAGGCCGAGGCCTACCGAGCCGTGTCCCTGCTGCTGCGCCGCCCACCCGGCCGCGAGGCCTACCCCGGTGACGTCTTCTACCTGCACAGCCGGCTGCTCGAACGCTGCGCCAAGCTGTCCGACGACATGGGCGCCGGCTCGATGACCGGGCTGCCCATCATCGAGACCAAGGCCGGCGACGTGTCGGCGTACATCCCCACCAATGTCATCTCGATCACCGACGGACAGATCTACCTGCAGGCCGACCTGTTCAACTCCAACGTCCGACCCGCCATCGACGTCGGCGTCTCGGTATCCCGGGTCGGCGGCAACGCCCAGGTGAAGGCGATGAAGGAGGTCGCAGGCCGGCTCAAGCTCGACCTGGCCCAGTACCGGGCCATGGAGGCGTTCGCGATGTTCGCCTCCGACCTCGACCCTGCTTCCCGCGCGCAGCTGGCGCGTGGCGCCCGGCTCGTGGAGCTGCTGAAGCAGCGCCAGAGCAGCCCCTTCCCCGTGGAGGAGCAGGTTGTCTCCGTGTGGGCCGGCACGACCGGGCAGCTGGACTCGGTCGCCGTCGAGGACGTCAACCGGTTCGAGCGGGACTTTCTTGAGTACCTGCGCCGAGAGCGCAAGGGGCTGCTGGATGCCATCCGCGAGACCGGCAAGTTCGAGGACGACACCCGAGCGGGCCTGCAGGAGGCGGTCGAGGACTTCAAGCTGCGCTTCTTCGGCAAGGGCCGGGAGCACCTCGTTGAGGTCGGTCGTGAGCCGGAGCTGGAATCCCTCGAGGACTCCCACATCGAACAGGAGCGGATCGTCAAGGGCCGCTGACCGGCATACCAGAGCTCAAGCACATCCGTAAACAGGAGAGGGCGCCACGATATGGGAGCGCAGATCCGGGTCTACCGGCAGCGCATCCGGACGATCACCGCGACCAAGAAGATCACCCGCGCGATGGAGTTGATGGCCGCCTCCCGGGTGGTCAAGGCACGCCAGCGGGTGATGGAGTCCGCGCCGTACACCCACGCGCTGACCAAGGCCCTTTCGGCCTTGGCCATGTACTCCAACGAGGCGCATGCGCTGACGACCGAGAAAAGTAAGGTGCACCGGGCCGCCGTCCTTGTCATCGCCGGCGACCGTGGCCTGTCCGGTGGGTACAACTCGTCGGTGATCAAGGAGAGCGAGCAACTCGTCCAGCGACTTCGGCAGGAGGGCAAACAGGTCTGCGTGTATCTCGTCGGGCGCAAGGTGATCTCGTTCTACCAGTTCCGCAGGCGCGAGTTTGCCGCAGAATGGAGCGGGTTCGCCGAGGCTCCCCAGTATGAGCACGCCCGCAAGATCGGGCAGCGGCTCATCGACGACTTCACCATCGGCGTCGAGGAGGGCAGCAGCAACGACGAGGTCCACATCGTCTACACCCGGTTCCGGACGATGGTGACCCAGGAGCCTCGAGTCCTGCGCCTCATCCCGATCGAGATCATCGAAGGGGAGGCGCAACCACCGGGGGAGGATGACGTGCTACCGCTGTACGCGTTCGAGCCCAGTGTCGACGAGGTGATCGAGCAGCTGCTGCCCAAGTACGTCATCCATCGGGTGTTCACCTGCCTGCTCGGCTCGGCAGCCTCGCAGATGGCCGCCCAGCAGCGGGCGATGAAGTCTGCGACCGACAACGCCGACGCACTCATCAACACGTACACCCGGTTGGCCAACCAGGCCCGCCAGGCGGAGATCACCCAAGAGATTAGTGAGATCGTAGGCGGTGCGGACGCCCTCGCAGCGGCCAACTAAGCAAACCCAAGCAGGTAAGGAAGCCATCATCATGACTGCCACAGTTGCCGCGAGCGAGCAGGTCCGGGCCGACGGGGCGGGGCGGGTCTCCCGCATCATCGGCCCGGTCGTCGACGTCGAGTTCCCCGCGGATGCGATGCCCGAGCCTTATAACTTGCTCACCACGGAGGTGGACCTGTCCGACCAGGGGGAGGGGGAGGGCAAGAAGCGGATCAATCTGGAGGTTGCCCAGCACATCGGCGACAACATGGTGCGGGCGATCTCGCTGCAGCCCACCGACGGCCTGGTCCGTGGGGCCTCGGTGCAGGACACCGGCGGCCCGATCACGGTGCCCGTCGGTGACGTGACCTTGGGCAGGGTGTTCAACACGACCGGTGACTGCCTCAACCTGCAGGAGGGCGAGCACCTGGAGATCACCGAACGCTGGGGCATTCACCGGTCCGCCCCGGCCTTCGACCAGCTCGAACCCCGGACCCAGATGTTCGAGACCGGGATCAAGGTCATCGACCTGCTGACTCCGTATGTCCAGGGCGGCAAGATCGGTCTGTTCGGCGGCGCCGGTGTCGGCAAGACGGTGCTCATCCAGGAGATGATCGCCCGGGTTGCTCGCGACCACGGTGGCGTCTCGGTGTTCGCCGGGGTGGGCGAGCGCACCCGCGAGGGCAACGACCTCATCGTCGAGATGGACGAGGCGGGGGTGCTCGGCCAGACCGCGCTCGTATTCGGCCAGATGGACGAGCCCCCGGGGACTCGGCTTCGGGTCGCCCTGTCGGCCTTGACCATGGCCGAGTACTTCCGGGACGTCCAGCGTCAGGACGTGCTGCTGTTCATCGACAACATCTTCCGGTTCACGCAGGCGGGCTCCGAGGTGTCGACGCTGCTGGGCCGGATGCCTTCCGCCGTCGGCTACCAGCCGACCCTCGCTGATGAGATGGGGGTGTTGCAGGAGCGGATCACCTCGACCCGGGGGCACTCGATCACGTCTATGCAGGCGATCTACGTTCCTGCCGACGACTACACCGACCCAGCCCCGGCAACCACCTTCGCCCACCTGGACGCGACGACCGAGCTCTCCCGTGAGATCGCCTCCCTTGGCATCTACCCAGCCGTCGACCCGCTGACCTCGACCAGCCGGATCCTGGACCGGCGCTACATCTCCGAGGGGCACTACTCCACGGCGGTGCGCGTCAAGCAGATCATGCAGAAGAACAAGGAGCTGCAGGACATCATCGCGATCCTCGGTATCGACGAGCTGTCCGAAGAGGACAAGATCCTCGTCAACCGCGCGCGGCGGATCCAGCGCTTCCTGTCCCAGAACACCTACGTGGCCAAGCAGTTCACCGGCATCGAGGGCTCGACCGTGCCGCTGTCCGACACCGTCGAGGCGTTCGCGAAGATCTGTGACGGTGACTACGACGACATTGGCGAGCAGGCCTTCTTCATGTGCGGTGGCCTGGACGACGTCGAGCGGCAGTGGGCGGAGATCCAGAAGAACCTCTGACGAGTCACCCATCAGCATCGCATCGTTGCCATACCGGCGGTGAACGGCGGACCGGGGAGCCGATATACAATCGCTTACAGAGTCGATCGGCCCCCGGAGGATGATCCGTGAGTGAACTGCAGGTAGAGCTGGTCGCTGCGGACCGCCTGGTGTGGAAGGGCGCCGCGAAGATGGTCCGCTGCCGGACGGTTTCCGGCGAGCTGGGCATCCTACCTGGGCACACGCCACTGCTCGGGCTGCTGGTTTCTGGGGACGTCACGATCCACGGCGCCGAGGGTAGCCTGACCCAGCAGGCCAGAGTCGACAGCGGCTTCCTGTCGGTCGAGCACGACCGGGTGACCATCGTTGCCGACACGGTAGACGTCGCAGGCAACTCAGTCTGAGCGACTCCGATGCCGGACCTGCTGCTGTCATTCGAGGTCGCCGCCGGCATCGTGCTCGGCCTGGCTCTGGGCTTCGTGGGACTCGTGTTCCTTCGTCGCCGGAGCATCGCTCGGGGCCGGGTGCTCACCATGTGCGGGCTGCGTCGCGCGACCTCGAGCTGGCGGATGGGCCTGATGCGCTATGGGGTGGGTCAGTTGGAGTGGTACTCCCTTGGCGGGCTGACCATCAGGCCGAAACACCGCTGGGAGCAAAGGGTGCTGGAGCTCGGGGCACCTGCCCGGGTCGGCACCGGCCAGGGCCTGGACGTACTGACCGACCCGGTCGTCGTGACCTGTCGGCACCAGGGCGACCCCTTCGAGCTGGCCCTTTCCGAGGCCGCCTACACCGCGTTGCGGTCCTGGCTCGAAGCTGCACCACCGGGTACAGCCTCAACGCTGACCTAGCGGTCCCCGCTCTACTCCGTGCGCCGGGAGCCCCGGCGCTTCTCCGGCGCTGGGGCACGCCCCCCGCCGGGCTGCCACAGCACGTCCCCTCCGGGCAGGTTCGCGATGCGGGCCAGGACGAACAGCAGGTCTGACAGCCTGTTGAGGTAGCCGGCCGTGAGCGGGTTGACCCCGCCCTCGCCACGCGCCTCTGCGGGTTGGTCGCCGTAGGTGCCGATCGCCGCCCACGTCGTGCGCTCGGCCCGGCGCACCAGTGTGGTGGCGACGTGCAGGTATGCCGCGCCCAGGGACCCTCCCGGCAGGATGAACGAGCGCAGCGGCTCCAGTTCGGACAGGTAGCGGTCGCAGTCGGACTCGAGGTCGTCGATCCACGGCTGCTGGACCCGTAGTGGGGGGTAGTCGTAGGTGGCTTGCAGCGGCATGCACAGATCGGCGCCGACGTCGAACAGCTCGTTCTGCACCCGCAACAGGGTGGTGTGCACGTCGTCCCGCAGGTCGCCGCCGGCAACCGCGACCCCGATGGCCGCGTTGGCTTCGTTTGCGTCGGCGTAGGCGGCCAGCCGCGGGTCGGTCTTGCTCGTGCGGCTGAAGTCGCCCAGGGCCGTCGAGCCGTCGTCGCCGGTGCGGGTGTAGATCCTGGTGAGGTTGACCATGGTCCAGAGCCTGTCAGATCCGGATCGCGACGGCGACGGGTGGTTGCTGTCAACGGCCAAACGCAAGAAGTCGAGAACGCGGCGCAGCCGTGGTCGACTTCAGCGAGAAGCTGCCCAGGGACGCTGCCGACCAGCTCGGCCAGATCGTCCGTTTCGAGGGTGACCAGGGCGGTCACGTTGGCCACAGAGTCGCGCTGAAGCCCGCTTGCCGCGGTCGGCAAGAAGACGTTCCCGGGCATCGGTACTGGCCGAACGTGTACTCGTTGGATGGGCGGATGGATCCGGTTGTGCGTGTCACGGGGGGCCCGCGAACCGCCCGGATGCGTCGCCGGGGGACATTGCGTGCGCCATCCTCACCGGCTCAGTTCAGTCATCCGCGTGCCCTCCACCCGCCTGGGGGCGGCCCAGCACGCCGCGGGTGGCACCGTCCATGTCTACGAGTTCGCCTGGAAAGTCCAGGTGGGCGAACTCGGAGCCTGCCACGCCGCCGAACTGGTATTCGTTTTCGACACGCTCGGCAACGGGGTGCTCGTTGCGGCGGCTGCCCCGCAACCGCTCGCCGACCAGGTGCACCGGGCCCTGGGTAGCCTTCGGGCGCGACGCAGACCCGGGGTGGCGACCTTGGACGCCAGACGAACAGGCCGTCATGACCTTTGAGCTCTCCTCAGCACTCGTCGAGGCACCCCGCGCTGGTGAACTCGCCGTGTGGGGGGCTGAGCGTGGGGAGTGGCTCCCTCTCAGAACGAAAGACGGCGTGTCGCGGGTGAGCCGCCTCACATTTCGTTATGGTCAAACCTACCGATACGGTCGACTATCCGACGTTGACCAAGCCAGCCAAGCAGGGGACAGGCATGCCGAACCGCCAGGCTCTCGATGCGCGCCCGGTGTTGTTGACGATGGGCGTTGTCGAGGTTCCTTCGGGCCAGGGTGTCACGGTGACCGGTCGGATCGACGCTCGCGCTGTCGCGTCCCTGCGCGACCTGCTCCAGCGGGTGATCGACAATGGCACGGGCGATGTCGTCCTGCTGCTCGGTGACGCTGAGATCGGCGACGCCACCGGCCTCGGCGTGCTCGTCGGCGCGCATCATCGGGCCCGCCGTGCCGGGCGCCGGCTGGTCATCTCCGAGGCATCCGTCCGAACGGCACGGCTGCTGCGCGCCTCCCGGCTCGACCGCGTGCTGATCGGCGCAAGCGAGCCGGCCACGGAAGCTGTGGCACCACTCACGGCATACCCGCGCGGTTAAGGCTGCCGCACCCGATCACTCCAATGGCGGTATGCCGCGTTCCGGCGCCAGCGCATTCGCTCCGGGCCTTCGAGTCACTCCAGTCACAGAGCACCCATCGTTTTCCGGAGCCACCGCCGGATCCGGTGCTCGACTGGGAAAATCGTCGTTGGCGGCCGAACCCGGTCACGACAGTCAGAGGTAGCCGGCCACGGAAGCTGTGGCACCACTCACGGCATACCGACGAGGTTAAGCCCTGCCGCGACGGCCTACCGGCGAGTACGGTCGGGTCATGGCTGAGTCCTCCCTGCCGCCAACCGTGCCCGGCGCCTCCCCCTCTCCTTCTGGGCGGCCCCGTCGTGACAACCCGTGGGTCATGCGCACGTATGCCGGGCACTCCAGTGCGGCGGCGAGCAACGAGCTGTACCAGCGCAACCTGGCCAAGGGCCAGACCGGCCTGTCCATCGCCTTCGACCTGCCGACCCAGACCGGGTATGACTCCGACCACATTCTCGCGCGCGGTGAGGTGGGCAAGGTCGGCGTGCCGATCAGCCACATCGGCGACATGGCCGCGCTGCTGGCCGGCATCCCGCTCAAGGCGATGAACACCTCGATGACGATCAACGCGACCGCCATGTGGCTGCTGGCGCTGTACCAGGTGGCCGCGGAGGAGCAGGCTACGGCTGCCGGTGAGGACCCGGCCGAGTGGGTCCACGCGCTGGCCGGCACCACCCAGAACGACATCATCAAGGAGTACCTCTCGCGGGGCACGTACGCGTTCCCGCCCGAACCGTCGCTGCGGCTCATCACCGACCTGATCTGCTACACGTACACCGAGATCCCCAAATGGAACCCGACCAACATCTGCAGCTACCACCTGCAGGAAGCCGGGGCGACCCCGGTCCAGGAGATCGCCTACTCACTGTGCACCGCCATAGCGGTGCTCGACGCCGTGCGCGACTCCGGGCAGGTGCCACCCGAACGCTTCGGGGAGGTCGTGGCGCGAATCTCCTTCTTCGTCAACGCCGGCGTGCGCTTCGTCGAGGAGATGTGCAAGATGCGCGCCTTCGTCGAGCTGTGGGAAGAGATCACCGAGGAGCGGTATGCCGTGACCGACGTGGCGGCCCGCCGGTTCCGCTACGGCGTGCAGGTCAACTCCTTGGGGCTCACCGAGGCCCAGCCGGAGAACAATGTGCAGCGCATCGTCCTGGAGATGCTCGCGGTGACGCTGTCCAAGGCGGCCCGGGCCCGGGCGGTGCAGCTGCCGGCCTGGAACGAGGCGCTGGGCCTGCCCCGCCCCTGGGACCAGCAGTGGTCGCTGCGCATCCAGCAGGTGCTGGCCTACGAGTCTGACCTGCTCGAGTACGACGATTTGTTCACCGGGTCAGTCGTCGTCGACGCCAAGGTGCGTGAGCTGGTCGAGGGGGCCCGCGAGGAGATGCGGCGGGTCCTTTCGATGGGCGGGGCCGTCGCTGCCGTGGAGTCCGGGTACATGAAGTCGGCACTCGTTGCATCGCATGCGGCGCGGCGCCAGCGGATCGAGTCGGGCGAGGACATCGTCGTGGGCCTAAACCGGTACGCCACAACCGAGCCGAACCCCCTGACCGCTGACCTGGACGCCGCCATCCAGACGGTCGACCCGACCGTGGAGAAGGCGGCCGTGGCGGCCATCCAGGCATGGCGGGAGGAGCGCGACGCCGACCCGGTCGCCCGGGAGCGGGCCAATGCGGCTCTTGAGCGGCTGCGCGCCGACGCCGGGAGCGGAGCCAACCTCATGGCGGCAACTCTGGAGTGCGCCCGCGCGAGGCTGACGACGGGGGAGTGGGCCCAGGCCCTGCGCGACCGGTTCGGCGAGTACCGTGCGCCCACAGGCGTGTCGGGCTCGGTCGGGGTGTCACCTGCCGAGGCCGGCAGTGACCTGGCCGGCGTCCGGGAGCGCGTGGCCCGCACCGGGGCGGAGCTGGGCGAAAAGCTCCGGGTCCTCGTCGGGAAGCCCGGCCTCGACGGTCATAGCAACGGTGCCGAGCAGATCGCCGTGCGGGCCCGCGACGCCGGGTTCGAGGTCGTCTACCAAGGCATCCGGCTGACGCCCGATGAGATCGTCGCCGCGGCCGTCGCCGAGGACGTCCATCTGGTGGGGCTGTCCATCCTGTCCGGGTCGCACATGGAGCTCGTGCCGGACGTTCTCCGTGGGCTGCGCGGGGCTGGCGCCGATGTCCCTGTCGTCGTCGGGGGGATCATCCCCGAGTCGGACGGGGCCACCCTGCTCAACCAGGGAGTGGCGGCCGTGTTCACTCCAAAAGACTTCGGGCTCAACGACATCATGTCCCGCTTCGTCGACATCATCCGCGAGTCACGCGGGCTCCCGGTGGGCGAGCCGCAGCCCGCCTGAGCGGGAGCGGCCGGCGCGGCAGCCTCCAGCTCAGCCCACTGCCGTGGCCGCCTCCCGGCGCGGGTCGCCAGCCGCAGCCAGCTGCCCGGCGCCGTCGAGTAGGGCCGCCGCGACCCCGCCGAAGTACATCGACAGGGCCGGGTGCACGGTTGCCGGCAGGTCAGCCGCGGCGACAGCAACGGCCAGCTCCTCGTCCTGCTCGTACTCCAGTTGCGCTCCCTCGTCCTCGACCACTTTGACGTGCAGTCGCGGACGGTCGATGGCCTCGCCCAACGGCACTCCCATCAGGCAGTACCGCGTCAACACCTGCATGAGTGCGGTTGTGATCCGGTCGGCACCGGGGGAGCCGATGGCCAGCGTTGCCCCGTCAGGGTTGCGGGCCACCGTCGGGGCCATGTTCGAGGCCAGCCGGGTGCCGGACGGCAGTACATGCACCCCGCGCCGGTTGAGCTCGGGCTCGCCGAGACAGTTGTTGAGCATCAGGCCCGTCCCCGGCACGGTGGCTCCCGACCCGTAGCCCGAGGAGGCGGTGATCGCGCACGCCATCCCCTCGTCGTCTACGACGGACACATGCGCGGTCGACTCGGCCGTCGAGGGCGGCAGGGCCAGGCCCCGCAGCCCCTCGCTGGCGACTAGGTCCAGCACGGTGTACCCGTCCTCCTCCAGGTCCTCGGAGAAGTCGTGCACGTGGTGGCGGTAGCGCAGCACGTGTTCCTGGATCTCGATCACGTCGGCCCAGGTCCGGCCCTCGCGCGCCATGAGCTCGGCCAGCATGACCGTGAGCAGCGGGCCACCGATGGATGGCGGGGGGTTGGTGGCCAGCGCCCAGCTGCCCAGCCGCGAGGTGAGCGCCGGACGGACCACGGCTTGGTATGCCGTCAGATCGGCTCCCGTGATCAGCCCCTCACGAGCGGCGCAGTCGGCGGCGATGGCCCGACCGATCTCGCCGACGTAGAGCTCTTCGGCTCCCCGCTGCGCAACCTGCTGCAGGCTGGCCGAGAGCGCGTGGTCGCGGATGACGTGCCCGGCCACGTGCGGGGCGCCGTGCTCGTCCAGCAGCAACCTCGCGGTCTCCTGGTCCCAGGCGAACAGCGTCGTGCCGGTGATGGCCAGGTAGCTGGCTGCCGAGGCCCCGAGGCGGTACCCGGCAGTCGTCACCTCGATGGCCGGAGCCAGGACGTCTGACCACGGCAGGCGGCCGTGCCGACGGTGCGCTTCGCCGAGAGCCGCGAACGCACCCGGCGTCGCGACCGACCCGTGACCGGCATACATCGTCACGCCGCCCCCGTAGGAGGTGGTGATCTTGCGCAACCCGCTGCCCAGGCGCTCCTGGGGCAGCCCTCGCCCCGGCATCTCGACGTTGCCGTCGATGACCTCCGGCTCGCCGCCACGCGGCCACACCGCAACGAAACCACCCCCCAACGGGCTGACGATGCCTGGCTCGCTCGACATGGCCACGACCATGGCCGCCACCGCCGCATCCGCCGCAGTTCCACCGGCGCGGGCCATCCGCAGACCGGCCTGTGCGGACGCCGGGGACGGGGCGGCGATGGCGCAGGTCATGGGCCAATTCTGCCGTGCGACGGCATACTTGCTGAGCATGGGTGACCTACAGTGTCCGGCGCGCATCTATGTGGCCGGGCCGTGGGCTGCTCGGGGCGCCGGCGAGCGGCTTCCGCACGAGCGCATCGCCGGCGTGTACCAAGTCGCCGAGCCGGTGGACGAGGTTCGGGCCGCGCTGGAGGACATAGCCGACCGTCATCGAGGGGAAGCCGTGCTCGTCGTCGGCGAGCCAATTCTGGTGTCGGGGGCGCTTCGAGGGTTCGTCGCGGGGTGGCCGGCACGCGGGTGGTCAGACCCCGAGGGGCTGCTCGCGGTGGAGGCCGACGCCGACGGCTGGCGCGTGGTCGGACCCTAGAGAGCCACCCGAACCTCATCGAGTGGTCAGACAAGGTCGTTAAACCGGGCGGATGACAGCACTTCCTGACCTCTCGATGACGCGTTTGCCGCTAGAAGAGCCGCGACTCGGCGTCGTCGATGCCGCGCAGCGCGTCGTAGTCGAGCACGACGCACCGAATGCCCCGGTCCTGGGCCAAGGTGCGGGCCTGGGGCTTGATCTGCTGCGCTGCGAAAACGCCGTGCACAGGCGCCAGGTGGGGATCGCGGTTGAGAAGCTTTAGGTAGCGGGTCAGCTGCTCCACCCCGTCGATCTCACCACGGCGCTTGATCTCGACGGCCACGTACCGGCGGTTGGCATCCCGGGCCAGGATGTCGACCGGCCCGATCGCCGTGAGATGCTCTCGGCGCACCAGGGTCCAGCCCTCGCCCAGGGTGTGGATGTGCTCGGCCAGCAGCGCCTGCAGGTGCGCCTCGACGCCCTCCTTGACCAGTCCAGGGTCGGCACCGAGGTCGTGGCTACTGTCATGAAGGACCTCGTGGATCCGGATGCGCAGCGCGTCCCCGGACTTGGCGTTGCGGACCACCCAGGTCATGAGAACTCCGTCCGCGGCCTGGTCCGGGTCCGCGTCGGTGACCGTCGTGGAGCAGGGCGGCGACATCCAGTTCAGCGGCTTGTAGGAGCCACCGTCGCTGTGCACCAGGACCGAACCGTCGGCCTTCACAAGCAGCAGCCGGGTCGCGAGGGGCAGATGAGCCTGCAGCCGGCCCTCGTAGTCCACCTGGCAACGGGCAATGACCAGTCGCACGGTGGGCAGCCTATTGCCCATCATCAGCCCCGATGTGACCACTCTCGCGTCTCGCGGGGTACCTCTGGGTTGGGGGCTCTGCGAGACTCGCCATATGGGTCGTGAGTTCACCAAAGTGGGTGTTGTCGGGTTCGGGACGATGGGTGTGGGCATCACCGAGGTGGTGGCCCGCAAGGGGATTGACGTCGTGGCCGTCGACATCGTCGAGTCGGCCTTCGACAGCGGCAAGGCGGCGCTCACCGCCTCCACAGCGCGGGCCGTCAAGGGCGGCAAGCTCACCGAGCAGGAGCGGGTCGCCACGTTGGGCCGAGTGACCTACTCGCTGGATCTCGCTGCCGTCAAGGACTGCCAGCTGGTGGTCGAGTCGATCCCGGAGGGCCTGGAGCTGAAGAAGGGCCTCTTCGCCCAGCTCGACCAGATCGTGTCGCCGGACGCCCTCCTGGCGACCAACACCTCGTCGCTGTCGGTTACCGAGCTCGCCGTCGCCGCGAAGTCCCCTGCACGCGTTATCGGCATGCACTTCTTCAACCCCGCGCCGATCCTTGGGTTCGTCGAGATCGTCCGCACCGTCATCACCTCCGACGACGTGTTCTCGGACGCGAAGGCGTTCTGCCAGACGCTGGGCAAGGCTCCGGTCGTCTGCGGTGACAAGGCCGGGTTCATCGCAAACGCCCTGTACTTCGGCTACCTCAACCACGCGGTCTCGCTCTACGAGAACAAGTACGCCTCGCGGGAGGACGTCGACGCCGCGATGCGCTACGGCTGCGGGTACCCGATGGGCCCGCTCGCTCTCATGGACCTCATCGGCCTCGACACGGCATACGAGATCCTCGACACGATGTACCACCAGGACCGCGACCGCCTGCACGCCCCCAGCCCGATCATCAAGCAGATGATCAGCGCGGGTCTGCGCGGCCGCAAGACCGGCCGTGGGTTCTACACGTATGCCGCGCCCGGCTCCGACGAGGTCGTGCCGGACCGGGAGACGCCGGACCTGGCCGCTCAGGCCGCGGCCAAGAGCCGGCCTGTCGAAACGGTCGGCGTGGTGGGCTCGGGGACCATGGCCACCGGCATCGTCGAAGTGTTCGCCAAGGCTGGGCTCCCGGTCACCTATGTCGCGCGCGGTGCGGACAAGGCCGCCGCAGTCCAGGCGGCCATCGCCAAGAGCATGGCCAAGTCGGTAGAGCGCGGCCGGATGACCCAAGAGGACGCTGATGCGGTGCTCGGGCGCCTGACCGGCTCGACCTCCCGGGAGGACCTGGCCGACGTCGACATCGTCGTCGAGGCGATCGCCGAGGAGCTGGACGTCAAGCAGGAGCTGTTCCGCGACCTGGACAAGATCTGCAAGGCCGGCGCCATCCTGGCCACCACGACGTCCTCGCTGCCGGTTATCGAGTGCGGCAACGTCACGAGCCGGATCCAGGACGTCATCGGCATGCACTTCTTCAACCCGGCGCCGGTCATGCGCCTGGTCGAGATCGTGCACACCGTGGCGACGGCCGATGACGTCATCAACACGACGGTGAACCTCACCCGCAGGGTCGGCAAGCATCCGGTGCAGTGCGCGGACCGCTCGGGCTTCATCGTCAACGCGCTGCTGTTCCCCTACCTCAACGACGCCGTGAAGATGCTCGACTCGCACTACGCGACGGCCGAGGAGATCGACATCGCGATGAAGACCGGGTGCCGGCTGCCGATGGGGCCGTTCGAGCTGCTCGACGTGGTAGGGCTCGACGTGTCACTGGCCATCCAGCGGGAGCTGTACCTGGAGTTCCGCCACGGCGGCTTCGCCCCCTCGCCGTTGCTGGAGCACATGGTCACGGCCGGCTACCTCGGGCGCAAGACCAAGCGCGGGTTCCAGGTCTACTAGGGCCCGTCCTGGGCGCCGCCCTCGCTGCGGGACAATGGGCGCATGCCCAGGCCCAACCGGCGCCGCGACGACTCCGTGCCGCTCGATCTGTCGCGCCTGGCCTCCGTGGCCACGCGGCAGGAGCAGTATGCCGGCACCTCCTGGGTCGTGCGACAGCTCACCGGCACGGGGGCGGCCAGGGCCTACCGCTGCCCGGGGTGCCAGCAGCAGCTTGGCCCCGGCATACCGCATGTTGTCGTCTGGCCCGCGGACGGCGTTGGCGGGGTGGCCGATCGGCGGCACTGGCATTCGTCCTGCTGGGCGCATCGGGACCGGCGCCCGCCACGCGGGTCGTACCGCTGAGGTCGCCGGACCTGCCAAGATCCACCGCATGTCCATAGCAGACTGGTGGCCCAAGTTGCAGCCGTCGACCCGAGACTGGCTGATCGCGAACAACGGTGATGCCGTGCCCGCCGCGATGGTCGTCGAGATCACCGAAGCAGTCGGCCCGGACACCTCCGACGAGTGGGTCGGTCAGGACGGGCCGGCTGGCCTCTACCTGTCGGATGCCGCGGTTGACTGGATCGAAGCGGTCGCAAACGAGGAGACACCCGACAGCGAGAGATAGGCCGGTCGCTTGCCTCGCTCGGCAAAATCGGGTGCAGCGGAGGCATAATCGTGGATTGCGGAAACCGGCGTACCCCAAGGCGTAGGGAATCTTCCGTGCTGTTCACGGTAGCCCCCGTCCACGGAGTACAAAGCCGCACGCCCCAATGTTCCGAGATGGCCAATTCACCAGCGGACCGGCAATGGCGGTAGCCGCTCCGTGCGGTCAAGGGTGCGGTATTTCGCACATTCGGCCACGCGAAGCCGTGCCGTCCGATCGCATGACCGCAACGCGCCCGCAGGTATAACCGAACAGTGGAGGCAAAGCCGAGAGTCCTACCGCTCGTTTTCACCTCCATCGGGGTGGGCCAGGAGTGAGCTGGAAGCAGCTCTGCTCCGTCGACGTCGACGTCAGGCAGGATCGACGGCTCAGTAGGGTGGGGGCGTGGGCGTAACGGTTCACATTGGGCAGCGAACGGACCGGCTCGCTGACGGTTTGGCCGACCTGCTAGCGACGCCGACCGCCGATCCGTTCGCCGAGGACGTCGTCGTCGTTGCGGCCAAGGGTGTCGAGCGATGGGTGACCCAGCGGCTTTCGCATCGCCTCGGCGCCCAGCCGGGACGGCAGGACGGCGTCACCGCCGGTGTCCGTTTTCTCAATCCCTCCTCGCTTGTGGTCCTGCTCACCGGCACCGAAGCGAGCGATCCGTGGGACCCCGAGCGGCTGGTCTGGCCGGTGCTGCGCGTCGTGGACGCCAGCCTCGAGGAGCAGTGGTGCGCAACGTTGGCCCGGCATCTCGGCCAGCACCTAGACGGGGAGGACCGCGCCATGCGCCGGGACCGCCGTTGGTCGGTGGCCCGTCGGATCGCTGGTTTGTTCGCGTCGTATGCCGCTCAACGCCCCGGTCTGATCGACGACTGGAGTGCCGGGCGCGACCTAGATGGCGTGGGGTCGCCCCTGGACGCGGACCTGCGCTGGCAGGCCGAGGTGTGGAGGCGCGTCGCCGCCGAGGTCGGTGCACCGACACCGACCGAGCGGCACCGGGAGGTCGTCGCCGCGATCGTCGGCGGCGCCGCGCTGCCGCTGCCCGACCGCCTCTCTCTCTTCGGGCACACCAGGCTCACGCCGACCGACCTGGACTTGGTCCGCGCCGTCGGCAGGGTGCGGGACGTCCACCTGTGGCTGCCCACCCCCTCGCCGGTTCTGTGGGACCGGCTCCTCGCCGAGGTCGCCCTCGGACCGGTGCGGCGCCGTCTCGACGCCTCCGCCCCCAGGGTGACGCACCCGCTGCTCGCCACGCTCGGGCGCGACTCCCGCGAGCTGCAACGCTCGCTGACGGGTCTGCTAGGCGCATCCGAACCGATGCTGCCCACAACCGCCGACGAGGATCCGGCGCAGCCCCCGGGCAGCTCTCTGCTGGGCTGGCTGCAGCACGACATCCGGACCGACTCCGTGCCCGACGCCGGGCTGCGCCGACGTCGCCGGCTGTCCGGGGGTGACCGATCCGTCGAGATCCACTCGACGCACGGCCGGCAGCGTCAGGTCGAGGTCCTCCGGGAGGTGGTCACCGGTGCGCTGCAGGACGAGCCGTCCCTGCAGCCGCGCGACATCCTGGTGATGTGCCCCGACGTCGAGGCGTACGCGCCCCTCGTCGGTGCCGCGTTCGGGCTGGGCGCTGTCCTCAGCGACGGCCACCCGGCCCACCACCTTCGGGTCCAGCTCGCGGACCGGGCCCCGTCAGCAACCAACCCGCTGCTCGCAGTGGCGGCCCAGCTCGTGGCGATCGCGGCGGGCCGCACGACCCTGTCCCAGGTCCTTGAGCTCGCGGCGGCGCCACCAGTCAGGGACCGGTTCGGGTTCACCGACGACGAGTTGAGTATCGCGGCGGCGTGGGCCCGTGACGCCGGAGTGCGGTGGGGGCTGTCCGCGCAGCTTCGCCGTCCCTACCAGCTGCAGCAGTTCCCCCAGAACACCTGGGCCAGTGGCCTGGACCGGCTTCTCGTCGGGGTGGCGATGGCCGAGGGGGAGCTGCTCGTCGGAGAGGTCCTTCCGCTGGACGACGTTCCGAGTGCCGAGGTCGACCTCGCCGGACGGCTGGCCGAGCTGGTCTCGCGGGTGACGGAGTGCGTGGAGTCGTTCCTCGTGAGCGAGGACGTGACCGCGTGGCTGGACGCCCTGCGGGAGAGCGTCATCTCAATCGCCTCGGCGCCCCCGTCGCAGGCGTGGCAGGTGGTCGAGTTCGAGCGGACGTTGGAGAGCCTCAGGTCGGGGGCCACCCTCGGATCGGAGCGCGGCTCGAGCCTGCGGCTGGCGGACCTGCGCGCGATGCTCGACCGGGCGGGGCGACCCCGTCCGACTCGGGCGAACTTCCGTACCGGCGCCCTCACGGTGTGCACCATGGTCCCGATGCGCTCGGTCCCACACCGGGTCATCTGCCTCATGGGGCTGGAGGACGGCTCGTTCCCGCGGGTGCAGGCCACCGACGGCGACGACGTCCTGGCTCGCGACCCGGTCACCGGGGAGCGGGACCTTCGTAGCGAGGATCGGCAGCTGCTGCTCGACGCGGTCATGGCCGCCACGGACCGGCTCGTCATCACCTACACCGGAGCAAACCCCCTGACCGGACTGGAGCACCCGCCGTCGGTTCCCCTCGGCGAGCTGCTGGACGCCCTCGACGTAACGGCGGACGGGCCGGTCCGCGACACCGTGCTCGTGCGCCACCCGCTGCAGCCCTTCGACCCCCGCAATGCGACGGCGGGAGCGCTGTGCGGTGCCGACCCGTTCAGCTTCGACCGGTCCGTGGTCCGCGGCGCCGAGGCTGCGGGAGCGCCGAGCCGAAGCCACGCGAGGCTCTTGGACGCACCGCTGGCGCCGCTTCCGCGCGGCGATCTCGCGCTGGCCGATCTGCAGGCGCTCGTGGCAGGGCCGGCCTTGGCCTTCCTGCGGCAGCGCCTCGATGTCGGCTTACCGCAGGAGTCCGACGAGCCCACCGACTCCATCCCGCTGGACCTCGACGCCTTGGACCGGTGGGAGATCGGCGACCGGATGCTGCGTCGCCTGCTGGCCGGTACCTCGCCTCAGGTGGTTTTCGACGCGGAGCTGCGACGCGGCGAGCTGCCCCCGGGCACTCTCGGCGACCAGCTCTTCGCCGACATCGCCCAGCGGGCGGCAGCGCTGATCGGCGCCACGAGCTCCCTGCGGGAGCAGCCGGGCCGGGTCCTCGACGTCGCAGTGGCCCTAGGAAGCGGTTGCCGGCTCATCGGCGCGGTGTCCGACGTCCGCGGTGCCCGGGTGGTCCGGGTGTACTACTCGGCACTGAACCCCAAGCACCGGCTTGCGGCGTGGGTCGACCTGCTGTGCCTGACCGCGGCATACCCCGACACCGCCTGGGCCGCATCGACCGTCGGGTGGGACTCCCGAGCCCGCGCCGCGCGCGCGGCCGAGCTTGGTCCGCTCGACGAAGATCCGCTGCCGATGCTGCAGCACCTGGTCGGCCTCTACGACCTGGGAATGCGCGAGCCGCTGCCCATGCCGCTGCGCACGTCCTACTTGTGGGCGGCGGCCGTGCGCATGGACCGGGGGGGCTGGTGGCCGGCCAAGGACGCCTGGGAGGGAGCCGGGCCGGCCGACCCGCTCGCCGAACGAGCGCGTCGTGAGCACGTCCTTGTCTACGGGGCGGACGCTGAGCTCGAGACCCTGGCCGGGCCGTCGTGGCAGCAGGGAACGAGTCGGTTCGGGGCGCTCGCCACGGGACTGTGGGACCCGATCTTCGAGCACGAACGGGTGCGACGGCTGTGACCCGTGTGAACCCACAACAGGCGCGACGGCCGCCCCAGCTTGCGCAGTTCTCGATCGTGGGCCCGTTACCTACGGGGACGACGCTGCTCGAGGCCAGCGCTGGCACCGGGAAGACGTGGACCATCGCGTCCTTGGTGACCCGCTACGTTGCCGAGGGGGTATGCCGGCTCGACGAGCTGCTCGTGCTCACCTTCGGGCGGGCCGCGAGCGAGGAGCTGCGCGAGTGCGTTCGTGAGCAGCTCACCGCGGCCGAGCGGGTCCTGGCAGGCGGACCGGCTACCTCACGCTTCGACTCGCGGATCCTCCCGCTGGTGCCCCTCCTCGTCGAGGGTCGCGCCGAGGAGGTGGCGCTTAGGCATCGGCGGGTCCGGGACGCGTTGACCTCCTTCGACGCTGCCACCATCGCGACGACCCACCAGTTCTGCCAGATGGTGCTCACTGGCCTGGGGGTCGCCGGCGACACCGACCCGTCGGCCAGGCTGGTCGAGGACCTCGACGAGCTGGTCCGCGAGGTCGTCGACGACCTGTACGTGCGTGGCTTCGCGACCCAGCAGGGCGCCCCAGTGTTCAGCCCGGCGCAGGCCTTGGACATTGCCAGGGCGGCCTGCGGCGACCCGCAGGCCCGGCTGGAGCCCCAGCACGCGGACCGAGGCACCCCAGAGGGCCGGCGCCACCAGTTCGCCACCGTGGTGCGCGACGAGTTCGACCGGCGCAAGCGCCGGCTCGGCGTGCTGGGCTACGACGACCTACTCACCCAGCTCGCGGAGGCGCTCACTGACCCGGAGGCGCCGGCTCGGTCGCGAATGCGGCAGCGGTGGCGGGCGGTCCTCGTCGACGAGTTCCAAGACACCGACCCGGTGCAGTGGCAGGTGCTGGACCGAGCCTTCTCCGGATACGCGACGATGATCCTGATCGGCGACCCGAAGCAGGCGATCTACGCGTTCCGCGGCGGGGACGTGGTCGCCTACCTGGACGCGACCCGGACCGCCACCCACGCTGCCACTCTCGGCACGAACCACCGCGTCGACGCCGACCTGCTTTCGGCGCAGCAGGCGTTTCTCGCGGGAGCGGCACTCGGCGACCCGGACATCCTCGTCCGCACGGTGGACGCGCAACACCCGGGCCCGAGGCTGGTCGGTGCTCCCCACCCCGCGCCGTTTCGCCTGCGCCTCGTGACCCGGAATGTCTTCGGCAAGGCCGGAGGGCAGAGCATCCCCATGCCGCAGCTGCGTGAGCACGTTGCCAGAGACCTGGCCGCCGACGTCTCCGCACTCCTCGCGTCAGGTGCGACGTTCGCCGGCCGACCCCTGGTCGCACGCGACGTCGCGGTCCTGTGCCGCACGCGCAAGCAATGCGCGCAGAACGCCGAGGCGCTCGGTGCTGCTGGCCTACCGGCGGTGGTCGGCGGCGCCGGCACGGTGTTCACGTCGGAAGCGTCGCGGCACTGGCTCGCCCTGCTGGAGGCGATGGAGCGGCCGCACTTGCCGGGCCGGGTGCGGGCCGCGAGCCTGACCCCGTTTCTGGGCCGAACCGCGGCCGAGCTGGACACGCGCGGCGACGAGGTCACCGACGAGGACGCGGAGACGGTCCGCTCTTGGGCGGAGGTGCTGCGGCAGCGTGGTGTCGGGGCCGTGCTCGAGTTCGCCGGCGCTGACGGGGCGCTGGCCGCCCGGGTCCTCGGCCGGCACGAGGGGGACCGCGTGATGACGGACCTGCGGCACGTCGCCGAGCTGCTCAACGAGGCGGGCTCAGACGCCGGCACCGCCCCGGTCGCCCTCGCCACGTGGCTGCGCCGCCAGATCGCGGAGGATACGACGACGATCTCCTCGGAACGGGCCCGCCGCCTCGACACCGACGCCGCCGCCGTGCAGGTGCTCACCATCCACGCCAGCAAGGGCCTGCAGTTCCCCGTCGTCTACCTGCCGACGCTGAGCGACACCTACATCCGAACGCCCGACTTCCCCCTCTACCACGACGAGCAAGGACGACGCTGCCTCGACGTCGGGGGCGCCCACGAGGGCACACCCACATCCGGCCTGGCGCTCGGGGAGGCAGCGGGCGAGGAGCTGCGCCTCATGTACGTGGCGCTCACCCGGGCTCAGTCCCAGGTCGTCACCTGGTGGCTGCCCAACGCGTCCAACACGGCTGGTTCGCCGCTGAATCGGCTGCTCCTCGGCCGCGAACCCGGCCAGGTGAGCGTTCCGGACCAGGTACGGCTCGCCGCGGACGCCGAGGTCTTGGCCAAGGCGTCGGAATGGGCGGCCGCGGGCGGGCCCTGCGTCGAGCAGTCCTTGGTCCAGCAGGCACCACGAGTCCCGCCGCCAGCCCGGCGCGAGTCGCTGCACGTGCGCCGGTTCACCCGCAGGATCGACCGGGACTGGGCGCGGACGTCGTACACGGCGCTGGCGTCCGCCGCCGTACAGACGCATGGCCCGGCCGACCTACCAGTCACCAGCGAGCCAGAGGACCAGCCGCGCGCCGACGAGCCGCCCCTTGGTGCCGTTGCCGAAGCCCTCAGCGGCGTCGACGCCCAGGTGTTGTCCCCGATGGCGACCCTGCCGACCGGCGCCGCCTTCGGGTCGCTCGTCCACGCCGTGCTCGAGCATGCCGACCCCGGCGCACCGGACCGCAGCGGCGACTGGCGGGCCGAGCTTGGCCACCACGTCGCCGAACAGCTCCTCTGGTGGCCGGTCGAGCTCGACCGCGCCGAGCTCACCAGCGCCCTGATGGCGGTCTGTGACACCCCGCTTGGACCACTGGCTCCCACCACGCTGCGGCAGACCCCGCGGCGTGAGCGGATGACCGAGCTCGGGTTCGAGCTCCCGTTGGGCGGGGGAGACCACGGGGTGTCCGACCGAGGCGCCGACCGCCTGCTGCGGGAGGTGGCCGCAGTCTGGCGGGAGCACGTGCCCGACCAGGACCCGCTACGGACGTACGCGGACACCCTGGACCACCAGGCATACGAGCGGGTGCTGCGCGGGTACCTGTCCGGCTCGCTCGACCTGGTCTTCCGGGTCGCGGGCCGGTACCTCGTGGCCGACTACAAGACCACCTGGCTCGGCGAGCTCGACGCGCCTCTGCACGTGAACACCTACGCGCCGTCAAGGATCGGTTCGGCCATGTGCCGCTCGAGCTACCCGCTCCAGGCGATGCTCTACTCTGTGGTCCTGCACCGGTTCCTGCGCTGGCGAATCCCGCAGTACCGGTTCGAGAGGCACTTCGGCGGCGTGCTCTACCTCTACGTCCGCGGCATGGCGGGGGCCAACACGCCCGTCGTCGACGGCGCACCGTGTGGGGTCTTCTCCTGGCAGCCCACGCTTGAGCTCGTCACCGCCGTCTCGGACCTGCTGGACGGTGCGCCGTGAGCCTGGACCTCACCCCGATCGAGAACCCGTACGACCGGCGCCTCGCCCGGACCAGCGTCGGGCTGCTTCGCGAGGCGAACCTGGCTGGTGTCCTCGTCGCGGCCGACGTCCACGTCGCCACTCGGGTCGCGGCCGCCGTCGGCGAGCGCGACGAGAAGGTGCTGCTGGCCGCCGCCCTCGCAGTACGAGGCGTACGGCACAGGTCGGTATGCGTCGACCTCGCGTCGGTTCCTCGCGCGTTGCCCGGCGTGGCCTGGCCTGAGAGGGGCTGGACCGACCGCGTACTGGGCAGCCGGCTCGTGGCGGCCGGGGTGCTGCACGTCGACGAGGGGCTGGTCTACCTGGACCGGTTCTGGCGCGAGGAGAACCAGGTCTGCGACGACCTCGCGGGTCGGCTCGGCGAGACCCGCAACCTGGCGCTGGAGCGCCTGGAGGCGACGCTGGCCGAGCATTTCCCCGGGCCGGGCTACGACGAGCAGCGGGCCGCGGCCCGGGTCGCCTGCACCCAGCTCACGTCGATCATCACCGGCGGACCAGGCACCGGCAAGACGACGACCATCGCCCGGTTGCTCGGCGTGCTGCACGGCAGTGGCCGGCTGGGCACCGTCGCCCTCGCCGCGCCCACAGGCAAGGCGGCGGCCCGGCTGGCGCAGGCGGTTAACGAGCAGGCCCGCAGGCCCGACTTCCCCACGGCCACCCGCGACGCCGTTGCCACTCTCTCCGGCGCGACGATCCACCGCCTCCTCGGCTGGCGACCGGGCACGGGCAGCCGGTTCCGCCATCATCGGGGCAACCAGCTGCGGCACGACGTCGTCGTCGTCGACGAGACGTCGATGGTGTCGTTGACGCTCATGGCCCGGCTGCTCGAGGCGTTGCGCCCGCAAGCGCGGCTCGTGCTCGTCGGCGACCCCGACCAGCTGGCGTCGGTCGAAGCCGGAGCCGTGCTCAAGGACCTCGTCGACGGGCTCGGCCCGGCCAGCCCGGCGGTCGCCCGGCTCAGCACCAGCCACCGCTTCCGCGGTGGGATCGCCGACCTCGCCGCCGCGACCCGGGCCGGCGACGCCGACGCTGCGGTATCAGTCCTGCAGACCGCACAGGATGTCAGGCTCACCAATGACCCGCAGTCCTCGACCCTGGGCACCACGCTTCGGCTCGTCGAAGCCGCGGGCAACGCGGACCGGCGCACCGCACTCGCGACGCTGGACGAGCACCGCCTGCTCTGCGCCCACCGGAGCGGGCCGTACGGAGCCGGCCACTGGAACGTGCAGGTCGAGCGGTGGATCAAGACTCAACTGGGTCTGGACTGGCTCCCGCGCTGGTATGCCGGCCAGCCGTTCCTCGTGACGGCCAACGACTACGGCACGGGTCTCTACAACGGCGACACCGGTGTCGTCGTGCGCGCCCAGGACAAGCCGGACCTGATGGCGGTCGTGTCGGACGGGCTTTCGCAAACCGGTCGGGAGCTGCCGCTCGGCCGCCTCGGCGACATAGCCACGGCGCACGCGATGACCGTGCACCGCAGCCAGGGCAGCCAGTTCGGCGCGGTGACGCTCGTGCTGCCCGACCCGGACTCACCCCTGCTCACCCGAGAGCTGTTCTACACGGCCGTGACGCGGGCCCAACACAGCGTCCAGATCCATGGGTCCATCGAGGCCGTCCGCACCGCTATCGACCGCCCCGCGCAACGTGCCACGGGGCTGGCCGGCCGGATCAACGCGCGGCCCGATGCGCAGCGGCGGTTCAGGACGTCAGCTTCTTGAGGGTGACCGGACCTTGGTCGGACATCTCCGCGACCTGGGCGAGGAACAGCTCCGCGCAGGCGAGCGCGTCAACCAGCGCGTCGTGGGCCTTGTAGACGGGCAGGCCGTAGCGGCGCCGAGCCGACCAGAGCCGCAGCGTGCCAGGCGGCGCCTCGCCGTGCCAGCTGCCGACGATGAGCCGACGCTGCAGCTCGAGCGTGTCGATGCGGGCACACGGCATACCGGCGCCGAACTCGCGTTCGCAGGCCGCCGACAGGAAGCCCTCTTCGATGTCGGTGAAGTGCGAGAGCAGCACCCGCCCCCGCAGCGCGACAAGCACCTCGGCCAGGGCATGACGCATGGACACCCCACCGGCCAGCGCGTCGTCGGTGATGCCGTGGATCGCTGCGCTCGCGCCGACCTCGGCGCCACTGCGAACGACGAACCGGCGAGCCCCGCTGAGGTCCACTCTGCGCCCGTCCACGGGGACGTAGCCGATGCTCAGCAGGGTGTCCCGGCGCGGGTCCATGCCGGTCGTCTCCAGGTCGACCGCCAGCAGGCCGAGCTCCTCGACGGGCGTGTCCAGGGGCTGCAGCGGCCAGCCGAGGTAGTCGTACAACGGTCCCGGAGCCACGGTGCGCAGCAGCCTCCGGCGACGCACTTCAGGGTTGGGTCGGCGCCAGAGCATAGGTCAGGAGATGTAGTTGAGCGGGTAGGTGTGGGCGACCACGGCCTGGGCGGAACGGACGATGGCGAACGCCGCCCGTAGGTGGCGCTTGTCGAAGCTGTTGAGGTCGTCAGGGGCGACGAAGTTGTCCGGATGCCGGCCGGCCCACACCTGCTCGGCCTGGTGCTTGAACCGGATGTAGGAGATGAACTCGAAAGCGTCGCGCAGGTTCTCGCCGCGCTCCTCGCTGAGCAAGCCGGCCGCCGCGGTGGCGGCGATCCGGGCCTGGGTGTTGACCTCGGGCGACCCGATCGACAGGGCGAGCACCCGGGCCAGCTCGACGACGGCGCCGACGCCGCCGCGCTTGATGTCCAAATGGTCCTTGTGCTGCCCGTAGCGCTCCACGACCAGCCCGCGGAAGAAGCCCAGCGGCGGCTCCTTCTCGACCGCGCGCTTGGCCAGGTGGGCGTGGAAACGCTTGGCCGCGGGGGCGTCGGCTCGGATCTGGTCCTGGAGTGCGGTACACAGCTGCAGGTCGCCGTGGACCGGGCGCATGTCGAAGAAGATGCTGGCGCGCAGGATCGCGTCAGGCACCGGGTGGTTCATCCAGGTGCGGAACTCGCTGCGCCACCCCGCCAGCGGTTGTCGCCAGCGTGGGTTGGTCGCCATGACCTCGCCGGGACACGGCGGGTAGCCGCACTGGACCAGCCCGTCGGTCACGTCGCGCGCCAGGGCCTCGAAGTATGCCGCGTGCTCGGGTTGCACGTCGTCGGCGAGGATGAGGGCGTTGTCCTGGTCGGAGGCCAGGGCCTGCTCCAGGCGAGCCCGAGAACCCAGGGACACCCAGCAGTACGCGACGGGCGGGGGGCCGAGCTGCTCTTGCGCCAAGGTGAGCAGGCGTCGTTCGACCGCGTCGCCGATGGCGGTGACGATCCGCCCGATGTCGTTGGCCGAGGCATCCTGGGACACCAGCGACTCGACGACCGAGCCGAGCCGTGCGGTGACCTTCGCGATCCCTTCGACGTCCTTCTGCCGGCTGATGTCGCCGACGAGGTAGACCGGGTTGGCCTGTTCGATGCGCATGATGTCGGTCGTGGTCACGATCCCCACTGGCTGGCCCCCCTCGAGGATGGGCAGGTGGTGGATGTTGCGGCCGACCATCTCCATCAGAATCTCGAACGCGAGCATGGTGCTGCCGCCGGTGACCGGGGAGCGAGTCATGATCTCGGTGACTGGCCGGGTCGGGTCCAGCCCGGCCGCCAGGACCCGGCTGCGCAGGTCTCGGTCGGTGACGATGCCGGCGAGGTGCCCGCCGTCCATGACCAGCAGCGCGGACTCGTTGCCGCGGGACATCGCCTCGGCGGCATCGCGGATCGACGCCTCGGTCGTCGTCGTGATGACCTCGCGGGTGAGCAGCTTGCGGGCCTGGGTCTTCAGGATCGCCACGCCGCTTGTAGAGAGCTGCTGGGTGCCGACCGCACCACGCATGCGGTGCGCTCGCTGCTCGTCGAAGAAATGCTCGAAGTCCCGGTAGTCCCGCCGCAGCCGAAAGAACGTCTCGGCTTCCATGACGAGGGTGAGAGTGTCCTCGATGGTCTTCACGACGAACGTCGACGGGTTGGCCCCCAGCAGGCTGATCGAGCCGAAGCAGGTGCCCGCCTCGCCACGGTCGACGAGCGTGCCCGCCTCGTCGAAGATGTCGACGGCGCCGGACCGCACGATGTACAGGTGGTGGTTCTCGCGGCCCTTGGCCAGGATCGAGCTGCCCCGACGGAAGTACTCCATCTTGAGCTGGGCGGGTAAAGCGTCCAGCTCCGTTGGCGGCAGGGAGTCGAACGGCGTGTGCTCGGCCAAGAAGTCGCGAACCTCCGAGAGCTCGACGTCGAGAGCCATGACTCATGTTTACAGGTATGCCGTGAGGTCCGGGCCGATCGCGTGCCGATCGTCACGGGAAGTGGAACGTCGCGCCCGCGCGTACGGTGAGGCTGGTCACCAGGAGGAGTGGTGGGGGCGTCCCTCTGCGAAACCGGCCGGGCTCTGGATGCCGACGAGCGCCTTGGCGGCCAGCTGCTCCAGGGTCGCGGCACCGGCATACGTGCACGCCGAGCGCACCCCCGCGGTGATGGCGTCGAGCAGGTCCTCGACACCGGGCCGGTCCGGGTCGAGGTACATCCGGGCGGTCGAGATGCCCTCCTCGAAGAGCGCCTTGCGGGCCCGGGCGTAGGCGGAGTCGGCGGCCGTGCGGGTGGCCACGGCGCGCGCGGACGCCATGCCGTAGGACTCCTTGTAGAGGCGCCCGTCGGGGTCGGCATGAACGTCGCCTGGGGACTCGTGCGTGCCGGCGAACCACGAGCCGACCATGACGTTGGACGCTCCGGCAGCGAGGGCCAGAGCGACGTCTCGCGGATGGCGCACCCCGCCGTCGGCCCACACATGGGCGCCAAGATCGCGCGCCGCCGCGGCGCACTCAAGGACCGCCGAGAACTGCGGGCGGCCGACCCCGGTCATCATCCTGGTTGTGCACATCGCGCCGGGACCCACGCCCACCTTGACGATGTCGGCGCCGGCCTCGACCAGGTCACGGACCCCCTCCGCCGACACGACGTTGCCGGCGACGAGCGGCAGGTCTATACCGGTGGCCCGCACCGCCTGGAGCGCGTCTATCATCCGCTCCTGATGGCCGTGGGCGGTGTCCAGGACGAGCACATCCACCCCGGCGGCCACCAGCGCCTTGGCCCGGGCCGCGACGTCGCCGTTGATCCCGGTGGCGGCTGCGACCCGCAGCCGGCCGCCGGCATCGGTGTTGGGGCGGTACACCGTGGCCCGCAGTGCCCCCACTCTGGTCAGGATGCCGACGAGGCGCCCGCTACGCTCGACGACCGGCGCCAGGCGGTGGTGCACCTCGCCGAGCCGGTCGAAGGCGGCCTCCGCGTCGACGTCGTGGTCGATGGTCGCGACGTCGCGGGTCATCACCAGCTCGACCTGGGTGAACCGGTCGACGCCGAGTAAGTCGGCCTGGGTGACGATGCCCACCGGGCGGCGCTGCTGGTCGGTGACGACCGCGGCGCCATGGGAACGCTTGGGCAGCAGGCTGAGCGCATCGCCAACGGTGGCGCTCGCCGTCAAGGTGATCGCGGTGTCGTGCACGAGGTGGCGGGACTTGACGAAGGCGACCAGGTCAGCGACGACCTCGGCGGGGGTGTCCTGCGGAACGACCGCCAGCGCCCCCCGTCGGGCGACGGTCTCGGCCATGCGGCGCCCGGTCACGGCGGTCATGTTGGCCACGACCAGCGGGATGGTGTTTCCGGTGCCGTCGACCGTGGCCAGGTCGACGTCCATCCGGCTGGCCACCGCCGTGCGCCGCGGCACCATGAAGACGTCGTCGTAGCTCAGGTCGAAGGTGGGCAGCAGGTCGTTGAGGAAGCGCACCTATTGACCCTAATGTCGACGCTGTCTCGGGACGAGGACCTCTTCGTAGATGAGCAGCAGCCCGGCCGCGGCCGGGATGGCCAACAGCGCACCCAGGATCCCGAACAAGGTGCCGCCGACGAGGGCGGCCACCACGGTCACCGCACCGGGGACCGACACGGTGCGCTGCATGATCCGCGGTGCGACCAGGTAGTTCTCGGTCTGTTGGTAAATGATGAAGTAGACGATGGCGATGATCGCCTTCTTGGGGTCGTCGAAGACCGCGACCGTGGCGACGACGACGGCGCCCAGGGTGGCGCCCACCATCGGGATGAGGCCGAGCAGGCCGACGGTGACGGCCAGGACCGCGGCATACGGGATCCCGACGATCGTCATCATGATGTACGAGCAGAACGCGTTGACGCTGGCCACGGCGACCTGGCCGATCGCGTAGAAGCCGACGCGGCGCATGATCTCCTCGGACAGCGACATCACCCGGGTGCGCCGGGTCGCCGGAACCATGTCGTATGCCGCGTGCTTTAGGCGGGGCAACGCGGTGAGGAAGTAGAGGGTGAGCACGAAGACGGTCAGTGTGGAGAAGATGCCGGAGGCGACCGCCTTGCCAATACCCAGCACCCCGCCGAACACCTGGGACATGAACTCGCTGTCGGTGATCCGGCGGTTGAACTCCTCCTGGATGTGCTGCAGGACTTGGTACTGCGCGTCGAGGTCCTGAACGGTGCGGTTGCGCAGCACCTGGTCGAGGTAGGTGGGGGCGTTGCGGGCCAGCTCGGCGGCCTGTTGGGCCACCGGCGGCACGACGACGAAACCCAGGACGGCGAACACCCCCAGCAGCAACAGCAGCACCACGAAGACCGAGAGCCCCCGGCCTATACCCCGCTGGACCAGCGCCTCGACGAGAGGGTCGAGCGAGAGCGTGAGGAAGAACGCGACGAGCAGCAGCGTGAAAACCGTGTCAAGGGACGCCACCGCCTGCCAGATCGTGTATGCCGCGAGCACGCCGAAGCCGCCCACCATGCCGATGTAGAACGGGGAGCGCCGGTTGAGGGGCTGGCCGGCGGGGGCGTAGCGGCGCCCACGCTTGCCGGCAACCAGCGGGCCAGGGACTGCTGTGCCCGCCGGGCCACCCGGCATACCGGGACTGGCAGCGGCCGGGCCGGTGCGCGTGCGTTCGTCGACCAGGGTGGGGGCGGCGGGCTGGGTCGTGAGGATCGGGTCATGGCGCGGCCCAGCCTCCGGGTCACCGCGCATCGCCTCCCGACGGCGGCGCCGGTACCCCTCCACGACCTGCCAGGACGGCTTCCACATGCGGCCAGCACCTCCGGCGCCAGCCTAAGGCTCAGACGTCCCGGAACCGGTTCAGCTTGGGCAGCAGGCTCTCGCGCATCTCGGGGTTGGTGACCCCCATCTCCGGGTCGGGTGCCAGGCACAGCACGCCGACCTTGCCCTGGTGCAGGTTGTCCTTGACGTCCGTGGCCGCCTGACCGACATCTTCCAGGACATAGGCCTTGGACAGGGTTGGGTGGATCAGGCCGCGCTTGATCAGGCTGTTGGCCTCCCATGCCTCGCGGTAGTTGGCGAAGTGCGAGCTGATGATCCGCTTGAGGTTCATCCACAGGTAGCGGTTGTCGTACTCGTGCATGTAGCCCGACGTCGAGGCACACGTCGTGATCGTGCCGCCCTTGCGGGTGACGAACACGCTGGCTCCGAAGGTCTCCCGGCCGGGGTGCTCGAAGACGATGTCGACGTCGGACCCGCCGGTGAGCTCGCGGATGTCGTTGCCGAAGCGGCGCCACTCCTTGGGGTTCTGGGTCTGCTCGTCCTTCCAGAACTGGTAACCGCCTGCCTTGCGGTCCAAGATGAGCTCGGCGCCCATCCGACGGCAGATCTCGGCCTTGTCCGCGCTGGAGACGACGCAGATCGGGGTGCCGCCGCCGGCCAGGGCCATCTGGGTGGCGTAGGAGCCGAGTCCGCCGGAGGCTCCCCAGACCAGGACCCGGTCGCCCAGCTTCATCGCCGCGCCGTTCTTGGAGATGAGCTGGCGGTATGCCGTGCTGTTCACCAGGCCGGGGCAGGCGGCCTCCTCCCAGGACAGGTGGGTCGGCTTGGGCATGAGCTGGTTGGCCTTGACGATGGCCAGCTCGGCCAGGCCGCCGAAGTTGGTCTCGAAGCCCCAGATCCGCTGTTCGGGGTCCATCATCGTATCGTCGTGGCCGTCGTGGTGCTCCAGCTCGACGGACAGGCAGTGCGCGACGACCTCCTCGCCGGGCTTCCAGATGTGCACGCCCGGACCAGTGCGCAGGACAACGCCGGACAGGTCGGACCCGACGATGTGGTACGGCAGGTCGTGTCGCTTGGCCCAGGGTGAGAGCTTGGCGTAGCGCTCAAGGAACCCGAACGTCGGCAGCGGCTCGAAGATCGAGGTCCAGACGGTGTTGAAGTTGATGGCGCTGGCCATCACCGCGACCAGGGCCTCGCCCGGGGCCAGCTCGGGGATCGGGACCTCGTCCAGATGCAGCGACTTCTTCGGGTCCTTGTCCTTGGACGCCAACCCGGAGAACATGTCGACCTCGTCCTTGTGGACTGTGACGGCGCGGTAGGACTCGGGCAGGCTCACCCCGGCATACGTCGCCTCACTGCGGTCGCCGGCCAGGATGGCGTCGCGGATCTCGTGCATGCCGGACATGGCTCACCTCATCGTCGTTGTCGAGCGCGCTTCTAGCCCCCACCGTACCGACGCCCGCCAAGACCCGACAGCCGAGCCGTCCGGTGAGCCTGCTCACCCGGCTCGCCGTCCCGGCCGTTTATCCCCTGGAGGTAAAGCCGAGAACGGAGGTGAAACCGTGCGTTCTTCCGCACGTCTGCACCTCCGACTCGGCGGCGGTCAACCGAGGAAGGACAGGCGCACCCGACGGATGGGGTTGTCGGCGTTGGTGTCCACCAGGACGATGCTCTGCCAGGTGCCCAAGGCCGGGTGCCCGTCGGTTACGGGCACGGTGATCGACGGAGCGACGAAGCTCGGCACGACGTGGTCGCGGCCATGGCCGAGGGAGCCGTGCCGATGGCGATAGACGTCGGCAGTGGGCAGCAACCGCTCCAGCGCGTCGGCGAGGTCCGGCTCACTGCCCGACCCGGTCTCCATGATCGCGACGCCGGCGGTGGCATGTGGGACGAACACGTTGAGCAGCCCGTCGCCTCGACCCCGGCAGAACCGGGTCACCTCCGCCGTGAGGTCGGTGACCAGGGTCGAGCCGCTGCGGACTTCCAGCTCGAAGGACTCCACGGTCAGTGCGGTTGTGGCTCAGTGCGATGCGGCAGCCGGCTCGACCAGCTCGACGAGCACGCCACCGGCATCCTTGGGGTGGATGAAGTTCACCCGGCTGTTCGACGTGCCCCGCTTGGGAGCGTCGTAGAGCAGGCGGATGCCGCGTTCGCGCAGGGTGGCACAGACGTCGTCGATGTCGCTCACCCGATAGGCCATCTGCTGGATGCCCGGCCCGGACTTGTCGAGGAACTTGCCGATGGTGCTGTCCGGGGAGAGCGGTGCCAGCAGCTGGACGCACGAGGTCGACTCACCGACCGCCATCATCGCCTCCCTAACGCCCTGCTCCTGGTTGACCTCCTCGTGCAGCAGGCGCATGCCGTACGCGTCCCGGTAGAAGGCGATGGCTGCGTCGAGGTCCGGGACGGCGATCCCGACGTGGTCGATGTGGGTGAACAGGTCGCTGGCCATGGACCCACCCTAGGGCTGGTCGGGCGGCAGCGCTGCGGAGGTGTCTCGATGGGAGCGTTTCAGCCGTGATTCACGTGGGAAACGCTCCCGTCGAGGGTGGCTCGCCCACCGTCGATCCATTGAGTGGTCGGGAGGACCCTTGGTAGGCAGTGTGTCAGGGGCCACCAATCGCCCGCGCGCCTTGGCCGAGCCTGGCGGCTAGAGTTCGCAAAGACCATCAACGTAGCTGCAAGACTTGTGGAGGCTGTGTCATGAGCACGAACACCTCAGTCATCGTCGCCGGTGCGCGGACCGGAATGGGCCGCCTGCTGGGCTCGCTCAAGGACTTCTCGGCCACCGACCTCGGCGGTGTGGCGATCAAGGGGGCGTTGGAGAAGGCCGGGATCAGCCCCGACCAGGTCGACCACGTCATCATGGGGCACGTCCTGCAGGCAGGCGGCGGCCAGATCACCGCCCGCCAGGCCGCCGCCAACGCCGGCATCCCGATGACCGTCCCCGCGCTGACCGTGAACAAGGTGTGCCTGTCGGGCATCAACGCGATCATCCTCGCCGACCAGATGATCCGCCTCGGCGACGCCGAGATTGTCGTCGCCGGCGGGATGGAGTCCATGACCAACGCCCCGCACCTGCTGGAGAAGAGCCGCGAGGGCTACAAGTACGGCACCGTCAAGGTCCGCGACCACATGGACCTCGACGGGCTCTGGGACGCGTTCACCAACCAGGCGATGGGCGGGCTGACCGAGTCCGCCAACACCGGCGAGCGGGCGTTCAGCCGGGCCGAGCAGGACGAGTTCTCGGCGCGCAGCCACCAGCTGGCCGCCAAGGCCTGGAAGGACGGCCTGTTCGACGACGAGGTGGTGTCGGTGTCGATCCCGCAGCGCAAGGGCGAGCCGCTCGAGTACAAGGCCGACGAGGGCATCCGGGCAGCGACGACGGCCGAGTCCCTGGGCGGTCTGCGGCCGGCCTTCGCCAAGGACGGCGTCATCACGGCGGGCAGCTCGTCGCAGATCTCCGACGGCGCCGCGGCTGTGGTCGTCATGAGCAAGGCCAAGGCGCAGGAGCTGGGCGTGAGCTGGCTCGCCGAGATCGGCGCCCACGGGATGGTCGCCGGCCCAGACTCCAGCCTGCAGTCCCAGCCGGCCCGGGCCATCGCCAACGCCTGTGAACGAGAAGGCATCACGCCGGCCGACCTGGATCTTGTGGAGATCAACGAGGCCTTCGCGGCCGTGGGCCTGGCCTCGACCAAGGAGCTGGGCATCGACCCGGAGAAGGTCAACGTCAACGGCGGCGCCCTGGCCGTGGGCCACCCCATCGGGACGTCCGGGGCCAGGATCGTCCTGCACCTGGCCCTGGAGCTGACTCGTCGCGGCGGCGGCGTGGGCGCCGCCGCGCTGTGTGGTGGTGGCGGGCAGGGCGACGCCCTCGTCGTGCGGGTTCCCAAGGCCTGATCGGCGGTATGCCGTCCCGCCCGGTCGACGTGCCGGCCCTGGTCTCCTCGGCCAGGGCCGGCTCTCCGCGTGCAGTTGCCCGCCTTATCTCGATGGTCGAGGACGCCCACCCCGCTTTGCGGCAGGTAATGGCGGCACTCGCGCCGCATGCCCACAACGCCCACATCATCGGACTGACCGGATCGCCAGGCGTCGGCAAGTCCACGACGACGAGCGCCCTCGTCACGGCGTACCGGGCCCGGGACAAGCGGGTCGGGATTCTCGCGGTCGACCCGTCCTCGCCTTTCTCGGGAGGCGCGCTGCTCGGTGACCGGGTCCGCATGCAGGACCACGCGCTCGACCCTGACGTCTACATCAGGTCGATGGCCTCGCGCGGGCATCTGGGCGGGCTGTCCTGGACCACCCCTCAAGCGATCCGCGTCCTGGACGCCGCCGGGTGCGACGTCGTCCTCGTCGAGACGGTCGGGGTCGGCCAGTCGGAGGTCGAGGTCGCCGGCCTCGCCGACACGACGGTCGTCCTGCTGGCGCCCGGGATGGGCGACGGCATCCAGGCTGCCAAAGCGGGCATCCTGGAGATCGGCGACGTCTTCGTCGTCAACAAGGCCGACCGTGACGGTGCCGATGCCACCGTCCGTGACCTTCGCCACATGATCTCCCTGGGCGACCGCACCGAGCCGGGGCTGTGGCGACCGCCGGTCGTGAAGACCGTGGCCTCCCGGGATGAAGGCACGGATGAGCTGATGGCCGCCCTGGACAAGCACCGCGACTGGCTCGAGCGCACCGGCGTGCGCCAGGACCGTCGGGTGCGACGCGCCGCAGACGAGATCGAGGCGATCGCGGTGTCGACCTTGCGAGCCAGGATGGGCAACCTGCGCTATGGCCACGGGCTGGCCGACCACGCCGAGGCCGTCGTGGCGGGCGTGATCGACCCCTTCTCGGCGGCTGACGACATCGTCGCTAACATCGCCTGACGGTCAGTCGGGGTCGGCCGCGGCGCGGCGAAATGTCGAGTACGTCTGGCTGGCGAACAGTGCCCGAATATACCTGATATTGCCCGCGACTATTTGTCGCACGGGTAAACGGGCAGATATAAAAGTATCTGAGCGTGATCGGCTGCCCGAACGGGCGAGCGCACCGCTGGTGGATGCCACACCGGAGCGTCCTGGCTACCGGGCCAGCCGCAGCCGAGCCGCCTCGACGCCGAGGCGGGCGGTCACCCTCGCGGTGACTGAGTCATCCCGTGCGGTGACCCCTGAACACTCGTGGCGCCGACCGTGACCCGGACGGCGCCACGAGAACCCAGCAAGTCTGAGCCGGACGCCATCGGCGGGTGGGCGCGACAGACGAGACTCTCCGGTTCGCCGAGATGTCGTCGGCGGCTGGCAGGATAAGACCGGCCCAGCCATCCAGCCACGAGTACTGGGCCTCGACGGACCCGGCATACCGCCTGGTCCCCGACAGGGAGAGCCATGCAGATCTGGCCCGGACACCCGTACCCCCTGGGTGCGACGTACGACGGCGCCGGGGTGAACTTCGCGATCTTCTCCGAGGTCGCCCAGCGTGTGGAGCTGTGTCTCATCGACGACGACGGCGTCGAGACGCGTGTCGAGCTGCCCGAGCACGACGCGTTCGTATGGCACGTCTACCTGCCCACCGTGCAGCCCGGGCAACGGTACGGCTACCGGGTCCACGGCCCCTACGACCCGGCCCGTGGTCGGCGCTGCGACCCGACCAAGCTGCTGCTGGACCCGTACGCCAAAGCCATCGACGGCGAGATGACCTACCACGCGTCGCTCTTTTCCTACGACGTGTTCGACCCCGATGGCGGGCTGTCTCCGCAGATGCGAGGGGAGGACAGCCTGGGCAGCACGATGCTGTCGGTCGTCACCAACCCGTTCTTCGACTGGGGCAAGGACCGACCGCCAGGGCACGAGTACCACCAGAGCGTGATCTACGAGGCCCACGTCAAGGGACTGACGATGTCTCACCCCGACGTGCCCGAGCAGATTCAGGGCACGTATGCCGGCATCGCCCACCCCGCGACCATCGCGCACCTGCGAGACGTCGGCGTGACGGCCCTCGAGCTCATGCCGGTTCACCAGTTCGTCAACGACTTCCACCTGCAGGAGCGCGGGCTGCGCAACTACTGGGGGTACAACACGATCGGGTTCTTCGCCCCCCACAACGGGTACGCGGCATACGGCACCCGGGGTCAGCAGGTGCTCGAGTTCAAGTCGATGGTCAAGGCCCTGCACGAGGCCAACATCGAGGTCATCCTCGACGTCGTGTACAACCACACGGCCGAGGGCAACCACTTGGGCCCGACCCTCGCGTTCCGCGGCATCGACAACCAGGCCTACTACCGGCTGGTCCGCGGCGACCCAGCGCACTACTACGACACCACCGGCACCGGCAACTCGCTGCTGATGCGCCACCCGCACGTCCTGCAGCTGATCATGGACTCGCTGCGCTACTGGGTGCTGGAGATGCACGTCGACGGGTTCCGCTTCGACCTAGCCGCCACCTTGGCCCGGCAGTTTCACGAGGTCGACAAGCTGTCGGCGTTCTTCGACCTCATCCAACAGGACCCGGTCGTGAGCCGGGCCAAGCTGATCGCCGAGCCGTGGGACCTGGGCGACGGTGGCTACCAGGTGGGCGGCTTCCCGCCGTTGTGGACCGAGTGGAACGGCAAGTTCCGTGACACGGCGCGCGACTTCTGGCGCGGTGAAGGGGCCACGCTCGGTGAGTTCGCCTCCCGTCTCACCGGCTCGTCAGACCTGTACGAGCACTCGGGCCGACGACCCATCGCCTCGGTGAACTTCGTCGTCGCTCACGACGGGTTCACCCTGCGCGACCTGGTCAGCTACAACAACAAGCACAACGAAGCGAACCTCGACGACAGCAACGACGGGGAGGACTACAACCGCTCCTGGAACTGCGGTGCCGAGGGACCGACCGACGACCCCGAGGTCAACCAGCTGCGCCTGCGCCAGCAGCGCAACCTGATCGCCACACTGCTGCTGGCCCAAGGGGTCCCGATGATCGCCCACGGCGACGAGCTCGGCCGCACCCAGCGGGGCAACAACAACGGCTACTGCCAGGACAACGAGATCACTTGGGTGAACTGGCAGCTGAACCCGCAGGACAAGGAGCTGCTCAGGTTCACCAGCCGCGTCGTCTCGCTGCGCCAGAACCACCCGGTGTTCCGCCGCCGTCGCTTCTTCGCCGGCCGAGCCCGCCACGGCGGCGAGAGCGACGTCGGCGACATCGGCTGGTTCATGCCAGGCGGAGAACACATGGACGAGCAGGCCTGGGAGAGCGGGCACGCCAAGACCCTCATGGTCTTCCTCAACGGCCGGGCCATTCGCGAGATGGACGAGCGCGGGGGCCGGGTGGTCGACGACTCGTTCCTCATCCTGTTCAACGCTCACCACGCGCCGATCACCTTCACGATCCCCGACGACAACTACGGCACGACGTGGTTCATCGAGGTGGATACTGCCGCGCCCCACCCGGCCGCGGTGTCCATGGCGGCCGGCGCAATGTCCGACCCGGTCGCGGCCGCAAGCGTGGCCGCGGAGTCGTCGGCGGTGCTCGTCTCGGGGGAGCAGGTCGAGCTCCCGGCCCGCAGCCTGCTCGTCCTACGCTGTCCTAAGGAGGAGACGGGGTGAGCGATCCCGCGCAGGTGCCGACGTCCACCTACCGGCTGCAGCTGCGTGCAGATTTCGGTTTCGCCGACGCAGCAGCCCAGGTGGACTACTTGCGCGATCTCGGCGTCAGCCACGTCTACCTCTCACCCATCCTCGCGGCCGCCCCCGGCTCCGACCACGGCTACGACGTCGTGGACCACACATCGCTTTCCAGCGACGCTGGAGGGCGCTCCGCGTTCGACGCGCTCGTGGCCACCCTGCACGAGCACCAGCTGGGCGCGGTCGCCGATGTGGTGCCCAACCACATGTCACTTCCGGCGCCGGCATACCTGAACGAGCCGCTCTGGGACCTGCTTCGCGACGGACGAGACAGCCGCTACGCCGGGTGGTTCGACGTCGACTGGGAGGCCGGGCAGGACACCATCCTCATGCCCGTGCTGGGGGAGCCGGTGGAGAGCGTGCTGGCATCTGGTCAGCTCGTGCTGGCCCACAACGGGGGCCGAAGCAGCGACGAGCTTGTCCTGCGCTACTACGAGCACGAGTTCCCGGTGCGACCGGGCACCGAAGGTATGCCGTTGGGCGAGCTGGTGGCGCATCAGTGGTACCGCCTCGCCCACTGGAAGGCCGCCGACCTCAACCTCAACTACCGCAGGTTCTTTGACGTCAACACGCTCGTGGCGGTCCGCGTCGAGCGCCCCGAGGTGTTCGAGGCGACCCACCGGCTGCTGCTCGAGCTGCTCGGCTCCGGTCAGCTGAACGGGCTGCGGATCGACCACCCCGACGGGCTGGCCGACCCACGCGGGTACCTGCGCATGCTGTCGGACGCCACGGGCGGCGCGTGGGTGGTCGTCGAGAAGATCCTCGAGGGCCACGAGCACCTGCCGCGCGACTGGCCGGTGGCGGGCACGACGGGGTACGACGCACTGAAACGGGTCGGCGGCGTCTTCGTCGACCCCACGGGCGCCGAGCCCTTGCTCGCCCTGCTCGCCGTGTTCACCGGCCGGGTCATCACCCCCGCGCAGGTCGCCCTCGAAGCGAAGATGCAGGTGGGCCTGCGGGTGCAGGCCGCGGAGGTCCAGCGCCTGGTCCGGCTGCTCATCGTCGCCGTTGACGGCCACGGCCTGCTGCCTGACCCGCGCCCTGAGACGCTTCGACGGGCCGTTTCTGCACTGCTGGTGTCGATGGACCGCTACCGCGCCTATGTGCGCGCCGGCGAGCCGGTCAGCGTCGAGGCCCTCGCGGTGGTGCACCAGGCCGCCGACCGAGCACGAGCGCTGATCGCGGCGAGCGACCATCCGGCTCTGGAGGTCGTTCGGGACCTGGCCCTGGACCAGCACACCGGACTGGGGAGCGACGCCGCTGAAGCCGCGCGCGTCGAGTTCGTGACCCGCTTCCAGCAGACCTGCGGTCCCATCATGGCCAAAGGCATCGAGGACACCGCCTTCTACCGCTGGTTCCACCTCACCGCCCTCAACGAGGTGGGCGGCAACCCGGGCGAGTTCGGGATGACGCCCGACGATCTGCACGCGTTCGCCCAGCGCCAGGCGAGCCTCTGGCCCGGCTCGATGACCACCCTCACGACACATGACACGAAGCGCTCTGAGGACACCCGGGCTGCGCTGACGCCGATCAGCGAGCTGCCCATCGAGTGGGCGGCCTGGATGAAGCATGCCCTGGAGCTCGGTGTGCCGCACCGCTCGCCGAGGCTGGACCCCCCGACCGAGTATCTGCTCTGGCAGACCCTGGTCGGCACCTGGCCGATCACCGGTGACCGGCTCAAGACCTACGCCTTGAAGGCGGTCCGCGAGGCGTGCGCGCACACCTCCTGGGTGGACCCCGACCTCGAGTACGAGCAGGCCGTCCACGGCTTCATCGACTGGGCCCTCGGCGAGCCCGCCGTTGCGGCCCACGTCGAGTCGTGGGTCGAGCGCACCGGGCCGCACGTTCGGGCGGTCACGCTCGGTCAGAAGCTGCTGCAGCTCGTCCTGCCCGGGGTCCCTGACGTCTACCAGGGCGCCGAGCTGGTCGAGCGAACGCTGGTCGACCCTGACAACCGACGGCCGGTCGACTACGCCGAGCGGCGCCGCCGTCTGGCCTCGCTCGACAGTGGGGCACCCCCGGCAGACCTATCCGACGAGAAGCTGCTGGTTACCTCGCGCGTGCTACGGCTGCGCCGCGAGCACCCCGACTGGTTCGGCGCGGGGTCGACCTACGAGCCGGTCGCGACCACGTCTGCGCATGCTCTGGCCGTGGGGCGGGGCCGGCCCGGGCGCCCGCACGTCGTTGCCGTCGCCACGCGGCTGCACGAGGGGCTGGTGGCGGGCGGCGGCTTCGCCGAGCACACGGTGGCCCTCCCGGAGGGTGGCTGGCAGGACCAGCTCGGTGGGCCAGACACCCACGACGGACCGGGGGCCGTGAGCCTGGCCGCACTGCTCGAGCGCCTCCCGGTGGCCCTGCTCGTGCGGAAGGACTGACCGCCGTGCGGTTTCGGGTCTGGGCGCCCGATGCCCGCGAGGTGTGGCTGGTGCTCGGGCCACCCGGCCAGCCACCGCGCGAGGTGGCCATGGCAGCCGGCGCGGCCGGGTGGTGGGAGCAGGCGCCTCCCGCGGGCACGGCATACCCGGTCGACTACGCGTTCCGTGTCGACGGCGGCGACCCGACGCCCGACCCGCGCAGCGGCTGGCAGCCGTACGGCGTCCACGGCCCCAGCCGCACCGTCGACACGGCGGGCTTCGCCTGGACCGACGCCCGCTGGCCGGGGCCGCGCGGAGGCGCTGGGGTGCTCGGCGCCGTGCACTACGAGCTGCACGTGGGCACGTTCACCGCTGCAGGCACCTTCGACGGCGCCATCGCTCGACTGGACCACCTGGTGGAGCTCGGGGTCGACGTGGTGGCTCTGATGCCGGTGGCCGCCTTCCCCGGACGGTGGGGTTGGGGGTACGACGGGGTCGCGCCGTATGCCGTGCACGACGGCTACGGCGGCCCGCACGCCCTCGCGCGGTTCGTCGACGCGGCACACGCCCGTGGGCTGGGCGTCTCGTTGGACGTCGTGTACAACCACCTCGGTCCGGTCGGAAACTACCTGTCCCGGTTCGGGCCCTACTTCACCGACCGCCACATCACCCCGTGGGGCCCGGGCATGAACCTCGACGGTCCTGGGTGTGCCCAAGTGCGCGCGTGGGTCATCGACAACGCGCTGCGCTGGCTACGCGACTTCCACCTGGATGCGCTTCGCCTCGACGCGGTGCACGAGCTGCGCGACGACTCACCTCGGCACGTGCTCGCCGAGATGTCCGACTCGGTGGCCTCGCTGGCGCGCGACCTGGGCCGGCCGCTGGCGCTCGTCGCCGAGAGCGACCTCAACGACGCGACCATGGTGACACCCACGTCGGAGGGTGGCCTGGGCATGACCTGCCAGTGGGACGACGACGTCCACCATGCCCTGCACACCGCGCTCACGGGCGAGGCGCAGGGCTACTACGGCGACTTCGGCCAGGACGGCGTGCTCGCCCAGACGCTGACGCAGGTCTTTCTGCACGACGGGCGTTTCTCGTCGTTCAGAGGGCGACCGTGGGGCAAGCGGGTGGACCGCATCCGGATCGACGGACGACGCTTCCTGGCCTACCTGCAGACCCACGACCAGGTCGGCAACCGGGCCCGCGGCGACCGAGTCAACGCCGGCCTGACTCCCGGGCAGCAGGCGATCGGGGCGGCCCTCTACTTGCTGTCGGCTTTCACGCCGATGGTCTTCATGGGCGAGGAGTGGGCCGCTTCGACGCCCTGGCAGTTCTTCACCGACTTCGACGACGTCGACGGCACGGCTGCCGCAGTGCGCGACGGGCGACGCGACGAGTTCGCCGAGCATGGCTGGGTCGCCGAGGAGATCCCGGACCCTCAGGACCCGCGCACCCGAGACGCCAGCGTCCTGGACTGGTCAGAGGTTCACTCCGCCGCTCATGCGCGAATGCTGGGCTGGTACCGCTCGCTCATCGCGCTGCGCGATGACGAGCCCGACCTTCAGGACGGTCGTCTGGACCGGGTCCAGGTCGACGAGGACTCTGGCGCTGGGTGGCTCACGGTCCGCCGTGGCGGCGTGCTGCTCGCGGTCAACTTCGCGGCCGAGCCGGCATACGTGCCGTTCGGGCGGCCGGGCTTGGGCGAGGTCCTGTTGCACTGGGCAGACGGACCGATCCGGCCGAGTGATGGCAGGTTCCGCCTCGGCGGCCATGACGTCGTCGTATTCCGAGTAGGCAACCGAGCGAGCCCCTCATCGTGAGCCTCCACGTGGACCGCGAGGGTGTGCCAGGTGTGATCAGCGCAACAGTGACGGCGGACCCTGCCGGGGCAAGACTGCTCACATGGGGACAAAGCCCGGCATAGTGGTTGGGGACCGGCTGGTGGTCACCCTCGAGGACGCCGCCAGTCGATCCAGGATGGCGTGGCTGACCGGGCTGCGGGGCGGCACCCAGACGTGGCACTTCGTGGGCCTCGTCGACGGGCAGCCGGCGTATGACAGCCCGAGCTTCGCGGCGCCATACAGCTGGGGAATCCTGCCGATGGGAAAGACGGCGGATCCACGCGAGGAATGGGCGCCCGGCATGACGGAGGCCCTTGACCAGTTGCGCATCGAGATTGCCGCCGACGGCTGGACCGAGGTCGGCCACGGCCAGCAGCCCTGGGAGCACGTATTCCGCCGTGCCGCCTCAGTGTGACGCAGCGTTGAAGAAGCGTCGGTTGGAGGTGTCAACGTGCGCTAGACCGCTCGTTGCACCTCCGTTGCTCGATTTTACCTCCGCGCAAATGGGCGCTGGAGGCGTACGTGCGTAGCAGCCACGCCTTCACCTCACCGTTGCACTACCGTGGCGGAATGCTGCTCGCCTTCTCCGTTGCCCCGACCGGCGCCGCTGACGAGACCGGCTCGGTGAGTGCGGCGGTCGCGGCGGCCATCCGGGTGGTCCGCGAGTCCGGCCTGCCCAACCGCACCGACGCGATGTTCACCACGATCGAGGGGGAGTGGGACGAGTGCTTCGCGGTCGTCAAAGGTGCCGTCGAGGCACTCACCGCAGTCAGCCCGCGGGTCTCCCTCGTCCTCAAGGCGGACGTCCGGCCCGGGTATGCCGGTGAGCTGGACGGCAAGGTCGAACGCCTTGAGGCCGCGCTTCGTCGCGAGCCTTGACACCTGGGTCAGGCCAGACGCCCTAACTGGGCACCGGCTTAGGTAGCGACCTCCAGTGAGACGTGGTGCTCTTCGCACCAGGCGCGGGCATCCGAACTCGCCGTGTCGGTGATGATGGTGTCGATCCGGTCGAGCCCACACACCCCGACAAAGTCGCTGCGGCCGAACTTGCTGCTGTCCATGGCAAGGATGACCGACCGGGCCCGGTCGATAGCCGCCTGTTTGATCTGAGCTTCGGCGACGTCGGCGACCGAGACCCCCTCTTCGGTGAGTCCGCTGGCGCCGATGACGGCGACGTCAACGGTGAAACGGGTCAGCGTCTGCAGGGCGATGGGTCCCACGAGAGATCCGCCGAGGCTGCGCAGCTGGCCGCCAATCAGGGTGTGACGCATGTCGGGACGGTCGGCAACCAGCCGGGCGACCTCGACGGCGTTCGTGAGGACGTTGACGTTGGGGATGTTGAGCGTCTCGGCGACCAGCTCGACAGTGGTACCGCTGTCGAGGAATACGGCGGCCCCAGGATGGATGTGGGCGACCACGGCGGCGGCGATGCATTCCTTGGCTTCGCGGTGTCTCGGGGTTCGCTCGCGCAATGGCTCCTCAGGGTTGGACTGGAAGGCGATGGCGCCGCCATGGGTGCGCTTGAGCAGTCCCCGGCGTTGCAGCTCGTCGAGGTCCTTTTCGGATGGTGGGTTCCGTGACGCCGTATGTCTTGACCAGATCGGCGAGCCGGACGCGACCCTGTGCCGCGACGGCGTCGGCGATGCGCTGACGCCGCTCCTCGGCGAAGACCGGCTGTTCGAGGCTGGTCATGGGGCCACCTTAGGTTCGCCCACCACCGGGGGACCGCGCGAAGGTCGGGCGAGCGACTCGGGGTGCACCGGGTCCTGCGGGTCGGCGACGGCGACGAGCTGGATGCCGTTCGCCTTCTCCAGCGCGGGTAAGTGCGCCGCCTGGGCGATCCGGCCGCAGCCAACGACAGCGAGCCGGACGGGTTCGGGCATGAGAGCAGCGGGTTGATACATTTCCTTTAGTATCGAATAGTTGCTGAATAGCAGCGAATGTCCGCGCGACGACTCGTAACAGGTTTCGGGCCGCTAGCCTCGGCGTCGTGCCCGCCAAGCCATTGCCGGTTGACCCCATCCGGCGCGCCGCCGAGCTCTGGAGGGAGCGCTGGGGAGCGCGCTCACAGTTCGAGGCGATGGCGACCGCGACGTCGGTCCTGCGGGTGCAGCAGGTGCTGCTGTCCGAGTTCGACTCGGTCTGCAGTGCGCACGGGCTGACCTTCGCCAGGTACGAGGCCCTGGTCCTGCTGACCTTTTCCCGGGGCGGCGCCTTGACCATGTCCAGGATCGGCGAGCGGCTCATGGTTCACCCCACATCCGCGACGAACACGATCCAGCGCCTGGAGGCGCAGGGCCTCGTCGAGCGCCATCCCAACCCGAAGGACGGGCGCGGCACCCTGGCGTCGATCACTCCCGCCGGTCGTGAGGTGGTCGAGGCGGCCACGGCGGACCTGGTCGCCGCGGGCTTCGGGCTCACCATGCTCGACGCTACGGACCAGGAGCACCTCTTCCGGCTGCTGCGCATCGTCCGCGCGGCATATGGTGACTTCAGCGACTAGCATTTAGTAGGACGTCCTAGTAAATTAGGCTCTCATGGAACCGACTTCAGGAGCGGCCCGCTGGCAGGCCCGCTACGACGCCGCCCAGGCGGGCGGCCAGGTGCGCGACGCGGACTTCACCACCTTGTCCGGTATGCCGGTGGAGCCGGTGTACGGGCCCGGCCCGGAGGCCGAAGCCGACGAGCGCATGGAGCGGATCGGGTGGCCGGGCGAGTACCCCTTCACCCGCGGGCTCTACCCCACCGGCTACCGGGGTCGGCCCTGGACCATCCGCCAGTTCGCCGGGTTCGGGAACGCCGAGCAGACCAACGAGCGCTACCGGATGATCCTCGCCCGGGGCGGCGGGGGGCTCTCCGTGGCGTTCGACATGCCCACCCTCATGGGCCGCGACTCGGACGAGCCGCTGAGCCTCGGGGAGGTCGGGCACTGCGGCGTGGCCATCGACTCCGCGGCTGACATGGACGTGCTCTTCGACGCCATCCCGCTCGGAGACGTGACGACGTCGATGACGATCAGCGGGCCGGCCGTGCCGGTCTTCTGCATGTACCTCGTCGCTGCTGAGCGGCAAGGCGTCGACATCGCCACCCTCAACGGCACCCTGCAGACCGACATCTTCAAGGAGTACATCGCGCAGAAGGAGTGGCTCTTCGCCCCTGAGCCGCACCTGCGGCTCATCGGCGACCTCATGCAGTACTGCGCCGAGAACATCCCGGCATACAAGCCCTTGTCGGTGTCCGGCTACCACATCCGCGAGGCCGGCTCGACGGCGGCGCAGGAGCTCGCGTTCACGCTGGCCGACGGGTTCGCCTACGTCGAGCTGGGCCTCGCGCGCGGCCTGGACATCGAGGTGTTCGCGCCCGGGCTGTCGTTCTTCTTCGACGCGCACGTGGACTTCTTCGAGGAGATCGCCAAGTTCCGGGCGGCCCGGCGGATCTGGGCCCGGTGGATGCGCGACGTCTACGGCGCCAAGACCGACAAGGCCCAGTCGCTGCGCTTCCACACCCAGACGGCGGGCGTCTCGCTCACCGCGCAGCAGCCGTACAACAACGTCGTGCGCACGGCGGTCGAGGCCCTCGCGGCGGTGCTCGGCGGCACCAACTCGCTGCACACCAACGCCCTGGACGAGACCCTCGCGCTGCCCAGCGAGCAGTCGGCCGAGATCGCCCTGCGCACCCAGCAGGTGCTCATGGAGGAGACCGGCGTCGCCAACGTCGCCGACCCCCTCGGAGGGTCGTGGTACGTCGAGGCCCTCACCGACCGGATCGAGGCCCAGGCGGAGGCGATCTTCGCCCGGATCAAGGACCTCGGCGTGCTTGGGGCGATCCCGGGCCCCGACGGGCAGGTCGAGCACGCTATCGGCCCGATCACCTCTGGCGTGCTGCGCGGGATTGAGGAGGGCTGGTTCATGTCGGAGATCGCGGACGCGGCCTTCCAGTACCAGATCGCCCTGGAGAAGGGCGACAAGCGGGTCGTCGGAGTCAACTGCCACACCGAGTCGGTTAGCCACGAGCTGGAGATCCTGCGGGTGAGCCACGAGGTCGAGCGTGAGCAGGTGCGGCTGCTCGCCCAGCGCAAGACGACCCGTGACGAGGCCCGGGTGCAGGCCGCGCTGGAGCAGATGCTCCTAACCGCCAGGTCGGACGCCAACATGGTGCCCGCCATGCTTGAGGCGACCCGCGCGGAGGCCACGCTCGGCGAGATCTGCGAAGCCCTCCGGCAGGAGTGGGGCAGCTACCGGGAGCCGGCGCGCTTCTAACCGCAGCCAGCCGACCGGCATACTGACAAAGCATGCGTATGCCGGTCGATTCGGGCCGCGATTTGCCTCGTCCCGCGGGGCTGCGCCTACCCTGGGGCCCCCGACCCAGTGAGGACCACTCCCGCATGAACCAGCTTCGACGACTCCGTTCGCCCCGGGTGGCCCTGCTGGCCGGCCTCGTGCTCGTCGCGGCCCTGCTCGTTGCCTGGGACGGCGCGAGACGCCCCCCTGAGTCCAGCGCGGCCCGCTCCGCCAGCGCCGCGGCGACCCACGTGCCGGAGCCGACCACGGTCGGGGCGGAGCCACTCGAGCAGGCGTCGGCCATCGCCGCCAAGGTCATCGCCGACAGCACCGCCGCGATCCAGACGGGCGGGGCGGAAGGCCAGGCGGCGCGTGACGCCCTCTTCACGGGCCACACGCTGACCGCGGCGAACGCGGAGAGCCTGCTGCTCGGCGTCCAAACGCCTGAGCAGAAGGAGGCGAACGCGGTCACTGGGACTGCTCCGGTGGTGCTCGCGGTCAGCCAGGGAGCGGACTACCCGCGCGCCATGCTGGTGCAGACCACCCGACGGCAGTCCGGCTTCCCCGTGCTGACCTTGCTGGTGGCGCCCGATGCCCAGCGCGGCTACCAGGTGGCGGCCAGCGTCAACCTGCTGCCCAGCACCTACCTGGCCGGGTTCAACCCGGTGCGGTACGGCTCGCCATGGCTCCCCGACGCCAGCCGGGGGCTCGGCTCCGGCGGAGAAGCGGTGTTCGCCGAGTACGCCCGCGTGCTGGCCTATCCGGCTCCTCAGACCGGCGAACTGCCGTTCTCCGCCGACTCGTTCGCCGCGTCGGTCCGCGACGCCGCAGCAGCGCAGGCCAGCGGCCTGGGCTCGGCGGTCACCTACGCGCAGTCGCACACCTACCAGGGGATCGCTGGCGGCTTCGGCCTCGCTGAGAACGGCGGCTCGTTGGTGTTCGTCGTCCTGGACCGGGCTGACACCTTCACGGAGAAGAGCGCCAACGCGGTGAACGCGTCGCCGGTCTTCAGCGCCCTGAGCGGCAAGACGTCGATCGACACCCAGGGCGAGCAGAAGTCACTCGAGTTCCTGCTTTTCTCGGTGCCGTCCACCGGCAAAGCCACCCTCGTCGGGGCCCGGGTCCAGCCCTACGCCGCATCCGGCGAGTGAGGCGCCGCAGCCGGTCAGGCAGAATGCCCTCATGAGCCAGCCGCCGTTCACCGCCGCGGCCCTGCGGGGCGCGGTCGACCTCTCCGCGCTGAAGCGCCCGAACGCCACCCCGCCACCGGCGGGCGCCGCGCCCGGGCCGGGTGACCCGACAGCGTTCTCGGACTCGGTTCTGGTCACCGGCACCGACGCCACCTTCCAGAGTGTCGCTAACGCCAGCGCCCGGGTCCCGGTCGTGGTGGTCCTGTGGTCGGGTCGGCTTGCCGAGTCTGGCGCCTTCGTCGACGTCATGGTCGACGTCGCCCAGGCGAACGAGGGCCGTTTCCAGGTGGTGTCGGTCGACGTCGACGCCAACCCGGGCCTGCAACGGGCCTTCCAGGTCCAGTCGGTCCCCATGACTATGGGGCTCATCCAGGGCCAGCCGGTGCCGCTCTTCGCAGGCGCGCTGCCCCGAGCTGAGATCCAGCCGTGGGTCGACGAGCTGCTCAAGCTCGCCGTGCAGTACGGCGTCACCGGCAAAGTGTCGGTGACGGAGGCAGACGTCCCCGCGGAGGACGAGCCGGCCGATCGGCCGCTTCCGCCCTTGCACCAGAAGGCCTTCGACGCGATCGAGCGCGGTGACCTTGCGGGCGCGGCAACGGCGTACGAGCAGGCGCTCGACGAGACGCCGGGCGACCAGGAGGCCGCGCTGGGCCTGGCTCAGGTGCGGCTCATGCAGCGCACGGAGCGCATCGACCCCGCGGTCGTCCGCTCGGCCGCGGCGGCCGACCCGACCGACATCAACGCGGCCATGCTCGTTGCCGACTTCGACGTCCTTGACGCAAACGTGGAGGACGCCTTCAGCCGGCTCGTCGACCTGGTCCGCGCCACGGCGGACGAGGAGCGCGAGACGGTGCGCAAGCATCTGCTCGAGCTGTTCGACGTCGTCGGGACGAGCGACGAACGGGTTCAGAAGGCCCGCCGCGCGCTCATGAGCGCGCTGTTCTAGATGGGTTCGGGCCGGTCAGGCGGACTGGATCGTCAGCGGGATGCCGGTCTCCCTTTCTGAGACGTCCCAGAGCCGGCGGATCGCCTGGTCCGACCCTGGACGCAGTCGTGGCAGCCGCACGGCATCGCCGAAGTTGACGAAGCGGGGTCCGTAGAAGTCCCCGCCTTTGGCCTGCGGGTCGGTGGCGGCACGGATCTGGGGCATGGCGCCGTCCTCGACGGACATGCCGGTATGCCGCGCCAGCCACGCCCACAAGGGGCCCATCCAGCCGCTGCCCCCCTCCCGGACGGTTCTGGTCTGCAGATCGCTGTGCGAGAGACCGGGGTGGGCTAGCAGGCTCTGCGCCCGCACTCCCGCTCGATCGAACTCACGCTGCAACGCCAGCGCGAAGTGGTAGTTGGCCAGCTTGGACTGGCCGTAGGCGCGCCACGGGTCGTAGGCGCCGTGCAGATGCGGGTTGTCCGGGTCCACCGCGCGTCCGAAGTGGTGGGCGGTGCTCGTCACCGTGACGACGCGGGCGGCGGGCGCGGCCAGCAGCGCTGGTATCAGCAGCGCGGTCAGCGTCCAGTGCCCGAGGTGGTTGACTGCCAGCTGCATCTCGTAACCGTCCTCGGTCTGCTGTTCCGGAGTCGCCATCAGCCCGGCGTTGTTGACCAGGATGTCGAGCGTGTCGTGGGCGGTGTGGATCTGTGCCGCGGCACTGCGTACCGAGGCCTGGGAGGCCAGGTCGAGGCTGACTAGCTCCAGGGATGCCCCGGGGGTGTGCGCCCGAATCTCCCGCACGGCCCGCGCTGCCTTGTCCTTGTTGCGCACCGCCATGACCACGTGCGCGCCCTTGTCTGCGAGCACGCTCGTCGTCTGCAGTCCCAGGCCACCGTTCGCACCGGTGATGACCGCGGTGCGACCAGTCAGATCCGGCACCGAGTCCCTCGTATACGACACTGCGTCTCCTCTCGTCACACCCGCCTGCCCCCAGCGCAGACCCAACCCGGCCCGCCCAAGCAGCCGTCACCGGACGGTAAGCCAGCCGCTCTCGCACCGGGGCGAGAGCAGCGGCAAGCATGGTTGGCATGTCACGGCCCGGACCGATCATCCCAGTACGTCCTGCGCGGTGGCCGAGGTTCTCCAGCCCGCTGCGCTCGACCGCGCTCACCGCCAGGGTGGGCCGGCTGGTCGGGATTGCCTTCGGCGCCTGCTTCGTCACCGGGATGCTCAGTCACTACCAGTACGAGCCGTGGCGCTGGCTACCCGAGCCGGCCAGCCCCGTTTGGCTCTACCGCGTCTCCCAGGGCATCCATGTGGTGACCGGAATCGCGACGATCCCCCTGCTGCTGGTCAAGCTGTGGTCGGTGTACCCGAACCTGTTCCGCTGGCCCCCGGTCCGCTCCGTGCGGCATGCGGCTGAGCGGTTGTCGGTGTTCGTCCTGGTCGGGGCAGCCCTCGTCCAGCTAGCCACCGGCCTGCTCAACGTCCTCAACTGGTACCTGTGGCCGTGGGACTTCGTGGCGGTCCACAGGTTTCTCGCCTACGTCGTCATCGGCTCGATCCTGCTTCATGTCGCGGTGAAGCTGCCGGACATCAGGTACGGTCTCGCGGCCCGCCTGGCCGACGCGGACGTGCTCACCGAGGTTCCGTGGGACGAGAACGCCTTGTCGCACAGCAACGCCGGCGACGTTCCTCCGCCTCCGGCACCCGCCTTGTCCCGCCGCGGCGTGCTGCTCGCCGCAGGCGCAGGCATCGGAGCCGTGGTGCTCACGACGGTCGGGCAGACCGTGACCCCGCTCGAGCCGCTCGGCCTGCTCGCGGTCCGGCAGAGGTCGCGCGGACCGCAGGGCCTGCCGGTCAACAAGACTGCCGCTCAGGCTGGCGTCGTTGGGCTGGCCGCGTCGGCGGACTGGCAGCTGCAGGTCGCTGGCACCCACGGGTTCACGATCAGCCTCGACGAGCTCGCCGAGCTGGCCCAGACCGAGGCCGACCTACCCATCGCCTGCGTCGAAGGCTGGAGCGCCGGTGCCCACTGGCGCGGCATACCGCTGCTGGCACTCGTGCGGCGAGCCGGCGGGGACGCCGCCTCCCAGGTGCAGGTGTTCTCGGTGGAGCAGTCGGGTCCGTTCAACCACAGCGTGGTCCGCGGCCCGCAGGTCTCATCGGCCTTGCTTGCCACCCACCTCAACGGCGAGCGGCTCGACATCGACCACGGCTACCCGCTGCGGCTCATTGCGCCGAACCGCGCAGGCGTGCTCAACACCAAGTGGCTCAACCGGATCGAGGTGAGCTGACGTGCGGGCATGGCGGGCCGGTTTGGCTGCAGGGGGCCTGCTGCTGGGCGGCTTCGGGGTGTTCCGGCTGCTGACCGAGATCCCGGTCGAGCACCTGCTCGTGCTGGGAACCTGGCTGGTCGTGGCCGTCGTAGTGCACGACGCGCTGCTGGCGCCAGGTGTCGTCGGGGTCGGGTGGGTGCTCGGGCGCACCACGGGGACACGCTCGCGGCGCTACCTGCAAGGCGCCCTCATCGCCGCGGGCCTCATCACGGTGGTCGCCGTCCCGATGGTCCTGCGGGCCGGCCACGAGCCCCCGAGCAAGGCCCTGCTGCAACAGCAGGTCGGCGCCAACGTGGTGATCCTGCTTGGCCTCGTGGCGGCGGTCAGCCTGCTCATGTATGCCGTTCGCGTCGTGCGGGACCACCGGGCCCTGGCCGTTCGGCGCGCCGAGTCCGACCCGGCTGAGGACTAGACGCGCACCAGCTCGCCCCCGCGTGATGGCCGCACCGGCGACCACGAGCCCGGCCACGGCATACCCAATGGCCGGCACCGGGGGCGTGAGCACGGCGACGAGCGCCACCTGCCCGGCGAACGCGACAGCGAGCCACTCGAGCCGGCCGGCGAGCACGGCGAGCGCGACCAGCGGTAGGGCGTACCACGGGTAGGTCGGGGTCGTCGTCAGGAGCAGGACGCCGTACAGGGTCAGCGCCAGGATCGCCGGGCCCCGCGTGGCTCGCACCAGCGTCCAGAGGACAGCGACTGCCAGGACGGAAACAGCTGCGGCCTGCCGCCACGGCGGCGGGACCACGAACCCGAGGACCCCGGCGCGGTTCACGCCGCCCTCTTCCATCACGTACCCGGGCAGGTACCCGGTGACCAGCCAGCCCGCCGCGAGCAGGTGCGGCACGTATGTGGCGCCGAACGCGAGTGCCGCTGCGAGCGGCGCCGGTAGCGCCGAGCGCCACCCGTGCCGCCAGCAGGCGAGCGCTGGGACCAGGACCAGCGGGGTCAGCTTCACCGACGCCGCCAGCCCGAGCAGCCCTCCGGCAGCGGCGCTCGTCCAGCGGCGAGCCGGCTGCGACAGGGCCACGACGAGGGCACCCACGACGAGGGCCGCTGCGACAATGTCGATGTGCGCCCCGTTGCCGGCCTCCAGCAGCACCGTAGGGCACCAGGCCCACCAGAGGGCATCGCTGGGCCGCCCGCCGTGGCGTCGGCGCCAGGCGGCCAGCAGCCCCGCGAGCGCGACCGCGACGAGTGCGGAGCCGACCTGTTGTCCGAGCGTGCCCCACGACCATGGGGTGACCAGGGCGACGGCCGCGAACCAGCCCTGGGCAACCGGCGGGTAGATGGTCGGGACGTTCGGGCGGTTGATGAGCGTGCGTGGGTCGTCGGCTGCCAGTCGTAGCACGTCGTCGCGGTTGGTCGGCACCGGTTGGGTCAGCACGCCGGAGCGCTGCTGGGCGGTCAGCCCCGCAAAGAGCACCGGGTCGCGCAATCCGGCGAGCCGATCGTCAAGGGGGGCGTACCGGTAGGGCGAGGTCCCGGACAGCTGGACTCGGCCGTCCCAGACGTACCGGTAGGCGTCGGTGCTCGTGATCGGCGGGGTAAGCACTCCCGGCAGCTGGACGGCTGCGGCCGATATGACCACGGCCAATACCGTTCGGCGCCACCCGAGTTCGCGCCGGGTGACCCACCAGGTGAGGCCAAGACAGACCACCCACAAGCCCACCAGCCCGCCCGCCGGCACGGAACGGCCCTCGGCCCGGGTGGCTGATCCGACCAGCGCGGCGTATGCCGTGAGGCAGCCGAGGGTGCCGACCACGAGGCGGGCCCGCCCGGCCGGCGCCTGCCCCGCCGCTGCCGCTCGCGGGCGCTGTGAACCGGCACGAGGTCGGGAGCGGCTGATCGTCATCGGGGGCACGTCCTAGCTGGTGCGCCGCAGCAGAACGAACGCCCGGTCGCCGACCCGCCAGCTCTCCACAGCGGCGAAGCCCACCACCGCGGCGATGCCGACGAGGGTCCGGGCCCCGAGGACCGCCCAGCGCACTGGCGTCGACCGGCGCCCGTGCGGGCCGTGCAAGGTGACGCTCGCGCAGGCGTCCGCGTCGTCCGCCGCACTCGTCTCCACGAGGGCCGCCGCACCTGGGCGCAGCAGCTGGTGGCAGCGGCGCAGCAGGGCTTGGGGGTCCCCGCCGATGCCGATGTTGCCGTCCGCGAGCAGCACCGTCGCCCACCGGCCTTCGGCCGGCAGCGGGTCATGGACGTCACGGACGAGGGCCGGTGCGCCGCGCCGGCGGGTGCAGTCGACCGCGACGGGGGACACGTCCACGCCGAGCGCGGGCACTCCCCGCCGGGCGAGGGCTTCGACGAACCGGCCCGGGCCACATCCGATGTCGAGCACCGGACCCTCGCAGCGCGACACGATCATCTCGTCGGCCTCGCTGAGCGCCTGCCACGTCGCGGTCTCCAGAGCCACGGGCAACCCGGGTACGGCAACCGTCGTGTCGCCTGCGATCCGGACCTCGACCGGGGAGCCGCGCAGGGCGGCATCGACGAGCGCTATCGGGGCGCAGGGGGTCTCGACCAGCCGCCGATGGAGGCGGGCGAACCTGGTTCGAGGATCGAGGGACGCCACGGCCGCTGCGTCGTCCGGATCGTCGACGTCCCGCTGGACGGCCAGCACGTCGACGGCGAGGCCCATCGAACGCAGCCGGGCGAGCTGCTCGGCTCCCGTGCGGGCCTGCGACATGGCAATGCCGTGGATCGCGCCAGGGACATGCCGGCGGAACCCGATCGCCCAAAACCCCCCGTCGCGTGCTGGGCCGAGGACGGCGTCGTGATGAGCCCAGTCGACATCGAGGTCCACGGGACGCAGCTGCGGCGTGTCCATGCCCACCAGTAGCGCCGGTGCATTGGCGACATCGCGCAGCACGTGGGCGAAGATGTTCTCCAGCCGCTCGTCCAGTCCCGAGCCGCATTGCGGGACAACGGTGGCGGTGCGAGGCAGCCACGAGACGGGGGGGCCGTCCCAGCGCGATCACGGTATGCCGTGGGCCCAGTTCCGCGACCGTGTCGAGCGTGTCGCGGAGCGCGGCCGCGGCCAGGGCGGCGGCTTCCGCCGCCGTGAAGGCCGGCTGCAGCCGAGTCTTCACGCGGCCCGGCTGTGGCGACTTGGCGAGGACCACGACGGTTGTCGGGATCATCGGCTCAGCACCGTGCTCATGTCGTGGACCGCACGCACCACGCCCAGGGCCGTGCCGGTCACCTTGGAGCGTCCGGCCCGGCCGGCATACGGCACGTCGACCTGGGCAACTCGCCAGCCGGCCCGCGCGGCGCGCAGCACCGTCTCCACGGGGTAGCCGCACCGCCGGTCGCCGACGCCCAAGCCGAGCAAGGCGGCCCGCGGGGCCAACCGCATGGGCCCGACGTCGGCTAGCCGGAGGCCGGCTCGCCGGTTCACTGCCGGGCGAGGACCCGGTTCGCAACTCGCAGGTGCCAGGGCCACGCGGTCCGGGAGGTAGGGACTCGACGGCCGACGAGCAGCTGAGGCCCGACTCGGTGGGGCTCGAAAGCCTGCACGCAGGCCGGCGAGGTCCGCAGGGTCGAGCGTGCCGTCGCAGTCCATCATCGCCACCAGCGGTGCCGAAGCGCCCTCGAGCCCGGCGTGACAGGCGGCGCCGTAGCCGCGCTGCGGTCGGGCAATCACCACTGCCCCCAGATCGCGAGCCAGGTCCGCAGACCCGTCCGTCGAGCCGTTGTCAACGACCAGCGGCCGGGCCCAGGGCGGCATCCGGCCGAGCACCCAGGGCAACGCGCGTCGCCTCGTCCAGGCACGGCAGCACGACGTCGACGAGCGGGCTCACGAGCGGGACCCTACGGGTCGGCGTCGCCGGGGCGCGGCGCCCGCCGATGACGAACGGCTTACGGCCGCGGTGGTCACCCATCTACCCGGCCCAAGTGCGCCAACCCCGCACTACGCTCGACAAGGTGGCCACCACAGTGCTCGTCGTCGAGGACGACGCGACCGTGTCTCCGTGTCTGCTGGCCTACCTGGCCCGCGCCGGGTTCGACGCGCGCGTGGCCTGCGGACGGCCCGAGCGCGCTGGCCGAGTGGGAGCGGCATCACCCGGACGTCGTCATCCTCGACATCATGCTGCCGGGCCTGTCTGGGCTTGACGTGCTGCGCCGGCGGCGCGCCGACGACGACACCGCAGCGGTCATGATCCTCAGCGCGCTGGCGAGGAGGACGACCGGCTGCTCGGTCTCGAGCTCGGCGCCGACGACTACCTGGTCAAGCCGTTCAGCCCGCGCGAGGCAGTGGGGCGAGTCCAGGCGCTGCTGCGCCGGGCGGAGCGGCTCGGCGCGCAGCGGCTCGTTCCGCGCCGGCTCTGCGCCGGTGCGCTGACGCTCGACCTCGGCGCCCGCCGGGTCACCCTCGACGAGGCAGAGGTCGGCCTGACGCCCCGGGAGTTCGACCTGCTCGGCTACCTCATGGCCCACCCGGGCGAGGCGTTCACCAAGGAGGCGCTGATGCGGCGGGTGTGGGGCTGGGACTTCGGTGACACCTCGACGGTCACCGTCCACGTGCGCCGGCTGCGGGAGAAGATCGAGGCCGATCCGTCCGACCCGCGGCTGGTCGTCACTGCGCGAGGGGCCGGCTACCGCTTCGACGTCCCGGTGGCTGCCGATGCCTGAGGGGTGGCGCTGGGTCGCGACGTATGCCGGTGGGCGCATCGGACCGGCAGGTGCGGCTTGTGAGTGACATGGTAGTCATCGTCGCGACGACCGTGGTGACCTGCCTCGTGATCGCGCTGCTCGGGGGCCTGGTCCTGCACCTGGTGCGCACCCGCCAACTGGTCTGGTCGATCGTCGTGGCGGCCCTCGTCCCGCTCCTGGCAGTGAGCGCATCGGTTGTCCTCAACGTTCAGCTGATGTTCCTGTCCTCGCACGACGCGACGGCGGTATCGGTGGCACTGGTGTGTGCCACGCTGATCGGCGTCCTGCTTTCGTTCGTCCTGGGCCGGCGGGTTGCGCTCGGCGTCCCGGCAGCTGACGAGCGCTGCTGCGGGAGCTCGGCTCGGCGCTGTCCAGCATTGATGGAGCCGATGCCGGTAGTCGGCGCCCCGGCCGGCTCGGCGCCAGGCGAGATAGCCGGCCGTGGCCGCGGAGCTTGAGGCCACCCGCGAGCGCCTCGCCAGCGCCCAGCAGCGCGCCCGGGCCCTCGAGGACAGCCGCCGCGAGCTGGTGGCCTTCCTCAGCCATGACCTGCGCACCCCGCTGGCTGGGCTGCGGGCGCTGGCCGAGGGACTTGAGGACGGCGTCGTCGAGCGACCAGCCGGCGGCGCTGCGCCAGATGCGCCAGACCGTCGACCGGATGACCGGTCTGGTCGGACGACCTGTTCGAGCTGTCGCGGCTGAGCCCGCCGCCCGAGAGCCCAGCCGGCCCGGTCGTTGGTCAGCCTCGTCGAGCTGGCCCTTGACGTCACCGGTGAGCTCGACGACGCACGCCCGGCGCCGGAGGGTGCGGTGCTGCTCGACGTCCCGAAGGACGGGGACCGGCTGGCGATCCGAGCCAACGGCGACGAGATGGCTCGCGCGTTGACCAACCTCGTCGGCAACGCGGTGCGCCACACCTGCCCTGGCCGAACGGTCGTCGTCTCGGCACGTCGCGGCGCGGACGGGCAGATCAACGTCGCTGTGACCGATGGCTGCGGCGGCATTGCCGACGGTGACCTGGAGCGCGTGTTCGACGTCGGGTGGCGCGCGACGCCCGAGCGGGGGACGGTTAGCGCTGGGGCGGGCTTGGGGCTGGCGATCGCCAAAGGGGTCGTCGAGGCGCACGAGGGGACGATCGGTGTCGAGAACGTGCCAGGCGGCTGCCGGTTCGGGGTCGTGCTGCCGCGGGACGCGGTCGGTGGCACGGCTTGACCAGGGACCCATCCGCGCGTGGCCCACGACGCGGCCCGGCGTCACCCGGCCAGGTCGGCGATTCCGTCACGGAGCGCAATCCTCGCCCGGAAACCGAGCTCGGCGGCGGCCCGCTGGCTCGAGGCGGTGATGTGCCGCACATCGCCCAACCGGTACTCACCCGTGACGACGGGCTGCGGGCCACCACGAAACCCGCTGAGCGCCATGGCCAGCTCACCGATGGTGGTGACCACCCCCGACCCGGCGTTGAGCACCCGGTGACCGCTTGAGCCTGCGGCTACGGACAGCCCGATCGCCCTGGCGATGTCGGCGACGTGGACGAAGTCCCGCCGCTGCGCGCCGTCTTCGAAGACCCTCGGCGGCTGCCCAGCGTCGAGGGCGGAGAGGAACAGGGCGGCCACCCCGGCGTACGGGGTGTTGCGCGGCATACCCGGCCCGTACACGTTGTGCAGCCGCAGTGACACGGCGGACCCGCCGCTCTCACGAGCCCACGCGGCGGTGAGATGTTCCTGCGCCACCTTGCTGGCGGCATACGTGCTTCGAGGGTCGACCCGAGCGTCCTCACTCGCCAACCCGGGCTCCAGGGGGCCGCGGCAGATCGGACAGGGCGGCTCGAACTGGCCAGCCGCGAGGGCATCGCGGGCGCGTGGTCCGGGTGAGACAACCCCGTGGGAGCTGCACGAGTAGCGCCCCTCTCCGTAGACGACCATCGAGCTGGCCAGGACAACCCGCGGAACCCGCTCAGCGGCGCACGCTCGTAACACGACAGCGGTGCCAAGGTCGTTGCTCGACACGTAGTCGTCCATGTCGTCCAGGTCCAGGCCAAGCCCAACCTTGGCCGCGAGGTGAACGACGGCACGGGCGCCCCGCACCGCGCCCCGCATGGCCTCCCGGTCGCGGATGTCGGCCCGGGTCAGGCCAACTCCGAGGTCGCGCAGCCGGCCCGACGCCGAGATTCCGCCGTCCCGATGGACGTCGGCGCGCAGCGAGTCGACGACGTGCACCTGGTGGCCCTCGCCCAGCAGCGCAGCGACCGCCGCCCGTCCGATAAACCCGGCCCCGCCGGTGACGAGAACGAACCCATCGCTCACTGGCCAGTCCTCTCGGGTCGACAGGGCACCCTACGACCCGGCGGCCAGGTCATTCCGGGAGCGTGAATGGCAGGGTCAGCCCGTCCAAGGCTCGCCGGCACGGGCAGGGTGCCGTCGCGTCGTCCTGAGGCGGCGGCAGTCGCCGGGCGATGTCCGCGCCGAGCGCCTTGAACCGGGGCAGGTTTCGGGCGAACTCGGCGAACACCGCCTTATGCGTGACCCCGTCGCCGTGCTCCAGGCCGGCATCCAGGTCCGTAACAAGGGCGACCGACGTGAAGCAGATTGCAAGCTCGCGAGCAATGGCCGCTTCCGGCATCGTTGTCATCCCGACCGCGGTCCAGCCAGCCTGCTGGTGCCAGCGGCTTTCGGCCCGCGTGGAGAACCGCGGGCCGTTGATCACGACAAGCGTCCCGCCAAGGCGATGCTCGTGCCCGGACGCAGCGAGCGCTGCCGCCGCTGCGGTTCGACCGTTCGGGCAGAAGGGGTCGGCGAACCCGACGTGGACCGCTCCTTCGTCGCTGTCGTAGAGCGTGTGCGCGCGACCCCAGGTGCGGTCGACGAGCTGGTCCGGCACGACGACAGCACCGGGACCAACAGAGTGGTCGAGGGACCCGACCGCGCACGGGGCTAGCACCTGGCGGACGCCCACGGACCGTAGCGCCCAGAGGTTGGCTCGGTAGTTGACCCGATGCGCCGGGAAGCGGTGATCCACCCCGTGCCGGGCGACAAAGGCCACGCTGCGCCCGTCGAGCTCCCCGACAACGACCTCGCTGCTCGGCGGCCCGAAAGGAGTGCTGACGGGAATCGGTTTCGCGTCGGTCAGAAAGGTGTAGAAGCCTGACCCACCGATGACGCCGACGTCCGCCCGCTCGGTGCTCCTCGTCGCCATGGGGGGAGAGTACTGCGGCGAAGTGCTGCAACTGAGCGTCAGACCCTGGCCGAAGGAGCGCCCGTTTTCGCACCTGGTTGCCCCGCCGCCGTAGGTGCGAACCACTCCGTGACCCGGCTGGCCAGTTCCGGGGCGCCGGAGATGACGAGGGTCCCGTCGACCACTGCTTCGGCCCAGTCGCGCCGGCCCCGGGCCAGCGCCAGCAGAGTGGTGATCGCTGCCTGGACGTATACGTAGCGGGTCTGGTCCAGGAGCGGGTCGCGCAGGCAGCCGTAGGGCTGCGCGCCTCGCTGCAGCACCAGCCACCAGCGGTGTTCGCGTCGGTGGTGTGTCGTGAACTCCATGACGACCGGGCGCTCGGGCAGCCGTCCCGGAGCCGCGCGCCGGGCCAGCCAGCCAAGTACCACGTCCGGGTCACGTTCGACCATGTCCGGATCGTCCGGTAGCCACGTCTCTGCCCAGCCGCGCAGGGAGAGGATCGTTGGGACCAGGTCGGCGCCGGCCGCGGTAAGCCGGTAGGGCGCCCCGCCGGCGTGCGCGACGAGACCGAGGTGCTCCAGCTTGCGTAACCGGTCGGCGAGCACCGACCGCGAAATGCGACCGGGCAGGCCAGTGGCGAGATCGTTGAAACCTCGTGGCCCAAGGATCGCCAGCTCGCGCAGGATGAACAGGTTCCACCGATCGCCGAGGTGTTCGATCGCCTTGGTGAACGAGCAGTAGCCACTGGAGTCTCGCGAGCCCACGGTGCCACGTTAGTCACCGATGAGGGCCGCAGGGAGTTCGAAGGTCGAACTAGTCGACCCATCCCGTGTGGCAGAGCGTTATCACATGGCACAACCGAAGACCGTCCAGCTGGCGGAGCATTCGGCCGGGATGCGCGACGTTTACGAGCGGATGCTGCGTGCTTCCGCGGCCCACGGGCGCTTCGTCACGCTCGCCACCGGCAGGCGGGTGCATGTCATCGAGAGCGGCGACGGGGCACCGGTCGTGCATCTGCCCGGCAACAACACCTCGGCGCTATCGCACCTGATGCTGCTCGAGCACGCGACCGCAGTCCGGTCCTTCCTGGTGGACCGGCCGGGCATGGGTCTTAGCGACCCCATCGACTTCAAGCGCGGCAGGTTCCGCGACTTTGCGGTCCGGTTCGTCGATGACGTGCTGGACGCCCTGGCCTTGGACGCAGCGGTGCTCGCCGGCGCCTCGGGCGGCGGCATCTATGCCACGTGGTACGCCCTCGAACACCCGAAGCACGTGCGCGGCCTCGTCATGCTCGGGTCGACACCCACGCTACCCGGCGGTCACGTTCCCTTGCCGATCCGATTGATGGCGACGCCGGTGCTCGGGGCGGTCATGACCCGGACCGTGCAGCCCGGCCCACGGACGCTGCTGCGCATGATGGCGTCCGTGGGCGAGGCCGAGACCATCACGCGGCATCCGGACCTGCTCGACTCGCTCGTCGGCGGGGCGAGGGATCCCGTCGCGGTTGCCGCCAACCGGGCGGAGTTCCGGGCCCTGTTCTCGCCGTTCGGTTACCGACCCACGATGCGGATCGGACCGGAGGACCTTCGCCGGTTGTCGGTGCCGACCCTGATGATCTGGGGAGATCGCGACCCGGTGGTGCCGATCGCGGCTGCCCGGGCGGCGGCGGCGCTGATCCCGGACGCCCGTCTCGAGGTGTTGCCAGCCGGACATGTCCCCCAGTTGGGCCACCCCGAACGGGTGGCTGAGCTGCTGACGGCCTTTGCCCGCCGCGACGGTTGAGGCGCCGATGTCGCGTCGGGCTGAACCGCTACGAGCGTCAGCCTTCACGTGAGCGCCAGTAGCGCAGGCGTTCACCGCGGCGGCGCCGTTGGACGGTCCACGCGATCTCGATGAGCACGGCGCCGGCCAGCCCGACGAGCAAGGCCTGGCGCATGAGGACGGTGTTGCTCGTGTCCAGCAGGAACAACGTCTGGGTGAACGGCAGCAGAAAGATCGCGATGTAGGCACCCGCCGAGCACAGCAGCAGCGCGATCCTCCAGGGCTCGTAGGGCCGGGTGACGACGGAGAGCACCCACGTTGCCACGACGATCAGGGTGGTCAGCGCGGCCGTGGCGGCCTGTATCTGCGTCGCCTCGGCGGAGTTGGCTGCCGGTCGGCTGAGCAGGTAGGTGGTAAAGGTGGCGGCCGCCACGATGACCCCCGAGGGCAGCGCCAGCGCCATCACGCGCCTGGCGAACTGTGGTTTGGCCCGCTCGTGGTTGGGCGCCAGCGAGAGCAGGAACGCCGGCACCCCGATGGTGAACCACCCGGTGATGGTCACGTGGATGGGCTGCAGCGGGAAGGGCAGCTGCCACAGCCCGACCAGCAGAGCGAGCAGCACCGAGTACACCGTCTTGGTGAGGAACAGGTTGGCAACCCGCTCGATGTTGCCGATGACGCGGCGGCCCTCGGCGACGACGTGCGGGAGCGTCGCGAACCGGTTGTCGAGCAGGACCAGCTGCGCAACGGCGCGCGTCGCCGCAGCCCCCGCGCCCATGGCCACGCCGATGTCGGCCTGCTTGAGCGCCAGGACGTCGTTGACGCCGTCGCCGGTCATCGCGACGGTGTGCCCGCGGTCCTTCAGCGCGAGGACCATCGAGCGCTTCTGGTCGGGTGTCACCCGCCCGAAGACGGTATGCCGGGCCACGGCGTCCGCGAAGCCCTCGCGGCCTGCGTCGTCGGCCGGGGGCAACGTACGGGCGTCGAGCGGGTCGTCGCCTCCGGGGACCCCCAGCGCGGCGGTGACGGCGCCGACCGAGACGGCGTTGTCGCCGGAGATGACTTTGACCTGGACCTGCTGCTCGGCGAAGTACGCCAGGGTGTCACGGGCGTCTGGCCGGATGCGCTGCTCGAGCACGACGAGCGCCCTCGGGAGGACTCCGTCGGTCGGCCGCTCACCAGTGACGGGGGCCGGTCCCGATGCCAGCAGCAACACGCGAAGCCCGGTGGAGCCGGCGGCCTCGGCGGTGGCGCTGGCCTGCGAGGCGCCGGGGGCGAGGATGTCCGGCGCTCCGAGCAGCCAGCTGCCATGCCCGTCGAACGTCGAGCCGGACCATTTGCGCGCCGACGTGAACGGCGCGTGTGCCGTCTCCGGCCAGCGCGTGCTCGCGGGGGGGATGCGCTCGCTGATCGCCAGGATGCTGGCGTTGGGGTGCTCCTCGGTGGCGGCCAGCTGGGCGAGGACCTCGGTGAGGTCGCCTCCTGCTGGACCGGCCGGCATACCGTCGCCATCCAGAGCGATCACCTCGGCCAGCTGCATGCCGTTCTCGGTGAGCGTGCCGGTCTTGTCGGCGCAGACGACGTCGACGCGGGCCAGCCCCTCGATGGCTGGCAGCTCCTGCACCAGGCACTGGCGCCGGCCCAGCCGGACCACCCCGACGGCGAACGCGATGGAGGTCAGCAGGACCAGGCCCTCGGGCACCATCGGCACCAGCGCCGCAACCATGCCGAGGATGCCCTCGCGCAAGGTCGCGTTGATGGCGAACAGCTGGGTCCAGATGGTCAGTAGGCCGACCGGCACGAGCAGCCAGGTGACGATGGTGAGGATCTGGTTGATCCCGGCGCGCAGCTCGGAGCCGACCAGCGTGAACTTGCTGGCCTCCTCGACCAGCCGGGCGGCATACGCCTCCCGGCCCACCTTGGTGGCTCGGTACGCTCCCGACCCGGCGACGACGAAGCTGCCGCTCATGGCCTCGTCACCGCGAGTCTTGACGACCGGGTCGGCCTCGCCGGTGAGCAGCGACTCGTCGATCTCCAATGAACGTGCCTCGATCACCTCGCCGTCGACGATGAGCTGGTCGCCGGGGCCGATCTCGACGACGTCGTCGGCGACGACCTCGGTGCGGCTGACCTCGATGCCCTGACCGTCGCGCCGGACCGTCGGCTTGGCTTCTCCCACGACGGCGAGGCTGTCGAGGGTTCGTTTGGCGCGTAGCTCCTGGACGATGCCGATGATGCTGTTGAAGAAGATGAGCAGGCCGAATGCCGCGTTGATGAGCGAGCCGGTGGTGAGCACGATGGCCAGCAGCACGCCCAGGATGGCATTGATCCTGGTGAACACGTTGGCGCGGACGATGTCCCACGTCGAGCGGCCGCTGCGGGCAGGCAGGTCGTTCGTCCGTCCGTCGCGAACGCGCTCGGCCACCTCGGCCGAGGTCAGGCCGCGCGTCGCGACGTCGGGCATGCAGCGATCCTAGGCATCGTCGCCGCGATGGGCTCCGGCCCAGCCAAACGTGGGGTATGCCGCGCGGTGGGCCTACCCGGATCGCGTGCCTGCGGGCGTCGCCGGTTTCAGCCACACGGGATGAGGTCGGGGCCTGACGTCGCCCTGGATACTGCGAAGGTCAGACGAAGGGATCAGGATGAGCGCGCGGCCGGCCCGCCTCAACGCTGCGATCGCGTGGCTGTTCGTCATCGGCTCCGCGTGCTTCGTCCTCGGGTCGGTGCCTGGGTACGTGAACGTGGTCGGGGCGACCGCGGACAGCATCACCTACTTTGTCGGCTCGCTATTCTTCACGACGGCCTCCTACGCCCAGCTCATCCAGGCCCAGAGCCCCGCGATGACAGCTGTCGATGAGGTGCGGCAGTACGCTCGCGCACCACTGCGTCTTTGGGCTTGGTGCCCGCACGACCGCAACTGGCTCGCCGCGATCACCCAGTTCCCCGGCACGCTGTTCTTCAACATCAGCACCGCTGTCGCCCTGGTTCACAACCTGACCGTGCAGCAACAGGATCGGCACGTCTGGCGGCCGGACTTCTTCGGTTCGACGTTGTTCCTCGTCGCGAGCACCTTCGCCCTGCTGGCGATCGGAGGGCGCTTCTTCAGCTTCCGGCCACGGTTCCTGCCGTGGTGGATCGCCTGGATCAACATGGCCGGCTCCATCCTGTTCATGGCTTCGGCCCTCGCCAGCTTTGTGCTGCCCAGCACGGGCGGGCTCATCGACAGCCCAGTTGCCATGGGAGGCACGCTGCTCGGCGCGGCCTGCTTCCTGATCGGTGCCGCGTTGCTCTTCCCGGCCTGGAGAGCTGCGGTCGCAGCCGCACACCAGGCCGGACGCCTTGCCGACCCCTAGTTCCCCGCCAGAAGGAGAAAGCCAATGACCAGCTCACCCGACTTGAGCCGCGACGCCGCCCTGTTCGGCAATCGCTTCGTCACTGAGGAGGTCCCGAGCCGGCACTTCCCCGAGTCGGGGATGACCCCAGTCGACGCCATGCGCCTGGTTGCCGAGGACCTTGCCCTGGAAGGAGATCCGGCCCGCAACCTGGCGACCTTCGTGACGACGTGGATGGAGCCGCAGGCGCAACGGATCATTGCCACCAACCTGCACCGAAACTTCATCGACCACGCCGAGTACCCGCGCACGGCCGAGATCGAGCAGCGCTGCATCCGCATGCTCGCCGACCTGTTCCACGCTCCCGGCGAGACGACCGGGGCGCGGACGCAGGGCTCGTCTGAGGCGATCATGCTCGGGGCGTTGTCGCTGAAGTGGAACTGGCGCAAGCGGCGCGAGGCCGCCGGGGCGGCGACGACCAGTCCCAACCTGGTCTTCGGCGGTGACGTGCACGTCGTGTGGGAGAAGTTCTGCCGCTACTTCGACGTGGAGCCGCGGATCGTGCCACTGCAGCCGGGTAAGTACACGATCGGCCCGGAGGACGTCGCCCTGCACATCGACGAGAACACCATCGGGGTGGCGGCCGTCCTGGGCACGACGTTCACCGGGCACAAGGACGACATCGTCGGCATCAACAATCTGCTGCTGCAGATCAAGAGCGAGCGAGGCCTTGACGTGCCCTTGCACGTGGACGGCGCCAGCGGCGGGTTCGTCTGGCCGTTCCTCTACCCGGACTCCGCGTGGGACTTCCGCCTCGAGCAGGTGCGCTCGATCAATGTCTCCGGGCACAAGTTCGGGCTGGTCTACCCCGGCATCGGCTGGCTGATCTTCCGGGAGAAGTCCGACCTGGCCCCGGACCTGGTTTTCCAGGAGAACTACCTCGGCAAGACCGACGCGACCTTCACACTGAACTTCTCCACCGGTTCGTCGATGGTCCTGGCGCAGTACTACAACCTGGTCCGCTACGGCCGCGCCGGCTACACGTACGTGATGACCAACATGCAGCACAACGCGCGGGTGCTTGCCGAACACCTGCAGAGCATGGGCCGCTTCGAGCTGATCGGGCCCGGCGAGGAGCAGCTCCCGCTCGTCGCCTTCCGGCTTGCCGGCGACGAAGCCTATGACGAGTTCGACATCGCCTGGCAGCTGTCGGCCGAACGCGGCTGGATGGTGCCGGCATACACGCTGCCGCCCAACGCCCAGGATGTCACCATCATGCGCGCCTTGTGCAAGGAGACCCTCAGCCGCGAGCACGTCGACACGCTCGCCCGCGACATCGAGGCGGCCTGCTCGACCCTGGCTAAGAAGGGCGGAGCTCACGAGTCCGAGCGCCGCCAGATGGTCTCCGGGCCAGGGCACTAGGGCGTGTCCCGTAAGTCGGTGACGACGGGGTCGCGGAGCCAGATTCTGATGGCGGCGACGTCGATGGTGCCGCGGTAGACGAAGTCGCGTTTGTCGTAGCGGGTGGCGACCGCGCGGGTGCCGCGGAGCTTGTTGATCGCTCGTTCCACGACGTTGCGCTGCCGGTATGCCTGGGCGTCGAATCCCGGGAGTTGACCCCCGGTGCCGCGTCGCTGGTGGGCTGCGATCTGGTCGCTCTTCAGTGGGATCACGGCCTTGATCCTGCGGTTGCGCAGGTGCCCCCGGATCGCCTTGGACGAGTATGCCTTGTCCGCCAAGACCGCGTCAGGACGACACCGTGGCCGGCCCCTTGCGGGCCGTCGCACCGCGAGTTTGTCCAGGACCAGCTCGAACGCCAGCGAGTCGTGGCGCTGTCCCGCGGTGGTGACCCTGGTCAACGGCCGACACCGGGTGTCTGCCGACAGGTGGATCTTGGTACTCAATCCGCCGCGGGACCGGCCCAATGCTTCCCGATCGCGGGGTTTGTCCTGCCCCGCTTCAGGATTCGTGTCATTCGACCCTGCCCCCTGTGTGCGCTGCTGACCCCGAGACGACCTGCGCATGGTCGCTCGACGCTATCGAACCCAGGGGCGGGCCATGCGATCATGCATGGCCCGGTGCGGATCTGCATGCTATGGTGCACTTGTGCCGAAGACCGTGCAGATCCGCGACCTCGACGATGAGGTGTACGCCGCGTTGGTGCGGCGCGCGGCCGAGGAAGGCGTGAGCGTGCCGGAGCTCTTACGGGCCGAGGCAACTCGTATGGCTGCACGGCCAAGCCTCACTGAATGGCTGGAACGCACGGGGCGGCGCTCCACGCCATTGGGCCGCGCTGCCATCCTGGAAGCGCTCGACGAGCACCGTGGCGCCTGGCCAGATGCTCGTCGTTGACGCGTCGTGTCTGTGCGAGGTGCTCATCAATGGCACTGGGGCCGCCGCAATCCGCGAAAGGATGGCGGCCGATCCCGACCACGCGGCCCCTTCGGTCATCGACGTCGAGGTGTTCAGCGTCTTACGGCGCGAGCGTCTTCGGGGCACGCTGGACCGCACCGAAGCCGACCAAGCGATCGAGGACCTGGCGGCCTGGCCAGGGGAGCGCTTCGGCCACCGGCTGCTGCTCCGTCGCGCCTGGGAGCTGCGCGAGACGGTTCGTGGCTGGGACGCGATGTACGTGGCGCTTGCCGAGGTTCTGGACGCTGCGCTGGTCACCACGGACCGGCGGCTGGCCAAGGCAACCGGCCCACGGTGCGCCATCGAGCCGATCTAAGCCAAGGGGTGCCGGGTCGAGCCTCGATGCGGCAGAATCGCATCCGAGCGACTGCGAGTCCCGGGGAGGCGGCATGGCCGAGATCGCGAATCGGCTGCTGGCGGCGATGAATGCGCATGACCTTGACGGATTCGTCGCTTGCTTTGCTGCGGACTACGACAGCCAGCAGCCGGCTCACCCAAGCCGTGCCTTCCGAGGGAGCGAGCAGGTTCGTAAGAACTGGGAAAGCGTCTTCTCCGGGATTGCGGACTTCACCGCCGAGCTCCTCGTTTCTGCGGTGGTAGACGAAGGTGTCGAGATTAGCGAGTGGCGCTGGCATGGCACGCACACAGACGGATCACTCTTCGGCATGCGGGGAATGATCGTGACCGGGGTTAGGCGAGACCAGATCGCTTGGCAACGTCTGTACATGGAGCCGATCGAGCGGGGCGGGGCCGACATCGACGAGATGGTGCAGGAGACGTATCGTCCAAGCGGATAAGCGCATCGAGAGGTCAGAAGACGCGGCTAAGCGGCGCGAATAGCGGCTCCCCTGACGTATCTGTGGGTGGGTTGGGCGCCCTGTTGTGGGGCACGCCGTTCTCTGGCCTAGGTTTCTGAGCTTCAAGGTCCAGAGACGAGGGGTCAGGAGAACGGCGTGCGTGCTGCCACTTTATGGCGTGCGGTTGTGGGGGTCGACAAGACGGTCATCGAGGATGTGGACTTCGATCAGGAGCAGGGCGTCGTGGTGGTCTCGGTGCGCCCGACGGCGCGGGCTCGGGGCCGGTGTGGGCTGTGCGGTCGTCGGGGGCGTGGCTATGACCAGGGAGCCGGTCGTCGTCGGTGGCGTTCGCTGGACGTGGGCCCGATCTGCATGGTGGTGGAGGCGGACGCGCCGCGGGTGAGCTGCCGCCAGCATGGGGTGGTGGTCGCGTCGGTGCCGTGGGCTCGCCACGACGCCGGGCACACCTACGCCTTCGATGAGCAGGTGGCCTGGCTGGCCACCCAGACCTCCAAGAGCGCGGTGACTGAGCTGATGCGTATCGCCTGGCGGACCGTGGGGTCGATCATCACCCGGGTGTGGGCCGACACCGAGGCGTTGACTGACCGGTTTGCGGACCTGACCCGGATCGGCATCGATGAGATCTCCTACAAGCGCGGCCACCTGTACCTGCTGGTGGTGGTCGATCACGGCAGCGGCCGGCTGGTGTGGGCAGCGCCGGGACGGGACTCGGCCACGTTGCAGAAGTTCTTCGACGCGTTGGGCCCGCAGCGGTGCGCGGACATCACTCATGTGAGCGCCGATAGCGCGAACTTCATCGCCAAGACGGTCACCCGCAACTGTCCGCAGGCGGTGCAATGCGCCGATCCGTTCCACGTCGTGAAGTGGGCTACCCAGGCCCTGGACCAGGTCCGCCGCCAGTGCTGGAACGAGGCCCGCAGACTGGCCCGCAAGACCGAGCCGCGGCGCGGCCGCGGCAGGCCACCGGCGGATGCACCACCGCGTGCGGCCAGCGAGCGAGCCAAGGCGCTCAAGGGCGCCAGGTTCGCGCTGTGGAAGAACCCGCAGGACCTCACCGACGGACAGCAGACCAAACTCGCCTGGGTCGCCGCGACTGACCCCGCCCTGCACCGGGCTTACCTGCTCAAGGAGGGACTTCGGCTGATCTTTCAGATGCCCCCTGAGCAGGCTGGCCAGGCTCTCGACCGGTGGGTCGGCTGGGCCCGTCGTTGCCGTATCCCGGCCTTCGTGAAGCTGCAGAAGAGCATCGTGGTACACCGGGCGGCGATCCTGGCCGCGATCGAACACGGCCTATCGAACGGACGCATCGAATCGGTCAACACCAAGATCCGGCTGATCACCAGGATCGCGTTCGGCTTCCAATCCGCCCACGCCCTGATCGCCCTGGCGATGCTCTCCCTCGGCGGCCACCGACCCACCCTCCCCGGCCGGAAATGACCCACACATCAGTCAGGAGAGCCCGAATAGCAGCACCTTCTGACCTAATGAGTTCTGGGAGCGGCCATCCGGCACACTCCTGGTGGGTAGGTAGCCGTCGGCAGGTGAGCACTTGTTTGACCTGGACCTTGAGTCCTGTCGAGAGATCGTGCCTCTGCTGGTCGGTCGGGAGAGTTGATCGCTGATGGGATGTCGTGCCCGCCTGGTGGCGTGAGCACTGCTTCATTAGGTCGCTGATGGTTCTCCCGCAGGCTCCTGCCGGACGTTGATGCCGAGGACGGGAGTGGCAGTGCTGTACGTGGGTGATGACTGGGCCGAGGACCACCATGACGTGGAGGTGATGGACCAGAGCGGGCGGACGCTGGGCAAGGCCAAGCTGCCCGAGGGCGTGGCCGGGATCGCTCGGCTGCACGCGATGATCGGTAAGCACCTCGGCGAGGACATCGGTAAGGACCTCGGCGAGGACGCTGAGCCGGCGCGGGTCACGATCGGGATTGAGACCGACCGGGGCCCGTGGGTGCGGGCCCTGGTCGCGGCCGGGTACACGGTGATTGCGGTGAACCCGTTGCAGGCCGCCCGCTACCGCGAACGTCTGGCGGTGTCGGGCGCTAAGAGCGACCCGGCCGACGCGCACATGCTCGCCGACATGGTCCGCACCGACGCCCACCAGTTGCGCCCGGTTGCCCTGGACAGTGACCAGGCCGAGGCGGTCAAGGTCGTCGCCCGGATGCACAAGACGCTGATCTGGGAGCGCACCCGCACCACGCAGCGGCTGCGGCACGCGCTGCGGGAGTACTTCCCGGCCGCGGTGGAGGCGTTCGAGGACCTCGACGCCGCCGACACCCTGCAGCTGCTGGCCAAGGCGCCCGACCCCGCCACGGCGGCCCGGCTGAGCCTGGGCCAGATCAGCGCTGCCCTCAAACGGGCCCGGCGCCGAGACATCCCGGCGAAGGCCGCCGCGATCCAGGCCGTGCTGCGGGCACCACACCTGGGCCAGCCGGCGGTGGTGACGGGCGCCTACGCGGTCTCGGTGCAGGCACTGGTCGCCCTCCTGGGCACCCTCAACGCCCAAGTCAAGGCCATGGAAAGCCAGGTCGAGGCCCATTTTGGCCAGCACCCGGACGCTGAGATCATCCAGTCCCAGCCGGGTCTGGGCGCCGTTCTCGGTGCCCGGGTGCTCGCCGAGTTCGGGGACGCCCCCGACCGGTACGCCTCGGCCAAGGCCCGCAAGAACTACGCCGCGACCAGCCCGATCACCCGCGCCTCGGGCCGCAAGAAGGTCGTCGCCGCCCGGTTCGTGCACAACGACCGGCTCGTCGATGCCCTGATGACCCAAGCGTTCGCCGCCCTGCGCGCCTCCCCCGGCGCGCGCGCCTACTACGACCACCAACGCACCCGAGGCAACGAGCACAACGCCGCCCTGCGCCAGCTGGCCAACCGCCTCGTCGGCATCCTGCACGGCTGCCTCAAGACCGGCAGCCGCTACAACGAGACCACCGCCTGGTCGCACCACCTCAACGAGGCTGCTGCTTGACATTCAAGCTCCTGGGATGTCTCTCGACGGAAGCGGACAGCCCGGGTCAGCCCCCGAGTGCGGCCGACACCACCTCGCGGGCCTCGGCCTGCACCTGGGCCAGGTGCTCGGGGCCGTTGAACGACTCGGCGTAGATCTTGTAGACGTCCTCGGTGCCCGACGGCCGTGCCGCGAACCAGGCGTTCGCCGTCACCACCTTGAGGCCGCCGATCTTGGCCCCGTTACCGGGTGCCGTGGTGAGCTTGGCGGTGATCCGCTCGCCGGCCAGGGTGTCGGCGGCGACGTCGTCGGGGGACAGCGCCCCCAGCTTGGCCTTCTCCTGCCGGTTCGCGGGGGCGTCGATGCGCGCGTATGCCGGGTCGCCGTACTTGGCGGTCAGCTCGGCATAGTGCTCGCTGGGGGTCTGTCCGGTAGTGGCGAGGATCTCCGAGGCGAGCAAGGCGAGGATCATGCCGTCCTTGTCGGTGCACCACACCGTGCCGTCGAAGCGTAGGAAGGATGCCCCTGCCGACTCCTCGCCCCCGAACGGGCCGGACCCGTCGAGCAGCCCCGGCACGAACCACTTGAACCCGACCGGCACCTCGACCAGCCGCCGGCCGAGGGCTTCGGCGACCCGGTCGATCATCGACGAGGACACCAGGGTCTTGCCGATGAACCCGTCGGCGGGCCAGTCCGGCCGGGCACCGCCGAAGAGGTAGCGGATCGCCACGGCGAGGTAGTGGTTGGGGTTCATCAGCCCGCCGTCGGGGGTGACGATGCCGTGCCGGTCAGAGTCGGCGTCGTTACCGGTCGAGATCTGGTAGGCCTCCCGGTTCGCGATGAGCGAGGCCATCGCCGAAGGCGAGGAGCAGTCCATGCGGATCTTGCCGTCCCAGTCCAGGGTCATGAACCGCCACGTCGGGTCGACCAGCGGGTTGATGACGGTGAGGTCGATGCCCAGCCGCTCGGCCATGGCGCCCCAGTACTCCACGGACGCGCCGCCGAGCGGGTCGGCCCCGATGCGGATGCCGGCGGAGCGGATCGCGTCGATGTCGACAACCTTGGGCAGTTCGTCGAGGTAGGTGCCGAGGAAGTCGTAGCTCTGCGCGGCCTTGCGGGCCCGGGCGAACGGCATCCTTCTCACGCCGGCGAGCCCGGCCTTGATGTAGGCGTTGGCACCGGCAGCGATCACCGACGTGGCGTCCGTGTCGGCCGGCCCGCCATGCGGTGGGTTGTACTTGAAGCCACCGTCAGAGGGCGGGTTGTGCGAGGGGGTGACGACGATCCCGTCGGCGAGGCCGATGCCCGGCGGCAGGTCGTCGACACCACCGATCTTGCCCTTGTTCGCGCGCAGGATGGCGTACGAGACCGCCGGCGTGGGGGTGTAGCCGTCGTGGTCGTCGACCAGGACGGTGACGTCGTTGGCGGCCAGCACCTCCAGTGCGGAGGCCCACGCCGGCTCGGACAGCCCATGCGTGTCGCGCCCGACGAACAGCGGCCCGTCGAAGCCCCGCCCGCGCCGGTAGTCGACGATCGCCTGGGTGGTGGCCAGGATGTGGTCCTCGTTGAAGGCGGTCCGCAGGCTCGAGCCGCGATGCCCGGACGTACCGAACGCCACCTGCTGGTCGATGTCGTCAGGGTCGGGCTTCTCGGTGTAGTACAGCGTGATGAGATGCGGGATGTCGACCAGGTCGGAAGGCTGCGCCGGCTGTCCGGCACGCTCGTGCGTCATGGCGGTCAGCTCCTCTCTTCAGGGACGAGCCACACGGTCGAGAAGCTCGGGACGGTGACATTGAGCGCGAACGGCTGGTGGTCCCACCCTTGCCAGTCCGCATGCAGCACCAGCCCCGCCGAGCTAGGCGCCCCCGGGCGGTAGCCCGCCGTGTCGAGAACCACTCGCCAGCTGCCCCCGCGGGGCAGGCCGATGCGGTACGGCTCATGGGTCATGCCGCTGAGGTTGACCACAGCAGCGAGCACGGGCGCGTCCTTGGCCGGGTCGCCCTTGCCGAACCGCAAGAAGGAGTAGGTGTTTCGCCCAGCGTCGTCGGCGTTGAGCCAGCGGAACCCGGCAGGGTCCTGGTCCAGCTCCCACAGCGCCGGGTTGGCTTGGTAGATGCGGTTCATGTCCTTGACCTGCGCGTGCACGCGGTAGTGCGTCGGCTGGTCGAGCAGCCACCAGTCCAGGCTTCGCGCGTCGGACCACTCCGACTCCTGGGCGAACTCACAGCCCATGAAGATCAGCTGCTTGCCCGGGTGGCTCCACATGTAGGCCAGAAACGCGCGCAGCGTCGCGATCTGGTCGTCCCGGTCCCCCCGGGACTTGCGCATGAGCGAGCCCTTGCCGTGCACGACCTCGTCGTGGCTGATCGGCAGGATGAAGTTCTCGCTGTACTGGTAGATGAGGGCGAAGGTCAGGTTGTGGTGGTGGTACTGCCGGTAGACCGGGTCCAGGCCCAGGTAGCGCAGGCAGTCGTTCATCCAGCCCATGTTCCACTTGAAGCCGAAGCCCAGCCCGCCCAGGTCGGTCGCCTTGGTCACCCCGCCCCACGAGGTGGACTCCTCCGCGACGGTCACGACACCGGGCACGAGCTTGTATGCCGTGGCGTTGGCCTCCTGCAGCACCGCCATCGCGTCGAGGTTCTCCCGGCCGCCGTAGGCGTTCGGCTCCCACTCGCCGGGCTCGCGCGAGTAGTCCAGGTAGAGCATCGAGGCAACCCCGTCCACCCGAAGTCCGTCGACGTGGAACTCGTCCAGCCAGTAGGACGCGTTGGCGACGAGGAAGTTGCGCACCTCGGGCCGGCCGAAGTCGAAGATGAACGAGCCCCACTCCTTGTGCCAGCCCTTGCGCCAGTCGCTGTGCTCGTAGGTCGGCTCGCCGTCGAAGCGGGCCAGCGCCCACTGGTCGGTGGCGAAGTGGCCCGGAACCCAGTCCAGGATGACCCCGATGTCGTTGCGGTGCAGGTAGTCCACCAGCAGCTTGAACTCGTCGGGCGTACCCCACCTCGAGCTCACCGCGTAGTACCCGGTCACGTGGTATCCCCAGGACGGGACGTACGGGTGCTCCATGACCGGCATGAACTCCACGTGCGTGAAGCCCAGGTCCTTGACGTAGTTGACCAGGTGCTCGGCGAGGTCCCGATAGGTGTGTCCCTGGCGCCACGAGCCGACGTGCACCTCGTAGATGCTCATCGGCCCGTCGTGCGGGTTGCGCTCCATCCGCCGGCGCATCCACACGTCGTCGCCCCACGGGTAGTGGGTCTCATACACGACGGAGGCCTGCTTCGGCGCGACCTCGCTGTACTGCGCCATCGGGTCGGCCTTGAGGCGCACGTGGGTGTCGCGGCCCCGGACGGCATACTGGTAGTTCATCCACTCACCCGCGCCGGGGACGAACAGCTCCCACACACCCGAGGGTGACAGCATGCGCATCGGGTGCGACAGCCGGTCCCAGCCGTTGAAGTCCCCGACGACATGGACCGCGGTAGCCGCCGGAGCCCACACCGCGAACGAAACACCAGAGACCCGCCCCAGCGGCCCTTCGTAGCTCTGCACATGTGCGCCGAGCACCTTCCACAGCTGCTCGTGGCGCCCCTCGTTGAACAGGAAGCGGTCCATCTCACCGAGGGTCGGCGCGAACCGGTACGGGTCGTCCTGCTCGTGCTCGATGCGGTCGTCGTAGGCCACGAGCAGGCGGTAGTCCTGGCTGGTGGTGACCTCGGTGGTGGTGCCGGACCAGACCCCGCCGCGGACGTGCGGCAGGTCGAGGATCCGGCCGTCCTGCAGCTTCGCCCGGACGCTGCGGGCCAGCGGGCGGTATGCCGTGACGGTCAGGCCCCCCGGGCCGACATGGTGACCGAGCAGGTCGTGCGGCTGCGAGTGCCGTCCTTCCAGGAAGGCCGTGATGGCGCTCTCGTCGGCGACCAGGGGGGTGGTTGAGAGAGTGGTCATCTGGCTCCTCTGTGGATGGACGAGGCGGTCGACGGCATGGACGGGGATCCCGACCCAGCTCGGGCGGTTGCGGGCCTCGTACCCGACCTCGTACAAGGCCTTGTCGAGCTCGAGGACGCGCAACAGCCGCTCGGCCGGTGGTGTTCCCACCACCTCTGAACCGTAGCCCTGCAGGAACGCCTCGCGGCAGCCGGTGGCCCAGCCACGGCTCGAGGCTCCTGCCGACGTTGCCTCGACTGAAGCGGCCGCATAGTCGAACGAGCGCAGCATGCCGGCCACGTCGCGCGCCGCCAGGTCGGGCCGTACCCGTTCGTCGAGGGGCGCAACGGCTCGCCTTCGAAGTCCAGCGCGAGCCAACCGTGCTCACCGACCTGCATGACCTGACCGAGGTGGTAGTCGCCGTGCACCCGTTGCAGCACAGGCCAGTCGTGCCAGTCGAGCCCGGCGAGCAGGCTCTCGACGTCCGGCTGGCGAGCCGATAGCCCGGGCACAACGTCGGCAGCGGCGCGGAAGCGCTCGGACCGAGCGGCAGAGCCGGTCGAGGTCTGCGCCGGTGGCGGGCCGCACCGGGAAGGCGCGCCCCAGGTCGTGGTGGATGCGCGCCGTGACGCTTCCGAGCTCTTTTGCCGGACCGGTGAAGTCGATGCCGTCGGACGCTGCGCGCAGCGCGACCCGCCAAGCGTCCTCGACACCGGGCACGAACGTCTGCGCGGAGGCGATGTACCCGGGGGAGGTGGTGCCGTCCCACACCGCCTGAGCGCTGCCTCGTGGGGTTGGGACGTCGCGTGACCCTACGCTGTAGAGGCCGGCAGGCACCTCGACGTCCGGGTTGGCCCGGCGCCAGGATGCGGAACACCTTGACGATGACCGGGTCGGCGCCGTTGATCTCACAGATAACCGACGTGTTGGACTGCTCGCCGCGCAGCACGGACGCATGCACGAGCATCGGCACCGTGCCGTCGGTTCCGGGCGCCAGCACCTCCTCGAGCAGGGTGCGCACGTATGCCGGGTCGTGCGGCCCGTCGTAGACCCAGCCGCGCCCGTCCGGCGCGTCCTCGATCCAGCGACGAAGGCGGCCTCGGCATCGTTGAGCGGGCGCGCATGGAAGGTCAGCGGCACCTGGTACACCACCGGCGGGGTCGCTGCCTCGTCCGCGAGCAGAACGATCTCGATCCCTACCAGCCGGTCCGGGTCTTCGCGGTGCCAGCCGCCCACTCGGCGAAGGCTCGGGACGTGGCCCTTGCCGGCATACCAGCGCTGGCCGGCCATCCAGCCGGGGAGCACCTCGTCGACCGAACGCGCTGCGCTGGCGCGATGGCGGCTCAACGGAGGCGCTTGCTCATTCGGGCTCCCCCTTGGAGAGGCGCAGCCAGAAGAAGTCGCGCGAACCCATGGTGAGCTCCATCGTCGCATCCTCACCGACCCTGGGAAAGCCGCTGCCCCCGAACAGGTCGCGGACCCAGCGGCCGGCATACCCGCGGGGCAGCTGCACGAGGCCGGCCTGGGGCCGAGAGGACAGGTTCGCCACGCACAGCGCCACCCGCGCCCCCCACTCCACGATCTCGGAGAAGCGCAGGAAGGCAAGGATCGCCTCGTTGGTCGTCGGGCACACCGAGAACTCGCCGAGGCTGAACACCGGGTGGGAGCGGCGGATCTGCAACATCCCACGGACCCAGTGCAGCAGCGAGGAGCCGTGCGCCATCTGGGCCTCGACGTTGACGTTGTTGTAGTGGAAGACGAGCGAGGAGATGACCGGCAGGTAGAGCTTGCCCGGGTCGGCCGCGGAGAACCCTGCGTTGCGGTCGGGGGACCACTGCATGGGGGTGCGGACCGCGTCGCGGTCGTGCAACCAGATGTTGTCGCCCATGCCGATCTCGTCCCCGTAGTACAGGCACGGTGAGCCAGGGAGGGACAACAGCAGCGCGTGGATGAGCTCGATCTCCGGGCGGCTGTTGTCCAGCAGGCAGGCCAGCCGGCGGCGGATGCCGATGTTGGCTCGCATGCGCGGGTCCGGCGCGTACCAGCCGTACATCGCCGCCCGCTCCTGCGGCCGGACCATCTCCAAGGTGAGCTCGTCGTGGTTGCGCAGGAAGGTGCCCCACTGCGCCTCTTGCGGGATGTCGGGGGTCTCGTCGTAGACCGCGACGATGGGGCCGGCCTTCTCATCCCGCAGCGCGTAGTAGAGGCGCGGCATGATCGGGAAGTGGAAGCACATCTGGCACTCGGGCGCATCTTCGGAGCCGAAGTAGTCGACGACCTGCTCGGGCAGCTGGTTGGCCTCGGCGAGCAGGACCCGCCCGGGGAACTCCTCGTCGACCATGGCCCGCAGCCGGGCGAGAAACTCGTGGGTCCTGGGATGGTTCTCGCCGTTGTGCCCGTCCTCCTCGAACAAGTAGGGGACGGCGTCGAGCCGGAAGCCGTCGATGCCCAGGTTCATCCAGTACCGGACGACATCGAACATCTCCTGCTCGACCTTGGGGTTCTCGAAGTTGAGGTCTGGCTGGTGGGAGAAGAACCGGTGCCAGAAGAACTGGCGACGCACCGGGTCGAAGGTCCAGTTGGACACCTCGGTGTCGATGAAGATGATCCGCGCATCTGAGTAGCGCTCGTCGGTGTCTGACCACACGTAGAAGTCGCCGTACGGCCCGGTCGGGTCCGACCGGCTGGCCTGGAACCACGGGTGCTGGTCGGACGTGTGGTTCATCACCAGGTCCGTGACCATGCGGATGCCGCGGGCGTGGGCCTGCGAGACCAGCTCCTTGAACTCCGGCAAGGTTCCGAACTCCGGCAGGACCGCGGTGTAGTCCGAGATGTCGTAGCCCCCGTCGCGCAGCGGAGATGCGTAGAACGGCGGCAGCCAGATGCAGTCGATGCCCAGCCATTGCAGGTAGTCCAGCCGCTGGATCAGGCCGGTGAAGTCACCGGAGCCGGAGCCCTTGGAGTCGCCGAAGGCCCGCACGAGGACTTCGTAGAAGACCGCCTTCTTGTACCACAGCGGGTCCCGACGTCAGCCCTGGCTGGGCGAGGTTGAGTCCCTGCAAGGCTAGTAGCTCCTCGACCTCGAGGATGTGGACGGGCTCGAAGTCCGGGCCGAGGCGCACGTAGTTGTGCTCCCGCCAGTGCCAGACCTGGTCGGTGACCAGGTCGTGCACCGGCAATGGCCGACGACCAGTCGAGGCCGATGGCCGGCATGTCCAGGCGCACCAACGTCTTCCGGGTGCCGTGCGGGTCGAGGTTGGCGACGACGATGATGGTGTCGTGCATCGCCGTCGACGAGGCGGGTCTTGGAGTAGCACAGGAAGTTCTCGTCGTCAACGTGATGGAAGCGCAGGTTACGCATCCAGCGCAGCGCGGGGTGGGCCCTGCGCACCCGTTGAGCATGGTGAGGTAGGCCAGGATGCGCCCCCCTTGCGCCCGCCGGGTTCGTAGTCGACCCAGCGCCGGTTCTTGTACTCGTACTTCTCGTTGTCGATCTGCTCCTCGACGCCGGGCCGCGCGACGTGCTCCATGAGCTCGTAGCCGGCGTAGATGCCGTACGTCGGCACCAGCGTCGCGGCGAGCGCAGCGCGCAGCTTCCATGCGGTCGGCCCCCCGTACTGCATGAACGGCGTGAGGATGTCGTGGGTCGTTGGCCAGAACGACGGGCGCATGTATGCCGCGGCGTCGCCGGCGAGCTCCTCGCAGTACTCCCGCAGCTCCCACGCCAGGTTGCGCCACGCGTAGTAGGTGTAGGACTGCTGGAAGCCCGCCTTGGCCAGGTCGTGCATCATCGCCGGCCGGGTGAATGCCTCGGAGAGCCAGATGACGTCGGGGTGCTCGTGAGCGACGTCGGCGATGAGCCACTGCCAGAACCCGACGGGCTTGGTGTGCGGGTTGTCGACCCGGAAGACGTTGACGCCGTGGTCGATCCACACCTGGATCACCCGGCGAACCTCGGCGTACGCCCCGCGGGGTCGTTGTCGAAGTTGAGCGGGAAGATGTCCTGGTACTTCTTCGGCGGGTTCTCCGCGTAGGCGATGGTGCCGTCGGCGCGCGTGGTGAACCGTTCGGGGTGCGTCTGCACCCAGGGGTGGTCCGGGCGAGCCTGCAGGGCGATGTCCAGGGCCACCTCCATGCCGAGGCGCCGCGCCTCGGCGACGAACGCGTCGAAGTCGTCGAACGTGCCCAGGTCTGGGTGGATCGCGTCGTGCCCGCCTTGGGGCGAACCGATGGCATACGGGCTATCCGGGATCGCCCGGTTCGGCGGTCAGGGTGTTGTTGCGGCCCTTGCGGGCGGTCTTGCCGATCGGGTGGATCGGGGTGAGGTAGACGACGTCGAAGCCCATGTCGGCGATTGCGGGCAGGCGTTTCATGGCCGTCCGGAACGTCCCCGTCATCCACTGCCCGGTCACCGTGGTTGCGCCGCGCCCCCTCGGAGCGGGGAAAGATCTCGTACCAGGCGCCGTAGAGGGCCCGTTCGCGCTCGACCAGCAGCGCGTATGCCGGTGTTGCAGTGAGCAGCTCGCGCAACGGCATGGGCGCGCGAACACGGCGGCGGACTTCGGCGCGGTAGCCGCCGCCGCAGCGGTCCAGCGGGGGGCGCCCTGGTCGCGCAGAGCCTGGACGGCCATCCTCGAGCGCCTGCCGGTCGACGCCCTGGCCGGCAGGCCTGCCAGGCCTCGCTCGATCACCCGGGCGCCTTCCTGGAGCATGAGCTCCTCGTCGACGCCGGCCTCCACCTTGATCGTGCCGTCGTGCACCCAGGTGCCCCAGCGGGTCGGACCAGCCCTCGACCCGGTAGCTCCACCAGCCCGCGCGGTCGGCGCTGACCGCGGCCTGCCCACTCCGAGAGGCCGGGGTTGACGCTGGTCATCGCGAAGGAGCGCTCGTGGCCCTCCGGGTCGATGAGCACGACGTTCGCGTTGACCGCGTCGTGGCCTTCGCGGAAGACCTGGGCCTGCACGAGGAACTCCTCGTCGACGACCGACTTGGCCGGGCGCTGCCCGCAGTCGATGCAGGGGCGGACGTTGACGACGGGGATGCGCCCGATGGGCGCCACGTGAAGGGGTAGCGGGTTGCCCGGCCCGGGGGAGAGCTGCGGGCCGGTCGCGGACAGCTTGATCGGCCGACGTGCTGTCGCCTGCGCGGCCCGGCGCGTGGGCCGAGGGAGCAGGCGCTGACACTGCGGAATGATGCTGGCGGTAGCAGCAGGCGTGGCGGGCACCCTCCGACGCTACTCGGTTCGAACCGCTCGCACCTCCCCCGCCCTCTGCCGACCCCACGGTGTCCTGACCGGTTCAGGCACGGGCCCCGTCCTCTCGTCCACCCTGGCCACGCCCTATAGTCGGCCGGTGAAGGCCATCCGTCGGTTCCACGTCCGCACCGTTTTGCCCGAACCCATCGCCGCGCTCGGGGAGCTCGCCCTCAACCTGCACTGGTCCTGGCATCCCCAGACCCGCGAGCTTTTCCGGGGCTCGACCCGGCGGCCTGGGAGGGGTCCGGCAGGACCCAGCCGCTGCTCGCCTGGCTCCCGGCAGAGCACCTGGAGCGGCTCGCTGGCGACGCCGAGTTCCTCGCCCGGCTGCAGGACGCAACCGAAACGTTGACCCAGTACCTCACCCAGGACCGCTGGTACCAGGGCTGGGCCGCCGAGCAAGACGGCAAGGTGGGGCGGATGGCCAAGTCCAGGGCGCCCAGGGCGATCGGCTACTTCAGCCCGGAGTTCGGGATTACTCACGTGCTGCCGCAGTACTCAGGCGGTTTGGGCATCCTGGCCGGCGACCACCTCAAGGCCGCGTCCGACCTGGGTGTGCCCATCGTCGGGGTCGGGCTGTTCTACAAGACCGGCTACTTCCGTCAGTCGCTCAACGGGGAGGGGTGGCAGCAGGAGAGTACCCGGTGCTGGACCCGGACGGGATGCCGCTCGCGTTGTTGCGTGAGCCCGACGGCCGGCCAAGTGTCGTCGAGCTGCGCCTGGCGGGCGGACGGCTGCTCGGCTCACGTGTGGCGCGCGCAGGTCGGCCGGGTGCCGTTGCTGCTGCTCGACTCCGACGTCCCCGGCAACGACGAGGTCGCCCGTGGGGTCACCGAGGCGCTGTACGGCGGCGGCGGTGATCGGCGCCTGGAGCAGGAGCTGTTGCTCGGGATCGGTGGCGTGCGGGCGTTGCGGACCTGGTCGCGCCTCAGCGGTGCGCCGGAGCCGGACGTCTACCACACCAACGAGGGCCACGCCGGATTCCTGGGGATCGAGCGGATTTCCGAGCTCGTAACCAGGCAGAAGCTCACCTTCGACGAGGCGCTGGAGGCGGTCCGTGCGTCCACGGTGTTCACGACGCACACGCCGGTACCGGCGGGGATCGACCGCTTTCCTGCCGAGCGGATCGCTGCCTACTTCGGTGGCGAAAATGCCATGCCCGGCATCCCGCTGGACCGGCTGTTCGCCCTGGGCGCGGAAACGTATGCCGGTGGCAGCCCGGGTGCGTTCAACATGGCCGTGATGGGGCTGCGCCTCGGTCAGCGGGCCAACGGGGTGTCCCTGCTGCACGGCGCGGTCAGCCGGGAGATGTTCGACGGGCTGTGGCCGGGGTTCGACCACAGCGACATCCCGATCACGAGCATTACCAATGGAGTCCATGCTCCGACGTGGGTAGACCCCCGGATGCTCGACCTGGGGGAGCGCTATCTTGGCACCAGGAACATCGAGCGCGACGACGCATGGGACCGCTTCTCCGCGGTCGACCTGGGCGAGCTGTGGGCGACCAAGCGCATGATGCGCGAGGGTCTGGTCCTGGAGGCCCGCCGTCGGATGCGGGCCTCGTGGCTGGAGCGGGGTGCGAGCAAGGCCGAGCTGGGGTGGGTGGACGACATCCTCGACCCGGACGCCCTCACCATCGGGTTCGCCCGGCGGGTCCCGACCTACAAGCGCCTCACGCTCATGCTGCGCGACCCCCAGCGGCTCCGGAAGATCCTGCTCGACGAGGACCGACCGGTGCAGCTGGTGATCGCAGGCAAGTCGCACCCGGCGGACGACACCGGCAAACGGCTCATCCAGCAGATGGTCCACTTCGCTGACGACCCGACGATCCGCCACCGGATCGCGTTCCTGCCCAACTACGACATGGAGATGGCCCACGTGCTCTACCCGGGCTGCGACGTGTGGCTGAACAACCCGCTGCGCCCCTTCGAGGCGTGCGGCACGTCCGGGATGAAGGCGGCGCTCAACGGGGCCCTCAACCTGTCCATCCTCGACGGATGGTGGGACGAGTGGTACGACGGGCAGAACGGCTGGGCCATCCCCACCGCCGACGGGGTGACCAATCCAGAACGCCGCGACGACCTGGAGTCGTCCGCGTTGTACGACCTCATCGAGGACGAGGTGCGCACCCAGTTCTACGACCGAAACGAGGCCGGCCTGCCGACCCACTGGCTGGAGAACCTCGTGCATACGCTGGCCACCCTCGGCCCGAAGATCCTCGCCGCGCGCATGGTCCGCGACTACACCACGATGCTGTACGGGCCTGCCGCGCAGGCCGGTTCGGCCATGGCGGGGCCGAAGTTCTCCGGTGCGAAAAGCCTGTCCGCATACAAGGCCCGCGTGCGCGCGGCCTGGCCCTCCGTGCGAGTCGACCACGTGGACTCCTCGGGCGTCTCCGACTCCCCGCAGATCGGGGACACCCTCACGGTCGACGCCTTCGTCGACATCGGCACGCTGAAGCCGGACGAGGTCGAGGTCGAGGTCGTGCACGGGCGCGCCAGAGAGCGCGACGACCTGCTGCGCGACGTGACGGTGGCGCAGATGCACCACGCGGAGAGCTACGAAGGCGGCCGGCACAAGTTCACTGCCTCGGTCAACCTCACCCGCACCGGCTCATTCGGCTATACCGTGCGCGTGCTGCCCTCCAACCCCAACCTCGCCTCAGCCACCGAGCTGGGTCTGGTCGCCAACGCCTGAGCAGCGGGCCTCGCGATCCGGGTTGATCCGGGTTGCCTGGTCTCCTACAGCCGCCGCGACATCAGGTGACTGGCGCGGCTTCCGGCGATGGGCTGCGCGCAGTGCCCAGGACCGAGCCGACGATGACCAAGGGGAAGCCGATAGCAAGCCCCACCGTCAGCGGCTCGCTCAGCACCAGCGCGCCAAGGACGATCGCCACGGCGGGGTTCACGTACGTGACGAGCGTCATCCGTGCCGGGCCGACCTCGGCGATGAGCGCAAACATCACCAGGAACGCCACGGCCGTGCAGACCACGGCCAGCACGACGACCGAGACGACGGCGGCGGCCGTGAAGCGCTGCGGCCAGACGAGCGGGGTGAACGGCGCGTATGCCGTCGCCCCGATCACCAGCGAGGCGGTCACCACGCCGAGCGGCGGCAGGTCGCTTAGCCGCCGGCTGATGATCATCGGCCCGACGGCATACCCGATCACCACCAGCATCACGGCGCCAATGGCGACCGCGTCGTCGGCCTGGACGTCCAGCCCGACGAGGAAGGCGACACCCACGAGGCCGAGCACCAGGCCGAGAACGCGGCGCCGGCTCAGGCGGTCCTGACCGGTGACGGTCACCAGGACCGCCGCGACGATCGGCACCATGGCGATGAGCAGGCCCGTCGTGGAGCTGTTCAGCCTGGTCTCGGCGTGACCGAGGAAGAACCACGGCCCGACGATCTCCACTCCCGTGTACACCAGCAGCGGCTTCCAGTGCCCGCGCAAACCCCGGAAGGCGCGTGCCCGCCACGCCAGCGGGAGCAGCAGCACAGCTCCGACCAGGGTGCGGCCGAACGCGACGATGAGCGGGTCCAGGTCCGCGACGGCTATGCGGATGAACAGGTAGGGGATGCCCCAGCACACGCTGAGGGTGAGGAAGAGCACCCAGCCGCGTCGGCTCACCTGCCCTCGCCTAGCCTCCAGTAAGCGTGTGGCGTGTCTGGCGGGTTCTGGACAGCACAAAGGCCTTACCTTGCGGGGGTTTGCGGTCTCAACGCAGCCCGGCGAGGAAGGCCTTTGTGGTGAAGAAGATAGCGCAGCAGCAGAGCCGGCGGAACGCGGCGCGACGTGGGCGTCGGGTCGCTGCCCGGCACCGGCTGGCCCGGGGGTGGAGTTCCCAGCCGGCGCCGATGCTGTCCACGGGTCCGGTGCATTACGAGGTCGGCGGCAACGTGGACGCGACCTGTTTCGGGGGGATCGCGGCGGTGCATCGGCTGGTGACCCGCCTCGGTTTGCCCGAGGCGATCGACGCCGACCTGGAGCTGTTGAAGGTGCACCTGCCGTATCACGAGTCCGATCACGTGCTGAACCTGGCCTACAACGTGGCCTGCGGCGGGACCCGGTTGGAGGACATCGAGCGGTTGCGCCACGACATCGCCTACATGAACGCCCTGGGCGCGGACCTGATCCCGGACCCGACCACCGCCGGGGACTTCTACCGCCGCTTCAGCGCCGATGACGTGACCACCTTGATGGAGGCAATCAACTCAGTGCGCCCGAAGCTGTGAGCTTGTCAAGTTGTCTGTGTAAGTGATCTGGGTCACATTGGGTAGTTGGTTGGTGGCTATGGCGCTCTGCGGTCCCGGCCGGTGCAGTGTGGCGCCGTCCTCGCCGGCGTCAAGGCCAAGCCCTTCGGGTGGCCTTCGGCCAGCCTGGACCCCGGCTGCGGGCGGCGCGGTTTCGGCCAATGCCGGGACGGGGAGATGGCCGGGAAACGGGAGCATGCTCGTTCGCATTCCGGGGTTACAGGTGCGGGGTGATCCGGTCGGGGTAGACAAGCGCGAGCTCGCTGAGGGCGGCTTTCCAGCCCTGGACGACGCCGCCTTCGACGAGGCGCGGTGGGGCGTTGCGGGGTTGACCCTTGGCACGGCCGGCCTGCTTGGCGCGTTCTCGGGCGCGTTTGTCCTCGATGTTCATGATGGCCAGCCAGAGCAGCTTGATCGCGGCCGCGTCGGAGGGGAAGTGGCCCCGGTTCTTGATGATCTTGCGGAGCTGGTAGTTCAGTGACTCGGCGCTGTTGGTGGTGTAGATGACCTTGCGCAACGCCGGCCCGAACGCCAGGAACGGCGTGAACCGCTCCCAGGCGTTCTCCCACGAGGCGACCGCCGAGGGGTACTTCTTGCCCAGGTTTGAGTCCGCGAACGTGGTCAGCGCCAGCAGCGCGGCGTCCTCGTCCGGTGCCGTGTAGATCGGCTTGAGCATGGCCGCGACGGCCTTGCGGTCGGTGTAGGACACGAACCGCATCGAGGCCCGGATCAGGTGCACCACGCAGGTTTGCACGGTCGCCTTCGACCAGGTGGCCTCGACCGCCTCGGGGAAGCCGGTCAGCCCGTCGCAGCACACGATCAGCACGTCACGCACGCCCCGGTTGGCCAGCTGAGAGCACACTGACGCCCAGAACTTGGCGCCCTCGAAGGCCTGGATCCAGATGCCCAGGACCTGCTTGATCCCGTCCATGTCCACCCCTACCGCGATGTGCGCGGCCCGATTAGCCACGTGCGCGCCGTCGCGGATCTTGACCACCAGCGCGTCCAGGTAGATCACCGGGTAGAACGCCTCAAGCGGACGTGACTGCCACGCGGCGACCTCCTCGCAGACCGCCTCCGTGACGTTGGAGATCGTCTCGTGCGACAGCTCGGACCCCAACGTCGCCGCGAGGTGGTGCTGGATGTCGCGCACTGTCATCCCACCCGCGTACAGGCTGACGATCATGTCCTCCAGGCCCCCCAGCCGGCGGGCGCCCTTGGGCACCAGACTCGAGGCGAACGTGGCGTTGCGGTCCCGCGGCTGATCCAACCCGATATCGCCGATCTCGGTGCCGACCCGCTTCGGGGAGGTCCCGTTGCGTGAGTTGCCCGAACCGTGCCCAGCCCGGTCGCCGCGCTCGTACCCCAGATGCGAGGTCAGCTCGGCGTCCATCCCCCGCTCCAGGACGGCCTTGACCAGCTCAGGCAAGAACCCGCCCCGGCCCGTCAGGGCCACCCCGTCCTCGTCGACCCTCAACAGCATCTGATCCAGCAGCTCGTCGGAGAACAGCTCCTGCCGCAACGCTCGCGCGCCAGGTGCCAAGACCTGGCCAGTGGTGTCCCTGCTGGTGCCGGTCGTCTTCGTCTCATCGGTGATGCTCACATGCACTCCTTCGTCCAGCCCGGACCCGCTTACACAGACCATCTGACACCCCCGGCCACCGCCGGGGACTTCTGCCGCCGCTTCAGCGCCGATGACGTGACCACCTTGATGGAGGCGATCAACTCGGTGCGCCCGAAGCTGTGGGATACCCGCGGCCGGGACCTGCTCGGCCCGGTGGCCTACCTGGATATCGACGGCACGATCGCGCCGACCACCGGGTCGCGTAAGCAGGGCATGGACATGTCGTACAAGGGCATCTGGGGGTACGCCCCGCTGATCGTGTCGCTGGCCAACACCCGAGAGGTCCTCTACCTGGTCAACCGGTCGGGCAACGCCCCCAGCCACCAGGGGGCGGCCGAATGGATCGACAAGGCCATCGATCTGGTCAGCCCGCACGCACCCCGGGTGTGCCTGCGCGGGGACACCGACTTCTCCCTCACCGCGAACTTCGACGCCTGGGCCCAGCGGGTCGACTTCGTCTTCGGCATGGACAACTCCACCGCGCTGCGCTCCCGGGCCGAGGCCCTGGACGAGTCCAGCTGGGCCCGGCTGGAACGGCCCGCCCCCTACCAGAACGCGACCGGGCAGGTGCGGGCCCGCCGGGCGGACACCAAGGCGGCGATCGTGGCCGAGCGGGAGTACCTGAACCTGCAGCTGGGCCACGAGGACGTCGCCGAGTTCGACTACCAGCCGGGCAAATGCACCCGCCCCTACCGGGTCGTCGCGCTGCGCAAGAACATCAGCCGCGCCCGCGGCGAGCAGGTCCTGCTCGATGAGATCCGCTACTTCTTCTACATCACCACCCGCACCGACCTGAGCGCCGAGCAGGTCGTCGAACTGGCCAACGAACGCTGCGACCAGGAGAACGTCATCGAGCAACTCAAGAACGGGGTCAACGCGCTGCGGGTCCCGCTGTACGACCTGGTCTCCAACTGGGCCCACATGGTCATCGCCGCGCTGGCCTGGAACATCAAGTCCTGGTTCGCGCTGATGATGCACCGCAAGAGCGACCGGCGCGACTACATCCGGATGGAGTTTCGCCGCTTCCTCAACACCGTCATCTTCATCCCCGCCATGATCATCCGCCGGGCTCGGGGCATCACCATCCGCCTGATCGGGTACACCCAGGCCATCGACCGACTGCTCAGCGTCTGGGCAACCACCGAACGCACCCGCTTCGGCTGACCGCCACCCGAACCCCACGCCCCGAGGCGGACCTGGCCCGGGCGAACACAGCTGCCCACGACGCAAAACCCGACGCCGCGCGCCTGCCCAACCACCCCAAAAACCTGCTGGACGGCCCTCCTCACCCCTCACGTCCTCATCCAGCACGACCTTCAACACCCCACGAACACCGCCAGCCGGCTCAACAGCCAACCCGCGACCCCCATCCGGCCAGATCACCTCGCAGGAACACCCGGCACGACCGACTCGCTTATTTGAGGGCTAACCTGCGGACGCTGAGCGGTAGATCCGCAGCGAGGCAGGCACCAGGATCTTGTGGCTCATCGAGGCCGACCGGCACCGCCCTACGCCTCGGCCGGTCCCAGGCGCTGTCCCACAGCAGGTGGTATGCCGTGACCCCGGGCGGCCGTGGCAGCGTCACCGCGACGTCGTGGATGCCGCCGTGCAGGACGACGAGCAGCGACTCGTGGCCCTGCCAGGCCCCGTTGAGGTACATCTGCAGGGTGCGCCGGCGCCCGTCCCCCACCGGTGCATCGTCATATGCGTGCCGTCCGCGGCGTACCACTCCAGGTCCTTGGACCCGTCGAGGTGGACCGGGCTCCCGCTGAAGAACGCCCGCTGGCGAAGCACGGGGTGCTCGGCCCGCAACGCGGTGAGAAAACGGGTCGTGGCCAGCAGGTCCTCCTGCCAGGGCAGCAGCTCCCAGTTGATCCAGGACAGCTCGTTGTCCTGGCAGTAGGCATTGTTGTTGCCCTGCTGGCTGTGGCCCATCTCGTCGCCGGCCAACACCATAGGCAGGCCGGCGGAGACCATGAGGGTCCCGAGCAGGTTGCGCATGCTGCGTCTGCGCAGCCCGGCAGCCAGCCCATCGTCCATGGGACCTTCCAGCCCGTGGTTCCAGGAGTGGTTGTTGTCGCTGCCGTCCCGGTTGCCCTCGCCGTTGCGCTCGTTGTGCTTGGCGGCGTACATGGTCAGGTCGGCGGACGTGAAGCCGTCGTGCGCTGCCACGAAGTTGACCGACGCGAAGGCCGCCCGGTCGCTGTGATGGAACAGGTCCGCCGAGCCGGCTAGCCGAGTGGCCAGGTCCTGGACGCCGTGGCCCGAGTGCCCGCCCAGCTCCCGCGCCACGTCAGTGAGCCAGAAGGAACGCACCCGGTCGCGGAACCGGTCGTTCCATTCGCTGAACGGGGGTGGGAACTGTCCGGTCCGCCAGCCCTGCATGCCGACGTCCCACGGCTCGACGATGTTCTTCACATGGGACAGCACCGGGTCGGTGCGCAGCGCGACGATAAACGGGTGCCCCGGGTCGAACTCGTCGTTCTTGCCGCGGCCCAGGGCAACCGCCAGGTCGAACCGGAAGCCGTCGACATGGCAGTGGGTCACCCAGTAGCGCAGGGAGTCCAGGATCATCCGGCAGGTGGCGACCTCGCGCACGTCCAGCGTGTTGCCGCATCCCGTGACGTCGATGTCCTCGCCCCGCCCGTCAAGCCGGTAGTAGGTGCGGTTGTCCAGGCCGCGCCAGGACAGGGTCGGTCCGGTGAAGGACTGCTCGCAGGTGTGGTTGTAGACCACGTCGAGGATGACCTCGATGCCGGCGTTGTGCAGCGCCTTGACCATCCCCTTGAACTCGTCGAGCACTCCCTGCGGGTCCGCCGCCGCGGCATACGGGCCGTGCGGAGCGAAGAAGCCCAGCGTGTTGTAGCCCCAGTGGTTGCGCAGCCCGCGCCGCTCGAGCTGCGGTTCGGAGGTGAAGGCCTGGATGGGTAACAGCTCCACCGCCGTGATCCCCAGGCCGGTGAGGTGCTCGATGGTTGCGGGGTGACCCAGACCGGAATACGTGCCCCGAAGCGGTGCTGGGACTCCGGGCATGCGCATGGTCAGGTTGCGCACGTGCGTCTCGTAGAGGACCGTGTCGGCGAGCGAGTGCCGAGGATGGGCGTCCTGCCCCCAGTCGAAGTCGTCGCGCACCAGGACGCCGCGGGGGACGAACGCCGCCGAGTCGCTGTCCTCGAGGGTGTAGGGGTCCTCGGCAGTCAGGTCGGCCTTGGTGAGGTGGCCGAACACCTCCGGCCGCCAGGTGATCTCGCCCGCGATGGCGCGGGCGTATGGGTCGAGCAACAGCTTGGCCCGGTTGTGGCGCAGCCCGTCCAGTGGCGACCAGGGACCTCGGACCCGATAGCCGTAGCGCTGCCCGGCCGCCAGCCCGGGAACGAAGCCGAACCAGTGGTCGTGGATCCGGTTGGTGAGCTCGATCCGGCGCTCCGAACGCCCGTTTGTATCGCCCTCATCGAACAGGCACAGCTCGACGCCGTCAGCGTTGGCCGCGAACACACACACGTCCGCGCCGTCATCGCGCAACGTGAGCCCGGGGGCCGGGGGCAGGTCCTCCCCCTCGGGTGTCCGACGTGACATGGCATCAGGGTAGGGCTGAAGTTACGGTGGGCTCATGACGGATCCGACCGCCCTGCCCAACTTTCCCCCACCGGCCGACGAGCATCCGCTGCGTGGCCGGGTCCTCGACGTCGTCAAGGACCTTGGCATCAACCCCGATATCGACTCCGACGGCGACGTGGCGTTCACCATAGGAGAGCCGCCGCAGCAGCTGTTCGTGCGCTGCCAGGACGGCGACTTTCCGATCATGCGGGTCTTTGGGCAGTGGCTCATCGGCGACCACGTCCCCGACGACGACCTGGTGCGTCTGCAGCGTTGCAACGACTTCACGCTCCAGCTGAACCTGGCCAAGGTGGGTCTCTCGGGTGGCAACCTCGTCGTCACAGCCGAGCACCTCGTCGCACAGACGACCGATCTGTCCACGCTCTTTCAGCTGATGGTCGACCTGATCTTGCAGGTGGTGGGCGCTTGGCACCAGTCCTTCCTGCCGGACGGTGGCCAGCCCACGGAAACGTCGTCGGAAGAGGGTGAGCAGTGATGGGTGAGTTCGTGCGGCTCGAAGTTGAGGACGGGATCGGCACGATCCGGTTGGACCGTCCGAAGATGAACGCCTTGAACCTGCAGCTGCAGGATGAGATCAAGCGGGCGGCAGAGGAGGCCACGGCGCGGAAGGACATCGCGGCCGTCATCGTGTATGGCGGCGAACAGGTGTTCGCAGCGGGCGCCGATATTAAGGAGATGGAGGCGATGTCGTACACCGACATGGCCACCGCTGTCGACGCCCTGCATGGTTACGCCACCGCGGTGACCAAGATTCCGAAACCCACGGTGGCAGCCGTCACTGGGTACGCCCTCGGCGGCGGGTGTGAGTTGGCGCTCGCCTGTGACTTCCGGGTGCTCGGCGCGTCCGCGCAGATGGGTCAGCCGGAGATCCTTCTCGGGGTCATTCCGGGGATGGGCGGCACCCAGCGCCTGGCCCGGCTCATCGGTGCCTCACGCGCGAAGGACCTGATCTTCTCCGGGCGGTTCGTCAAGGCCGAGGAGGCAGCCGCGATCGGACTTGTGGACCGGGTGGTCCCCGACGACCAGGTCTACGCTGCGGCCCGGTACTGGATGCACTCCTTCGTCGGCGGGCCATCGTTCGCGCTGCGCGCGGCCAAGGAGGCGGTCGACCGGGGCGTCGAGCTGGACCTGGACGGCGGGCTGGCCCTGGAGAAAGTGCTGTTCTCGTCGTTGTTCGCCACCGAGGACCGCAAGATCGGCATGGGCTCGTTCGTCGAGAACGGGCCGGGACGGGCCAAGTTCATCGGCGGGTGACCGCACGCGTGGGCCACACCGTGCCGAACGGCGAGCCGCGGGACCGTGATCTCCTGGTCACTTACGTCCCGGTCGAGGCCACCGACCAGGTGCTCACGGCCTTGTTCGCGGCCGGTGCCGGCTCGATCGGGGCCTACCGCGAGTGCGCCTTCGTCAGCCCCGGCATCGGCCAGTTCCCGTCCGGTCGAGGGGGCTGAGCCGGCGATCGGCCGGGTCGGTGAGCTCGAGCACGTCGCCGAGCATCGGATCGAGCTGGTGCTGCCACGGTCGCGCAAATCCGAGGTCGTGGCCGCGCTGCGCGCGGCACACCCGTACGAGGAGCCGGCCTTCCACGTCCTGCCGACGGCCCACACCGGCTGACGAGTCGGTCAGGACGCCTGTGCAAACTCAACGAGTTGTTAGGCCGCCGCGGGCTAGCCGATGCGGGTCATCTCCACCGTAACGAACATGTCGGCGGTGCGCCCTCCCGAGAAGATTCCGGTGAGCGGCGCCACGTCGCCGTAGTCGCGGCCGGCGGCTACTTCGACGTACAGGTCGCCGGGCGGGATGTCGTTCGTCGGGTCGCAGCCGACCCAGGCCCCGTCCCAGAACTGGACCCAAGCATGCGACTCGCCGGCCTGCGCAACCCCGATCGGGCTGGCCAGCATGGGCATCAGGTAGCCGGACACGTACCGAGCTGGCACGCCGACCGATCGCAGGGACCCGATGACCAGGTGGGCCATGTCCTGGCACACGCCGGAGCGCTGCTCCCACGCCTCGCTCGCGTGCGTGTGCACCTCGGTCGCCCCGAAGACGTAGCTCACCTCGTCGTGCACTAGCCCCACGACCGCCATGGCCAGCTCTCGTGGGGTGGCGTTGGCCGCCTTGAGCTCCTGGACGCGCTGGAGCAGGTCGGGGGAGGAGCTACCCACTTGCTGACCTCGAGCAGCTCGCAGTGCCGGTCCACCATCCGTTGGTCCTCGAGGTCTAGCCAGCCCAGCCGGGGTTCGTTGTCGGTATGCCGTTGCACGTCGACGGTGCTCGTGGCTTCGACCGTGAGCGAGTCGTGTCGCTCCAGGATCTCGAACGCGGTGACGGTCGTGCCCCAGTAGTCGGTGTACGTGTAGGTCCGCGGCACCGGGCTGATGTCGATCCGGCTGTGCATGACCTGCTGCTCGTGGCTGGAGCGTGGGTCATCCGCACCTCGTTGAACGAGGCCGTGGCGCCACCGGTGTAGGTGTAACCCGAGCGGTGCACGATCCGCAGGGTGGTGCTCACGCTCCGGCCCCTTCGTGCCACTGGGCCGCCACGGCTCCTTCGAAGTACCGCCGCGAGACCGCGTCGTTGGCCGCGTATGCAGGCCTGGCCTGCAGCTCGGCATGCGCTCGGGCAGGTCGACGAGCGTCTCGGCTCTCGTGCGGTACTCCAGCTCGGCCCTGGCGCGGCCGAGTAGCCGGCGCGGCATCCCCCTCGGCCGCAATCCGCCGGCCGACGGGTCCAGCCGGCGCAGAGGGCCTCTCGGCGTCGCCAAGGGTGTAGACGATGCGAGCGGGGGAACAGCCGGTCCAGGAGCAGGAATTCTGCGGCGTGCTGTTCGCCGAACGCCGCCCGCGGTGTGCGCAGGAAGGCGTGTCGGCGCCCGCGGCGCGCAGCATGTTCACCCAGCGCCAGCCGGAGGACATCACGGCCGCGGCAATGAGCATCGCGGGCCGTCATGTCCACCCGCTCCAGGCTGCCGGCCCAGGACCAGGAACAGCCAGCTTTCGTCGTGGCTCATCGTGGTGTCGGCGAGCCCGGTGACGACGGCGCAGCGCTCCAGGACCCAGCGGCAGATTGCCGTAGGCATGACACGGCGTCCTTGCGGTCTGGATGCCGTACCAGGTCATGTTGAGGCTTCCCACATCTCGGCCGAGACGGTCTCGCGGGAGCGGCGGGCGTTCTCGCGGGCACCGCGTCAGAGCGGAGATGACCGGCTGGGGACGCCCGGGTCGTGGCAGCAGCTGACGCATGATGACGGATGCGTCGACGCTCTCGTCGGTCTCTACGCCCATCACGTCGAGCAGCAGCTCCTCCGGCCACGCGCCTGTTCGTCGCGCGGGTCGTCGACGGTGAGCCGCAGATGCACGTCGAGCAGCCGCGCGGTGCCGTCGGCCCGCTCCACGTAGCGGCCGATCCAGAACAGCGACTCGGCGATCCGGCTCAGCATGCGGCGTTCTCCTGTCGCTGTTGCAGTCTGCTGCTCCTCGGCCCGCTGATGCTCGGTGTGGGCGACCGCCATGGCGCGCGCCCGGGGATGGACCTTCACGGCCCGCGATGCGCGGGTCGCAGCGACTCCTGCGCCGTTCGAGCGTTCGCGACGCCGGGCGAGCACCCAGGTGTCCTTGGAGCCGCCGCCCTGGCTGGAGTTGACGATGAGGCTGCCCTCGGCGAGGGCGACGCGGGTCAGCCCGCCGGGAAGCACCCAGATCGTCTCGCCGTCGTTGACCGCGAACGGGCGCAGGTCCACGTGCCGTGGTGCCATCTCGTCCGCCACAGAGCGTCGGCACCGTGGACAGCTGGACGACCGGCTGGGCGATCCACCCCCGGGGGTCGCCGGTGATCTGCTTGCGCACGGCGTCCAGCTCCCCCTGGTCGCCTGCGGGCCGATGACGATGCCCTTGCCGCCGGAGCCGTCGACGGGCTTGACCACGAGCTCGTCCAGCCGGTCCAGGACGTCCGCCCGGTGCGTCCGGTCCTCCAGGCGCGAGGTGTCGCACGTTGGGCAGGATCGGCTCCTCCGCGAGGTAGTACCGGATGAGGTCGGGCACGTAGCGTGTAGACGAGCTTGTCGTCGGCGACCCCGTTGCCGACGGCGTTGGCGATCGTGACGTCCCCAGCCCGGGCCGCGTTGACCAGCCCGGCGCAGCCGAGCAGCGAGTGCCGCGGAAGTGCACCGGGTCGAGGAACTCGTCGTCGATGCGGCGGTAGATCACATGCACCGGCGTCGCCCGGTCGTCGTGCGCATCCATGACCCGGCCGGCCTGGCAGACCAGGTCCCGGCCCTCGACCAGCTCGCACGCCCATGAGCCGCGCGAGCAGCGCGTGCTCGAAGTATGCCGAGTTGTACACGCCGGGGGTCAGCACGACGACGGTCGGGTCGGCTACCCCGCGGGGGCGCCGGCACGCAGGGCAGCGAGCAGCCGGTAGCGGGTAGTCACGTACCGGGCGCACCCGGTGATGGGCGAAGACCTCGGGCAGCGCGCTGGTCAGAGCCCGCCGGTTCTCGATGACGTAGGACACGCCCGACGGGCATCCGCACGTTGTCCTCGAGGACCCGGAACTGCCCCGCGGCGTCCCGGACCAGGTCGATCCCCGACACGTGCACGCGGACCCCGCTCGGCGGGGTGAGGCCGGCGACGACCCGGTGGAAGTGGGGTGAGCTGGTGACGACGGTACGAGGCATGACGCCGTCGTTGAAGAGGTCCCCCGGCCCGTAGACGTCGTCGAGGAACCGTTCCAACGCCCGGACCCGCTGGACAACGCCGGCCTCCACCGAGGCCCAGGTCCGCGCGTCGACGATGCGCGGCACGATGTCGAGCGGGAAGGGCCGCTCCTCCCCACCAATGTCGAAGGTCACGCCTTGCTCGACATAGGTGCGCGACAGGTACTCCGCCCGAGTGCGGACCTCTTTCAAGGTGAGTTCCTGCATCCCGGTGTGCACGGCGGCATACCCCCTGCGGATGCCGCCGCTGTCGTCGAACATCTCGTCGAAGGCGCGCCCTCCCAGGGTGTACGGCGTGAAGAGCGTGCTCACGGGAGCCGAGCGTACGAACACCGCGTTTCGTGCAGGTTTCGCGCAGGCTACGGCACCGCGACGCCGTGCCGGGCCCTCATGGGCGATCTCGCGCGCAGGCGGGCGTGCGGGCGGGTGGCAGGCATCACCCGGCTTCGATGTGGGTCAAGTCCGCCGGGCCTGCCAGGATGGGTCGTCGGGTCCGTCCGACAGCGGACTCGCTACGCCCCACTGACCTCGCATCGGCACCCAGAAGAGGACGTTCTACCCATGAACATCGTCGTCTGCGTCAAGTTTGTCCCTGACGCTCAGGCGGAGCGCACCTTCAATGCCTCCGACAACACCACCGACCGCTCCAACGTCGACGGGCTGCTCTCCGAGCTCGACGAGTATGCCGTCGAGGAGGCCCTCAAGCTCGTTGAGGCGACCGAAGGGGAGGTCACCGTGTTAACCGTCGGGCCCGACGAGGCCGCTGACGCGATCAAGAAGTCCCTGCAGATGGGAGCCGACAAGGGCGTGCACGTTAACGACGCGGCCATCCACGGCTCCGATGCGGTCGCGACCTCGCTGGTGCTGGCCAAGGCCATCGAGAAGCTGTCCGCCGGCGGTTCCGCAGTCGACCTCGTGCTGACCGGCATGGCGTCCACCGACGGGACGATGGGGGTGGTGCCGACAATGCTGGCGGAGCGCTTGGGCTTGCCCGCGGTGACCCTCGCGTCCGAACTCACCGTGGCGGCAGGCCTCGTATCTATTCGGCGGGACGGCGACTCGGCCAGCCAGACCATCGAGGCGAGCCTGCCCGCGCTCGTGTCGGTCACCGACCAGATCAACGAGCCGCGCTACCCGTCGTTCAAGGGCATCATGGCGGCCAAGAAGAAGCCGGTCGAGAACTGGACGCTCGCGGACCTGGGGGTCGACGCCTCTGACGTGGGCTTGGACGCCGCGTGGACGAAGGTGTCGTCGTTCGAGGCTCGCCCACCGCGTCAGCAGGGCACCATCGTCACCGACGAGGGGGACGGCGGCACGAAGCTGGCGGCCTTCCTCGCCGAACGCAAGTTCGTATGACCAGCAAGGAGACCACTGACCATGGCTGAAGTACTCGTCCTCGTCGACCACGTCGAGGGCAAGCTGCGCAAGACGACCGCCGAGCTGCTCACCATCGCCCGACGGCTGGGCGAGCCTGCCGCGGTGTTCGTCGGTGACGGGTTCGGGGCCGCCAAGGACGGCCTGGCCAAGTTCGGGGCCACGAAGGTGTACCTGGCCACAGGCGAGGACCTGACGGCATACCTCGTCGTCCCGCAGGCCGAGCTGCTGGCCCAGCTGGTCGAGCAGGTCAACCCGGCTGCGGTGCTCATCGCCGCGTCGACCGAGGGCAAGGAGGTGGCCGCCCGGCTGGCCGTCAAGACCGGCGCCGGGCTCATCACCGACGCGGTCGACGTCCAGGCCGACGGCAGCGGAGGCGTCGCGACCACTCAGTCCGTGTTCGCCGGGTCCTACACGGTCAACGCGACGGTGACCAAGGGCTCGCCGATCATCGCGGTCAAGCCCAACTCGGCGGCGCCCGAGGAGTCGCCGGCGTCCGCCAGTGAGGTTTCTGTCGAGTTCACTCCCTCGGAGCTCGCGCGCACGGCGAAGATCGTCGCGGCCAAACCCAAGGAGAACACCGGACGTCCCGAGCTGACCGAAGCCGCCATCGTCGTGTCCGGAGGCCGGGGGACCGGCGGCGACTTCTCCAAGGTCGAGGCATTCGCCGACTCGCTGGGCGCTGCCGTAGGCGCGAGCCGGGCAGCTGTCGACGCAGGCTGGTACCCGCACACTTCGCAGGTCGGCCAGACCGGCAAGCAGGTCAGCCCGCAGCTCTACGTCGCCTGCGGCATCTCGGGCGCCATCCAGCACCGAGCTGGCATGCAGACCTCCAAGACCATCGTTGCCATCAACAAGGACGACGAGGCGCCGATCTTCGAGCTCGTCGACTTCGGCGTGGTGGGTGACCTCTTTGCTGTCCTTCCGCAGGCCACCGAGGCAGTGCAGGCAGCGAAAGGGTAGGAATCCAGACGCGCGAGGGGTATGCCGGGTGCGCGGCATACCCCTTGGCATGTCTTGGGCGGAGGCCGTGAGCGCGCGGGGCTTGCCGAGTCGTGCCGGAATTGGTGGACTTCCGTTGTGGACCTACACCTGCTCGAGCACCAGCCAGCCCTGGTGGGCAAGCTCGTGCGGCTCGAACCTATGGGTCCGGAGCACTTCGAGGGTCTCTGGCCGATGTTCGCGGACGAGGAGGGCCGCAGCCTGAGCGGCACGATCGCCCACTTCACTCGAGAGCAGGTGCGCCTCGGGATGGCCAAGGCGCGCGAGCGGCACGACCGCGCGGACTGGGCGATCATCTCAGTCGAGGACGAGACGGTCCTCGGCGAGGTCGTGCTGTTCGAGCTGGATGAGGACAACGAGTCCATGGTGTTCCGGATCGCGCTGGTGGGCCCGTCGGTGTTCGGTCACGGGTTCGGCACCGAAGCGACCAGGCTGGTGCGCGATTTCGCGTTCGACCAGCTCGAGTTGCACCGGCTGTCGCTGGAGGTCTTCGACCACAACCCTCGGGCGCGACGGGTCTATGAGAAGTGCGGGTTCCTCGTCGAGGGAATCCGCCGGGACGCGCAACGCATCGACGGCACCTGGCACGACGCCATCGACATGGCTCTGCTGGACTGGGATCCGCGGCCCTGACGGCGGGTCGCAGCTCACTCGTGGACGGTCTGCTCCTCCGCCACTGCATTGGCGTCGGGGCGTCGACGCCACGTGCGGATGCTGTGCGACCAGGCACCCCAGGTCTTGGTCAAGGACCGAATCACGCGTCGCACGGGCTCGAAGTGCGCCCGCAGCCGTCCGGTTTCCAGGATGGTCCACCCGCCCTCTAGGGCCATGGTCCGCAGCGCGTTGTCCGGGTTGACGGCAACTGGATGCCCGACCGCGCGCATCATCGGCTCGTCACTCACCGAGTCGGAGTAGGCGAACGACTCGGCCATGTCGTAGCCATGCTCAGCCGCCAGCGCGCGGAGCACCTCGGCCTTGCCCTCGCGGTAGCAGAACGGCCCGTCAAGCCGGCCGCTGTAGCGCCCGTCGCTGTCGCGCTCCGCGGTCGTGCCTCGGCCATAGTCCATACCTGTTGCGACGGCAAACCGCTGGACGATCTCGGTCGGGCTAGCCGAGACGAGCACGAGGTCATGCCCCGCCGCGCGATGCTCGTCAAGGACCACCTGCAGAGCGGGTTCCATCGTTGCGACGAGGTCGTCGACGAAGTCGTCGGCAAGTCCCTCGATCTCAGATGCCAGACGTCCCTTGACACCCAGCAGGATTCGATCGCGGACCTCTGCGGAGCGGTCGTCACTGGCGCCGATGAGCATAAACGACAGGTTGCGGGCCAGGTCCCGGGCGAGTTCGCGCTTCTTGACGAACCCGGCCCGGAAGGCGGCCTTGGCCAGCGGGATGTTCGCCGAGCCGGGGATAAGCGTGCCGTCGAGGTCGAAGAAGGCTGCGATGTGCGCTCCGGCCGGCTCGGGCTGGGTCATCGGGCGGGCTCCTTCGGTTCAGTGTCCACCGCCATGCTAGGGCGTGAACACCGACCGCGGGGACCGGTGGCGCCTTGGTGGACGTCGAGGCACGTCTGCAGCGGACAGCCCGCTCGGGTTGGAAACGTAAGATGCAGGCGTGCCTGCCTACCTGGACCACGCAGCGACGACTCCCGTGTTCCCGGAGGTGGCGGCAGCCATGGCGGTGCAGGTGCAGCGAACCGGCAACCCGTCATCGCTGCACACGGCAGGGCGGCGGGCGCGCCGGGTCGTCGAGGAGTCGCGGGAACGGCTGGCGGCGACACTTGGCGCCCGCCCCTCGGAGGTCGTCTTCACCTCCGGAGGCACCGAGGCCGACAACCTCGCCGTACAGGGCGTGTTCGCTGCCCAGCGAGAGGCCGATCCGAGGCGGGTTCGGTTGCTGGTCAGTGCAATCGAGCACCACGCCATCCTCGACTGCGTCGAGGCGCTGACCCAGCGTCACGGCGCCGAGGTAAGCTGGCTCGAGCCCGGACGTGACGGTTTCGTCGACCCGGACACCGTCGAGGCGGCGATCGCCGAAGACGCGGCAAGCGTCGCCCTGGTGTCGGTGATGTGGGCCAACAACGAGGTCGGCACGGTTCAGGACATCCCCGGCATCGTGGCCGTCGCGCACGAGCACGGCATACCGGTCCACACCGATGCGGTCCAGGCGTTCGGCCATGTCCCCGTCGACTTCGCCGACGCTGGCGCCGACCTCATGACGGTGACCGCGCACAAGGTCGGCGGGCCCGTTGGCATCGGAGCGTTGGTCGTCAAGCGCGACCAGACCGTCGTCCCCATCACCTACGGGGGCGGCCAGGAGCGCCAGGTCCGTAGCGGAACCATCGACACCGCAGGGGCGCTCGGGTTCTCGCTCGCCGCGGACTTGGCGGTGCAACGCCTACCAGCAGAGGGTCCGCGCCTGGCCGCGCTGCGCGACGCCATCCTCGACGGTGCGCTGGGCATGGGGTACGGCATCGCGCCAGGAGGCGCGTGGACCGCGGGCGACTGGCGCTCGCGCCTGCCCGGCAACGCGCATCTGCTCGTGCCCGACTGCGAAGGTGACTCGCTGCTCTACCTGCTCGACGCGGCCGGCGTGGAGTGCTCGACCGGTTCGGCGTGCCAGGCCGGGGTCCCGCAGCCGAGCCACGTCCTGCTGGCCATGGGGCTATCCGAGGCGCAAGCCCGGGGGGCCCTGCGGCTGACGCTGGGGCACACCTCGACGCAGGCCGACGTCGACACGTTCCTCGCCGCCCTGCCGGCGGCAGTCGAGCGGGCTCGACGGGCCTCAGCGGTGGCCTGATGCGGGTTGTCGCTGCGATGAGCGGCGGGGTGGACTCCGCAGTCGCGGCCGCCCGGATGCTCGACGCCGGTCACGACGTCGTCGGGGTGCATCTCGCGTTGACCCGCAACGTGGCAAGCCTTCGCGAGGGGGCGCGCGGGTGCTGCACGGTCGAGGACGCAGGCGACGCTCGAAGGGTCGCGGACCGGCTGGGCATCCCCTTCTATGTCTGGGACCTGGCGGCGCGCTTCCAGCGCGATGTGATCGAGGACTTTCTCGCCGAGTATGCCGTCGGGCAGACCCCCAACCCGTGCGTGCGATGCAACGAGCGGGTCAAGTTCGCCGGCCTGCTCGACAAGGCCGTGGCCCTCGGTTTCGACGCGGTGGCCACCGGCCACTACGCACGTGTTGTCGACGGTCCGCATGGGCGCGAGCTGCACCGGGCCGTCGACCCGGACAAGGACCAGTCCTACGTCCTGGGCGTGCTGGACGCCGACCAGCTCAAGCGGGCGTGCTTCCCCTTGGGCGACTCGACCAAGGCACAGGTCCGCGCGGAAGCGGCACGGCGGGGCTTCGCGGTCGCCGCCAAGCCCGACTCGCACGACATTTGCTTCGTCTCCGATGGGGACACCAGAGCCTGGCTGACTGAGCGGCTCGGCGAGCTGCCGGGCGAGGTGGTCGACCCGGACGGGGTCGCCATCGGCACCCATCGAGGCAGCTACGGCTTCACCGTGGGGCAACGCCGAGGCTTGGGCTTGGCTCGGGATGTGCTCGACGGGCGGGCCCGCTACGTCGTGGCCGTCGACGCTGCGGCCAACCGGGTCGTCGTGGGCACCGACGACCTGCTCGGCGTACGCGTGCTGATCGGCGAGCAGCCACGCTGGTGCGGGGCCCCGCCTGAGGGGCCGTTCGCGGCGCACGCACAGGTGCGGGCCCATGGCACCGCGGTGGCCGCCACGGCCACGTACGACGGCGACCAACTGCGCGTCGAGCTGGGTGTCCCGATGCGCGGCGTCGCACCGGGCCAGTCTGTGGTGCTCTACGACGGCACCCGGGTCGTCGGCTCGGCGACGGTGCGCGAGACGGCCCGGTGACGCAGGCCACCGGCGTGGGCTCGTGGCCCGGCACGGACATCCGGGAGGCGCTGCGGGCCGTGCGCGACCTGCTCGGGGCCTTCGACAGCGACGGCGTGACCGGCTTGCCCTACCTGCCTGAGCTTCCGGGTCGCGGACCTGGTGGCGACCTCGTCGGGCGGGGTGCCGGACTGCTGGTCGAGCTTCATGTCGACCTGCAGCCCGCTGGCTGGCGACTGGTCGACCGGCCCGGGCGCGACGCTGCGCGTACCCTCGCCTTCTGGCGTCAGGACCTCGACGAGCTCGCCGAGAGCTTTGCCGGGTATGCCGGTCCGCTCAAGGTCCAGGCCGCCGGCCCGTGGACCCTGGCGGCTTCGCTCTGGCTGACGCGCGGGGAGCGTGCGGTGGTTGATGCGGGCGCGATGCGCGACATCGTCGAGTCGCTCGCTGAGGGGGTGCGTCGGCTCGTCAACGACGTGCAGCGGCTCGTGCCAGGGGCGCAGGTAACCCTGCAGCTGGACGAGCCGTCGCTGCCTGCCGTCCTCGAGGGCCGCCTTCCGACGGCCTCGGGGTTCGGGCGCCTCCGCGCCGTCGACCCGCAGGTAGTGGGGAGCGGCCTACGCACCATCCTCGCCGACTCGGGCGCCCGGCATACCGTTGTGCACTGCTGTGCCGCCTCGGCGCCGATCCCGCTGCTGCGGGCCTGCGGTGCGGACGGGATCTCCGTCGACACCGCCCTGCTCACCCCACGGGGCTGGGAGGGCCTGGCCGTCGCGGTCGAGGAAGGGCTCACCTGGTATGCCGGTTGCGTGCCCACCGCCGCCCAGGCGGAGCAGTCGGCGGCGACGATCGCAGGCTCGCTCGCCGAGTCGTGGGAGCGCCTCGGCATGTCCGCGCCGACCCTGCGAGACCTCGCGGTGACGCCCGCCTGCGGCCTTGCCGGGCGTATCTTCGATGAGGCAGTCGAACGCCAGCGTCTCGTCGTGGACGTCGCTCGTGACCTGCGCGAACGCGCCGAGAGCTGACGGGGTCAGGCCGGCAGCGCCGAACCCTGCTGGAACTCGGCGAACGACACGTTCCAGTCGGTCCAGCCGTTGCCCTTCTCCAGCCCCTTCTTGGTCCCGGTGACCACGATGGGGTCACCCACCTTCGCCTGGTCGAACAGCCACCGGGCGTTCCCCGTGCTCATGCCGATGCAGCCGTGGCTGACATTGGCGCGGCCCTGGCTTCCGACCGACCACGGCGCCGCATGCAGGAACTCGCCAGACCAGGTCTCGCGCATGGCGTAGTGCACGTCCGGGATGTTGTAGTAGTTCGGACTGCCGGGCTCGACGCCCAGCGTGGCCGCATCCATCCTGACCGTGGGCAGTTTCGCCATGAGCACCTTGGTGCCGCTGCGGCTCTCCCACCCAGGCTTGCCGCCGGTGATGGGGATGGTCTTGGTGACCGCGCCGTTCTGCACGACGGTCATCTTGTGCGCCGCGAGGTCGGCGTTGATGACCATGGGCGACCCGACCGTGAACCCGCCTGCCACGGACGTCTGCCCGAAGGTGCCGTTGCCGCCGGGCACGCTGTTGAGATCGAGGTTGACCGCCACCTTGGTGCCGGGCTGCCAGTAGCTCACCGGTCGCCAGTGCGCCTCGGTGCTGCTGATCCACGACCACGACCCGTTCTGAGCCGGGACGGACGTGACCGTCATCTTGCGCTGGAAGCTGGCCTTGTCCTGTACCGGCACGTCGAAGGTGACCACGACCGGCATGGCCACTCCCACGGTGGCGCCGTCGGCCGCCAGGGTCGGAAAGATCTGCTGCTTCTTGGACAGGTTGTTGGACGTGAAGGTGCGCTGGACGGTCGTGGGCAGCCCATCCTTGTTCGTTCCGGTCATGCCCAGGGTGTACGCCGCGCCGGGCTCGAGCAGGGACTGCGCGGTCCACGTGGAGCCGTCCGGCGCCAGTTCGCCCTCGACGGTGGCGGGGCCGGTTTTGGCGTCCTGGTAGGTGAGCGTGACCTGGGTGACGCTCCCTCCGGTGGCCGTGACTGCAACCCGGGTGTCGACGGGCACCGTGGCGCCCTCAGCGACGTTGCTGTCCAGCTGGACCGCGGAGGGGGCCTTGGCAGCTGCCAGGGGGGCGTCGCCACCTGCCGCGTTCGCGGTGCTGGTCGGGGTAGGCGTGCTCGTGCAGGCGGCTATCGCGGGGACCAAGAGAACGGCCAACGCCATCGCCACGCCCGCGGTGCGGCGGTGGACGGCGTGGTGCGATGGCTTTACGGAGCGGGTCAAAGGTGTTCCCCTGTCGCAACGTCGAGCCGCCGTGGCGGCCGGCCGGCAGATGTCTCAGGAGCAGAGTCTACCGCCTCGTCCGGTCCGGCCCCGTCAGCAGCGCTGTGGGGTGTCCGCATGGTGAGGCAGGATGTGCCGCGTGGCCAGCACCTATGGACCCCAAGAGACCAGTCCCGATGAGCCGGGCAGCGTGCTGACGCCCATGGACGCCGGCATACCTGCGGACGCCAGACACGAATGGACCGATCTCGCTGAGCAGGCGCGGGCCCATCAGTTCGCCTACCACGTGCGAGACGAGCCCACAGTCAGTGACGCCGAGTACGACGTGCTGATGCGGCGGCTACAGGGTCTGGAGGAGCGCCATCCCGGCCTGCGGACCCCCGACAGCCCGACCCAGCAGGTGGGCGCGGCCGCCTTCTCCACCGACTTCCAAGCCGTCGACCATCTGGAGCGCATGCTGAGCCTGGATAACGCCTTTACTGCCGAGGAGCTGGCGGCGTGGGCGGCCCGTGTCGCCCGCGACGCGGACGCGCCGTTCCACTATCTGACCGAGCTGAAGATCGACGGGCTGGCGATCAGCCTGGTCTACGAGCACGGGCGGCTGGTTCGCGCGCTCACCCGCGGCGACGGGCGCACGGGCGAGGACGTCACGAACAATGTGCGCACCATTGCCGGCATACCGGACCGGCTGCGCGGCACGGGAGTTCCGGAACTGGCCGAGATCCGCGGCGAGGTGTTCTTCCCGGTCGCGGCCTTCGCCGAGCTCAACGCGCACCTGGTCGAGGCCGGGCGAGCGCCGTTCGCGAACCCGCGTAATGCGGCGGCCGGCTCGTTGCGCCAGAAGGACCCTCGGGTCACGGCGAGCCGACCGCTACGGATGCTCGTGCACGGGCTGGGGGCTCGTCGCGGGTTCGAGGTCTCCCGGCAGAGCCAGGCGTATGCCGTGCTGCACGACTGGGGCTTGCCGACGTCGCCACACGTGCGGGTGGTCGACGACCTGGCGGCCGTGCACGAGGTCGTGGCGTACCACGGGGAGCACCGGCACTCGGTCGAGCACGAGATCGACGGTGTCGTCGTGAAGGTCGACGAAGTCGCGGTGCAGCGCCACCTCGGGTCGACCTCTCGTGCGCCGCGCTGGGCGATCGCCTACAAGTACCCCCCCGAGGAGGTCAACACCACGCTGCTCGACATCCGGGTCAACGTTGGGCGCACCGGGCGGGTTACGCCGTACGGCGTGATGGCCCCGGTCGTCGTCAGCGGGTCTACCGTCGAGAACGCCACACTGCACAACGCCGACGAGGTGCGCCGCAAGGGCGTGCTTATCGGTGACACCGTGGTGCTGCGCAAGGCCGGCGACGTCATCCCCGAGATCGTCGGCCCCGTGGTGGCACTGCGGGACGGCACCGAGCGCGAGTTCGTCATGCCGACCGAATGTCCCTCGTGCGGAACCGCGCTCGCGCCGGAACGCGAAGGCGACAAGGACATCCGCTGCCCGAACGCCCGACAGTGCCCGGCCCAGCTACGCGAGCGGGTGTTCGGCCTGGCCTCACGCGGTGCGTTCGACATCGAGGCGCTGGGCTGGGAGGCGGCGATCGCGCTCACCGACCCCGAGCTGGGCCGGCCGCCCGACGCCACCACGCCCTCGCAGACCCCCGCCTTGACGACAGAGGCGAGCCTGTTCGACTTGACCCCCGAGGCATTGCGAGAGGTGCGGGTCTGGCGCCGGCGCAAGGTCGGTGGGGCGCCTGGGCCGTGGGCGCAGGAGCTGTGCTTCTGGACCAAGCCGACCGCCAAGGTCGCCAGCAAGCCCCGAGCCAACACCCAGGTCCTCTTCGCCGAGCTGGACAAGGCCAAGCAGGCGCCGCTCTGGCGCGTGTTGGTGGCGCTGTCGATCCGGCACGTCGGCCCTACTGCGGCTCGGGCGCTGGCTAGCCACTTTGTCTCGATGGACGCCATCCGGGAGGCGCCGGTCGCAGAGCTGGCCCGGGTCGACGGTGTCGGAGGGGTCATCGCCGAAGCGGTGCGCGACTGGTTCGACCGCCCCGAGAACGCATGGCACGTGCAGATCGTGGACCGTTGGGCCGCGGCCGGGGTGCGTATGCGCGATGAGACCGACGCGGCGCTCCCACGCACTCTCGAGGGCCGCACCGTGGTGGTGACCGGGTCGCTGGACGGGTTCAGCCGCGACGGCGCCAAGGAGGCGATCCTTGCGCGCGGCGGCAAGGCGGCCGGATCGGTGTCGAAGAACACCGACTTTGTCGTCGTCGGCCCGGGCGCGGGGACCAAGGAGGCCAAGGCCCGAGAGCTGGGCCTGCCCATCCTCGACGAGGCAGCCTTTGTGCGCCTGCTCGAGACCGGCTCACCCGACTAGCTCGACGTAGATGCACCGGATCGACAGCTCGGCAGCTGCCGGGCAAGGATGAGAAACATGCAGACCTGGGACACGATCCGGGCGCGACGCAATGTGCGCCAGTACACCGACCAGCCCATCGAGCGCGAGGATCTCGAGCGCGTCTTGGAGGCGGGACGACGAGCGCCGTCAGCGGGAAACCGGCAGCCGTGGAACTTCGTGGTGGTGACCGACCGAGAGCAGCTTGGTGAGCTCGCGAAGGTCTGGGACCGCGGCGGGCGACACATCGCCCGGTCAGCCGCCACCATCGCTCTGGTGGCCCAAGAACCGGAGGACGCATCGCATCGCGACTGGCTGATGTACGACCTCGGGCAGGCGACCGCAAACATGATGCTGGCAGCTGCCGACCTCGGGATCGGGTCGGGCCACTCGTCAGTTGTCGACCAAGAACAGGCGCAGCGGGTTTTGGGGTTCCCCAATGGCTACTTCGCCGTATACCTGATCGGACTGGGCTACCCGGCCGATCGGCCGCTTCGGCCGCTCCTGCGCCCTGAACGGCGGCCTTTCGACGAGGTCGTGCACTGGGACCGCTGGTAGCGCCATCCGCGTCTGACGCCTGCTGCCAGTTCACGGCGCGGGCAGGAGTGCGAGACGAATAGGGTGAGGGGATGCCCACGACCTTTACGGAGGCGCAGCTGACCTATTTGCGGTCCCAGCGACTCTGCCGGCTCGCGACGGTCGGCGCGGACGGGCGTCCCCATGTGGTGCCGACCTCGTTCCGTATCAACGACGACGGCACGGTGGATATTGGCGGCCACGACTTCGATAAGAGGAAGAAGTGGCGGGACGTGGCGCACAATCCCTGGGTCAGCCTCGTCGTCGACGACGTGCTACCGCCGTGGCGGCCCCGGTTCATCGAGATCCGCGGCCCCGCCGAGCGTCGCCAGACCGGCGGAAGCGACCTTGGCCCCGGCTTCGATCCGCAGCACTTCCACATCGTGGTCGAGAAGATCACCAGCCTCGGCATCGAGTGACCCCCCGCCGAGGGAACCTGCCAGCGTCCCGTCCGCTCGCCCAAACCGCCGTGTGTGAACTGCGCCACCCTGCGTCGAGGAACTCGGTCGCGGCAGTCTCCGGCCCTGGCTGCCGGTAGTCGTGGTCTGGTGGCCGCGGCCATCACCCTCAGCGACCAGACCGGGCCGCGCCGGTTCAGGCGCGCCCTATCCGACAAACTGGTGTGAGACGGCCGGGCTGAGCGGAACCTGGCTGGGGCGGGGACAGGAGAAGTAGTTCCATGACTACCATCGCGACGGCACCGGTCGGCACCGACGAGGCAACGACCATCCCGCCGGCATCGGCCTTGACCCCGGCGGCTGAGGGGCCGCGTCGGGGGCATGCGAAACGACGTACGTTCACCACCGAGTACAAGCGGCGGATCGTCACCGAGTACGACGCCGCCCCGATCGGGGCGAAGGGTGCGGTGCTGCGCCGGGAACGGCTGTACGACTCCCATGTGCAGGAGTGGCGGGCCGCGATCGCCGCCGGTGCGTTGGATGATCCGCCGCAGCGGGGCCGGCCCCGCAAGACCGACGAGCAGGCCCGGATCGCGGAGCTGCAGCGGCAGGTCGCCCGGCTGGAGGCCGAGGCGGCGAGGAAGGACGAGGTCATCGCCGACCGTGATGCCGCGCTCGAGGTGTTGGGAAAAGGTGTCGCGTTCTTGGAGGCGATCGCGTCCAGGAACACGCGATGACCCGCCCCACCTGGCGGGCCTGGCAAGCCGCCACCGTCGACGAGCTCACCCCTCATACCGGTGTCGGCAAGGCCTGCGAGCTGGTCGGCCGGTCGCGGGCCACACACCACCGGCAGACACATCCGAAACCCAAGATGTTCGGGCCGCACCCGAAACCGAGGCATCCGGCAGAACTGTCCCCCGAGGAACGCGAGCAGATCCTGGCGGTGTTGAACAGCGACGACTACGCGAACTCGTCGGTGGCGCAGGCGTGGGCGTGCGAGCTGGACGAGGGCCGTTACTGGTGTTCCCAACGCACGATGTACCGGATCCTGCAGGCGGCAGGCCAGTGCGGGGAACGCCGCCGCCAGGCCACCCATCCACCCCGGACCATCCCCGAACTGGTTGCCGAGGCCCCCAACGCCGTGTGGTCGTGGGACATCACGAAGCTGGCCGGCCCGGCCAGGGGGATTTGGTACCACTGCTACGTCGTCCTCGACATCTTCTCCCGCTACGTCCTCGGCTGGCGCATCGAGGCCGTCGAGGACGGCCACCTCGCCGCGGACCTGGTCACCGACATCATCACCACCCAAGGCACCCCACCCGGTTGGCTCCACGCCGACGGCGGCCCCGCCATGACCTCCAAACCGTTGAGTTCGCTGCTGGCCGACCTCGACGTCACCAGGTCGCATAACCGGCCCCGCACCAGCAACGACAACCCCTACAGCGAAGCCCAGTTCAAGACCATGAAGTACACCCCCGACTACCCGGCCCGGTTCTCCTCCCTCGGCCATGCCAGGGCCTGGATGGAGGCGTTCATGACCTGGTACAACCACGAGCACCGCCACTCCCGCATCGGCCTGCACACCCCGGCATCGGTGCACTACGGCACCGCCCACGACATCCGAGCCGCCCGGCAGGCCACCCTCGACGCCGCCTGGCTCGCC
>CAVRXF010000033.1:0-25709 GCA_963724925.1 uncultured Actinomycetota bacterium | reverse complement strand
TTAGGTGAGGTCGACCACCCAGAGCCGGTTCGGGGCCGGCGCGGTGAAGTCCCGACCGACCAGGTCTGCCGGGCGTGCCGCGGCCGGGTCGGATACCGTGGTCCGAACCCGGCGGGACCGGGAAACCCCTTGCAGCCCAGCGGTTCTCATCACCCGCTCGACGGTGCACCGGGCCACCGGGCGGCCCGCCACCCTGACCTGCTCACGGCGCAGCTGGTGGTAGATCTTGCGGGCCCCGTACAACCCGCCGCGGGAGGCCCGGTGCACCCGGGTGACCTCGGCCAGGACCAGCACGTCACGGCAGGCCCGGGCACACCGCCACCGGTTGCGGGCGGCGTAGTACGTGCTCGGGGCGACCTGGCAGCCGTGCTGGGTCAGCACGCGGCAGATCGGCTCGACCCCGAAACGGGACCGGTGCTCGTCGATGAACGCGATCACCACGGCAGTCGCGGGTCCAGCTCCCGCGCGAAGAAACTCGAGGCCGCCAGCAGGATACCCGTTGGCCCGCTTCAGCTCACGGACCTCCGCCTTCAGCTCGCGCAGCTGCTCCGCCTCCCCGGTGCATGGCCCCGGCCGGCGGCCCGCGTCGATATCGGCCTGCTTGACCCCAGCCGCGCAACGTGTCTGGCACCACCCCCCATCCGCGGACCGATCCGCTTCACCGCGGCGTTCATCGACAGCGACGAGTCCTCGCTCATCGCCTCTGCGACCATCCGCCGCGCACGCTCACGCAGCTCGTTCGGGTACTTCCTTGGCGCTGGCATAACTCCACCTTTCCGTGGAATCAGACCCTCCAGCAAACCCGGGGCGATTCACACCGGCACCACCAACCAGGCCCGCGCCCGCGGCGCCACCCTCCGCCGCCAACTGGTCACCGTCCCGGCCCGGCTGGCCCGACCGCAACGCCGTCACACCCTGCACTTGCCCCGCACTGGCCCTGGGCCCAACCCTGGCTCACCCTCTGGCGCAACGTCTTCCAGCCCACCACCGGCCCGCCCGCCCTCGCCTAGCCCATTCACCCGCCGCGCAGGCCCGACCGGAGACCCCACCCACTGGAAAAGCTGGGCAGACCAGCAGACTCGCGCGGCCCAGCCCACCAAAATCTCCCCGCCACCACACCCCGAACGATGCCCCCACAGCGTCCACGGATCGAGGCTTAGGGTCGGGCGTCATGGCAGCATTCACGGGCGCATTCGTTGAGCGCGGTACAGGCGGGTTCGACGAGGCTGCGGCAGGGCGGGTGTTCAACCAGCGTCGGCCCGCGCGTAGCCCGGCCGCTGTCCTGTTCGCGGCCGACGTCGACGACGTGCGTGCCGGGGTGCGGCTGGCCCGGGACCGGGGCTGGCAGGTGAGCGTGCGCTCGGGCGGACACAGCTGGGCCGCCTGGAGCCTGCGTGACGATGCGCTTCTGATCGACCTGGGCGAGTTCAACGGGATCGACGTCGAGGATGCCTCGGGTCTCGTCCTGGCAGGCCCGGCGGTCCGTGGTGGCGCCGAGCTGGACCCGTTCCTGCAGGCGCGGGGGTTGTTCTTCAACGGCGGACACTGTCCGACCGTCGGCATCGGCGGCTTCCTGCTGCAGGGCGGGATGGGCTGGAACTGTCGCGGCTGGAACTGGGCGTGCGAGATGGTCGAGGCCGTTGATGTGGTGACGGCCGACGGTGCGCTTGTCCGGTGCGACGCAACGCAGAACGCCGACCTGTTCTGGGCGGCACGAGGGGCCGGGCCAGGCTTCCCCGGGATCGTGGTGCGCTTCCACCTGCGCGCGCACCGGCGGTTTCGCAGCCTCACCCAGTCGACGTTCGTCTATCCCCGAGAGGTGGCCGCCGAAGTGTTCAGCTGGCTGCACCAGGCGCGATGGGACGTCCCGGACAGCGTGGAGATCGTGGCGGTGGGGAATACCCCACCGCTTCCGCCCGAGGTGGCCTACGAAGGCTCGGTGATCGTCGTCGACGGGGTGTGCTTCGAGGACGACCCGGAGGATGCCGTGGTTGCGCTCGGTCCGCTCGGCGCGTGCCCGGTCGCAGACCAGGCGCTGGTCAGCCGGGTCGCGGTGCCGACGACGATGGCGCAGTTGCGGGCCGAGCAGGTCCGCGCTAACCCGCAGGGGCATCGCTACACCGTCGACAACGCTTACCTCGTGGGCGAGACGGCCGAGGTGGTACCGGCCCTGCTGCCCGCCTTCACCGAGCTGCCCACAATCAAGGCGTTCTCGCTATGGTTCGACATGGGTCGGGCCCCCGAGCGGCCCTTGGACATGGCCCTCTCCCTGCAGACCGACCTGTACCTCGCCACCTACGTGGTGGCCGAGGACGCGGGCCAGGACGCGGTATGCCGGGATTGGGTCAACGACACCATGGCCCGGCTCGAGCCGCTCACCATCGGCTGCTACATCGGCGACTCCGACTTCGAGCGACGACCGCAGAAGTTCCTGTCCGACGAGGCATTTGCGAAACTTACCGCGATCCGCGCCGACCGAGACCCCGACGGCCGCTTCCCCGACTACCTGATGGCGCCCGGCCACCAGGTGAACGTCAACCCCTGGCAGAGGAACTGACCCAGGCTTCGGTCATGCCAGACGCGTCGTATTCCACGCGATTGGCATGACCGAACCGCCCCTGCGCCGGTGTATTGCAAGCGACACGTCGAATAGGCACAATTGGGCACGTGCGCGCCTATGTCGGGGTAACCGATGGCGACTGGTATCGATTCCTGCGTGCACAGGGGTCTACCGAGGTGAACTTCTGGCAGCCTAGCGGTGGGCGTCAGTTCCGTGTGATTCCTCCTGGATCGCCGTTCCTTTTCAAGTCCCACTACTCGGACGGCAATCGTATCGTTGGCGGTGGCTTCCTAAGCGGTTGGGTGTCATTGCCAATGTCGCAGGCGTGGGAGTTCTTCGGCCAAGACAATGGCTGCGCGACCTTAGCCGAAATGCGGGCACGGATTGCTGCATACAGACGAGAGCGTGATGGCGGCCGTACTAACCCAGATATCGGTTGCATTATGCTGCGCGACGTCCGCTTCTTCCAACCGGGGGAGGCGCCGGCTGCGCCCCCGAGTTGGTCCGGGAACATCGTGCAAGGTAGGCACTATGACTTTGCGAGCCCGGAGGGCAGCTACGTGGAAGAGGTCTTTGCGGCGCTCCTTCGCAAGCATGGGCTGCACGACCTGGGCCCGTCGGTGGTTCCGGGCGAGATCTTTGGTACGCCGCGCCTCTCGCCGGTACGCGTTGGGCAGAAGGCCTTCAAGGCGCTCGTTCAGGAGGCATACGGTCGGCAATGCGCCGTCACTGGCGACAAGATAGTCCCGGTACTCCAGGCGGCCCACATTCGGCCGATCACTGCTGAGGGCGAGAACCGAGTCGACAATGGACTTCTGCTCCGCTCCGACGTGCACACGCTATTCGACCTCGGTTACCTTGCGATACATCCCGAGCGCAGATCTTTGCTCGTTAGCCCTCGGCTACGCAAGGACTGGGAGAATGGCGAGGAGTTCTATGAACGGCAGTCGTCAGGTCGGCCGCTGGCTGTGCCGGCACGCCAGGCGGACCGGCCGAACCGCGAGTTTCTTTCCTGGCATGCCGACGCGCGCTTCCTGGCATCGTGACCACATCGTGACCCAACGCTTCGGTCATGCCAGACGCGTCGTATTCGACGCGATTGGCCTGACGGAACAGAGTCCGAACCGGTCCGAACCGGTCCGAACCGGGCCCGAACCCAGGTCCGAAACCGGGCCCGAACCCGGTTAGTGATTCTTGGGCTTGATCGCGACCAGAGTCCCAACTAGCGCGTTGGTCAGCCGGCCAAGACGGGTCCGACCGTCGGAGAGCGGCTCAAAGCCGGCGGCGACCGCGGGTTCGGACAGTCGCTCGACCGAACGGCTGCGCAGATCGTAGACCTGCAACTGGCCGCCGGGGCGCAGGACTCGCGCCTGCTCCACAAGGGCAGTGGCCGGGTCAAGCCAGTGGTGTGCGCTCAACGTTGAGACGAGGACGTCGAATGACGAGTCGGGGAACGGCAGGTCCTCCGCCGGCGCCACCAGCACCTGGCTTCGGAAGTGCGCCATCGGCTCCAGCCGAGCCTCGGCCAGCGCGACCATGTCCTCGGACGGGTCGACTCCGGCGACGGCGATGTCCGGACGGCGGCGAGCGAGCTCGACGAGCAGCTGCCCGGGGCCGGTGCCGATATCGAGCACGTCGCCGCCCGGCGGCGTCACGAGTGCGACCTGGGAGGCGACGGCTCGGTAGAGCCGAGCCAGTACCCAGCGGGCCACGAACCGGTCGTAGCGCACGGCTGCGGCGCCCCGCATGACGCTGTCGCCGTGCTTGTGCGTATGACGGTGGGGCACAGAGCCTCCTGGAGATGACTCGGCAAAGCCCGTTGGTAGGTCGCGCTCCGGCAACCGTTGCCACCAGACGGTTATTCCCCGCTACCCGCAACGGTTTCCGCAGCCGTTGCGCCCTGCGAAGGAGCTGCGCGCCCACACCGAACCGCCCCGTCCCCAACCCAGCGCTACGGCGGGGTAGGGTGACCGTGAGTAGACGTCCTTTAACCACCGTCCTGTGAGGCGGGGAAGGAGGTCCCTGTGGTGGCATCAGAAGCCGCCCCGGCGGCGCGCGAGGTCATGAGCTCGGGGGACATCTCCCGGGCCTTGCGGCGCGTGGCCCACGAGATCCTCGAGCGCAACAAGGGTGCCAGTGACCTGGTCCTGTTCGGCATCCCGTCCCGAGGCGTTCCGCTGGCCCGGCGGCTGGCCGCGGTCATCGCCGAGGTGGAGGGCACCGGCGTGCTGGTCGGCGTCCTGGACGTGACCATGCACCGCGACGACTTGCGCCGTCAGCCCACCCGGACCATGGCCCGCACCGAGGTGCCTGACGGCGGCGTCGACGACAAGGTCATCGTCCTCGTCGACGACGTCCTCTACTCGGGCCGGACCATCCGGGCCGCCCTGGAGGCGCTCACCGAGCTGGGCCGGCCCAGGGCGGTGCGCCTTGCCGTCCTGGTCGACCGGGGTCACCGCGAGCTGCCCATCCGAGCCGACCACGTCGGCAAGAACCTGCCGACGTCCTCCGCCGAACGGGTGCAGGTGCGGCTACGGGAGTGCGACGGCGAGGACGACGTGGTCCGGATCGCCGGAGGCGAAAGGTGAACCGGCGCCACCTGCTGTCCTCGGCCGACCTGACCCGGGCGGACGTCGAGCAAATCCTCACCACTGCCGAGTCGATGCACGACGTCCAGCGCCGTGAGGTCAAGAAGATTCCGACCCTTCGCGGGCGCACCGTCATCAACCTGTTCTTCGAGGACTCCACCCGCACCCGGTCCTCGTTCGAGATCGCCGGCAAGTGGATGTCGGCCGACACCATCAACATCAGCGCCAAGGGCTCCTCGGCTTCCAAGGGCGAGTCCTTGCGCGACACCGTGCTCACCATCACGGCGATGGCCGTCGACGCACTCGTCATCCGCCACAGCGCCTCGGGTGCCTGCCACCAGGTTGCCGAGTGGGTCGACGCCAGCATTATCAACGCCGGCGACGGCACGCATGAGCACCCCACCCAGGCCCTTCTGGACTCTTACACGCTGCGGCGCCGGATCGGCGACCTCGACGGCCGGCGCGTGGTCATCGTCGGCGACCTGGCCCACTCGCGGGTGTTCCGGTCCAACGCCATCACCCTGCGCACCCTCGGCGCACGGCTCACCGCGGTCGCGCCCCCCACCCTCATGCCAGCCGGCATCGACACCTGGGCCAAGGCCGACGGGTTCGACACCAGCTGGGACCTCGACGCCGTCCTGTTCGACACGGCCGACCCTCCCGATGCCGTGATGATGCTTCGCGTGCAGCGTGAACGGATGAGCGGCGGCTACTTCCCGACCGCACGCGAGTACACCGTCGGCTACGGGCTTACCCGCGAGCGGCTGGGGCGCTTGTATGCCGTGAACCCAGACCTGCCCATCCTGCACCCCGGCCCGATGAACCGGGGCCTGGAGATCGCGGCTGATGCCGCCGACGCACCCAGTTCCCTTGTGCTGGAACAGGTCTCGGCCGGGGTCGCGGTGCGGATGGCGGTGCTCTACCACCTGCTCGCCGGAGGCGACGACCGACCCGTGGAGGCGGCTACGTGAGCGGCATCCTGGTCAAGGGGGCCCGTCTGCTCGGCGGGCCGCAGACCGATCTGCTGCTCAGGGACGGGCGCATCGACGCGGTCGGCTCGCTGGGCAACGGCAAGAGCGCAGACGCGTCGGTGATCGATGCCGACGGGCTCATCGCCCTTCCCGGGCTCGTCGACCTGCACACCCACCTGCGCGAGCCTGGCCGCGAGGACGCCGAGACCATCGCCACTGGCTCGGCCGCGGCGGCTGTCGGCGGCTTCACCGCAGTGCTCGCCATGGCCAACACGACCCCGGTCACCGACACTGCTGAGGCCGCCGAGCACATCCTTGACCTCGGCCAAGCGACTGGGCTGGTCGACGTGCAACCGGTTGGCGCCGTAACCGCAGGCCTGGCCGGGGCAGAGCTCGCCGAGCTCGGCCTGATGGCGCGCTCGCGGGCTCGGGTGCGGGTGTTCTCTGATGACGGCCGATGCGTCGCCGACGCACGCGTCATGCGACGGGCGCTCGAGTACATCAAGCCCCTCGCTGGCGTGATCGCGCAACACAGCCAGGACCCCGATCTTGCCGGGGCCCAGGCCTGCTGCCACGAAGGCGAGCTCTCCGGGCGGCTCGGGTTGCCCGGCTGGCCTGGGGTCGCCGAGGAGGTCATCGTGGCGCGCGACGTCATGCTCGCCCGGCATACCGGCTCACGGGTGCACGTGGCGCATGTGTCCACGGCCGGGTCGGTCGAGGTCATCCGGTGGGCCAAGGCGCAAGGGATTGCCGTGACGGCCGAGGTCGCCCCCCATCACCTCATGCTCACCACGGAGCTGCTGCGCGGCTACGACCCGGTCTACAAGGTCAACCCGCCGCTGCGCCCCGCCGAGGACGTCGAGGCCCTCCGCGCGGCCCTCGCCGACGGCACGATCGACGCGGTGGCCACCGACCACGCGCCGCACGCGCGGCACGACAAGGAGCACGCCTTCGTCGACGCCGCGTTCGGCGTGCTCGGCCTGGAGGTGGCGCTCGCCGTGGTGACCGAGTGCCTCGTACGGCCCGGTCGCCTCGACTGGGCAGGCGTGGCCCGCACGATGTCCCAGTCGCCCGCGCGGATCGCCCGTCTCGACGACCACGGTGGCACACTGGCCGTGGGCGAGCCGGCAAACCTCACGCTCGTCGACCCTGCGGCGGAGGTCGTCGTCGACGCCGTTGCCTCACAGTCGCTTTCGCGCAACAACCCGTGGCACGGACGCACGTTGCACGGCGCCGTGCATGCCACCTACCTGCGCGGCGTGCCCACGGCATACCAGGGTCGGCCCGTTGCCAAGGAGTCCCGGTGAGCAGCCTGCTCGTCGACCGCGACCCGGCCATCCTCGTTCTCGAGGACGGGCGGACCTTCCGCGGCGAGGCGTACGGCGCGGAGGGTGAGACGGTCGGCGAAGCTGTGTTCGCAACCGGGATGACGGGCTACCAGGAGACGCTCACCGACCCGAGCTACCACCGCCAGGTCGTTGTCATGACCGCCCCACACGTGGGCAACACGGGCGTCAACACCGAGGACGACGAGTCCCGGCGCATCTGGGTGGCCGGCTACGTCGTGCGCGACCCGGCGCTGCGTCCGTCGAGCTGGCGGGCGACGGGCACCCTGGAGGACCAGCTGCGCGAGCAGAGCGTGGTCGGCATCTGCGGGATCGACACCCGGGCGCTGACTCGCCACCTGCGCGAGCGCGGCGCGATGCGGGTGGGCATCTTCTCGGGCGACCCGGCCGGTATGCCGGTGAGCGAGCTACTCGCACGGGTCACCTCCTCGCCGCACATGGCCGGGGCCGACCTGGCCGGCGAGGTGTCCACCACCCAGCCGTACCTCATCGAGTCGGTCGGCACGCGGCGCCACGTCGTTGCCGCCGTCGACCTAGGCATCAAGGGCATGACGCCGACCTTGATGTCGCAGGCCGGCATCGAGGTGCACGTGCTACCCGCGACGAGCACCATCGACGACGTCCTGGCGGTAGGGGAGCACGGCCGGACGGGGTCTTCTTCTCCAACGGCCCAGGCGACCCTGCGGCGTCGGACCTCACCCTGCTGCGGCAGGTGCTCGACCGGCGGATCCCGTTCTTCGGCATCTGTTTCGGCAACCAGCTGCTCGGGCGGGCGCTCGGGCTGGGCACCTACAAGCTCAAGTACGGCCACCGCGGCATCAACCAGCCGGTCATGAACCGCACGACCGGCAAGGTCGAGGTGACCGCTCACAACCACGGCTTCGCCATCGCGTGGGAGGGTGACGTCGACAAGCCGGCGCAGACGGCCTACGGGTCGGTGCGGGTCAGCCATGTCTGCCTCAACGACCAGGTGGTGGAAGGGCTGGAATGCCTTGATATTCCTGCCTACTCGGTGCAGTACCACCCCGAGGCCGCCGCAGGCCCCCACGACGCGGCGTACCTGTTCCAGCGGTTCATGAAGCTGATGGAGCGGCGACGTCCTGCGATCCCGAAGGTGAGGAAACCGCCGAGGGTGAGGCTGGAGCGAGGCGGAGCGCGACAGATAGCACCGAGGGCGAGCGCTGATGCCGCGGCGCGAGGACATCACCAGCGTCCTGGTCATCGGGTCCGGGCCGATCGTCATCGGCCAGGCCTGCGAGTTCGACTACTCCGGCACCCAGGCCTGCCGGGTGCTGCGCGACGAGGGCGTGCGCGTCGTGCTCGTGAACAGCAACCCCGCGACGATCATGACCGACCCCGAGTTCGCCGACGCGACCTACGTCGAGCCGATCACCCCAGACGTCGTCGAGCAGATCATCGCCAAGGAGCGCCCCGACGCGGTGCTGGCCACCCTCGGCGGGCAGACGGCGCTCAACACGGCCATGGCCCTGCACGAGCGGGGCGTGCTGGAGAAGTACGCCTGCCCGCTCATCGGCGCCAACGTCGAGGCGATCCGCCTCGGCGAGGACCGGGCGGCTTCAAGGGGGTCGTGCAGCGGTGCGGGGCGGAGGTCGCCCGGTCGGTCATCGCGCACACCATGACCGAGGTCCTCGCGGCAGCGGATGAGCTGGGCTACCCCCTCGTCGTGCGCCCGTCCTTCACCATGGGCGGCCTGGGCTCCGGCCTGGCCCACGACGAGCCGGCCCTGCGCCGCATCGCCGATGCCGGGCTGCAGGCCAGCCCGACGACCGAGGTGCTGCTCGAGGAGTCGGTCCTGGGCTGGAAGGAGTTCGAGCTCGAGGTCATGCGCGACCACGCCGACAACGTCGTGGTCGTCTGCTCGATCGAGAACCTCGACCCCATGGGCGTGCACACCGGCGACTCGATCACGGTGGCCCCCGCGCTTACCCTCACCGACCGCGAGTACCAGCGGCTGCGCGACATCGGGATCGCCGTCATCCGCGAGGTCGGCGTCGACACCGGCGGCTGCAACATCCAGTTCGCGGTCAACCCGGCTGACGGTCGGATCCTCGTCATCGAGATGAACCCCCGCGTCTCCCGCTCCTCGGCGTTGGCATCCAAGGCGACCGGGTTCCCGATCGCCAAGATCGCCGCCAAGATGGCCATCGGCTACACCCTCGACGAGGTGCCCAACGACATCACGCGCGAGACGCCCGCCTCGTTCGAACCGACCCTCGACTACGTCGTCGTCAAGGTGCCCCGCTTCGCCTTCGAGAAGTTCCCCTCCGCGGACCCCACGCTAACCACGACGATGAAGTCGGTCGGCGAGGCGATGTCGTTGGGGCGCAACTTCACCGAGGCTCTGCAGAAGGCGCTGCGGTCGGTCGAGCGGTCCGAGTCGAGCCTGCACTGGGACGGCCCGGCTCCCGATGCCGCCCAGGTCGCCGAGCTGCTGGAGCAGGTGCGGGTGCCGACCGACGGGCGGATCGTCCTGGTCCAGCAGGCGCTGCGCGGCGGGGCGAGCGTCGAGCAGGTGCACGAGGCGACCCGCATCGACCCGTGGTTCCTCGACCAGGTCGCGCTGCTCAACGAGGTCGCCGAGCGGGTCCGCGACGCCGACCGGCTCGCCCCCGAGCTGCTGCGCCTGGCCAAGCGACACGGCTTCAGCGACCGCCAGCTCGCCTCGCTACGAGGTATGCCGGAAGCGGTCGTCCGCGGGGTCCGGCACGCCCTCGGGGTGCGCCCGGTCTTCAAGACCGTCGACACCTGCGCTGCCGAGTTCGCCGCGTCGACGCCCTACCACTACTCCAGCTACGACGAGGAGACCGAGGTCGCGCCGCGCGAACGCGAGGCGGTGGTCATCCTCGGGTCCGGCCCCAACCGGATCGGCCAGGGCGTCGAGTTCGACTACTCGTGCGTGCACGCCTCCTTCGCCCTGCGGGACGCCGGCTACGACACGGTCATGGTCAACTGCAACCCCGAGACCGTCTCCACCGACTACGACACGAGCAGCAGGCTCTACTTCGAGCCGCTCACCCTCGAGGACGTCCTTGAGGTAGTCCATGCCGAGTCGCAGGCCGGTCCGCTCGCCGGGGTCATCGTCCAGCTCGGCGGGCAGACCCCGCTTGGGCTGGCCCAGGCCCTCAAGGACGAGGGCGTGACCATCGTCGGCACGACCCCCGAGGCCATCAACCTCGCCGAGGACCGCGGCGCCTTCGGCCGGGTGCTCGCCGAGGCCGAGCTCCCGGCGCCCAAGCACGGCACGGCATACAGCGTCCCCGACGCGCTCGAGGTGGCCCGCCGCATCGGCTACCCCGTGCTCGTGCGGCCGTCGTACGTGTTGGGCGGGCGGGGCATGGAGATCGTCTACGACGACGACACCCTCAGCACATACGTCGCGCGGGCCACCGTCGCCTCGCCGGAGCACCCGGTGCTCGTCGACCGGTTCCTCGACGACGCGCATGGAGATCGACGTCGACGTGCTCTACGACGGCGAGGCGATGTACCTCGGCGGGGTCATGGAGCACATCGAGGAGGCCGGCATCCACTCCGGCGACAGCGCCTGCGCACTCCCGCCGGCCACGCTGGGGCGCGACGACATCGAGCGGGTGCGCGAGTCCACGCTCAAGCTCGCGCAAGGCATCGGGGTCCGCGGGCTGATGAACGTGCAGTTCGCCCTGGCCCAGGACGTGCTCTACGTGCTGGAGGCCAACCCGCGTGCGTCGCGGACCGTCCCGTTTGTGGCAAAGGCGACCGGCGTGCCGCTGTCCAAGGCCGCGGCGCGCGTCATGCTCGGCACGTCGATCGCGACATTGCGGGCCGAGGGCCTGCTTCCCCCACACGGTGACGGAGGTACGCTTGCCGCACGACGCCCCGATGTCGGTCAAGGAGGCGGTGCTGCCGTTCGCGCGGTTCCGCACGCCGGACGGACAGATGGTCGACTCGCTGCTCGGGCCGGAGATGCGCTCCACCGGAGAGGTCATGGGCATCGACGCCGACTTCGGCTTGGCGTTCGCCAAGAGCCAGCTCGCGGCCTACGGCGGGCTGCCGGAGACAGGCACGGTCTTCGTCTCGGTCGCCAACCGCGACAAGCGGGCCATGATCTTCCCGGTGCGTCACCTGGCCGACCTGGGGTTTCGGCTCCTGGCCACGCAAGGAACCGCAGACGTCCTGCGCCGCAACGGAGTCGCCGCCGAGGTGGTCCGCAAGATCTCCGAGCGCGGCGAGCGCCCGACCCTTGAGGACGGGCGCACCATCGCCGAGCGGATCATCGCCGGGGAGATCGACATGATCGTCAACACGCCGACCGGCCAGCGAGCCCGCACCGACGGTTATGCGATCCGCGCCGCGGCCATCACGGCCGACCGCACGCTGATCACCACGGTCCAGGAGCTAGCCGCCGCGGTTCAGGCGATCGACGCGCTGCGCCACTCGCAGTTCGAGGTCAAGTCGCTGCAGGAACACGCGCGGGACCTGGACCTTTACCGGTTGCGGGCCAACCGGTGAGCGCGAGTACGCGCGAGGTCGTCCAGGTCCGCGCCCCGGTACTGGCCACCGAGCGAGCCGGCGCCTACCAGCTGCTCACCTTCGCCGCCCCCGGCGTGCCCCAGCGAACGCGACCCGGCCAGTTCGTCGCACTCGCCGTCGGCGGAGCGGTCTCGGCCCACCTGCTGCGACGGTGCTTCTCCATCTGCCGCGCCACAGCTGAGGGCACGGAACCGGCACGGTCGAGATCGTCGTCGCACCGCAGGGGCCGGGAACGGTCTGGCTGACCGAGCTGGCCGTTGGCGACCAGGCAGACCTCGTCGGCCCGCTGGGCCGCGGTTTCCCGCTGCCGACCGAGCCGGTCCCTTGCGTGCTCGTGGGCGGCGGCTACGGCAGCGCGCCGCTGTTCTCGCTCGCCGAGCGGCTGCGCGAACGCGGCTGCCACGTCGAAATGGTCCTGGGTGCGGCCACCGAGGAGCGGCTGTTCGGCGTGCACCTGGCCCGCGAGGGCGCCGACGGGGTCACGGTGACGACGGACGACGGGTCCGCGGGGATCCAGGGGTGGGTCAGCCACGTCCTGCCGGGGGTCATCCGGCTGAGCGCGGCAGCGGTCGTCTACGCGTGCGGTCCGATGTCCATGCTGCAGGCGGTTTCCCAGATCGCCGAGCGCGAGGGCGCCGTCGCTCAGGTGGCCGTCGAGGAGTCCATGGCCTGCGGCATCGGCGTGTGTATGACCTGCGTCCTGCCGGTTACCGGCACCGACGGGAACACCCGCATGGTCCGCTCGTGTGTCGAAGGCCCGGTGTTCCGAGGGGAGCGGGTCCGGTGGGATGCCCTTCGCCGACGGGTACGGGCACGTCCCAGCCGACGCTGTGGGAGCCCCGCAGTCGGGCGGGCACTGATGGCCGACCTGACCACCGTCCTCGGTACGGTTCGGCTGCCCAACCCGGTCATGACTGCCTCCGGTTGCGCAGCCAACGGGGCTGAGCTGCACCGCCTCTTCGACATCTCCCGACTGGGAGCCTTCGTCACGAAGTCGGTGCTGGCCGACCCTCGTGCCGGCCGTGCCACGCCGCGGATGGCCGAGACTCCTTCCGGGATGCTCAACTCGATCGGCCTGCAGGGGCCAGGCATCGAGGCGTTCGCCACCCAGGACCTGCCCTGGCTCAAGTCCGTGGGCGCCCGGGCCCTGGTCTCCATCGCGGGCGGCTCGACCGAGGAGTTCGCCGACGTCGCCAAGCGGCTACAGGCCAGCGCGGCGTTCGACGCCGTCGTCGGCGTCGAAGTCAACATCTCCTGCCCGAACGTCGAGCGCCGCGGGCTCGTCTTCGCGATCGACCCCGAGGCCTCGGCGACCGTCATCGCCCGGGTGGCGCGAGCAGCTGCCCACCGGCATACCGCTGCTGGCCAAGCTCAGCCCAGACGTCACCGACATCGTGGCCATTGCGGCCGCCTGCCTGGACGCCGGCGCAACTGGCCTCACGCTCATCAACACGACGCTCGGCATGGCCATCGACACCGATCGGATGCGCCCCCAGCTCGCGGGGATCACCGGCGGGCTGTCCGGCCCGGCCATCCGCCCGATCGCGGTCCGAGCCATCTGGCCGGTGCGAGCGGCCATGCTCGACGGGCAGATCCCGACGGTGCCGATCGTCGGCGTCGGAGGGGTCCGGACCGGGCACGACGCCCTCGAGCTCGTGGCCGCGGGCGCGAGCGCCATCCAGGTGGGCACAGCGACCTTCAACGACCCCATGGCGCCGGTTCGCGTTCTCGACGAGCTGGCCGCGCTGCTCGAGAGCCGCGGGTATGCCGTGCTGGGCGACGCCGTCGCAGCCGCGCACGGCCGCGCGATGGCGCCGGGCGCGCCGCGGTGACGGGCGAGCATACCGGCTCCGTCCCCTTCGGCGTGCGCCTGCGAGCGGCCATGGACGCCCACGGGCCGCTCTGCGCGGGGATCGACCCGCACCGGGCTCTCGTCGAGGCATGGGGGCTGCCGTACGACCTGGGCGGCGTCGAGCGATTCGCCCGCACATGCGTCGAGGCGTTCGCCGGGCAGGTGGCGGCGGTCAAGCCGCAGTCGGCCTTCTTCGAGGTGTTCGGCTCGGCCGGGGTGGCCGTGCTCGAGCGGGTCGTCGCCGACCTGCGCGCCACCGGCACCCTCACCGTCCTCGACGTCAAGCGGGGCGACATCGGCCCCACCATGCAGGCCTACGCGGACGCCTTCCTCGGGCTGGATGCCCCGCTGGCCCCGGACGCGATCACGGTTAGCCCCTACCTCGGATATGGGTCGCTGCGGCCGGCGATCGAGCTGGCGCACCAGGCGTCGCGTGGGGTCTTCGTCCTGGCCCTGACCTCTAACCCGGAAGGTGCCGCGGTGCAGCACGCCGTGCTGCACGGGCGCAGCGTTGCCGCTCATGTCGTCGCCGGGGTCACCGACGACAACGCCCACGCCGCTGCCCTGGCCAGCTGGGCAGCGTGGGACTGGTGGTCGGGGCGACGGTGGGGGCGGCGGTCCACCAGCTAGGGCTGGACCTGGCCGCGGCGAACGCCCCGCTGCTCGCACCCGGTGTCGGCGCCCAGGGCGGCACGGCCGATGACCTGCGCCGGATATTCGGGCGCGCCTTGCCGAACGTGCTGGCGGCCAGCAGCCGTGAGCTGCTCGCCTCAGGACCGAGCGGGTCCGCGCTGGCGGCGCGCGCCCGGCATACCGCCGACGCGCTGCGGGAGCTGCTCGGCTTGGCGTGACGGCGAGCCGTCCGTGCGCGAAGTTAACCGACCCGGATCCCCCGTCGGGAACACCGCGACCGCAGCCGCGGCGGCGCCGAACCGCCGTGTCGTTGCGGGCGCCCCGGCCCTCTGATGTTCGTCGTCAACGCACTTGCAGGACCAAGGAGACCGACCGTGGCTCTTCCCCCGCTGACCCCGCAAGAGCGGGCAGCCGCCCTGAAGAAGGCCGCCGAGGCCCGCCGCGAGCGCGCCGCGGTCAAGAACCGGCTCAAGTACTCGCAGGGCTCGCTCGGGGAGGTCATCGCCGAGGGCCGCGAGAACGTCGTCATCGGCAAGATGAAGGTGTCCGCGTTGCTGGAGTCGCTTCCTGGCGTGGGCCGGGTGCGGGCCCGCCAGATCATGGAGGAGATCGGTATCTCCGAGTCGCGGCGGGTGCGCGGCCTCGGCGCCAACCAGGCAAAGGCCCTCATCGACCGGTTCGACCACGCGTGAGCCTTGGCCCGCAGGCCTGTACCCCGTCTGACCCGCCGCACCGGCTGACCGTTCTGGCCGGGCCCACCGCCGTAGGCAAGGGCACCGTGGCCAGCTACGTGCGGGCACACTTCCCCCAGGTGTGGCTCTCGGTCTCCGTGACAACCCGGCCGCCCCGCCCGGGAGAGGTCGACGGCGTGCACTACCACTTCGTCGACGACGAGGAGTTCGACCGGCTTGTCGCGCAAGGGGAGCTGCTGGAGTATGCCGTCGTGCACGGCCGCGCCAAGTACGGCACCCCTCGAGCGCCGCTCGAGCGGGCCCTCGCGCAGGGCCGGGCTGCGCTGCTGGAGATCGACCTGCAGGGCGCCCGTCAGGTCCGCCAAGTTCTTCCCCATGCGCTGTACGTCTTCCTCGCGCCGCCCAGCTGGGACGAGCTCGTGCGAAGGTTGCACGGGCGGGGCACCGAAACCGCTGACGAACGGGCCGCTCGGCTGCAGACGGCGCGACAGGAGATGGCGGCGGCCGAGGAGTTCGACGTCGTGGTCGTCAACGACGACGTTCGCCGGGCCGTGCGGAACTCGTATCATTGATGGGAACGCATCAGCGTCGCTGACCAGTCCGCCGCGACCGGGCATCCCGTTGCGGCCAGCGCACCAGCATCGAGACGAAACGAGACCCAGCGTGTCCGGAACCGTGGCCAACCCCATCGGGATCACCAACCCGCCCATCGACGATCTGCTGGAAGCCGCCGACAGCAAGTACGCCCTGGTGATCTACTCGGCCAAGCGGGCCCGCCAGATCAACGCCTACTACTCGCAGCTGCAGGAAGGCCTGCTGGACTACGTCGGTCCGCTCGTCGAGTCCGAGGTCCACGAGAAGCCGCTCTCGATCGCGCTGCGCGAGATCAACGAGGGCCTGCTCACCTCGGAGGCGACGGAGGGCTAAGCCCTTCGTCACCGAAGTTTCATGACGGGCATTCGCGTCGTCCTCGGCGTGAGCGGGGGGATCGCCGCCTACAAAGCATGCTCGCTGCTGCGGTTGTTTACCGAGGGCGGCCACGACGTCACGGTCATCCCCAGCGAGGCCGCGCTGCACTTCGTCGGCACGGCAACCTGGGAGGCGCTTTCCGGCAAGCCGGTCAGCACCGACGTGTGGAGCAACGTCGACGAGGTGGCGCACGTGCGGATCGGCCAGCATGCCGAGCTGCTTGTGGTGGCCCCCGCCACCGCCGACCTGCTGGCGAAGGCGGCCACCGGCCAGGCCGACGACCTGCTCACGGCGACGTTGCTCACGGCGCGATGCCCGGTCGTGTTCGCCCCGGCCATGCACACCGAGATGTGGGAGCACCCGGCGACCCAGGCCAACGTCGCCACCCTGCGGGCCCGGGGGGCGCGGGTGATCGACCCGCGTCCGGGCCGGCTCACCGGCCCCGACAGCGGGGCGGGGCGGCTGCCCGAACCGGAGGACCTGTTTGCCGCGTGCCTGGCGATCGCGGGCACGAACCGGTCCCTGGCGGGTCGTCGCGTCGTGGTCACCGCGGGCGGCACGCGCGAGCCGCTGGACCCGGTGCGGTTCCTGGGCAACCGCTCGTCCGGCAAACAAGGCTCGCCCTCGCCGAGGTGGCCGCCGCGCGCGGCGCCGAGGTGACCCTGGTGGCCGCCGCCATGCGGTCGCAGCGCCGGCGGGGGTCACCGTGGTTTCGGTGGACACCGCGTTGGACTTGCAGGAGGCGGTGACAAAGGCGGCGGTCAGCGCCGACGTCGTCGTGATGGTGCCGCGGTAGCCGACTTCCGGCCGGCCCACTACGCCGCCAGCAAGATCAAGAAGGCCTACCCCGTCCCGACCAGCTCCGACGAGTCCGCGCCCACCATTGAGCTGGTGCGCAACCCGGACATTCTGGCCGGCTTGGTAGCCGACCGGGCGGCCCGACGCGACCCAAGGCCCTACCTGGTCGGGTTTGCCGCCGAGACCGGCGACGACACCGGCTCCGCGCTTGAGCTGGCCCGGGTCAAGATGCGCCGCAAGGGTTGCGACCTGCTGGTTGCCAACGAGGTCGGGATCAACAAGGTCTTCGGTGCCGACAGCAACACCGTGCACCTGCTGTACGCCGACGGTCAGCCCGAACGGACCGTCGGCCCAGCGAGCAAGGTGCAGGTCGCCGAGACGGTGTGGGACGGCATACAGGCCGCCCTCGGCGAGCGTGACCGGGGCGAGCAGTGCCTGGGCGAAAGCACGCGAAGCGCCCTGCGGTTGCGCCCATCTGCCCGGCCTGAGGGCACCTGCCCGTTAGACTGGACCTCAGCCCCCCCTGATTTCGCCGAGTCTGGAGAACCGCCCTTGTCAGCACGCTTGTTCACGTCCGAGTCCGTTACCGAAGGTCATCCGGACAAGATCTGCGACCAGATCAGCGACGCGATCCTGGACGCCATGCTCGAGCAGGATCCCCGCTCACGCGTAGCCGTCGAGACCATGGTGACGACCGGTCTGGTCCACGTGGCAGGAGAGGTGACCACCGAGGCCTACGTCGAGATCCCACGGATCGTCCGCGACACGGTGCTCGAGATCGGCTACGACTCCTCCACCAAGGGGTTCGACGGCGCCTCGTGTGGGGTGTCGGTGTCGATCGGCCAGCAGAGCCCCGACATCGCCCAAGGCGTCGACACGGCATACGAGAACCGCGTCGGCGAGAACATCGACATGTACGACAAGCAGGGCGCGGGTGACCAGGGCTTGATGTTCGGGTTCGCGTGCATGGACACCCCAGAGTTCATGCCGCTGCCGATCTTTCTCGCACACCGGCTGTCCGAGCGGCTCTCCATGGTGCGCAAGAGCCAGGACGTGCCCTACCTGCGCCCGGACGGCAAGACCCAGGTGACCATCGCCTACGAAGGTGACAAGGCGGTACGCCTGGACACCGTCGTGGTCTCCACGCAGCACGCGGTCGATATCTCCCTGGACGGGCTGTTGGCCCCCGACATCATCAGCGAGGTCATCGAGCCGGTCCTTGCCGACCTCAAGGAGTCCGGGTCGGACCTGGACGTGTCGGGCTACCGTACGCTGATCAACCCCACGGGCCGGTTCGAGATCGGCGGCCCGATGGGGGATGCCGGGCTGACCGGCCGCAAGATCATCGTCGACACGTACGGGGGCATGGCCCGCCACGGCGGGGGAGCCTTCTCCGGCAAGGACCCGTCCAAGGTGGACCGCTCCGCCGCATACGCGACCCGATGGGTCGCCAAGAACGTCGTCGCCGCGGGCCTGGCCACCCGCTGCGAGATCCAGGTGGCGTACGCGATCGGGGCCGCGCACCCCGTGGGGCTGTACGTCGAGACCTTCGGCACCGAGACCGTGCCCGTACAGCAGTATCCAGACCGGGATCGCGTCGGTGTTCGACCTGCGTCCGGCTGCCATCATCGACCAGCTCGACCTGCTCCGGCCGATCTACCGGGTAACCGCGGCATACGGGCACTTCGGGCGCACCCAGGCCGACGGCGTCGAGAACCCGTTCACCTGGGAGCGCACCGACCGGGTCGACGCGCTGCGCGCCGCGGTTCGCTGACCTAGTTCGACGGGCGCCTGACTGCACTTTGCATATAAATAGTTCTAGCATGGGTGCATGGGTGCTCTCCTGCAAATCCGCAACGTGCCCGAAGCGGCGCATCGCGCGCTCAAGGCGCGCGCTGCCGCTCAAGGGCAGTCGCTCAACAGCTACCTCCTCGACGTCATTGCGCGGGAGGTTGAGCGCCCGACAGCCGGGAGGTCCTGGACCGAGCCGCCCGGCGAGCAGAGCGCTTGACGGTCTCGTCGGTCGAGGCGATTCGAAGCGCACGAAGAGAGCGAGACGGTGACCTGAGCGATCGCCACGGCCGGTGATCGTTGTCGACAGCTCAGCGGTCGTGGATGCGCTGGCCACGGCCGACGGGACCGAGGTGCTGCGTGACCGCCTGAGAAGCCGGGAGCTGCACGCGCACCCTTCTCGACTTCGAAGTCGCTCCCCGCCTTGCGCGGGCTTACCTTGGGCGGTCACCTGTCGCCAGCACGGGCGGAGGACCTGCTGACTGATTTCGACGACCTGCCCGTTCACCGTTGGGCGCCAGTCGACCCGCTACGCCGAAGAGCGTTTGCCCTTCGCGAGCATCTCTCAGCGTACGACGCCGCGTATGTCGCGTTGGCTGAGGCCCTTGACGTGCCGCTGGTGACTCGCGACGTGAGGCTGGCCCGAGCACGTGGTCACGTTGCCTCGATTGAGCTGCGCTGACCGACCGCGGAAGCCCGCCACGTCGAACCGGTGTCGGCGGTCCTCGCTAGGTTCAAGGGGTGGTCACGACCGAAGGTGCGCGCCAACCGGACCTCGCACCGGTCGCCGCGGTCGTCGTCGACAGCGGCCTCGCCCATCTGGACCGCACCTTCGAGTATGCGGTGCCGCCGGAGCTCGCCGAGGCCGCGGCACCTGGCGCACGCGTGCGGGTCCGCTTCGCCGGTCGCGACGTGGACGGGTTCGTCGTCGAACGGCTCGCGCGAGGGCACCATCCCGGGCCGCTGTCCCCGCTGCGCCGCGTGGTCAGCCCCGAGCCGGTCCTGACGCCACGAGATCCTGGCGGTGTGCCGCGCCACCGCCGAGCGGTATGCCGGTGTGCTCGGCGACGTGCTGCGCCTCGCCGTCCCGCCACGGCACGCCGCGGCGGAGCGGGCCTTGGCCGGCGAGCCGCCCGACCGCACCCGCCACTCGCCGCGCCTCTACCCGGCCCGTTCACGGCATACCCCGCCGGCAGCTCGTTCCTGCGCGCGACCTGGCCGCCGGAGAAGCCCCGCGCGCTGCCTGGCTGGCGCTGCCTTGCCAACCGCGCGAGCGCGACTGGCCCGCATGCGCTGGCGGTGGCTGCCGCCACGGCTCTCGCCGCGGGCCGCGGGGCGTTGCTCGTGGTGCCCGACCATCGCGACGTCGCGCGCGTGGACCGGGCCCTGACCGAGCGTGCTGGGCCGCGGCCGGCACGTGCGGCTCACCGCGGACCAAGGGCCCCAGGCGCGGTACACGGCCTGGCTCAAGGTGCTACGCGGCCACGTGCGGTGCGTCGTCGGCACCCGGGCAGCGACCTTCGCACCGGTGCGGGACCTCGGCCTGGTGGCCTGGTGGGACGACGGAGACGACCTGCTGCGCGAGCCGAGAGCGCCGTACCCGCACGTCGGCGAGGTCCTGCGGATACGTGCGGAGCAGACGGGCGCGGCGCGTGCTGGCCGGCGGGTTCGCGCGCAGCGTCGAGGTGCAACGGCTGGTCGAGCGGCGAGAGTCCTGGCCGATGTTAGGGCCGCCGCGCACGTGGCGCGGGCTGCAGCTGCGCGTGTCGTCGTCGGCGGGGGAGGGCCAGGACGCCGAACGGGACGGGCCAGCGGCCTACGCCCACCTGCCATCCGCTCGCTTGGCGGGCGGCGCGAGGCGGCGCTGGAGACGGGGCCGGTGCTCGTGCAGGTGCCCCGACGCGGGTACCTACCGTCGCTCTCCTGCGGCACCTGCCGTGAGCCGGTCCGTTGCGCCGCATGCCATGGCCCGATGGCCGTGGCCGCCGCAGGTGCCGACCCGCGGTGCCGCTGGTGCGAGACGAGCGTTCGACTCGGGCAGCTTCGAGTGTCCGGCGTGCGGTGGCATCGCGGGTTCGCTCGGCTGTCGTCGGCGCCCGGCGCACCGCCGAGGAGATCGGCCGCGCGTTCCCCGGCGCGCTCGTCGTGACCTCGGGAGGCGGGCAGGTCCACGCGAGCGTTCCGGCGCGGCCCGGCGCTGGTGATCGCGACGCCCGGGAGCCGAACCGGTCGCCGACGGCGGGTATGCCGCGACCTTGCTGCTCGACGCGTGGGCCCTGCTCGACCGGCCTGAGCTGGATGCATCGGTAGAGGCGCTGCGCCGCTGGACGGCGGCGGCGGCCTTGACCCGGCTCAGCCGTCCGACGGCGGCGATCGTCGTCCTGGCCGGAGCACCGACCGACGCGCACCCTCCCGGCCGGTCGAGGCGCTCGTGCGTTGGGACACCGGTGTGGCTAGCCGGAACGCGAGCTGGCTGAGCGGACCGAGCTCGGCCTGCCACCGACGGTGCGGATGGCTTCGCTCGTCGGCAGCCGCCGCGCCCTCGATGCCGCCGTCGCGCGAGCTGGACCCGGCGCTGATGGCTGATCGGCTCGGTCCGCTCCCGGTCACATGCGCCAGACGAGTGCGCGTGGCGAGCACCTGGCCCAGGTCCAGGCGCCGTTGCGGATGCCCCTTAGCCCGATCCCGCCGCCCTGGCCGATCGCCCTGGCCGCCCCGCGGTGGTGCGATTCGAAGCGCCCGCAAGGACCCCTGAGCCGTTGACCATCCGCATGGCAACGGGCTGGACCCCGAGACACCACCACCCCGCGCCCGATCAGCCGGGTCACGCGGTGGCCACTAGCTAGACTGGCGGTTTCCGTCGTCTGCCGGAGTCACCGTGGGTTTGGCCGCAGGACACTCCCGCCTGTTCGGCGACCCCAACCTTCGCATGGCCGCCCTCCAGGTCGTCGACTTCGACCCGTGAGCTGCGCCAGCTCGTCAAAGCACCTCACCGACACCATGCTCGATGCGCCAGGCGCGGGCCGGCCGCCCCACAGATCGGTGTCGGGCTTCGGGTGTTCACCTACCACGTGGACGGGGTGGTCGGGCACCTGGTCAACCCGACCTTGCGGCTGTCCGAGGATGTACGGACCCGAAGGCTGCCTGTCCGTTCCCCGGTCTGGTCTTCGACACCACCGCGCGCGCTGCAGCGTGGTCGCCACGGGCTTCGACCTGCACGGCGAGCCGCTCACCATCGAGGGCACCGACCTGCTGGCCCGAGCCGTGCAGCACGAGACCGACCACCTCGACGGCATCCTGTTCATCGACCGGCATGGACCCGCAGCAGCGCAAGGCCGCGATGAAGGCGATCCGCGAGGCGGAGTGGTACGGTGAGCCCGGTCCCGACCGTCAAGCTCAGCCCGCACTCGCACGTTCGGCCGGGCGATGTGACGATGCGGCTGGTCTTCGCAGGCACGCCCGAGCCGTGGCCCTGCCGACGTCTGGACGCCCTGATCGGCGTCGCGCCACGAGCTCGTGGCTGTCGTCACCCGTCCCGGACGCCCCGGCCGGGCGCGGCCGCACGCATGCGCCCGTCGCCGGTGCCGAGCTCGGGCCGAGCAGCACGGCATACCGGTGCTCACGCCCGCGCACGCCGCGCGAGCCCGACGTTCCTGCGCACGGCTGCGCGACCTCGCGCCCGGACTGCTGCGCCGGTCGTCGCGTACGGCGCGCTCGTCGCCGCGCGCCGCGCTGGACATCCCGCCGACACGGCTGGGTCAACCTGCACTTCTCGCTGCTGCCCGCCTGGCGCGGGGCGGCGCCCGGTACAGCACGCCATCATGGCCGGGGACGAGGTCACCGGCGCCACGACCTTCCGGCTGCGAGCAGGCACTGGACACCGGCCCGGTGCTACGGCGTGCATGACCGAGCCGATCCGCCCGACCGACACCAGCCGGCGACCTGCTCGCCCGGCTCGTCGGTCGCTGGCGCGCAGCTGCTCGTCGCAACCCTCGACGGGATCGACGGACGGCACGCTCGTGGCCCGGCCCGCAGCCAGCCGACGGGGTGTCGCCACGCGCCCAAGGTCGAGCGTCGACCGACGCGCGGGTGCGACTGGGACCGGCCCGCCATCGTCATCGACCGGCAGGTCCGGGGCTGCACCCCGGCGCCCGGCGCGTGGACGACCTTCCGCGGCGAGCGCCTCAAGCTCGGGCCCGGTCTCCCGGGTGACGCGCCGGCGTCCCGGTCGCCGGCCACGCCGGGCGCGCTCGTGGTCACCAAGGCCGGCGGTGCTATGCCGGCACCGGGACTCGTCGCCGGTCCGGCTCGGCCTGGTGCAGCCGCACGGCAAGAAGCCGATGCCGGCCGCCGACTGGGCGCGCGGCGTCCGCATCGACCCCGGCGAAGGACTTCGACGGGCATGCCTGACGACCGCCCCGCGGCGGCGAGGCGGGGCGGACGGCGCGGCGGTCCGGGTCGTCAGCGTCCGCCAGGTCGGCTGCCCGGCCGAGCGAGCGGTCCCGCACCGCCGATCCGGCCCGGCTCACGGCATACACGGTGCTGCGCGCAGTCGATGCTCGCGGCGCCTATGCCAACCTCGAGCTGCCCCGCGTGCTGCGCGAGCGCCGGCTGACCGGGCGGGACGCGGCGTTCGCCACGGAGCTCACCTACGGGGCGACCACGGATGCGCGGCCGGTACGACGCGATCATCGCGCTCGCCGCCGGGCGCCCGGCCGCGGCCATCGACGCGCCGGTCCTGGACACGCTACGGCTCGGGACGCACCAGCTGCTCGGCATGCGAGTGCCAACGCACGCAGCCACCGCCGAGACCGTTGCCCTGGCGCGGCCAAGTCCACGGCCAGGGCGCGGCCGGGTTCGTCAACGCCGTGCTGCGCCGCGTTGGCGAACGCGACCTGGACACCTGGCTGGCCGCGGCCGCTCCCCCGACGCTGCCGCCTGCTCGAGCGGCTGGCCATCGTGCACTGCGCCACCCGCTGTGGGTGGTCACCGCGCTGCGCGCCGCGCTCATCGGGCACGGCAGGGCGAGCGCCGAGACGGTGCAGCCCGAGCTCGTTGCCCTGCTGGAAAGCGACAACGCGGCGCCGCAGGTCACCCTCGGCGGCGCGGCCGGGTCTCGCCGACGTGGCCGAGCTGCTCGCGGCAGGAGCGCTGCCCGGGCGCTGGGCCCGGACGAGCGCGATTCTGCCGCACGGTGATCCGGGTGCGCTCGGACGCTGTGCGCAGAGGCCGGGCCGGCGTCCAGGACGAAGGGTCCCAGCTCGTCGCGCTCGCCCTCGCCGCGGCCGAGGTGCCGGGCGAGGGTCCCGAGCGCTGGCTGGACCTGTGCGCCGGCCCGGGTGGCAAGGCGGCCCTGCTGGCCGGCCTCGCCGCACAGCGGGGGGCTCGGCTCGTTGCCAACGACGTCAGCCCGCACCGCAGCGAGCTGGTGCGCGCGAGCGCTCGCAGCAGCTGATCCGCACGACGCCCCTGGGGCACCGTCGAGGTCCGCACCGGCGACGGCCGCGAGGTCGGCCAGCTCGAACCAGGCGGCTACGACCGGGTGCTCGTCGACGCGCCCTGTACCGGCCTCGGCGCGCTGCGGCGGCGGCCGGAGGCCCGCTGGCGGCGCTCGCCGGCCGACCTGCCGACCCTGACGCGGCTGCAGCGCGAGCTGCTCGCCAGCGCTCTCGACGCGACCCGGCCCGGGGGGGTCGTCGGGTACGCCACGTGCAGCCCGCACCTCAGCGAGACCCGGTTCGCGGTCGAGGATGCGGTGAAGCACCGTGCCGACGCGGACGTTGCCGACGCGCGAGAGCTGTTCCGCGACGCGGCCGGTGACCCCGTTCCCGACCTCGGCGCCGGCCCCAACGTGCAGCTCTGGCCGCACGTCCACGGCACCGACGCGATGTTCTTCGCGCTGATCCGCAAGCTTGGCTCAGCCCGTGACGCTGCTTCTTGACCTCACCCCGCTGCGTCGAAGCCCGGCATACCGGCGCCTGTATGCCGGCCTGGCCCTGTCGGGGATCGGCGCGCAGCTGGCCACCGTCGCCATCGGGCTGCAGGTCTAGGACCTGACCAACTCGACGGCTGCAGTGGGGCTGGTCGGCCTGGCTGCACTGGTGCCCCTAGTTGTCATGGGCCTCTACGGTGGGGCGCTCGTCGACCACCATGACCGGCGCACGGTCGCCATACTCGGCTCGCTCGTGCTGTGGGCAGCGAGCATCGGCAACGCCCTGCAGGCCTGGCTGGGCAACCAGCACGTGTGGGTGCTGTACCTGCTCGTCGCCGTCACCAACGCAGTTTCGGCGTGGTCAACCCGGCGCGCGCGGCGATCTACCCGCGGCTGCTGCCTGCGGAGCTGCTGCCAGCCGCAAACGCGCTGTCGGTCACCGCCATGAACCTCACCTTTCTCGTCGGCCCGTTGCTGGCCGGCGTCCTGGTCGACCTGGGCGGCTTTGCGACGGCATACACCGTCGATGCGGTGCTGTTCACGGCCGCCCTGTGGGGGATCTGGCGGCTGCCGGCCATGCCGCCCGAGGGCCGCCCACCGGGTGAGCCAGGACGGGTGGGGCTGCAGGCGGTGTGGGACGGGCTGGCCTTCCTGGGCACCCATCCGAACGTGCGCATGACCTTCCTCGCTGACCTCATCGCGATGATCCTGGCGCAGCCGCGAGCGCTGCTGCCGGCGATCGCGGCGCTGGTGCTCGGCGGTGGGGCGCGCACGGTCGGCATCCTCACCGCGGGACTGGCCGTCGGAGGGCTGGTCGCGATGGTGCTGTCGGGGCCGCTGGGGCGGGTCCGGCGCCAGGGGCTGGCCGTCGTCGTGAGCGTGGTCGGCTGGGGGGCGTCATTCATCGGGTTCGGCGCCGCCGTGCTGGCGGCCGGTCAGGTGCTGTCGGTCACCGCGGCGCTGTGGGTCGCGACGGCGACGATGGCGTGTGCGGGAGCTGCGGACGCGGTGAGCGCGGTGTTTCGTTCGACGATCCTGCAGGCCGCGACC
>CAVRXF010000032.1:0-79687 GCA_963724925.1 uncultured Actinomycetota bacterium | reverse complement strand
CTGACCTCTAACCCGGAAGGTGCCGCGGTGCAGCACGCCGTGCTGCACGGGCGCAGCGTTGCCGCTCATGTCGTCGCCGGGGTCACCGACGACAACGCCCACGCCGCTGCCCATGGCCAGCTGGGCAGCGTGGGACTGGTGGTCGGGGCGACGGTGGGGGCGGCGGTCCACCAGCTAGGGCTGGACCTGGCCGCGGCGAACGCCCCGCTGCTCGCACCCGGTGTCGGCGCCCAGGGCGGCACGGCCGATGACCTGCGCCGGATATTCGGGCGCGCCTTGCCGAACGTGCTGGCGGCCAGCAGCCGTGAGCTGCTCGCCTCAGGACCGAGCGGGTCCGCGCTGGCGGCGCGCGCCCGGCATACCGCCGACGCGCTGCGGGAGCTGCTCGGCTTGGCGTGACGGCGAGCGTCCGTGCCGAAGTTAACCGACCCGATCCCCCGTCGGGAACACCGCGACCGCAGCCGCGGCGGCGCCGAACCGCCTGTCGTTGCGGGCGCCCCGGGCCCTCTGTAGGTTCGTCGTCAACGCACTTGCAGGACCAAGGAGACCGACCGTGGCTCTACCCCCGCTGACCCCGCAAGAGCGGGACGCTGCCCTGAAGAAGGCCGCCGAGGCCCGCCGCGAGCGCGCCGCGGTCAAGAACCGGCTCAAGTACTCGCAGGGCTCGCTCGGGGAGGTCATCGCCGAGGGCCGCGAGAACGTTGTCGTCGGCAAGATGAAGGTGTCCGCGTTGCTGGAGTCGCTTCCTGGCGTGGGCCGGGTGCGGGCCCGCCAGATCATGGAGGAGATCGGTATCTCCGAGTCGCGGCGGGTGCGCGGCCTCGGCGCCAACCAGGCAAAGGCCCTCATCGACCGGTTCGACCACGCGTGAGCCTTGGCCCGCAGGCCTGTACCCCGTCTGACCCGCCGCACCGGCTGACCGTTCTGGCCGGGCCCACCGCCGTAGGCAAGGGCACCGTGGCCAGCTACGTGCGGGCACACTTCCCCCAGGTGTGGCTCTCGGTCTCCGTGACAACCCGGCCGCCCCGCCCGGGAGAGGTCGACGGCGTGCACTACCACTTCGTCGACGACGAGGAATTCGACCGGCTTGTCGCGCAAGGGGAGCTGCTGGAGTATGCCGTCGTGCACGGCCGCGCCAAGTACGGCACCCCTCGAGCGCCGCTCGAGCGGGCCCTCGCGCAGGGCCGGGCTGCGCTGCTGGAGATCGACCTGCAGGGCGCCCGTCAGGTCCGCCAAGTTCTTCCCCATGCGCTGTACGTCTTCCTCGCGCCGCCCAGCTGGGACGAGCTCGTGCGAAGGTTGCACGGGCGGGGCACCGAAACCGCTGACGAACGGGCCGCTCGGCTGCAGACGGCGCGACAGGAGATGGCGGCGGCCGAGGAGTTCGACGTCGTGGTCGTCAACGACGACGTTCGCCGGGCCAGTGCGGAACTCGTATCATTGATGGGAACGCATCAGCGTCGCTGACCAGTCCGCCGCGACCGGGCATCCCGTTGCGGCCAGCGCACCAGCATCGAGACGAAACGAGACCCAGCGTGTCCGGAACCGTGGCCAACCCCATCGGGATCACCAACCCGCCCATCGACGATCTGCTGGAAGCCGCCGACAGCAAGTACGCCCTGGTGATCTACTCGGCCAAGCGGGCCCGCCAGATCAACGCCTACTACTCGCAGCTGCAGGAAGGCCTGCTGGACTACGTCGGTCCGCTCATCGAGACCGAGGTCCACGAGAAGCCGCTCTCGATCGCGCTGCGCGAGATCAACGAGGGCCTGCTCACCTCGGAGGCGACGGAGGGCTAAGGCCCTTCGTCACCGAAGCTTCATGACGGGCATTCGCGTCGTCCTCGGCGTGAGCGGGGGGATCGCCGCCTACAAAGCATGCTCGCTGCTGCGGTTGTTTACCGAGGGCGGCCACGACGTCACGGTCATCCCCAGCGAGGCCGCGCTGCACTTCGTCGGCACGGCAACCTGGGAGGCGCTTTCCGGCAAGCCGGTCAGCACCGACGTGTGGAGCAACGTCGACGAGGTGGCGCACGTGCGGATCGGCCAGCATGCCGAGCTGCTTGTGGTGGCCCCCGCCACCGCCGACCTGCTGGCGAAGGCGGCCACCGGCCAGGCCGACGACCTGCTCACGGCGACGTTGCTCACGGCGCGATGCCCGGTCGTGTTCGCCCCGGCCATGCACACCGAGATGTGGGAGCACCCGGCGACCCGGGCCAACGTCGCCACCCTGCGGGCCCGGGGGGCGCGGGTGATCGACCCCGTCTCGGGCCGGCTCACCGGCCCCGACAGCGGGGCGGGGCGGCTGCCCGAACCGGAGGACCTGTTTGCCGCGTGCCTGGCGATCGCGGGCACGAACCGGTCCCTGGCGGGTCGTCGCGTCGTGGTCACCGCGGGCGGCACGCGCGAGCCGCTGGACCCGGTGCGGTTCCTGGGCAACCGCTCGTCCGGCAAACAAGGCGTCGCCCTCGCCGAGGTGGCCGCCGCGCGCGGCGCCGAGGTGACCCTGGTGGCCGCTGCCATGCGGATCGCAGCGCCGGCGGGGGTCACCGTGGTTTCGGTGGACACCGCGTTGGACTTGCAGGAGGCGGTGACAAAGGCGGCGGTCAGCGCCGACGTGGTCGTGATGTGTGCCGCGGTAGCCGACTTCCGGCCGGCCCACTACGCCGCCAGCAAGATCAAGAAGGCCTACCCCGTCCCGACCAGCTCCGACGAGTCCGCGCCCACCATTGAGCTGGTGCGCAACCCGGACATTCTGGCCGGCTTGGTAGCCGACCGGGCGGCCCGACGCGACCCAAGGCCCTACCTGGTCGGGTTTGCCGCCGAGACCGGCGACGACACCGGCTCCGCGCTTGAGCTGGCCCGGGTCAAGATGCGCCGCAAGGGTTGCGACCTGCTGGTTGCCAACGAGGTCGGGATCAACAAGGTCTTCGGTGCCGACAGCAACACCGTGCACCTGCTGTACGCCGACGGTCAGCCCGAACGGACCGTCGGCCCGGCGAGCAAGGTGCAGGTCGCCGAGACGGTCTGGGACGGCATACAGGCCGCCCTCGGCGAGCAGTGACCGGGGCGGAGCAGTGCCTGGGCGAAAGCACGCGAAGCGCCCTGCGGTTGCGCCCATCTGCCCGGCCTGAGGGCACCTGCCCGTTAGACTGGACCTCAGCCCCCCCTGATTTCGCCGAGTCTGGAGAACCGCCCTTGTCAGCACGCTTGTTCACGTCCGAGTCCGTTACCGAAGGTCATCCGGACAAGATCTGCGACCAGATCAGCGACGCGATCCTGGACGCCATGCTCGAGCAGGATCCCCGCTCACGCGTAGCCGTCGAGACCATGGTGACGACCGGTCTGGTCCACGTGGCAGGAGAGGTGACCACCGAGGCCTACGTCGAGATCCCACGGATCGTCCGCGACACGGTGCTCGAGATCGGCTACGACTCCTCCACCAAGGGGTTCGACGGCGCCTCGTGTGGGGTGTCGGTGTCGATCGGCCAGCAGAGCCCCGACATCGCCCAAGGCGTCGACACGGCATACGAGAACCGCGTCGGCGAGAACGTCGACATGTACGACAAGCAGGGCGCGGGTGACCAGGGCTTGATGTTCGGGTTCGCGTGCATGGACACCCCAGAGTTCATGCCGCTGCCGATCTTTCTCGCACACCGGCTGTCCGAGCGGCTCTCCATGGTGCGCAAGAGCCAGGACGTGCCCTACCTGCGCCCGGACGGCAAGACCCAGGTGACCATCGCCTACGAAGGTGACAAGGCGGTACGCCTGGACACCGTCGTGGTCTCCACGCAGCACGCGGTCGATATCTCCCTGGACGGGCTGTTGGCCCCCGACATCATCAGCGAGGTCATCGAGCCGGTCCTTGCCGACCTCAAGGAGTCCGGGTCGGACCTGGACGTGTCGGGCTACCGTACGCTGATCAACCCCACGGGCCGGTTCGAGATCGGCGGCCCGATGGGGGATGCCGGGCTGACCGGCCGCAAGATCATCGTCGACACGTACGGGGGCATGGCCCGCCACGGCGGGGGAGCCTTCTCCGGCAAGGACCCGTCCAAGGTGGACCGCTCCGCCGCATACGCGACCCGATGGGTCGCCAAGAACGTCGTCGCCGCGGGCCTGGCCACCCGCTGCGAGATCCAGGTGGCGTACGCGATCGGGGCCGCGCACCCCGTGGGGCTGTACGTCGAGACCTTCGGCACCGAGACCGTGCCCGTGCAGCAGATCCAGACCGGGATCGCGTCGGTGTTCGACCTGCGTCCGGCTGCCATCATCGACCAGCTCGACCTGCTCCGGCCGATCTACCGGGTAACCGCGGCATACGGGCACTTCGGGCGCACCCAGGCCGACGGCGTCGAGAACCCGTTCACCTGGGAGCGCACCGACCGGGTCGACGCGCTGCGCGCCGCGGTTCGCTGACCTAGTTCGACGGGCGCCTGACTGCACTTTGCATATAAATAGTTCTAGCATGGGTGCATGGGTGCTCTCCTGCAAATCCGCAACGTGCCCGAAGCGGCGCATCGCGCGCTCAAGGCGCGCGCTGCCGCTCAAGGGCAGTCGCTCAACAGCTACCTCCTCGACGTCATTGCGCGGGAGGTTGAGCGCCCGACAGCCGCGGAGGTCCTGGACCGAGCCGCCCGGCGAGCAGAGCGCTTGACGGTCTCGTCGGTCGAGGCGATTCGAAGCGCACGAAGAGAGCGAGACGGTGACCTGAGCGATCGCCACGGCCGGTGATCGTCGTCGACAGCTCAGCGGTCGTGGATGCGCTGGCCACGGCCGACGGGACCGAGGTGCTGCGTGACCGCCTGAGAAGCCGGGAGCTGCACGCGCCGACCCTTCTCGACTTCGAAGTCGTCTCCGCCTTGCGCGGGCTTACCTTGGGCGGTCACCTGTCGCCAGCACGGGCGGAGGACCTGCTGACTGATTTCGACGACCTGCCCGTTCACCGTTGGGCGCCAGTCGACCCGCTACGCCGAAGAGCGTTTGCCCTTCGCGAGCATCTCTCAGCGTACGACGCCGCGTATGTCGCGTTGGCTGAGGCCCTTGACGTGCCGCTGGTGACTCGCGACGTGAGGCTGGCCCGAGCACGTGGTCACGTTGCCTCGATTGAGCTGCGCTGACCGACCGCGGAAGCCCGCCACGTCGAACCGGTGTCGGCGGTCCTCGCTAGGTTCAAGGGGTGGTCACGACCGAAGGTGCGCGCCAACCGGACCTCGCACCGGTCGCCGCGGTCGTCGTCGACAGCGGCCTCGCCCATCTGGACCGCACCTTCGAGTATGCGGTGCCGCCGGAGCTCGCCGAGGCCGCGGCACCTGGCGCACGCGTGCGGGTCCGCTTCGCCGGTCGCGACCTGGACGGGTTCGTCGTCGAACGGCTCGCGCAAGGGCACCATCCCGGGCCGCTGTCCCCGCTGCGCCGCGTGGTCAGCCCCGAACCCGTCCTGACCCACGAGATCCTGGCGGTGTGCCGCGCCACCGCCGAGCGGTATGCCGGTGTGCTCGGCGACGTGCTGCGCCTCGCCATCCCGCCACGGCACGCCGCGGCGGAGCGGGCCTTGGCCGACGAGCCGCCCGCCGCCCCGCCACTCGGCGCGCCTCTACCCGGCCCGTTCACGGCATACCCCGCCGGCAGCTCGTTCCTGCGCCGACTGGCCACCGGAGAAGCCCCGCGCGCTGCCTGGCTGGCGCTGCCTTGCCAACCGCGCGAGCGCGACTGGCCCGCTGCGCTGGCGGTGGCTGCTGCCACAGCTCTCGCCGCGGGCCGCGGGGCGTTGCTTGTGGTGCCAGACCATCGCGACGTCTCGCGCGTGGACCGGGCCCTGACCGAGGTGCTAGGTCGCGGCCGGCACGTGCGGCTCACCGCGGACCAGGGGCCCCAGGCGCGGTACACGGCATGGCTCAAGGTGCTACGCGGCCACGTGCGGTGCGTCGTCGGCAACCGCGCAGCGACCTTCGCACCGGTGCGGGACCTCGGCCTGGTGGCCTGGTGGGACGACGGAGACGACCTGCTGCGCGAGCCGAGAGCGCCGTACCCGCACGTCGGCGAGGTCCTGCGGATACGTGCGGAGCAGACGGGTGCGGCCGTGCTGGCCGGCGGGTTCGCGCGCAGTGTCGAGGTGCAACGGCTGGTCGAGCGGGGAGAGTTGGCCGATGTTAGGGCCGCCGCGCACGTGGCGCGGGCTGCAGCTGCGCGTGTCGTCGTGGCGGGGGAGGGCCAGGATGCCGAACGGGACGGGCCAGCGGCCTACGCCCACCTGCCATCCGCTGCTTGGCGGGCGGCGCGGGCGGCACTGGAGACGGGGCCGGTGCTCGTGCAGGTGCCCCGACGCGGGTACCAACCGTCGCTCTCCTGCGGCACCTGCCGTGAGCCGGTCCGTTGCGCCGCATGCCATGGCCCGATAGCCGTGGCCGCCGCAGGCGTCGACCCGCGGTGCCGCTGGTGCGAGACGAGGTTCGACTCGGGCAGCTTCGAGTGTCCGGGGTGCGGTGGCATCCGGGTTCGCTCGGCTGTTGTCGGGGCCCGGCGCACCGCCGAGGAGATCGGCCGCGCGTTCCCTGGCGCGCTCGTCGTGACCTCAGGAGGCGGGCAGGTCCACGCGAGCGTTCCGGCGCGCCCGGCGCTGGTGATCGCGACGCCCGGGAGCCGAACCGGTAGCCGACGGCGGGTATGCCGCGACCTTGCTGCTCGACGCGTGGGCCCTGCTCGACCGGCCTGAGCTGGATGCATCGGTAGAGGCGCTGCGCCGGTGGACGGCGGCGGCCGCCTTGACCCGGCCAGCCGCCGACGGCGGGATCGTCGTCCTGGCCGGAGCACCGACCACGCGCACCCTGCCGGCCGTAGAGGCGCTCGTGCGTTGGGAACCGGTGTGGCTAGCGGAACGGGAGCTGGCTGAGCGGACCGAGCTCGGCCTGCCACCGACGGTGCGGATGGCTTCGCTCGTCGGCAGCCGCCGCGCCCTCGATGCCGCAGTGCGCGAGCTGGACCCGGCGCTGATGGCTGATCGGCTCGGTCCGCTCCCGGTCGCATGCGCCAACAGTGCGCGTGGCGAGCACCTGTCTTCGGTCCAGGTGCTGCTGCGCGCCCCACTCGACCAATCAGCCGCGCTGGCATCCGCGCTCGTCGCCCTGCGGGCGATCCGCAGCGCCCGCAAGGACCCGGAGCCGTTGACCGTGCGGATGGATCCCGTCGCACCGTGAGCGCCGTGGCCCGCCGCCCCCGTGAACGTAGCCGAACGGTTGCTTCGAGAGCCGCGAAGCAACCGTTGGCCTCCTCTCGCGCGGTCCTCGGAGCGCCGTTGGCGCTCCGCCACCGGTCCGTCCGCGCCCCGGCCCTAGACTGGCGGTCCCTGTCGCCTGCCGGAGGACGCTTGTGTCGGTCAAGGACATCCGCCTTTTCGGCGACCCGATCCTGCGCACCCCGGCGCTGCCGGTCGTCGACTTCGACCGTGAGCTGCGCCAGCTCGTGCAGGACCTCACCGACACCATGCTCGACGCCCCGGGCGCTGGACTCGCCGCCCCGCAGATCGGCGTCGGCCTGCGGGTCTTCACCTATCACGTCGAGGGTGTGGTCGGGCATCTGGTCAACCCGACGCTGCGGCTGTCCGACGAACGGCAGGACGGCCCCGAAGGGTGCCTGTCCTTCCCCGGTCTGGTCTTCGACACCACCCGCGCGCTGCACGTGGTAGCCATGGGGTTCGACCTGCACGGCGAGCCGCTCACCATCGAGGGCACCGACCTGCTGGCCCGAGCCGTGCAGCACGAGACCGACCACCTCGACGGCATCCTGTTCATCGACCGCATGGACCCGCACCAGCGCAAGGCAGCGATGAAGACGATCCGCGAGGCGGATTGGAACGGTGGGCCCGTCCCGACCGTCAAGCTGAGCCCGCACTCCACGTTCGGCCGGGCGATGTAACGATGCGGCTGGTCTTCGCAGGCACGCCAGCCGTGGCCCTGCCGAGTCTGGACGCCTTGATGGGCTCACGCCACGAGCTCGTGGCTGTCCTCACCCGCCCGGATGCCCCGGCTGGGCGCGGCCGCACGCACACCCCGTCACCGGTTCGGGCTCGGGCCGAGCAGCACGGCATACCGGTGCTCGCCCCGGGCACGCCGCGCGAGACCGACTTCCTGCGCACCCTGGGCGACCTCGCCCCGGACTGCGTCGCCGTCGTCGCGTACGGCGCGCTTGTCCCTCGCGCGGCGCTGGACATCCCACGACACGGCTGGGTCAACCTGCACTTCTCGCTGCTACCGGCCTGGCGCGGGGCGGCGCCCGTACAGCACGCCATCATGGCGGGGGACGAGGTCACCGGCGCCACGACCTTTCGGCTGCAGCAGACACTGGACACCGGGCCGGTCTACGGCGTCATGACCGAGCCGATCCTCCCGACCGACACCAGCGGCGACCTACTCGCCCGGCTGTCGGTCGCTGGCGCGCAGCTGCTCGTCGCAACCCTCGACGGGATCGCCGACGGCACGCTGGTGGCCCAGCCCGCAGCCAGGAGAAGGGGTCTCGCAGGCGCCCAAGGTCGAGGTCACCGACGCGCGGGTGCGGCTGGGAACGGCCAGCCATCGTCATCGACCGGCAGGTCCGTGGCTGTACCCCGGCGCCAGGCGCGTGGACCACCTTCCGCGGGGACCGCCTCAAGATCGGGCCCGTCTCCCTGGGTGACGCGCCGGCGTCCCGGTCGCCACCACGCCGGGCGCGCTCGTGGTCACCAAGGCGGCGGTGTATGCCGGCACCGGGACGTCGCTGGTCCGGCTCGGTCTGGTTCAACCGCACGGCAGGAAACCGATGCCGGCCGCCGACTGGGCGCGCGGCGTCCGAATCGACCCCGGCGAAGGCTTCGACGGGCATGCCTGACGACCGCCCCGCGGCGGCGAGGCGGGGCGGACGGCGGGGGTCCGGGTCGTCAGCGGTCCGCCGGGTCGGCTGCCCGGCCGAGCGAGCGGTCCCGCACCGCCGATCCGGCTCGGCTCACGGCATACACGGTGATGCGCGCAGTCGATGCTCGCGGCGCCTATGCCAACCTCGAGCTGCCCCGCGTGCTTCGGGAGCGCCGGCTGACCGGGCGGGACGCGGCGTTCGCCACGGAGCTCACCTACGGGGCGACCAGGATGCGCGGCCGGTACGACGCGATCATCGCGCTCGCCGCCGGGCGCCCGGCCGCGGCCATCGACGCGCCGGTCCTGGACACGCTACGGCTCGGGACGCACCAGCTCCTCGGGATGCGAGTGCCAACGCACGCAGCCACCGCCGAGACCGTTGCCCTGGCGCGCCAAGTCCACGGCCAGGGCGCGGCCGGGTTTGTCAACGCCGTGCTGCGCCGCGTTGGGGAACGCGACCTGGACACCTGGCTGGCCGCGGCCGCTCCCCCGACGCTGCCCCTGCTCGAGCGGCTGGCCATCGTGCATGCCCACCCGCTGTGGGTGGTCACCGCGCTGCGCGCCGCGCTCATCGGGCACGGCAGGGTGAGCGCCGAGACGGTGCAGCCCGAACTCGTTGCCCTGCTGGAAAGCGACAACACGGCGCCGCAGGTCACCCTGGCGGCGCGGCCCGGTCTCGCCGACGTGGCCGAGCTGCTCGCGGCAGGAGCGCTGCCCGGGCGCTGGGCCGGGACGAGCGCGATTCTGCCGCACGGTGATCCGGGTGCGCTGGACGCTGTGCGCAGAGGCCGGGCCGGCGTCCAGGACGAAGGGTCCCAGCTCGTCGCGCTCGCCCTCGCCGCGGCCGAGGTGGGGGGCGAGGGTCCCGAGCGCTGGCTGGACCTGTGCGCCGGTCCGGGTGGCAAGGCGGCCCTACTGGCCGGCCTCGCCGCACAGCGGGGGGCTCGGCTCGTTGCCAACGACGTCAGCCCGCATCGCAGCGAGCTGGTGCGCGCGAGCCTCGCAGAGCTGATCCACACGACGCCCCCGGGGACCGTGGAGGTCCGCACTGGCGACGGCCGCGAGGTCGGCCAGCTCGAACCAGGCGGCTACGACCGGGTGCTCGTCGACGCGCCCTGTACCGGCCTCGGCGCGCTGCGGCGGCGGCCGGAGGCCCGCTGGCGGCGCTCGCCGGCCGACCTGCCGACCCTGACGCGGCTGCAGCGCGAGCTGCTCACCAGCGCTCTCGACGCGACCCGGCCCGGGGGGGTCGTCGGGTACGCCACGTGCAGCCCGCACCTCAGCGAGACCCGGTTCGCGGTCGAGGATGCGGTGAAACACCGTGCCGACGCGGACGTTGCCGATGCGCGAGAGCTGTTTCGCGACGCGGCCGGTGACCCCGTTCCCGACCTCGGTGCCGGCCCCAACGTGCAGCTCTGGCCGCACGTCCACGGCACCGACGCGATGTTCTTCGCGCTGATCCGCAAGCTTGGCTCAGCCCGTGACGCTGCTTCTTGACCTCACCCCGCTGCGTCGAAGCCCGGCATACCGGCGCCTGTATGCCGGCCTGGCCCTGTCGGGGATCGGCGCGCAGCTGGCCACCGTCGCCATCGGGCTGCAGGTCTAGGACCTGACCAACTCGACGGCTGCAGTGGGGCTGGTCGGCCTGGCTGCACTGGTGCCCCTAGTTGTCATGGGCCTCTACGGTGGGGCGCTCGTCGACCACCATGACCGGCGCACGGTCGCCATACTCGGCTCGCTCGTGCTGTGGGCAGCGAGCATCGGCAACGCCCTGCAGGCCTGGCTGGGCAACCAGCACGTGTGGGTGCTGTACCTGCTCGTCGCCGTCACCAACGCAGTTTCGGCGTGGTCAACCCGGCGCGCGCGGCGATCTACCCGCGGCTGCTGCCTGCGGAGCTGCTGCCAGCCGCAAACGCGCTGTCGGTCACCGCCATGAACCTCACCTTTCTCGTCGGCCCGTTGCTGGCCGGCGTCCTGGTCGACCTGGGCGGCTTTGCGACGGCATACACCGTCGATGCGGTGCTGTTCACGGCCGCCCTGTGGGGGATCTGGCGGCTGCCGGCCATGCCGCCCGAGGGCCGCCCACCGGGTGAGCCAGGACGGGTGGGGCTGCAGGCGGTGTGGGACGGGCTGGCCTTCCTGGGCACCCATCCGAACGTGCGCATGACCTTCCTCGCTGACCTCATCGCGATGATCCTGGCGCAGCCGCGAGCGCTGCTGCCGGCGATCGCGGCGCTGGTGCTCGGCGGTGGGGCGCGCACGGTCGGCATCCTCACCGCGGGACTGGCCGTCGGAGGGCTGGTCGCGATGGTGCTGTCGGGGCCGCTGGGGCGGGTCCGGCGCCAGGGGCTGGCCGTCGTCGTGAGCGTGGTCGGCTGGGGGGCGTCATTCATCGGGTTCGGCGCCGCCGTGCTGGCGGCCGGTCAGGTGCTGTCGGTCACCGCGGCGCTGTGGGTCGCGACGGCGACGATGGCGTGTGCGGGAGCTGCGGACGCGGTGAGCGCGGTGTTTCGTTCGACGATCCTGCAGGCCGCGACCCCGGACCACCTGCGGGGCCGGCTGCAGGGGGTCTTCATCGTCGTCGTCGCCGGCGGGCCGCGCCTTGGAGAGCTGCTCAGCGGGGTAGTCGCCTCGTGGATCGGCGAGGGGTGGACGGCGGTCGTCGGGGACATCGCCTGCGTCGTCGGGGGTGCTGGCGCTGGCCTGGTGGCAGCGGGGGTTTCTTCGCTACGACGCGCGCCATCCCACGCCCTGACGTGCCGGCCCGCGCGCGATGAGCACCCGGCATACAGAGTCGTTGAGTCTGTGGATGCTCCGCGATGCGTCATGGAGCGACGACAAACTCCTGGAGCTTGCCGGGCCACGCCGGCGGCACCAGGTGCCCAACGGCTCAACGCCAGCCCTGGGGGTAGCGGTCAGCTGGGCCGTTAGGCTTCCCCCGTGCTGATCTCGCCGAGCATCCTGTCGGCCGACTTCGCCAACCTGCAGGCCGAGCTGGATGCCGTGCGCAATGCAGACTGGGCGCACGTCGACGTCATGGACAACCATTTCGTCCCCAACCTCACGATCGGGCTGCCCGTGGTTGAGGCGTTGCTGCGAGTGAGCCCGATACCGCTGGACTGCCACCTGATGATCGAGGACCCCGACCGGTGGGCTCCGGGGTATGCCGAGGCCGGGGCCAAGTCGGTGACCTTCCATGTCGAGGCGGCTGCCGACCCGGGCCGGCTGGCCCGAGCGCTACGGTCGTTGGGTGCTCGGGCGGGCCTGGCGCTCAAGCCGGCCACGCCGTGGGCGCCCTACGAGCAGCTGCTGCCCGAGGTCGACATGGTCCTGGTCATGACGGTCGAGCCGGGGTTCGGCGGCCAGGCGTTCCTGGCCGACCAGATGCCCAAGGTCCGGGCCGTGCGCGAGTCGGTCCGCCGGTTCGGCGGCGAGGTCTGGGTCCAGGTCGACGGCGGCGTGAGCGCCGAGACCATCGAGCAGTGCGCCGAGGCCGGCGCCGACGTCTTCGTGGCGGGCTCGGCGGTCTACGAAGCAGAGAGCGCTGCCGCCGCCATAGAGCAGCTGCGTGCCCTGGCGAGCCGGCACGCGGACTTGAGCGGATAGGCGCAAGCGGAGCACATCACGGAGGTGTAAACGTGCGAAAGAGCGCTCGGTAACACCTCCGTTGCTCGGGTTTACCTCCACCACATCGGCGGCCGGCCACACCGCGCCGGGGTGCATAATGGCCCCAACGTGCTCCGGGGTCGGTGCAACTCCGAACCGGCGGTGACAGTCCGCGACCCGGCCGCAGCCAGCGGTCGGTGGACCTGGTCGAACTCCAGGACCGACGGTGAAAGTCCGGATGGTAGGCAGCACGTCCGCGGCATCGCGGACCGGCAAGCCGCCTGGGCGGCAGGCGGGGTCGGTGAGCCGCATGGTGTCCCCGGAGCTCGTCCAGTTGGATCGAGCCCAAGGACGAACACCACCCATGATCGACGCAATCCGCTCACTGCTCGACTGGATCCACAACGAGTCGATCACCATCGGCCCATACACCTTGCCGTGGATCGAGATCATCGGCAACGCGTTCGGCTTCGCTTCGGCCATCCTCGGGATGCGACGCAAGGTGTGGGCGTGGCCCATCGGCATCATCGGCAACGTCCTGCTGTTCTTCGTCTTCATCTCGGCGACGTTCGACGTTGCAGCGCGCACGCCGCTGTTCGGCCAGGCCGGGCGGCAGATCTTCTTCATCATCACGAGCATCTACGGCTGGTGGCGCTGGAGCCAGTCCAAGAAGACCCGCGCGCCGGACGCGCCCGCGATCACGCCTCGTTGGGCGACTGCGCGGGAACGAGTGGGCTACCTCATCGCGTGGGTCGCCGGCGTGGTCGTGGCCCAGTGGCTGCTGGCCACGATCGGGGCGGTCTGGCCCGCGCCCCGCTGGTACTTCTGGTGCGACGCCTGGATTCTCGTTGGGTCCATCATTGCCACGTACGCCATGGCACGGGGCTGGGTGGACTTCTGGCTGTGCTGGATCGGTGTCGACATCGTCGGGGTACCCCTGCTGCTGCACTCGGGCTACATCCCGACCGCCACCCTGTATGCCGTGTACGGCGGCCTGGTGATCTACGGCTTCTTCGTCTGGCTGCGCGCCAGCCGTGCCGAACGTGACCCCGCCGCGGTGGAGGCGTCCGCCCCTGCCTGAGTCGCTCGCCACCTCAGCACGAGTCGTGAAGTTGCGATGAACAGCGACGACGATTGGTCGCTGTTTGACGTCCGAAACCGGCGGATCGGGCATCGAGGATCTCGCCGTGCCGTCGGGGTAGGCCTGTGGACGACGACATGCGGCTTCCGGGGCTTGTCGGCATACTCGGGGCAGCCGGTGCAGGCAGGGCGTCGGCCAACGGGAAGGGGCCTGGCTCTTGAGCAATCGCGGGAAGTGGGTAGTTGAAGTGGCGGCCGCGGCCCTGTTGTGCCTGGTCGCTGCCTGTTCGGGCTCGTCCGCTCAACCGAACTCAACGTTGACAGCCGCGGCAAGCGACCCGACTACATCGGCCAGCGCGACCGCGACGGCATCAGCCAGCCCGTCAACGACCGCAACGCCGACCGCCGAGCCCGACATCCCCGCTGAAGCTCGCCCAGCGACCATGGACGGCGCCCAGAAGTTCGTGGCCTATTGGGTTGCGCAGTTCAACCTTGCATTTAGGACGCCGAGATCCCGCGACCATTGCGGACATCAGCACCGCTGAATGCCCGGTATGTCAGGAGTTCATATCCCAGACTAAGGACTCGCTTCAGAATTACTCAGGTTTGTCCGAGATGACTGGGTAGCGTTGTGGTATGTCGATCTCGGCGTTGGAGCAGGACCGGATGGCGGCCAGGTTGGGGAGATCCGGCCGTTCCTGGACGAGCGGGCCTGGCGGCTGCTGCTGGGTGCGGAGGCGCGGGCGATCGGGTATGGCGGGATGAAGGTGGTGGCGGCTGCGGCCAACGCGAAGGCGGACACGGTGTCGCGGGGGGCGCACGAGTTGGAGTCCGGGGTGGTGCCGGACGGGCGGGTGCGGGCGGTGGGGGCTGGGCGCCCGGCCGCGCGGGTGGCTGATCCGGGTCTGGCGCCGGCGCTGGAGAAGCTGGTCGATCCGGTGACCCGGGGGGACCCGCAGTCGCCGTTGCGGTGGACGACGAAGTCGACGTCGCATCTGGCCGATGAACTGACCAAGGCCGGCCATCAGGTGAGTTCGGTGACGGTGGGCCGGTTGTTGAAGGCAGCCGGGTACAGCTTGCAGGGCAACGCCAAGACCGTCGAGGGCCGCCAGCATCCGGACCGGGACGCTCAGTTCCGGTACATCACCACGCAGGTCGGGGCGTTCCAGAGCACCGGTGACCCGGTCATCTCCGTCGATGCGAAGAAGAAGGAACTGGTCGGCAACTTCGCCAACAATGGCGCCGAGTGGATGCCCGCGGGAGCCCCCGAACGGGTGAACGTGCACGACTTCGCCGACCAGGAGTTGGGCAAGGCGACCCCGTACGGCATCTACGACGTCACCGCGAACACCGGCTGGGTCAACGTCGGTACCGACGCAGACACCGGCGCGTTCGCGGTCGAGTCGATCCGACGCTGGTGGCACACCGTCGGACACGCTGCCTACCCGGGTGCGACCCGGCTGCTGATCACCGCCGATTCGGGTGGATCCAACGGCAGCAGGCTGCGGCTCTGGAAGACCGAACTGGCCGCCCTGGCCGCCCAGAGCGGGCTGGCGATCACGGTGGTGCACCTTCCTCCCGGCACCTCCAAGTGGAACCGGATCGAGCACCGCCTCTTCAGCCACATCTCGATGAACTGGCGCGCACGACCGTTGATCTCCCACCAGGTCATCATCGACACGATCGGCGCCGTCACCACCAAGACCGGTCTAAGGGTCCAGGCCGCACTCGACACCGACTCCTACCCCAAAGGCATCAGGATCACCGACAAAGACATGAAGAGCTTCGAGGCCCAACACCTCCAGCGACACCAGTTCCACGGGGACTGGAACTACACGATCACCGCAGCACCACTGCCCAGCAAGACACGCCCGAACAAACCCCAGTAATTCATCAGCAAGCCCTAAGCAATTCCGCGACAACGGGGAGCACGTAGAGGGCGATGTGTGGGCCATCAATAACATCGACATCGAAAGTTTCGACAATGTCTCTTCGGCAGTTGTCCTAACGAATATCAAGCAGAACCCAGTGGCGCGCGTGGACAAGAGCGGGTCAGCCACGTTTCAATATAAGGAACGTACCAGCGATTTTGCGTTCACGCTCAAGCATAATGGATCGTCGTGGCGTGTTGTCAGGCTGCAGGTGGCGAAATGAGGCCGACAAGAATGCTCGCGGTGCTGATTACCTGCTTGTTTCTAACTGTCTCCACCAACCCACCAGCCTATGCAGGCTCCAATGGCGATACCGTCGACACTACCGTGGATACGGACGGCCAATACACCAAGGTCCGTAGCTATTCACCTGGGTACATCGGCGTGTCAGTGTGATCGTCGAAAAGTGTTGCGGGACAATTGATTTGTGACCGATTCGACGGAGGCCGAGCTTCGAGAGTTGGTCACCGTGCAGGCCGAATTGATCCAGAGATTGACGGCCCGGGTCGCGGAGCTGGAACGCCGGCTCGGTGCGGATTCGTCGAACTCCTCCCGTCCACCGTCCTCGGATCCACCGTGGAGCAAGAAGCCCGCGAAGGCGCGGTCCTCGCGGGAACGGTCCGGTCGCAAGCCGGGTAAGCAGCTCGGGGATCCTGGGGTGTCCCGGTCGTTGTCGGACAACCCGGATCGGGTCGTGCCGATCGAGGCGGGGCGCTGCTGGGGGTGCAGCGGGTCGTTGACTGGTGCTGCGGCGACGGTGTCCGAGCGTCGGCAGGTGGTGGATCTGCCACCGGCGCCGGCCCCGGTGATCACCGAGTACCAACTGCTGTCCAAGACCTGCCCCTGCTGCGGCGTGGTGACCACCGCGGACTGGACCGCCGCGGGCGATGCGAACGCCCAGGTGGTGGCCCCGGCCGGGTCACCGGTGCGGATCGGGCCCCGCGCGTTGGCCATGTGCGCGCTGTTGACCTGCGGGCATTACCTGCCCGTCGGGCGGGCCACCGCGCTGCTGGAGACGTTGACCGGTCTGCACCTGGCCACCGGGTTCACCGCCCGGGCCCGCCGCCGGGCCGCCAAGAAACTGATCGGATGTGTGCGGCCGCGGCCCGCGGGTGCATTGGGGCGGATGGGCCGGGTCCGTTGATGCGGGTCTGGCGGCAGGGCACATCGGCGAATGGCGGGGTGGGGCCGTGGGAGATGATCGGGTTGACCTGTAATTCGGCCGTTTTGCCGAATGCGCGGCCGATGTTGACGATGGCGATGATTCAGGAGGCGTTCCATCTGACTCCGTGGGCGACGGCGCGGACGGAGGTGGAGCCGGTGGGGAATGTGACGCTGGTGGGGTTGGACACGTTCTACCGGGTGGAGTGGTCGGCGGAGGGTTTCCAGCCGGGGGAGGTGGAGGCTATCGACCCGGCCAGGATGCTCGGGTACAAGGTGGACATCCGCCCGAGGCTGACGGGGTTGATGTACCGGTTTGGTGATGAGCAGGAGTTCGGTCCGACGCCGTCGTTGGGTGGGCGCTGGCCGGATGGCCCGATCCGCCACCTGTACCGACGCACCGGTGCCTACTCAGTGAATGTGGCGGTGACGTGGGGGGCGGACTTCCGCATCGACGGGGGTGAGTGGGCCGAGGTCCCGGACTCGGTGACGGTGGCCGGGCCGGCCACCCCGGTTCAGGTCAAGCAGGCCCGGGCGGTGCTGGTCCAGCGCTGACCGCCGTCGATAAGAGCGTTTCGGCCACGAATCACGTGGGTAACGCGCAGTCGAGGGCGGCACTCAGCCCGACAAAGCCGCGAACCCGGCATACCCGGGATTTGAGGGGTTCGGGCGCCTCGGGTAGCCTGGTGCGTCGGCCTTTGCCCGTCCCCATCGTTTCGACCTGTCCCTTCGACCCGCCGAAAGCCATGACTCGCCTCGATCCTCGTGCGCCGCTCGTGCTCGACACACGCGAGATCCGCCGTACGCCGGGATCGCTGCGGGAGCTGCGCCGGCGGGTCCAAGCGCCGGACCCGCTGGGCAGCGACATCGTCGCGGTGCCCGAGGGTGCCCCGGTCGAGCTGGACCTTCGTGCCGAGGCGGTCTCCGAGGGGATTCTCGTCAGCGGCACCGCCCGAGCAACGGCCAGCGGCATGTGTGTGCGGTGCCTGGACCCAGTCCGCCTGCCAGTGCAGGCGGACTTCCAGGAGCTGTTCGTGTATGCCGACCGCGCGGCTCACCACCACGACGTCGCCGCGGAGCCCGACGACGCCGAGGTGTATGAGCTGACCGACGACCTGCTCGACCTGGAACCGCTGCTTCGGGACGCGGTCGTCCCGAGCCTGCCGTTCCAGCCGGTATGCCGGGCCGACTGCCCCGGGCTATGTTCCGAGTGCGGGGCCCGCCTCGCAGACGATCCAAGCCACCATCACAACGTGGCCGACCCTCGATGGGCGGCACTCAGCACACTGCTGGGCGCCGAGCCGGAGACCGAAGAGAAGAGGAACTGACGTGGCCGTCCCAAAGCGCAAGACGTCGCGGTCCAACACCCGCTCCCGGCGCGCCAACTGGAAGGCGTCCGCGCCCGTCCTGACCACCTGTCCCCGCTGCGGGTCACCGACACCGCCGCACCAGGCGTGCCCGTCCTGCGGCCGGTACAAGACCCGCCATTACGTTGAGGCTGAGCGCAGCGAGCACCAGGGCTGACCGGTCAAGGTGGCAGCCGAGAACATCTCGGTGGCTGAGGGCGCCGCTCCGCTACGCGACTACGTCAGCGACGTCGTCGGTCAGCGAGTGGACCCCGCCCTGCTCGACCGAGCCCTAACTCACCGCTCCTACGCCTATGAGAACGGCGGGCTGCCCAACAACGAGCGCCTTGAGTTCCTGGGCGACGCCGTCCTCGGCCTGATCATCACCGAAACCCTGTACGCCACCCACCCTGACCTCCCCGAAGGACAGCTGGCCAAGCTGCGTGCTTCCGTGGTGAACATGCGTGCACTAGCCGTCGTCGGGCGCACCATCGGCCTCGGCACCTATGTCCGGCTGGGCAGGGGCGAGGAGAGCACGGGCGGACGGGACAAGGCCTCGATCCTCGCCGACACGCTGGAAGCGCTCATCGGCACGATCTTCCTATCCGGTGGGCTCTCGGCGGCCGGACGGTTCGTGCACCACTTGTTCGACTCGCTGCTCGCCGACTCGGCGGTCCTGGGGGCCGGATTGGACTGGAAAACCAGTCTGCAGGAGCTGTGCTCGTCGCGCACGCTGGGTGCGCCCTACTACCGGGTCACCGAGTCCGGGCCGGACCACGAGAAGAACTTCCATGCCGCGGTCTTCGTGGGGGAGGAGTCGTTCGGCTCGGGGAGCGGGCGCAGCAAGAAGGAGGCCGAGCAGAGCGCAGCAGAGCAAGCATGGGCCGCCCTCAAGGCCAGGCACGAGCCAACCGGCCGGGGCCTGACCGACGGCGGGCACCCCAGCCACTGACGTGCCGGAGCTGCCCGAGGTCGAGGTCGTCCGGCGGGGCCTGGCGCAGCATCTGACCGGCCGGCGCATCGCGGGCGCGTTCATCCTCGGACCTCGGGTCGCGCGGCGCCACGTTCCCGGCCCCGCCGACCTCGCGGCCCGCGTTGCCGGGGCGGAGATCACCGCGGTCCGCCGTCGGGGTAAGTACCTCTGGCTACACCTCACCGACGACTCGGGTGGGGACGAGGCGCTGCTCTTGCATCTGGGCATGAGCGGGCAGCTGCTCATCCAGCCCCAAGAGGCTCCTGAGCAACGGCACCTGCATGCGCGCCTGACCTTCGCCGACGGCGGGTCCCAGCTGCGGTTCGTCGACCAGCGCACGTTCGGGGCGATGACGCTCTCCCGGGTGGGAGCGGACGGCATACCGGAGGCGATCGCGCACATCGCCCCCGACCCGCTGGAGGCGGCCTACGAACAGTCGCGTGTCGTGGCCCGGCTGAAGACCCGTCGCAGCGCGGTCAAACGGGGCCTCCTTGACCAGGCCGTCGTGTCGGGCATCGGGAACATCTACGCCGACGAGGCGCTGTGGCGGGCCGCCATCCACGGCGAGCGGCTCTCGTCGGCGCTCACCCGCCCCGCCCTCGCTCGCGTGCTTGGCCACGCCCGCGACGTGATGACCGAGGCCCTCGGGCAAGGCGGCACGAGCTTTGACTCGTTGTACGTCAACGTCAACGGCACCTCCGGCTACTTCGACCGCTCGCTGTCGGCCTACGGCCAGGCCGCCCGCCCGTGCCGCCGCTGCGGCGCCCTGATCCGTCGCGAGCCGTTCATGAACCGCTCGTCCTACGTCTGCCCTCGGTGCCAGCCCCGGCCCCGGTATGCCGGGCGTCCCGGGTCGCGCACGAAGGCGAGCCGGCCAGGCGACCTGGCATAGAGTTCGGCGAATGGTGGACCAGCTGCCCAGCCTGCCCTTGCCGAGCGTCGACGCCGCCGAGGAATGGCTTGCCGACCGGGCTGCCACGGGTCTGAACAAGGCCAGGCGCCTGGTTGAGGCGATCAAGACCGAGCGGCCCACCGACGCTCTGGACGCGTTGAACCGCTGGAACGACGTGCACATCGCCCTCGGTGCCGTCGCATCGGTCTCCTCGCTCTTCAGCGAGGTCCACCCGCTGGAGCTGGTGCGCACTCGTGCGGAGCTCGCGATGCAGGACGTGCTCAAGCTCGACACCGAGCTGGGCCTCGACCGCGACCTGTACGACGTCTTTGCGGCGTTGCACGCCGACGGTTTGGACGAGCTGGCCACGCGAGTGCTGGACAAGACGCTGCTGGACTTCCATCGCGCGGGCGTCGACCAGGACGAGCCGACGCGGGAGCGGATCAAGGCGATCCAGGAGCGGCTCATCCTCGTCGGTCAGGAGTTCAGCAAGAACATCCGCGACGACGTGCGCACTGTGCGGCTCACTCCTGACCGGCTGGCCGGGCTACCCGAGGACTGGGTGGAGGCGCATCTCCCAGGCGACGACGGTTTGGTCACCGTGACGACCGACTACCCCGACTCGCTGCCGTTTCGCACGTTCGCCCACGACGCGGCGGCCCGTCGCGAGCTGGCGGTCGCGTTCCTGTCCGTCGGCTGGCCCAAGAACGACCCGCTTCTCTCGGAGATGTTCGCGCTGCGCCAAGAGCTCGCCGGTCTGCTCGGCTATGCCACCTGGGCCGACTACGACACCGAGGTGAAGATGATCAAGACCGGGGCGGCGATCCCGGAGTTCATCGACAGGATCGCCGCGGCGGCCTTGGCCTCCGGGCTGCGCGACCGGCAGGTGCTGCTGGACCGGATGCGTCAGGACCGCCCCGACGCCGAGACCATCGACGGCGCCGACGTGCTCTACTACGCCGAGGCGGTCAGCCGCGAGCAGCTCGAGGTCGATGCCCAACTCGTGCGAACGTACTTCGACTTCTCCAGGGTGCGCCAAGGCCTGCTCGACGTCACCGGGCGGCTGTTCGGGCTGCGCTACGAACCGGTCTTCGACGCGAACGTCTGGGACGAGGCAGTCACGGCATACGACGTGCTGCCGATCGACGGGATCGAGCCGATCGGGCGTATCTACCTGGACCTGCATCCGCGAGAAGGCAAGTACAAGCACGCCGCCCAGTTCGACCTCGTGCGAGGGGTCCGCGGACGCCAGCTTCCCGAAGGTGTGCTCGTGTGCAACCTGCCGCGCGGGCTGATGGAGCATGGCCAGGTGGTCACCCTGTTCCACGAGTTCGGGCACCTAGTCCACCACGTGCTGGCGGGCCGGCAGGAGTGGGTGCGCTTCTCGGGCGTGGCTACCGAGTGGGACTTCGTCGAGGCCCCCAGCCAGATGCTGGAGGAGTGGGCATGGGACGCCACCGTGCTACAGACCTTCGCAACGACCGAGGCCGGCGAGGCCATCGGGAGCGACCTCGTCGCGAAGATGCGCCGGGCCGACGACTTCGGCAAGGGCTACCAGGCCCGCACCCAGATGTTCTACGCAGCAATGTCCTACTACTTCCACCTCGAACGGCCCGCCGACCTCACCGAGCGCACCCGCGCGCTGCAGGCGACGTACTCGCTCTTCCCGTACATCGAGCGCACGCACATGCCGTGCAGCTTCGGCCACCTCGAGGGCTACACGAGCGGGTACTACACGTACATGTGGTCGCTCGTCATCGCGAAGGACCTGTTCTCGGCCTTCGACAAGGAGCGCTTGTTCGACCCGGCGGTGGCCGACCGCTATCGCGACCGCATCCTCGTGCGCGGCGGGTCGAAGGACGCCGCGGACCTGGTCGAGGATTTCCTCGGGCGTCCGTACACCTTCGACGCGTATGCCGCGTGGCTGGCCGAGTGAGCGATAGGTCAGTGGGCGTCGTCGCGGGTCATCAGGGGCCGGCGCTGGCCTGAGCGGCGGAGACCGGGCTCTCTGGCTCGCGGGGTCGGGACGGACGCGGGGTGAGATGCAGCCCGGCGAGCATGCACCTGACCGACCCGCCGGCCAGCTCGATCGTCGGGATGTCGAAGGCGAGGATCCGCGCCGTCGCGGTGATGATCTCGCGCTGCTCGTCGGTCAGGCTGGTGACGGCGCGCCGTGACATGGCGAGTACCCGCCCGGTGCTGCTCGTCAGCTCGATGGCGTTGCCGGCGAAGCTGGCGACCTGCTCGCGGCTCAACGCGATGACCTGCCGGCCGGTCTGCACCAGGGACTCCTCGATCTCCGCTCGTCGGTGCGGGTCGCAAATCGAGGACAGGCCCACCAGGGCGAACTCGGTGGCGATGCACATCAGCACGTTGGTGTGGTAGATCGGGCCGTGGTCTGGACCGACGGCGTTGAAGACCATGGGCTCGAAACGGAAGTGCGTGCAGAAGCGCTCCAGAGCCATCTCGTTGCTCCGGTTGGACCGAGCCGCGTAGGCGATGTGGCCGGCGTGGTCCAGAACCATGGCGCCGGTGCCTTCGAGGTAGATGCCGTCGTGTTCGAGACCGGAGTAGTCGATGACGTCCTGGACCCGGTAGGCCTGCTTCAGGAACTCGACGACGTCGCCGCGGCGCTCGGCTCGCCGGTTCGGGGCGTACATCGGGAAGACCGCGACGTGCCCACCGGGATGGGTCGAGAACCAGTTGTTGGGGAAGACCGAGTCCGGCGCATGCTGTCCCTCGTCCTCGAAGAGATGCACCCGAATGCCTTCGGCCGTCAGGGTCTGCGCCACCTGCGTCACCTCGGCAAAGGCTGCCTGCGCAATCTCGCCGGGCGTGCGCTCGTCCGGCTCACGCTGGAACGCGTTGTCGGGCGCCGTGTCGGGGTTCGGCCGGAACTGATGCGGCCGGACCATGACGACGGCGCGAGGCGCCTGCACGAACAGCACGTCACTCCCGGGAATGCCCATATCGGCCCGCTGCCAGGACGAGCTCACGTCCGGTGTTCCGGGCCGCTCCCAGTATGCGGCATACCCTGCGCGTATGAGCGAGCAGCGCATCGAACGGGTCACGGTGACCGTGCGGGGCTACGTCCAAGGGGTCGGGTTTCGCTGGTGGACCCGCTACCGTGCACTGGAGCTGGGCCTGGCCGGGCACGCCCGCAACCTCGACGACGGCCGAGTCGAGGTGCTCGTGCAGGGTCCGAGCGGCGCCGTGGACTCCATGGTGCGGCTGCTGTCGGAGCGCCCGTCAACGGCACACCGCCCGGGCCGGGTGACCGGGACTGTCTGCCAGTACGGCGAGCCGCGCAACGACGTCACCAGCTTCACCGAGTGGTAGGGAGCGCACGGCATACCCTCGGTGAGGTGAGCGACATCCCGCCCGAGCTGGCCAGGCTGCGTGCGAGCATCGACAACCTCGACGCCGCGTTGGTGCACCTGCTCGCCGAGCGGTTCCGCTGCACCCAGCAGGTGGGCGTGCTCAAGGCCCGGCTGCACATGCCGCCGTCGGACCCCGAGCGTGAGCAGGCCCAGATGACCCGGCTGCGGGCCCTCGCCGAGGAGTCGGGCCTGGACCCTGTCTTCGCCGAGAAGTTCCTCGCCTTCGTCATCGCCGAGGTCATCCGCAACCACGGGGTCATCGCTGGCGATCGGCCCCCTTTGCCGAGTGGTCCGTAAGTGCGGTAATAAGGCCCGTTTGACAGCATCCTCTGACCTCTCGCTGCGGTGTCGCCTCCCCGGATCGCCCTACCCCCGCCGCTACCCTGGTGGGAGTCCCGTGCCCCCGGACGAAAGCCCCCAGCTGCGTGTACGTCAAGACCCTGACCCTCAAGGGGTTCAAGTCCTTTGCCTCGGCGACGACCCTTCGGTTGGAGCCGGGCATCACCTGCATCGTCGGACCGAACGGCGCCGGTAAGTCCAACGTCGTCGACGCCCTCTCCTGGGTCATGGGCGAGCAGGGCGCCAAGAGCCTGCGAGGCGGGAAGATGGAGGACGTCATCTTCTCCGGCACCGCGGCGCGAGCACCGCTTGGTCGCGCCGAGGTTGCGCTGACCATAGACAACACCGACGGTGCGCTGCCTATCGACTACAGCGAGGTGACGATCAGCCGCACCATGTTCCGGGGCGGCGGGTCCGAGTACGCCATCAACGGCACCGTGTGCCGCCTGCTGGATGTGCAAGAGTTGCTGTCCGACAGCGGGATCGGCCGGGAGATGCACGTCGTCGTCGGGCAAGGCGAGCTTGATAGTGTCCTGCGAGCCACACCCGAGGAGCGCCGCGGGCTGATCGAGGAGGCCGCCGGGGTCCTCAAGCATCGCAAACGCAAGGAACGCGCCCTGCGCAAGCTCGATGCCATGCAGTCCAACCTTCATCGGGTCCAGGACCTCACCGCCGAGATCCGTCGCCAGCTCGGCCCGCTCGGCCGGCAGGCCGAGACGGCGCGCCAAGCAGCGTTCATCCAAGCCGAGGTTCGCGACGCCCGGTTACGCATCATGGCCGACGACCTGGTCGCGCTGACCGCGGCCTTGGAAGAGGAGATCGCCGACGAGACCGCCTTGGTGGCCCGCCGAACCGAGGTCGAGCAGGCGCTGGCGCAGCTCAGCGCCCGGCTCACAAGCCTGGAGACCGAGGCGGAACGTGACCGACCCGAGCTGCAGCGAGCGCAGGAGCGCTGGTTCACCCTGACTCGCCTCGTCGAACGCCTTACGGCAACGGCGACGCTGGCGGGGGAGCGGGTCCGGCTGCTCTCCGAGGAGGAGTCCGAAAGCGTGGAGCAGGCCCCCTCCAGCGGGCTACTGGCGCGTGACCCGGAGCTGATGCGTGCCCAGGCAAGCGAGCTGCGGGGCCAGCATCATGAGCTGCTCGCCCGGTTGGACCGGTCGCGAGGCGCGCTCACCCAGGCCACGAACGAGCGCAGGGCTGCCGAGAGCCGGTATGCCGTCGAGCAGCAGCATCTGGCCCAGCTCATCCGGGCCGCGGCCGACCGCCGCGAAGGCCTGGCCACGCTCGCGGGCCAGGTCGCCGCCAAGGCCTCCCGGGTCGAAGCGGCAGAGGCCGAGATCGGGCGGCTGGCGCAGATTCGGTCCCAGTCCCTGCAGCGTGCCGCCGTTGCCGAGCAGGACTTCGCCGCACTTGAGGCGTCCATCGCCGTCGACGAGGAAGGCGAGGAAGGGCTGGACGCCGACCACGAGGCCGCTGTGACCGAGATGGCCGACTCCCGCGTCGAGCTAGACGCGGTACTGGACGACGAACGCGCGGCCGACCGCGACCGGCAGACGGCGAACGCCAAGGCACAGGTGCTCGGGTTGAGCCTGACCCGCAAGGATGGTGCAGCGGCTCTGCTCTCTGCCACCCCCGGCGACCTCGGCGTAGCCGGTGCTCTGGCACAACTGGTCACCGTGGCTGATGGCGCCCAGGCCGCAGTCTCCGCGGCCCTGGGCTGGGCGGCGGATGCCGTCGTCATCGACTCGCTCGAGGCCGCCGTGCGAGCGCTGGCCACCCTGCGGTCCGAGGAGGCCGGACGGGCCGGGATGCTGGTCAGCGGCCAGCACCCGATAACGCCAGCGGCGCGCCCAGCCCTGCCGGACAATGCCCGCTGGGCCCGCGACGTCATCGACGGGCCGCCCGAGCTGACCGTCACGCTCGACCGGCTCCTCGACAGCGTGGTCCTCGTCGCCGACGCCGACGCCGCCCTGAGCCTGCTCGGCCGGCATACCGCGCTCACGGCCGTAACCGAGGCCGGAGACGTCTTCGCGGCGGGCGCCGTGCGGGGAGGTAGCGGGAGCGCTCCGAGCCTCATCGAGATCCAGGGCGCGCTCGAGGAGGCGCACGATTGCGCCGCCGAGGCGGCCCGTCGCGGCGAGCGGGCTCGGTTCGCCGCAGCCGCGCTGCGTGAGCAGATCGCGGTAGCCACCAAGCGCGTCGGCGAGACGCTGGAACGACTGCACGAGTCCGACGCGCGCATGGCGGCCGTAGCCGAGAAGCTCGGTCAGTTCGGCGCCGCCGTCCGGTCCGCGCACGCCGAGGCGCACCGGACCGACCAGGCCATCTCCGCGGTGACGAGCGGCCTCGAGGTGGACCGGGCCGCGCATGCCGCGCTGGCGGCGCGTTTTGAGGTGGCCAGCGCCGACCAGTCCGACGACAGGGAGCCATCTAGCAGGCAGCGCGACGAGTGCGAGCAGCTGGCCAGTCAGGCGCGCGCCCTGGAGACTGAGGCGCGGCTCACCCTGCGCACCCAGGAGGAGCGGGCCGGTGCACTGCACGAGCGGGCCGACGCACTCGAGGCGGCCGCCGCGGCCGAGGTCGCCGCCCGGGAGCATCAGGCGGTGCGTCGCGAGCGTCGGCGCCGGGAAGCGGACATCGCCGCCGCTGTGCGCATCGGGGCGGAGCTGGGGGCCGGCCGAATGCGCGATACCGTCGAGCGCGCCGAAGCGCACCGCCAGGCCGCCGAAGCGGCCAGAGACCTCCGGGAGCAGGAGGTTGTGGCCCTGCGGCGCGAGATCGCGGCGCGCCAGGACGAGCTGCGCGGGCTCACCGACTCGGTCCATCGCGACGAGGTGGCCCGGGCGGAACAGCGGCTGCGGATCGACGCGCTGCAGACCAGGGCGCTCGACGAGCTCGGCGTCGACCCGGTCACGCTGGTCGACGAGTTCGGCCCGCACCTGCCCGTCCCGGTCCTGACTGCCCCCAGACAACCCGCAGAGCCGGACCAGGAAGCGCCGGACCCGCAAGCGCAGACCACGCCGTATGTCCGCGAGACGCAAGAACGCCGGCTGCGCGCCGCCGAACGGCGCCTCGGCGCTCTCGGCAGGGTCAACCCACTCGCCCTCGAGGAGTATGCCGCGCTGGAGGAACGCCATGCGTTCCTCGTCTCGCAGCTTGCGGACCTGGCCAACTCGAAACGGGACCTGCTGGACATCGTCCGTGAGGTCGACGAGCGTGTGGAGGCGGCCTTCGCGGAAGCGTTCTACGACACCGCCCGCCAGTTCGAACGGGTGTTCCCGCGTCTGTTCCCCGGAGGTGAAGGCCGCCTCGTGCTCACCGACCCGTCAGACATGCTCTCGACCGGGCTGGAGGTGGAGGCTCGACCGCCCGGGAAGAAGATCAAGCGCCTATCCCTGCTGTCCGGCGGAGAGCGCTCCCTGGTGGCGGTCGCCCTGCTCGTGGCGATCTTCAAGGCCCGGCCCAGCCCGTTCTACATCCTCGACGAGGTGGAGGCAGCGCTCGATGACGCCAACCTCGCGCGGCTGCTGATCCTCTTCGAGGAGCTACGCGACAGCAGCCAGCTCATCGTCATCACGCACCAGAAGAAGACCATGGAGACCGCCGACGCCCTTTACGGTGTGAGCATGCGCGGCGACGGGGTGACCACCGTGGTGTCCCAGCGGATGCGTGATGTGGCCGTGCCTGCGTGAGGGACCGTCTCACTTTCGGCGAGTCCGTTCGTCTCAAGCCGCAACATTTGCAACCCTATGGATATGGTCGTCCTCGTATTCGTCATGATCCTGTGCGTGGGGCTCGCGCTCGCCGTCATGCTGGCGGTCGCGGTGCCCGCGCGACGCGAGGGACGTGTTCTGCTCACCCCGCACGGCGAGGAGGTCGTCGCCCGGGTCAAGGGGCGCACCGAGTCGGTGGCGTCCGCGACCAAAGGTCGCACCGAGGGGATCGTCACGGCGGTGAAGGACAAGGTCGGTCCCCAGGGCGACGCCCAGAGTGCCGACGCGACAGGGCCACAGCCGGACCCGGCCCCGACGAACGAGTCGACGGTTGTCGTGGACCCCGCAGCCCCTGCTGAGCCGTCCCGGAGTCGCGGGTCTCATTAGGAGGGCTTGCGCCTGTGCACCGCTTTCGTGTGGTCAAATGTGCGGTATTTCGCACGTTTGACCACACGAACCCAGGCCGGTCAATCATCACCGACAAGTGCCCGGAGGTGAACCGCGCGACCCGCTGGTTGGAGGTAATACCGAGCGCTCTTCGGGGCCTGCTGGAGCTGCCGTGTTCGAAGGTTGAGCGGCACAACGTGTGGGTCTGAGGCGCCCGGGCTGTCGACATGTTGCGGTCCCGCGGGCGGTCGAACCCCATCTTTCAACAGGCAGCACAGCGTCGCATCCGCTCCTCATGAAGTGTGGGAGTGGACCTTTGCCCGCCAGGCCGGCTCGACTAGAGGTCCTTGCCGAGCTCCTTGGCCCGCGCTGCGACGGTCCGACCGAGTGCCGGAATGTCGGCGCGCCCGGCGAACACGACGGCCAGCGCACCACGGCATACCCCCATCCCGTCGACCACCGGCGCCCCCACAGACCGGAACCCCCCGATGACCTCGCTCTCACTTGACACCCAGCCCCGGCGGCGAGCCTGCGTCACCTCGCGGCGCTCGGCCGGCTCACGCGGCTCCGCGCTGAGCAGGGCCAGACCCGGCGCCCCCCGGTGGACCGGATGGCTGATCCCCGGCCGATAGCTGATGACGGCGTCGCCGGCTGGTGGCTCGACGACCTCGACGGTCACCGCCTCGTCACCGTTGCGCACAACGAGGAACGAGGTCATGCCGGTCTCCAGCACGAGCAGTTGCAGGTGACGAGTGGCCGCCGCGCGCAGCTGGGGACGGAACTGGCCGCTCAAGGCCGCCAGGCCCGCGCCCGGTACGTAGCGACCCTGCTCGTCACGGGCCAGAAGCCGATGATCCTCGAGAGTTCGCATCATGCGATAAGCGACGGACCGGTGGATATCGACCCCCCGAGCCACATCGGCGACCGCGACTGGGACTTTCGCCCGCACGACGTGCTCCAGGACGCGCAGCCCGCGGTCCAGAGTCTGCGATGCGGGCCGGTCGGCTTGCATGTCGCCCCTTTCGGCTCTTCGTCGACTACGACCATTGCCGTCGGTCGCGCCCACCCCTAGACTGTGACGCAATTTCTATAGTCGAACAAGGCTTTGCGACTATAGAACAGCAGATTTAGGCGGGACGGGCCCGCCATCGCAAGGAGGCGACATGCGGCGCATTACTCGAATTGTCTCGATCGGCGCGGCGGTGGGGCTCGGAGTGTCCCTCGCTGCCTGTTCGGAATCCGGTGGCTCATCAGGAGCTTCCACGTCGGCGGCTACGACGGGGGAGATCAAGATCGGCGCGGTACTGGACATCACGGGTGCCGGAGCCAGTCTCGGAGTTCCCGAGCGGCAGACCCTTGAAATGCTCACCGCCCAGGTGAACTCGTCGGGCGGCGTGAACGGACGTCAGATCAAGCTGCTCATCGAGGACAACCAGTCCACCGAGGACGCAGCGGCCAAGGCCACCAACAAGCTGCTGTCCACCGAGAAGGTCGACATCCTCATCGGCGCATCCCGCACCGGCCCAAGCCTGGCCATGCGGCCCATCGCCGAGCAGGCGCAGAAGCCGATGATCTCCCTGGCCGCCAACCAGTCCATCATCAACGGGGCCAAGTGGGTCTTCAAGACCGCTCAGAACGACCGGGTCGTCGTCGAGAAGATCGTCGACGACATGCAGGCGAAGGGCATCAAGAACATCGCCATCGCCCGCGACGCCTCCGGCTTCGGCGAGGGCATCCCCGAGATGTTCACCGAGGTCGGCAAACCCGCCGGTATCACCGTGATCAAGGTCGAGAAGTTCGCCCCTGACGCGACCGACTTCACCGCCCAGATGGTGAGCATCCGCGACTCGCAGCCGCAAGGCGTGGTCATCTGGGGCATTCCGCCGGCCGCGTCCCTGGCTCAGGTCGCCTACAAGCGGCTCAACGTTGGCGCGCCGGTCTACCAGTCCCACGGGATCGGCAACCAGGTGTTCCTGGACACCGCCGGTGATGCGGCCGACGGCCTGCTGGCGCCGCTAGGGCGCATGGTTGTCGCCGACCAGCTCAAGGCCGACGACCCGCAGAAGCCGGTCGTCACCAAGTTCATCGCCGACTACAAGGCCAAGTACGGCCAGAACCCCTCGACCTTCGCGGGTCACGCCTACGACTCCTTCTGGATCACCGTCAACGCGATCAAGGCCGCCGGCACCGACCCGGCGAAGCTGCGTGACCAGATCGAGAAGGTCTCCGACTGGCCCGGCGTGAGCGGCGTCTTCACGATGAGCGCGACCGACCACTCCGGCCTGACCAAGGAAGACATGATCATGGTCACCGTTGCCAACAAGACCTGGAAGGTCGCAGGCACCGGCTGATGAGCAACTTCCTCCAGCTGGTCTTCTCCGGACTGGCTCAGGGGGGCGTCTACGGACTCGTTGCGCTGGGGTTCGTCGCCGTCTTCTCGGTGCGCGAGATCGTCAACCTGGTCCAGGGCGAGTATGCCGCCCTGGCCGGGTTGTCGGCCATCAGCGCCGTTGGTGCCGGGTTGCCGCTGTGGGCCGCTGTCCTGGTCGTGGTCCCGTTCGTGGTGGGGGTGGCGGTACTGCTGGAACGGCTGACCATCGCCCCGGTCAAGGCGATGACCCCGCTCATCTCCATCATCCTCACGCTCGGAGTCTCCACGGCGCTCAAGGCGCTCATGCTGCTCATCTGGGGCCCCGAGGCGCGGGCCTTGACTCCCTTCCCCGGCTCTGACTTCACCGTCGGCGGGGTGAGCATCCGCGCGCAGGAGCTGTGGATCCTCGGCGCGGCAGCCGTCGTCGGCTACGGCGTGATCTGGTACTACGAGCACACCTTGCAAGGCAAGTCCTTGCGGGCCTGCGCGGAGCAGCCGGTCGCTGCCCGACTGGTCGGGATCTCCCCGCGGACGGCCACCATGGTCGCTTTCGCGGTCGCCGGGTTCGTCGGGGCGGTCGCCGGCGTCGTCGGCAGCCCGATCTACCTCAGCGGTTGGAACACCGGGCTGACCCTCGGCCTCAAGGGCTTCGTCGCCGCAACCCTCGGGGGACTGGTGTCCTTCCGGGTTGCCATGGCAGGGGGGCTGATGCTGGGGGTGCTGGAGAACCTCGTGGCCGGGTACGTCAGCTCGGGCTTCCGGGACGCGGTCGCGTTCATCGTCCTCATCCTCGTCCTGCTCTACCGGCCGTCGGGGCTGGGCGCCGGCAGCTCGGCTGGGGTTCGCGTATGAGCATCCTCAAGCGAGCCGTGCCGTTTGTCATCCTCGCGGTGGTCCTGGCCGTCTTTCCCCTGGTCGCTCCGCAGGCGATGCTCGATGCCGGTGTCTACGCGCTGATCTACGCCATCGCGGCCATCGGGCTGTCGTTGCTCATGGGCCTCGCCGGGCAGGTGAGCCTGGGGCAGGCCGCGTTCTTCGCGATCGGGGCCTACACCCACGCGATGCTGCTGACCAAGACCTCCGTCCCCGGCCCGCTCTCAGCGGTCATCGCCGTGTTCGCGGCCATGCTCGTGGCCTTGCTGGTCGGGCTGCCCCTGCTGAGGTTGCGCGGTCACTTCCTTGCCCTGGCGACCCTCGGCCTCGGCATCATCGTCGGCGTCGTTGTCCGCGAGCTGACCATCACAGGCGCCACGTCGGGCATCTACGGCATCCCGCTCGTAGCGTTCGGCGGGCGGGTCTACGACACGGCGCAGGAGTTCTTCTGGCTGCTCAGCCCGATCGTGCTCCTCGGGATGCTGCTGGCCGTCAACCTGGTCCGCAGTCGCACTGGACGGGCCCTGGGGGCGGTCAACGACTCTGAGGTGGCCGCAGAGTGCCTCGGTGTCAACACCTACACGCTGCGCCTTCGTGTGTTCGTCCTCTCCGCCGCGTATGCCGGGCTGGCTGGCGTCTTCTACGCTCACTGGCTTACCGTGGTCAACCCTTCGGCCGCCGCATTCGAGCTCAGCGTCCAGCTGCTGCTCATGGTCGTCCTCGGCGGCCTCGGGACCGTCTGGGGCGCACTCATCGGCTCGGTCGCGGTGCAGGTGCTCGACGAGGCACTGCGCCACTTTGTCCCGATGGTGTTGCCCCAGGCATCCGGCGAGATCCAGCTGATTGGCTTCGGGGTTGTCCTCGTCCTGCTCATCATCCTGCTGCCCGGTGGCCTGGCCCAACTGTGGCAGATGTCCGTCCAGCGGTTCCGGCGGCCTGCCGCTGAGCCGGAGCAGCCCCCGGGCCCGACACAGGATGCCGCGGCGGCGCAGGCGCCCGTGAGCGCACTGGGGCTGTTGGCCCAGGGCGGCACACAGTCCAGGGGGACGATCATCCTGCAGGTCCGCGGCCTGACCAAGCGGTACGGCGGGGTGGCGGCGCTGCAGGGGCTCGACCTGGACATTCACGCCGGCGAGATCCTCGCCATGATCGGCCCGAACGGCGCCGGGAAGACCACGGCCTTCAACATGATCACCGGCGTTCTTGCGCCGACCGAGGGGTCGGTCCGCCTGCACGGGAGCGAGGTCGCCGGCCGCCGCCCGCATGTCGCCGCGTCGTTGGGCGCGACCCGCACGTTCCAGAACCTGCAGACCTTCAAGAGCACCACCGTCCTTGGCAACGTCAAGGTGGCCCGGCACCTGCGCAGCCGCGCCGGAATCGTCCGCGGCATGTTTGGGCTGGCGTTCGGCGAGGAGCGCAGTATCGATGCGGCTGCGCGGACCGCAATCGACGCCATGGGGCTTTCCGAGCTGACCGACCGCCCGATCGCGGACCTCGCCTTCGGCAAGCAGCGCCAGGTCGAGGTGGCCCGAGCGCTGGCGCTTGAGCCGTCGGTGCTGTTGCTCGACGAGCCGATGGCGGGACTCTCGGGTGGCGAACGCGACGCGCTCGCCACTTTGTTGCGCGAAGTCCGCCAGGCTGGGGTCACCGTGCTGCTCGTGGAGCACGACGTCGCCGCGGTCATGGCGCTCGCCGACCGGGTGGCCGTCCTGGACGACGGCAAGCTCATCGCGTTGGGCAGCCCAGCTGAAGTCACCGCCGACCCGGCCGTCATCGCGGCCTACCTTGGGACTGGTGAGCAGGACGACGAGCTGGTCAAGGCGGCGGCCAAAGCGGCCGTCGGCGAGGGGATCGACGACCGGGAGGAGGACGGATGACCCAGGAAACCGTGGCCACCGGCCTGGTCGTCGAGGGCCTCCACGCGGCATACGACCGTCTGGAAGTCCTGCACGGCATCAGCCTGCACGTGTCGACGGGAGAGCTCGTCGCCGTCGTGGGCGCCAACGGGGCCGGCAAGAGCACGCTGCTGCGCGCGGTGTCCGGGCTGCTGCGTCCGACGAAGGGCACGGTCCGCATCGGAGAACACAACGTCACGGACTTCGGTGCCGAGCGGATCTCGGCACTGGGGTTGGCCCACGTGCCTGAGAACCGGCTCGTCTTCCCGACCCTTACGGTCGAGGACAACCTGCTTCTCGGAGGCTGGAACCGGCGCAAGCTCGGGGGCTACGAGCAACGCCGCGACGAGGCGCTCAAGCTGTTCCCCAGGCTGCGGGATCGGATCGCGCTGCAGGCGGGCGCGCTCTCCGGCGGAGAGCAGCAGATGCTGGCGACCGCGCGCGGCCTCATGTCCGACCCGTCCGTCATCATCCTCGACGAGCCGAGCCTGGGCCTGGCCCCAAAGGTCGTCGGAGAGATCATGCGGGCCTTGGCGACTCTGCGCGACGACAAAGGGCTGGCGGTGCTGCTCGTCGAGCAGAACGTGCGCGCCGCCTTCACCATCGCCGACCGGGTGCTGGTGATGGACCGCGGCAAGCTGGTCGCCGAAGGCACCCCGGCAGAGCTGGCCTCCGACGAACGGGTCCGGGCCGCCTACCTGGGTGGCTCCTCGACCTCGTCGAGCTCTCTCGTGCCGCCGACGGCGGCTCCCGCGGACGGGGCCACCCGCAGCCCGTAGAACGAGGGCGGCTCGGCGGGGCAGCGGTCCCCCGCGGCAGGGGCGGCGCTACCCTGGGCCAAGTGACTGACCTAGGACGGCGTGACGCGCTGCGTTTGCTGTCAGCTCAAGCGGTCATGCTTGGGTGTGTCCCGTTCCTGGGTGGGTGTTCGTCGGACCCGTCGACTCCCGCCCTCGGGGCCGACGAGCAGGCCACCGCGAGTCCCTCGGGGCTGTCGGTGGATCCCCGGGCGGCCTGGCCGCAGGTGCCGCAGGCACAGTCGGTGCCGCCGGTGCCGCCCGTCTCGACGGCCTTCCCGGGCGAGTCCGCGCTGCTGGGCGCGCTCGACGGTTGGACCGCGGCGCCCAGGTCGAGTTCGGCGTCGGAGTCGAAGACGGCCGGACCGGTCCCGGTTCGTCGACGACCCGAGCGGCGCCCACGAGATGGCCAGCGCGGTCAAGGTCGACGTGCTCGTCGGGCTGATCATGCGGGCCGAGCGCGCCGGCCGTGGGCTTACCTCGTCGGAGAGGCGGAGGGCCGAGTCGATGATCCGGGTCAGCGACAACGCCGCCGCCGATGCGCTGTGGGCCGCGAACTCGCGCGGGGCCGGCATGTCGGCCATGTGGGGGGCCCTCGGCATGGCCTCGATGCATCCAGGACCGTCCGGGCGGTGGGGACTGTCCACAACCAGCGTCGAAGACCGGCTGCGCATGGTCGGGGTGCTGGTGGGTGGCGCATCCGGCCTGCCGGCGGAGCGTGCCGGCTATGCCCTGGAGCTGATGAGCGAGGTCACCTCGTCCCAGCGCTGGGGTGTAGGGGGCGTCGCAGGTCAAGGCGAGAGCGTGTCGGTCAAGAACGGCTGGCTCCCGCGGCCTCGGCGCGGATGGATCGTGTCCACCACGGGCCGGCTGTCGGGGCCCACGACCGACCTGCGCGTGGCCGTGCTCAGCCATGGTCACGGCAGCCAGGCGAGCGGCATCGCGTTCGTCGAGAAGGCCCTCGCGGCGGCGCGCCTGCACCTGGCCGTCTGAACGGGCGGTCCGGGTTCCGGACCGCTGCGGCACCGCCTCCACAGCGTGCCAGGATGGTCGCATGCTCGATCAGCTCTGGCAGATCATTGCGCTCGTCGTCGGCATTGCGGTCATTGGAATCGCTGTACTGGTGGGCCTCATCCGTGGGCGCGCAGGACGGGCTCGTGAGCTTGCTCCGCCAGCGCCCACCGGTGAAGCTGCGCCACCGCCTCCGACCGCGGCTCCAGCGCCGGAGGACCACGGGACGCTTGCCGCACCCCCGGCACCGGGGGCGCCCGTAGAGCCTGTGGCCCCCCGAGAGCTCGCCGAGGCTGAGGTTGCCGAGCCCGAGGTTCTCGAACCGGTCGCACCGGCGTACGAGAAGCCGGAGTCGGCCCGAGGCCGCCTGTCCCGCTTGCGGGCCCGCCTCGCACGCAGCAATACCGCGATCGGCCGGGCCCTGCTCGCGCTGCTGTCGCGTGGTGGGCTCGACGAGGAAGCCTGGGAGGACGTCGAGGACACGCTCATCACGGCAGACCTGGGCGTCGAGGCGGCGACCGAGCTTGTCGACTCGCTGCGCACTCGCGTCAAGGTGGAGGCGACCACCGACGAAGCGACCGTTCGTGGCTGGCTGCGCGAGGACCTGCTCACCCTGGTCGACCCCGCCATGGACCGGCGCGTGGCCTCCACCCGGGCCGAGGGGCGCCCGGCAGTGATCCTCGTCGTGGGGGTCAACGGCACGGGCAAGACGACCACCGTCGGCAAGCTGGCCCGGGTGCTCGTCGCCGAGGACCGCGACGTCATGCTGGGAGCCGCCGATACGTTCCGCGCCGCGGCCGCCGACCAGCTGCAGACCTGGGGCGAGCGGGTGGGCGTGCCAACGGTGCGCGCCGACCGCGACGGCGCAGACCCGGCAGCGGTGGCCTTTGACGCGGTCAAGGCGGCCATCGAGCTCGAGGCAGATGTCGTCATCATCGACACGGCCGGCCGCCTGCACAACAAGACCAACCTCATGGACGAGCTGGGCAAGGTCAAACGGGTCATCGAGAAGCAGAGCCCCATCGACGAGGTGCTCCTTGTGCTCGACGCGACCACCGGTCAGAACGGCTTGCAGCAGGCCAAGGTCTTCGGTGAGGTGGTCGCGGTGACCGGGATCGTGCTGACCAAGCTGGACGGCACGGCCAAGGGCGGCATCGTCGTCGCGGTCCAGCGTCAGCTCGGCGTTCCAGTCAAGCTCGTGGGGCTGGGTGAAGGACCCGACGACCTCGCGCCCTTCGACGCGGCGGCCTTCGTGGACGCCCTGCTGGACTAGCGACGCGCTGGGCGCAGGCACGCTGATCGACCTGAAACGAGATGCTTACCTGGACCGGGAATCGCTAACACGGCTGTAACACGTGACGACGCGCGGTGAAACGTCGCACCCCGACCCTCGTCGCATGGACAAGATCAACACTGGCGACACCGCCTGGGTCCTCGCGAGCGCTGCGCTTGTGCTCCTGATGACCCCCGGTCTCGCCCTCTTCTACGGTGGCATGGTCAGGGCCAAGAGCGTCCTGAACATGATGATGATGAGCTTTGCCGCGCTGTGCACCGTCTCGGTGACCTGGGTGCTGTGGGGGTACAGCATGGCGTTCGGCAGCTCGGTCGGTGGGCTCGGGCTGGTGGGGGACCCGACCCAGTACTTCGGGCTGAAGGGCCTCATGTCGCCGGACGCGGTCGCTGGGACCCTTCCGGCGATGGCGTTCGTGGCGTTCCAGTCGGTCTTCGCGATCATCGCCGTGGCGCTGATCTCCGGGGCGATCGCCGACCGGGCCAAGTTCGGCACGTGGGTGGTCTTCACCGTCGTGTGGGCCACGCTGGTCTACTACCCTGTCGCACACTGGGTCTTCGCGTTCAACGGGTTCGCGTCCGAGTATGGCGGCTGGATCGCCAACAACATCAAGGCAATCGACTTCGCGGGCGGGACCGCGATCCACATCAACGCCGGTGCCGCGGGTCTGGCGCTGGCCTTGGTTCTCGGCAAGCGACTCGGCTTCGGCAAGGAGGCAATGCGCCCGCACAACCTCACTCTGGTCATGCTGGGTGCCGGGTTGCTGTGGTTCGGCTGGTTCGGTTTCAACGCCGGGTCGGCCACCGCGGCGGGCACGACGGCGGCCGTGGCCTGGGTGAACACCCTGACCGCGACTGCGGCGGCGATGGGCGGCTGGTTGTTCACCGAGCGGATCCGCGACGGTCACGCGACCTCCCTTGGCGCCGCCTCGGGTGTCGTAGCCGGCTTGGTGGCCATCACCCCCTCGTGTTCGTCGGTTAGCGTGATCGGGGCCCTCATAATCGGGGTGATCGCGGGCATCGGGTGTGCGTATGCCGTGGGCCTGAAGTTCCGGTTCGGCTACGACGACTCCCTCGACGTCGTGGGGGTGCACCTCGTCGGCGGTCTCATCGGCACGCTCGCCATCGGCTTCCTCGCCACTGCCGAGGCACCTGCCGCGGTCGACGGGCTGTTCTACGGCGGCGGGCTGGACCAGCTCAAGGCCCAGGCGATCGGAGCGTTCTCGGTACTCGCCTACTCGTTCATCGTCACCTGGCTCATCGGGAAGGCGCTGCACGCCATCATGGGCTTCCGCATCCCAGCGAGGCCGAGATCAGCGGCATCGACCTCGAAGAGCACGCCGAGACCGGCTACGACCTGACGCCGACCTCGGCCGGGCGCATGGGCGGAGCGTTCGCCGAAGCCGGGTTGTCGTCGTCAACCCCTGAGGTAGTCACGGAAGGAGCGCGGTCATGAAGCTCGTCACCGCAATCATCAAGCCCCACCAGCTGGACGTCGTCAAGGACGCGCTCGAGTCCTACGGCATCTCCGGGATGACCATCAGCGAGGCCAGCGGCTACGGGCGCCAGCGGGGCCACAGCGAGGTCTACCGTGGCGCCGAGTACACGGTCGACTTCGTGCCGAAGATCCGCCTGGAGGTGCTCGTCGACGACCTGGACGTCGGCAGCGTCATCGACGTCATCCTCAAGGCGGCGCACACGGGCCGGATCGGCGACGGGAAGATCTGGTCGGTCCCGGTGGACGACCTGGTCCGGGTTCGCACCGGCGAGCGCGGTCACGACGCCATCTGAGCCGGAGCGCAGACCCATCCCTAGTCCACCTCGGAGCGGGTCGTTCTCAGCCATGACCGACTCACTCGACGTGACCAGCAAGCGGCTCGACCTGGCCGGCACCCGCGGCTTTGCGGCCCCCGGTGCCGGCCAGGCGCGCCGGGCCGCCCTGGCCGCGTTCGGCCGTGAGTGGCTCGCGCAACTGTGGACCGAGGCGACCATGGGCCGTGCTGTGCCGGGTGTCGCGCTCGCCGCGGTGGGCAGCCTGGCCCGTGGCGACTCGGGGCCGCTCAGCGACTACGACCTGGTGCTGCTACACCAGTCGCGCTCGATCGCCCGGGCCGAGCTGGACACCCTCGCCGGACGGCTGTGGTACCCCTTATGGGACTCCGGCGCGAAGATCGACCACTCGGTCCGAACGGTTGCCCAGTGCCGGCAGGTTGCGGCTGACGACCTGTCCGCGGCCGTTGGGCTGTTGGACATCGCCCACCTGGGCGGCGATGCCGAGATCGTCAGCGCGGTGCGCTCCACGGTGGCCCACGACTGGCGGGGCAATGCCCGCCGACGCCTACCGCAGCTTGTCGACATCGTCCAGGCCCGGCATACCCGCATGGGGGACGCCGCGCACCTGCTGCAGCCTGACCTCAAAGAGGCCCGCGGAGGGTTGCGCGACATGACCGTCCTGCGCGCGCTGACCGCCGCGTGGCTTGCCGACCGGCCCCACGGCGCGGTCGATGCGGCATACGCGCGCCTGCTCGACGTACGCGACGCCTTGCACGTCGTCACCGGGCGCAGCCGGGACCGGCTCTCTCGCGAGGATCATGACGCGGTCGCTGCCCTGCTTGGCTACCCGCACGCGGACGACCTGCTCACCGACGTGTCGGCTGCCGCCCGGGTCATCGCCTATGCCCTGGACGGCACGCTGCGGCGGGCCGCACAGTCACAACGGGCCCGGGCCTTGCGCGTCGGCCCCCGGCGCCCCACCCTCACGCCGCTTGGCTACGGACTGTTCCTGCACGACGGGGAGGCGGTCCTGGGGGCGGGCGTCTCTCCTGGCAATGATCCGACGTTGGTGCTGCGAGCTGCGCTCATCGCCGCCCGCAACGGCGTCCCGCTCGCCCCGGCGACGTTGAACAACCTGTTCGTGGCGTCGCCGCCACTGCCGACTCCCTGGCCGCGTGATGCGCTCGCCGTGTTCACGGACCTGTTGGCCGCCGGTCCTGGTCTGGTCACGGTGTGGGAGGGGCTCGATCTGGTCGGGTTCGTTGACCGGTCGATCCCGCAGTGGGCCATGGTCCGGTGTCGGCCGCAACGCAACGCCGTGCACCGCCATACCGTGGACCGGCACTCGGTGGAGACCGTAGTGCGTGCCAGCGGGCTGGTCCGCGACGTGCAGCGCCCCGACCTGCTGTTGCTGGCCGCCCTACTACACGACATCGGCAAGGCGCATGGGACGGTGGACCACCCCGCCAGTGGGGCGCCGGTGGCCGCCGAGATCTGCGACCGGCTCGGGGTCGCGCCCGCCGACCGCGACCTGGTCGTGCGGCTCGTGCGCGAGCACCTGACGCTCATCGAGCTGGCCACTCGCCGTGACCCCGGAGACCCCCGAACCGTCGCAGCGGTCCGAGAAGCGGTTGACTTCGAGGCCGAGACCCTTGAACTGCTGCGCGCTCTCACCGAGGCGGACGCCAGCGCGGCAGGCCCGGCAGCGTGGACCGACTGGCGGGCCCAGCTGCTTGCCCGGCTCATGGCCACCGCGCGGCGGGACCTCGCCGGAGTGGCTCGCGTCACCGAGGGCGAGCACACACCTGGGGGCGGGGACCTGCTCACCCGAGAGGTCCTGGGCCGCGTCGCCGCTGGTATGCCGGTCGTGACGGTCATCCCGTTCGGCTCGGCCCAGCGGGTCGACGTCGTTGAGAGCGACCGCCCGGGGCTGTTCGCCGACCTGGCTGGGCTGCTGGCGGCCAACGGCTTCGTCGTGCGCTCCGCGCTCCTTCGGACCGTCGACGGGATTGCCGTGGACGAGTGGCACGTCGAGTCCCCCTCGGGTGACACGCCCGACCCCGAGCGGCTGGCTCGCCAGCTGGCCCGGCTTGGCGCCGGGGACCGCACTCCGTTGGCGGCGCTCAGCCGACGGCGCCGGCCCACCCTGTCGCCCAGCTCCCGCGCCACCACGGGTTCTCCGGGTCAGGCTCGCGCGATGATCGTCCCGGGGGCGTCGGACGTGGCCACCGTCATCGAGGTCCGGGCCACCGACCGGGCCGGGCTGCTCTATCACATCGGCGTGGCCCTCGCCTCGGCCGGCATGTCGGTCCGCAGCGCCCACATCGCCACGTATGCCGGCCAGGCCCTGGACACCTTCTACCTCACCAGGGCCGACGGGGCACCGCTCGCTCCGCACCAGGTCGGCCAAGTCGTCGCCCTGCTCATCGAGACCTGCGAGGGCCCCCTGGAGGGCGCAACAGCCGGCTGATGCGGCGGCGCACCGTCCGGCATACCGATGCCGAAGGCGGCAAGGCGGCTGGAAGGTAAGGTTTTCGGGTGTTCTCCTCACTGTCCGACCGGCTGAGCGCGACCTTCCGCAACCTGCGGGGGAAGGGGCGCCTGTCCGAACACGACATCAACGCGACCCTGCGGGACATCCGCCTCGCGCTACTCGACGCGGACGTCGCGCTGCCGGTCGTCAAGGCGTTCGTCGCCTCGGTGCGCGAGCGGGCCTTGGGGGCCGAGGTCAGCCAGGCGCTCAACCCGGCGCAGCAGGTCGTCAAGATCGTCAACGAGGAGCTCGTGGGCATCCTCGGCGGGCAGACCCGCGTGCTGACGCTGGCCAAGCACCCGCCGACCGTGGTCATGCTCGCCGGGCTGCAGGGGTCGGGCAAGACCACGCTGGCCGGCAAGCTCGGCAAATGGCTCATGGACCAGGGTCACACCCCGCTGCTCGTGGCGGCCGACCTGCAGCGGCCCAACGCGGTGACCCAGCTGCAGGTTGTCGGCGAGCGGGCGGGGGTCCCGGTCTTCGCCCCCGAGCGGGGCAATGTCTTCGGTCACGACGCGGTCGGGCCGACCGGGGAAGGCACCCGCTCGTACGGCGACCCGGTGGCGGTGTCTCGAGCCGGGGTGGTCGAGGCGCGGGCTCGACAGCATGACGTGGTGATCGTCGACACGGCTGGGCGGCTCGCGGTCGACGCAGAGCTAATGGGGGAAGCCGCCATGATCCGGGCGGCCATCGAACCCGACGAGGTCCTGTTCGTCATCGACGCCATGATCGGCCAGGCCGCGGTCGAGACGGCCCAGGCGTTCCAGGAGGGCGTCGACTTCACCGGTGTCGTGCTCACCAAGCTCGACGGTGACGCCCGCGGTGGAGCCGCGCTCTCGGTCGCGTCGGTGACCGGGCGGCCCATCATGTACTCCTCGGTCGGTGAGCAGGTCAAGGACTTCGAGGTCTTCCATCCCGACCGGATGGCCAGCCGGATCCTCGACCTGGGCGACATTCTCACCCTCATCGAGAAGGCCGAGCGGGCCTTCGATGCGAGCCAGGCCGACGAGATGGCGCGCAAGTTCCTCGCCGAGGAGGACTTCACGTTCGAGGACTTCCTCGAGCAGATGGCCGCCATCAAGCGGATGGGCAACTTCAAGGCCATGCTGGGGATGATGCCGGGCATGCAACAGATGCGGGCCCAGCTGGACGCCTTCGACGAGCGCGAGTTCGACCGGGTGGAAGCGATGGTCCGCTCGATGACGCCGTTCGAGCGCACTCACCCCAAGGTCATCAACGGTTCCCGGCGGGCCCGGATTGCCGGCGGGTCGGGGGTGACGGTCGGTGAGGTGAACCAGCTGCTCGAGCGGTTCGGTCAGGCGCAGAAGATGATGAAGTCGCTCGCCCGCGGGGGCGGAGTTCCCGGTATGCCGGGTATGCCGGGTGGTCGCAAAGCCAAGGCGGTCCAGCAGCGGCGCAAGAGCAAGAGCGGGAACCCGGCCAAGCGGGCGGCCGAGGACCGGGCTGCGTCCGAACGCGCCGTCCGCTCCCGCCAGCCGGCATCGGGTAGCGCCTTCGGCATCAAGGGTGCCGGGGAGGGGGGCGCGACCGTCGACAACGGGGCAGCGGCGGACGTCGACCCGGCGAGCCTGCCAAAGGGCTTCGAGAAGTTCCTCCAGGGCTGACTCCCCTTCGATGGAGGTAAAGCCGAGCAACGGAGGTGTTAACGAGCGCTCTACCGCTCGTTGTCACCTCCACCGCCACGGCCGGCCCCTCCCCGCTGGAGGTAAAACCGAGCAACGGAGGTGTAACCGAGCGCTAGCCCTCTCGAATCTACCTCCACCGGCGGTCTGGCCACCGTGGTGACCCGCCGATTGCACCACCTCCGCGTCGGCGCTGCCGGCCCGCGGATCACCTTCTGCCACGGCCTGTTCGGGCAGGGGCGCAACTGGTACCAGATCGCCAAGGCGCTGTCCGGGCCGAACCAGGACCGGGCCCGGTGCCTGCTGCTCGACCTGCCCGACCACGGCCGCTCGCCGTGGAGCATGGCGTTCTCCATCGACGCCTATGCCGATGCGGTCGCCTTCGAGCTACGCCGCTGGAACCAGGGCGAGGCGGGCGTGCTGGTGGGCCACTCGCTCGGGGGGAAGGTCGCGATGCTCGTCGCCCTCGCCCACCCTGACCTCGTGCGCCGCTTGGCCGTCGTCGACATCGCCCCACGGCACTACCGGGGTGGGCAGTGGTACCTCGACTACATCGCGGCCATGCAGGCCATCCCGTTGGCAAACCTCAAGAGCCGCTCTGAAGCCGACCGCGCCCTGGCCGCGACCGTCCCCGACCCGGCGGTGCGGGCCTTCCTGCTGCAGAACCTGCGCCAGCACCGCACCAAGTGGTACTGGCAGGCCAACTTCGACGGTCTCGCCGAGTTCGGCACCCGCCGGTCCAGCCCGGCCGGCTGGCCGGCCGTCGAGGCGGCGAGCTACCCGGCATTCACTAAGCCGGTGCTGTGGATCGGGGGCTCCGAGTCCGGCTACATCACCCACCACGACGAGCCCGCGATGAAGGCGCTCTTTCCCAAGGTCCGCCAGATCACCGTCAAGGGAGCGGGGCACTGGGTGCACACGGAGGCGCCGGAGGTGCTCATCGAGGCACTGCGCCGGTTCATTCGTATCCCCGTGCGCTGACCCCTTCGGTAGGGTGCGGTTCGTGTCCTCCATGGTGCTGCGCATCGAGGGGGAGGTCCTGGTCGGACCAGAGCAGACGCTCCCGCGGGTCTGGGTCGTCGACGGCCGGGTGTCGTATGCCGCGCCGAGCCGGCCCGGGGTGCAGGTCCAGACCCTGCGCGGCTGGGTGCTGCCGGGGCTCGTCGACGCGCACTGCCACGTGGGCCTCGACGCGCGGGGGGCGGTCGACCAGTCGACCACCGAAACCCAGGCCCGGACGGACCGGGACGCCGGCACGCTGCTCATCCGCGACGCGGGAAGCCCGGCCGACACCCGGTGGGTCGACGGTCGAGCCGATCTGCCCCGGATCATCCGGGCTGGCCGGCATCTGGCCCGTCCTCGGCGCTACCAGCCCGGCTACGCGCACGAGATCGAGCCGGGGGAGCTCACGGCATACGTGCGGCAGGAGGCGCGCCGTGGGGACGGCTGGGTCAAGCTTGTTGGCGACTGGATCGACCGCGAACGCGGCGACCTCGCTCCGCTCTGGCCGCGGGAGGCCCTGACCGAGGCCATCGCCGCGGCGCACGAAGGGGGTGCGCGGGTAACCGCCCACTGCTTCGGCGAAGAGTCGCTGCGTGACTTCGCGGCCGCGGGAACCGACTGCATCGAGCACGCCTGCGGGCTGGACGAGGAGACCACCGCGGTGTTCGCGGCGCACCGGATCGCCATCGTGCCGACCCTGGTCAACATCGCGACCTTGCCGCGCATCGCGGAGGCGGCTCAGGCCAAGTTTCCCACGTACGCCGACCACCTCGTCGACCTGCACGCCCGCCGCTACCACACCGTAGGCCAGGCGCGGGACGCCGGCATACCGGTCTATGTGGGGACCGACGCCGGAGGCTCGTTGCCGCACGGTCTCGTCGCGCAGGAGGTGCTCGAGCTGACCCGGGCCGGCCTGACCCCGACCGAAGCCATCGCGGCGGCGACCTGGTCTGCCCGCAGCTGGCTCGGCCGGCCGGGGCTGCAGGAGGGTGCGCCCGCGGACCTGCTCGTCTATGACACGGACCCCCGCGCCGATGTTCGTGCCCTGGCTCATCCCCGGCACATCATCTTGCGCGGGAGCCAGGTCGGTGCCTGAGACCGCGTGACGGTGGGTCTCGTCCAGCACGCCCGTACACCGACGACCATTGGTCGGGGTCTGAGCGCCAACACGCGGCGTGTCGGGCACCAATGGTCGTCGGTGTGCAACGGGACCAGCTCGCTCGATGCGGTGCGGCGTTCACGGGTTTCCTACTATTCCTACCTGACCGATAGGAATAGTGTACCGTCGGGTCTGGCGCGGGCCTGGCCCGCGCGCTGGCGGCCGGTGCGGTCCGTCGAGGCCAGCTTCGTCACTCTGGGGGAAACATCACATGAGACTTGTCCGTACGGCGGTTGCCACCATCGCCGCTGCCGCCGCAGCCGTGTCGCTCGCTGCGTGCGGGAGCGGCTCGAGCCCGGCGAGCTCGGGCTCGAGCGCGAGCACTGGGTCACCCGCTACCGAGGTGCGTCTCGGCTACTTTCCGAACGTCACGCACGCCACCCCGATCGTGGCCGACAAGGAGGGCCTCTACACCAAGGCGTTGGGCTCGACGACTTTGAGCGTCAAGACGTTCAACGCCGGCCCGGCAGCCATGGAGGCGCTCAAGTCCGGCGCCATTGACGCCACGTATGTTGGGCCAGGCCCGGCAACCAACGCGTTCCTCAACTCCGATGGGCAGGCCTTGACCGTGGTGTCGGGGGCCTCGACGGGCGGCACGTCCTTCGTCGTCGACCCGTCCGTGACCAGCGCGGCCGACCTCAAGGGCAAGAAGGTCGCCAGCCCGCAGCTGGGCAACACCCAGGACGTCGCACTGCGGTACTGGCTACAGCAGCAAGGACTCAAGACCGACCTGCAGGGCGGCGGCGACGTCAACGTCACGCCTCAGGACAACGCCCAGATCGTGGACGCGTTCAGCCAGCACCTCATTGCCGGCGCGTGGGTCCCGGAGCCGTACGCCACGCGCCTGGTCCAGGCCGGTGGCCACGTCCTGGTCGACGAGCACACGCTCTGGCCCGGCGGCAAGTTCCCCATCACCATCCTGGCCGTCCGCAGCGATTTCCTCAGCCAGCACCCCGACACCGTCAAGGCCCTGCTCAAGGGTCAGCTGGACGCCGAGGACGTTATTGCCAAGGACCCCGCCAAGGCCCAAGCCGACGTCGCGGCAGTCATCGAGAAGGTGTCGGGCAAGCCGGTGAAGGGCAACGAGATCGCCGTGTCCTGGAAGAACCTCGAGTTCACGAACGACCCGGTGTCCAGCGCCATCACCGAGGGCGCCAAGCACGCCCTCGCGGTCGGGGTGCTGAAGAAGGAGCCGGACCTCACGGGCATGGTCAACCTGACGATGCTCAACTCCCTGCTCAGCGCGAGTGGAAAGCCGACGGCAACGCCATGACGATCACCCTGCTGCGTTCCACGGCTGCCACGAGCACCCGCGCGCCGATCTCCGAGTATGCCGTCAAGCTCGATGCAGTGACCAAGCGCTACGGCAGCGGCGCGGGGCACCTGGCCCTCGACCGGGTCAGCCTCTCCGTGCGCACGGGCGAGTTCGTCTGCCTGGTCGGAGCGTCGGGCTGCGGCAAGTCCACGCTGCTGAACCTGGTCAGCGGGCTGGACCGGCCCACGGCCGGCCAAATCGAGGTGGCCGACCGGCCGGCCTTTATGTTCCAGGAGCACGCGCTCATGCCCTGGCTTTCGGCCGTGGAGAACGTGGCCCTCCCGATGCGCCTCGACGGGATGTCCAAGGCGGCCCGCACGTCGCGCGCCATGGAGCTGCTGGAGCTGGTCCACCTGACCGATGCCGCCAAGCGCCGCCCTCATGAGCTCTCCGGCGGCATGCGCCAGCGGGTAGCGCTGGCCCGCACCCTGGCGACCGAGTCCACGGTCCTGCTGATGGACGAGCCATTCGGGGCGCTCGATGCGATGACCCGCGACCTGCTCCACGACGAGCTCGAGTCGATCTGGCGCTCCCGCGGGCTCACCGTGCTGTTCGTCACCCACAACGTGCGGGAGGCGGTGCGGCTCGGCGACCGGGTGGTGCTGCTGTCCAGCCGCCCGGGCCGGGTGGTCGAGGACTACCGCATCGACCTGGTCCGGCCCCGACGGTTCGACGACCCCGTGGTGACGAGCACCACGGGTGATATCACCGCCGCGCTGCGCAGGGAGGTGGCTCGTCATGGCGCTTGACACGGCATACGTCGACGAGCTCAAGGGCCTGGATGCCCTCGAAGCGACTGAGGAACGGCGCAACGTCGGTCGGCGCCTATGGGAAGGCACCTGGCCCAAGGTGGCGGCCGTCGGGCTCTTCGTGCTGATCTGGCAGACCGTGGTCTGGCTGCGGCTCAAGCCGGAGTACGTCCTGCCCGCGCCGGCGACCGCCGTGAAGGAGTTCGCCAACCAGCTCACCCAGCCGACCTTCTGGCAAGCCACCAGCGTCACCCTCACCCGCGGCGTTATCGGCTTCCTCGTCGCGGCCGTCATCGGCCTGGCGCTGGGAGTGCTCGTGGCCCGCTCGCGCATCCTGCGCACCGCCCTGGGCTCACTTATCACCGGGCTGCAGACCATGCCTTCGATCGCCTGGTTCCCGCTGGCGATCCTGCTGTTCCAGCTCAGCGAGCAGGCGATCCTCTTCGTCATCCTCATCGGCGCGGTCCCCTCGATCGCTAACGGCGTGATCAGCGGAGTGGACTACGTGCCGCCGCTGCTGGTGCGCGCCGGTCGCAACCTGGGTGCCCAGGGCTTCGCGCTCTACCGCCACATCGTCATCCCGGCAGCGCTGCCCAGCATCGTCTCGGGGCTCAAGCAGGGCTGGGCCTTCGCCTGGCGGTCCCTGCTCGCCGGTGAGCTCATCGTCGCCATCGCCAACCGACCCAGCCTGGGGGCGTTCCTATCCAATAGCCGCGAGCTGGGCGAGCCGGCATACATGGTCGCGCTCATGATCGCCATCCTGCTCATCGGGGTGCTCGTCGACACGGCCTTCACGAGCATCGACAACGTCATCCGCCGTCGGCGGGGCGTTATGGCCAACATCTGAGCGCCCCGCGCGTCAGTGAGACACAATCGCCGAGTGGACATCTCGGCAAGGACGGACTATGCGGTCCGCGCCATGCTGGTCTTGGCTGCCGCGCAGCTGCACGACGGTGCCCAGATGTCTGCCGAGGAGGTGGCCACGGGGCAGGGTCTGCCCAAGAAGTTCCTCGAGGCGATCCTCGCCGACCTGCGCCGGGGTGGACTGGTGACATCCGCCCGAGGGGCCTCCGGCGGATACTCGCTCTCCCTGCCCGCAGCCGACATCACGCTCGGAGACGTCTTTCGCGTCGTCGACGGACCGCTCGCCGAGGTGCACGGCCTACGGCCGCATGAAACGGCATACCTGGGCGTGGCAGCGGACCTGCCCACCGTGTGGGTGGCCGTCCGGGCCAGCCTGCGCAAGGTGCTGGACGAGGTGAGCCTCGCCGCACTCGTTGCCGGGCGCCTCCCTCGGCATGTGCGCCGGCTGGCCGAACAGCCCGATGCGTGGACGAACCGCTGAGCCGGTTGTCCTGAACCCGGACCGGATTCGAAGCGGAGCCAGACATCTGGCACAATGGCCCGCTGAACGCGTCCACCGGGACCCTCTCACCCAGGCGGCACGTGTCCGCGCGGCGCGACTAACCCGGTGTCCCCACCCAGGCCGGCGCGCCCACTCGAACCAAACTCCGAAGGAGTCACCGAGGCTGTGGCCGTAAAGATCCGTTTGAAGCGCATGGGGAAGATCCGTGCGCCGTTCTACCGCGTCGTCGTCATGGACTCTCGAACCAAGCGGGATGGGCGAGCCATCGAGGAGATCGGCAAGTACCACCCGACCGAGTCGCCAAGCCTGATCCAGATGAGCTCGGAGCGGGCGCAGTACTGGCTCGCGCGCGGCGCCCAGCCGACCGAGGCGGTTGAGGCACTGCTCAAGAAGACGGGCGACTGGCAGCGGTTCACCGGCCAGCCTGGCGCCGAGGGTACCTTGCAGGTCAAGCCGGTCGGCAAGTCCAAGAAGGAGCTCTACGAAGCGGCGCTCGCTGCCGCTGGGAAGACCCTTGAGGTCAAGAGCGAGCCTGCGGCAGCCCGCAGGCGCCCGCGGCCGGTCGTCGAGGAAGCGGCCGCCCCGCAGGCGGCGGCCGAACCCGCCGGCGACCCGACGCCGGCGGATTCAGCCGTGGATTCAGCCGTGCCGTCCGCCTCGACCCCCGTTGAGGCGGGCTCCGAGGCGGAGGCCTAGCCGTGCTCGAAGAGGCGCTCGAGCACCTGGTCCGGGGGATTGTCGAGCACCAGGAGGACGTCGTCGTGCGACGCAAGGAGCTGCGCCGCGGGGAGCTGCTTGAGGTGCGGGTTCATCCGGACGACCTCGGGCGGGTCATCGGCCGATCGGGGCGCACCGCCAGTGCGTTGCGCACCGTCGTGGGAGCCCTGGCCGGCGGGTCGAACATCCGGGTCGACATTGTCGACACCGACCGGCGCTGAGCGCCCCCTGGCAAGCCCTGACCGGATCGAGAGCATGTCCCAGGTTGTGGTGGCCCGGATCGGCAAGCCGCACGGCGTGCGCGGCGAGGTGACCGTCCGGGTGCACACGGACGACCCGGCCGGCCGGTTCGTCGTTGGGACGCGGTTCGCCCTCGAGGCGCCCCACGGCGCCGCGCTGCCGCAGCGCCTAACGCTGCGCTCCGCGCGCCAGCACAATGGCACCTGGCTGTTGTTCTTCGAGGAGGTCACCGACCGCACCCGGGCCGAGCGGCTGCGTGGGACGCACCTGCTCGCCGCCGCCATCGGTCGCGACGAGGACCGGGCCAGCGAGCAGCCCGGCTCCGCAGCCGAGGACGGGTGGTACGAGGCGCAGCTTGTCGGCCTGGCCGTGGTGCGGATCGACGGCACGCCGCTTGGCATGGTTTCCGGCCTGCGCCTCGGGCCGGCCCAGGACCTGCTTGAGGTCACGCTCGTCGGCGGTGGCACGGCAGACATCCCGTTTGTGACGACGCTCGTCCCGGTCGTGGACCTCCCGGGAGGGCGCGTGGTCGTCGACCCACCCGCAGGGCTGCTCGAGCTGAACGCCTGAGGCGAGCATGCGGATCGACGTGCTGACCATCTTCCCGGAGTACCTCGCTCCACTTCGCCTGTCGCTCATCGGTAAGGCGGGCGACCAGGGCCTGCTCACCGTGCAGGTCCACGACCTTCGCGACTTCACGCTGGACCGGCATCGCACGGTCGACGACACGCCCTACGGAGGCGGGGCGGGCATGGTCATGCGCCCCGAGCCGTGGGGCGCAGCACTCGAGCATGTGGTCGGCCTAGGGCCGCAGGTACCCCACCTGCTGGTGCCGACCCCCTCGGGTATGCCGTTCACACAGGCCATGGCTCGCGCGCTGGCCGACCTGCCCTGGTTGGTGTTCGCGTGCGGGCGCTACGAGGGGATCGACGAGCGGGTCTTCGCAGATGCGGCCACCCGGATGCCCGTAACGCCGGTGTCGATCGGTGACTACGTCGTCAGCGGTGGAGAGGTCGCCGTGCTGGTCGTCGTCGAGGCGGTTGCCCGGCTGCTGCCCGGAGTGGTCGGCAACGCCGAGTCGCTGGTCGAGGAGTCGCACGAGGGCGGGCTGCTGGAGTACCCTGTCTACACCAAGCCCGCGACGTGGCGCGGCCTGGGCGTGCCTGACGTGTTGCGCAGCGGCAACCACGCGCAGATCGCTCAGTGGCGTCACCAGCAGAGGGTCGCCCGGACGCGGGAGCGTCGGCCGGACCTGCTGGAGAACCCACCATCGGCGGCGGAAACCGTGACGGACCCGCAGTCGTAACCTCCGAGAGGTCGCGGTCTCCGCAGCTGGGATCGCGGCGGACGCCGACCGCAGTGCGTCTCGATTTCCGGGTCTGCTCCGGCTCTGGCAGACTTGACCCTCGCGTCCGGCCCCAGACGGCTCCCGCCACAGGGGGAGCACGGGCCTGCAGAAGCGGTCGCGCGCGGCTGGCCGGACGGCATACCAACGGACACTCACCCCGGTGACCTGTGGCACCGCGAGAAAGCGACGCGTCATGCACCGGCTGGACGACCTCAACAAGGCCTCTCTGCGCAGCGACATTCCGCAGTTCCGAGCCGGCGACACCCTCAAGGTGCACGTGAAGGTCATCGAGGGTACCCGGGCGCGGGTGCAGGTCTTCCAGGGCGTGGTCATCCGGCGACACGGTGGCGGCGTGGGCGAGACCTTTACGGTGCGCAAGGTGTCGTTCGGGGTCGGCGTCGAGAGGACCTTCCCCGTGCACACCCCGATCATCGACAAGATCGAGGTCGTCACGCGGGGCGACGTGCGGCGGGCCAAGCTGTACTACCTGCGCAACCTGCGCGGGAAGGCCGCCAAGATCAAGGAGAAGCGCGTCACGACGCCGGCCAAGGGCCCGGTGAAGGCCACCAGCGCGAAGGTGGCCAAGCCAGCCAAGGACTCCGACGGCGCCTGACCTGCGCACTCGCCCCCGCCGGTGGTTGCTCGTCGTCGGGGCCTGCGTCCTGGCCATGCTGCTGGTGCGAGGCCTGCTCGTTCAGTCCTTCTCAGTCACCTCCACCTCGATGCAGCCGACCATCGAGCCCGGCGACCGCGTCCTGGTCAGCCGCCTGCACCGGGGCCCGTCCGTGCAGCGGGGCGATCTGGTGGTCTTTGACGGCGCGGCCGCGTTCGGCACCGGCGGCGAACGGGGCGCTGGCCCGGGCAACCAGCTGCTGCGCTCGATGGCATCACTGTTCTCCCTGGATACCGGCACGGACTACGTCAAGCGCGTCATCGGTATGCCGGGTGACCGGGTCGCCTGCTGTGCCACGTCCGGGCGGGTCACGGTCAACGGCATATCGGTCGATGAGCCCTACCTCTATCCCGGTGAGGCGCCGAGCACGATCCCGTTCGACGCAGTGGTACCCCCGGGGCGCATCTGGGTGATGGGGGACCACCGCAGCGAGTCCGGCGACTCCCGCTCTCGCCTCGGGTACCCCGGGGGCGGCATGGTTTCCCTAGACGACGTGATCGGCACGGTTTGGGTGCGATACTGGCCCTTCGGCCGGCTAGGCACCCTGCCCCGGCAGACCGTGCTGTCCCTAATCCCTACGCCGTCCGGAGCTGGTCGCTGAGAATGACTGCCGAGCCTGACCCGCTCCTTGAACCCAAGGACGAACGGCGCCTGCCAGACGCCGAGCCCGGCGCCGCAAGCGCCGCCGCCGAGGCGCCCCGCCGCACGGTGCTGCAGACGCTGTGGGCCGGCGTGCGCGAGGTGGTCATCGTCGTCGGGATGGCGATGGTGCTGTCCTTGCTCGTGAAAACCTTTCTGGTCCAGCCGTTCCACATCCCGTCGGGGTCCATGGAGAACACCCTGGTCAAGGACGACCGGGTGATCGTCAGCAAGCTGACGCCCGGCCCGTTCGACCTGTCTCGTGGCGACGTCGTCGTCTTCAGCGACCCGGACGGCTGGCTGGGAGAGCTTCCGGAGGTGCCACGCAGCCCGCTGAACCGGCTGCTGATCTTTCTTGGGCTCGCGCCCGACGACTCGAACGAGCACTTGATCAAACGGGTGATCGGGCTGCCCGGAGACACCGTTGCCTGCTGCGACAAGGACGGCCGGGTCCAGGTCAACGGCACGTCGATCGTCGAGCCATACATCAAGCCCGGCGACACACCCAACGGGGGCCGTGAGCCGTTCTCCATCGGGGTCCCGCAGGGCCGGGTCTGGGTCATGGGCGACCATCGCAGCGATTCGGCGGACTCGCGACTGCATGACGACGGCACCGGGGCAACCGGGTCAGTGCCCATCGACGACGTCACCGGCCGCGCCGTTGCCGTCGTCTGGCCCCTCGACCACGTGACCTGGCTGACCGCTCCGGAGCGCGTATTCGGGTCGGTGCAACCGCCCAGCAAGACCCCGGCGAGCTCGGCCAAGACCGGCCAGCCCACGCCTACCGCCCCACCGTGAGCGCGGTCGCCAGCCGGGCCACCCGACCGTCGTTGCGTGCCGAGCGGGCGCTGCAGCGCGACGGCTACCCGGTGCTGGCCGGCATGGACGAGGTCGGCCGGGGTGCCCTCGCAGGTCCGGTGTCCGTCGGAGTCGTGGTGATCGACCAGACCTGTCGCAGCGCCCCGCAGGGGGTCAAGGACTCCAAGTTGCTCGCGCCGCGAAACCGGGAGCGGATGGTGCCGCGCATCCGGCGCTGGTCGAAGGCGTATGCCGTGGGCCATGCCAGCCCCACCGAGATCGACGCGGTCGGCATCATCGCGGCGTTGCGGCTCGCCGGGACCCGAGCGTTGGCCGGGCTACCCGTCGTGCCCGACCTGGTCATTTTGGACGGCAACTACGACTGGCTCACCGACCCCCGACGGGTGGGGCTGCTCGCCTTCGCCGAGCCGGCGCAGGCCCAGGTATGCCAGGCGGCGCCCGCCATTCCGCCCGTGACGACGATGATCAAGGCCGACCTGCGCTGCTCGTCGGTCGCTTCGGCGTCAGTCCTGGCCAAGGTGGAACGCGACGCCCTCATGGTGGGGCTGGCCGGCGAGCATCCGGCATACCGTTGGGAGGTCAACAAGGGGTATGCCGCGCCGGACCACCTCGCGGCACTGGAGGCGATGGGCCCATGCGAGCTGCATCGGCGGTCGTGGCGGCTGCGCGGGATGGTAGAACGGGTAAGCGAGGACGAGGCCGATGAGGATGGTATGCCAGGTTTTGGGATGTTGACCGATGAGTTCTGAGGATCTCGAGAAGTACGAGACCGAGCAGGAGCTGACGCTCTACCGCGAGTACCGGGACGTCGTCTCCTTGTTCTCCCACGTCGTCGAGACCGAGCGGCGCTTCTACCTGTGCAACTCGGTGGACATGAAGGTCCGCAACGATGGCGGCGAGGTCTTCTTCGACCTCACCATGATCGACGCGTGGGTGTGGGACATCTACCGCCCGGCTCGGTTCGTCAAGTCGGTCCGGGTGGTGACGTTCAAGGACGTCAACATCGAAGAGCTGCCCAAGGCCGAGCTGCAACTGCCGTAGCGGGTGCCGGGCGGCCGCAGCGCCAGGCTATTCCGCAGATCCAGTGCGAGGCGGCAGAAGTAGATGCAAGGCGGCAGAGGTATCTGCCGCCTTGGCGTAGCAACTGCCGCCATCTACCAGCCCACAGGGCCCCTCGACGCCCTTGGCCGGATGCGTCGGCTGGTTGTCCACAACCCGATGACGATGTGTCCCACCTTCCACAGGCTCAGTGCCCGTCATTGGTGGGTGCGCTCTCGCACGGCAGTCTCTGTCCATGGACTCACCAAGCGGAATGCCGCACCAGGTCGCCGCAAGCGTGGGGGAGTACGGCGAGCGGATGGCCGAGCGGTACCTGCGAGAGCAGGGGCTGCACATCCTGGCCCGCAACTGGCGCTGTCCGCTGGGGGAGATCGACCTGGTGGCCCGAGACGGTGGGGTGCTGGTCGTCTGCGAGGTCAAGACTCGGCGTGGGTCGGCATACGGCTGCCCGACCGAGGCGGTGACGGCACGCAAGCTGGCCCGGCTGCGGCGTCTCGCCGCCGCGTGGCTGCGTGAGCAGGGCGGCGGTTTCTCCGGCGTGCGGGTCGATGTCATCGGGGTGGTCCGTCCGCGCCACGGGCCATGTCATGTCCACCATCTGGTGGGGGTGGCCTGATGGGCCTCGGACGCACCCGTTCGGTCGGCCTGCGCGGCGTGACGGGCTTTTCGGTTCGGGTCGAAGCTGACGTGTCGTCCGGGTTGTGGGCCTTCCTCATCGGCGGGCGGGCCGACTCGGCGTGCGCGCAGGCCCCTGATCGCGTGCGGGCAGCGTGCGCCAACAGCGGCCACCCCCTGCCGCGTCAGCGGATCACCGTCAACCTGTCCCCGGCGTCGTGGCCCAAGGTGGGCAGCGGTTTCGACCTGGCCATCGCGGTGGCCGTGTTGTCGGCAGCCGGCGAACTTCCCAAACGGGTCGTCGAGCAGGTCGTCCACGTCGGGGAGCTGGGCCTGGACGGCGCGGTGCGTCCGGTGCGGGGAGTACTGCCGTTGGTGCTGGCTGCGGCGACTGACGGAGTGCGGCACGTCGTCGTGCCGGTCGCGAACGCGCGTGAGGCCCGGCTGGTCAGCGGGGTGCAGGTGCATCCCGTTGGCCGGCTCGCCGAGCTCGTGGATCGCTATCGGCTGATTGAGCAAGGCGGCTCGCCCACGCCGGTCGAGGAACCGCCCGACTCCCTTGACGCATCCCGGCCGCCCGATCTGGACCTCGCCGATGTCCTGGGGCAGGTCGAGGCTCGTCTCGCGCTGGAGATTGCCGCAGCGGGCGGCCACCATCTCTACCTGGTGGGGCCTCCAGGAGCGGGCAAGTCGATGCTCGCCGAGCGGCTTCCCGGCCTGTTGCCCGAGTTAGACGACCCACAGGCGCTGGAGGCTACGGCGATCGCGTCGGTGCTTGGGACCCGGACGCACTTCGATGCCCTGGACCGGCGTCCGCCGTTTGTCGCGCCGCATCATGGCGCGTCGATGCCCGCCATCGTCGGAGGGGGCAGCGGTCTGGTGATGCCGGGTGCCGTGACCGCCGCGCATACCGGCGTGCTGTTCCTCGACGAGGCCCCGGAGTTCAAGCCCAACGTCATGCAGGCGCTGCGGCAGCCCATCGAGTCTGGCTGGGTGGTGGTGGCTCGAGCGTCGGGACGTTTCCGCTTTCCCTGCCGATTCCAGCTGGTGCTCGCGGCGAACCCGTGCCCGTGCGGGCTGGCGTACGGCAAGGGTGCCATGTGCACCTGTACGCCAATGCAGCGACGGACCTACACCTCCCGGCTGGCCGGGCCGATCCTGGACCGGATCGACATCCAGGTCCACGTCCCGGCACCGTCTCGGGCCACCTTGGCACTGGCCCCAGGAGAGCCGACGCGAGTGGTGGCCATGCGGGTCGCCGAGGCCAGGGCTGCCCAGGTGCAGCGATGGCGACCGCACGGCCTGGGCGTGAATGCGCGCGTGCCGGGGGGCTTGCTCCGAGCGCCGGCCTTCCGACTTGCCGGCCGCTGCACCGAGGAGCTGGACCGCGCGGTCGACCGGGGGCTGCTCACCCTACGTGGCTACGACCGGTGCCTTCGGCTGGCCTGGACGGTTGCCGACCTGGCCGGTCGTGCCGCCCCGACGCGCGAGGACGTCGGTGTGGCACTGGCGCTTCGTCATCGGCAAGCGGCCGCGGCATGACCCGTCCGGGCATTCTGAAGCCGCAACGACGATGACCGGCCTGCCCGTTGTCTTGCAGGACGAGCGGCTGGCCAGGGCTGCGTGGTCTCGGGTCAGCGAACCGGGCGACCCGCGTGCTGTGGGTCTGGTCGCCCGTCTTGGCGCGGTCGAGGCCCTTCGAGCCGTGTTCGAACGAGCACATGAGGCACTTGAGCCGTTCGTCGCGCGGACATCCAGCCTGAACGTGGAGCGCGACCTGTACGTTGCCGGTCGCTTCGGCGCCCGGATCCTCATCCCCGGCGACCCCGACTGGCCAATCGGCTGCGACGACCTGCAGACACCGCCGATCTGTTTGTGGATGCGCGGACCGGCCCGGTTGGCGTGGGTGCGTGGCAACTCCGTCGCTGTGGTAGGTGCTCGGGCGCAGCAGCCGCTACGGCGACGAGACGGCCAGCCAGCTGGCCGCTGGACTGGGCCAGCGTGAGTACATCGTCGTCTCCGGCGCGGCATACGGCATCGACGCCGCCAGCCATCGCGGTGCGTTAGCCGTCGGCGGGACAACGGTCGCCGTGCTCGCTGGCGGCGTCGACCGCGCGTACCCGACTGGAAACAGTGAGCTCATCGAGCAGATCGCCACCACCGGCGCGGTCGTGTCGGAGGTCGCTCCCGGCAGCGCTCCGACTCGGTCGCGGTTTCTCATGCGCAACCGGCTCATCGCGACGATGACGACGGGGACGGTCGTCGTGGAGGCTGGCCTGCGCTCCGGGTCGCTCAACACGGCGCGCACGGCCGCCGCGCACGCCCGGCCGGTTGGCGTGGTGCCCGGGCCGGTCACGAGCATGAGCTCGGCTGGGTGCCACCAGGCCTGCCGCGACGGGTATGCCGTGCTCGTCACTGACGTCGACGAGGTGATCGAGCTCGTGGGGGCCTACGGCTCCGACGCGGCCCATCGGCCGAGCGGCCCGGTGCGGCCCGAGGACCGCGTCGACGCCGCGGGCCAGGCGGTGCTTGCCGCGCTACCGGTGCGCAAGGCCGTGGACGTGTCCACCCTGGCCCGCAACGCAGGTGTCACCGTGACCCAGACCGTCGCCAGCCTGGGACGGCTCGAGCTGGCCGGAGTGGCGGCTCGTGAGGGTGAGCTATGGCGCCAGGTCAACGGGCACATCCGTTAAGGCCCCACGTCGACTGCAGGGCCGGACGCATTGGAGGACGGCGCACGGGACTGCTGGCTACCAGCCGATGGCACCTTCGCCCTCGACGCTCGTGACCGTCCGCGCCATTCGAGGCGCTGATCGTCCCGTAACCTCGATCGGGTCGCGCAGGGGGAATGCCACGAGCACCTACACTCGGCCAGCGTGTCCCATGTCGCGATCTCCGAGCGCGACACAGTGGCGGTGCTGACCGTTGACCGGCCCCCGGCCAATGCCCTGGACGTGGAGCTCTTGGGCGAGCTGAATGAGTCGCTGGAGCGCCTAGCGCGAAGCGAGCCGTCGGCGCTCGTGCTCGCCGGGCGCGCCGGCTGCTTCTCGGCTGGCGTCGACCTCAAGGCGGTCCCCACGTATGGGCGGGCAGAGCAGCGGCGCATGGTCGAGGCGATCAACACGCTCGCGCTCGGCTGGTACGGGTTGGACTGTCCAGTCGTGTGCGCCGTCACGGGTCATGCGATCGCGGGTGGCCTCGTGCTCGCCCTGTGCGGCGACTACCGTGTCGCTTCGACCGAGGGGCGCTACGGCTTGAGCGAGGTCACGGTCGACGTCCGCTACCCGCAGGCGGCCATAGGCGTCGTGCGCGCGGAGCTGAGCGCGACCGCGGCTCGCCTGCTGGCCCTCAGGAGCCGCCTCGTCGACGCCGCCGAGTGCCTGCGACTGGGTGTCTTCGACGAGGCCGTTCTCCCCGACGCCGTGCTCTCCCGCGCCGTGACTGTGGCCGGCGAGCTGGCTGCCCTGCCGAGCAGGTCCTACGCGTGCACCAAGGCCGAGCTGCGGGGGGAGTCGCTGGCTCGGATGCGTGCCGCGGCCGAGTGCGATCCCCTCCTGGATGGCTGGCTCCCTCGTTGAGCGACGGGTTGCCGTAGCGCGTCGTGCTCCTGCTCGAGCCGGCCAGGACTGCCGCCGCGTCATCGACCGGTTGTTGACCGCCACGCAATTTGCACACGACGACGTCGTCGTCGATGCGGATGTGGCGCATCTTGTGATGCGCGTGCTGGCGACAAGATCAGCGGGATGGCGTCGGTCGAGAGAGCCGTCCATCTCGAAGCAGCCGCAACCCACAAGCAGCTGCCGCGCCGCTTCCGCTCCTCGACGCTTCGCGTCTGCGGTGCGGGTCGGCTTGCCCTCGACAAGAGGGTCCTCTCCGGCGTCTGGGAGCGCGTATCCCACCTCAGCGTGGCCGGCGGCCCCTCGCTGGTGTGGCCGATCGTGTGCAGGCTCATGTCGTCGGTGCAGAGGAAGTTATCCACACTTCTTCCTCACGGACCTGACGTGATCGTCTGCACAGTCAGTGGCGGTCAACACCGGTCGTCGCCCGAAGTCGCGGGATAACTTGGGTGGCAACGGTGTTCAGTGTCGACTCTGCGCCCCGGTAGGGGTCCGTGGGCCGCGGCCAATGCGTGACGACGTCGGTGAACCCGAGCCCGGAGGCGCGGGACACGAGGTCCTCGAAGATCTCGGGGCTCCCCAGCGAGTAACGAGGTGAGGAGTCGAGGTTCAGGTACCTCGGGTATGCCGCGGGGCTGCGACCAGCGGCGACGAGTGCGGCTTCGAGGACCTCTACTGAGCTCGCGAGCCCGCCGAACCACTCGTCCAGCGTGTCGGCCTTCGTCCCGACCGTGATCCAGCCGTCCCCGTACCGGGCCGCGAAGCGAACCGAACGCGGGCCGTTGCCGGCGACGAGGATGGGGACCTTCTGGACTTTGGGCAGGGTTCGCATGTCGTTCGAGGAGAACCAGGTGCCCTGACTGGTGACGTGGTCCTCGTCGCGCAGCCGTAACAGCAGCTTGGTGAACTCCTGGAACCGGTCGACGCGGTCCCGGGTCCTCAGGGGCGGACCGCCCAGCAGGCGAGAGTCCAGGTCCCCGCCGTTGCCCACGCCGAGCAGGAACCTGCCATCCGAGATGTCGTCCAAGGACTGGACGTCCCGGTGCAAGGCAACGGGGTGGCGGTAGTTGGGCGAAGACACCAAGGTCCCGAGGAGGATGTGCGAGGTGGCGAGGGCTGCTGCTGTCAGCGTCGGCGTGGTCCCGTACCACGGCGAGTCGGGCAGTCCCGCCCAGACCAGATGGTCGTATGTCCACGCGTGGTCGAAGCCGAGGTCCTCGGCCGCCCGCCATTGACGCTCCGCCTGTGCCCACCGCCGCTCGGGAAGGATCGTCAACCCGAAGCGCACCATCCCACCTCCGGTCTTTCGGCTCGGTCGCCTCAGCCGCGACGACTTCTCGCGTCATGATGATGACATCGCTGGCTGTTCATTGGGCCGCCGGCGGCTGGGCAGTTCCTGAGCGGCCACTGACACGTGCGGCCCTGGCCCCGTTGGACGCCTTGGCGGCCAGGTTGTTGCTGGCTCGGTGGGTCGACGCCAGCCCCATCGCCTCGGCTGTTTCGTCGCGGCGGCGGGGCCGAAGACCAGGACCTAGCCGCTCACCTTGTCCAGATGCTGAAGCAGGTCGTGGGCGGCCAGCTCCACGTCCTTATGGCGCCATTCGGCCGCCCGGTAGACGCAGGCGATCAGGCCGGAGCGATGCACGCGCGAGAAGTCGCCGTAGACGAAGGCGTAGCGGGCCTTGGTCTCGTCGTTGGCGCCCTCGGTGAGGCCGAGGTGCCAGGCCGCGTAGTCCGCCCAGCCGTGTGTGTCGAGGTAGTCGTTCTGCGCCTGCGCATTCGGCTGCGCGTCGCCCCAGTCGCTGTCCAGGACGTAGCGCTTCTTGTCGATGAGCTCACGTGCGTGCGTAAGGGCGGCCTTGTTGAGCGAGTAGGCGGCCATGCCCAACATCCTGCCCTGCCCGACGGTGCCGCCGGGGCACCCAGGTGCGGCTGGAGGAGCGCTCGGCGGCCTGGCCCACGGCATACCAGCACAGAGGCGGCAGCGATCGTGGCGGCGCTGGGCGGGCGAGCGCTCGATGTTGAGCACGTGGGCCTGCCGAGGCGTCATACCTGAGCCTGCAGTGGAGCGACGCCGGGGATGTCGACGTGGGTGACGAACACGCTGCCGCCACAGTCGGGTTGCAACCTGGTCCGCCGGAGCGCCGCACCGCCCGCACCGAGCGCCGACCCAACACCTGTCCCGCTGCGTCCACGGCCAGACCGTCGGCCTGCCCGCTCGGTGAGCTCACCCACGGGGTCAACGCCGCCGGCTGCCCGTCCTGCCAAAGCGCTCGGTGCACGATGCCCGTCGCGAGGTCCGCGGCATACAAGACCCGTCCGTCCGGGCTGAACGCCAGCCCGTTCGGCCAGGTCAAGGTGCCCCGGTCCCAGGTGCTGGCAAGCCCTCGCGCAGCAGGACGAGATCGCCGGGTATGGCTTGCTCGCCGGCAAAGGGTCGGTACCGCAGCGCCCCGACCAGCAGGCCGCCCTCGGGGGTCACCGCCAGGTCGTTGTACCCGGTCACTCCGGTGCCCCTGGGCAGAACCCGGTTGGGCTGGGTCCCACCAGGAGCCAGCACGACGACATCGGGGGCCGGTGGCCACCAGCCCCCCTCCGGTGGCGTGCACGAGCCCGCCGATGCCTCGCCGATCGGGAAACAGCTCACCGTCTTCCGACCCGTCGGCAAGCGCAATGCGCCGCACTCCGCCGCCCAGGGTGCTTGCGACCAGCAGTTCAGACCCGCTGGTGGCGTCCGGCAGCGGCGCTTCGGCAAGCGCGAACCCCCAGGCCAACAGCTCCCACACTCCCTCGGCCATGCGCCGAGCCTCCTGCCATTGCCGGTGATCTGGTGGCCTGACTACTGTCGCGGTGCGCGATGCTGGGTCGGTGACCGAGCGCAACGTCCTAGGCGACGAGTTGGAACCGTGTGGCACGGACCCGCTGACTGGGTTCTTCCGCGACGGCTGCTGTAGCACCGGCCCGGAGGACCTCGGCAGCCACACCATCTGTGCCGTGGTCACTGCCGAGTTCCTCGCCCACCAACGCGGCGTCGGCAACGACCTGTCGACTCCGCAACCTCAGTTCCGGTTTCCCGGACTCGTCCCAGGCGACCGGTGGTGCGTGACCGCGGTGAACTGGGCGCGAGCCTACAACGACGGCGTCGCGGCGCCCGTCGTGCTGGCTTCGACGAACCAGGCGGTGCTGAGGATCGTGCCACTCGCAGCACTGCAGGAACACGCCGTTGACGTTCCGGCCGACCCGAGCTCACTGGAGCCGTAGACCCGGGGTGGGAAGCCACGCCGATAGGAGCGGGTGCGCCGCTCCAGCGTCGTAACCGCTCCTATCGGGACGTGAGTAGGTCGCGGACGTTCGTTGCCAGTGCCGATAGCTAGCCTGCGATGATGGCAGTCGAGACCGTGGTGGTTGGAGCTGGCCCGGCCGGCCTGGCGGTGGGTGCCGCGCTGCAAAGGCGTGGCGTCGCGTCCACCATCCTCGAGGGCGGCGCATCGGCCGGGTGGGCATGGCGCCATCGGTACGACAGCCTGCAGTTGCACACGATTCGATGGCTCTCGGGTTTGCCGGGAGCGCCGATTCCACGCCGCTGCGGACGCTGGGTTGGCCGCGACGACTTGGTCAGCTACTTGCAGGACTACGCTGAACGCGTCAGACTTCGGCTCGAGCTGGGTGTTGAGGTGACCCGGATCGAGCGCCGCGAGGATGGCTGGCGACTAGAGACCAGCCGGGGGAGTCGCTCTGCGGATGTGGTCGTGCTCGCCACGGGGTACAGCCGAGTGCCGTGGCTGCCGGAGTGGCCCGGTCGCAACGGCTTCCGTGGCGATCTGCTGCATTCGGCGGACTATCGCCGACCGTCGGCGTATGCCGGTCAGCACGTGCTTGTGGTGGGTGCCGGGAACTCGGCCGCAGAGATCGCTGTCGAGCTGGCCTCGGCCGACGCCCGCGTCGATCTGTCGGTGCGCACGCCTCCCAACATCGTCCGGCGTGACCCTGCGGGGATCCCAAGTCAGCTTCTCGGCATCGCTCTCAAGCGAGCCCCGGAGAGGCTCATGAACCCACTCGGGACACTGGTGCGACGAGCCACCGTGCCGGACCTCACGGCATACGGGCTTCCCGCGCCGTCAAGTGATGGTTTCACGCAGTTTCTGCGAAGCCGAACGGTGCCCATCCTGGATCACGGGTTTGTGCGGGCCGTCGAAACGCGACGCATAGGTGTCGTGGCAGCCGTTGACCATTTCGACGACGACGGCGACGTGGTCCTCGCCGACCGGACTGTGCTGCGCCCCGCGGCAGTCATCGCGGCCACGGGCTACCGTCCCGCGCTGGAACCACTGGTCGGCCATCTGGGGGTCCTCGACGCCACCGGCATGCCGCTGGTCCACGGCATCGGCACGCTGCCACAGGCACCGGGGCTGTACTTCGTCGGCGTCGATGTGCAGCTGGCTGGCCTGCTGCGCGAGATCGGCCTGCAGGCGAGTGCGGTGGCCCGTGCTGTGGCGCGCCGCCAGACAAGGGATTAGGCCGATGTGCGCCGTCTCGGCGTGGCGTCAGTGCGCCGCGGGCAGGTGCTTGTCACGGTGGACCGGTGAGCGACGAACCCCAGGACTGGGCGGATGCGTTCGCGCGGCATCTTCGGTCCGAGCGGGGGCTGTCCGAGCACACTCGCAGAGCCTACGTTGGGGATATGCGCCATTTAGAGGCGTACGTCCGTAACGAACGAGGGACTGCGCCGGCCTCCGCGGACCTCGCCGACCTCCGTGCTTGGCTGGGCAGTCAGTCCCGGGCGGGGGCGGCCCGGTCAACCGTCGCCCGTCGAGCGGCCGCCGCGCGCACCTTCTATGGCTGGGCTACACGTACCGGTCGAATCGCCGTCGACCCCTCCTTGCGGTTGCGGGCGCCACAACGCCACCGTGCGTTGCCCGGGGTCCTGCGTCAACGAGACGCGACCGAGCTCATGGCAGTGGCCCAGAACGCCACAACCGGGCTGGGCGGTGCTGCCGCCGCAACGGCGATCCGCGACCTCGCGATGCTCGAGCTGCTGTATGCCAGTGGCCTACGGGTCAGCGAGCTCGTGGGTATTGACCTGGACGACCTGGACCTCGGCCGGGACCTTGTACGGGTCCTGGGCAAGGGAGCCCGAGAGCGCACCGTGCCGTTCGGTCGGCCGGCCCACCAGGCGCTCACCTTGTGGCTCGAGATCCGGCACGAGCTGGTCACCGGGCACAGTATCGCGGCGCTGTTCCTGGGCCGCAGGGGTCACCGGATGGGGCAACGGCAGGTCCGGGACGTCGTACATCGGCTGGTCACCCAGGTCGAAGGAGTGCCCGCCATGGGACCGCACGGGCTGCGGCACAGCGCCGCGACCCACCTGCTCGAGGGTGGGGCGGACCTGCGGATCGTCCAAGAGCTCCTCGGTCACGCCAGCCTGGCGACGACCCAGATCTACACGCACGTCTCTGCGGAGCGGCTACGCCGCTCGTATGAGCAAGCCCATCCCCGTGCCTGACCCGCCAACACGCGGGGTCCGCTGCAACCCCGGACACGTGCTGACGGGCATGATGGACCAGAGTGACAGATGTGACGAGGGAGGTGTGAGGTGGCGCCTCCAACCATGCTGGCCGCACGAGTCTCAGAGCGCGCGCAACAGGTTCTGCAGTCGGGGTGGGCCGCAGCGGGCGCCCCGGGCCTTTCGCGGTGGCCGCATCGCCGGATCCGGCTGCGGCGCACGGTTCTTGTCGCGCTTGTGACCCTGCTGATGGGCACGGGAGTGGCCAGATGGGCCCAGGACCCGTCCGTGGCCTTGCCGCGTACGGCGGGTGAGCGGGGGGCCGGCTCGGCGGCCCCCGAACCTGGCCGTCTGGGTGCAGCCAACGCGGGTTCGACTGGCTCCGCGGCCGGTGCCGCTGCGGACAGTCAGCAGCCCGGCGAGGTCGAGGAGGGCGCCCCCGATCCGACACCCGCAGCGGCAGCTGCCCCTGCCGTGGCGCTGGACGTCGCCCGGGGTACCCTCCACGCGCTGCCCATCCTGGAGGGACGGCTGGCCACGGCGGGACGTCCAGTGCGCTACTCGGTCGAGGTCGAGGACGGAGTAGCCGCCGGAGCCGAGCAGTTCGCCGCGGTCGTTCAGGCCACGCTCGCGGACGCCCGAGGGTGGCAGTCGGCCGAGGCCGTGCGGTTCGTGCCCGTGTCGCCGCAGGAGCTTTCCAGCGGGTCCTCGGTTGACATCCGAGTCACGCTGGCCACGCCCACCCTCACCGCGCGGCTGTGCGCGCCCTTGAACACGACGCTCTCACAGGTCTCCTGCTGGAACCGGGGGAGAGCGGTTCTCAACCTGCAGCGCTGGGTCCGGGGCTCGACGACTTACGGCGACAACCTCACGGCATACCGCACCTACCTGGTCAACCACGAGGTCGGGCATGGGCTGGGCCACCAGCACCAGCGCTGCCCGACCCCTGGCCAGGCGGCCCCGATCATGGTGCAGCAGACCAAGTCCCTGGAGGGGTGCACGGCCTGGCCCTGGCCCACCAGGCCCTGACTCGTGGTCGAGCCGCCTCGCGACAGACGTCTGTGGATCACCGTGCAGCAGCATTGGGGCGGCGCGCCCGCCGTCGTGGGGGGCGATTCCCGTGCGCGACGGCGCCTGCTGCACTGCCCGCTCCGGCACGCCGACCAGGACGGTCTTGGCCGCCGAGCCCACGTGTCCGGCAAGCCGCCCTATGGTGGCGACGCCCGTGGAAGCCCGACCGGGTATCTCGGCCAGGGCTCTGCGCAGCAGCGAGGGAGTCGACCTGCCTTGCAGAGCCGGCGGCTCCTCGTGCAGGTCCACCGGGGTTGGCTCGGTGTCGAAGAGGATGCGATGCAGCTGCATGAGCCCGACGCCGTCGACGGCCGCGTGGTGGGTGCGCAGCACCAGGGCCGCGGTGCCGTCCGCCATTCCGGTGAGGTACCACGCCTCCCACAGCGGCCGGGCCCGGTCGAGCGGGTCCATCGACAGCTCGATGACGGTTGACAGCAGGGTTTGCATGTCGCCCGGCTCCGGGAGGGTCATCTGGTGGACGTGCTGGTCGATGTCCAGCGTCGTCACCTGAGTCCACCGTTCGTCGCCAATGCCTAGCCGGGCTTCGCCCCATCCCAAGAAGGCATGCTTCTTGGGGTCACCCTTGGGAGGGGGCTCCGGCCGGCTGGGCTCGAGACCGTGACTAGCGAGCCAGTCCGGTGTATGAACCGCCTGTAGCGGTTAGTTGGCCTGCTGGCCGCCCGTCCGACCGGAGCCTGTTATGACCGTAGCGCGCAGCGTCGCCGATGTCCTCACCGATCACGTCCGGTTCGAGGTGGAGTGCGTGGACCGGATGTATTTGAACGTCTGGGTGCCGCGGCTGGCCTACGGCGGCGGAGTTGCCGGGTTCTTCGTCGGTCACCGCGGCCACGCGTACGCCTCGACCGCGTTGATGGATCCGATGGCCAAGGCGTTCGTGACTGACATCCACGGCTTCATCTCCTCCCGCGGCCTGGAACTGGTGCACTTCGCCAAGGGCCAGCGCAAGGACGAGGTCACCCAACAGGTCCTGGCCCGGTTCACCGAGCCCGAAGGGGTGCTCTACGTGGGGCGGGCGCAGGAGAAGTCAGGGGTGTGGCGTACCCAACGCCGGTACAACCCGGTCACCGGCGGCAGCTACGCGTGGCTGGTGCGTTCCACGGCGTTCATCAACTTCTTCTACTTCTATTGCGTGGACGCCGACTTCGGCCCGTTCTTCATCAAGTTCAGCACCTACTTCCCGTTTACCGCGAGACTGTGCATCAACGGAAACGAGTGGGCCAAACGCCAGGCCGCCAAGGCCGGAATCGAGTTCGAGGCGTTGGACAACGGGTTCGCCGCCGTCGATGACGTGGACCGGCTGCAAGCGATCTGCGACAGCCTGGGCCCCGAGCAGATCGAGGCGCTGCTGCGCAAGTGGCTGCGGATCCTGCCCACCCCGTTCACCGACGCCGACGACGCGGCCGGCTACCGCTACGACCTGTCGCTGCTGCAAACCGAGTTCTCCCTGACCCAGATGCTCGACACGTCGGTCTCCGGGCGGATCTTCTTCGAGCAGGTGCTGCACGACAACCTCGACGCCGGCCGCCCGGACCGGATCAGCCTGGTCTTCGACCGGCGCATCATCCGCAAGGGCAAGCACCCGACCCCGGGTCGCTTCCGCACCCGGGTCATCACCGCCGGCGTGACCCCGAGCCTGCACATCGACTACAAGCACACCACCGTGAAGCAGTATCACAAGGAGGGCAGGGCGCTTCGGACCGAGACCACCATCAACGACCCGCGCGACTTCGGATTGTCCAAACGGCTGACCAATCTTGCCGCCCTGCGGCAGATCGGCTTCACCGCCAACCGGCGCCTGCTCGGCGTCCAACGCATCAGCCACGACCCGATCCGCGGCGCCCAGGCGTTCACCGACCTGACCAGCCCGATCATCACCAGCACCGGCACCCGCATCCCCGCACTACGGTTCGGGAACCCCCGCGTGCATGCCCTGCTGCAGGCCCTGCTCATCCACCGGCTGCTACCCAACGGGTTCACCAACCGTGACCTACGCGCCGTCGTCGCGACCCTCCTCGGCACCACGATCGAGGACATCAGCGCTGGGAAGATGACCTACGACCTGCGCCGCCTGCGGGTGCATGGCCTCATAGAACGCATCCCCAAGTCCCGCCGCTACCAGGTCACCGACGCCGGGTTGCGCGACGCGCTGCTGTTCACCCACGCCCACGACCACCTGCTACGAACTGCCCTGGCAGAACTCGTCGATCCCGCACCGCCCTGGCCGTCGCAACTGCGCACCGCGACCCACGCATACCAAGCCGCGTTCGACAAGCTCGCCGGTCAGGCGCACCTGGCCGCCTGACCGGAACCCCGCACGCATCCAAGGCGACCTGGAATCCACAGTTGACTCAAAAATGACGGCCCCGCCGTCTAAGCCCTCTAAGGGGGCGGGCGCCACCACACGGGTCATCGGCGCAGATCGATGGCAGCGCTGGCGAAACAGGGCTCGCACCTGCTCGAACGGGATTGGACCGTCAGGGGAGGAGTCCAGCAGGAGGATCGCGGCGATGTCGAAGGGATACCCCGGTCGCTCCATGTGCAGGAAGATGCGTTCGGTGCTTACCATCACCGGCATCCGGGCTCTCCTCTCGTCCGCGTCAAAGAACCGGGTGGAGTCCTCCCATAAACCTTGGGTGTGTTCAACCGGTTTCCGGGTCGGATGACGGTGTGAGTTTCGTTGCATCGCTCGCCGCCAGTATGCCGTGACGGCGTCCGCTATCGCAGTGGCAGCAGCACGACTTGCTGGCGCAGCAAGCCCAACGGGTCCAGGTAGACATCGCCCCGCAGCACCCCCCAGTGCAGGCACGCGGCGGGGGCACAGTGACCTGGTGTCGCGGCGAGGACGCCGACCGCCTCGCCCGCGGCGAGATGAGCACCGAGCGGCGCCAAGGCGAGCACCGGCTGAAACGTCGAGCGTAAGCCGTCCGGGTGGGCGACCACGACAACCTCCTGCCCGGCAACCACGCCGACGAACGTGACGACGCTCTCGGCGGGTGAGCGAACCTCCCCGCCAACTGCCACCGCGAGGTCGACGCCGCGGTGTCCGGACCCCCACGTCACCTCGGGTGGGTCGAACGGGCGGACGACCCGGTGCGGCTGCGACACCGGCCAGACCCACCCAGCTCGGGGTCGCGCGGCAAGCTGCGCTGGCGGGCTCAGGTCGCCGGACTGCCGGGACGGGTCGGCAGACGCCCCCGCGCCCGCATCCTCGACCGGTGCCGGGCTAGACCGGGGTGCCACGGCGAGCGTTCGATCAGCCGCCGGCCCGGTGGAGCGCACTGCACCGATGCTGAGATCGACTGCCGACCCGGCCAACGACGCGACGGCGAGCAATGCCAACCACGAAGCCACGTCAGCCAGCCTGCTGGGGAGGACCGCTGCCCGGCATACCCCGGTCCTGGCCTGTGGACGATGTGACACTGCGGCACCGGGCTGTGGACACCGCCTTGGTCAGGACGAATGCAGCCGACCCAGCCGCTCGGCCGCTTCGATGAGCACCTCGTCGCGCTTGCAGAACGCGAACCGCACCAGCGTGCGGGCCGCGTCGACGTCGTCGTGGAACACCGACACCGGCACCCCGACCACCCCGGCCAGCTCGGGCAGCCGGCGGCAGAACTCCAGCTCCGTCGCTCGCCCCGAGCGGCGCCGCATCGGCGATGACGAAGTAGGTCCCCGCGGGCCGCGACACCTGCAGCCCGGCCTCGCAGCGCCGCGCACAGCAGGTCGCGCTTGGCCTGCAGCGACGTGGCCAGCGCCGGCATACACCTCGTCACCGAGGCCGAGTGCGACGGCGACGGCCGGCTGGAACGGGCCGGAGGCGACGTAGGTGAGGAACTGCTTGACGGTGCGCGCCGCCGTCACCGCCTCCTCCGGCCCGACAGCCAGCCGACCTTCCAGCCCGGTCGCCGAGAACGTCTTGCCGCCCGAGGAGATCGTGATGGTGCGGTCCGCCATCCCGGGCAGGGTGGCGACCGGGACGTGCGCGGCCCCGTCGAAGACGAGGTGCTCGTAGACCTCGTCCGTGACCACCCAGGCGTCGTGCTCGCGCGCGAGCTGCGCAGACGAGCTCCAGCTCGGCGCGGGTGAAGACCTTGCCGGTCGGGTTGTGCGGGGTGTTGAGCAGCACCAGCCGGGTGCGCGACGAGAACGCCGCCCGCAGCGACGTCCTCGTCGACGGCGAAGTCGGGGAAGCGCAGCACCGAGGTGCGCCGGTCGCGCCGGCCAGCGCGATCGTGGCCGCGTACGAGTCGTAGTAGGGCTCGAACGTGACGACCTCGTCGCCGGGCTCGCACAGCGCCAGGACGACCGAGGCGATCGCCTCGGTCGCGCCGGCGGTGACGAGTACCTCCGTGGTCGGGTCGACCGTCCAGCCCGTAGAAGCGCTGCTGGTGCGCCGCCACCGCGGCGAGCAGCTCGGGGACGCCCGGCCCGGGCGGGTACTGGTTGCGGCCTCCGCGATCGCCGCCACGGCCGCGTCGAGCATCTCGCGCGGGCCCGTCGGTGTCCGGGAAGCCCTGGCCGAGGTTGATCGCGCCGGTCCGCGCGGCGAGCGCGGACATCTCGGCGAAGATCGTCGTCCCGAACCCGCGCATCCGCTCGACGAGAGGGTTGTCCATGGGCCCACGGTAGCCGTGCGCCCCCGGCAAACGGTGTGGCACGGCATACGGTGACCCAATGCTAGACGACGGCGATCCAGGACAGTTACGACGAGGACTACGCCCGCTGCTACGGCTGCGGGCGGCTCAACGACCAGGGTCTGCATATCCGCAGCCTCTGGGACGGTGACCACACGGTGGCCCGGTTCACCCCGCGTCCCGAGCACACCGCCATGCCGGGGATCGTCTACGGCGGGCTGCTGGCCTCGCTGGTGGACTGCCACGGCACCGGTACCGCGTCGGCTGCCGCCTCCCGCCGCGACGGACGCGACCCACGAGCTGCTGCGCCGCCGCGCTTTCTCACTCGTCGCTGCACGTGGACTACCTTGCGCCCACGCCGTTGGGTGGCGAGCTTGTGCTGCGGGGAACCCCGGCAGAGATCGGCGAGCGCAAGGTGGTCGTCGACGTCAGCCTGACGGCGGGGGATGTCGAGACGGTTCGGGGGCGGGTGATCGCGGTCCGCCTCAAGGAGCAAACGGGCTGAGTACCGCGGGGCCAGCGGCAGGCCTTACGATAAGCGCGGCCCTCGGGCCATATTTCGCGCGCCTTCTCGCCGGTGTATGCCGGGGCGCACCACAGCAGTCCGTGAGCCGGGCCCCAGCCCGGCACGCGGCGGGGTGCGTACGCAGGCGCCAGGCAGGTAGCCGTCCGGCTGGTCCGGGCGCCCGGCTACCGACGCAACTGACAACGAACAGAGGAGAACGGCAATGGCCGTCGTCACCATGCGCCAGCTCCTCGAGAGCGGCGTCCACTTCGGGCACCAGACCCGACGCTGGAACCCGAAGATGAAGCGCTTCATCATGACCGAGCGCAACGGCATCTACATCATCGACCTGCAGCAGTCGCTGACCTACATCAACAACGCGTACGAGTTCGTCAAGGAGACGGTCGCCCACGGCGGCACCATCCTGTTCGTCGGCACCAAGAAGCAGGCCCAGGAGCCGATCGCCGAGCAGGCGACGCGCGTCGGGATGCCCTACGTCAACCACCGCTGGCTCGGTGGCATGCTCACCAACTTCCACACGATCTCCAAGCGGCTCACCCGCCTCAAGGAGCTCGAGGAGATCGACTTCGACGACGTGGCCGGCTCCGGCTCCACGAAGAAGGAGCTGCTCATCTTCAAGCGCGAGAAGGACAAGCTCGAGCGCACCCTGGGCGGCATCCGCACCATGGCCAAGGTCCCCTCGGCCGTGTGGATCGTCGACACCAAGAAGGAGCACCTCGCCGTCGACGAGGCCCGCAAGCTCGGCCTGCCGGTCATCGCGATCCTCGACACCAACTGTGACCCCGACGAGGTCGACTACAAGATCCCGGGCAACGACGACGCGATCCGCTCGGTCACGCTGCTGACCCGGGTCATCGCCGACGCCGTCGCCGAGGGCCTCGATGGCCCGCGCCGGTGCCCGCTCGCGGCGCCGGTGAGGAGCGGCGTCGCCGCCGACGAGCCGCTGGCCGAGTGGGAGCGCGAGCTCCTGTGGCGAGGCCGCCGTCGAGGCCGAGGCCGCTGGCCCCGGAGGCCGGCGAGACCGCCGAGGCCGCTGCCGACCGCCGAGGCCGTCGAGGCCGAGGTCGCCGAGGCGCTGCCGCGACGGCCGCCGAGGCGGCGCCGCCGAGGACGCACCTGCTGCCGAGGCGCCGCCGAGGCCGCCGTCGAGGCGCGCCGGCCGCCGACGACCGGTGCCGCCGAGGCCGCCGCCGAGGAGGCCGTCGAGGCCGACCGTCGGCGAGGACGCCGAGCGCCCCGGCCGAGGACTCGACGCGGCCGAGGGCCGGCCGAGCGACGCATCCCGGCCGACGCGGCGCTGAGCCGCCACGACCGCCGCCAACCCGAACGCGACACGAAAGAGCGACAGACGACGATGGCGAACTACACCGCCGCTGACATCAAGGCGCTGCGCGAGCAGACCGCGCGCCGGAATGATTGACGTCAAGAGAGCCCTCGACGAGGCCGACGGCGACCGGACCAAGGCCGAGGAGATCCTGCGCGTCAAGGGCCTCAAGGGCGTGACCAAGCGCGAGGGCCGCACGGCCTCCAACGGCCTGGTCGCCGCCCAGGCCGGCGACGGCGTCGGCACCCTCGTCGAGGTCCTCTGCGAGACCGACTTCGTCGCCAAGGGCGAGCGGTTCGTCGCCCTGGCCGACCAGGTCCTCGACCAGGCCGTCGCCACCGTGGCCGCCGACGCCGAGGCGCTGCTGGCCAGCGACGATCGACCGACGGCAAGTCCGTCCAGGAGCTGCTCGACGAGGCCAACGCCACCATCGGCGAGAAGATCGAGGTCAACCGCGTGGCCCGCCTCGAGGGCGAGCGCGTCGTGGCGTACCTGCACAAGACCAGCCCCGACCTGCCCGCCGCAGATCGGTGTCCTCGTGGCCACCGAGGGCGGCGACGAGGCGGTCGGCGCGACGTCGCGATGCACATCGCCGCGTTCAGCCCGAGCGTCCTCACCCGCGACGAGGATCGACGCCGAGACGGTCGAGAACGAGCGCCGCGTCGCCGAGGCCACCGCGCGCGAGGAGGGCAAGCCCGAGGCGGCCCTGCCCCGCATCGTCGAGGGTCGCGTCAACGGCTACTTCAAGGAGAACGTCCTGCTCGAGCAGCCGTTCGCCAAGGACGCAGAAGAAGACCGTCGGCAAGGTGCTCAAGGAGGCCGGCGCCGAGGCCACCGGCTTCGGCGCTTCCGCGTCGGCGGCTGAGAGGCCGGGGTCAGCCGGAACGCTGGTAGGCGCCGAAGGCCATCGTCGCGAGCCAGCTCATCACGCCCGCCAGCCCAGCCAGCGCACCGAGTCGCGGCCCGACCGCGGCCCAGTCCGGTGCCGCCGATAGCGCCTCCCGACTGACGACGACGGCCCAGTCGAGCGGGTTGTAGGTCGCGGCCGTCTGCACCCAGGCCGGGGCCAGCGCCGGGTTCATGATCGCCGATGACAGGAATGCGAGCGGCAGCGAGAGCAGCTGGCTGATCCCGATGAGCGCCTCCTGGGTCCGCACGAGCAGGGCCACCGCGTTGGACAGGGCCGCGAAGACGACCGTCAGCAGGACGGCGGCCAGCAAGGTCAGCGGTATGCCGGTGCGCGGGCTCTCGAGGCGCGCCCCCGCGGCATACGCGATAGCGAAGATGACCGCGGTCTGTATGACGCAGGTCAGGCTCTGGTAGGCCAGGGTGCCGATCATCATCGCTCCACGGCGGACCGGGGAGGCCAGCATGCGGTCCATGACCCCGAGGTTCATGTCTTCGATGTAGACCGTCCCAGCCCAGGCGGCCGAGAAGAGTGCCGTCATCATGACGACACCGGGGGTGAGAAACTCAAGGTAGGACCGGCCGGTTGCGCCGAACCCCGGGATCTGCACCGCGGTCTCGAAGAGTGCCCCGAAGAGCAGCAGCCAGATTGCCGGTTGGATGAGGGTGATGAGCACGAAGGCGGGCTGACGCAGCAGGGCCGTGACCGACCGCCTCGTCAGCAGGGCTGAGTGGATCGCGAGTGACGTCATCACGCCACCTCCTCGAACGCCCGGCCGGCATGGCGCAGGTAGACGTCGTCGAGTGACGGGCGGGCGACGGTGGCCGACGCGACCCCGATTCCCTGCTGCTCCAGTGCCGCCAAAGCGATGGGGATGACGGCTGCGCCGTGGTCGGTCCGCGCCCGCAGCGTACGCCCCTCAGTGACCACCTCACGCAGCGCTGACAGGTGCGAAAGGCTCTCGGCCGCAAGGATTCCCGCCGTGGGGTCGCCCAGCTCGAAGACGACTCGGTCGCCGCGCAGCTCGCTCTTGAGTGCTTCGGGAGCGCCAGCCGCAACAACGTGTCCGTCGTCGATGATGGCCAGCCGGTCGCACAGGTGGTCGGCCTCGTCGAGATAGTGGGTGGTCAGCAGGATGGTCATCTGTTCCACCCGGGCCATCCGGGTGATCTCGGCCCACATGTGCCCGCGTGCCTCGGGGTCCAGGCCGGTCGTCGGCTCATCGAGAAAGAGGACGCGCGGGCGGTTGACCAGGCCAATCGCGACATCCAGCTTGCGGTTCATGCCGCCGCTGTACGTCTTGGTCAGCCGCTCCCCTGCGTCGGCCAGGTCGAAGCGGCCCAGGAGCTGGTCGGCCCGCCGGCGGGCCGCACGTCGGTCGAGTCCCTGGATCCGGGCGGCCAGTGCCAGGCTCTCCCGCCCGGTCATGAGTGGCGCGGCGCTCGGCTTCTGTGGTACCAGCCCGATCGAGCGCCGCACGCCGCTGGGGTCGCCGAGCACATCGTGACCGACAACCTTCGCCCGGCCCGAGTCGGGGCGTGAGAGCGTGGTCAGGATGCGCACGGTGGTCGACTTGCCGGCGCCGTTTGGGCCGAGGAGGCCGAAGACCTGGCCCGGCCGGACCTGCAGGGTGAGCCCGTCGAGGGCGCGGACCGGTGGCTTCTTGCGGCCCGTCGGGAAGATTTTGACGAGATCGGTGGCCTCGATGGCCCACCGGTAAGGCAGTTCGGACATTGCTGACTCCATGGTGTCGTGACCCGCATGGGGATCGATGGACGGAGTCGGTCGGAGGTCTTTGCCGTAGTCTCGTCTTTGCCTTGAGTGCCGTGCGGCGGGTCTCGGCAACAGCTGCGACCGACTCGAGGAAGTCCCTGGTCTGGCGTTGCCGCGCCCGACCAGGGGCGCGCTGGTTAGCTCTGCGTGGGCGTCTGCAGGACGGCGGCCTCCTCTCCGAGATAGCCGACCGGGTCGGCGAGGATCGCCTCCATCGAGACACCGGTGTCGCGCAGCTCATGAATCCGCTGCCACGACTTGGTCCCGCCTAGCGCTCCTGAGCGGATGTCGGCGGCGAGCCCGACGGCATACTCCCGCTCGGCTCGCAGCATGCACTGGCGAAAGCTGCTCTCGACGAGGAACACGTCGGGCAGCCCTTGCTCTAGGGCCCATTCGTGGCTGGCGGCAAGGCCCCGCAGCTCGATCTCGAGCTTGGCGGCGCGCTCCTCAAGCAGCCGCGCGGCCTCGTCGGGTGGGATCCCCGCGATGAGGGACAGCGCCGACTCGAGCGAGCTCGGGTCGCTCGTCGGCGTGCTCAGCAGCTCGGCGAGCCAGTCCTCGAACTCCGCCTGTCCGGCCGGGGTAATCTCGTAGACCGTGCGCTCGGGGCGGTTGCCCTCTCGGATCTTCTCGCGCTCGACGATGAGACCGTGCTTCTCCAGCGCCGCGACGACGGCGTAGAGCGAGCCGTAGTTGAGCCGAATGCTCTGTTCCTTGCCTCGGTGGCGCAGCGTCGAGGAGATCTCGTAGGGATGCATGGGCCGTTCGCCAAGGCAGGCCAGCACGGCCAGGGCCAGCGGGTTGTTCACTCGCCTGCGGGTCATCAATCCATCCTTCATTCCGGATACTCGAGTCAGAGTACTTCACCTCGAGCGCCATGGCAACGGGCCAAGCGCATGTTGCGCCCCGTGAGCCGGCGGCTGCCGGAGCGACGGATGGCCCCACCCTGTGACAAGATCGGCGGACCGACAACGCAAGTTCGAGGAGTCGTCGTGACCCCGCACATCGACACGGAGGTCGGGCGCCCGGGATACCGCAGGGTGCTGCTCAAGCTGTCCGGTGAGGTGTTCGGCGGTGGCGACGTCGGCGTAGACCCGGTCGTGGTCAAGAGCATCGCCGAGCAGATCGCAGCCGCGGTGCACGACGACATCCAGGTCGCCGTCGTGGTCGGGGGAGGCAACTTCTTCCGTGGCGTCGAGCTGCATGAGAAGGGCATGGACCGGGCCCGCGCCGACTACATGGGAATGCTGGGAACGGTGATGAACTGCCTTGCCCTGCAGGACTTTCTGGAGAATCAGGGCATCGCCACCCGGGTGCAGACGGCGATCACCATGGGCCAGGTCGCCGAGCCGTATGTGCCTCGCCGCGCGATCCGCCACCTGGAGAAGGGGCGGGTCGTCATCTTCGGGGCGGGAGCGGGTATGCCGTACTTCTCCACTGACACGGTGGGCGCGCAGCGGGCGCTCGAGACACACTGCGACCGGCTGCTCATCGCCAAGAGCGGGGTCGACGGGATCTACACCGCGGACCCGAAGCTGGACCCCGACGGCAACCAAGATCGACGCGCTGACCTTCGACGAGGCGCTCACCCAAGGGCTGCGCATCCTCGACGCGGCGGCGTTCGCGCTGTGCAAGGAGAACGGCCTGCCGATGCTGGTGTTCGGGATGGAGGGCGAGGGCAACATCACCCGTGCCTTGCGAGGTGAGAAGATCGGGACACTGGTTACCGTCGAGTGAACAGTGACACGACTAAACCACGGGCGCGGCTGCCCAGGACGCGCGGACACCAGGAAGATGTGGACACCCATGATCGACGAGACGCTCTTCGAGGCCGAGGAGAAGATGGAGAAGGCCGTCGAGGTGGCCAAGGAGGACTTCGCGGGCGATCCGGACCGGGCGGGCCAACCCGGGGATGTTCAACAAGTTGCTCATCGAGTACTACGGAGCGCCGACTCCCTTGCAGCAGCTGGCGTCGTTCACCACTCCGGAGGCGCGGACCATCCTGATCAAGCCGTTCGACGCCAGTCGATGCACGGGATCGAGAAGGCCATCCGAGACTCCGACCTAGGCGTGAACCCCTCCAATGACGGGGTCGTCATCCGATCATCCTGCCGCACCTGACCGAGGAACGCCGTCGCGACTACATCAAACTGGCCCATCACAAGGCCGAGGATGCACGGGTCGCGATCCGCAACGTCCGACGCAGGGCCAAGACCGACCTCGAACACTTGGTGCGCGACGGTGACGTCGGAGAGGACGACGGGGGCCGCGCCGAGAAGGAGCTCGAGGGCCTGACCAAGAGGTACGTCGAGACCGTCGACCATCTGCTCAAGGGCAAGGAAGCCGAGCTGCTCGAGGTGTGAGCCCTCGAGGAGGGACCAGCTATGACCACCCCCGATGACACCGCCCGTGAGGTCATTGCCGACCTCGGCGTCAACGGCGGAGCATCTGAGGCTCAACCGGTCGAGCCTCCGGCGTCCTCCGCGGCGGGGCCGGCCAGGGTCTCCCGCGCTGGGCGCAACCTGCCCGCGGCGATCGGCGTAGGGCTGCTGCTGGGCCTCTTCGTCATCCTGTGCCTGTTGTGGCGCCGCGAGCTGTTCATCGTGCTGGCGACGGCCGCGGTCTGCGTCGGGGTCTGGGAGCTGGTCGAGGCGCTCAAGCACATCGACGTCAAGGTGCCCCTTGTGCCCACGGTGCTTGGCACGGTGGCCATGCTGACCGCGGCATTCTTCGTCGGCAGCGAGGCGCTGTTGGTTACCTTCGCCCTCACGTGCGTGCTGATCCTGCTGTGGCGCGGCTCGGACGGCGCTCGCGGAGCAGCCGCCGACGTTACCTGTGGGTTCTTCGTGGCGGCCTACCCAGGTCTCATTGCTGGCTTCTCCATGCTGATGCTTGCCCCAGCCGACGGTGCCTGGCGGGTGTTCACCTTCCTCGGGGTGACGGTCGCCAGCGACATCGGAGGGTATGCCGTCGGGGTGCTCATCGGCCGCCATCCCATCGCACCCAAGATCAGTCCCAAGAAGTCCTGGGAGGGTTTTGGCGGCTCGGTCGGGTTGTGCATGGTCGTCGGCGTCCTCTGCGTCGTCTACCTTCTCGGCGGCGCGTGGTGGGTGGGCTTGGCCCTTGGCGTGGTCGTCGCGGTCGCCGCGACAATTGGCGACCTCATCGAGTCGACCATCAAGCGCGACCTGGGGATCAAGGACATGTCCCACATCCTGCCCGGGCACGGCGGCATCCTCGACCGGCTGGACTCGCTGATCCTGGCCGCGCCGGTGACGTGGGGAGTTCTCGTCGCGTTCGTGCCGATCCCGGCCTGATCTCGACATGAGAGTGGGCAGCACCGAGCCATCGGGGAACGGGCCAGTGGGCGCCACGGAGCTGTCCCTGACCGCCGCACGCGCGGGCAAACCGCCCCGGCACCTGGCCGACCTCGAGCCCGCCGAGCGCCGCAGCGCGGTCGAGGCTCTGGGACACCGGGCCTTTCGGGCGCGCCAGCTGTCCCAGCACTACTTCGCCCGGCTCGTCGACTCGCCGGACGACATGACCGACTTGCCTCGGCGGTGCGCGACGAGCTTTTGCCGGCCATGCTGCCGCCTCTGCTCACGCCGCTTCGGCACCGGACCACCGACGAGGGCCGCACCGTCAAGTCGGTGTGGCGCCTGCACGACGGCGCACTCGTCGAGTCCGTCCTCATGCGCTACCCCCACCGCGTGACTATCTGCGTGTCCAGCCAGGCCGGCTGCGGGATGGGCTGCCCGTTCTGCGCGACCGGACAGGGCGGGCTTACCCGCAACCTGTCCACCGCCGAGATCGTTGAGCAGGTGGTCGCCGCGGCCCGCGCCCTGCGCGCGGGGGCTGCCCGGCGGCGGCCGCGAGCGAGCTCGCCGCTGCGAGTCTCCAACGTCGTCTTCATGGGCATGGGCGAGGCGCTGGCCAACTACCGCAACGCGGTCGGGGCGCTGCGCCGGCTCACCGACCCGTCACCTGACGGCTTGGGCATCTCGGCCCGCGGGGTGCCGTCTCCACGGTCGGCCTGGTGCCCGCCATGGACAGCTGGCGGCCGAGGGCATCCCGGTCACCCTGGCGCTGTCGCTGCACGCCCCCGACGACCAGCTGCGCGACGAGCTGGTCCCGGTCAACACCCGCTGGAACGTCGACGCCGCCCTCGACGCGGCGCACCGCCACTTCCAGGCCACCGGGCGGCGGGTGTCGATCGAGTACGCCCTCATCCGCGACGTCAACGACCAAGCGTGGCGGGCCGACCTGCTCGCCGACAAGCTGGCCGCCCGCGGACGGGCGTGGGTGCACGTCAACCCGATTCCGCTCAACCCCACTCCCGGGTCGCGCTGGACCGCGTCGCGGCCAGGAGTGCAGCAGCAGTTCGTCGAGCGGCTGCGCGCGCACGGCATACCGACGACGGTGCGCGATACCCGGGGCCGCGATATCGACGGTGCGTGCGGGCAGCTCGCGGCCAGCACGGCCTGACCGGGGCGCGAGTAGTCTCCGGTATGCCGGTCGGCCCGGCGCATCTGCCGCGCGGTGCGTCTGCCGGGCAGCCGAGCCCGGGCCGGCATACCCGAAAGGATCCCGCGTGCGTGCCTTGACCAAGCTGGACGCAGGACCCGGGCTCGCACTGGTCGAGCGACCGGAACCCGCGTGCGGGCCGTCCGACATCAAAGTGCGGGTGCTGCGGGCAGGGCTGTGCGGCACCGACCTGCACCTGCAGCAGTGGGACGAGTGGGCCGCGTCCACCGTGGCGCCGCCGATGGTCATCGGTCACGAGTTCTACGGCGAGGTCGTGGAGGTCGGCGCGGCCCTCACGTCGGTCGCCGGTGTGCAGGTTGGCGACCGGGTGTCGGGGGAGGGACATATCGTCTGTGGGCACTGCCGCAACTGCCGGGCCGGTCGCCGGCACGTGTGTATTCATACGGTCGGGGTCGGGGTGAACCGGGACGGCGCGTTTGCCGACTACGTCGTCATCCCTGCGACGAACGTCTGGGTGCAGCCGCCGTCGATCGACCCCGATCTTGGCGCGGTCTTCGACCCGCTCGGCAACGCTACCCACACCGCTCTGCAATGGCCGCTCGTCGGTGAGGACGTGCTCATCACCGGGGCGGGGCCGATCGGAGTGATGGCTGCGGCGATCGCCAGGCACAGCGGCGCCAAGAACGTCGTCGTGACCGACATGAGCGACTACCGGCTCGCCCTGGCGGCGGGCGCCGGCGCGGACCTCACCGTCAACGTGTCCACCACCCGGATCGCTGGCGACGCTCAGCCCGAGCTGGGGATGCGGGAAGGGTTCGACATCGGGCTGGAGATGTCCGGGGCGCCGTCCGCGCTGGAGGAGATGCTGGCCAACCTCAACCACGGCGCCAAGGTGGCGCTGCTCGGGCTGCCATCGCACCGTATGCCATCGACTGGGGCCGGGTCATCACCCACATGATCACGCTCAAAGGGATCTACGGGCGGGAGATGTTCGAGACCTGGTACCTCATGTCGTCGATGCTGGCGACGTCCTCGGCGCTGCGGCCGCGGTGTCGTCGGTCATCACCCACCGCTTCCCTGCGCAGCAGTGGGCCGACGCCTTCGAGGCCGCGCGGTCGGGGGAGTGCGGCAAGGTGGTCATGGACTGGAGCTGACGGACAGCCCATTTCGGTCATGCCAGACGCGTGCTATTCCGCGCGGTTGGCATGACCGAGACTCGCCGAGCGGGCTGCTCCTTGTGACGCAGGACCACTGACCACCCCAAGGGCGCGGGCGATCTGGCGCATGAACGCCTCTGGCTCAAGGCGCAGCCCAACACGGGAAGGCGAAGGACCTCCCACCGTCAAGGACGACCTCGTTCGCGCGCAGGGCGTCCTTGACCGGCTCCAGCCCAAGCAGGTGGTGCACCCCGTCGATCTCGGCCACTAGTTGGTGCTCTTCCCATTCCACGTCCAGGTAGACCCGTCCGGCCGGCCCAGTCCGCACGCTTTGCCGCGTCGGCTCGGGCAGCCGATATCGGCGGCACCACGCTGCGAAGTCAAGCTCGCCAAGCGAACGCGCGCCGTCGCAGACGTCGCGAAGCAGTGTGTCAATGAGCTGGGTCCGCGGGCCACGGCCCGCGTCGCTCCACGCCCGCAACAGCCTGCTCGGGCTGACCAGTCCCTGCTGGACCGGCAGGCACAGCAACAACGCGGCCTGACGGTCGCTGCGCGCCCACTGCGCAGCTCGAATCGTCGCCCACTCCGGGCGAGACCGTGGCACGCCGCCCGGCACCATGGGATCCGGCTGCCGACGCCGATGCAGGGTCACGCCGAGCAGCCGGTACGGCGTCGACTCGCGCGGCACGGTCACGTGGATCGTCGGCTCCACGAAGCTCTCCATGCCGTGCGCCAACAGCGCCGAGACACCGTCGAGGCGAGCACCAGAGCCGCTCTCCCACACCGCCCACCACCACCTCGCCGGACCCTTGATAGCCTCGCGTCCGTCGACCACGACGGTATGCCGGCCAGCCAGCCGCCATCGGCCGGCTAGCACCTCGATACGGACCGCATGGCGGTCAACACCATGCTCACGAAGGGTCCGCCGGCGCACGACGCCATCGTGTGTTTGCGCCAGACGTTTGGCCATCGACGTCCGGAACTCACGACCACTCCGGAACTCTCGACCACTCCCGAACCGCGTCTGCGGGCCAATATCGGCCAGTGGTGGCTGGTCTGGTTGCATACGATCACGCTGCCGACGGTT
>CAVRXF010000031.1:0-33051 GCA_963724925.1 uncultured Actinomycetota bacterium | reverse complement strand
CTGAGCGCGGAACTCCGATCACGGCTAGTGCGGTGAGCACGCCGAGGGGGATGAGAAGGGCGCTGTCAGTGGGTTGGTCGATCGGTCGCCACCGGGGACCGGCGGATGATGGCCGCCTCGCTGCTGCTGAACTGGGTGATCGGGCCGCTGGCGATGTTCGCCCTGGCCTGGCTGTTCCTGACCGCCCACCCGCACCACACCGGGGTGATCCTCGTCGGGCTGGCCCGGTGCATCGCCATGGTGCTGCTGTGGAACGACCTGGCCTGCGGCGACCGGGAGATGGCCGCGGTCCTGGTCGCGCTCAACGCCTTCTTTGAGGTGCTCACCTACGCCGCGCTGGGGTGTTCTATCTGAGCATGCTGCCTGGGTGGCTCGGCCTGCACGGCGCCGCCCTGGACGTGTCCAGCTGGACGATCGCCACGACGGTGCTGATCTTCCTGGGTATCCCGCTGCTGGCCGGCTACCTCACCCGCACGCTAGGTGAAACGCTGCGGACGGGACTGGTACGAGCACACGGTGTTTTGCCGCGGATCAGCCCGGTCGCCCTGTACGGGCTGCTGTTCACGGTGGTGATCCTGTTCGCCCTGCAGGGTCAACACGATCACGTCCCACCCGTTGACCGTCGCGTTGATCGCGATGCCGCTGTTGGGCTACTTCGCCATCATGTGGACCCTCGGCTTTTGTCGTTGGGCGGCGGCTGCACCTGACCTACCCGCGCACTACGACGGTGGCGTTCACCGCGTCCGGCAACGACTTCGAACCCGCTATTGCCGTGGCCATCGGGGTGTTCGGGGTCACTTCTGGGGAAGCCCGGGCCGGGGTCGTCGGCCCGCTGATCGAAGTGCCCGTACTGCTGGCCCTGGTGTCCGTCGCGTTGTGGCTGCGCACCCGGATGCCGTGGCATGCTTGCCGAGCGCTTCGGGCAGCCGCCGATGAACCGGACCAGCGGCTTTAGGCTTAGGGCTCGTACTTGTATCCGAGCCCGCGCACGGTGAGGATGTGGACGGGCAGCGCCGGGTTGGGCTCGATCTTGGCGCGCAGGCGCTTCACGTGCACGACCAGGGTCTTGGTGTCCCCGGGGTAATCCCTTCCCCACACCCTGTGCATGAGCTGCCCGTGGGTGAGCACCCGCCCGGCGTTGCGCAGCAGTTGCTGGAGCAGCTCGAACTCCTTGAGCGGCAGGGCGATCAACCGGCCGTCGACGGTCACCGCGTGTCGCTGGATGTCCATGCGTACCGGCCCTGCCTGCAGGGTTGGGGACAGCAGGGCCTCGGGCTCGGCCGGGCGGCGCAGCACGGCCCGAACTCGGGCGAGCAGCTCGGGCGAGGAGCACGGCTTGGTGACGTAGTCGTCGGCACCCATCTCGAGCCCAGCGACTTTGTCCATCTCGCTGTCCCTTGCGGAGAGCATGATGATCGGCACGTTCGAGCGCTCGCGTAGGCAGCGGCATACCTCGATGCCGGACAGGTCCGGGAGCATGAGGTCCAGCAGGACGAGGTCGGCCCCGGCGGTCTCGAACTCGGCGAGTCCGGCGGTCCCGGTGTGGGCCACCGCGACCTGGAAACCCTCTCGGCGCAGCAGGTAGGACAGCGGGTCGGAGAAGGACTCCTCGTCCTCGATGAGCAGGATGCGGCTCATGGTGCGCCGGCCTACCTGGTGGTCGGCTGGGCATGCCGGGCAGCCGACTCGGGCGGCGAGCCGGACCCCTGCGGTATGCCGTTCTCCGCGGCGGGGCGGCGGTCGGCCGGATCCGCCGGCGGCAAGGCGTCCGGGCCGACCGCTGGGGCCGGCAGCTGGATCGTGAAGGTCGACCCTCGCCCGACCTCGCTCCACACCGAGACGGTACCTCCGTGGTTGGCGCAGACGTGCTTGACGATCGACAGCCCCAGCCCGGTGCCACCGGTGGCGCGGGAGCGGGCCGCGTCGACGCGGTAGAAGCGCTCGAAGATCCGCCCCTGATCGGCCGCGGAAATGCCCTGGCCCTGATCGGTCACGGTGACCTCGCGGGTGTCGTCGCCCAGGGTTCGGGCCCGCACCGCGATATGGGTGTCCGGGGGCGAGTAGGCGACCGCGTTGACGACGAGGTTGCGCACCGCCGTCACGAGCAGCTCACGGTCTCCCCAGACCCAAACGCCGGGGTCGGCCAGCACGACGACCTCGATGTTCTTGTCCTCGGCGGCGACCTGGACGTGGTCGGCGGCCTCGGCGACAACCCAGCCGAGATCGACGCGGGTGGGCGCGGCGAGGCTGTCCTCCGACTGCAGCCGGCTCAGCTGGACGATGTCTTTGACGAGGTTGTCGAGCCGGCGCGCCTCCTTCCGCATCTTCTTGGCGAACCTGGCGACCGCCTCGGGGTCGTCGCTGGCGTTGCGCAGAGCCTCGCCCAGCAGAATCAGCCCCCCGACGGGCGTTTTGAGCTCGTGGCTGACGTTGGCGACGAAGTCGCGGCCGACCTGCTCAAGGAGCTGGGCGTAGGACTCGTCCTCCACGAGCAGCAGGACGTGGTCCGGGCTCAACGGCGTGGCCCAGGCGGTGACGACCGGCGCCCCTCGGCCCACGGCCCGTGCGGCAACCGCATCTGCTCCTGCTGCAGTACGCCCTCGTGGCGGGCGCGTCGAGCCAGCTCGAGTAGGGACGCGTGGATGACCTCACGGCGACGTACCAACCCGTGTGACAGGGCTGGGGGTGAGCAGTCGAGGACGGCGTCGACAGCGTCCAGGACGATCCCGCTCATGGGCAGGGCGGCGAGCAGACGCGAAACCTCCGCCGGCAGCACCGCGGGCGGCGCCGCCGGCCCGTGAGCCGGGGGGCGGCGCAGGCGCCAGGCAGTGAGGCACGCGGCCACAACGGCCCCGGCAAGCGCCCAGAGCAAGGCGGCGACAATCCCGTCCACACATCTAGGCTAGTTTGCCCGGCCAGGCCCGAGCAGACCCGCTTCGGTGGGCACGCAATGTTCACCTTCGGGGTGAGCGCAGTTCATCGGGCCCTGTAACACTGCACCGACCGGCGAATGAGAAGCGAAGGACCATCCATGCGCAACGCCTTCCACGAGGATTTGGACAGCATCTCCGAGCAGCTCTTCGACATGGCGCAGCTTGCCGGCTCGGCCCTCGCCCGCGCCACGACCGCCCTGCTGGACGCGGACATCCACCTCGCCGAGTCCGTCATCGCCGCCGACGCGGACCTCGACCTGCGGCGCGAGCAGCTGGAGACGCTGGCCGTCGACCTGCTCGCCCGCCAGCAGCCGGTGGCCACAGATCTGCGGATCGTGGTCACGGCCCTGCGAATGAGCTCGGATCTGGAACGCATGGGCGACCTCGCCCGGCACATCGCCAAGATAGCCAGGTTGCGCTTCCCAGTGTCGGCAGTGCCCGGGTCACTGCAGGGGCACCTGCTGGAGATGAGCCAGGTCGCCGAACGGATCGTCGCCAAGGCCGGGTCGGTGATCGCGTCCAACGACGTCCGGGCGGCAGTCGAGCTGGAGCAGGACGACGATGCCATGGACGAGCTACACCGCCAACTGTTCACCGTGCTGATGCGCACCGAGCTGCCGACGGAGACCGTCGTGGACCTCACGCTACTTGGCCGCTACTACGAGCGGTTCGCCGACCACGCCGTGTCGCTCGCACGGCGCGTGGTCTACCTGGTCACCGGCGAGTACCACTCCGACGCCGCCGTCGACCACGAGACCGACGAGGACCAAGGCACCTCCGATGTGGTCCGCAGCTTTTACGGCGGGGGCCGGCTCAACTGACCAGCGCCCTGCCGTTGATCGGCCCCGACGGAGCCGCGAGACACTCGATGACCAAGCGTGAGGAGCTCCCGCGCCCACCTGGCCGGCAATGCGCGGCGAGCGCGCGTGGTGACCGTCGAAGGACGCAGCCGGTCTTCCCGCGTTCACCTGCCGTCCACCCGGGGCGTCGGTTCTGGCTACCTGACTCCCTTACGTTGCTGAGGAGGCAACCAGCCACCCCGTCTTGACCGAGAGGTAACACAACGTGAACCGTACATTCGTCCGCTGGTCAGCAGTCCCGGTCGCGGCGGCCCTCACCGGCGCCCTGGCCGCCTGTGGTGGACAGAACCAGTCGACCTCGACGGGGACTGGGGGCTCGGCGGCCGTGTCCGGCGAGATCCTGCTCGACGGCAGCAGCACCGTGGCCCCCCTCAGCTCGGCGGCCGGCGAACTGTTCAAGCAGCAGAATCCTTCCGTCAACGTCTCCGTGCAGACTTCGGGCACCGGCGGCGGTTTCAAGAAATTCTGCGCGGGGCAGACCGATATTTCGAACGCGTCCCGTCCGATCAAGGCCGAAGAGAAGGCGCAGTGCCAAGCCGCCGGCATCACCTACCAGGAGATCGTCGTCGCCAACGACGCGCTCACCGTCGTGGCCAACAAGGACAACACGTTCCTGCAGTGCCTGAGCACGGCCGAGCTGAAGAAGATCTGGGAGCCTGCCGCGCAGGGCACCATCACGCGGTGGAACCAGGTCAAACCCGCCTTCCCCGACGCCCCCATCGGCCTGTACGGCGCAGGCACCGACTCGGGCACCTTCGACTACTTCACCGAGGCCATCAACGGCACGGCCGGTGCCTCTCGCACCGACTTCAACCCCACCGAGGACGACAACGTCACCGTCCAGGGCGTGGCCGGCAACGTCAACGCCATCGGCTACTTCGGATACTCCTACTTCGAGGAGAACATGGGCAAGCTCAAAGCCCTCGGGGTCGACAACGGCGCCGGTTGCGTGGCCCCCAGCGTGGAAACCGCCCAGAACGGCACGTACAAGCCATTGTCCCGGCCGCTGTTCATCTACGTGTCCACCAAGGCCGCGGCCAAGCCGGCCGTCAAGGCATTCGCGACGTTCTACGTCCAGAACAACGACGCCATCACCAAGGCCGCCAAGTTCGTCCCACTCAACCCGGAGCAGAAGACCAAGGCCGCCGCCGAGGCCAAGGCGCTGGGCTGACCCGATCGGGCAGGAGCCAGGAGGGGACGTCATGACTGCCGCATCCGCTGACGCTCTCCCCGCTTCCCCGGGCCCGCGTCAGCCTTCCCCGGGCCACGCTGCCCTGCGGTCCTCCTCCCGGCGATACGGCGAGAAGGTAGCCAAGGCGCTGCTCGTCGCCTGCGCCGCGGTCTCGATCGCCACCACGATCGCCATCGTGGCCGCGCTCATCGGACCGGCCCTGTCGTTCTTCGCCCAGGTCAACCCCCTCCAGTTCCTCACCCAGACGGAGTGGACGCCGCGGTTCCAGAACCCGCAGTACGGGGTGCTGCCGCTGATCACCGGCACGGCGTGGACGACCCTGATCGCGCTGCTCGTGGCGATCCCCCTCGGCCTCGGCTCGGCGATCTACCTGGCCGAGTACGCCTCGCCGAAGGTGCGCCGCTTCTTCAAACCGGTGCTCGAGGTGCTGGCCGGCGTGCCGTCGGTCGTCTACGGCTATTTCGCCCTGACCTTCATCGCGCCGACATTCCTCAAGGGCATGCTGCACGTGGACGTCGGGACCTTCTCGGTGCTCGCCGCTGGGCTCGTCCTGGGCGTCATGATCATCCCCACGGTGGCCACCCTGTCAGAGGACGCCCTGACCGCGGTCCCCAAGGCGCTGCGCGAAGCCTCCTTCGGGCTCGGAGCCAACCGCATGCACACGGTGACCCGGGTGGTCTTCCCGGCCGCGATCTCCGGCATCGCCGCGGCGATCGTGCTCGCTCTCTCCCGCGCGGTCGGGGAGACGATGATCGTCGCCCTAGCCGCAGGCAACCAGGCTCGGATGGTCACCGGGGTCACCCAACCCGGCCAGACGATGACCGGGTTCATCGCCCAGGCCGCCTCCGGGGAGAGCGTCGTCGGGTCCCTGCAGTACAACACGCTCTTCGCCGTGGGCATCACGCTGTTCCTCATGACGCTGGTCATCAACGTCATCAGCATCTGGCTGGTCAACAAGTTCAGGGAGGTTTACTGATGACCGCGACCGCGACCCGCCCCTCTGAGACCCACAGCGGCGGCCTGCGGGCGCAAGCCCACGGCGACAGGAACGTCCGGTCGATCGCCTTCCTCGTGGCCCTTTGGCTGTGCCTGGCCTTCGGCGTCCTCGTCCTGATGGTCCTGCTGGTCGACATCTTCCTCAACGGGCTGCCGCGCCTGGACGCCAACATGATCACGCAGTACACCTCGCAGGTGAACCCCGAACGCGCCGGGGCCCGGGCACCCATCCTCGGCTCGGCCATGGTCATCGCCGTCACGGCCTTGCTCGCCGTGCCGGTGGGGGTGGGCGCCGCGGTCTACCTCGAGGAGTTCGGCTCGAAGAAGAGCGCATTTTCTCGGATCGTCCAGCTCAACGTCCAAAACCTCGCGGCGGTCCCTGCCATCATCTACGGCATGCTCACTGCCGGCCTGGTTGTGACCGTGGGCATCAAACGCAACAGCGTGCTCTCGGGCGCCATCGCCCTGGCGCTGCTCATCCTGCCGGTCATCATCGTCACGACCCGGGAGGCCCTGCGGGCGGTCCCCCAGGAGATCCGCCAAGCCTCCCTCGCCCTGGGGGCCTCGCCGATGCAGACGATGTGGAAGCAGACCCTGCCCACCGCGGTGCCGGGGATCGCCACCGGGGTCATCCTCGCGCTGTCCCGCGCCATCGGCGAAGCCGCGCCGCTGCTGCTGCTCGGCGGGCTCGTCTTCGTCCAGTACGACCCCAACGGGCTGCTCAGCGGCTTCTCCACCCTGCCGATCCAGATCTACGACTGGTCGGGCCGCTCGCAGGAGGCCTTCCAGACGGCGGCCTCGGCGGCCATCATCATCCTGCTGGTGCTCCTGCTCGCCATGAACGCCGTCGCCATCATCATCCGCAACCGCAGCCAGAAGCGCTGGTGACCAACGATGTCGATCCCCCAGCGCCGAACCGGCCACCCCCTCCAGACCGCGAGGACCCGCCCATGACCGAAGAGGTGGCAACCCACCCGACGCCAGCCGCCCCCCTCGAGACCCGGATCGCCTCGGCAATCTCGACCCGCGACGCCACGCTGCCGATCCAACCGCGCGCGGTGCTGTCCTGCCGGGACGTGAGCATCTATTACGGCGACTTTCGGGCGGTCAACGAGGTGACGATGGACATGGGCACCAATGAAATCACCGCCCTGATCGGGCCCTCCGGGTGCGGCAAATCGACCGTCCTTCGCGCCCTGAACCGCATGAACGACCTCATCGAGGGCAGCCACCTCACCGGCGAGATCACCTACCACGGCACCAACATCTACGGCAAGGACGTCGACCCCATCGAGCTGCGGCGCCGGATCGGGATGGTCTTCCAGAAACCCAACCCGTTCCCGAAGTCCATCTACGACAACGTCGCCTACGGCCCGCGGGTCACCGGGATGAAGGTCGCGAACATGGACGACCTGGTCGAGGGGGCCCTGCGTCGCGCCGCACTGTGGGACGAGGTCAAGGACAAGCTCAAGCAATCCGGGTTCGGCCTTTCCGGCGGCCAACAGCAGCGTCTGTGCATCGCCCGCACGATCGCCGTCAAGCCCGAGATAATCCTTATGGACGAGCCGTGCTCGGCCCTCGACCCGATCGCAACCGCCCGCATCGAAGACCTCATGATGCAGCTGCGGAACGACTACACCATCGTCATCGTGACCCACAACATGCAGCAAGCCGCGCGCGTCGCCGACCGAACCGCGTTCTTCACCGCCGAGGCCGCCGAGGGCTCGGGTGACCGCACCGGCCACCTCGTCGAGTACGACCTGACGACCAGGATCTTCGGCAATCCCAAAGACTCGCGAACCGAGGACTACATCAGCGGCCGCTTCGGCTGACGAGGCCACGCGCCGGGCCGAAGCTGTGGATCAACCTTCGCGGTCGAGCGCCCCGGTGAGCGGATGGCGCTCGTTGTGCGCCAACTGCAGCTAGGACACCGTCGACCCGTCCCACTGGTCCCGCCGCCGGATCTCCCCCAGGTACATGCCTTGGCCTTATCTGGGGTAGGCGCGGGAATCTGATCGATGTTATCTGACGAGGGTTCGGGGTGGCGGTTTCCTTCTTCGATCACGAATTATCTGGGGTCGCGTGATCGACGGCGTGACTTGAGCGCGAGACAGTCGCAGGCGAAGCCGGCGTCGGCTGACTACGCGGAGTGATGCCTTCGTGGGTATGGCGTCCACGTTGCGAACCGAAGGGTGCCCGCGTGTCTTGATGACCATGAGAGCCGTATGTCGCGGTCTTCAACCTGGTGTTGACCGCCACTGACTGTGCAGACGACGGGCGTCAGGCCCGTGAAAAAGAAGTGTGGATAAACTTCCTCTGCACCAACGACATCAGCCCTGCACACGATCGGCCACACCAGCGAGGGGCCGCTGGCCATCCTGAGGTGGGATACGCGCCCCATGACGTGGAAGGTCATCGCCGGGTGTGCCACCCACCGTGGGAGGGCCGCGATCTGCTCCTCGCCGTACGGGATAGCACCGAGGACCCCACCAGACCCGGGTGCGGCAAAGATGTCGGACGACCCGAAGGGTAGGTCCTCCGAGCGGCAGGAGCGGACGACCCGAAGGGTACGTCCTGAGCGCGGCTACGAGTCGGGACGTTGCACGCTCTTTCAATCCGAAGCGAGATCGCCCGAGGTCAGATTTGGCTGGCATGTTTGCCGAGCGAGGGATCGAGCTGCTCGATCGCGTGCCGGCACGGGCGCCGTACCTGGCTGGGATCGAAGCGGACAATTTGAGGGCGCCGATGCTCGGTGGCGCTTTCGACAGAGGAGCGTCGGCGGCAATCCGCCCGGAGCGGGCCCGTCGTCCAGACCTCTCATCGCCAATGCATCGCGCGCCTTCTGGGCGCAGCTCCGTGCCGGGTCCCTTGCACAACGTGGTCAGACGCGAGAGCGTGATGTGAACCGCGCCCCTTGCGCATTGGGTGCCGTCCATCCTCCGAGGAGTGGCGCCCGATTCTCACGCTCCCGACTGGAGGTACCGCCGTGAAGGCAGCAGTCGTGACCGAGCTCGGCCGTCCATTGTCGGTGCGAGAGGTCCCGGTGCCCGAGCCAGGCCCAGGCCAGGTCCTGGTCCGTATCGAGGCCAGCGGTTTGTGTCACACCGACATCCATGCCGCCGAGGGCGACTGGCCCGTGAAACCGACGCCGCCTTTCATCCCGGGCCACGAGGGCGTCGGCATCATCGAGCGCCTCGGTGAGGGCGTGCAGGCACGACAGGTCGGCGATCGGGTCGCGCTGCCGTGGCTGGGCCACGCGTGCGGGTCGTGCCGGTACTGCGTCACGGGGTGGGAGAACCTTTGTCAGTCCCAGCAGAACACCGGCTACTCGATCAACGGGGGGCTGGCCGAGTATGCCGTTGCCGATGCCCGGTTCGCCGCACTGGTGCCGGAGTCGGTCTCCGCCGTGGACGCGGCACCGCTGACGTGTGCCGGCGTGACAACGTACAAGGCGGCCAAGGTTGCCGGCATCCGGCCCAGTGAGACGGTGCTGGTGTCCGGCATCGGCGGCCTGGGCCATCTCGCCATCCAGTACGCCCGCCTGATGGGGGCCATCGTGGTCGCGGTCGACATCGAGGACTCGAAGCTCGAGCTGGCCCGCGACCTCGGCGCCGACCACGTGGTCAACGCGGCCACCGAGGACCCGGTGAAAGCCGTCGCCGATTTCGGTGGCGTGGACGTGGCGATCGCGCTGGCCGCCGACGCCGCCGCGTTCGATCAGGCGTTCGGCTCTCTGCGGCCCGGCGGCAGGCTGGTCTGTGTCGGGTTGCCGGCCGCGGGTGAGATGAGGATTCCCATTTTCGAGACGGTGCTCGGCGGCAAGTCCGTGATCGGCTCGATCGTGGGCACCCGGGAGGATCTGGCCGAGGTGTTCCGGTTACATGCCGCTGGGCGCACCCGCGTGGTCACCGAGGTCCGCAAGCTCGACCAGATCAACCAGACCATTGCCGACGTCCTCAAGGGAGGCGTGCCCGCACGCACGGTGTTCACCTTCTAAACCGAATGGCGCACCGCCAGGTCCATCCCGCCTGCGACGCCCTGCTCTGACAGTGCAAACGGCCCAGCTCCGCCGCGGTTCTCCTCGCGGACCGTGGCGTCCTGCTCGCCGGCGACATGCTCTCCAACGTCTTGATCCCGCTGTTCGACCCTCGCCGCCCCGATCGGGTGGGCGCCTACGAGAGGGCACTCGACCGGCTGGGTGAGGCCGCCAGGCACGTCGATGTCCTGGTCCCGGCCACGGCGCCGTTGCCTCTCACGGCCGGCCGAGGTCGGCGCTGGGCTGGGTCCTGCGGTCCAGCACGTGGTAATGGTGGGCGCGTTCGTCGTAACGTGCGAGAACCGCGCGGGCTGCGGGCGGGACGTGGGACACCGTGGCGTCTTGCCCGACGAAGGAGACGATCGCGTCCTGGGAGTCGAACCACATGATGGTCATGAACTCGACCTGGTGGTCGAGCTGGCGGCGGACGAGGTCGATCGCGATGAAGCCGGGGATGGCGCGCTGCTCGATACCTGGGATGACGAGGGCGCGGACGATGTGCTCGTAGGCGTCCGCGTTGTTGCGCGTGATTAGCCATGCCAGATGCGACAGATCATGCCGCCAGTCGCGCGGCATCACGGGCTCGCGGTTTGACGATCCGCGCGCGATGATCGCTCGTGTACTGACCGGAAGAGAGGGGAGTGGTGGGGGCCACGGAGCTGGGAGCAGGGCGAGACGAAGTCAGGGAGTGCGTGGACGGATGTATTTGCGGGGTGGCGAGTGGGGTCTTCGCGGCACGCGGAGGCGCCGACCGGAGGACCGATGGAGGCGTCGGATACATACGGACCGGGCATGAGGGAGGAGGGGGCAAGGGCGGAGAGAGGGGGTGGGGGCGGGGAGGAAGTAGGGGGGGGTAGAAGCACGCGCAGTAGGGGTGGGCGTTCACGGCGTCACATCTCATCTGCGACGATTCGGCGTCCACCAACGACGAGATGTGCATCAGGAGGGTGAGATGGAGGAGGGCGGAAGGGACGGGAAAGGGGAGCAGATGAGGGGGGGCGGATGACAGGGGGGCGGGAGAGTCGGAAGCGCGGCATAGGGAGTCGGGACGACAGTGGCTCCGGACAGAGGGAGAAGGCGCAGGCACGCCAACAAAACAGCAAAAAGCAGATAAAAGGGGAGAGGGGAGAGGAGGAGGGGAGTGTGGGGGAGTTGGGCAGGGGGGGGGGGGGGGGGGAGAGGGAGAGGGGGGGGGTAAGGGAGGAGGAGGGGATGGATGGAGGAGGGGGGGGGAGGGGGAGGGGGGAATGGAGAAAGAAGGGGGAGGGAGGAGAGGAAGAGAGGGGAGGGGAATGGAGGGAAGGGAGGGGAGGGAGGGAGGAGAAGGAAGGGAGGGGGGAGGGGGGGGAGGGAGGGAGGGGAGGAGAGGGAAGGGGGGGGAAGGGGGGTGGGAGGGGGGAGGGAGGGGGAGGGGGTAAGAGGGGGATGGAAGGGGGGAGGAGAGGGGGGAGGGGGGGAGAAGGGGGAGGGGGGGGTGGATGCAGGAGAGGGAGAGAGGGGGGGGGAGGGGGAAGAGAAGGGAGGGAAGGGAAGGGGGGGAGAAGGGGGGGAGAGAGGAAAGAGGAGAGGAGGGGAGGGGGAGGGGGAGAGGGAGGGAAAGAAGGGAGGGGCGGGAGGGGGGGGGAGGGTAGGGGGGAGGGGGGAGGAGGGAAGGGGGGGAAGGGGAGAGGGAAGAGAGGAGGAGGGGAAGAGGGAGGGGGGGGGAGGGGAGGAGAAGAGGGAAGGGGGGGGGAGGAGGAGGGGGGGAGGGGGAGAGGGGGGGGGAGGGGGGGGGGGAGGGGGGGAAGGAGGGAGGGGGGGGGACGAGAGGGAGAGGACCAGGGACGAGGGGAGAGGGAAGGGAGGGAGGGGGCGGAGGAAGGAGGAAAGGGGGAAGAGAGGGGGGGGATGGCTAAGGGGGGAGAGGGGGGGCGTGGCAGAGGGGCAGGGAGAGGGGCGAGCGACGGACAGAAAGGGTCGAAGTCGCGGTCAGGCGCACCGGGAGGACCGCACGCATCCAGCGACCGGAATCCAAAGGCCCCGCCTTCACCCCACTGGTGTCAACCCACCACCGCGTGCCGGTGCGGGCTGGTCCGTTGCGGCCACCCGACAGGAGCCTTAGCCACCGAGGCTGTTGCGGTGGTGCCTTTCCGGCGGGGTGCCTCATCCGTGCCAGCCGCGACACGCGGCTCTATGGCCACCCTGAACTGAAGATGACAAGCGCAAGGGTTAAGGGCACAGAAGCGGCACCGACTCCGACTGATTGGGAGCCGGGGATGTCCGGCTGTCGATGGTTGTCGTCGAGGATCTGTGGAGAATCCGTGGGGAAGTTCGGTCGGGAATGGCATTCGTGCAGGTCAGCGCGCTGGGGTCGTCGGTCTGTAAATCCGACGGAGCATTCCTACGCAGGTTCGAATCCTGCACCTGCCACATCGAGGCGTCACCGGGCTGACCATGCCGTTGGGTCACCATCGGGGGGTCCACTGACGTGAAGTGGGAAGTGGTGTCTGGGCCAGACGAGGTGCTGGCGCAGTGCTGCAGGCGGTCGAGGCCTTCAGCGCCATCGCAGCTCCGCGAGAACAAGCCGACGTTTTGCGGCCCGCGTGGTCCGCGCCGACACACGGTCACGGTTGGTTGAGGACTCAGCCGACGAGGATCGGCTCGCCGTTCGCGATGGTGACGGCGATTCGGTGCGGCCCAGGTGCGCCGTCGACGTGACGAAGCGGAAGCCGATGCTGCCCCAGCCATGATGCGAGTCGATCCTGGTCGCCACCGAGCTCAACCCGCTCGATGCCGACCGCGGCGCATCTGTGCTCGACGGGCTCGCGGCCCGGGTGGTCCGCGTCGTCGACGTACCACTGGATGAAGAACGGGAGACCCTCGGTCAACGCTGCGTCCAGGGCAGTCAGGCGCCATTGAAGCCTCGTGCCGTCCGGACGGGTGCGATGCATAGGCAGCGGCGTGCGCCCGGTCCGCCGGGCCACCTCCTCGATGTCGTCGGTGCGCAGGCACAGCGCCGCGGGCGAATCGCCGACGTCGACGAGTCGTCGTTCTACCCACGAACCGAGCGGGCTGGAACGGGCCTCGTCGCGGTCGATAACCGCCATCAGCTCGATGTAGCTGCTGCCGAGGGGCACGATCCGGTTGCCGGTGCCGTGGCCAAAGTGACGTCCACCCGCAACGGACGCCAGGCCGTGCTGCTCGTAATACCGGGCGGCCGTTGCGTCGAGGTTCTCGACGACAACGATCACATGGTCGATGGCCAGCACCCCCGCACTGTAAGGGTCCGGAGAGTGATCCAGTCGGCAGCGACCGAAGACGGACTCACGAGCCCGTTCTCGCGTCACGCGCCGCGTCGAGCTCCAGCTGCCGGCCGAGCAGGGGTACATCGATCTGCCCGCGTCGCTCGAACATGAGCCCCGATCCAGCAGTAAGGTCACGCAGCGTCGAGGTCACGCACACCTCGCCCGTCGGAGCGCGATCGGCGACGGCCTGCGCGATGGCCACGCCGTCGCCTGAGATGTGGGCGCCGCGCCTTGGGACCTCGGCGGTGTGCAATCCGACCGAGACGCGGAGGTTGGCGGCCGCGGCCCGCTCGGCGAGCGCCAGGCCGCAGCGCACAGCTCGCGCGGGACCATCGAACGTGGCCAGAACGGGCGCGCGCTCGGCGAGAGCGGGCACGCCCCGGTACTCGTCGAGCAGCCCGCGCAGGAGACCGCGCACCCAAGCCACGTTGATGTTCTCCTCGATCCTGACCACGAGCAGCGTCGTGAGCGACGACTCGGTCGGCGTGAGGGAGCCCAGCCCGTGGACGAATTCCTCCACCGGATCGAGGATCTGGTCCGGATCGACGGCGATGAAGTGGTCGGTGCCGTCGAGTTCCATGAACCGCGCGCCTGGAATGTGCTCGGCGAGGTACCGGCCCTCGTCGACCCTCGAGTCGATGTCGTGGCGGCGGTGCAGCACGAGGGTCGGCGCCTGCACCGCACTGAGCACTTCACGTATGTCGATCAGCGAGTTCATCTCGATGAGGGCACGCGCCGCACCCGGACTTGTGGCCGCGCGACATCGCTCTCCCCACCACCGGGCGAGCTCCTCGTCGGCGTTGGGGCACATGCGGCGCATGTCGGCCTCCCACGCCCACTCCTGCTCGAGTTGGGCCGCGTACCGTGCCCGTTCCTGCGGGCGGGAACCCCACGGGTAGTCCGGTGCCCACAGCCGGCGGGCGTAGCTCGAGTAGACGACGAGCCCGTGGACCCGCTCCGGGTAGCTGGCCGCGTAGAGGATCGACATCGGCCCACCCTCGGAATAGCCGAACAACACTGCACGCTCGGACCGGGCGGCATCCATGACCGCGGCTAGGTCGCCCATTCGTGTCTCGAGATCGGGGAGCACACCGGGGCGGTCGGACATGCCGGTTCCCCGCTTGTCGAACCTGATCAAGCGGGAGAACGTGCCGAGACGCTGCAGAAAGTGGGCGTGCCGTCGTTCGGTCCAGTCGAGCATCAGGTGCGACACGAAGCCTGCGACAAGCACGACATCGACGTCGCCCGCGCCAGTGATCTGGTAGGCGATGTTGAGCGTGTCACTGCTGGTGTACCGGATCGGAGCGCCGGCCGCAGCGGCGACGGTGGCCTCCTCTGGTGACTCGTCACCCCCTGCCGTCCCAGAGGCCCCCCTCAGGCGTTCTCGATCGTCGAACATCTCGTCGAGCGACGCGGCCAGCGCGGCCAGCTCCCGCCGGTCGGTCAGGCCGAGCTTGCGCAGCAGCGACGAGACGTGGCTCTCGACGGTTCGGACGGAGATAAACAACCGGCCGGCGATCTCGGCGTTGGTCCGGTGGTCGCCGACCAGGGCCAGCACTTGGGCCTGGCGCTCGGAGACGCCGGCGTCCCTCAGCAGCTCGGACTGGACCACGGCACGGGTCAGGATCCGTGATGAGTCCGTGGCGGATCCGTGGTCGGCACGGATGACTCAGGGCCTCCCCTGGATGACAGTGAACTCAGTGTCGAGTTCCAGGAGAACACCATCAGCCAATTATCGCGGACGCGGCGCTTTGCCGCACCATGCTCGACCACGAATGGGCAGTCGAGATGACCACTACGAGCAGCACACAGAAAGGAAGAGCCATCATGACAACCACAGCAGAGGCTCACATCGACAATGGCGTGAATGTCGAGGCGCTGCTCGGCGTCCGCGACGCCCTCGCCGAACACCCCCGAGATCGCCCAGTTCCAGTGGCGTTCGACCACGATCCTGGGTGCACGGCACCCACAGCCGGTCCGACGTCGAGACCTTCTTCGGCTTCGGCGACGAGCAGACGGCACCACACGACGTTCAGCCATGACGCCGACCACCCGCGGCAGTTCGCCGCGCAGGACAAGGCATCACTCCGGTGGAGTACGTGCTGGTCGCCCTCGGCGGCTGCCTCACCGCCGGCGTGGCCGCCGTCGCCCAGCAGCGCCAGATCCAGCTCCGCTCGGTGCAGGCCACGCTCACGGCCGAGATGGACCTGCACGGCATCCTCGGCGCCGACCCGGACGTGCGCAACGGGTTCAGCGGCGTCAAGTGACCTACGAGATCGACGCCGACGCGACCGCAGAGGACATCCAGGCGCTCGTGGCCCAGTCGCAGAAGCGCTCGGCGGTCTTCGACATCCTGACCAACCCGACCGACGTCACCGTCACGTCGAGCTGAGCCAGGGCCGGTGTCTCATGCCGAGCACGACCACCGTCGTGGTGGGGCCGGACACTGCCGGGCTCGCCATGAGCCGCTGCCTCACCGAGCGCTCGATCGACCACGTGGTCCTCGAGCGCGGCGAGGTGGCGAACTCGTGGCGTACCGAGCGGTGGGACTCGCTGCGGCTGCTCACCCCCAACTGGATGACCCGGCTGCCCGGGCTCGCCTACCGGGGCGACGACCCGGACGGCTACCTGACCGCACGCCAGGTCGCGCGACTGATCGCGGCTACGCCGTGGATCGGCCGCACCGGTACTGACCGGCACCACCGTCACCGCGTGCGGCCCGCCGCGGCGGGCTACGAGGTCGACACCGACCAAGGCGCGTGGCACGCGCGGACCGTCGTGCTCGCATCCGGCGCCTGCCGCGTGCCGGCCGTTCCGGCGGTTCGCCGACAGGCTGCCCGGCGCATCACCTCCCTCACCGCCGACCACTACCGCAGCCCGGACCAGCTGCCCGACGGCGGCGTGCTGGTCGTCGGCGCGTCGGCCAGCGGCGTCCAGATCGCCGACGAGCTGCACCGCTCCGGCCGCGCGGTCACGCTCGCGGTCGGCGAGCACGTCCGGGTACCGCGCACCTACCGCGGCCGGGACATCCTCTGGTGGATGGACGCGTCGGGCATCCTCGACGAGCGGTACGACGAGGTCGACGATCTCGTCCGGGCCCGCAACCTGCCCTCGCTGCAGCTCGTCGGCTCGCCGGGCGCGAACGCTCGACCTGAACGCGCTCCAGGCCTGCGGCGTCCGGCTGGTCGGCCGGCTCGCCGGCATCCGCGACGGCGTCGCCCAGTTCTCCGGGTCGCTGCCGAACGTGTGCGCGCTGGCCGACCTGAAGCTCGGGCGGCTGCTCGACACCATCGACGCCTGGGCGGCCAGTGCCGGCATCGACGAGATGACGTCCGAGCGCTTAGCCCCGACCCGGGTCCCCGCGCCCGTTGCGCTATCGGTCGATCTGCGGTCCGGCGAGATCCGCACGATCGTTTGGGCGACCGGATTCCGGCCGGACCTGTCTTGGCTGGAGGTTCCGGTGCTCGACCGCAGCGGCCGGCTGGTGCACGAGGGCGGCGTCACCGCTGCGCCGGGCCTCTATGTGCTCGGCTTGCCCTTCCTACGGCGGCGCAAGTCCAGCCTGATCGATGGCGTGGGCGCCGACGCGGTGCAGCTGACCGGGCACCTCGCCGACCATCTCGACGACCTCGCGGCGCGGCGCAGGAACTCGGCATGAAGCGGCACGCGCAGGCGTGGGCGGTCGCCGCCGCCGTGGCCGACCGGGACCTGACACGCCTCGGGGGCGTGCTCACCGACGCCGTCCGGCTGCGGGCCATGCTGCCCGGCGGCCCGATCGAGGTACACGGACGCCCCGCCGTACTCGCCCGCTTCTGTGGGTGGTTCGCGGACATGGACACCGTCGACCTGGTCGAAGCGGCAGGCGAGCCCGTGGTGGACCGACTGCTGATCCACTACCGGCTCCTGCTCGAGCAGGGGTCAACCCGATGGGCCTGCACGCAGACCCTGATTTGCTCGACCGATGACGGCGGCCGGCGAGCTGACCATCGACCTGCTCTGTTCCGGGTTCCGTGAATTCCAGGAGGTCAGGGATGCGCAGTCCCGCGCTGGATAGCTGGGGCTGACTACGACCGGGACGAACCGTTCCCGCTCTTCGAGCAGATCCGGGGCGCCGGGCCGGTACACGAGATAACGCTCGCCGACGGCCACCCGGCCTCGCTGGTGGTGCGCCACGCCGAGGCCCGGGCTGCCCTCAACGATCCGCGACTGTCCAAAGACATGAACGCCGCCTCCGCCCGCGACGCCTCGGTCGTCGCCGACGGTCTGCCCGGACCCGCCTTCGCTCGGCACATGCTCGCCGTCGACCCTCCGGAGCACACCCGGCTGCGGGGCCTAGCTGCATCCGCCTTCAGCCGGCCGCGAATGGCGGCGCTGCAGCCGCGGATCCAAGCGATCGTCGACGATCTGCTCAACGCGCTGCCCAGCGGGGACGAAAGCGTTGTCGACCTGGTCTCCGGCTTCGCCTTTCCGCTGCCGTTCACGGTGATCAGCGAGCTGCTCGGGATCCCCGAGCCGGACCGCGGCAGCTCGGCGCGTGGTTCATCACACTGTCGTCGCCCTGCGCCGCTCCGGAGCCACCCGCCCAGGCGGTCGCCGCGTCCGCGAACATCGTCGGCTATCTGTCTGCACTGCTCGCCCGAAAGCGCGCCGAGCCGGGTTTGGACCTCGTCACGGACCTCGCGCTCGCGGCCGACGGCGGCGTCCTGTCCGAGCAGGAACTGCTTTCCACCGTGTTCCAGCTCATCGTGGCGGGTCACGACACCACCACAAGCCTGATTGGCAACGGCATCGTTGCATTGTTGGACCACCCCTCCGCGCTGGCCGCCCTGGTCGCCGATACCGGCCTGCTGCCGCGGGCGATCGAGGAGTTCCTGCGCTGGGACGCCCCGGTCCCGCACTCGACCTTCCGCTACGCAACGCAGGAGGTACTCCTCGGCGACGCTGTCATCCCGGCGCAGCGCCAGGTGATCATCTCGCTGGCCGCCGCCAACCGGGATCCTGACCACTACCGCAACCCCGAGACGTTCGATATCAGCCGGGCGGATACCAGCCACCTTGCCTTCGGCCACGGAATCCACCACTGCCTCGGCGCCCGCCTGGCCCGCCTCGAGGCCCACGTCGCCTTCACCGCACTGCTCGCGCGATTCCCCACCCTCAGGCTTGCCGTCCCCCGCTCGTCGCTGCACTGGGGCCACGGCGACGGACTCGTCCTCCGAGGCCTATCGCAGCTGCCCGTCATTCTCGGCGGATCATCGGGCGGTGAGCCCGTCGACGCCGGCCCTACACGCGCCTAATCCAGTCAACGGCGCGTCCGACCCGCGCACGCCGTACGACGTCTTGGCCGGCCCGGCGATGCGAGCCACTGCTCCCCGCCGAGGAGAGCGACCGAAACCCCCCGGGGCAAGGGCCTCCGCACAGTCCCAGGCGTCTCGGCCTGCCGGTGGGCCACCTCCCGCGACTTTGGGCCGCACAGGAACGCGCACCACATTTCGCACGGGCGTCTCCCGGGGCAACTGGATGTGCCAGCCCTCGGGTTACTGCCGTTCAACGCCGGGCGGTGGCGACAAGGAAGGCGTGCCAGCGGTCCTGGCCCTTGGTGGAACCCGCCAGGGAGCCCACCGACTCCACAATCGCCGTCATCGCGTCCCGGGTCGAGCCAGCCCACCGCCCGCCGGCACGGGAGACCCTGGAGGCACTATGTTGGCGGCCCGTCTTTGGACCTTCCCGAAAAGGGAACGACCGGTGAACTCATGCCCGCCTATCGATAGCACACCGCCTCGGATGAGGCCAGTGATCCGGCGACGACCGTTGATTCACCGCGATGTCACGGCGAGCCAAGGATGTCCGGCTGTCGATGGTCATCGTCGGGTGTCTGTGGGGAATTCGTGGCGAAGTTCCAAGCAGGATTGCGGTCGGTGCAGGTCAGCGCGGCGCGGTCGTCGGTCTGTAAATCCGACGGATGATTCCTACGCAGGTTCGAATCCTGAACCTGCCAGAGCGAGGTGTTAGCGGGCTGACGCCGCTATTGGGTCACCATCGGCTGCCGCGCGACAATCTCCCCGAGAGCTGCATGACGAACGAATTGTCGCATGCCCCAAGCTGACGCGACCGGAACAGACATCATGCGAGCCGAGGCTATCAAACCGCGTCGGGTTGGCCCGCGGCCCATCTGCTCTCCCAAATCGTGCCGGCGCGACCCGGCCTGACGAAGTCGGTGGGACTCCCGAGCGGCTCCACATGGCAGAGCCGCGCGTCCGGCGCGCCGTGCGGTTGTCGGAGGAACATGGCCGTCCTGCACGCGGGCAATGTGACTGGTTGTTCTCTTCGTTGGCATGCCAGCCGTTTCCCTGGGGACGAACGCTGACCCGGCAAGGGTGGGGGCGGGGTGGGGGCGACCGGCCGGGCCGCAGCCGATTTGTTCCGCCCGTTTGAGGATGTAGCTGAGCCGGGAACTGTGTTCATAGCGCACCTCGCCAAACGAGCTCCGCGCCGCCGGCTTGCAACCCGGCGACGGCAGTGTCCATGTCGTCGCCGGCGAATGCGGACACGGCGGATACCCAGAGTGTTCGGAGGGGCCTTCGGGTCGGCGCCCCGGCCGGCGGGGTGCGAAACGTCATCAATTCGAGCCGTTCGTGGCCATCCTGGATCTGCAGCACCGCGACCTGCGTCCGGACGCCCTTGAGCCCCACCACGGGGTCCATCCAATCGCCTTCGACCGTTCCTTCACCCGGCAGCTGGAGTCCGAGCTCGACGAAGATGCCGTCGCCGCCGCCGGATCGCCGCCGCGAGATCGTGGCCGCGAGTTGGTCGACCACGGTGGCCACGTCTTCATGCGCTGGCTGGTCATGCGCTCAACCAGCAGTGAGCGACATCCCGAGTGACGTCCGTCCAGCAGCAGTCGGTACGCCAGCTTTCGGCATGATCGCCCGGCAGCGCCATGCGCGGATGACTAGCGCTACCCGGCCGGGCGCGACTGAACGCCGCCTGGCTCTCAGGCGCGTTTAGGCGATGCCCTGGGAGCGCAACAACGCGACGGAAGGCAGGATCGAGAACGACGATGTCGCACGCGGCGACCTTCTCCGGTCGGCCCGTGTCAGAACCGGAAGCGAGTCAGCCCGCCTGGCTCCGCCGCCAACACCACCGTCGCCGAGCGGGGCTCGATGCGATACACCTTCCACGGCGGTGGCCCTTGCGACGGTGCGTTAAACGGGGCAGTGATGCCCGACCCGCTCTCATCGGGTTCCGCCGGCCAACCGCCGTCCGCCCATGCCTTCGCGATGCGCGCCACTGCCTCCGGTTGGGTCTCCAGCACCGCGTCACCCTCGATGACGACGTCCGCGTCCCGGATCGATACGGCGATCGAACACCGCGGATCGCGCGCGACATTGCGCCTCTTGCGCGTGCCCGTGCCGGTCTGGAACCAGAACCTGCCATCAAGCCACAGGGCACCGACCGCGGTCATATGAGGGCTGCCGTCCTCGTTGAGGGTGGCCAACCAGGTGGTGCGCGAGTTCGCCGCCTCTGGAGCCGGCGCTGACCCCGTGTCGAGCTTGTCAACAACGGCGGCCCAGTTCACCGGCGCCAGCCCATCCGCGGCCCCCAAGTTGATGATCTTCATGCGCCCTCCTTCGTTGCAGGTGGACGGGGCAACGGCCTGTAGTAGAGCAGACGATGAGCCACAGCGTCACCGTGACGACGATCGTCCCCTCGAGCGCGGCCAGCACGAGCGACTGCCAGGTCCCCGCCGTAGAGCCGATCCAGGCTGGAGTGGACGCCATGGCCGCGACGAAGACGACGCACCGCGCCATGGCGGCCCACCCGACCCGGCGAAATCCCCGGGCCAGCCGCGGTCGGTACCAGCGCGCTCACCGGCGCGGTCGCCGGGAAGGACCAGCGGCCAGCCGCAGCACGGCTAAACCGCTCGCCCTCGAGGTGAACCCCGTGGACGCCGCATGCAAGCTGTCTCGCCATCGTCCTGGGCCAGGCCGGTATCCGGCGCGGCCTGGCCGTCTGCCCGGGCTCGACGTGCTCGGACCCGCCGGCCAACCGGGTACCCGCAGGACGGACCACGGCACCGTCCGCAAGCCTGTGTTCTGGCTGGACCCGCCCGACGACGTCTTTGAGGACTTCGCCGCGAAGGCCGAACGCTATGGCTGCCGAGTTGCCACTTGTCCCACTCCCCGCGACGGTCACCGACGAACAGCCCTCCGATCTGGACCGCGTCGCCGCGCAGCATCTCACCCTCGCCCCCGCGGCCGCCGTCCAGCTGCACGGGGCAGCCACAGTCGCCGTCTCACAGGCCGGGTCGCTGGTGGCGACGCCACCGGGGCGGCTACGCGATCGGACCAACTGCTCACGGGAATGTCTTGGCCATCCGCCATCCGCCATCCAGCATCCACGCCGACGTGAGTGCGACTTGGCCGATACCGTCGGCCGCCGGCCTGCACGAGAGCCGAATGGCCTACGCCGGACACGGCAATCCCGGACCTTGCTTGCCCGCTTGTTGCTCCACGGTGCAACACACTGGCGCGTATGTTGCACCTGCGCATCTACGCGCCCGCAGCGCACACCGAGGACGTGCTGAGGCTGCTGAGGGCGGACCCAGGCGTGAGCAGTCTCTCGCTGGTGCGCGGCGCCTCCTTGCGGCCAGTTGGGGATCTCGTCACCGCCGACCTGGCCCGGGAGGCTGCCAACGATGTGATCGACGGGTTACGCGAGCTGGGTGTTCATCGAGAGGGCACGGTGCACATCGAACCGGTGCCCACATGGCTGTCCCAAGCCGGCTACCAGGCCGAACGCAACACCCCCGGCAGTGGCGCGGACTCGGTGGTGTGGGCAGAGGTGACCCAACGCGCGTACCAGGACTGCGACTTCAACTGGACGTATGCCAGCTTCATGACCTTGGCCACCATGATCGCGTCCATCGCGATCGTGCTGGACTCACAAATCCTGGTGATCGGCGCCATGGTGCTCGGTCCTGAGTTCGGCGCCGTCGCCGCCCTCGGCGTCGCCTTGGTCCGGCGCCGAGCGGCCCTGCTCGCCCTGGCTAGTCGCACCCTAGTCGGGGGCTTCGCCGTCGCCATCGGCATCACCACGCTGCTGAGCTTCGTGGCCAAGGCATTGGGCTGGATCACCCTTGAGCAGGTCACCGGGCCAAGGCCCGGGACCGAATTCATCTACTTCCCCGACAAATGGTCATTCATCGTGGCCGTCATCGCAGCCGCCGCCGGAGTGCTGTCCCTCACCTCCGCCAGGACCGGGGGCCTTTCGGGAGTGTTCATCTCCGTCACAACCGTGCCCGCCGCAGGAAACATCGCTTTGGGCATCACCTTCGGCGCCCACGACGAAATCTGGGGCAGCACCCTTCAGCTGCTGATCAACCTGTCCGGGATGGCCATGGCAGGATGGGCAACCCTGGCCCTGCAGCAAGCGGTCTGGGCGCGGATGTCGGCCAGACGAGAGCGGCTGATGCGCCGGATCCGGCCCAAAAGACCCCCTCCCGGCCCATGACCGGTGGACCATGCGCCGGTCAGGTCAGCTCTGCCGAGCATATCCGTTCCCGAGTCACATCCAGGTACCGCGGCCAGCCAGGTCAGGGTGTGCGTCATCGGTGTATGACCGAACATGCACTCTTGACCCCGATGACAGCCCAGCGCGTCGATCGTCTCCGCTGCGCCCGCCGGTTCCAGTCGAAAGCTCGCGCAGCAACACCTGGCTGGTGCTGGAAGGCCACCGGTCCTCATGCCCTTCCCGCGAGCCGACAACATGCGGCCCATGACCGGCCTCGTCTGATAAAGCGCCTCGGATGACGTAAGTGATGCAGCAACAACCCTGACTAACGACGAGCCGAGGATGTCCGGCTGTCGATGGTTATCGTCGGCCATCTGTGGGGAATTCGTGGGGAAGTTTCGGCCGGAACGGCATCGGTGCTGGTCAGCGGGGTGTGGTCGGCGGTCTGTAAATCCGTCGCGAAAGCTACCGAGGTTCGAATCCTCGACCTGCCACCACCAGCCCAAACGGCCTCTGACCAGCACCTATGCCGGTCACGAGGCCGTTTCCTTGTGTCCGGCCCTGTCCGACGGAAACCAGCCGTCTACGGCTTTTTGTGGTTGAGCTGTGGTTGGGGAGTGGTTGAGCAGCACCCAGCGCCTCGGCTATCCGGCGGCGTGCTGCCTCCTCCTGCCCATCGAGCGCGTGGGCGTACACCCGCAGCAGCACAGCCACGCTGTGGCCGGCCCACGCCGCGACTTGGCTCGGGGCCACGCCAGCGGCCAGCCAGGTCGACACGCAGGCATGCCGCAGGTCGTACGGGCGACGAGCAAGCGGCGAGTCCTGCTGCGCGGCGGTGAAGACGTCGGCGCGCGCAAGCCGCAGCACGCGGGTTGTCGTGCCCGAGGAGACCGGGCGAACGAACGGTTGTGCCACGGGACGCCCTCTGCGCCCGGTGCGGGTCACGAACAGCCGTCCGTCGGCCCCGGCGCCGAACGTGTTCACGTGCTCGTGCAGCGCCTCGACGAGCTCGGGCGTGGCCGGTACCCGTCGGGTGGCCGCCCGTGCGCGGTGCTTCAGGCCCCGCTCCTCGCCGTCGATGCCGGTGTCGGTCCACGCCGCGCGGGTGGGTTGATAGGAGCCGGTGAGCAGGATTTCGCCCCAGCCGTTGGCGGGAAGTGTCAGGTCCCGCAGCCGCAGGTTCGCAGCCTCGGCCGGTCGCAGACCCGCGAAGTACAGGCACGCGAAGTAGGCGTGCAGGTGCGGTGCACGGGTCTTGATCGCCGCCAGCAGTGCCCGGGCCTGGTCGGGGTTGACCACAGCTCGGATGTCGACCTCGTCGACGGTGGCTTGCCGGCGCCCGCTCACCTTGGTCAGTGGGTTGGCCTCGAGGTGCCCTACCTCGACCGCGTAGACCAGGGCACCGGACAGCGCTGCTCGTTTGCGGTTGACGGTCGATGCCGACGCGATCGAGCCGTCGAGGTTGGTTCCGATGGCGGCCAGGACGTGACGCAGCGTGGCCAGGTCGGCCAGGTCGCTCAGCGGGCGGGAGTGTCGGGCCACCCACGCCCAACGGTTCGACGAACTGCTCTGGGGGAGTAGCGGCGCCGGCCCGGGCTCCGGGATTGAACGCCCACAGCCGCAGTGCTGAGCGCACCAGCTCGGGCGCTGCCGGTGGCTTGTCGTGCTCGATCAGCGCGAGCGTGATGGTGGTCAAGCCCTCGGCTGTGCTTTGACGATGCCGCGGTGACCAGGCCGGCCACTTCATGTCCGTGAACGCCTGCGCGTGGTCGAACCAGGTGGGGCCGGCCGCTTTGGGCTGCATCCGGCGAGGAAGGCCGGACTGCGGGTCGAACGGCTCGCCGGCGTGGGCGGCAGCGTTCAGCGCCGATCGGAACGAGTCGGCGAGCTTGCGGGTGGCGCACGTCTTGTAGTGCACGCGCCGACCGACCTTCCAACGCACTTGGTAGCGAACGCCGTTGGCCACCGTGGTGCGCCGGATCGCCCACACCCGCACGTCGAACGTCGGCTCGTTCATGCCGCACCGTCCTCCAGCGAGGACAGCCACGCGTCCAGGTCGGCACGCCGGATTCGAAGCTCGCCGTTGGGCAGCTTCAAGCACCTTGGCGCGGCGCCCTTGGCCCGCCAGTCGTAGAACGTCGAACGAGCCACCCCCAGCTCGTGGCACAGCTCCGCGACGGTCAGGTGTCGTCTCTCGTGCAGTGAGCCCGGCCGGGTCTGTGTCCTGGTTGCCTTGGCCACGCTGTCCTCGCCTCCTTCCTACGCCGCGGTGCCTGTTGTCGAACGGTTGTCCACAGGGCCCGCCACCTCCGGGTGGCCCGTGGCGTGGCCAGCTGGGCCTTGGCGGTTTCGTATTGCTCGCGGCGTTGGCGGGCGTGGCGGATGCAGCCGATCATGATGCTCACGTAGTCCAGCTCGCCGGCGGGCACGTCCTTCCAGACGTAGCGGGCTCGCCCGTCGGGCATCGTGTGGTGGGTGGCCATTCGAGCCGCGTCCTCGGTTGGGACGCCGGCTGCTTCCAGCACTTGCGCGACGACGGCCCGCCGGTCGGCGCGGTGCTCGGTGAGGGTCTTGCCGGTCCAGTCCCGGGACACCAGGACCCGCCGCCCGCCCAGTCCGAGGTTCTCCCGCTCGTGCGCGGGGGAGGGGCAGCGGCCCGGCACCAGGCCCGGGCCGGGGTTGGCCGGCTGGACACCGTACCGCAGCCAGTTCGCGCACGCGGGGGAGCAGGGCAGCACCCGGATGTGCTCGTGCAACCGCTCGACGTGCCGCTCCACGGCCGACTCGCGGCCGGCCGGCTCGCCGATCGCCGTCGCTGTCGCTGGTGGTGTAGGTGGCGGCGATGGTCTTGGTGAGGTACTTGCACAGGTAGCGCACCGCCCGGGCCGAGTCGCTCGAGCCGCCGAGGATGCCCTTGATGTCCACCTGGGTGCCGAACGACACCACATGGACGGGTTCCTCGAGCTGGTCGACGGCCTGCTCCCACGTCGGCAGCACCTCACCGGTGTCCGGGTCGACGTACTGCCCCGACTCCCTGTGCCACACCGGGACCCGCTCCCCGTCGTAGACGACCTGGTCGATCGAGGGCCACCAGGCCGCGTAGTAGGTGGCCCGAACAACCGCCTTCAGGGTGGCTCGGGGGATCGCCCCGCGGACCGCGGCGTGCAGATGCGGAGCCAGGCGGCGTTGGGCCTCGACGGCGGAGAAGTACTGCACCTTGTACGCCGGCGCAGCGGCGCAGGTTCTGCCAGAACCGATCCAACAACCGCGGGAACAGCAACGCATCCAACGCGGCCCGCCGGTAGTCGTAGGAGTCCGGGTCGACCGGCACACCGTCCCTGACCCGCCCGTACGAGGGCAGGGTCAGGGTGAGGAACATCGACGGGCGGAACGTCTCTGCCGGTCACCGGGTCCACGAAGGTGCGCCCGATGGTGCCGTGCTCCATCGGCACCGCCGGCAAGTCCGGGAACCCCTCCACCCGCCGAGTCGACCGGACCCGACGCTCACCCTCCGGCGGCACGCTCCGGCGCGCCGGCACCGGCATCCGCGTCCTGGTCGTCGCCGGTTCGTCGGCCGCGAGGTCGCTGGGCTCGGCCGCGGGCGGCTCCGGCTCGTCGGTCAGGTGCCACCCTTCGCGGCACTGCTGCATCCGCAGCCACCGGGCCCGCTTCGCGCAGGACGGGCAGCGGGATTCGCGGGTCGACCCGCACGGCAACGCGACCGTGACGCTCTGGCCGGTTTCCCGGTCCAGGACCTGACGCACCAGGGGCCGGACACAGACCCCGTCGCTCTCGGCGACCACCCGGACCATGGCCGGCGTGATCCCCGCCAACGCAGCGGGTTTGCCTGGTGCCGAGTCGGATCGGCTACGCAGGTCGACGGTTCCCGTCATCGCACTCACACCCCGAGAGGACGGGCCACGTAGCTAGTGCGACCCCGCTACGTGACCCGCCCCCGCTTGTGGTGGAGACGGCAGTCCCCAACGAACCGGACTGGATGACATGCCCACACTGGACCCGGGGTCGCTAGAGCACCGGGCAGGTCACCACGGCGGTGAAGGGCGAGAGCACCAACTATTCGGGGTGTGGTCTGTTCGTTTGTGTGCGCGGGGTCGGTTCTCTCCGAGGCCTTTTCCGGCTCTGGCTCTACGGCCACCCAATCTCTAGGCGCGATCTTCGATGTTGTGTCTGTTCGGTGTGTCTCGGCTCCTCGATGCCCTTCACGCAGGAGCGTACACCACCGTTCCGACACACGTTCGAACACGCAGCCCGCCGGCGTGTCGCCGTCGAACGAGGCTCGGCAGACCGGCACGCGAGGGACCGGTCACCAGGGCTGACGCTGGCGCCGGGGGGTGGCCATGTCAACCCGAGTTGCCCCTGGGGTGACGACTTGAATCGGCCCGGCCACAAGGAGGACTGCAGGTCTTATGGACCCAGTCCGCGGCGCTGGGGAGTCAGTCGATCTCTGCTCCCAAAGGCACCACATGCGTGGCGCGTTCACTCGCTGGCATGCGATCTGAGCCTTCGGAGGGCCACAGACCCAAGCCGGGCACAGCCCGGCCTCTCACTCACACCCCGACTGCGCTGCATTGGTGGTGATCGCATGAGCTCTGGCTTTGGGCTCGGCGTCGATCCTGTCCTCGCTCTACCGCCGCAACGGGCTACTTCGTGGCCCAGGAGTTCGCCTACGTCGCCGTAGACCGCAACCGCGCTGCGGCAGCTGGCCGACGAGGGCGACGTCCCGGCGGAGCGTGCCCTCCGGGTCACCGCGCAGCTGTCGTTCGCTCTGTCCGCCGCCCAGTTCGGCATCACCGTCACCGCCCTGCTGGTCGGCTACGTCTCCGAGCCGCTGGTCGGCGCGGGTCTGGCCGAGCTGCTCGGACCCGTCGATGTCGATGCCGCCCGCCTCAGCTTGTCGGTTGCGGCTGTGCTGGTCTTCTCGACCGTCGTGCAGATGGTCCTCGGCGAGCTGGCGCCCAAGAACCTCGCGATCGCGCGCACGGTGCCGTGGCCCGCGCCCTGAGCCGCTCGACGTTGCTCTACCTGAGGCTGCCGGGCCGGTGGTGCGCATCTTCGACCTGGCGTCGAACCGGCTGCTGCGCCTGGTCGGCATCGAGCCGGTCGAGGAGCTGCCGCACGGGCGCCACGGCCGAGGACCTGCACCGGCATCATCGACGAGTCCACGCCGGGGCGGGCTGCTCGACGACGACCTGTCGGACTGCTGGAGGGTGGTCTGCGCTTCCGCGAGCTCGACGCCGGGGATGTGATGACGCCCCGGGTGCGGCGTGAGACCGTCCGCGCCGACGACGCCGGTCAGCCGGCCTGTCGAGCTGCTCGGACACCGGCTGGTCGCGGTTCCCGTCACCGGCCGCGACGGTCGACGACTCGTCGGCGTGGCCGGGATCGCCGAGCTGCTCGCGTCCCGACCGGCGCGCCGGGCGGCGACCACGGTCGGTCGGTCGTGGCCGCCGCCCACGGTCGTGCCCGCCAGCGCTCCCCTGCCGGGGTCGCTGGAGCAGCTGCGGGCCGACCACCGCCAGCTGGCCGTCGTGGTCGACGAGTACGGCGGCTTCGCCGGCATCGTCACCTTCGAGGACGTCGCCGAGGAGGTCGTCGGGTGACATCCTCGACGAGGACGACGCGCCCGAGCCGGTCCTCGTCGAGACCGCCGCCGACGCGTGGCTCGTGCCCGGGCACCTGCGGCTGGACGAGTTCGACAGCCGCCACCGGCGTCCGGCTGACGCGCGACGATGACTACTCGACGCATCAGCGGCCTGATCCTGCACAGCCTCGGCCGCACGGCACGGGTCGGGACGCGCTCGATCGGAGGGAAGCGGAGAGCGGTGGGGGCATCTACCACACTCGAGCCGCGGAGCGACGCGCAGCGGGCAGCGCGGCAACGCACCCGACGAGGACGAACCCGAACGGACAGCTCCTCACATCCGACCACCGCACGGCTCGACAGTGACCGAGGTAGACAGGCATGTGCCCGCGTGGTCCGCATCACCTGCTCGAGCAGCGAACCCACGTGCCTTGACGACCTGAGGATCACGTCCGACGCATGCAGAACGGTGCCGACCATGCACAGAGTCTCGCGCAGGAGCGACGCGCGGCGAGTCGCGCGGAAGCGGGGCGACTCGATGATCACCGCCCTGCTCGTCTCGCCCCTGCTCCTGGTCCTCAACGCGCTTCTTCGTCGCGGCGGAGTTCGCCCTCGTCGCCAGCAAACGTCACCGCCTGGAAGACCTGGCCGAGCGCGGCAGCCGTGCAGCTCGGGCAGCCGTGCGCGGCAGCCGCGAGCTGTCGCTCATGCTCGCCGGCGCCCAGCTCGGCATCACCCTGTGCACCCTGGGCTCGGTTCCGTGGCCAAGCCCGCCGTTGCCGACCTGCTCGGCCGGTCCTGACCTTCCTGCGCTTCCCGGAGGCGGCGGCATACGTCGTCTCCGTGGTGCTGGCGGTCGGCATCGTCGTCTTCCTGCACATGGTCGTCGGCGAGATGGCGCCGAAGTCATGGGCGATCGCCCACCCCGAGCGGTCGGCAGTGCTGCTGGCGCTGCCGTTCCGCGGGTTCGCCCGGGTCATGCGCCCGGCGCTCAGCGTGCTCAACGCGATGGCCAACGGCTGCCTGCGCCTCGTCGGGTGCAGCCGCAGAACGAGCTCGCCCAGGTCCACGGGCCCAAGGAGCTGCGCTGCTGCTCGCGAGCGCCAGGGACCACGGAATGCTCGCCGAGCCCGACCACCGCGTGCTCGCCGGCGCGATCGACCTCGACACGACACCGGTCACCGACGTCATGGTGCCCTCGCCGGGCTGTCGGGGTCTGCCGACGCGACCACTTGCGCCGAGGCCGAGCGCGTCTCGCGTGATACCGGCCGCTCCCGTCTCGTCGTCACCGACGGCGACGTCCGGTCGGATCGCTCACGTCCGCGACATCGTGCGCGCCGCCCCGCGACGCGCCGTCAGACGGTCACTCCGCCGGCGGTGCGGTCGAGCAGGAGCTCTCCCTGCTCGACGCCGTGGGTCATGCGGCCAACGCGCCCAGCTCGTCCTCGTCGTCGGCGCGGCGGTCCCGGTCGGCCTTGTCACCATGGAGGACCTGCTCGAGCGTGTCCTCGGCCAGTTCGACGACGAGACCGATATCTGAACTGCTGCCGTGCGCACGGTGCACACGGAAGGCATCGCGATCAAAGCATCGCCTTCTCGGACAGCGGCACCGGTACCGCCCGCGAGGAGGTCGACGGGAGCTACGTGGTGGTTAGGCTGTCACGGCGACGCCGGGGAACACTCCTTGCCGAATTGAGCTATTAAGAGATTGCGCGGGTAGGTCATGGTCGGCGCGTTGGTCTGATGTCCCAGCGGTGGGTGGTCCATGCGGAACGGATGAGTCGGCGGACGATGATCACGGCGTTGGCGAGTGCGATGAAGGCGCCGATGACCCGGCTGCGTCGTTCGGTGCCGACTTGCAGCTTCTTGAAGCCGCGGGTGTGCCATGAGTTGGTTCGTTCGATGGCTCCAGCGGGCCCCTGCTTGTAGTGGGAAGCCTTTCTTGCTGATGACGGCATGGCAGCCGAGCTCGGTCAGCAGGTCGCGGGTCTTGCTCGAGTCGTAGCCGGCGTCGAGGTGCACGGTGATGTGATCTGGTAGGCCGACCCCGAAGCGGGTCTCGAACCGGCGAGCTGTTCCAGGGTGGGTCGCGGCAGGGGTGAGTCGTGGCGGTTCGCCGGCGCGGTAACGCGCCCGATCGGGATGCCGAAGGCATCGGTCATCGCCGAGCGTTTCGTGCCGAGTTTGCCTCTGTCGACGGGAGATTACCCGCTGCCTGCGCCGCAGGTGCCTTGACCAGGCAGCCGTCCACGGTGATCTGCTCCAGGTCGAGCCCGACGATGCGGTCGTAGGCCTCCAAGCACAGCTGCTCCAGCGTCGCGAAGACCCCGGCCGTGATCCATTCGTCCCGGCGGGTGCGGATCGTAGTGGCCGAGCAGGTGTGGTCGGCGATCTTGACGTAGGCGGCGCCGAACACCAGAACGTGTACAAGCTTGTCGAGGACGATCCGGTCGGCGATCCGCGGCCGGTGGCACCCCAACGGGTGGGTATCGACAACGGGTGGGATCAGTGCCTGGAACTGGTCCCAGATCGGCTCAATGAGCCGGGGTCGGGACGGCGGGCACGGTGGTACCTGATCAACAGTGGTTTTCTCACAAGTCCCACTGGTAACAGCCACCGTGCCCGTCTCACCGCAACGCCACGCCGTCACCTATCCGCGCGATCTCTAAGAAGATCAATGCCGCGGCTGCGCCGCGGCAGCGGCGGGGGCCCCCACTGCGGGGCTCCTCGTCGCCCCTCCGCGCACCCCCACCTCACTTCGCCTGCCTCGTCCGCCGCCAAGGGGCTCGCGACCGGCCTGTTCGCCTTCGTGTCCTTCGTGTACCGCGAGCGTGTTCACGCAGGTAGGGCTCGATCTGCCGCCAATTTGCCATCCAGAGCGCGTGCTTCGGGTGACGGCCTTGCTTCACCCGCGACCTGGCTGCGATCTCGTTTCTCTTGACAGACGCGAAGCTGACTGGTTACCTGCGCAAATCTCGGGGCACGTCAAGGAGGTTTCCATGGGTGCAACTCGAGCACTGTTCGAGCGGGCGCTGGACGCGGAGAACCGCGGTGACTTCGAAGAATTGGCGCTTACCGTATGCGCCAGACGCGGTTCGCATCGAACCCGTTCCAGACCTTGCAGGGGAAGGGATGCGATCATCGACTGGCACACGCCGCGCGCACCGAATCGATGCCGGACAGTTCACGTGGCGGTGACTCGGAAGGTGTCGAGGAAGGCGATTGGCACGCGTGGGATGGAGTATGGACCGGGACGAACACTGGACCGCTGTACCTCCCGAACGGGCCGGACCCTTCCACCAACGGGACGGCGGCAGGAAATGCGGTGCGCTGGGGATTGCGCAAGTCCGTGATGGCCAGTGGGTGACTCTTCCGGATGTACTTCGATCAGTTGGAGTTGATGCGCCAGTTGGGGTTCAATGCCCGCACCCGGCCTTAGCGATCGGCGGCGCACTGGGAGGTCCTTGGACAACCACGCGTAAGTCCGCTTCTTCGGGATTGGCGCTCTCGGGCGGAACCGCTGACCGCGCAACTGCAAGATGCAATCCCAGCTGAGCCATGGGACAGCCAAGAACCCATTCGTGGGCAGTCGTTTTCGAAGGAAGGAACACCCCACTCCAGACAGCCCCGGGTCAAGTTTTTCTGATCAGGGACCTCCGATAGGCAAGGCGCGGCGGGCGTTCGCAACCAGACGGTCACCACCGGAGCCGCCGACCCGATCGCTCAGCGTTGGTGCTCGACTTGCCCGCCTCAACCCGTGACTTGACGGTCGGAGCCTGGTGAACACTCCGTGTTCCGCGTGGGTAGCCTCCCAGCGCTGGACGGGCTGACCCGGGCAAGTCGACCCTCCCGGGCGCTGGCTATCGGGTCGGTGGCTCTCCCTGGCCAGCACCACGGAAAGCCTCGGCGTGGCTGTCCCGTGGTTCAGATTCCACTCGCCACCGCAATGCCAGAGGTCAACGGATTACGAAGTCCCACGACTGTAAATCCGTCGCGAAAGCTACCTAGGTTCGAATCCTAGACCTGCCACGACCAGGCGGAGGGGCCTCTGACCAGCAGTTATGCCAGCCAAAACGCCGGTACTCTACCGGGGTGGGGTATTTCTGGAGGTCGTTTGTCCGGAGTTTGACGTAGGCCTGTGACCTGCGCAAACGTACGATGGTGGCTGGGTCTGTGGCGAATACGTGGAGAAGTTTGCTCTGCCGCAGCGTGACAGCCGGACTGGTACCGGTCGTGACCTGGCCTGATGCCAGGGGTAGGGGTATGCAATGGCAGCGGACCTACACACCGTCGCGCAACGGGCTCGGAGGAGAGTTCAGAGCAGATCAGAAATGCAGGGTAGGGCGACGCGAGTGCGACGCGACACAGACGTGCTCCATCGTGCCGGCGACCGCGATCAGTGGCCGAGTGGGATCGGCAGATGGCGGAGGCGCACGTCTGTGTCGGTGAGTACGACGACGGCTCCCGCCGCGAGGTCGGTCGCCCCTGGTGTCGAGATTGGCGGCGAGCAGCTGGGCCAGCTGCTCGGCTCGTCGTCCTTGGGTGCGTCGGATCAGTCCCCCTGTGCCTTCGGGTGACGCCTCGCAGGCGTGAAAATGGGGGCGGGTTGCCTGTCGACGCCGGTGTTCTCTTGGGCTT
>CAVRXF010000030.1:0-10909 GCA_963724925.1 uncultured Actinomycetota bacterium | reverse complement strand
ATAGACGCGACCGTTGCGCGGGCGTCCGGTCAGCCACCCTATCGTCGGCACGTGCCGCCGTGCGCACGTACCGCGGGAGGTGTGGAGTTGTTCGCATGGGGTCGAGGGTGTTACTCACTGGGTTCCAGGTTCGATCCCCTGGCGGCGCACAAACCCCCCGGTTTGAGCCGGTGGCCTTCCCCCGGCCGGCGCAGAGGAGATGCATGAGGGGATGCATGTCATGATTCATCCCCCTCTGCTGGGTCCTTGGCGCCCTCAATAGCGGCCTCGAAGGTGTCCAACGCAGCGGCCACCTGAGGGCTCACCGTGCGCCGCCCCATGTACACATCCTGAGTCATCGAGATACGGGCATGCCCCAGCTGGTCGGCGATCATCCGGGCCGTGGCGCCCTGGTCATCCAGCAGTGTGGCCACCGTCTTACGGTACGTGTGCGGACGCACCCAGCCGAACTTTGTGCCCGCGCGGACCTCTCGGAAGGCGCGCCCGACGTTGCTCCGGTCCCGGTAGCCGCCCTTGCGGTCCGGAAACACAGGGCCATCGAACGCGCCGAGCCGCACCCGCCGATCCTTCAGCATCGTCACGCACCACGCCGGAAGGACAAGGACCCGGTACGACGACTTCGACTTGAGCTGCCACCCCGGAGCATCGGCGCGCTTCGAAGCTTGAGGAAGCCGTCGAGCCGCGCCGATGTTCGCTGCCCCTTCTGGTGCAGACGTGGAGCATCGTGCGCCGGTTAGGTCAACAGCGGGCAACTCCTGGGGCGAGGAAGCCATCCCGCCACAATCGTCACTCCAGACCCACTGGTAGCGCAGACTCGCGCAAACGTTGCCCTCTCTGTCAACCTTGCTTGAGACACCTCCAGCGGTAGTGATTACCGAGTCGTGAGGGCGAGCAACGGAGAGAGATTCCATGTCGAGTGCTGTTCCAGCTGCACCTGCCGCGCATGCTGTCGGGGTGGAGGAGGTGCCCGATCCCCAGGTCCCCGAGCGGGCCTCGCGCCGCACGTATACGGCGAAGTACAAGCTGAAGGTGCTGGCCGAGTACGAGGCGGCTGATCGGGCGGGCAAGGGGGCGCTGCTGCGCCGGGAGGGGCTGTACACGTCGCTGGTGTCGGAGTGGCGCAAGCAGCGTGACCGCGGCGCGTTGGCCGCGTTGAGCACGCCCCGCGGACCGAAACCGGCCGGCCCGGCACGTGGCGAGCGCGAGCGGCTGGCCGTGGAGAACGCGCGGCTGCAGGACGAGTTGGACACCGCGCGCAAGGTGATCCGTGTCCAGGGGGAACTATCCGCGCTCTTGGAGCAGCTCTCACAGCAGAGCGCGGGCAACACCGAGAGCGAGCCGCCGCGATGATCGACACCGCGATCGAGGCGTTGTCCCCGCTGGTCGGGTTGAGGCGGGCCTGCCAGGCGGTGGGGCGCCCGCGCGCCTCGCACTACCGCGCCCACCCGCCCAGCCCTGGGACATCGGCGCCGTCGGACAGCGAACGGGCGCCGCGCCAGCAGCAGCCGCGCGCACTGAGCAGCAGCGAACGTGAGCGAGTGCTCGACGTGCTGCACAGCGACCGGTTCGTGGACCTGGCCCCGGCCGAGGTCTACGCGACGCTGCTGGACGAAGGGATCTACCTGTGCAGCGAGTCGACGATGTACCGGCTGCTGCGCGAGCGTGACGAGACCGGTGACCGGCGCCGGCACGCCACCCATCCCGCCACCGTGAAGCCCGAGCTGGTCGCCAGCGCACCGAACCGGGTATGGAGTTGGGACATCACCAAGCTGCACGGCCCGGCGAAGTGGACCTACTACTACCTCTACGTCGCGCTGGACATCTTCTCCCGCTACGCGGTCGCCTGGATGGTCGCCTCCAGGGAGTCGGCGACCCTGGCCGAGCGGATGTTCGCCGAGACGATCCGCAAGCAGCACATCAGCCGCGGCCAGCTGGCCATCCACGCCGACCGCGGCTCCTCGATGGCCTCCAAACCGGTCGCCTTCCTGCTGGCCGACCTCGGTGTCACCAAGAGCCATTCCAGACCCCACGTGTCCAACGACAACCCGTTCTCCGAGTCGCAGTTCAAGACGTTGAAGTATCGGCCCGACTTCCCCGACAGGTTCGGTTGCATCCAGGACGCCCGGGTGTTCTGCGACGGCTTCTTCACCTGGTACAACCATGATCATCGGCATTCCGGGATCGGCCTGCACACCCCAGCCGACGTCCACTACGGCCGCGCCGGCGACGTCCGCGACGCCCGGGCCATCGTCCTGAATGCCGCCTATCACGCCAACCCCGAACGGTTCGTACGCAAACCCCCCGAGCCGCCGCGACTGCCCGACATCTCATGGATCAACAAGCCCACCGACCCGAAGGAGAACTCCGCTCAGTAAACCCAGCAAGATCGTGTCTCAGAAAGCTTGACAGGTTCAGTTGCGGCACCCCTGCACTCACACCCCGACCCCGCAGCAAACCTCCCCAGCGCCTCAACTCAGTCGCGCCCACACCAGACAACCCCAAAAGGCGAAAGTCGAGAAGCACGCTTGCACCTGGTATCTTCCCCGCCGTGAGCCCCTATGCGCGGGGCCGAGCGCGGTCAACCGACGTGGTAATGCCGACCCCACGACGTTGGTCGCGATCCATGCGGGCCGATTCCTCATGGGCTCGACCCAGTTCTACCCCGAGGAAGGCCCGAGTCCATCGCCGGTCGGTCGGGGAGTTCGAGATCGACGTCCATCCCGTCACGAACCGGCAGTTCGCGCGGTTCGTGGAGGCGACGGGGTACCTGACCGTGGCGGAGCGGCCGCTTGACCTCGCGCAGTTCCCCGACCTGTCTGACGAGCAGCGTGCGCCCGGCGCCCTGGCCTTCACTGCCACGGCTGGACCGGTCGACCTGGGGGACTGGCGCCAGTGGTGGCGATGGCGCCCAGGCGCAAGGTGGCGAGCCCCGCACGGGCCGGGCTCGTCCATCGAGGGGATGGACGAGCACCCCGTCGTCCACGTCGCCTGGACCGACGTCGCCGCCGTACGCCGCCTGGGCCGGCCGGCAGGTGCCCACCGAGGCCGAGTGGGAGCTCGCCGCCCGGGGCGGCCTCAACCGCGCTCCGTACGCGTGGGGGGAAGAGCTCAATCCGCAGGGGCGGTGGATGGCCAACACCTGGCAGGGCGACTTCCCGGTGCACAACACCGCGCAGGACGGGTACGAGCGGACCTCACCGGTCGGTGCGTTCCCGCCCAACGGCTACGGCCTGGTCGACATGATCGGCAACGTGTGGGAGTGGACGACGAGCCCACACACGCCGCGGCTCGAGGTGCCGGTCCAATCCTGCTGCGCCCCCTCGAACCCCTCGGTCGCCACACCTAGGTCAACGACGCACAACGGGCCAGCGCCTCAGCGGGTCATCAAGGGGGGTTCGCACCTGTGCGCCCCCGAGTACTGTCTGCGCTACCGTCCGGCGGCCCGGTCCGGCCAGTCCGACGACACGTCCACCACACATATCGGGTTCCGGTGCGTCCTTAGGACACTAGCGAGGTGGTCGGAGTTTGCGGGTACATATCAGCGGCTCGGAGCAGCGTAGTGCCGCCGGGTGTCATGGCCCCTGTAAGGGCAGGAGTCAGTTTCGTGGGGACCTGTCCTCCGAACCCCCGTGCCCTACCCAACCGAGCCTCCATGATTAGACTTCCGCCGAACTTGGCGGCGCACCCGAGCAGGGTCACCCTTTGAGTGCAACTCTCGAAGCTGCACCAACGTGAGGAGACAGTGATGGCCGAGGAACTCGACCGCGATCACCTTCCGATTCCGGATCGGCCGTACGGGGGACCGGTGTATGAGGATGCGAAGAATCCGGCGGCGGAGTTCCCGCCTATCGAGCCGTTGCGGCCACCGGCCGGAGCGCCGAACGTCCTGATCGTCCTGCTCGACGACATCGGCTTCGGCGCCTCGGCGACGTTCGGCGGGGCGATGCGCGACGCCGACGGCCGACCGGCTCGCCGCACGGGCTGAGGTTCAACCGGTTCCACACCACCGCGCTGTGCGCGCCCACCCGGCCGCGCTGTTGAGCGGACGCAACCACCATGCCGTGGCATGGGCGCGGTGACCGAGATCGCCACCTCGGCGCCGGGAAACACTTCCGATCCGCCCACCAACGCGGCACCGTTGGCGTTGACGATGAAGCTCAACGGCTACTCGACGGCGCAGTTCGGCAAGTGTCATGAGGTGCCGGTGTGGCACACGAGCCCGATGGGCCCCTTCGACCAGTGGCCGACCGGCAGCGGCTTCGAGTACTTCTACGGCTTCATCGGCGGGGAGACCAACCAGTACTACCCGGCGCTGTATGAGGGCACGACGCCGATGGAACCGTCGAAGTCACCCCGGAGGGGTACCACTTCACCGAGGACATGACCGACAAGGCGATCGCCTGGGTCCGCCAGCAGCGTTCGTTGATGACCGACAAGCCGTTCTTCATGTACTACGCGCCGGGCGCCACCCATGCTCCGCATCAGGCACCCAAGGAGTGGGCGGACAAGTACAAGGGCAGTTCGACGCCGGGCTGGGACGTGCTGCGCGACGAGATGATCGCCCGCCAGAAGCAGTTGGGCGTCATCCCGGACGACGCCGAACTCACCCCGCGGCCGGACGAGATCCTGGCCTGGGACGACGTTGCCGACGAACTCAAGCCCTCCTGGCCCGGCAGATGGAGGTCTACGCCGGCTTCCTGGAGCACACCGATCATCACGTCGGACGTGTCGTGGACACGCTCGAGGAACTCGGCGTGCTCGACGACACGCTGATCTACTACATCATCGGCGACAACGGCGCGAGCGCCGAGGGCACCCCAACGGCTCGTTCAACGAGATGTTCGTCGTTGAACGGCGCCGCCGCGCTCGAGACGCTCGAGTTCATGAGCGTCCACATCGACGAATTCGGCGGCCCGGAGGCGTACAACCACTACGCGGTCGGTTGGTCACACGCGATGTGCACGCCCTACCAGTGGACGAAACAGGTTGCCTCGCACTTCGGCGGCACCCGCAACGGCACGATCGTGCACTGGCCCAACGGGTTCGACGCCCAGGGCGAGGTGCGCTCCCAGTTCCACCACGTGATCGACATCGCCGCCACCGTGCTCGATGTGGCCGGACTGCCCGAACCGACCGTCGTAACGGCGTCGACCAGATGCCGCTCCACGGCGTCGACTGCGCTACGCTTCGACGAGGACGACGCCGCCGAGCATCGCGAGACGCAGTACTTCGAGATGTTCTGCAACCGCGGCATCTACCACAAGGGCTGGACCGCGGTCACCCGTCACAGCATCCCCTGGATGTTCGGCGCAACCTTGCCAGCACTCGACGACGACGTGTGGGAGCTCTACGACACGCACCACCGACTGGACCCAGGCCCACGACCTCGCAGCCGAACACCCCGACAAGCTCGCCGAACTCCAACGACTGTTCCTCATCGAGGCGCGTCAAGTACAACGTGCTCCCGCTCGATGATCGGCGCGTCGAACGGTTCAACTCCGAGATCGCCGGACGTCCCCAACTGCTCAAGGGCACTCGCAACTGCTGTTCGGCGGTATGGGGCGGCTCAGCGAGAACTCGGTCATCAACCTCAAGAACAAGTCGCACTCGGTCACCGCCGACGTCGTGGTCCCCGACGGCGGCGCCAACGGCGTCATCATCGCCCAAGGCGGCGCGTTCGGCGGCTGGTCGCTGTACCTGAACGACGGCGTGCCGACCCACTGTTACAACCTGCTGGGCTCGCCGGTTCGAAGGCGCCGGCACCGAGCACTGACCGCCGGGCGCACCAGGTTCGCATGGAGTTCACCTACGACGGTGGCGGCCTCGGCAAGGGCGGGGAGTCAAGCTGTTCGTCGACGGCACCAGGTCGGCTCGGCCCGCTCAGCCGGCGAGCGTTCCCGATGCCCTTCTCCGCCGACGAAACCTCGACCTCGGGTCGGACACCGGTACCTCGGTCAGCGACGACTACGACCCCGACACCAGCCGATTCACCGGCACGATCAACTGGGTCCAGCTCGACCTCGACGAAGCGTCCGAGGACCCCGACCACTATATCTCGCCCGAAGAACGCTTCCGCGTCGCAATGGCACGGCAGTCGCCGGTCCCGACCCGCGACATCTCGCGCAAGACCTGCGAGGGAGGAAGGCTTCCCCGGACCGCGCGTGCATTGGCGTTGTTGTTGGGACCGCCGGGGCGACGCCTCATGTCAACCCCTCCTGCTCGTTTCCGATTGAGTCTCTTCCCTGAGAAGGCCGTCCTGAGCTGAGACAAGGAAGGAGGGCCCCCGAACACGAGAGCGGGCGCACCAACCCTCTGGGCGCTCAGTGCAGCGCGTACTTCAGCAAAATGACGACGACCCCGAACCCGCCCGCGACGAACGCCTCCAGCACCAGCAGCCAGCCACGGACACCGGCCAGATAGGCAGCCGTACCTCCGGCCGCGATTAACAGCCCGACGGTAAACCAGAGCGCGATCAAAGCCGCAACAGTCACCTCGGCGCCGGCGAGCCGCGCGAGCAGGAAGACTACGATCGGCGGCAGACTGCCCACCAACACCTCGGTATTGCTCCGAAACGCTTCCCGAGCCGGGCGTGCAAGCTGTGCTCGACGTCGTGGAACCGCCCGCCGACAGCCTTGAGACCGTACACAACTTGCGCCAGCCAGTACGCGATCGCCACCACCCCGGTGGCGATGGCCACGTGGTCGGTGTAGCTGCCCTGGAGGCTGGACACGGCCAGGACCGAACCAGACACCACCGCGCCGTACAGCAGCTCCGGGATGTGCCTAGGCAACGTGACGGTTCGCCGCGATGAGTCCTTCCAGTTCCCGGTGGCCCGCTGCCCCGCGTTCGGCTCAGCCATGACGCCCCTCCCACCCACCAGGCTTCGGCACCCACTAAAGAATCTAGACCTGCGGCCTAGTACTACAGCCGCATTTATGGCGGGACTCCTCGGGCTGTGTAGTGACAGCGTCGGGCGCGGGCTTGGTGGCGACGTCGCCAATGTGACCAGTGCAGCACCGACGTGGCGTTGGGTGGCTGGTTCCAGATGAGGTGGGCGAGTAGGCCTCGGACCTCGGGCAGGGTCAGTGGGATGAGGTCTTCGACGCTGCTGGGCGGCCCCCTTTTTTGTCGGCTGTTTGGCTGGCGTGGGCGGTGGTGACGGTGAGGAAGGCGTGGGCGAACATGGCCAGGGTGATGTGTTGGTACCAGCTGTCGTAGCGGCGGACCTGGTACTGGTCGAGCCCGACCTGGCCCTTGCGGTTTGGAAGCTCTCCTCGATGGCCCAGCGGGCCCCGGCCACCCGGACCAGTTCTCGCAGGGGGGTGTGTTCCGGGCCGTAGCGCAGGTAGTAGGCCCGGTCGGTGGGATCGGTCAGGCTGCGCCGCACCAGCAGCCAGTAGCTGGCGCTGTCCTCCAGCGGTCGGATCGCTGCCCTGGCCCAGTGGTAGACCCGCGGGCCCTTGGCGCCGTCCCCGGCGGAGAGCTTCTTCCAGGCCTGCCCGGGCAGCATCGCCGCCAGCTCATCGCCACGCAGCTGGGCGATCCTGCCGTCCACGGTGGCGATCACGCGCTGGTTGACCGCAACCGCGAGCACGTAAGGCATTTGGCGTTCTTCGAGCATCATCCGCAGCTTGGCATGTTGTCCGTAGACCTCGTCGCCGGTGACCCACCCGGCCGGCACCCCGGCCTCCAGCGCGCGGGTGATCATCCGCATCGCCAGCTCGGGCTTGGTCGCGAACTCGACATCCTCGCCGACGCCGGCCTCTCGGCACCGCTCGCGGTCATCGGTCCAGGCCTGAGGCAGGTACAGCTCGCGGTCCAGGAACGTCCTGCCGGCGCCGGTGGCGTAGCCCAGGAACACCCGATCTGACAGTTCTCGATCCGCCCAGCCGTCCCCGAATACTGCCGAGCAACCCCCGCGGACTTGGTGCCCTTCTTCACGAACCCGGTCTCATCGACCACCAGCACACCCGCGCGGTCCCCCAGATGCTCCACCACATCGCCGCGCACATCATCACGCACCGCATCGGCATCCCAGTCCGCGCTCATCAACAACCGCTGCATCCCGTCCGGGCTGGCCTCCCCGGCCCGCTCCGCCAACGTCCAGGAGTTCTTGCGCTCCAGCGGCGCCAGCAGCCCGCGCACATAGGCCAGCACCCGCTCGCGTGGTTCCAAACGCGCGAACCGTGGTGCGATCTGGGCGTGGACCTCCTCCAGCCCGCCGCCCACGCCTGGACCTCAGCCACATCCACCTCACCAGTCACACAAGCACCATGCCGGTGAATCCCAGTCTCACACAGGCGACACGCCCACATACGCGTAGATAGGTGCGGCTGTAGTATTAGGGCTCTCCACTTAACCGGAGTCGTGCTGGTCATGGTGTCGCCAGGGCGGGTAGCCCGGGGCCGGTCGATGCTGGGCGGGTGTCCGGTCGCTCCGGGGGGCCGTGGCGGCGCCTTGCGTGGCTGGTGTCGTTTGATCAGTTGCCGGTAGCGGACCGGGTCGTGACCGACGGCGAGCTGGAGTAGTCGCAGGAGTCACCCGAGCGTTCCGTCGGGTCAACACGTTCATGGTGCTCACGTGGCGGCTCGGCCTAGGGCACGTGGTCAACGTATGGCCCCAGGGCATCGGCCAGATCATGGTCCTGGCCCACACCGTTCGGCGGACCGGGCGACAGCGCCGCACCCCGCTCAACTACCCGCAGCGAGACGGGGTCATCTACGCCGTCGCGGGGTTCGGGCCCGCGACGGACTGGTGCCGAAACGTGCGCCAACCCCCGGAGGTCGCCGTGTGGCTGCCCAACCGGCGCTTCACAGGCGCCGTGGAGGATGTCAGCGACTCGCCGGATCGGCTCGTGCTGGTGCGCGGCGTCCTCATCGCGTTTGCGGCTCCCGCAGCGCGCATCCCCGGGCCCCGAGGCGTCCCCGTCAACGTCGGCACCACGTGGGAGGTGGCGCACGCGGCGACCTTCCTGCTGTCCGACGCCGCGTCCTACGTCACCGGCGTCACGCTCCCCGTCGACGGCGGCCTCAGCGCGCTCCGCTGACCATCCAAGAGGGATACTTCGCCCATCATGCCCGCTGGACCCAGCCCTGCAGCCACCGCATGGGTGGCCAAATGGGCTGCCTCGCAAGGCTACCCGCTCAGCCCCAACCTCCAGTGGCGGCAGGCCAGGAGCCGCGCCTGGCTCGGGTTCGACACCGCCGTCGTCGTCAAGGTCCACCCCCAGCGCACTGACCGAGGCGCCCTCGGGACAAGGGTGGCCGCCGCCGCCTCGCCGCAGCTGCACCCGTGGCTGGTGACCCCGCTGACGACCGTGGTGGGGTGCCTTCCTGACCACCCCAGCCGGTGACCCTGTGGCCCCGGGTGCCGGTCTCGACCCTGACCAGGCCGACCCGCTGCCGTGGACGAGTATCGGCGCGCACCTGGCCGGCCTGCACCGGGCCACTGCCCCGTCGGGGTTGCCAGAGCACGACGGCCCCCTGCGGGTCAAGCGGGCACTGGACCGGGCCGCGCCGCTGTCGTCGATGCTGCGGGCCCTGGGGGAGCGGCTGCTGCGTGAGCTCGCGCAGGCTGGGCGGACGGCATACCGGCCTCGTGCACGGCGACTGGCACCTGGGCCAGCTGGCCCGTATGCCGTGCGGCTGGCGGCTGCTCGACGTCGACGACCTCGGCGTGGGAGACCCGGCTTGGGACCTGGGGCGCCCGGCCGGCTTTTGGGCGGCTGGCCTACTCGGCGACCAGGACTGGGCGGGGTTCCTCGCCGGGTACCGCACCGCTGGCGGGCCCGCCATACCACGAACCGGGGACCCGTGGCCCAGGCTCGACCTGTCGGCCCGGTGCGCGGTGTTCATCGCCGCCTGCAGGGAGGTGAGCCGAGCCCGCTCGGCGCACAGCGCACCCACTGCCGAGGCATTGCTCGCCGCCTGCGAACGCATGTGAGGATAGGTCGTCATGAGCACCCAGCCGCCGCCGTTTCCCTCCGACCAGCCGCCCGGCCAATACCACCCGGCCGGCACCTTCGTCTGCCCGAAGTGTCGCGGCGCGATGCGCACCTACGACCGCAACGGCGTGCACATCGAGCAGTGCGATACCTGCCGGGGGCTGTTCCTGGACTTCGGCGAGCTCGAGGCGCTCAGCCGCATGGAGAGCCAGTTCATCCAGGCGCCGCCTCCGGCCCAGTACGGCCCGGGCTGGGGCTAGCACGGCAGCCACAAGTACCGCAAGCGCGGCATGTCCAGCCTGTTCTTCAGCAGCTGACCCGCCGGTCAACGGCACGTGTCGCACCGGCTTGCCGTCGAACCGCTCCGCGGTCCAGGCGAGCAGCTCCGGGATGAGGCAGGAGTCAGGCTCGACCAGCGGGACGTGGGCGCGCCCCCGCGTACGTGCCGGAGTCGACGGCGTAGCCCGCGACACAACGGCCCGCGGCGTACTCGTCCTGGGCGGCGGAATCACCAGGCTGTCGGCACCACCTTGCGCGACGAGGACCGGCGCCTGAATAGGCGCGAGGGGATGTCTTGGACCAGCCGTTGGTGCAACGCGCCGCGGTCGGCGTCGCCTTTGCCCGCCGTCACAAGGGAGTCACGAGCCAGCCAATGATCGAGCCAATGGCCCACACGTCCTCACATCGGCATGACAGATGAGCTCCGAGCTCGTCGCGGGTTCGGTCGGGCCCGGGCTGGCCGGAGCGGCTCTCGGGGTCAGCCGTCTGCCGCGTCAAGATCGAGGGCGCGGGCGGTCTTGCCCGACCAAGGGACTGGGATCGGCCCGCGTCGGCGGGTGCCGCTGCATGGGGTGGGGAGTCCGACGGTCACCGACACGGCAACGGGTGTCATCGAGTGTCTGTGCGGAATCCGTGGCGAAGTCTCGGCCGGGAACGGCGTCGGTGCACGTCAGCGACCTGTGGTCG